>NZ_JBHXMZ010000045.1:0-1049 GCF_042719915.1 Nocardia sp. NPDC058499 | reverse complement strand
CTAGAGTCTGTTTCATAAGCTGCGGCCGGATAACCACAGGTTGATCGCGGCGACGCGGACGGTTGCCAGGTAGCGGACAGCGAGTTTGTCATACCGGGTCGCGACTGCCCGGTGCTGTTTGAGCCGATTGATCGTGCATTCCACGGCATGCCGCAGGGCATACAACCCCTGATCGAAGGCTGGCGGCCGGCCACCGGTAGCGCCTTTGGCCGCGCGATGCGCGGCCTGATCCAACTTGATCGGGATGGTCGCCTTGATCCCGCGTGCTCGCAGGTAAGCACGGTTCGCCGCCGACGAATAGGCTTTATCGGCCAGGACCCGGTCCGGCCGAGACCGGGTGCCACCCACGCCGAGTCGCGGCACTCGGATCTCGCCGAGCACCGCCGTGAACTGCGGGCAATCGGCCCACTGACCAGGTGTGACGATCAGCGCCAGCGGACGCTGGCGCTGATCGGCGGCCAGGTGCAGTTTCGTAGACAACCCGCCACGCGACCGTCCGAGACCGTGGTCGGCGGGTTCGACGTCCAAACCGGCCGCCGACTCGACCTGACGATGCGGGTCGCGGCGCGCGCCGGCTGCGTGCTGGTGGGCACGGGCGATGGTGGAGTCCACGCTCACCGTCCACTCGATCCCGCCTGCCGCATCAGCGTGGGCCTGCAGCGCGGTCAGCAACGATTCCCAGGTTCCATCGCGCTGCCAGCGACGGAACAACCCATACACGGTCTGCCACGGCCCATACACCGTCGGAAGGTCACGCCACGGACTGCCGGTGCGGATCCGCCACCGGATCCCGTCGATCAACCTGCGTTTCGACCACCGCGGCGGTCGACCGGCCTTCATACCGGCAGGTAGGAGCGGTTTCAGCTTCGCCCACTGGGCATCGGTCAAATCCGCACGGCAGCTCGCCGTTACGCTGTTCACGAGGTCTCCGGTGTTCAGTTGGATCTTGGTCGATCAACCAGTTACCGGAGACCTCGCCACATCACCAACTTCTCCACCCGGACAACGGGTTCCGCCCCACAACTCGGGCGCTTATGAAACAGGCTCTA
>NZ_JBHXMZ010000044.1:0-1099 GCF_042719915.1 Nocardia sp. NPDC058499 | reverse complement strand
GTATGACAAACTCGCTGTCCGCTACCTGGCAACCGTCCGCGTCGCCGCGATCAACCTGTGGTTATCCGGCCGCAGCTTATGAAACAGACTCTAGCCGACACGTCGGTTCCGCCGGTCGGCGCACTGCTGGTTTCGGACGACCAGGACGATCGGATCGCATCGACGAGGGCGGCCAAGTGAACGATGCCCATACTGGGAATATTACGTCGACGCCGCCGCCCAACCCGACTATCCGGCCGTCTTCATTATTCCCTGGGCACCCGACCCCACTGGTACTGCGTGACCCGCCCAAACAGGCGTTGCACTTATAAGTGCAATCTTCTACCGTAGGTACTACCTGCGAACAGCGGAGAGGAGGCCGGGTCATGGATGCGCTTGTTCACGAGGAGAAGGCGGTCCTGTCGATCACTTCGGACGACGTGGAGCAGGCCCGGGCATTCAAGGCCGAGGTCGAGCAGGCCCGTGGCAATGTGGCGACCGGGAAGCATGAGAGCATCACGGTAGGCCTGCACGGGGGGCGCTCCGTCGAGATGCCGCCGGAACTCACGTCTCTGGTCTCCCAGGTTCTCGATCTACTCGGCCGCGGCTGCACAGTCACTGTCGGCAGCATCCCGAACGAGGTGACGACCACCATCGCCGCCAAGATGCTGAGCATCTCACGACCGACTTTGATGAAGCTGATCAACCGGGGAGAGATCTCCGCGCACAAGGTCGGCTCGCATACACGCTTGTTCAGCAAAGACGTGATCGCGTACCGAGACAAACAGCGCGACGCGCAGCGAGAGGCGTTCCAGCAGTTGCGCGAGCTCGAGGATCAGCTCGGCCTGGACGACTGACCACGGACCGACACTGCCTGCAGGCAACCGTAATTCGTATCCCGCCTGCTTTGTACCATGTCCGTCATGGTCACTGGGCGGGGTACGAGCGTGCTGGTCGATGCCAACGTTCTCTTCTCCCGCACCCTCCGGGATTGGCTTGCGCTGCTTTACATCCAACCCGGCAACTGAGGGGCCGGAAGAATTTCGGACAGCGGATTCTTGTCTTTCCTACGCTGCCTGATTCCGCTGAAACCACTCGGACTCTACTTCGTTCGGTGTCC
>NZ_JBHXMZ010000043.1:0-1120 GCF_042719915.1 Nocardia sp. NPDC058499 | reverse complement strand
GTGTTCCAGAACGCCTTCAACAAGGAGCACATCCAGGTGCTGGACCTGTACGTCTACAACATCGGCATCACCGGGAACAGCCTGTCGATGGCGACGGCGCTGGGCATGCTGAAGAGCGTCATCTCCGTCGTCCTCCTCGTCACGGCCAACGCGATCGCCAAGCGCGCCCGCGGCACGTCGATCATCTGAACGGGGAGAGAGACCGTGTCGATCACCAGCCCTGCCCTCAAGCGCACCCGCGGGGACGCCCCCTTCGCGCTCGTCAACTACGCCGGCTTCCTGCTCTTCGCGCTCCTGTGCGCCTACCCGTTCTACTTCCTGATCATCAACTCGGTCAGCGCCAACGACATGAGCGCCCTGGGTCAGGTCCGCCTGTGGCCCGAGGGTCTCCACCTGTCGAACTACTCGCAGATCCTGCAGCTCGACGGACTGTCCGCCGCCGCGATCGTGTCCGTGGCCCGCACCGTGATCGGCACGGCGTGCACGGTGCTGGCGTCGGCGTTCCTCGGCTTCATGTTCACTCAAGAACGGATGTGGAATGTACTTCAGCGCGGGGCTCATCCCCATGTACGTCACGATGAAGACGCTGGGGCTCACGAACTCGTTCTGGGTCTACATCCTCCCGGCCATCGTGCAGCCCTTCAACATCATCCTCGTCAAGACGTACGTGGAGTCGATGCCCGCCTCGCTGCAGGAGGCGGCCGAGATCGACGGGGCGGGCACCCTCCGGGTCTTCTTCCGGATCATCCTGCCGAACATGACGCCGATCCTGGCCACGGTGGCGATCTTCACGGCGGTGGCCCAGTGGAACTCGTTCCAGGACACGCTGCTGTACATCACCGACCAGAAGCTCTACTCCCTGCAGTACCTGCTCTACACGTACACCAACCAGGCGAGCAGCCTGGCGCAGGCGGCGCAGAACGCTCAGGGGAACCTGGGGGCCCTGGCCACGGCGGCCACCACGCAGACGCCGACGTCGATCCGCATGACGGTGGCGGTGCTCGTGGTGCTCCCGATCCTCTTCATCTACCCGCTCTTCCAACGCTATTTCGTCAAGGGAATCATGCTCGGCGCGGTCAAGGGCTGACCGCGTCTCGTCGCACGCACGAAGGGGTGTCAT
>NZ_JBHXMZ010000042.1:0-1198 GCF_042719915.1 Nocardia sp. NPDC058499 | reverse complement strand
CTGTTCGGGCAGCTGACGCTGCCCGAACAGCGAAAACAACCACCCCAAACCCGCCCGGACCGATCAGCACAAATCACGAAAAATCGAGGCTAACGCCTGCGCAACTGGTCGTGCGGCACCATCACCGTGGTGCGCTCGTCCAGCGGTTCCATGGGTTCGAGCTTGGGTTGGGTGCTCAACTTCTCCGATAGCCGCTGCCGGCTCACGTTCACCAGCTTGCGGGTCACCGGGCTCCCCGCGACGGCCCGCGCACTGGCACTGATCTGCTCATAGCGCGCCCGCCCGGCCTTACTGCCCAGCACATAACCGGCAGCGATACCGATGATCAACCGCAGCATCTTGGGTCGAGCTCCTCCCAGTAGTCCGTGCTGCCCCATCCTGCCCGACCGCACCGACACCTGTCGATCCGACTCCACCGCAGCCGCCCCGCTCGCACCCACTTTCCCCACGTTCTGTGAGCTCGACCCCACGATTTGGGCCCGCACCCACCCATACGCTAAAGTTTCACCTCGGTCAGCCCGGTACGGGCGAGACCACCGAGCAATCCCCTATAGCTCAATTGGCAGAGCAGCCGACTGTTAATCGGCAGGTTACTGGTTCGAGTCCAGTTGGGGGAGCAGAAACCGCAGGTCAGGCCGACTTGGTCGGCCTGACCTGCTTCTTTCTTAGGTATATAACCAAGACTATGCCAAATTTCCGGGCCGAACTTCCAATCAGTTGAACGTCCTGGCGGTCGTTCGTCGTAAATTCCGTTCCTCGGCAGGACACACAAAGTACGGGCAGCCGGGAAATGGCTGGTGATCGCGGGTCCGTATCCGCATTGATCTGTTCCTGTGGTGCCTCCGTCGCGTTCAAGGCGGGGCGTTACGTCCGTTGCAACCTGGCCCCTGTCGGTCCACCGGGCTCGTGTGTTTCGGCTTTTGAGTCAGGTACTGATGCCAGGGATTGCAGAGCGCCTTCGTACCAGGCATGGACGGCCAGCCAAACGTACGGGGGTGCCCCTCCTGATCTTCCAGCTCCTGTGCCTTGCGGATCAGATATTCCAGCATTGCGTTGTCTCTGTCCGGGAAGGGGTAGGGGAAGTCCCCGATCTGGTTGATGCTGTCCGCTCGGTAGTCGTGGTGGCCGTTGGCGATGATGCGGGTCGACTGGCGGGTGACATACTCGGTCGGGATGGTCGCGGGTGCCTCGGGGTCCA
>NZ_JBHXMZ010000041.1:0-1276 GCF_042719915.1 Nocardia sp. NPDC058499 | reverse complement strand
TTTTTGGTCTTAAGCAAATCGATTATCGCAGGTCAGAGCACCCTTTCGCCAATTCCGGCACTACGTGCCGGAATTGCACGAACAGGGGAGGTTAGCCCATGTATCGCTGTGCTGGTCGACCGGCACCGCATAGCCGTTGCCCCGGCGCCAGCTGTTCCCGCCCTTGACCTGGATCTTTATCGTGTCGCTTGTAACCTCGCCATTGTCGGTGAAGGTGACGTAGAAATCCTCGCCAAAGTCGTTCTGCCCAGATATCTCTTGAACAATGTGGTCATGCTCTTCGAGTAAGGCACGAAGCGCGTTCACGGCAGCTTGAGCTACACGCCGCCCTGTCGGGATTCTCGACATGTCATCTCCCCGGAGATTGCTCATACCCGTCTTGGCCGTACGGAACCCTAGAGAATCTAGCTAACCACGTTCGGCGCTGCGCGGATGTACCGCAAGGGACGAGTTGACGGGCACCGCGGACGGTTCGGCTGCGAACTGACTGGACACGTGCAGTTCCGCAATCAGTCCGCAGTAGATCGCGCACGACAAACCCCGCCAACACTGTCGAGCCCCATACTTGGCACCAAGGTTGGACGGTGTTTCGATTCCCGGCCATTTCCGGACTCACGCGGTCCGCTGCAGCTCGGCGGCGGCCTGGTGCTGCTCGGCTGGGGCCGCCCCGACAGCTCGGCCCCCACGACCACTGTGCCGGGGAATGCAGTGATCGGACCCTTACCTCCAGCAGACGACAGTGGCATAGGCTTCGGCCGTGCCAAAGCTCACGTTGTCCAATCTCTACTCAGGCAAGCCGTACATGGTGTGGCTGGAGCCATACGCCGAGGACTACTGGATTCCACCGCAGGGTGAGCTTTCCATCGAGTTCGAAGACGCCGACTTCACCAAGGGCGTTATCCGCGACGGTCCATTCGATGTGTCGTGGGTCGACGAGGGCGTCGTCGTCTGGCCTGCCGCCCTCTCTGGCGTCATTGTGCGTGGAGTTTGGACTCACTCGGTGGATACCATATCCACCGAACCTGCGCTTCCACAGCGGACCGGGCAGCGTCAACCAGCGCGGGTGGAACGTCGGGGTACGAGTCCGCGATATCGGTAAGCGCGTCGTTAATCTCCATAGCCAGCCCTACACAGGTCGGCGGATAGCCCCGGACATTGCACGCGACAACAGCTGCTCGAATTGACCCGCTCCCCATGGATGCGACCAGCCGGAATTAGAGTCTCGTTGGCCCTGGTGAGGGCCAGAAGGGACGATAGGGACCATGGCTGGACGCAA
>NZ_JBHXMZ010000040.1:0-1279 GCF_042719915.1 Nocardia sp. NPDC058499 | reverse complement strand
TGAGGGGCCGGAAGAATTTCGGACAGCGGATTCTTGTCTTTCCTACGCTGCCTGATTCCGCTGAAACCACTCGGACTCTACTTCGTTCGGTGTCCGGTAGTCAATTCCCGAGTGGAGACGGATCTGGTTGTACCGCAACTCGATATAAGCCGTGACATCTTTGCGAGCATGCTCACGAGTGGGGTACTGGGTCCGGTTGACCCGCTCGTTCTTCAGGGTGCCATGGAACGATTCCGCCCACGCGTTATCGAAGCATGTTCCGGTACGCCCAACGGACCGGAGCACACCCAATTCGCTGGTTGCGGCGGCGAATTCAGTAGAAACATATTGCGCGCCTCGATCACTGTGGAAAATGGTCTCACCCGGACGGAGGGAAGCGTTTCGAGCGGCCATCCTCAGTGCATCGGCAACAAGTTCTGTGCGCATATGATCGGCCATCGCGTAGCCCACGACTTTCTTCGAAAAACAGTCGAGCACGGTCGCCAGGTACAGCCACCCTTCCCAGGTGCGGATGTAGGTGATGTCGCCGACGAGTTTGGTCGCCGGCGCGGTAGCGGTGAAGTCCCGCTGCACCAGGTCCGGCAGCTCGGTCGAGTCACCGGCGAGGGTGGTGGCCGGCCGGAACGGCCGCGGCTGACAGGGAACCAGGCCCAGCTCACGCATGATCACGCGAACCGTTTCGGGATCTGCTGCCGTTCCCCAGCGCGCCAGCTGGGCATGAATCCGCCGGTAACCGTAGGTGCCGTCGGAGTGGTCGAAACAGAATCGGATCTCCGCGGCCAGTATTTCACGCCGACACGCGGTGGCCGACGGCTCACGGCTGCGCCATGCGTAGAAGCCCGATCGGGACACTTTCGCCCAACGGCACATGGATACCACGGAATGATTGCCTTCTTCGGAGGCGATGAACGCGTATTTCAGTGTCACCGGTGCTTCTTCGCGAAGAAGGCCACCGATTTTCCCAGGAAACGGTTCTCCTCCTCCAGTTCACGGACCCTCCGTTCCAATTCCTTCAGCCGGGCACGCTCGGATATCTCCAACCCCGGATCGCTGACATGAGTGTCCCGGAAATTCTTGACCCACGTCCGGATCGTTTGACCACTCACCCCGCAATCGCGTGCGACATCAGCGACCGCACGTGACTTCTCCACCACTTCACGCGCGGCCGTTTCCCGGAATTCCGGGCTGTACCCACGCGAGTTCTTCTGTGCCACAAACAACTCCATTCAGCCACCCAATTCTACTTTGGGCTGCTGTCCGAGAATCTTGGGGCACCTCA
>NZ_JBHXMZ010000039.1:0-1282 GCF_042719915.1 Nocardia sp. NPDC058499 | reverse complement strand
TGACCCGCTCCCCATGGATGCGACCAGCCGGAATTAGAGTCTCGTTGGCCCTGGTGAGGGCCAGAAGGGACGATAGGGACCATGGCTGGACGCAAGCGGCATTCCGCGGAGGACATCGTGCGTAAGCTGCGCCGTGCCGATGAACTGGCCGCGGAAGGCTTGACCGGCGAGCAGATCGCCGCCGACCTGGGAGTCTCGGCGGCGACACTCTATAACTGGCGCCGCCAGTACGGCGGTATGGACACCGACGCCGCCAAAGAACTCAAAGAGCTGCGGGAACAGAACGCCCGCTTGAAGCGGCTGCTGGCCGATGCGGAGCTGGAGAAAGACGCGTTGCGCGAGATTTCGAAGGGAAAATTCTAGGCCCAGCGGCCAAGCGACGCGCGGTGGACATGCTTGGGGAGGTTATGGGCATGTCGGAACGATTCGCGTGCAGGGTTGTTGGGCTTGCTCGGTCCACCTATCGCCGGTTGCCGGCCGCGCAGACACCGGCAGATCCCGATGCCGGGACGCGGGCCTGGCTGCGCAGCTATGCGGCCAAGAACCCGTGTCACGGGTTCCGCCGTGCTTGGGCATCGCTGCGGTTCGACGAAGGCCAGCGGATGAACATCAAGAAAGTCCACCGGCTCTGGCGAGAAGAAGGCTTGCAGGTGCGGGCGCATCACCCGCGTAAACGCGCCGGTGCCTCCTCGGTGCCGGCGGTGGATGCGGATGGGCCGAAGGTGGTGTGGGCGCTGGATTTCCAGTTCGATTCCACCGTCGACGGGCGGATCGTGAAGATCGCATCGATGATCGACGAGCACACCCGCGAATCACTGCTGCATCTGGTCGAGCGTTCGATCACCGGCGAGCGCCTGGTAGCTGAACTCGAGCGGGTGTTCGTCGTCCACGGAGCACCGAAAGTTCTGCGCCTGGACAACGGGCCGGAAATGATTTCTACAGCACTGCAATCGTTTTGCGAAGACCGGGTCGGGATCTCGTATATTCCGCCGGGCACCCCGTGGAACAACGGGTTCGTCGAATCGTTCAACCGGCGCCTGCGCGTCGAGTGCTTGAACCGTAACCACTGGACCAGCCTGCTCGAGGCCCGGGTGGTGATCGCGGATTTCAAACACGAGCACAACCACCGGCACCGGCATTCGGCGCTGGGCTACCGCACCCCGGCCGAGTACGCTGCGGCCTGCACCCACACCCACCACCCGGTGGACTGCGACATCAACTGAACACCGATCACGACAAACCGACTCTGAAACCGGGTGGTCGCGTTATCGGGGACTGGTCA
>NZ_JBHXMZ010000038.1:0-1292 GCF_042719915.1 Nocardia sp. NPDC058499 | reverse complement strand
CCGCTGTTCGGGCAGCTGACGCTGCCCGAACAGCGAAAACAACCACCCCAAACCCGCCCGGACCGATCAGCACAAATCACGAAAAATCGAGGCTAACGGGAACATCCCTGTCTACGCCGTGGTGTACGACCCAGATACGAGGAGACTGTACTGGGCAAACGCCACCCAGCAACTTCGTCGCTCCGGGCTCTTTCGCCGACCGCGCTTCATCGGTGTCAGCCCCAACTCGACACTGGATGACGGAACCATGAATTCCTTTGTTGCCCAGGCACGCGGCTACGTCGGGCGATACCGCGATCGGGAGTCTGTCCTCACCCACCTAGGCGAGATGTCGGGAGTCGAATTCGACTCGGTGGACCATGTTCTGCACTTCGTCAATGGTGACGATGAAGACCTCATCTTCTGGCAGCGCCCAGGTGAGACGGTGGCAACACTGCTACTTAGTACCCAGGACTGGGAACCGGCATTGGTCAGCTTGGAGTCCCTGACTCGCGCCGAGTTCCCGATGCCAGAAGTTGTCAGAGGTGGTGGTATCGCCGAGTCCGACCTGTGGACCGCCGATGACCTGGGGCTGAGCAGATATGAGGTCATGTGGGCGGCCGCGTGTTTTGTTTCCACCCGGCAAGCCGACGAGGAGCCGGAACCTGTCGAGTGCGAAGGATGCCCAAGCTGCACAGGTGAGGAACATGCCGACATCGAGGCGGATTTGCTCCATGAGTACATCCTTGCTCGCATTCTCGACCGGATCGAAGTCGAGCCAGATCTGGTGCATCGCTCAATTTCAGCTATGCGCGCGAACTGCGAACTCGAACAGACACTCGTAGCTGAGCTCGGCCCGCTCGAAAGTGATCCACATATCGTCCGCCAAGTGAACAAGCTAGGCCGTGCGCGGGTGGCCAGGATTGACGACATAGAACCCGAAGCATTCCGGCTGGCAGTTATCTATCTCATCGACCGAATCTACATCGCCGGGCCTTCCCTTCCGCTCGAGGAACAAGTCCGAATAGTCTGGCGAGTTCCCGACCCCGACCCCGCTGCGTCCGCCCCAGGCTCCACATAGGTTGCACGGGGTTTGGCATTGCAGGGTGCGGCTTCTGCTCGGAGGCAGCTGGGGGCCGTATCCCGGGGATCTGGGGGTGTCCGTTGAGGCGCCATCACCTGGCAACTGGTCTGGCACCATCCGCAGGGCCAGTTTCCGTGACCAGTCCCCGATAACGCGACCACCCGGTTTCAGAGTCGGTTTGTCGTGATCGGTGTTCAGTTGATGTCGCAGTCCACCGGGTGGTGGGTGT
>NZ_JBHXMZ010000037.1:0-1345 GCF_042719915.1 Nocardia sp. NPDC058499 | reverse complement strand
TCTCGGGCCCCTTGCTACTTGGGATCCCCTCAACCAGGCCGCACCATTTCGTCTACGGGACTCACACCCACTACGGTCCGCCTTTCAATGCGGTTCGACTATGACACGGCTTTCTTACTGGCTACCAGACTGTCAGATCTGGTCAGAAGGTCCCACAACCCCGCATGTGCAACGCCTGACAGCTTGACACACACACGGTTTGGCCTCATCCGCTTTCGCTCGCCACTACTCACGGAATATCTCTTCCTGTCGGTACTGAGATGTTTCACTTCCCGACGTTCCCCCCTGCACCCTATGTATTCAGATGCAGGTGACTGGGCATGACCCCAGCCGGGTTCCCCCATTCGGACACCCTCGGATCACAGCTCGTTTGCCAACTCCCCGAGGCTTATCGCAGGCTACCACGTCCTTCTTCGGCTCCTAGTGCCAAGGCATCCACCCTGTGCCCTTAAAAACTTCGACACACTACAATATTTCACAGAGATCAAGAAACTAGTCGAAACAAATCAACTAGTCATTGAACATCTGGGATGCTCGCGTCCACTGTGCAGTTCTCAAGCAACGGACGACCCGCAGACCCCCGGCACGCCTACCCCCACCAGACACGATCCCCAGAAGCTCACGCTCCCAGGGACCACACCCCGTGCAGGCGGTTCACACCCGACCCACGACCCGTATCCATCAAGACCCCCGACCACCCACCCGCACCACCCCACAGGGGCGATCCGAACAGAGCGGGCCGATTGCCTCAGGACCCAACAGTGTGCTTGCGAACCAGACCAACCCCCCACCACCAGCGTTCCCCCACCCAGCCCGAAGACTGCCAGCCCGAAGACTGCCGACCCCGAAGAGCCACGATGTGTACTAGCCGGCGACCGAACGCCGAACCGATCCTTCTAGTCAATGTTCCACCCGTGAGCAACCACCAGACACTCAAACGGCGCCTCAGATGGTCTGCCTGACCCCCACCCCACCACCAGACCCACCAGACAACCTGGCAGACCCGATCGCGAAGCTACGCGGGGGTATCAGATGCTCCTTAGAAAGGAGGTGATCCAGCCGCACCTTCCGGTACGGCTACCTTGTTACGACTTAGTCCCAATCGCCAGTCCCACCTTCGACCACTCCCCCCGGAAAACCGGTTGGGCCATGAGCTTCGGGTGTTACCAACTTTCGTGACTTGACGGGCGGTGTGTACAAGGCCCGGGAACGTATTCACCGCAGCGTTGCTGATCTGCGATTACTAGCGACTCCGACTTCATGGGGTCGAGTTGCAGACCCCAATCCGAACTGAGACCGGCTTTTTGGGATTCGCTCCACCTTACGGTATCGCAGCCCTCTGTAC
>NZ_JBHXMZ010000036.1:0-1458 GCF_042719915.1 Nocardia sp. NPDC058499 | reverse complement strand
GGTTCCCTAAGTTTGTAGGCGTCTGGGGTTGGTGCCCTGGATGCCCAGAGCGGTGGGGTGTAGCTGATGAGGTTCTGCCTTGGTTGAGGCTCCGAAGGACTGGCTGCCCCACCGCGCTGGACGCTCCGACTGCTGATTGAGAGCTTGTTGCGGGTCGTCGCTGGTTAGGGATCTGACGGCGGGGTTGTCCACGGGCTGAACTGCGAGGTCAGGAGCACGTGGGTGGCAACTCGCCCTCAGATCTGGGTCGGGATCGATGTCGGTAAACACGCGCATCACGCGTGCGGGGTCGACGAGACCGGAAAAACGGTATTCAGCCAGAAGCTCGGCAACGACCAGGCCGCGATCGAAGCGTTGATCGCGCGCGCTGGTCAGGCCGCTGACCGGGTGGGCTGGGCGATCGATCTGACCAGCCCTATGGCGTTGCTGCTGATCACGGCGCTGTTGGCCGCTGATCAAGCGGTGACATATGTGCCGGGCCGAGTGGTGAATTCGATGACCGGCGGTTTCCGCGGCGAGGGCAAGACCGACGCCAAGGACGCGCGGGTGATCGCCCAGAGCGCCCGTCTGCGTGAAGATCTCAACCAGGTCGTGATGCCTGATGAGCTCGTGGTCGGACTGACCCAGCTGACCGGCTATCGCACCGATCTGATGGCGGATTGGGTGGCCGGGATCAACCGGCTGCGTGCGCTGCTCGGCTCGATCTTCCCCGCGTTGGAGGCCGCGTTCGACTACTCGAACCGGACCCCACTGATCCTGGTCGCCGCAATGTGCACTCCCGCCGAGATCCGAGCAGCCGGAATCGACGGTGTCACAACATACCTCGCCGACAACGGAGCGTGGAAGCCGGGCATCGCCAAGGCGGCCACCACCGCGATCGATGCCGCTGGACGCCAGAGCCTGGCTCTGCCCGGTGAGGCCGACACCGCGATGCTGGTCAAACGCATCGCCCGCAAGCTGCTGGATCTCGACCGGGAGATCAAGGACACCGACAAACTCATCACGACCCGATTCCGGCAACACCCGTGGGCGCGCATCATCGAATCCCTGCCCGGCATGGGCCCCGGACTGGGGGCGGAGTTCCTCGTCGGCACGCGCGGTGACCTGGCCAACTTCGCCAGTGCAGGCCGCTTGGCTTCCTATGCCGGCCTTGTCCCGGTCCCCCGGGACTCGGGCCGGGTCAACGGCAACCTGCACCGCCCGAAACGCTACAACCGACGCATGCGACGTGTGTTCTTCATGGCCGCCCTGTCGAGCCTGAAAGTCACCGACGGACCTTCGCGGCGGTTCTACGACCGAAAACGCGGTGAGCGACTCATCCATACCCAAGCCCTCCTAGCGTTGGCCCGGCGCCTGGTCGACGTGTTGTGGGCATTGCTGCGAGACGGCCGCGAATTCAGCATGGCAAACCCCATCCCGGTTGCTGCTGCGGCTTGACATGGTCATTGAGAGTCCTTC
>NZ_JBHXMZ010000035.1:0-1659 GCF_042719915.1 Nocardia sp. NPDC058499 | reverse complement strand
CCTCGATTTTTCGTGATTTGTGCTGATCGGTCCGGGCGGGTTTGGGGTGGTTGTTTTCGCTGTTCGGGCAGCGTCAGCTGCCCGAACAGCGGGTTTTCTGCCGGGTTCCACGTGCCCGGGAGGGGTGCCTTTCTGCCTTCGCTGGACGGTTCGGCACTGGTCAGGGGGATGCGAGGCGGGTGAACGCGGTGAGCGCGAGTCCGGTCCATCGGTGGTGGTCGGGTAGGCGCAGGTGAAGCCGGCGAGCGTGCCGGGCGAGGCGAGCCGGGATCGAGAACAGGCGTGTCCGCAGTGTTTTCGCTTCCCACCGGCGTGCCGGGTGATCGTGCAGTGCCAGGGATTGCATCCAGGCGGTCAGGTCCAGGGCGAGTGCCACGATCGCGAGCCAGACGCGGTTGGCGGCGAAGGAATGGAACGGCAGATTACGCCCACCGGTGTCCTTCGCGCTGCGGATCCGGTCCTCGCAGCGAGCCCGGCGGCGGTGCCGCAACTCCAACTCCGGCAGCGAACCGGCGGTCGTGTTGGTGACGAACGCGGTCAACCGGAGCCCGTCGTGGTCGGTGAATCGCAACTGCGCACCCGGGTGCGGGCGTTCCTTGCGCACTACCAGCCGCATCCCGGGTGGCCAACTCGACAAATCGATCAGGCCGCCGACCTCGGCGACCCAGGCGCCGGGCCGGGTTCTCCCGCCGGCGTCGACCGCCGGTATCCAGTCGGCGGGATCGAGATCGTCGCAGGCGGCGGCGATCTCGGCGGACAGGGCGAAACCGATCGAATACTGCACCCTGCGGCGGTGGCAGTAGTCGAGGAATTCGTGGGTGCCGCCGCCGGAATCGGCCCGGATCAACACCGTGCGTCCGGCCCGCCACTGCGTGAGGTGCGGCAACTGTGCCAGTGCGTCGGCCAGGACCTGTTTGTGGTCGTGGGCGGTGTTGGACCCGGCGTTCCCGGGCCGCAACATGACCGCGGCCGGCTCCCCGGTCCCGGCCTCGCCGTGGTCGATGAACGCCCACAACGGATGAAAACCATAGCCGCGTTTGAACGTCGGCGCCGCCTGCTGTTTCTCCGAATGCGCGTCGATCAGCGTGGCATCGAGATCGATCACCACCGGCGCCGCAGTATCGATCCCGTGGTCCGGAGCGCGGGTTCCCGCCAGTTTCCACGTCCGGGCTCGCGCCTGCGCGCGAGCAGATCCGATCCCCGCCAGCACTTTCCGCTCATCTGCAGCCAACATCGTGATCAGCCGGGACACCGTTGGATCCGAGGCCACCGCACCGAAGAGCCCGGGTTCGGCCCGCAGTAACGCCAGATCCGACACGCAATCCCCGCCGAGCGCGAGCATCACCGCCAGATCGCACACGACCTTGCCCGGATCATGGACCGCGCCCGGCCGGCGCCACGGCACCAACTTCTCCGACAACAACCCGGTCAAACCGGTTGCTTCCGCGGTCTGCAACAGCAATCCCGCACCGGCCTGCGACACGACCGGCGACCCGCCACCACCGATTTTCACCGATGGATACCACGACATAGACTTGCTCACCGAAAGGGTGCTCCCACGATCTCGATTTTTGGTCTTAAGCAAATCGATTATCGCAGGTCAGAGCACCCTTTCGCCAATTCCGGCACTACGTGCCGGAATTGCACGAACAGGGGAGG
>NZ_JBHXMZ010000034.1:0-1846 GCF_042719915.1 Nocardia sp. NPDC058499 | reverse complement strand
CTACCCACCAGGCACTGTCCCTGATCCGGATTACGGACCGAGGTTAGATGGTCGATGTGGCCAGAGTGGTATTTCAACGTTGACTCCTCCCGACCTGGCGGCCGGGATTCATAGTCTCCCACCTATCCTACACAAGCCACACCGAACACCAATACCAAGCTATAGTAAAGGTCCCGGGGTCTTTCCGTCCTGCTGCGCGTAACGAGCAGGTGTGGGGGTAGTGGAGTTTCGCGGAGTCTGTGGTAGGGGGAGCGGAGAAGTCGTTACGCCATTCGTGCAGGTCGGAACTTACCCGACAAGGAATTTCGCTACCTTAGGATGGTTATAGTTACCACCGCCGTTTACTGGGGCTTAAATTCTGGGCTTCACCGAAGTTGACCCGTCCTCTTAACCTTCCAGCACCGGGCAGGCGTCAGTCCGTATACATCGTCTTGCGACTTCGCACGGACCTGTGTTTTTAGTAAACAGTCGCTTCTCCCTGGTCTCTGCGGCCCTCCCCGCTTCCCACCGCAAGGGTGTTCACGGTTCGGGCCCCCCTTCTCCCGAAGTTACGGGGGCATTTTGCCGAGTTCCTTAACCACGATTCGCTCGATCGCCTTGGTATTCTCTACCTGACCACCTGAGTCGGTTTGGGGTACGGGCGGCTAGAACCTCGCGTCGAGGCTTTTCTTGGCAGCAGAGGATCACCCGTTTCCCGCATACGCGGTCACTATCAGTTCTCACCCTATGTGCTTCGCGGATTTGCCTACGAAGCGGGCTACAACCTTGGACGTGGACTACCATCGCCACGCCGGGCTACCTTCCTGCGTCACCCCTGTTAACACGCTTACCTACTACCGGTTCGGGTCCCACGCCGCGCCCGTCGGCGCCACCCGAAGGTGACTGTGACGGGTTTGGGATGGTTAGCATCACCGGGCTCGGTATGGGCGGTTCTTCGCCGGTAGGAGAATATCAACTCCTTGTCCATCGACTACGCCTGTCGGCCTCGCCTTAGGTCCCGACTTACCCAGGGCGGATTAACCTGGCCCTGGAACCCTTGGTCATTCGGCGGACGGGTTTCTCACCCGTCATTCGCTACTCATGCCTGCATTCTCACTCGTGTGGGCTCCACCACTAGGTCACCCTGCAGCTTCACTGCCCACACGACGCTCCCCTACCCACCCACACACCTGAACACCGATCAAGTCGGTGCTGGGTCATTGTGTGAGTGCCACGGCTTCGGCGGTGTACTTGAGCCCCGCTACATTGTCGGCGCGGAATCACTTGACCAGTGAGCTATTACGCACTCTTTCAAGGGTGGCTGCTTCTAAGCCAACCTCCTGGTTGTCTGTGCAACTCCACATCCTTTCCCACTGAGCACACGCTTAGGGGCCTTAGCCGATGATCTGGGCTGTTTCCCTCTCGACTACGAAGCTTATCCCCCGCAGTCTCACTGCCACGCTATGTCTTACCGGCATTCGGAGTTTGGCTGACGTCAGTAACCTGGTAGGGCCCATTAGCCATCCAGTAGCTCTACCTCCGGCAAGAAACACGTGACGCTGCACCTAAATGCATTTCGGGGAGAACCAGCTATCACGAAGTTTGATTGGCCTTTCACCCCTAACCACAGGTCATCCCCTCAGTTTTCAACCTAAGTGGGTTCGGTCCTCCACGCCGTCTTACCGGCGCTTCAACCTGCCCATGGCTAGATCACTTCGCTTCGGGTCTAGACCCGGCGACTGTATCGCCCTATTCGGACTCGCTTTCGCTACGGCTTCCCCACACGGGTTAACCTCGCCACCGAGCACTAACTCGCAGGCTCATTCTTCAAAAGGCACGCCGTCACCCCTGCTAGGGAGGCTCCGAC
>NZ_JBHXMZ010000033.1:0-4188 GCF_042719915.1 Nocardia sp. NPDC058499 | reverse complement strand
CGCTGTTCGGGCAGCTGACGCTGCCCGAACAGCGAAAACAACCACCCCAAACCCGCCCGGACCGATCAGCACAAATCACGAAAAATCGAGGCTAGGAGACCGGCCGCCTTCCTCCGTCGCATTCCGTCCATCACTTTCCTCATCGGCTTGGATCACTCCGCTCGCCGTCCCCGGCCGCCGCTCCCGGCAGAGACGCGGCCGCTGGAACAGCTCCCTGATAGTTACGGACCCCGCGGGCCCCCTCGATGTCGTACTCCCGCGCCAACCTGCGGGGTGCAGCGCCCCCTTGTCGATATAGAAACCGAGCCATTGCGACCGAAATTCCACCGAACTGCCGTACAGTTTGCCGGTCGTGACCTCGCCGGTGATTCGCCGGATCTCCGCTTCGGCCATCGAATTCGCTTGGGTGTCGGCCGCGGATACGTCCCGCAGAACTGCGTCCGCGTTGATTGTCAGCAGTTCGCCACTAGTGGTCGAGGCAGGCGGCGGCATTCTTCCAGCCTGCGGCGTCCGCGGCAATAGATGCCGCGGCGGCTATCTGGGCGAACGCCACATCGTCGGCGCGGCTGTAGATGGGCGGTGAGCCCCACGCGCCCTGCCCGGTGTCGGCCCGCGGTGCGGGGATCGTGGCCATGATCTATCTATTCGGCCCGGCTTGCGCCGGCAATTTCGACTGTGGGTCTCGCGGAGCAATGGGGCGCTGCTGAGAACAGCCGGTAGGCTGTCGAGGCAGACGGGCTCCGCAGATCCAGCTCGCAGGCCGGCGACCCGCGACCGTGTAGACATCCATATCCCCCCGAACACACCGCCGCGCGCGGAGTCATCGCGTGGCTTTCAGCGCGCCGACCGGCAGTAACACAGAGTTCGATCACCGACCTGCGGCGTAGCCGATGGTCTAGGTGCGCTTCCGGCTTTCGCGCACCACAACGGTTCCCAGCGTGTCGTACTCGACGCGCTCGAACGTGGCGAAGCCGAGCTCGTTCAGTGCTTTCAGCGCGGCGTGCGAGTTGTAGTTGTTGGTTTTGCCGGACGTGCCCGGCACCCCGGTGGCCAGTGCGATGAGTTGGATCGGCGGCCAGAGGGCGTGGTTGACGAACACGGCATAGGTCTGCGGCGTTCCGGGGGTTTGGTCACGGGTGGCGAGGAAGATCTGTTCGTCACTGATCTGAACGGGGTTGCCGTTGATCGTGATCGTCGTGGTGGAGCGAGCCATGTGCCGAGATCCTGCCATAGGATCGGCAGGCCGAATCCGGCATCGGCGATCGGACCGCAACCAGTTGACCGGGGGATGGACTACGCCCGGCGCCACTCGTCGATCGACGTCCAGATGGTGTTGTGGGGTGCGTCGAACTCTTCGAGATCGCCCTTCTCCGAAAGTCGTTCGATCAGTACCTCGATACGAGTGACCACTTCGCCGGAGCCGGATGTCCCTGGATGACAACGGAGAAGAGCCGTCAACAGATCGCCTGGGTAGAAGTCGCCTCCGGCGAGTGGGTCGGCATCCAGGACGTCCAGGGCCACCGGAGTCAGGACGTCGACGCCCACTCCCTGTGACAAGAGGGTCCGGAGGTTCTCGACGGTGAGGTCGGTCAATGGGATGTCTCTCAGTTTGTGCACGGTCTTCATGAGCCGAGTCGCATCTGGCCCCGGTGTGCGCCATGCCTTGCTTTCGATCTGCGAAAGTGACTGCGGGTCACGTTTTTTCACTTCTTCTCCCTTCTTGAAGTATCGGAGGCAGCATTCTCCACTGCACGAGATGGTCGCAGCAGGCTGGGGGCTCGGCGTCAGGTTGGACAGTATCGGCCGGTGGCGTTCGGCCGGCCGCGGAACCAGCCTGCGTTGGATCGTGTCCGGGACTCTGCCGCCCCTCCTCGGGTTTCTACTTGGCGATTGACCGCGCAACCCACCGGTGGCTTCCGGCGTCCTGGTCGGCGGAGGCATCGGTGGAGGGGGGAGGGGAGGGGTGCTCATTGCTGTGAGACGCGCATGGTTCGAGCTCTGGATCGGCCGTCCGAAGCGCAATACCCGTCCGGACCGATGCGTCGCCGCGCGATCATCGGTGTCCGGGGTGAACGCGGCGTCCGATTGTCGCCAGCACGGCGAGGGGCCGCGGTCCGACACTGATCGTCATGATCGCATCGTCCGAACCCTCGCCCAGACTTGTCCTGGAACGCATGTACCGGGCCGAGGCCGAGTACTTCGCGGCCGGCGGCCCCGGCACGGCTTCGTTCACCACGCTCGCACCGTTCTTTGCCCCCGATGTGGTGCTGTGGCAGGCGGACGCTCTCCCTTATGGAGGGGTCTGGCGCGACCATGACGGTCTGGAACAGTTCTTCCTTGCGATGAACGCTACCTGGGACCGTTTCGAACTGGGCGAACAGGTTTTTCTGTCCGACGCCGATCCGATCGTCGTCCTGACCCAGGTGAACGCGCGCTCCCGGGAAAGCGGTCGAGAACTGCGTTTCCCCATTCTGCAGATGATCACCGTGACCGACGGCCTGATCACCGAGGTACGTCCCTTCTACTGGGACACCGCGGCCATCGCCGATGCCTGTTCCGCAGGTGTCCGCGCGATGGAACCGGGCGTAGGGAAGTAGCCGCGACTGTTCGAACGACACCACTAGGCTTTCTCCGGCGCGTCGTCGAGGTCTCTGCAAGGAATCAACTCGAGCAACACCATGCAGTCGCAACTCGGTTCGACAGATTCGCCGCCCGCCACCGCGACCATCCACATCGCCCTGAGCAGCCAATGGCCCGGCCCCCAATGAATAGTGGGCGGGCCCCCAGCTCGCCCACTGCTCAACACTTCGACACACGCCAGGCGTCGGGCGTGATCCGGTCGACCCAGCACCGGCCGTGGCGGGCGCCCGCCCGCATCGGCGTCGACGAACCCGGCCTTGTCGGTTTCGCCGCCCCATCGACGGTTCAATACGTCCGTTTGTGCTGAGATGCCGCTGTCCGCGGGAAAGGTCACGGCAGTCGGCGGAGGAGCAATCGTTCAGGATGGGTCGATCGAGGCAGCCCGGCCTGACCGATTACCGAGGTCGGAGAGTTCCGACGACCGGTTGAAAGGAGGAGTCCCTACTGGGACATGGCGTCCACCGCTTTGCCGACGCGATCGAGACTCGTAGCGTACCGTTCGTCGACGGTCATCCGGCTCGTTACGACCTCCACGATTTTCTGGCCGATACTGTCGAGCTCCGCGAGGCTCGACAGTATGTCCGTCTTGCGCATCTGAGCGAAATCAGCCAAGGCAGCTCCGGTCTGCCAACCGTCGTTGGCCTGCTGCGCGGGTGCGATTTCGTCGAATTGTTGTTCCAGGCGGACGCGGGAATCGTTGCTATCGGTGGAGATAGCCGTGCCGGCTTGGCGGGCCGATTCGGGATCGATGCAGATTTCGCCCATGGTGAATCCTGTTCTGTCAGAAGCGGCCGGTGCACGGATGGTACTGAGTCGAGATCGGTTCCTCGGAACCCGGATCGACGAGGGCGGACCCGACAAGCAGCGCGTAACCGACGGTGATGACGAATGCGAGGCCCGCCATGATAATGGCCGGTACTTTTATTGCGATCGATTCGAACCGGAGGACCGACACGACAAAAACGATCGCCGCGGCTCCCGCAACAACCAATAGGATCGTGGCAGTCCAGTTGAAAACTATTGCCGCCATCGGTACGTCGATATCCCGTGCGCAATGGGATTCGAGCAGAGCTTCCTTCCGCTCGTCCAGTTTTCCGTCTGCTGCAACGAGCAGAAGTACCGCAGAAATGAAGCCCACAACAACGACCAGGGCAGAGGGCAAGGCGAGGCGTTTCAACTACCAGGTCTCCTTCGGGCGGATGACGCGAACGTTCTGAGTGCCGCCATCCTGGTTGGAAAATCCCATCCGGTTGGTCAAACTCAGGTCTTTGCCGTTGGTGGTGTGCTGGGAGTACAGGACATCCCCGTTGGGCAGCACCGCTGTGACCACCGCGGTGTGGTGGGCTTCACCGGCGTTGTAGTCGCCGGCCTCCTGCGTGTGTTCCCAATAGAGCACGTCGCCCGGTCTCACGCCGCCCAAACCTACATCCTCCGCACCGTTTTCGAGAAAGAGTGAGGGGCCGGAAGAATTTCGGACAGCGGATTCTTGTCTTTCCTACGCTGCCTGATTCCGCTGAAACCACTCGGACTCTACTTCGTTCGGTGTCC
>NZ_JBHXMZ010000032.1:0-5255 GCF_042719915.1 Nocardia sp. NPDC058499 | reverse complement strand
TATGTTCCGGCGGTGTCCTACTCTCCCACACCCTGTCGAGTGCAGTACCATCGGCGCTGGCAGGCTTAGCTTCCGGGTTCGGAATGGGACCGGGCGTTTCCCTGCCGCTATAACCGCCGTAACTCTATGAAACTATCCACAGAGAGCCACCCCCGGTAACCGCCTCCACGAATGAAGGGGTGGTGGGTGTCTTCTGTATCTGTGTGTTGTTTCAGATACTGCACAGTGGACGCGTAGCAACCTTTGTTTGTAAGCCCTCGGCCTATTAGTACCGGTCACCTCCACCAGTTACCTGGCTTCCAGTTCCGGCCTATCAACCCCATGGTCTGTAGGGGGCCTTAACCACTCGAGGTGGTGGGAAACCTCATCTTGGAACAGGCTTCCCGCTTAGATGCTTTCAGCGGTTATCCCTTCCGAACGTAGCCAACCAGCCGTGCCCCTGGCGGGACAACTGGCACACCAGAGGTTCGTCCGTCCCGGTCCTCTCGTACTAGGGACAGCCTTCCTCAAGTTTCCAACGCGCGCGGCGGATAGAGACCGAACTGTCTCACGACGTTCTAAACCCAGCTCGCGTGCCGCTTTAATGGGCGAACAGCCCAACCCTTGGGACCTACTCCAGCCCCAGGATGCGACGAGCCGACATCGAGGTGCCAAACCATCCCGTCGATATGGACTCTTGGGGAAGATCAGCCTGTTATCCCCGGGGTACCTTTTATCCGTTGAGCGACACCGCTTCCACATGCCGGTGCCGGATCACTAGTCCCGACTTTCGTCCCTGCTCGACATGTCTGTCTCACAGTCAAGCTCCCTTGTGCACTTGCACTCGACACCTGATTGCCAACCAGGCTGAGGGAACCTTTGGGCGCCTCCGTTACATTTTGGGAGGCAACCGCCCCAGTTAAACTACCCACCAGGCACTGTCCCTGAACCAGATCATGGTCCGAGGTTAGAGGTCCAATACGATCAGAGTGGTATTTCAACGATGACTCCACCCACACTGGCGTGCGAGTTTCACAGTCTCCCACCTATCCTACACAAACCGTACCGAACACCAATACCAAGCTATAGTGAAGGTCCCGGGGTCTTTTCGTCCTGCCGCGCGTAACGAGCATCTTTACTCGTAATGCAATTTCGCCGAGTCTGTGGTCGAGACAGCAGAGAAGTCGTTACGCCATTCGTGCAGGTCGGAACTTACCCGACAAGGAATTTCGCTACCTTAGGATGGTTATAGTTACCACCGCCGTTTACCGGGGCTTAAATTCTCAGCTTCGCGCCCGAAAGCGCTAACCGGTCCTCTTAACCTTCCGGCACCGGGCAGGCGTCAGTCCGTATACATCGTCTTACGACTTCGCACGGACCTGTGTTTTTAGTAAACAGTCGCTTCTCTCTGGTCTCTGCGGCCCAAACCAGCTCACGGCGTAAAGCCGGTCACCAGCTCGGGCCCCCCTTCTCCCGAAGTTACGGGGGCATTTTGCCGAGTTCCTTGACCACAGTTCTCTCGATCGCCTTAGTATTCTCTACCTGACCACCTGTGTCGGTTTGGGGTACGGGCCGTGTACCAACTCACTAGAGGCTTTTCTCGGCAGCATAGGATCACTGAATTCGCCTCAATCGGCTACGCATCACCTCTCAGGCACATGAATGGCGGATTTGCCTACCACTCGCCCTACAGGCTTACACCAGTACAACCACTGACTGGCCCAGCTACCTTCCTGCGTCACCCCATCGCTTGACTACTACACCCAGGGTCATGCGCAGCCCCATCCGGCCTCCCGAAGGAGGTCCATCAGGTTTTGGGCACTTAGCACAGATGATTCGCCATTGGGCGCGGATACACGGGTACGGGAATATCAACCCGTTGTCCATCGACTACGCCTGTCGGCCTCGCCTTAGGTCCCGACTCACCCTGGGCGGATTAACCTGGCCCAGGAACCCTTGGTCATTCGGCGGACGAGTTTCTCACTCGTCTTTCGCTACTCATGCCTGCATTCTCACTCGCGCAGCCTCCACAACTAGGTCACCCCGCTGCTTCCCTGGCTACACGACGCTCCCCTACCCAGCCACACCACTGCACACCCAACCGTAGTCGGATGCGGATGTATATGTGCGACTGCCGCGGCTTCGGCGGTGTACTTGAGCCCCGCTACATTGTCGGCGCAGGATCACTCGACCAGTGAGCTATTACGCACTCTTTCAAGGGTGGCTGCTTCTAAGCCAACCTCCTGGCTGTCTGCGCAATCCCACATCCTTTTCCACTTAGTACACGCTTAGGGGCCTTAGCCGGCGATCTGGGCTGTTTCCCTCTCGACTACGAAGCTTATCCCCCGCAGTCTCACTGCCGCGCTCTCACTCACCGGCATTCGGAGTTTGGCTGATTTCGGTAAGCTTGTGGGCCCCCTAGACCATCCAGTAGCTCTACCTCCGGTGAGAAACACGCGACGCTGCACCTAAATGCATTTCGGGGAGAACCAGCTATCACGGAGTTTGATTGGCCTTTCACCCCTACCCACAGCTCATCCCCTCAGTTTTCAACCTAAGTGGGTTCGGGCCTCCACGACGTCTTACCGTCGCTTCACCCTGGCCATGGGTAGATCACTCCGCTTCGGGTCTAGAACACGCGACTGAAACGCCCTATTCGGACTCGCTTTCGCTACGGCTACCCCACACGGGTTAACCTCGCCACATGCCACTAACTCGCAGGCTCATTCTTCAAAAGGCACGCCATCACCCACAGCCACAAGGACTCGCAGGCTTTGACGGATTGTAAGCGCACGGTTTCAGGTACTATTTCACTCCCCTCCCGGGGTACTTTTCACCTTTCCCTCACGGTACTAGTCCGCTATCGGTCACCAGGGAGTATTCAGGCTTACCGGGTGGTCCCGGCAGATTCACAGCAGATTTCACGGGCCCGCTGCTACTCGGGCACTCACTACAACAGAGAACGTGTTTTCGCCTACCGGACTCTCACCGTCTACGGTTGGCCGTCCCAGACCAATTCGACTAACACGAACTTTTCTGACTGTTGCTCACCACGGCAGTGATGAGAAAATGAGCCCCACTACCCCACACGTGCAACCCCTGCCGGGTATCACACACGCATGGTTTAGCCTCATCCGCTTTCGCTCGCCACTACTCACGGAATCACATATTGTTTTCTCTTCCTGTGGGTACTGAGATGTTTCACTTCCCCACGTTCCCTCCACACCAGCTATATATTCACTGGCGGGTAACACGACATCACTCGTGCTGGGTTTCCCCATTCGGACACCCTCGGATCACAGCTCGGTTGACAGCTCCCCGAGGCTTATCGCAGCCTCCTACGTCCTTCATCGGCTCCTGGTGCCAAGGCATCCACCGAACGCTCTAAAACACTTACAAAACAAAGATGCTCGCGTCCACTGTGCAGTTCTCAAACAACACACCCACCCGAAACATTCACCCGCACCAGCCGGCAACTCCCGAAGAAGCTCCCGCGGTATGAACGGAGATCCGAGCAGATCATGTTTATTGCCTGGAAAGAACGCCTGTTCTTTCAGGACCCAACAGTGTGTTGACTACTTAGGTTCCGGCACCCCGGAATCATCAGACCCGAAGTTGTTGCCGGCGCATGTCAGCGTTCCACCCATGAGCACCACCGGAAAACATTCGCTTCCGAAGTGGCTCTGCCACAAGACGTTTACCATCCCGACTCTTCGGGTGTCCGTGGAGAATGCTCCTTAGAAAGGAGGTGATCCAGCCGCACCTTCCGGTACGGCTACCTTGTTACGACTTCGTCCCAATCGCCGATCCCACCTTCGACGGCTCCCTCCACAAGGGTTAGGCCACCGGCTTCGGGTGTTACCGACTTTCATGACGTGACGGGCGGTGTGTACAAGGCCCGGGAACGTATTCACCGCAGCGTTGCTGATCTGCGATTACTAGCGACTCCAACTTCACGGGGTCGAGTTGCAGACCCCGATCCGAACTGAGACCGGCTTTAAGGGATTCGCTCCACCTCACGGTATCGCAGCCCTCTGTACCGGCCATTGTAGCATGTGTGAAGCCCTGGACATAAGGGGCATGATGACTTGACGTCGTCCCCACCTTCCTCCGAGTTGACCCCGGCAGTCTCTCACGAGTCCCCGCCATTACGCGCTGGCAACATAAGATAAGGGTTGCGCTCGTTGCGGGACTTAACCCAACATCTCACGACACGAGCTGACGACAGCCATGCACCACCTGTACACCGACCACAAGGGGGCCTACATCTCTGCAGGTTTCCGGTGTATGTCAAACCCAGGTAAGGTTCTTCGCGTTGCATCGAATTAATCCACATGCTCCGCCGCTTGTGCGGGCCCCCGTCAATTCCTTTGAGTTTTAGCCTTGCGGCCGTACTCCCCAGGCGGGGTACTTAATGCGTTAGCTACGGCACGGATCCCGTGGAAGGAAACCCACACCTAGTACCCACCGTTTACGGCGTGGACTACCAGGGTATCTAATCCTGTTCGCTACCCACGCTTTCGCTTCTCAGCGTCAGTTACTTCCCAGAGACCCGCCTTCGCCACCGGTGTTCCTCCTGATATCTGCGCATTTCACCGCTACACCAGGAATTCCAGTCTCCCCTGAAGTACTCAAGCCTGCCCGTATCGACCGCAAGCTCGGGGTTGAGCCCCGAGTTTTCACGATCGACGCGACAAGCCGCCTACAAGCTCTTTACGCCCAGTAATTCCGGACAACGCTCGCACCCTACGTATTACCGCGGCTGCTGGCACGTAGTTGGCCGGTGCTTCTTATACTCCTACCGTCACTTTCGCTTCGTCGGAGTCGAAAGAGGTTTACAACCCGAAGGCCGTCATCCCTCACGCGGCGTCGCTGCATCAGGCTTCCGCCCATTGTGCAATATTCCCCACTGCTGCCTCCCGTAGGAGTCTGGGCCGTGTCTCAGTCCCAGTGTGGCCGGTCGCCCTCTCAGGCCGGCTACCCGTCGTCGCCTTGGTAGGCCATTACCCCACCAACAAGCTGATAGGCCGCGGGCTCATCTTGCACCGATAAATCTTTCCACCCACAGTCATGCAACTGCAGGTCATATCCGGTATTAGACCCAGTTTCCCAGGCTTATCCCAGAGTGCAAGGCAGATCACCCACGTGTTACTCACCCGTTCGCCGCTCGTGTACCCCGAAGGGCCTTACCGCTCGACTTGCATGTGTTAAGCACGCCGCCAGCGTTCGTCCTGAGCCAGGATCAAACTCTCCGTTGAAGACTCACAATCACACCC
>NZ_JBHXMZ010000031.1:0-7686 GCF_042719915.1 Nocardia sp. NPDC058499 | reverse complement strand
TATGACAAACTCGCTGTCCGCTACCTGGCAACCGTCCGCGTCGCCGCGATCAACCTGTGGTTATCCGGCCGCAGCTTATGAAACAGACTCTAGTCGAGGCATGGCGGGATGGCGTACACGCCGAATCCAGTTCGTTCCACGGCTTTCGGGGGCCGCACCGTTGGCACCGAAGACAGGTGACGACCGCGGCCGAAGCCTGGTTACAACGCGGCGACGGCGGCGAGGAAACGATCCAGTTCAGGACGGTCTACGAAGCAGTGCGGGGAGGCGCGGACCACCGAACCCAGTCCCCGGGACGACATATCGAGCAGTGTCGAACTCGCATGGCTGACCGTCACGGTGATGTCGGAGTCCAGCAGCCGGTCCCGGACCTCGACCGGCTCCACACCGGCGACCGTGAACGACACGATGCCGCTGTGCTCGACACCCAGATCCCGCACCCGCAGCCCCGGCAATTCGCCGAGCGCGCCCCGCAGATAATCGGCGCGCTCGGCGATCGCGGCATAGACCTGATCGGGTCCGAGATCGAGAAGGTAGCGCACGGCCGCGCCGAGCCCGAGCCGGGCCGCCACATCGTGCTCCCAGAACTCGAAACGGGAAGCGTCGGGCGCCATCCGGTATTCGTCCGGGCCGGTCCACGCGGCGCTGTGCAGGTCGAGCCGGCCGGGCTCCAGTGAGGCCGCCAATTCCGGTCGCAGATAGAGGAATCCGGTACCGCGGGGACCGCGCAACCATTTCCGGCCGGTAGCGGACAGCGCGTCCACGCCCAGTTCGGTGACGTCCAGCGGGAGCTGCCCGGCGGACTGGCAGGCGTCGAGTACGACCAGTGCGCCACCGGCGCGCGCGATTCGCGCGGCCGCGGCCACGGGGTTCACCAGGCCGCCGTTGGTGGGGACATGCAGCAGCGAAACCAGCCGCACCCGTTCGTCCATCATCGCGTCGAGGGCCTCGATATCGATCCGGCCCTCGGCGTCGTCGGGGATCTGTTCCACCCGGGCGCCGGTGGCGCGAGCCCGCTGCAATGCGGCGATGGCGTTACTGGCGTAGTCGGCGCCCGAGATGAGGATCCGGTCGCCGGGGCGCAACGGCACGGCGTAGAAGAAATCGGTCCAGGCGCGGGTGGCGCTGTCGCTGAGGGCGATGGCGCCGGGGGTCGCATTGATCAGCTCCGCGATCGCCGCCTTGACCCCTGCCAGATCGTCGAGCCGTTCGTTGGCTGCCCGGTACCCGCCGATCTCCGCCTCCCGGCGCAGATGACCGATCACGGTGTCGGTGACCACCCGCGGCGGGAGCGAGGACCCCGCGCTGTCCAGGAAAACGGTTCCGTTTCCGACGCCGGGCGTATCGGCACGTACTCGCTGCTCATCGACCATATCCCCGACACTAGTGCCGATTCCGTGACAAGTTCGCGCTCAAAATGTGTCTGTGCCCGTCGCTACGCTGGATTCCACGTAAGAGCCGCACCACCGAGAAACCCGCATGGAGGTTGGTATGGCGGTCACCCTCGAACATCCGGAATCGACCAGCGACTCATCCCCACCCCCGGCCCTCAGCAGCCGCGCGGCGGCCGAAGCGTATCTCGGCGGCGTCTGTTTCAAATTGGGCCCGCCGCTGCTCATCGGCGCCGAACTCGAATGGTTCACCGTCCATCGCCCCGATACCGCAGCCGGCCGCGGCTCCGCGCACGGTTCGTTCACCGGCCGCCGCCCCACCGCCGCCCTCCTCGCACAGGCCCTCGGCCCGCACGCACCCCACTCCATCGCCCCCGATTCCCCCGCCGAGCCGCTGTCCGGCGGCAGCCGGGTCACCGTCGAACCCGGCGGGCAGATCGAACTCTCCAGCATCGCCGTCCCCGACCCCGCCGACCTGTGCACCCGCCTGAGCGCCGACTACCGGCGCCTGCACGAACTTCTCTCCGCCCGGTCGATCGGGATGGTCTCCGCCGCCGCCGACCCCGCCCGCGTACCCCGCTGCCAGTTGAGGCAACCGCGCTACCAGGCCATGGAGGATTATTTCGGCCGGATCGGCCCGTTCGGCCGGCTGATGATGAGTAATACCGCGGCCGCGCAGATCAGCCTGGATATCGGTGCCGACAGCACCGAACTCACCGCCCGCTGGACAGCCCTGCACGCCCTGGGCCCGGCGCTGGTGGCCGCCTTCGCGTGCTCGCCCGTTCTGCGCGGTGCCCCGTCCGGCGAATGGGCCTCGCAACGGATGCGTACCTGGCTGCATCTGGATCCCGACCGCGCCTGTCCCCCGGTCGCCGAATGGACCGATCCGGTCACCGGCTACGCCCGCTGGGCACTGGACGCGCCGCTGCTGTGCGTGCGCCGCTCCGAGGAAGGCCCGGCGCGGCCGGGAGTCGCCTGGCGGGCACCCGAGGGTGCCACGTTCGATGATTGGCTCTCGGGGGGTTTGGACACCGAAATCGGCCGCCGGCCCGATATCGACGATCTGCGATACCACCTCACCACCCTGTTCCCGCCGGTGCGCCCGGCCGGGTACTTCGAGGTCCGCTACCTCGACGCCCAGCCCGGCGAGGGCTGGAAGGTACCGATCGCGGTGCTGCACGCACTGTTGTCCACCCCGGCCGCCGTCGCCGACGCCACCGCCGCCGCAGCGGGTACCGGGGGCCGCTGGCTGGATGCCGCACGTTACGGTCTCGCTGATCCGCACCTACGGGCGGCCGCGGTCGCGCTGCTGGAAGCGGCGATAGCGCACAGCCGGGCACCTGCACCAGAGCTGCACGAGGCGCTACGCCGTTGCTCGGCCGGCACACAGCCGGCGGGAATCTCATGAACCGCAGTGGACCGGTCCGTGTGGTTCCACCGCCGCGGTCGTCGAATCCGTGCAGCAACTTCACCGCGGGTACTCGGCGCGGTACCGCCCAACTGTTGCCGCACCTGCGGCTGTCGAGCAGGGCGCCTACGGGTATCCCCGGGGGCGCTGATCCATGCCGTCGAGCGGAGTGATTACGTGACCATCCAGCACTACACCGACCGATCCGGTACCGAGCGGCTGCGCGAACATATCGCGTCGACGCTGCAGCGGGCCCGGCAGCGGACCGCCGCGCTCACCGACTGCGTGGACGAGGCCGAACTCGTCGCCCAGCATTCCCGGTTGATGAGCCCACTGGTGTGGGATCTGGCCCATATCGGCAATCAGGAGGAGCTGTGGCTGGTCCGCGATGTCGGCGGCCGCGACCCGGTGCGTGCCGATATCGACGAACTGTACGACGCGTTCAAACACGCCCGGCCGGATCGTCCGCAACTGCCGCTGCTGAATCCCGGCGAGGCCCGCGGGTACGTCGGCACCGTGCGGGAAAAGGTATGGGATGTGCTCGAACGCAGCCCCTTACAGGGCGGCGAACTGGTCGACGGCGGGTTCGCGTTCGGCATGATCGCCCAGCACGAACAGCAGCACGACGAAACCATGCTGGCCACCCATCAACTGCGCGCCGGAGGCCCGGTACTCTCCGCACCCGCACCACCGGCCGCCGACACTGCGGTCCGCGGGGAGGTCGTGATACCGGCGGGCGAATTCACCATGGGCACCTCCACCGACCCGTGGGCCCTGGACAACGAGCGCCCGGCCCATCCCGTGCACGTACCTGCGTTCGCGATCGATGCCGCCCCGATCAGCAACGGGCAGTACCTCGAATTCGTCGCCGACGGCGGATACGACCGGCGGGAACTGTGGTCCGAACGCGGCTGGGCGCATCGGCAGGAGGCCGGGCTCACCGCGCCTCGATTCTGGGAGCGGGACTCCGCCGGACAGTGGTGGCGACGCGTATTCGGGGTACGCCGCCCGCTCCGCCCGCAACAGCCGGTCGTGCACGTGTGCTGGTTCGAAGCGCAGGCCTACGCCACCTGGGCGGGTAAACGCCTGCCCACCGAGGCCGAATGGGAGAAGGCCGCCCGCTACGATCCCGCCACCGGCCGCACCCGCGCCTACCCGTGGGGCGATACCGAGCCCGGCCCGGCCACCGCCAACCTGGGGCAGCGTCATCTGGAACCCGCCGATATCGGCGCCTACCCGGCGGGTGCGTCGGCGGCAGGCGTGCATCAGCTCATCGGCGATGTCTGGGAATGGACCTCCTCGGGATTCCACCCGTATCCCGGGTTCCGGGCCTTCCCGTACCGCGAGTACTCGGAGGTCTTCTTAGGCGGCGACTACCGGGTGCTGCGAGGTGGTTCGTTCGGCACCGACCCCGTCGCCTGCCGCAGCACCTTCCGCAACTGGGATCATCCGATCCGCCGGCAGATCTTCTCCGGCTTCCGGCTGGCCCGCACCCTCGACCCGCGGGAGGTCTGATGTGCCGTCACCTGGGTTATATCGGCCCACCGGCGTCGGTGGGCGAACTCCTGCTGCGCGGACCGCATTCGCTGCGCACCCAGTCGTGGGCGCCGCGGGATATGCGCGGCGGCGGCACCATCAATGCCGACGGGTTCGGGGTCGCCTGGTGGGGCCCGGACCCGGCGGCGGTGACCCGCTACCGCAACCCCGACCCGATCTGGACCGACCCCGCGGTGGAGGAAGTGTTACCGCAACTCACCTCCCACGCGGTCCTCGGGAGTGTCCGTTCGGCCACCGTCGGGATGCCGGTGCAGCGTTCGTCCTGCGCGCCGTTCCTGTGGGATCGCTGGGCGTTCAGCCACAACGGGGTGATTCCGCACTGGCGGACAGCGCTCACCGCCGTCCTGTCCGATCTCGATGTCGCCGCCACCCGGGCGGGAATGACCCGCCGCTACGAAACCAGCCATCTGCTCGAAGCCGAAGCGCTCACCGATTCCGCCGCCCTGTGGGTGCTTTTGCGCCGCCTGCTCGACCCCGATACCCCGGCGGGTCTCGCCGAAGATCCGGGCACCGCGCTGCGCCTGCTGGTGACCACGGTGCTGCACCATGCGCCCGACGCCCGGTTGAACCTGCTGATCGGCGACGGCCGCGCACTCTGGGCGAGCACCTGCTACCACTCGCTGTCCGCGCTGGTCACCGACGATTTCGCGATCCTTTCCTCCGAACCGTTCGACGACGATCCGCGGTGGCAGTCGCTACCCGATCGGGTCGTCGTCCAAGCCGAACCCGGCCGGCTGAGCGTCGAACCACTGGAGCCCGCCGGAGCCACCGCGACAGAGAGCCTGCCATCGTGAACGAACCCACCGTGGAAGTCCACCTCACCGACGCCGACCTGACGGCAGCCCTGCACGCCGACGCCCGGCGCGGTCTCACCGACAGCCCGAAATGGCTGCCGCCCAAATGGTTCTACGATGCCCGCGGCAGTGAACTGTTCGAACAGATCACCGCCCTGCCCGAGTACTACCCCACCCGCACCGAAAGGGCCCTGCTGGAGAACGTCGCGGGCGCGATCGCGCGGACGGCACAAGCCGAGGTGCTGGTCGAACTGGGGTCGGGTTCGGCCAGTAAGACACGCCTGCTGCTCACCGCCCTCACCGCCGAGGGGCCGTTGAAAACCTATGTACCGCAGGATGTTTCGGAGTCCGCACTGCGGGCTTCCGCGGCCGAGGTCGCGCTGGAGTTCCCTGGACTGGCCGTGCACGGGGTGGTCAGCGATTTCACCGACACCCTGGCGACCCTGCCGCGCGGCGGACGGCGGATGATCGCTTTCCTCGGCGGCACACTCGGCAATATGGTGCCCGCCGAACGCGCCCAATTCCTCGGCGGTATCCACGATGTTCTCGAACCCGGCGAACAACTGCTGCTCGGTGCGGGATTGGTGGTGGACCCGTCGATCCTGATCCCCGCCTACGACGACGCCACCGGTATCACCGCAGAATTCAACCGGAATGTCCTGCGCGTCCTCAACACCCGGCTGGGAGCCGATTTCGACCCCGAAGCGTTCGACCATATCGCGCACTGGGACACGGAAAACGAATGGATCGAAATGCGGCTGGCAGCCACCGCGGATATGGAGGTCACCGTCGCCGACCTGGGCCTCACGGTGCACTTCGACCGCGGTGAACAGCTACGCACCGAGATCTCCGCGAAATTCCGCCCCACCGGCCTGGACACCGAACTCCGCGCCGCGGGCTTCGTATCGGAGCACACCTGGACCGACCCCGACAACCGTTTCGCCCTGACCCTCGCCGCCCGAGTCTGACCGCGACTGTCGGAACAGGCCGAACTTCAGTATCAGCGCGCGGTCACGGGCCGGTAGATCGCGATCAGTGCAGCTGGTTCTGCGCGGCTTCCAAACCCACCCGCAGCAGCAGTTCCACCGCGTCGGCGGCCTGTTCGACGACCACCGGCAACTCTTTACGCTCGGCCGACGCGAACGGTTTGAGAACGAAATCGGCCGGATCCTGGCGGCCGGGCGGGCGGCCGATCCCGATCCGGGTGCGCAGATAGTCCTTGGTGGTCAGGGCACCGGAAACCGAGCGCAGCCCGTTGTGGCCGCCCTCACCGCCACCACGCTTCAACCGGACCGCACCGAACGGCAGATCCAGTTCGTCGTGGACGACGATCACCTCGGTGGGCGGCACCGAGAAGAAGCGGGCCAGCGCCGCCACCGGCCGCCCGGACAGGTTCATATACGACCGCGGTTTCGCGATCAGTACCTGCCGCCCGTCCAGCCGGGCCTGCAACACATCGGTACCCGACTTCTTGTGGACGGTGAAACGGCCGCCGATCCGCTCGGCGAGCGAATCGGCGACCAGAAAGCCCACATTGTGCCGGGTGCGTTCGTACTCGGGACCCGGATTGCCCAGACCGACGACGAGCGCCGGCACGGTATCGGCCATCGCGGAAGGTCGACCCGTCCTATTCGGCGGCTTCGCCCTCGGCGGCCTCGCCCTCGGCCTCCGGCTCGGCGGCGGCACGGGCCTCGACAATGTTGACCAGCAGCGCCTCGGGGTCACCGGCCAGGCTGACACCCTTCGGCAGCTCGATCGCACCGGCGGTGATCTGGGTGCCCGCCTCGGCATTGAAGATCGAGACGTCGATCGACTCGGGGATGTTCAGGGCATCGGCGGAGACAGAAACGGTGGTGGCCTCCTGGGTCACCAAGGTGCCCGCGGCGGCCTCACCGGTCAGGTTGATCGGCACATCGGCGGTGACCGCTTCACCACGCTGCACGATCAGCAGATCGGCGTGCTCGATGTAACGGTGGATCGGGTGCACGACGACCGACTTCGTCAGCGCCAGCTGCTTCTTACCCTCGATATCCAGGTTCAGCACCGCATTGGTGCCGTGCTGACGCAGGATGGCGGCGAACGACAGCGCATCCAGCGACAGATGCTGCGGATCGGACTGGTGCCCGTACAGGACCGCCGGAACGTTGCCCGCGCGGCGGGTGCGGCGCGCGGCACCCTTGCCGAACTCGGTGCGGATCTTCGCTTCGAGAAGGTTGACGTCGGACATGACTGGATAACTCCTACGGCTCTACCGGGCTTATGGGCGGTTGCCAGGGAAATCGCGCCCCTGGTCAGGTGGTCTGCTCGTCAGGCGAAGACCGAACGCAAGCGGCCGGAAGCCGCGCCGCGTCGATCACGGTGCCGCAGATTTGCGAACCCTCGCCGAGACAACCCGAATACTGTAACCCAGCGGCCCTGAAAGTCCGGAATCGGGCTGTGTTTATTTGCGCCGCCTGCGGCGGCGCGGGTTTTGGCCCGCGTGGTCGTTCAGCCCTCGATGCTCGCGGCTGCGCCGCATCGCATCGAGGGCTGAACG
>NZ_JBHXMZ010000030.1:0-13881 GCF_042719915.1 Nocardia sp. NPDC058499 | reverse complement strand
CCGCTGTTCGGGCAGCTGACGCTGCCCGAACAGCGAAAACAACCACCCCAAACCCGCCCGGACCGATCAGCACAAATCACGAAAAATCGAGGCTACCCCCCTGATGCGCGGCGGTGCCGCTGCGGCCGCCCACCGCTCGACGGAGGCGGGGACGGCAGGCGGCCAGCGAGGCGACGTCAAACTGGAGTAGTCACCGACGATGGCCACACCGCTGGACACCGCATCGGCGCTCAGCCAAGCCGAAATCCGCTTCGATTACCAGTCGACCAGCAGAAATTCCCAGGTCACCCGCGCTCCCATGTGCGACGTGCCCCGCCGAGGACACAAACCTGCGACCACCCGTCGTCGTGACAGGGACTCTCAATGAACATGTCAAGCCGCGGCAGCGATCGGGGCCGGGTTGTCGATGCTGAATTCACGGCCGTCGCGCAGCAACGCCCACAACACGTCGACCAGCCGCCGGGCCAGAGCTAGGAGGGCTTGGGTATGTATCTGGTGTTCACCACGTTTTCGGTCGTAGAACCGCCGCGACGGCCCGTTCTCGTAGCGCAAGCTCGACAGGGCGGCCATGAAGAAGACACGCCGCATGCGCCGGTTGTAGCGCTTGGGACGGTGCAGGTTGCCCGAAACCCGACCGGAATCGCGCGGGACCGGGACCAAACCGGCGTAGGACGCCAAACGTCCGGCGCTGGCGAAGTTGGCCAGGTCACCACCGGTATTGACGAGGAACTCGGCACCCAAACCCGGTCCCATCCCGGGCAGCGACTCAATGATGTGCGCCCACGGGTGTTCCCGGAACCGTGCGGTGATGAGCTTGTCGGTGTCCTTGATCTCGCGATCGAGGTCCAGCAGCTTTCGGGCGATCCGTTTGACCAGCATTGCGGTATCGGCCTCGCCCGGAAGCGCCAGGCTTTGACGCCCGGCGGCGTCGACCGCGGCGGCCGCGGCCTTGCCGATCCCGGGCTTCCATGCTCCGCTGTCGGTCAAATATTCTGTGACACTGTCGATTCCGGCGGCGCGAATCTCGGCGGGGGTGCACATCCCGGCGACGAGGAGCAACGGGGTCCGGTTCGAGAAATCGAACGCAGCCTCCAACGCCGGGAAGATCGACCCGAGCAATGCCCGCAATCGGTTGATCCCCGCGACCCAGTCGCCCATAAGGTCGGTGCGGTAGCTGGTCAGTTGAGTCAACCCGACCACCAGCTCGTCGGGCATCGTGACCTGCACCAGATCGCGGCGCATGCGGGCGGTTTCGGCGATCACCCTCGCGTCCTTGGCGTCGGTTTTCCCTTCGCCGCGGAACCCGTGGGTCATCGTGTTGACCACCCGGCCCGGCACATACGTCACCGCCTGATCAGCGGCCAACAAGACCGTGATCAGCAACAACGCCATCGGGCTGGTCAGATCGATCGCCCACCGCACCCGGTCGGCGGCTTGGCCGGCGCGGGCGATCAGCGTCTCGATCGCGGCTTGGTCGTTGCCGAACTTCTGACTGAACACCGTCTTGCCGGCCTCGTCGACCGCGCACGCGTGATGCGCTTGCTTGCCGACGTCGATCCCGACCCATATCTCCGAGCGAGTTGCCACCCACGTGCTCCTGACATCGCAGTCGTTACGCCCGTGGACAACCCCGCCGACAGATCCCTAAACAGCGACGACCCGCAACAAGCTCTCAATCAGCAGCCGGAGCGTCCAGCGCGGCGGGGCAGCCAGTCCTTGGAAGCCATAACAACGGCAAGAACCCATCAGCTACACCCCACCGCTCTGGGCATCCAGGGCACCAACCCCAGACACCTACAAACTTAGGGATCAACCCATGCCCCTGACTCCCGTCCGTGCCTGTCGGCCGGGGCTGGCAGCCTGTCGTGGCGGCCACCGATCCACATAGGAGGAGGCCCCCAACTAGAACGGCGGCTCATCGCTCGTCGCCCAGGGATCCGCGATAGGCGGCAGTGCCCGTTCCGGCAGCGGCAGACTGCTGACGACGTACAGGTTCAAGATGTCGTCCCGGTCGATGAACATGATCTGGCTCCGCTTGCTGGCGTCCAGGGCGTTGCCGATCCAAGCCCGTGCTGCTTTGGTTATCTCGCCGCCCGCCACAATGAAGGCGTGATCCACGAGTACCCGCCTGTTGATCTCTGGATCGAACACTTCATGGGCCAGCATCATCAGGGCCTGATTGTGCAGCTCCGCGACGTTGGCATTGCCGGACCGAGTGACGCCGGATGAGTCGATCTTGCCCTTCTTGGCCTGGATACCGAAGTAGAGGAAGTTCTGCGTTGGCAGCGTGTAGCGCATCCATATGTCTTTGCCATACTCCAAGGCTTTGTCCTTGTGGCCAGCACTGGTGATGCGATGGAACCCGAGCTGGCGGAACAGAGGCAGGAGGACCTCCTCGATCAGCTCGTCCTCACTGCACGTATTGAGAAACGCTGCCAAGTCGTTCCGGCGCTTTACCTCAGCTGCCGTCAGGGGCCGGTGCGGGTTGGCCTGCAACACGGTGACGGTGTTTGTCCCGATGTGCCGGATATAGCAGTGCTTGTCGTCGCCATAGAACGCATCGAATCCCTCTCTGGCCAGCACCTCGTTTAGCTGCCGCAGGGCATTCGGCCGATCGGGGCCCTCGTTCATTGCGTCGCTCGGGCTCATCAGGTGATCGATCAGGTGGCAGAAGCCTTCCGGCGGATGCGCGGGACCGTCATGCGGTTCGGCCAAGATGGCTTCGACAACATCAGCGGCCCAGCGATGCCGAGTGCTGCCGTCGTGTGTCCAGTCTGTATCGAGATCTTGGAAGAACTCGGTCAGATACATGCTTGACCGATACGGAAAGTAAGGCGGCTCTTGGCCAGGGCCGGGGGTGACAGCGCCAAGATTCCCGCAGATCAGATCTCCGAGCGCCTCTGCGTTTCTGCGCCGGAACTTCATACCAACCCCTCCTTGTCGCAGCGATCCGCGGTGGCATCCGCCGCCGATTCGCTGGCGCTCCAGTATATCTGGCCCATTGTCTCTAGTGCCGTTCCGCGAGCCGGGATAGCGACGCCTGCTGGTTCCACGGACTCGGCTGGCTTCCCGTTCGAGAATGCAGCCGAGGGCAGACAAGGCATTTCGGTGCAAGCAGCTCGAACCCGGAAGCGGGCGCGCCGATGCCGGTACTGACCAACGCCTGGGGTCGGCGCCACCTGCTCACGTACGACGCAGCGGGGTCGAGGGCGCACTGCCGATCCTGGCCCTCGTCGAGTAAGGAGTTAGCGATCCGTGGTGTCGGCGACCAAGCGCAGGACCGGACGCTGATCGGGTTGACCGAGAAGTTCGCGTACACGTTTTGGGCGCCAGCGAAGTTCGCGAGCGAGCTTGGTCAAGGTGAGGGTGCTGTGGGTTTCGGCGAGTTCGAATGCCTTGGCGAGCAGGGCGGGTGTTTCGCCGGGGTACTGGGTGACGGGGTCGGCGCCGAGTATGCCGATCTCGTAGAGGTGGTTGAGGCGTTGGTAGGCGCGGCGGGCGACGGCGTCGGAGATGGCGCCGGTCTCGCGGGAGCGGTACACCAGCGACTTGATCGACACGCCCCATTCGTGGCTGAGTTGCCGGAGCGCCTTGACATCGAATCGTTGAGGAAGCTGGTCGGTGATCTGGTCGGCGGGGGTGAGGAATTCGGCGGCGAAAGCGTCGGCTTCTCGCTCTTGCTCGGCGTCACCAGGGGCGGCGTCGCGGTGCAGAACGAGATGGCCGAGTTCGTGGGCCGCGGTGAACCGGTGCCAGCACACGTCGTCGCTGCGGTCGGGAGTCAGCACAATCACCGGGCGCGGCATACGGGACGTGGAGAAGGCGTTGACGGTGGGGGTGTCGTCACCGGCGAAGGCGCCCATAGTGGTAACGATCCCGCGCATTTCCATCGTGCGAACCAAGTGAGGAATCGGTCCAGGCTTGATCCCCCAGTGCGCCCGCAGTGCGCGGGCGGCTTCGGCCGGGGTGTCACCGAGGCGGGTGGGGTCGTCCGGAAGGAACCCCGGCAGGTCGATGACGGGGAATTGGACGTGGCGCTCGAGGATGTGGGCCAGCTCCCACACCTGCTGGGTGAAGGCGACGGCCTTGCCGCGCTGGGCGGCCTTGGTCGAACGCAGGCTGCGGAAGTGCGCGCCGGCGCCGTCGAGTTGGGCGAAGGGGCGACCCGCGGCGAAGAACTCTATGGGGACGTCGAGAACCTCGGCTGCGCGGTGTAGATGATCTGGCCGTGGGGGTGAGATCACCGATTCCCACTGGCTCACCGCTGCTCCCGAGACCCCGATCCGGGCGGCCAGTGCCGCTTTGGTCAGTCCAGCGAGCTGGCGGGCCTGGGTCAGACGTGCTGGGTCGAACACCACCGCGACGTCGGAGGCCGAGATCGCCGCGGTGGCTTCGCCGGAAAACAGGTTCAGAGGGGGACGTTCAGGCATCACTCGCCGTCTCGGGTTGCGGCGTCGGCGGCTGCCCGCCGTCCGGGGCAGTGAGGGGCGGACGCGGGGTCAGGTCGAACTCGGGCGGCGGAGCGGACTGATCCCAGCGAGGTCCGGTGCCGATCTTCGGATCCGGAACTGGTGCAGGGCTTGAGGGGCGTGCCGGAACCTGACCGTCGCCGGTATCGTCGGGTGCGGGGATCTGTTCGATCTCGCTCCATTTCAATCGGCCGCGGTCGTCAGCCTGGGATGCTTCGCCCCAGTAGACGCGCAATATACCGGCGCGCGGGTTGGCTGCGTAGGCGATGAGGACCAGCCGCCCGGCTTGGATAGCGTCGTCGAGAAAGGTTTCGGCGTCCTCGAACTCGGCGTCGAGTTCTTCGGCGGTGAGAGCAGCGTGTTCGAACGAGAGCTGCGAGTCGGAATTCTCCGGGGTGAGCGCCAGCAAGCTCTCGCGCAGCTTCGACATCGTCATCTTGGCGTTCGCGACCGGAGTGTGCGCGTCGTCGGCGAACTTCCACGGGTACAAGATGGCATTGTCCTCGCCAACCACATTCAGCTCGTAACGGGCGCGCGCCGGCTTGATCCGCCGCAGATCCGGCATCGCAGCCTCGATCGCCAGGCCCACCTCCTGATGCTGGACCAACCAGATCAGGCCATACCCGTCGTTGGTTTCCAGCGCCAATCCCTCGTGTGCGGCCAGCGCCCGCTGATGCGCTGCTCGAAGACCACGCCAAATCGCAACTCGCAACGGCAGCGCGCTGTCGCCGAACCGCTTGATCTCCCATGGTGTGGGTACAGCCTGCTCGCTCATGGATCCCTCCCTGGCACCCAGCCACGCTCACTTACGAATCAAGAGCGAATGCAGAGTAGCACTTAAATTCTTCGCAGCGCCTGCGCACCACGCCGTCGGGTTCGACTCCTCCATATTCAGGTCCGTCCAGGTCATTCGCACTCGAATTGCGCCAACTCAGCGATATTTCGCGAAGTTGAGCTCGTCCCAGCAGAAGCGGTCGACCCCCAGCACGGTGGCCGCGTGGCCCCCCTCAACAGTCACGCCGCTGCCGTGCGGTACCGATGGATATAGCTCGATCTGAACTCGCCGCCGCGCCTGTTCACGACGACTACGCCCGTTGGACGATTGGACGAATAGCAACTGGTCGCCCATCTCGGTGACGCGGTCGTAGCGGTCCAGCCATGGGACGACCAAAACGAGCCGGCGCCTTCGCTGAACCTCACGTCACCGATGAGGATGCTGTTTCGGTCAAACCTTCGATCACCGAAATCCCGATACTCTGACGCCGCGCACCGAGCACGACTGCTCCAGAGATGGACCTACAGGGCGCTGTCGTCGAGCCGAGCATCCCCGACATACGCCTCGAGCCAGGCCGTCTCATCGTGTCGGACCCGCGACCTCCGCTCCGCTGAGGAAGGCGCAACCACAACGTCCGGCGCCGCAGAACCAGCCCTGCCCGCCCGGAGTTACCGATTCAACAGCCCGATGTAGTGCGCAACGGCCCGCCGGTTGGATAACGCCGGAGCCTGAGAGAAGTGGCCCACCCAGCCCTTCTGGCCGGATGTGGGCAATACAACCAACGACATTGCCGACCGACAGAGGGAGAGCTAGGTACATCCGGAGATCGCGGCAGCCTGCGGTTCCGATCGACGCGGTTGGACTGCCACACATGCCCCTGCGAAAATGGCAAACCGAACTCGCCAGCAGACTTCACGACAAACACATCGACCGGGAGCAGATTCATGGACCCCGAGGCACCCGCGACCATCCCGACCGAGTATGTCACCCGCCAGTCGACCCGCATCATCGCCAACGGCCACCACGACTACCGAGCGGACGGCATCAACCAGATCGGGGACTTCCCCTACCCCTTCCCGGACAGAGACAACGCGATGCTGGAGTATCTGATCCGCAAGGCACAGGAGCTAGAAGATCAGGAGGGGCAACCCCCGTACATCTGGCTGGCCGTCCATGCCTGGTACGAAGGCGCCCTGCAAACCCTGGCATCAGTACCTGACTCAAAAGCCGAAACACACGAGCCCGGTGGACCGACAGGGAACAGGTGATGTAACGGACGTAACGCCCTGCCCTGAACGCGACGGAGAAGGCACCGGAGAACAGATCCATGCGGACACACCGCGAATGGTCAAGCCGGATACGAACCCGCGATCACCAGCCATTTCCCTGCTGCCCATACTTTGCGCGTCCTGCCGAGGAACGGAATTTTCAACGAAGAACTGCCAAGGCGTTCAGCTGATTGGAAGTTCGTCCCGGAAATTTTGGCATATTCTTGGTGATACACCGAAGAAATAAGCAGGTCAGGCCGACTAAATCGGCCTGACCTGCGGTTTCTGCTCCCCCAACTGGACTCGAACCAGTAACCTGCCGTTGCTGACTTCGGTCAAGATGCTGGTCACACGAGGAAGTTCGCAGGGGCATGTGGTTCTGGGGTCAAGTACGAACGCACGATATCTTTATTCATCCTGCAGTTTCGCGTACGGACATTCCCGTCGCGCCCCGAATTTTTGGCGAAATTTTGGGGAGGGGTCGAGTCCGACCGGACCAGCCTCCGCCTTATACTCCGCTTCGCCCATTCCCGCTAGTGCCCAGCACCGGTGCCGAGCCGAAAGGGTGCGTTGATCGGACACCAGGGGTCCATAACCCGGGCCGGTGACAGGTGCAGTCGCCGACCCAGCCCCGGAGTTACTCCGGTGAAGCGGTACGTAGTCGGCCGAAACGGTCCACCGCCGGTGGCGGTGGCCCCTGATCGGGTCGCCGATGGTCGGTATCACCGGCCCCGACCCGGTTGGCGCGCTCGGCGAGGGCAGTAAGACCCAGGTGGGCGTCGGCGGTGTAGCACACGATTTTGCCCTTGTGATTCTTCGAGCGGCCGAGTATCCCGGCATCGGAAAGCGCGGCGAGGGCACGGTGGGCGGCGACGGCCGAGACGCTATACCGGGTGGCGGCCGATTCTGTGGTGAGTACCGGGTGTGTGGACAAGTCCGCGAGAATCTTCATAGCAACCGCGTCCCGACGGGGTAGGGCGGGGCTGGTGCCCTGTCGGCGACGGTGCTCGACCAGGCGTTGCAGGAGTTGTTCGTCGAGCGCGGCGGCATCTCGGGCCAGCCGCACTCCGGTTTGCGCTGCCTGCTCGGCGGCCTGGGCGAACCCGATGACCCAGTCGTCGGTGTGCGGTTCCGGATCACGATAGGAGGTCAGGCCTGCCAGATAGATGTCGGTGCGGGCAGCGAAAACGGTGCTGATCGGGATCAGGGTGTGCCGCAGGGCGTCACAGCGTCGCAGCACGGTGTGGATCAGTGCGCGGCCGGTGCGTCCGTTGCCGTCGATGAACGGGTGGATCGTCTCGAACTGTGCGTGGGCGATCGCGGCCCGCACGACCGGATTGCCGTGAGTGGCGGTCAGGAACGCGGTCAAATCCGCGACCAGGGCGGGCACCTCGGACTCGGGTGGGGGTACGAAATCGGCCCGCAATGGACTCCACCCGGGTCCGCCCACCCAGTTCTGTTCGGTGCGCAGACCGGCCGGTAACCGGGGTTCGATGGTGTGCTGCAGATCCACGATGTCTTGTGTCGTGATTAGCCTGGACCGATCGGCCAGGGAATCGATGGCCTGCTCAGTGGCGTGCACGGTGGCAACCACGTCCAGGGCAGTGCGAGTACCCGATTCCAGGGTTTCGGCGATGGCAAGTTTCTTGGGGGTGATGCGGTTGCCTTCGATCCAGGACGAGGAGATCGACTCGGACCGGATCAGCAGGTGGTTGAGGTAGCTGCCCCGGGCCCCGATGCGTTCATCGGCCCTGGCCAGCACTGCCAGTGCGTCCTCGGCGGCCTGCTGGGCCCGAGGGCCGATCCGCGGCAGGTCCACCCCCAGCGTATCGGGTATGTAGGCCAGGTAAGTTCCGGCCTGCCGGTCACGGCGGGCGAGCAGGCCCTCGTCCGACGGCTGCCACACCCGTTCCCTGTACCTCGCCACGGACACTCCTCAACGTTAAGCATCGCGTCAGAAACCTAACCCTAGAGTACCTAAAGTTAATTTTAACGGGCGATCGCGGAAGGTCCGCTGAGAGAGATCGGCTGTGCGCAGCATCTCCCACTCGGTCGGAACTGCCAGGGTCGACTCGCGGGGAGTGTCCGGCTACATCGCCGCCGCTGCCGCACATCGCGATGCTATGGACCGGCTGCGGGAGCTGGCCGAACAGATCGAGGAAGAATACGGTCCACTGTCGGAGGAGGAGCAGCAGGCCGCGCTCGATCGGATCGCCGCCCTCGACGAATGGCATGACGAACACGGCGCACGTCCCGGCAGTGCCACGTGAACCGGACACGACGAGCGGCAGCGCATCAGCCACGGCAACGTGTCTTCGTGTTCGACTCCGAGGCATTGGCCAAGGCAGTCCAGGGTGACCGAGAGATCGCCGCGCTCATCAAAACCGCACCGCAACTCGATATCCCGATCGTCACCTCAGCCCTGACTACGCTGGAAGCGTGGAACCCGCGAGACGGATCCAAACAGGCCCTGTGGAGTTGGACGTTGTCACGAATCCGCGTGGTACACACCGATCACCACGTAATCGCATCCGCGCGGGACATGTTGAGGAACGCCGGACTACACGGGCACAAATACGCCATCGACGCCGTCCTCGCGGCTGTCGCCGAGCAAGAGTCCGACAGAGGGTCCGAAACCACCGTATTCACCTCCGACACCGACGACCTGAACCAACTTCTGGCGGGCCGGCCTGTGCGGGTGGAGAAGGTCTGAGAGGGCATCTGGCAACTCGGACGCGCCTCGATCTGAGCAGAACCCGCCCCGCTGCGCACCCCCACCGCGTGAGAGAAACCGATCGAACCGCACCTGCCGAATCTGGGCATCGGTGGTCGCCGGCGCCGACGCCGCGACCGGCGTTACTGAGCGGTCCCGGGCTGCGGAGTTTTCAATCCGCCCCGGACCTGTCCAAACCGAATACCGCATAGCGCTTTTCGAGTTCAGCGATCCGTTCTGGGCCCGGGTCCTCGACCGACCCCGTCTCCATGAGTTCGCACAGGCTGTCGAGACAGACGTGGTAGCCGGTGTGGCCGCGGGGCCGCGCGCCCAAGCGGACGGTGCAGACCAGTCGGGTACCGGCCCGGTCCGGTTCGAGGCCGAAGCGCAGATGCTCGTCCCCCCAGAGGAATTCGAGGATCCGCGGCGGATCCCAGGTGAGGATCCGGCCGGTGAGCACGGGGGTCGTCGAGTCGACACCGGCCTGCTTCGCCGAGCCGGTCGATCCCGGGCCGGGGCGAGTGTGTAGTGGCGACGCGGGCCGCCGCCGAAGACGGTGCCTCGACACCGGTGTTGATGAAACTGTCCGGGCACACTTCAGTACGCAGTCTGGTGAAGTACGCGCGGGTGTCCGACGAGGGGCTTCGCCGGTACCAGGCCGACAGCGATCCGGCGGCGCGGCGCCGATCCGGTCACTGATCAGTCCGGTATGACCCGTTCGCGACCGCTTGGGTGCTGGGCGGAGTAACTCAGGTGAGGTTGTTGTCGAGGATTTACTCGGCGGTGTCGATGATCGTCTCACGGACCGGGCGGGGGTTCCAGCCGAGCAGATCCTGGGCTTTGCCGGTGTAGTGGCGGTGTCCGAGCAGGTGCAGCAGCCCGAACACGATATCGGGCCGTCTCCAGTGATCCACGCCTGATCCGCGATCCACGCCGCCAGCTCCGCCTCCGCCGCGACGAACGGCACCAGCCCGTATTCGGCCACGATCTCGGCCTGATGCTCGAACCGCGTTGTACGCCGCACCATGTACTCACCCAGACGCGACGGATCCCCGATTTCCAACTGCTCGACGAGATAAGCCACCAGCTCCGCCGGCACATCCACCGGATCAGGCAGGAACATCCCGAGGTGACGGACCGTCACAACCTGCACCGCGAACCCGAGCCGGTTGCAGTCCCGGCGCCGCGCCGCGATCAACCGACGATCCTCATCGTCCAGGTAGCAGAACCGCTCCAACCCCACCCTGGACAACACACCAAAACGCCCATATCCGAGCGCACCGCATCGATCACGCCGACATGAAATCACCAGCTCAACAGCAGGATTCACCCCGTCTGCCCAGCGTGACTCTTCTCCCGGCTGCTCCTCAACCCCCCTCCACCGGCAGTTGCATCCGGCGGATCGAGCTCGTTGCGCTGGCCGCAGAGGTAGCCTGCGTCTCATACCGGTGAGGGCGAGGTTGCCAGCGCACGTTTCGGCAGCGTGCTCGTGACCAGCAGCGCGGCGACGGCGATCCCGGCGAGTACCCAGAATGTCGGCCCGAAGCCGCTGATGACCAGTGCCGCCGCGAGTTGCGCGCCGAGCGCACCGCCGGCTGTGCGGGCGATCGTGTTGACGCCGGTGGCCTCCCCGGTCTGCCGAGTCTCGACGGCCTCCACGACGAGCGTGCCGAACGCCGCGAACGCCAGCCCGTAGCCCGCGCCGAGGATCAGGCTCACCATGCAGACCTGCCACAACTCGTTGTGCCAGAGCGCCAACGCGATGCAGGAGACGATCGCCAGCACCGCGCCTGTCCGCACCGCAACGCGGCCCTCGAGCCGGGGCGCGAGCGGCGTTGCGATCAGCATCGTCACAACCATCGGCAGGAGCGCGACCGCGATCCGGTTCTGCGGAACCAGCAACGGAATGACCGTGACTACACCGAACATCGCGGCGCCGATGATGGCAGTGGCAAGGTTTGTCATGGCCACTGCGCGATGGCCGAGAAGCCGCACGTCGACGAGGGGCTGGTGCGTGCGCAGTTCCACGGCGGCAAACGCGACGGCCAGCATGGCGGCCAGAACGAACAGCGCGAACGCGGGCCCGATGCCCCACTGGCGCGCTTCGCTGATGCCCAGCAGCAGCGCGACCAGCGTGAGCCCGAGCAGGACGGCGCCCGCAAGATCGACCCTGCCGCCCGCGCCGGGCTCGCCGGGAAGCAGGATCACCAGTACAAGCGCTACGGCACCGAGTACGAGCAGCGGCAAGAACAGCCACGCGGGGCTGAACACGTCGAGCAGTGGCCCGGCGGCGAGCATGCCCGCGGCGCCGCCGATACCGAACATCGCGGACAGCAACGCGACCACGCCCGGCAGGCGCGCCGGGGACACCTTGCGGCGCACGAGCCCGAACGCGAGCGGGAACACGCCCGCCGCGACGCCCGTCACCGCGCGGCCCGCGAGAAGTAGCGGGAACGAATTCGCCAGTACACACAGCAGCAGGCCCACGACGAAGAACCCCAGACACACCACCATGATTCGCCGGTAGCCGAACAGGTCACCGAGCCGCCCCGCGATCGGTGTGGCGATGGCGGCGGCGAGCATGAACGCGGTCAGCGCCCACGCCGCGGTCGTCGTGGCCACGCCGAATTCGCGCGCGAACCCGGGGAGGGCCGCGATGACGATTGTCTGCGCAGTGCTGATCGAGAACGCCGCCAACAGGACCGCTGCGAGCGTGATTCTCGTTGTCATACCAAGGCCTTTCATGATCTTGCGCCGGAAAAGGAACGTGAGGGCGGTCAGCCCCGCGAGGACCCACACAGCGCCCACCTCCTGTTAGGTGAGCCTTACTTAATCATCTTGCGGACGCTGTCCGCAAGTAGGCTGCCGGGTGTGACCGACCGACGCCCGTGGGGCAGCCTGGAGCGGGGGCGGATCGTCGAGGCCGCCCTCGGGATCGCGCGTGCCGAGGGCATCGACGCGCTCACCATCCGCCGTCTCGCCACCGAGGTCGGCGCATCGCGGATGGGCCTGTACCGGCACGTCCCGGACAAGGAAGCGCTGCTGAACCTGGTCGCCGACGAGATCGCGATGAACCACGTGATTCCGGCCGTGGCGTTGACGGGGCCGTGGGACGAGCGGCTGCGTCATCTCGCGCGCGGCATGCGCCAGGAACTGCGGGCATACCCTGGCTTCGCGGAGCGCATCATGGTCCACGGCAACGCCGGAGCCGGTGGGCTCCGAATCGCCGAGACGATCGCGGACATCCTCGCTGCAGCGGGGCTCGGCGTCGGTCCAGCGGCGCGCTGCTACCTGATTTTCGTGGATCTCGTACTCGGGCGCGCGCACCGCGAGACACACGGTGATCCAACCACGCCGGGCCGCAACGCAGAGCTGTTCGCGGCCGCCGAGACCAGCCGCGACGCGGTGCGGCTCAAAGCGCTGCTGCCCGCGCTGCGGGCCGTGACGGGGGACGAGATCTTCGAGGCGGAACTGGACATACTGATCGCCGCAGTCCGTGCCGCGACGTGATGAACTCGGTGATGAACTCAGTGAGGCCCATGATTTCGGTGAGGCTGCGGCACCGTCCCCCTCGGGGAGTCGGTCGAGGACAGCCCTGGTCTGTGCTTCCGGGGCCGTCCGCTCAGCTCGGCGCCGCCGAACTACGCCGCAAGCAGCGCATGCTCGACCGCGCACGCAACTGGCTCAACGGCAATATCCCCCGGGCCGGAACGCCGAGAAGTCCCGGCTGTGCCGGCCCGTCCGGTGTCGTGCACACTGTTCAATTGAAGCCCTTGGTTGTTGAAAGTCTTTCTGTCGCAGAAAGACATGATCAACCAAGGGCTTCGCCCATGATCACTCAGGGTCGCAAAACAGCAGCTCAGAGGTTAAAGCTCGAGCTAGGGCCAAACGAGGGTAAACGGGGGGCCAGCCACAATAAATAGGTCAGGCCCGGTCTTCGACCGGGCCTGACCTGCTATTTCTATGGAGCTAAGGGGACTCGAACCGCTGCCTTCCACGAAGAGGTTCACGAGTCTCATCGGCGGGGCGCGGTATCGACGTTCGGCACCGACCCCAACGACCGGCCCCTGCGACGACAACCCAGACGGGTACACCAGCACGCTGCCATCCAAGCGATTACGTTCAGCCACAACGGAAATACAGCGTGCAGTTAGAAACTACCGTCCGGGCCCCATCGCGCGGCCCCGGGTCGAACCACCCCGAAATCCCCGATATACGCCTCGAGCCAGGCCGTCTCATCGTGTCGGACCCCGCGCGACCTCCGCTCGACTGAGGAAGGCGCAACCGCAACGTCCGGTGCCGCAGAACCAGCCCTGCCCGCCCGAGGTTACCCATTTCAACAGCCCGATGTAGTGCGCAACGGCCCGTCGGCTGGATAACGCCAGAGCCTGAGAGAAGTGGCCACCCAGCCCTTCTGTCCGGACGTGGACAATACAACCAACAGCGTTGCCGACCGACAGAGGGAAAGCTAGGCACATCCGGTGATCGCAGAGCCCCCTGCGGTTCCGATCGTCGCAGTCGGACTGCCCCACATGCCCCTGCGAACATGGCAAACCGAACTCGCTAGAGTCTGTTTCATAAGCTGCGGCCGGATAACCACAGGTTGATCGCGGCGACGCGGACGGTTGCCAGGTAGCGGACAGCGAGTTTGTCATA
>NZ_JBHXMZ010000029.1:0-14505 GCF_042719915.1 Nocardia sp. NPDC058499 | reverse complement strand
CAACCAGTTACCGGAGACCTCGCCACATCACCAACTTCTCCACCCGGACAACGGGTTCCGCCCCACAACTCGGGCGCTTATGAAACAGGCTCTAACGCGGCATCGGCGAACGGAGCGGGCGATGAGGGTGCGAAGTCGAGGGGGGTAGCGCTAGAAGGATGGATTAGGGGTGCCATTCTTGTGGTGGGATCTGCCGCCTTCCTCTTCGGACTAGGTTTCTTTGCGTTTGGTTCGCAAGGATTCAATTCGCTGTTCGTGCTCCTCCCTGCTCTTCTCGGGATTGGGCTAATGCAACTTGCAACCCGCCCTTTCCGAAGGCAAGTCTTCGACTGGCAAGCAGACGATATCCGTGATCGGATAGATGAGAAAAATCCTCCCTTCGTTATCAATGCAAGTGGTGGAGCGCAGGTACGAGTCGATGCTATCGGCTCGGATGTATCAGCAATTCGCGCTTCGGAATCACTACAGCGGCAAGAAAAAATCCTTCATGAGATGTATACGCAGGGTCTTGCCCAGGCTAAGGTCAGCTTCCTGGTGAGCATCGCGGCTGCGGTCGTCGGCGCTGGCCTGCTGATGTGGGGTGTGTTCTTGGCGATTTCGAACGCACCGACCCCCGACGGGCAGGAATATGCAAGCCTGGTGGCGGTGTGCGCGGGTGTTGTGACGAACCTCTTGTCATCGGTTTTCTTCATCCAATCCAATCGTGCGCGAAGGGATATGGCTCAGCAAGGACTCTTGCTTCGAGAGGAGAGCCAAGAAGACCGCCGTTTGACCGGATCGCGCGAACTGGTTGCTGGTATAGGCGACGATGAATTGCGAGATATGGTGCGCGCGCATCTGTCTATGACACTGCTGTCGGCCGACCCTGACGAGAACGAAAAGAAGCTGTTGCAACCGAAGCCGTTTGCGAAGCAGGCGAATGCTGAGGAGCTTTCAAACTAGGACGGCCAGCAGCCACATCACGGCGGGCGGATGCGCCAATCGGCTATGTCTCGGCATGTGGGTTTCTCGCTCATGTCGTTTCCTTGATGATGGTCAGGGTTCCGCGCCGAGATTTCTACCGAAGATTAGAGACGGGTCGAACTTTCCCGGGGCCAGCAGCCCAACCGCTTCGGCCAAGTCGGCGTCATCGTCCAGCAACGCGCTGTCCAGGCCGGTCACGGCCCAGATGATGGCAAAGGTGAAATCATCGAGCAGGTATGCGCGAGGGAACAGCAGCGGCGCCTTCGGCGAGGTAGCCGCCAATCGAGCCCGGATGCGGCGGCGATCCATCACATAGCGACGCGGCTGATCAGCATCATCGACGTCGGCGACCACCAATGATCGCCCTGAGCCGGGTAGCACTGGATCCCGCGCGGTCCCGGCCGACGCAGCGGCCACGCTACGACCACAATCAGACGCCGCCGCAACGACCACCGCCGGAATATCCGCTTCGGCGAAGATCCACCCTGCAGGCATACGCAAGGAGGGACGACGGGAGCCGTTCAGCCGTCCGTGCGAGTCGGCAGATTCCTGTGCGGCGACGCCCGATTCGGGGTTTTCGATTTCCGCAGGCAACCACGAGCCGGAAGGTCTGGTAGTGCTGTCCGATCGGGCAGGATAATGGGCGCGCTGTATCGCCGGTCGGTGATATCGGGTGTGAAGAGTTCGGTGGCGGTGTGGCCGGGCAGCATCTGCTCCAGGACACGGCAGTGGTGAGGGTAGGGTCGTCCTTTGTCTTCGCCGGACAGCCAGCGGTGGAACTGTAAGCGTTTCGGAGCGGAGCGGAGCCGACGAGGTCGGGGTCGATCGTGGCGGCGATCTTGTCGTACTCGCGGCAGAACGTGCTGTGTGTGCAGCTGCCGTGCCCGGAGCACGGCTTTGAGGCGAGTACCCAATGCTGCCACTGCTGTACCCCTCCAGACCATTTCGGTTCCCTGCGTCTGCTGGCTGTGCTCATCGTAGAGGGGACAGCAGGGGAAAGCAGTGGCACAAGAAGTTTCAGATGGGCACTTCGTGGGTGTCGAGATGCGACACCCGGTACCGGCACAGTCGATACCAGCCGACGAGCAGCCGGCAGTAGCGACGGTGAGCTGATTCAGACGCTTCGAGCGAAGCGTCGCTGTACAGCGCCGGACCACACCAACTTCCGATCGCATGCGGCAACGCCGCCACGCGCACCGACCCCCGTTTGGAGTGTTGTGACCATGCCATTTGCCCGTCCATCGGGTGTCCTGCTACCTGACCCTCCGGTTATTCAGGGGTCGCCTATTGCGCCGGACGATCGTGTTGTGCCGCTGTACACCGCCGGGGTCGCTGCTGATCCGGTTCGCTGGTATCGGGAGTGGGAGGGTGAGTTCGGGTCGTTGGTTCCGGTGGAGTTGGCTCCGGGCGTTCCGGCGACGTTGGTGCTGGGGCATCGGGAAGCGTTGAAGATTCTGCACAACCCCGACACCTTCCCTGCCGACCCGAGTGGATGGCAGCGCCACCTACCTCGCGACTGCCCGGTTCGGCCGATGCTGGAGGCGGGCCCGACACCGGCACGGACAGCGGGGGTCGAGCATGCCCGGTATCGGGGCGCGTATGTCGCGGCGTTGGCGCGAGTCGACCTGCACAGACTGCAGGCGGAGGTGGAGCGGTACGCGGTCGCGTTGATCAACGCGTTCTGGACTGTGGGGTCGGCGGATCTGCGGGCGCAGTTCGCCTACCCGCTGGTGCTCGAGACCGTAAACCGGCTGGTGGGGGTATCCGGGGATGCCTCGGCTGCGCTGGTGCCGGCGCTTGCGGCGCTCACCGACGTTCGCGACGTCGACGCGGCTGTGGCGGGTCGACGATTGCTGGATTCGGTGCTGTTTGAGGTGGTGCAGGGCAAGCGGACTGCACCCGGTGAGGATGTGGCGTCGTGGCTGGCAGACGACGCGGGTTTGTCGGACGCCGAGGTGGTGGCTCAGCTCGTACTGCTCTATGAGATGGCTGTCGAGCCCACCACGGCGTTGATCCTGAATACGATCCGGTTGATCCTGACCGACGATCGGCTCGCCGCCGCGCTGGGTGGGAGCCTTTCCACGCGCGAGGCCCTGGATGAGGCGCTGTTCACCGACCCGCCCCTGACGAACTGGTGTGTGCGTTACCCGCACGTGCCTCAGTTGATGGACAACGGTGTCTGGCTGCCCGCGCATCAACCGGTGCTCGTCAGCTTGGCCGACTGGTTCAGCGGTCCCGGCGCGCAGGCCGACCGCCGTGGTAACCGCTCGCATCTGGCGTTCGGCGCCGGGGTCCATGGCTGCCCCGCCGACAGGATCGGGCTGCTGATCGCCACCATCGCTATCGACCAGCTCATGGACGCGGTCCCGGATATTCGGCTGGCCGGGCAGCTGTTGTGGCAGTCCAGCCCGTTCCACCGGTTCCTGGTCGCGTTGCCGGTGGCTTTCGAGGCCGTCCGGTCACAGCCCTAGGCCACATGCCCGCACCCGTTCAGTTCCGTTCCCGGTTTTCGTCATGTCCGTGTTGCAAGGAAAACGAGAAGTCATGCTCAGCCCGAAGTCGCTGTCTCGCAGCGGCACCTGCTCGATCGAAGACCTCGGTCCCCGCACCCCGCTCTACACTCCCGCTTTCGCTATCGCCCCATACGCTGCCTATGAGCGCATGCGCCAGGGCGGACGAACGTTGGCGCCGGTCGAACTCGCCCCGGGTGTCCCTGCCACCCTGGTGCTCGGCTACCACACGGCGGTGCGGATCCTCAATGATCCCGACCGGTTCCCGGCTGACCCGCGGGTATGGGAGAGATCGCTTCCGGATGATCACCCGTTGCTGCCGATGCTGGGTGGGCGGCCCAATGCGCTGCGGACTGCGGGTAAGGAGCATGGTTTCCATCGGGATGGGCTACAGACTGCGTTGTCGGTGGTGGATTTGCATGGGATGCGGGAGCGCACGATCCGGGTCGCCTCGTCACTGATCAACCAGTTCTGCCGGGCCGGCGAGGTAGAACTGATCGAGCATTACATCACCCCGCTGGTGTTCACGGTGCTCAACGAGACCGTCGGCTGCACGCCCGGCATCGGTGAACGGTTGCGTGTGGCGATCGCGGCCATGTTCGAGGGCGTCGACACCGAGCACGTGAACGCCGAGGTGGCGGCAGCGCTGTTCGAGTTGATCGAGCTCAAACGCCGCACCCCCGCCACCGATATCGCGTCCTGGCTGGTGCACCGGTGCCCGAATCTGTCCGATGAGCAGCGGATGCATCAGCTGGTCACGATCTATTCCGCGGGGATCGAGCCGGTGCGCAACCTGATCGCGAACACGATGCGGCGGATGCTGACCGATCCCCGCTACCGCCACGACAACACCGAGTTCACGCCCCCAGTGCGCGATGCGGTCGAAGAAACCCTGGCCAGCGACCCGCCGATGGCCAATCTCTGCAACTCTTATCCGCGTCAGCCGGTTCTGGTTGATCGGGTGTGGCTGCCGGCGGATCAGCCGGTGCTGGTGAGCATGGCCGCCTGCAATACCGACCCCGCGATCGTCGGTGCCCAGGGGTGGACCGACAATCGCGCGCACCTGGCCTACGGCAGCGGTCCGCATGCCTGCCCGGATATGGCGCGGGAAATGTCGAAGCAGATCACGATCGAGGCCATCGCGCACTTTTTCGATGCCTTCCCCGAGGCCGAGCTCACTGTTGCGGCGGACGAGGTGTCGTGGCGAACCGGTCCGTTTCACCGCGCCCCCGCGGCCGTGCCCGTCACATTCCCACCCACACCACTCCTGATCGTCCCGCCGGCGCCGGCCCACCGATGACATCCCGGGGTGTGCCGGTCCAAGCCGTCGCACCCCTGTTGCCCCCTTGGATTCCGCACTACGGAAGCGAGTGACACATGACCACTACCACGACCACCCTCATCACCCCGATCGGATACCGCGGTGACGACCCGAGTGTCGCCGCGCTGCGGGAGGCGCTCTACGGCACACATCTCGATATTCACCGCACGGCGATGGATACCATTCTGCGGCTGGTGGATATACCGCCTGAAGGTGATGTGACCTACGCGCAGGAGAGCGGTATCGCGCCGGTGCTGTTGCCGATGATGCTCGAGGAAGTCGGGCTCCCGGCCCGGAAAATCGCGCAGGACGTCCCTTTGCGAGGCGCCCTCTGTGACAGTGCGGCGATCGCTGCGCCCCACCTGTTCACGGTGATGACCGGTCATTTCGCGCTCACCATCGGGGCGATCCTGGCGCTGGGAACGGGGCACGCCTATCAGGAGCAGTGCCTGGCCGAGCTGGATACCGGCGAGAGCGTGGGGGTGTTCGCGCTGACCGAGCTCGGCGGCACCAACGGCACCAACCAGAAGACGATCGCGGTCCGTGATGCTGCGGCGGGCGGATACCGGCTCTACAGCGCCGGGATCGAGGCGGTGAAGGCGATGCCCAACCTCGCCGACGAGATGATCGCGAACATCGTCGTATTCACCTCCCGGTTGATCGAGAACGACCAGGACAAGGGAGTGCCGGCGTTTCTGGCACGGTTGCGGACCGTGGACGGCGGTCTGGCCGAGGGCGTCGAGATCCACACGCTTCCCCCGAAGCTCGGGTCGGCTATGCCGCATGCGTTGATCAAACTCGACGGCCTGTTCGTCCCGGATGGTGCCCTGTTGTGTGGCGACTGGGGCGGATTCGACGAGAACGGGGACTTCGTTTCCGAGGTCCCGGTGCACCGGCGGTTCCACCGCACGATCGAGAAACTCGACCACGGCCGCCTCGACCTCGGGGTCGGAATCATCCGCAGTGCCGGCGCCGGGGCGGCGGGCACGATCAACTTCACCGGTCAACGTCCCCACGGCGACAGCGACGCCCTGCATCGCGATATCGTCACTGCCACCGCCGCCACATTCGCGTGCAGTGTGCTGGGCCGGATGGTGCGCGAGATCGCCGCCGGGCCCCAGACTCGACCCCCGCTGTTGCTGTGGCTGATGGTGGTCAAACCGCTGCTCACCACCGTCGCGCAAGACACACTGCTGATCTGCCGCGAACGGCTGGCCGCCCACGGGATCCTGCGCTGCAACTACCTGCCGGACTGGATCTCCGATGCCGCGAACGGCAAAACCGCCGAAGGCGACACCCGCGCACTGCAAGTCACGGCCGGGCGGGCGGCCAAGACGCTGTGCACCCTGACGCTGGACGGCACACCATCGGAATTGCCGTGGTGGCTCGATATGATCGTGCACCGCGAAGACCTCCTCGCCACCGACCTCTACCTCGCGACCGGCATCGAGCCCAAGGAATATGAGCCCGACGGGGACGCGATGGGCCCGGACTCAGCGCGGGTCGATCTGGCCCACACCACCGGCGTGCGCCTGGCCGTGACCGCGGCGCTGATTGCCGCCGAATCGGCCACCGACCCCGCCGCAGCCGAGGTGGCGCGCTCCGTGGCCGCCGTGATGGCCCTGAATTTCCTCGCCCCTCTCGGGACCTGGCATCAGCGGCGGGGACTGCAGTCCCAGCAGCGCGCCGAGGAAATCGAGACCGACCTGCTGTATCACCGGCGGGTCGTGGCCGAGAATCTGACCGCGCTGGCCGCGGCATTCGACACCCCGGAATTGCCCGGAGCACCGGTATTTGCCCCGGACTATTTGCAGTCGTGGGAGGAACGCACCGGCTGGGGCACCGTCAGTTTCGTTCAGCCGCGGTGAGCGGGCGAGTTCGGTGGCGTTCGGGCCCGGACCGTGACCTGTGGACCACCCGCCACCGCGACTGCGAAAGCGAAGCCGGGTTCGACTCACTCGGTGAAGCGATATTCGTGCGCACCGCACACGGCGGCCACGGACCCGAGTGTCTGCAATCCCTCAGTGCGGTCGCCTACCTCGGCGGCCACAACGACGACGACCACTACGAATAACCCCACCGGCGATCGGGATGTTCGCGCACTCGTCCTGTTGACTGCACTTTCTCGGGACTCGAATTGAGCACAGTTCTGGAGGTGGTGTGTGTGGACGGGATACGTCGTGCCTTGGCCGATGGCCGGATCGTGTTGCCGAGGGTCGGCGCGGTTCTGGTGAGTAGTCAGCCACACCGTCGGTGAGCCGCAGGGTGCGGATCCGGGTGAGGACCGGGGGCTGATTGCGCCCCGTCGTCGTGACGCTAAGTTGGCATTCGCGGCGGCGAGGGCGGTTGTGGTGTTGGCGTTCTACGCGGTTGCCGGTGGATCGGCACGGCGGGGCATGATGCGGCCCCGCAGAGACGGGAGGGATTTTCTTGAAGTCGGCGATGAAGGCGTCGTGGGCGCGCTGCCCGCTCCACACGGAGCGAGTGCCTGGCCCGGGCGGGTCCTAGGGGCGGGCATGGCTCGGTTGAACAGGCAGCCCAGCAGGCACAGCGGGGGAAGCCAGGCAACCATCACGATTTCGAGGGTTTCATCGGTGTCGGCGGCCGGGTGATGACGAGGACGTTCCCGGCGACGCTGCCCGCGAAGAACACCACCAGAAGCCCCGCATACAGCCAGGCCAGTGAAGCGACATGCTTGCAAGGTGGGCCGGCCAGCGTGACCCAGGCGTAGGCGATCACCGCGATAACGAGACCACCGGTCACCGGATACAACCACGTCAGCGGCTCGGGGACGCTGGCCACGTCACAAGCCCGAAGCCGAAGCCGAAGCCGCGCCGAGAGACGGCAGGAGTGGCGACGCGACGCCGAGCATATCCTTGGCGGCTTCGACACAGTCTCAGCGATGCTGGCAGAGGTATTGCATCGCCCGGAACCTACTCGTGATTCGGTGGACCCGGGCGCCGTCGCTGCCCAGGTGGTGGCACTCGCCCCGAGACGTACAGCTGCACGGTCGCGAGCATGAGACGTACACGTCTCATCTGATACATTTTATTACTATGGCAGAAGATCAAAGGGCACGGATCCTGGATGCGAGCGCACAACTGCTCGCGCGTCAGCCGAACGCCCGGATGGACGACATCGCCAAATCCGCGGGCGTGAGCCGGGCGACACTGCACCGTTACTTCCCCGGTCGCGAAACGCTGCTGGTCGTACTCGAGCAGGTCGCCGCAGAAAAAATGCAAGCAGCCGTGGCCATGGCAGATCTGGCATCGGGACCGGCGCCGGTCGCTGTGATCCGCCTGATCGAGGAATGCGAGTCGGTGGCGCCGTATCTGGCGCTGCTCTACCAGCAGGGTGGCGAGGTCTCAGCGGATGGATCGTATTCGCGGTGGGCGGAAATCGATACCGATCTGACCACATTCTTCCGCCGGGGGCAGCAGCAGGGTGAGTTCGTGCTGACGCTGACACCGGCATGGTTGACAGATGCCTTCTTCAGTTTGGTCACCAGCGCGTCCTGGTCGATCAGCGAAGGCCGGGTAGCGGCCCGCGACTTCGTCCATTGCGTGGGAGCCGTACTCCTCCCGGCGCTGACCACCGAGCGATCCGAGATCATCGCATGAGCCACCACTGGCAACCGATCGCCCGCGTCGGCATCCCCGCGGTCACTCCGCTACGAAACACCGGGACCACACGGCTCCAGGTCGTCCTGATCGGCAGAGACCCCACCGGCACCTGGAGCCGGATCTTCCGTGTACACCTCGACGACACCGGCCGGCGCGATCTACTCATCGAGTTCAGCAGCCCCAACCGTTTCCAACTTTCTGGAACCATTCCCGACGACAAACTGGAACACACGATTGCCGCTATCGATGTCGCCACCCACGCGGCCAACGCCGAGCTCGAACAACAGATCCTGCCCGGTCTGATCCACCGGGCAGCCGACGATCGGCGGCACAGTCAGCGCGTAGCGGAGATGAGCCGCCGGGCCGGAGCGCTGGCCAGACCGGACCACTCCCTGGACCCACCGCGGCTTATTCCCGGCCCGAACCGGGTGTCGAGGCAGCACTCGGGCAATGACGCCGCTGCGCCGTCGGATGGGGCGTGATGAGGCGCGCCCCATCCGACGCGCAATCGGCCGAGCATCCGTCATTGACATTCCACCGACCCGAACTCTTAATGAGTTGGCCTCGGCGCACGGACGCTCATACGCCCTCGGTCGGGACGCGAGCAGGGCAAGTTGATCACGGAACTCGACGCTGATACACAGCCGCGTCGGATAAATCGCGAGCCCTCGACCGTCGGCCCCGTATCCCGGGTCCCTGGTCTGTGACAGCGCGGGGATCCCGTAAACCGATTTCAGCCGAGGCTGAAAGGTTGCCCCCACACGGTGACGATCTCTTTGGCGCCGTCGGTCTCCACCTGGACCTCGGTGAACACCCGTGCCTGGGCGTAACCCGCACAGCCGGCAAGCCCGATGGTGCTGTTACGCCAGGTCACGCTACCGGTGGTGCCCGTGTTCGAATTGGAGGGCAGGTGCGTTTCGGCGCCGAAGGCGTCGGGGCTTTCGCGATCGAGCAGGTAGAATTTCTTGGCCTGGCCAGGGCCGAGACTCAGATCGCCGCCGAGGCTGCCTCCGGCCGAGGGGTTTTGGCCCGCCCAGTCTGAGCTGTAGTCCCCGCCTGCGTTGGCGCCGCCGCCGCCTATGTTGACCTGACAACCGACGACATAGCCGGGTTGGACGGTCGATCGGGCCGGCGCCGACAGCTCGAATTGGGCACTCCCGGAGACCCACGCGTTTCTGTGTAGCGGTGTGGAGCCCATGGACGGCCCGATAGTGGCGGATTCACCGACGATTCGCACGGTGACCGAAGTACCGTCACCGAGCGTCTCGGTGACTGATCCCCCTGGGAGCGGAACAAAGGTATCAGCGGAGGCGACTCCGCCGCCGCTCAGCAGTCCGGCCGTTGCCGTAGCAATCATGGTGCAGGCCAGTTTCTTGAGATCGAACATTTTCGAAAGCCTCTCCGGTTTCGCAATGTGTTGGGATGAGCTGTCGGGGTAATCAGCCCGGTCAGCCGATACTGAAAGGGGCACCGTAAAGGGTGGTCTTTGAATAATGTTCGCCGATGATCTCTACGACCGTGTACGCCCTGGCCTGTGCGTATCCGCCGCAGCCCTGGATTTCCATCTCGAAATCCCGGTAGCCGATCGTGTATACGCCGGGCTGGAAAATGTCTTTGAAGCCAACTTGTACAAATTTCACCTCACCCGGACCGAGCTGGATCCCCGCGGATCCTCCCAAGCCGCCACCGCTGGTGCTGACATTGCCGGAAAGCCCTGCGGTAACAGCGTTATCGCCGATGCTGACCTGGCAGCCGACGATATAACCGGTATTCACTTGAGAAGCGCCGTGGGTGGACGAATTGTTCGTGCCGGGCCAGTTCTCGGGGCTAGAGTACGGGCCGGGGCCTTCCGCTGTGGGCGTGTGGACAACATCAGCGGTGACGGTGCCGGACACCCAGACCACGCGGCCTGCCCCGTTGGCAGCCATTGAGGGGGATACAACAGCGTGTTCGGCCGTGCGGCTGATCGATGCCCCAGGGGCCACTTCCCGGCCTTCGGGTAGTGGAACAAACGTATCGGCGTGTGCTGTAACAGTTCCCGCCAGAGATGCGGACACGGCGAACGCCACGGCAATTCCACGGCGACGCCTAATATGACGCAACGCTGCGGAATGGGCGCTGTCCAGAACATTTGCTTTCATTTGTTGACCCTCATCTCGAAACTTCGTCCTGCAGGCATAGATATGCCCTTCCGAACCCGTAGCCGGAAGTATCTGTGGTGATCTACTTCGTTACTGCCGTACGCCTTGTTCCAATGAGAGTTGCGCGTCCTGTATCATGGAACGTTAGATTTCGGGCAGGTGAAGTGAGAACGTTCGTTCCGTCGGGAACGAACGATCGGGGAAACCGAGGTGTAACTTTGCACGAGTTGCCCCAGAGCACTCGCGTTTGGTCTACGTGTCCACGCAAATGTGGTCGTGGCGAAATCCGCCAGCGTCGCGACCGGTTTGCGGTTATGCCCCAGGAAACAGCCGGCTACTCCTCGGTCGAGGAAAGTGGTAGACCAACATCGTCGGCCATGGCCGACGGGCCGGCGAAAAGCGCGGCATCCTCCGCCTGGTGAGTAGAGGTCTGCGACCACCCGATGGGTGTCGCAGGGCTGAGTGGATGCCTCCTCCTCGGGCGAGGCAGTGTTGCGGTCATGGCTCTTCCCTTCTGCTTTGATATGGGATATCAAGGCGCTCACGGACGGGGCGCTGAGTGCGGATGTGTCGCACCGGCTGGTGATGCTGGTGACAACGCGCCCTCGGGCGGTGCGGGGGCATCCGGGCCAAGCGCCGGGCTAGCTCGTTATAGTGATCTACCTGGAGCACGAATACGACATCACTTGGTGTGGGCGTGCTGTGCTGGGGCCGGAGGTTCCGGACAACTCCCTTTCGACGTTAAGGTTCTGGAGTGGTGGACGCCACACCCCTTCCCGTTCAGTGAGAAGCGGATGCCGATCGCGGCACTGCTGCAGACTGCTGGTCACCGGCGTTCGATATTTCAGGACGCGCGCCTCCGGATCTGGACGAAGACAACTCTGATGCCGAGGTCGGCCTTCTTTCGGGGCGGTTCGGTCACATTATCGATGGTTGCCGGGCGCGAACCGTAGACGGCATCGAGCTGGTCTCATCGGCGATCGAGGTGGTTCAAAACGTCGCGAGGTGACTCGTGGCGTGTGCCAGGTTGCGCCTGGACACGTTCAGCCTCTGTGCTCGCGGGCGCTTGCGGCCACGGGTTCGCGACCGCTGAGCGGGGCAGGCTGGGCGCATCGGTCCCGAACTGAGCGCTACGTGACGGATTTCCGAACAACAATACTTGCTCGTGCTAGTTTAGTGGCCGCCCGCTCTCGACAACGGAGTTTCCATGCCAAAGCTCGCGACCATCGGCGACCACCCCGGCGTCATTCCTGTGGGGCTGCGCGTGTGCGCCCAGGACTCTCCGCTGACAATCGACGATTCGCGTCCGGTCTTCTCATGGCGAGTCGAAGGAGTGGGAGTCGCCCGGGCCTTCGAAGTTGTCGTCGAGAAGGTGTCTGGGCGAAGCCGGCCGATTGTGGTCTGGGCGCATGAGGTTCCCGGTGGACAGGCATCTCGACGAGCCCGTTACGACGGTGACGCTCTCGAATCCGCGTCGTTGTATCGGTGGCGCGTTCGATCGCGAATCGACGACGAGCTGAGCGGTTCCTGGAGTGCGTGGGCCACGTTCGAGACGGGGTTGCTCGATACGTCGGACTGGCGCGCTGAGTGGATCGCTGACGAGCATGCGGAGGCGCATCGGCCCATCTACCTTCAGGAGCGACTGGTCGTGCCGTCGGGCGTTGTCCGCGCTCGCGCTTACGTCAGCGCGCTCGGGTGGTACCGGCTGCTCGTTGAGGGGACAGACCTCACTGGTTCGGCCCTCGTACCACGCTTCACTCCGTTCGACCGCGAAGTCGAGTATCAGGCTTATCTCCTCGACGAGTTCGTCCAGTCGCGGACGGTCGAACTGACAGTGATCGTCGCTGACGGCCGGTACCGCGGCGCGCTCGGCATGCACAATCGCCGCGATGTCTACGGGGACCAACTGGCGGCTCTGGTGCAGGTTCTGTTCGAGACCGCTGACGGCGAGCGTATCTGGGTCGGGTCGGATGCCTCTTGGACGGCGGTGGAGGGGCCGATCCTCGCCGCGGACCCGAAGTTCGGTGAGACTGTCGACCTGCGCCTGGCGTCACCATCGGAGCGGGCCAGCCCCGCACCCGCTCGTCGGCCGGTGGGCATTGCTCAACGCCACAACCGAAGGCTGGCGGCTGAGTCGACGCCGCGCGTCCGCTCGGTCGAAGAGCTGCCTGCGGTCTCCGTTTCCCGACGCGACGATGGGTCGCACATTGTCGACTTCGGGCAGAACTTCGCGGGCGTCGTGCGGATCCGGGTCGCGGGCGCACGGGGAACCCTCGTGTCGCTTCAACATGCCGAGGACCTCGATAGCCAGGGAAATCTGGACTGGGCACACCTCGACCGAGAAGGGGCCGCAGACCCGAAGCGGCCGCAACGGTTCCAGCGCGACGAGTTCATCCTGGATGGCACGTCACGATGGGTACAGCCGTGGTGCACGATCCACGGCTTCCGATATGTGCAGGTGCACGGTCTCGACGTACTTCGATCCTCCGACATCGTCGGCGTCGTGCTTTCTTCCATCGAAGCGCCGACGGGGTCGTTTCAGTGCTCGAACGAACTCATCAACCGGCTCTGGAGGAATGCCTATTGGAGCCTGCGGTCCAACTTCACCGACGTGCCGACCGATTGCCCGACGCGCGAACGAGGTGGTTTCACCGGCGATGCGATGCTCTTCGCTCCCGCCGCCAGCCGTCTCGCGGACGTGCAGACCTTCCTGCGCCGCTACCTCGCATCAGTGGCGATCGAGCAACTTCCGGACGGCCGAGTGCCGATGATCGCACCGGCGGAGTATTCGGTCTTCAGCCGCGGCCCCACCGAGAAGGATGACCAGGTCGCGAGTTCTGTCGGCTGGGGGGACGCCACAGTACTGCTGCCGTGGACTCTCTACGAGTCCTACGCCGACGAGGCGGTCCTCGAAGCCCAGTACGAGTCCATGCAGCGGTGGCTCGCATACCTCGAGAAGGGTGGCGCCCGGGAAGGCTTCATCTGGGGCGAGTGGATTCGGCCGGGCGAGGACACCATGACCGGCCTGATGCGCGACAACACCGAGAACCGTCTGAACATCGGGTTGGCCTACTTCGCGCACAGTGCTCGTCGGCTCGCGGAGATCGCCCGTGTCCTCGGTCGGGAGCACGATGCGGTCCGCTATGCGGCGATGTCGCGTGACGCCGTCACCGAATGGCGGGCGGCAGCCATCAGAGCGGATGGCCAGATCGGCACCGGCTTGCAGGACGACTACGTTCGCGCCCTGGGATTCGACCTCCTACCCAAGGACGACCGACTCCCCGCCGTCGAGCGTCTCGTCGCACTCATCGAGCAGGCGGGAGACCATCTTGCCACCGGGTTCCTGAGCACCCCGATGCTCCTTCCCGTCCTCACCCGATTCGGCCACGCTGACGTCGCCTATCGGCTCCTACTGCAGACCTCCGCGCCCTCATGGCTCGGCATGGTCGCCGATGGAGCGACCACGATCCTGGAACACTGGTCGGAGCCCGGCCCGGACGGCCTCCGAGAGGGTTCCTCGAATCACTACGCGCTCGGCTCCGTGGTCGAGTGGTTGAGCTCCGGGATCCTCGGCATCAGTGCTACCGCGCCGGGCTACCGCAGCGTGAGCATCGCCCCGGTAATCGGTGGAGGCCTCACACATGCGAACGGGTCGGTGGACACCCCGTTCGGCCCCGTCCGGGTCGCTTGGAGGGCGGAAGACGGCGTGCTCTGCGAGATCGAAGTGACGCTACCGAGCGGCGTTATCGGCGAGATCGCCCGCCCCGACGGCTCGTTCGCCAAAGTCACAAGCGGCACCACCCGACTCGTCTTCGAATCGGATCAGCGATCCGCCGCTACCCGCACGTCCTAGAAGGACTCTCAATGACCATGTCAAGCCGCAGCAGCAACCGGGATGGGGTTTGCCATGCTGAATTCGCGGCCGTCTCGCAGCAATGCCCACAACA
>NZ_JBHXMZ010000028.1:0-18299 GCF_042719915.1 Nocardia sp. NPDC058499 | reverse complement strand
AACCAGTTACCGGAGACCTCGCCACATCACCAACTTCTCCACCCGGACAACGGGTTCCGCCCCACAACTCGGGCGCTTATGAAACAGGCTCTAGTCGAGGAGGTCGAGGTCACGTGGCACCAGGGTGGCCGAGCGGGTCAGTTCCTGGAGCAGGTTGTGGTTGAGCATATTTCCGATGGGTTCGCAGAGCTGGTCCCGGGTGAGCCCCGGCACCGGTTCGCGACCGCAGGACCGTGCGTACTTCTCGTCCGACATCCGCGAACGGACCCGGCCGGCCAGTTCCGCCACCCGGCGCCCGGTCCAGCCTGCCTGCGGCTGCAGTGCCGCCAGCAGGCCCGCGGTGTCGTTCCAGGTCCACGGCTGCGGCCAGCGCTCGTGATACAGATACGCCTGCCCCAGAGCCACCAACGCCAGTTTTTCGTCCGGCTCCAGCGGCCACGGTGGCGGCCGGTCGGTGAGGTACTCGTGCCGGGGTGCCCGTCGAGCCTCGTCGTCGCCGGTCACATAGATCTCCAGCAGATACTCACGATGATGTGATCCGCGCAGGAACACGGGCGTGTAACCAGGCGGCAGCGGTAGCGGCTCTTCCCCTTCGAACAACATCCTGGACTCGGGCAGGCGCAGCGGTACGCGACCGGCGTTGCCGAGCTGCCAGCAGTCGCTGCGATAGCTCAGGGTTCCGTGCACTCGGCTGATACGCAGATCGTCCTGCCCGATGCCGACATGGACCTGCTCGATATTGCGGCCGAATTCGATGAGGTTGCCCTCGCGCGGAATTCCGTGCACGCCGCCGGTGGTCGACAGTACCGAGATCGTGCCCGGTGCGGTGCCGGTCTGCCCGGCGGCCAGGCCGCGCCGCGCGGCGGACAATGCGTACACACCCTGGCCGATGGCCCTGCTCTGTTTCTGCGTCACCACAGTCCTCTGCTCGCGGTTCGGTCCGGGTTGCGAGCGTGGCATGCGATAAGGCGGACCGGTCCGGGCACGGTCATCGCGTCAGATTCGCCGCGACCTCGGTGGCGAGTTCGGTCGCCGTCGCGCATCGCTGCTGCGGCGGTTGCGAACCAGTGAAGGAGACCACCACGACCTCCACCCTGTCGATATCGGACGGGCCCCGGAAATGGCGGTACTCGATCTGCACGGTGCAGTCGTCGCGCGTTTTCACCCCCTCGCGGCGGAAAGCCGCCAGCCCGGTGAGGGTGAGCGGCCGGCCGGAGGCGGCCGTTTTGGGTGCGTCCCGGTCGTAGCGCACCGTCACATGGCCGTCGATGGTGCTGTTCCAGCGGCAGGACCAACCGGCCCACCCGGCCACCGGATGCAGGGCGTCGATACCGGCCACCCGGCCGAGTGTCACCGGGTCCAGTTGGGCGCACGCATCGTGGTGAGCCAGCGAATCCGCGGGGAAAGGGCCCGACCGCCGTGGAATCGGGCCCTGCCGGAGCAGTTCGCGAGCGCGGGTCGCGGTGGTATCGGCCAGCGTGCACGGGTCCGGTCCGGACGCCGCCGTGCGTTCACCGACGATCTCCACGGTGCCCCCACCGGCCAACGCGAGGGATCGCACACACCGTGCGCTGCCCGCCGGCTCGGATACGACGCTGATATTGCCGATGCGCGACACCGCTACCTGTGACGTCGGTTCCGGCGCGGCCACCGACAACCGCAACCGGACCCGTCCGATATCCGGATGCTCGTCGCCACCCCACAGCCGAACCCGCATATCGCAGGTGTCGAAATTTCCGCCGTCGGTGTCCAGATCGATCCGGCCGTAGTGGTCCAGCACTGCCGGATCCAGCAGCGCGCACGGGTCGGCCGTCCGTGGGTTACCCATGAGGTCCGCTGGTAATGGTGGCGGGACGGCCACCGCGGCCACCACGAGCACCGCGAGCGCAACCAGTTGGGCCGCCGCGATCACCGTCCGGCGCAGCACGGCAGGGTTTGGGTCGCGCGGATTCTGTTCGAGTTCGGCGAAACGAGTAGCCGCTACCGCGGCCGAGGGCCGGTGATTCGGATCCACTGCCGTCAGCTGGGCCAGCAGCAACTCCCGGCGTCCGGCTGTGCGCCGGCTTTCGGCGACCGCAAGGAGGGACGCGCCGAGGGCGTACACATCCGATTTCGGGCTCACCGGCGCGCCGCGGGCGAGTTCCGGCGCATGATATCGCCATTTGCCCGGCGGGGAATCGAGGGCGGGTGTCTCGCCGGTGTTCGCGCTGCGTAGGTCTACCGAGCTGCCGAAATCCGTCAGCCGGGCCTCGCCGGAGTCGGTGACGATGATGTTCTCCGGGGAGATATCGCAGTGCAGAATCCCATGTTCGTGGGAGTGTGCCAGCGCACCGGCGATCTGTTCGCCCACCGCGACGGCCCGCGCCCGCGCCAGTTCGGGTGCCGCGCGCGCGAGCTCGGCCAGTGACCGTCCCGGGACGTATTCCGTTACCAGCCAAGGTATTCCGGCGTCGACGAAAATATCGTGTACTCCGACGATATTGGGGTGGCGTAGACAGGCCGCGTTCCGCGCCGCCGTCCGTAGCTGCGGAACACTGTCGCCACCGTGCGGGCATTTCAGTACGACTTCCCTGCCGAGTTGCTCGTCACGCGCCCGCCACACCATCCCCTCCCCGCCGAGAGTGAACAATTCGCGCAGGGTGTAGCGGCCCGCGATGGTATCGCCGACCCGCGCCATCTGTCCGCCCTCGTCCCCGCGCTCGAAACTTTCTGCGCGCGAGTATATCTGCGCCCGACAGATAGAGCCGACGATTCGACGCCAGGCGATGACCGGGCGGGGGACCGATCACGCCCCGCGAGGATCTGGAGCTACGTTGAGGATGGTCCGATAGTCGGCGGTGTCGCGCGGTTCACCGACGGGCCGTCCGTCCGCCTCGACCCAGGCGTGCGCCGCGGTGGGCGAGGTGCGCACACCCGTCTTCCAGGTCGGCCAGCTGCCGTGGAGGCGGCACAGCAGAGCGGTGGCAACGGACCGTTGGAGGCAGTACTGGCCAGAACACCTTGTGCTGACCGCGATTACGTCCTGGCGTGCCCGCATGGTCCGGTCGTAGTCGGCAGGTGCGGCGCCTCGGCGCACGACGGTCAGCGCGGCGCGGAGACGTCGAGGCGGTAGTCGCACCAGCATTCGCGCCAGGGCGACGGCTGTGTACGGCCCGAGGCGCTGGTGTAGTGGAGGCCGGGCGGGGCGGGCGAGGATCTGATTGTGGCTCATGAGGTTACGAGATCAGCTCGGGTGAGCCGGGTCAGGAGGTCGGTGATGTCGGCCGCCGCGCGCTGCCGATCGACCGGCCGGGTATCGACCAGCCTGCGCACGACGTCGTCCGGGGTCGCGCCGTCCAGGATTGCGACCAGGATTTCGGCGCCGGTCGCGTTGAGTTGCCAGTATCGGCCGTGTCGTTCGTCCAGCAGGATCGTGCCGTCGTCGGTGGGGCATATGCTCACGTCGGTGCGGAGTCGGTGCATTGCGTGCTTCTCCTCAATGGTCGGTGCGGGTCAGGTAGGCGGGGACCGGGTGGGCGGCCAGATCGCGCAGCCATTCCTCGGCGCCCAAGGTGTTGTCCAATTGGGTGAAACCGCCGGTGAGGACGGTCGGGCTCGCCACCGCGCGGCGCAGTTCGGCGGCGTCGACGATCCCTGCGGCGACCAGGCGGGAATCCTCGGCCCAGTCCATGAGGTCGCGCCGATGGCCCCGCAGACCGGTGAACCATTCCTCGGTGCAGTGATCCTTGGTGCGGCGGTTGGCGATTCGCGGGGGAATGATCCCCTCCATGGCCTTGGCGAGCAGGGGTTTGTACGACCACGGGTCACGCGAATGTTCGGGCTGCGCGCTCAGGCAGGCGTCGACCACCGCGTCGTCGCAGAACGGACTGTCGGTCTCGAGGCCGGTCGGTCCCGCGACGTGGGCGAGGATTCTGGCGCCCCGGCCGGCTTCCTGAATTTGGTGTATCCAGGCATGTTTCCCGCGTTCGTCCGCCAGAGGTTGCGCCCCGGTCGCGGCGGAGCGCACGAGTTCGCCGACCGTGGTCGCGGCATCGTCGCCGACCCAGGTGGGAAGGCGGAACCGCTCGCCCCATTCTCCTGGTGTCGACGGGAACGCAGGTGATGTTCCGGCATCGCGCAGCCGGCCGCCTGCTGCGGTCAGCCAGTCGGAGTAAGTGCTGCTGTCGCGCAGCAGGTGAATACTCTCGCCCAGGCTCCAGCGCCCACGCGCCCGCAATCCTCCGAGGTGCCGCAGGGCAACCAGGGGGCGGCGGCGCAGTAATCCATGCACGTACAGGACGTGCGGCAGTACCAGGTAGTCGCCACCGTGGCCGGTCAGCCGGCACGACGCCCCCTGCGCGACCATACGTTCGGCGATCGCTCGTTGCTGCGCCCGATCCCGGACGACGCCCATGGGTTCGTCCGCCGGGTCGTGGCGATTGCGGAGCCCGGCGAGCAGCCCGGGCAGTGTCGCGGCGGGGACCGCCAGTCGTTCGATCCCGGGGAGATGGTCGGCGGCATGGTCGGCGTAGGCGCGGTCTTCGTTGCCCGGAGCCGACCAATTCAGTGTGGCGGTGGCCAGCCGGCCCCCCGCCCGCGCCGCCAGAAAACATATCGACGTCGAATCCATGCCGCCGGAAAGGTCAGCACCCACGACCTCGCCCGGACGGACCCGCAGTGCCACCGCGTCGTGGAGCGCGGCCCGCAGCGCTGCGGCTCCCTCATCGAGGGTCCGGTGCACGGGCGGGGGGCGCCACCATCGCGGCGTCCGGTGGCCGCCGTCGCGGTCGAGCACCACGGCCGCTTCGGCCGCGACGGCGTGCACTCCGCAAAACATCGCACGCCCGCTCAGCGGATAGGGCAGGACGGGGTAGGCGAGATGAGCCGCCAGCCGGCGGATATCCACCTCGGCGTCGATCAACCAGGCCAAGGTGCGCGCACGGTCTGCGCCGATTGTCACTCCGTCGACCGTGGTGTAGTAGCAGCGGCGCGAGCCGGAGGCCGTGCCGCGCAGGTAGCAGGTGCCGCCCAGGGACGCCACCAAGTGGTAGCTACCGGGCAGGGACCGGGCCGTCGCGGCCAGGTCGGCGATCCCACGCACCTTCCGAGCGTGGGCCTCGAGTTCCACCGGCGATACGGCGGACCGGCCGATGACGGCCAGCAGTGTGTTCCCGGCCCTGGCCGGCGTCAGTTCGTCTGCGCGCCACCTGCCCAGCAACCACGGCCGGCCGGAAGGGTGCGTGATCACGCGGTCGGCCCGGGACCGCAGGCGCGCAATCACATCGCCGGTGGGACTGTCCGGCACAGCAACAAACCAGGATTGTGTACCAATACGCATAATCAATCTCCAGCACAGTGGCGGTGGCCCACGACCGGATCGGCCATGGGCCACCGCCGGATACCGACTAGTAGTTCGACCCCCACGCGCTCGGGTAGCCTTCGATCACCACATAGCTCGACCCGCGAGTCACGTCGGTGAACTTCCCGATCTCCACCAGAACGGGCGGTTCGTACACGCTGTCGCTGTCGATTTTCCGAACGGAATCCATCGTCTGTACCTCAATTCTGCCGATCCGTACATCGAACATTTCCGTACCGGTTCGATGTCTGCCCAAGCTAGGACCGGACGCGCCGGAGGGGTCCGGCGGAGATCGGCTATAAGGTCCGGAGCCCCGCGGTTCGGAAGTAGCGGCATCAGTGCGGCTGGAGTATCAGGGGCAAAGCCATCCGCCCGCCAACGGGATTTCCGTGGGGTGTCTCGGGTGGTTATTGCGTGTTGCCGGAGCCTGCTGTTACCACCGCCTGATTGTTGGGTGCTGAAAACCTGTGAGCCTTCGGCCCCGATCGACTGCTGCCGCGGAGCGGTACCAGGAAGCGCCCCTACCCTCGCCGGGGCCGACTGAACAAGCCGTTGGTCACGGCGTTGTCCGCCCTCAGACCAGCTCGGGGACGCGCAGATGGGCGAGCGCGATCTCGAAATCGCCGACTTCGAGCACGTCGACGCCAGCTTTGCGGGTACCTTCGCGGCGTAGGGTCTCGAGTTGTTCGCGGTTTCGTTCGATCGCTTCGGAGCTGTCGAACGTCTCGCATGCGACGCCGCGTCCAGTGGCTCGGTCGATCAGCAGGCTCGTGCTGCAGAATCCCGGCATCTGTTCCAGTTGCGAGGCCACCATGGACTTGTAGGTCTCGACCGCTGCGTCGAACCGGCCCAGATCGGCGGCCGCGGCCCAGGTGATCTGGGCGCACGCGCCCTCGCGTATGTGATGGTCGCGGTGCATGGCCCCGACCTCCCACTGCTCTACCTGCGCCGAATCGGCACCGAACAGCCGGACGGCGCGGTCACGGAGCGAATGCACCTGATCAGCGCTCTCACGCATCGTCTCCTCGGACTCCCACGATGTCGTCGCGATGCAGCGACCTGATGCCCGGTCGACCAGCAACGACATCCCGATACAGCCGGACATGGCCTCCAGGGCCGGCATCACCCGGTCGCGCATATGCGCGATCCCGGCGTCTATTGCGGCGGGCTTCGCTTGAATGGTTGTAGAACGTGCGTACACGACCCACTCCCTCTGTGCTCAGGGCAGTGCCCCGGTGGCACCACCGATGCCCCCACGCTCCTCCGGCGCGACGGCCATAGCAATAGCTCGGAAGTAACCGATATCGATTCCGCCAGAAGCGCCCCATAATGCGTTTGAGGGCCTCCCCGGCCGACTGACTTCCGGCATCATCCGCCCTCGAAAAAGCACCGAGCCGACCTCCCGATTCCACGACACCGGCGCCGGCGCCGACCCGGCGAACGTCAAGGATCTCCTGAGGCAACCGGCAAAATTTCCTGAGCCCTGCATTGACAGGCCGACCGTCCCCGCTGTGCGGGGGCGGACGCTCGAGCTGCATGCCATGAAGTACAGCGCTGGAGTTCTGCTGTTTCGTCGTGAGCCGGAGGTGCAAGTGCTGCTGGGGCATATGGGCGGGCCGCTGTGGGCGCGTAAGGATTCGGGGGCGTGGTCGATCCCCAAGGGTGAGTACGAGCCGGCGACCGAGGAGGCTCGCGCCGCCGCGGGCCGCGAATTCGACGAGGAGTTGGGTATGCCGGTTCCCGACGGGGAGTGGTTTGCGTTGGGTGAAGTGCGGTACGGCAGCGGGCGGAGCAAGAAGCAGGTCATGGTGTGGGCGGTCGAGGGCGAGCTCGATCCGGGGCAGGTGGTGCCGGGGTATTCGAGATGGAATGGCCGCCGCGGTCGGGCGAGTACCGCGCTTTCCCCGAGGTGGATCGGTCGAATGGTTCGATCTGGCCACCGCGCACGACAAGCTGACCACCGGCCGGCGGCCCTTGCTGCCCCGGCTGGCCGAGCGACTCGGCTGACATCGTCGGAGCCCCTCGGGAACTGAATTAGTATCGAGGTGGTGAGCACTCCGTCGCCGGATACGGCGATCCGATCGGATTCGCGTACTTCATCCCGGCCCAAGCGGGCACTTGCGGTCACTACGACGATCGTTGCCGTGCTGCTGGTCCTCTTCGCTGTCCCATGGTGGACGCTCGTGATGTCCGGGACTCAGTGGCCGGCACCCGTGGTCGCACTGGGAACAGCGGCCTTCGCAATAACTCTCGTGGTTCTACCTGTGACGCTGGTATTGAGCCACGGCCGCCGTCATCTCGACTGGGCAGGCATCATTGGCGACTCCATCCTGGGGATCGTGTGGGTGCTCTTCGCGTGGTCGGTGATCGGCACCATCGCGCGGTTCGTACTCGCCTTCGTGGGCGTAGCAGACCCGGTTCGCTCACGGTCGGTGGCTGCAGCGGTCGTTCTCGTCACCGCAGCTCTCCTGATCTGGGGCAATCGGGAGGCCATGCGAATTCCTCGGATAAAGCATGTGGACGTCACCCTGCCGCGACTCGGCCCGGGGCTGGACGGCACCCGAGTCGTCGCCGTCACCGATACCCATTTCGGTCCGATCAACCGGACGAAGTGGTCGCTCGGTGTTGCTGCGGCCGTGAACGAACTACGTCCCGACATCGTGGCCCATGTCGGTGATATCGCCGATGGCCCCGTGGAGCTACGACGTGGGCAGGCGGCCCCGCTCGCCACCATGGAGGCCGGGCTCGCCCGGGTCTATGTCACCGGGAATCACGAGTACCTCGGAGAGGCGCAGGGCTGGCTCGACTACATGGAGTCGATCGGCTGGAAAACTCTGCACAACGAGCATATTGTCGTCGAGCGCGGCGGTGACCGCCTCGTCCTGGCAGGTGTCGACGACGCTACTGCGAAGTCGGCGAAACTGAGTGGTCACGGCGCGAACTTCGACGATGCGCTGGCAGGAGTCGATACCGGGCTTCCGGTGCTCATGCTCGCGCATCAACCGAAGCAGGTTTTCGAGTCCGCGGCCGCCGGTGTCGACCTCCAGATCGCCGGCCATACGCACGGCGGGCAGATCTGGCCGTTCAACTACCTGGTCCGCCTCGATCAACCCACAGTGCACGGGTTGAGCCGACACGGCGAACTGACACAGCTGTATACCAGCCGGGGCTCGGGTTTCTGGGGCCCGCCTTTCCGTATCTTCGCGCCCAGTGAAATCACGGTGATAACGCTTCATTCCGCTTGACATCACGATTGCAGTGTGGTGGTTGTTGGCCAACGCAGAGATCACTGCAGACGATGGGATGGCAGGCGCCCTGGATTACCCCAGATATGTTGTCAATAGAAACTAGTTCGGCTCCTTGCACGGAAGGGCTGGTAGCTGACCGGGGTCAGGGGGTGGCCAGCCGGACCGGCATGCGTTTGATGCCGTGGATCAGTGCGCTGTGCCCGTATTCAGGTTCACCGAGTTCGACCGGCGGAACCTTGGTGATCAGCTCCCGGAACAGATGCTTCAATTCCATCCGGGCCAGCCAGGCGCCGAGGCAGTGGTGCGGGCCGCCGCCACCGAATCCCGCGTGGTGGTTCGGGTCGCGGGCGACGTCGAACGCGTGCGGATTGTCGAACGCCGACTCGTCGCGGTTGGCGGAACTGTAGAACATCACGACCTTCTCACCTGCCGCGATCGGGGTACCGGCGATCTCGGTGTCGCGGGTCGCCCGGCGGGCGAAATGCACCACGACGCTGCCCCAGCGGATGAATTCCTCGATCGCGGTGTTCATACGCCCGTCGAGATCCTCGCGCAGCCAGTCCATTTGGGTCGGATGCTGCACGAGCGCTTTGAAGGCATGGGAGGTGGTCTGTTTGGTGGTGTCGTTGCCGGCGGCGGAGATCAGCACCATGAACGCGCCGATATCCTCATTGCTGAGGCGATGCCCGTCGAATTCGGCGGCGATCATCGCGGTCATGAGGTCGTTGTGCGGTTCCACACGGCGCCGCCGGGCGAGGTCGGTGCCGGCGGAGTGGAGGATGCCGATCTGCTTGTAGAAGAACTCGGCGCGCTCCTCGAGGCTGGTGTATTCGAGGTCGGTGGTGCCGAACAGGGCTTCGGTGGCGAACGCGACCGCCTCGCGGTCGGCCTCGGGGAGGCCGATCATCTGCGAAATTGTTTGCATGGGCAGTTTCCGGGATACCGCGTCGACGAAATCGAGGGTTTCGCCGGTCCGCAGATCGGCGACGAAATCGTCGACGATCCGGGTGGCATTGGCGCGGACCTGCTCTTCCACCCGCTGGATCTGGCGCGGAGTGAACGCCGAGCTGATCAATTTCCGGTAACGGGTGTGCCGGGGCGCGTCCAGGGCGATGAAGAATTTGGTGCTGTATTCGACATCGGGCGGCATATACCCCAGGGTCGTGCCGTCTTCCGAGGAGAAGATCTCCGGGTTCCGGCTGACCTGCACGACATCCCGGTACCGGGTGACAGCCCAGAAACCGGGATCGGGATCGGCGAAGATCAGGGAATCCGGCGGGGCATGCCAGGTGAGACCCTCGGCCGCACGCAACCGGGCGAACGCCGCCTCCCGGCCGTCGAAATCCTTTTCCCAGAACTCGTAACTGGAGATATCGACCTCATTATGGGGCCGCGTGGACGCCGCGCTACCTGTCAGTGTCATGACCGCCTCCGAACCGAGTGTGCTCTCCCCATGGTGGCACTCCTGCGCGTCGGGGGGCACGGAATCGACCTGGACACCGAACCCGGGGCGGCGGTGCGTGGTCGGGATCGGCGGTTTCTGACGATTGAGGCGCCGGTGACGCGCTGACTGTGGTTTCTGCGCCGAAGGACCGACCGATCGATGCTGCTGGCTGGTCGCCTGGACGTGAACCCCCACACGCCTGACCTGCCGATATGCAATTTTCAAGTTATTCGACTTGCAAATAACAGCAGGGCAGAGCCTGATGAATGTGACCGGAGGGGGAGTTGACCACTACGTCCACGCTCTCCGTCAGCAGCAACTGATTCACATCGAGTGACAACTCGATACGTGAGTCGGCTGCCGAGAGTTCCTGCGACAGGTGTGTGATTCGAGCCCGCGACTTACCACCGGATGCCCCAGCTGGTCAGCCAGGTCTCATGTGCCATTTCCGTCGCCGGGAAAAGTCGGTGGTGGTGCAGATGTGTGCCCACCGGGCGGCTCCGGTGACCGTTGCGCGAGTTCTATGGGCGACGGTGTGCGCCGCTGATTCCGCCTTGGCCCTATGACGCTCGGCTCGGTGGCACTGACCGTGGCATGCTGGCTGTGGGTGATTCGCCAGGAATCAACGAAGCCCAGATAGGGCAAAACCCCCGGCATAACGCTCGAACCGGTCGCTGTCTCGAGCTAGCTTCGGAGAGAGTGCTTTTCGCGGCGAGTTCTAGATGTGGGATCGCGAACGGAATCCAGGATGCGCTGATCGTCGACAGTCCGGCAGGTCGCCGAACTCCGGGCCGCCGTTCATGGCGCACGCATCGGCGTCGGCGGCAGAGGCCTTGCGGCACTGACCGTCGACGACAACCTGGGTGCGGTGATCAACATACGCAGCCAGGCGGACGCGAGAAAGGCGACCCATGATCTGGCCGCTCTGCGTGCGGTGCTCACCTGGGCGTCGGACTTGCCGCAGTTGGTTACGGCGCTACCGCTGGCGATCCAGTGGCTGACAATCGACTACGAAGCATTGATCACCGAGTTCGCCGCCGCCGGCAAACCTGTCGCACCGATGCTCGAGTCCGAAGGAGATCCAGTTGCGATGGAAGCCGGTGGGGCCTGCAGCAGCCCCATGTGTGGTGGCCGATCTCTGTGCTACTGGTAGCTGTAAAGATCGCGCCCCGCGTGTAACGCGGGGCGCGATTCGTGGGTTATTTCAGGTGTTTGTCGAACCAGTCGATCGGGATCTCGGGGTGGAGGCCGAAGAAGTTGTAGCCGTCGAAGCGCCGGTCGGTGCCGCGGATCCAGTACAGCTCTTTTTCCTGGACCGGTAGGGCGTCGTAGATCGATTGGACGTCTTCGGGCCGGGTCATGGTGTCGTCGTGGACCTGGGCGACCAGGGTCGGGACCGTCACCGCGCCGACGTGCCGGAGCGGGGATTGCTCGGCGAGGTGGAACCCGGTGCGTTCGTGGACGGCCTTGTCGAATTTGTCGTAGCCGTCGGCCATACCGATGGCTTTGACGAATTCCTCGACGATGTAGGGGCCCGAGACCGGTTGCAGCATGACCATGGCCTGGACGTCGGAGAATTCCTCGGGATGTTTGGACCAGGCGACCGCGGTGGAGTCCGCACCCAGGCACATCGACAGCAGAACTTTCTTCATGCTGAGGGTGTCGGGTCGGGTGGCGGCGTAGCGCAGGGAGCCGATGACATCGCGGTATTCGAGCAGCCCGATGCCGGCGATACCGCCGTTGCCCTGTCCGCTGAGCCCGTGGTTGCGGATGTCGTAGGCCAAGATGTTGTAGCCGGCGTCGTGCAGCGCTTTGTACTCGGGCAGGAAGTTGACCTCGAAACCGCCGAGGCCACCGAATTCGGGGAGGTGGCCGGGGTAGCCGTAGCGGTTGCCGGGCAGGAAGTGGTTGTGGATGACGAGCCGGTCGGAGTCCGCGGGGATGAACCAGCCCTCCAGCGGTACGCCGTCGGCGGACGGGAAGGTGACGTCTTCGTAGTCGAGTCCGACCTCGTCGGGGCGGCGCAGCACCGGTGCGCGCCGACCGGCGGTGGTGCCGGTGGTCCACAGTTCGACGAAGTTGTCGAAGGCGGCCCGGGCTTGGTCGTCGTCTGCCATGATGATCCTCTCCTTACAGGTGAAGCGAGCGGTTCACCGCCGGTCAGAGGCGGTATCGGGCGACGCTCGCGGCGGTTTGCGTCCCTGGTGGACGCCGAGGTACCCGCTGTCCATGCTGGCAACCAGTCCTCGACCCCAACAGGGGAGAAAACTGTCCCCCTGAACAGTGCACGTCGATGCTGGGATCCTGGAGGTATGGCAGAGGGCAACAGCCGCCGCAGCGAGCTGGGAGAGTTCTTGAAGGCGCAGCGCGCATCGCTGCAACCCCGCGATGTCGGCCTGCCCGAGGGCCCGGCATTGCGTCGGGTGCCGGGTCTGCGGCGCGAAGAAGTCGCCCAGCTCGCCGCGATCAGCACCGACTACTACACCCGCATCGAGCAGGGCCGCATCACCGCGTCCGCGCCGGTCCTGAACGCATTGGCTCGCGTCCTACACCTGGACGACGACCAACGCGGCTACCTGTGCGAACTGGCGGGCACCCCCGTGGCCAGGCCGCGGCGGCGGATACGGCAGCGGATCCAGCCCACCCTGGCGCGCCTGCTCGACGACCTGCATTCCACTCCGGCTCTGGTCCTGGGCCGCCGCATGGACGTGCTGGCATGGAACCCGCTGGCGGCGGCGTTGATCACCGATTTCGGCCGGGTCCCGGACAAGCACCGCAACTACCTGCGGCTCGTATTCACCGACCCCGCGATGCGAGCACTGTACGCAGACTGGGAAACCGTCGCCCGCACCTGCGTGGCCCAACTCCGCATGGAAGCCGCCCACCGCCCCGACGACCCACAACTGACCGCCCTGGTCGGCGAACTGTCGGTCCACGACACCCAGTTCCGTCGATGGTGGGCAGCCCACCACGTTGCCGCCCGCCGCGTCGGCACCAAAACCTTGCACCACCCACTCGTCGGAGAACTTCACCTCGACTGGGACACACTCACCTGCGCCACCGATCCCGACCAGCAACTCATCACCTGGACCACCGAACCCGACACCCCCACCAGCGACAGATTGCGCATCCTCGCATCCTGGACCGCCGACCAACCCCAACCCACGTCGAGCAACACACGAAACCGCGCCTGACCCGCCGTATCTCCGTCCAGTCGCTCAGCGTGATGTGGAGCTTCCAGAGTACGCGGCTCATGCGTTCGAGCACCCGGCGACGCCCGCGCCGTAGCCACTCTCAGCGTATGCGCAGTCACCTCAGCGGTCTGTCCATTACGTTCGCTCAGTTGGTGGCCTGTTCGAGGTTGTCGATGATGCGTGCCATGACCTCCATCATCTGTGTGAATTCCTGATCGTTCACGCCCGCTGAAGAGAGGTCGCGGATCCGGGCCACCGAGTCGGCAGCCGTCACGCGGGCGGTCCGTCCGGCCTCGGTGAGGACATGCCGTCCGTCCATGTCCCGGCTTACCCAACCCCGCTCGGTCAGCGCGGCGGCCACCACTCGCGGATCTTCGTTCTCGACCTCCCAGAACGGACGGAGCGCGTCGGTCAGTTCCGCGTCGCCGGCCGGGCCGGCGGCGAGTGCGTTGAGGGTTTGCCATTCGCGCCGGGAGAGCCCGGCTTCGGAAAGCATCCGGTCGAAGGCCAGTTCGATCAGCTGGTCGAGACGCTTGACCTGGTAGCCGATGAGCCGGTTGCCGTCGGTCGGTGCTGGTTCCATTGGCGCCGGGTCGGCGGCGGCAGGCTCACCGCAGGCGGCAGCCAGCGGTATGAGCAGCAGGGTAGCGGCGCCGAGGATCAGAGTGCGGATGTTCATCGGTTCTCCCATTACTTAAATAATAAACAACAAGTAGTTGTTCTAGGACATGTATATGTCTGTAATAACATGTGCGAGTGGACGATGTCGAGCGCGTAGAACGAGCGATGGTCGCGATCCGCCGTCGACAGACCCGGCGAGCGCTCGTGAGACAGGGGGAACCGGCCGGGCAGTCCTTCGACGTCCTGGACGTGATCGAGGCGACGCCGGCGCCCACAGTGTCGGTGGTGGCGGCTGCTCTGGCCGTGGACCAGCCGCGGGCCAGCAAGCTGGTGGCGGCCGCCGTGGCGGAAGACCTGGTCCGCCGGGTCGCCGATCAAGCCGACGGCCGGCGGTCGGTCCTGGTGCTCACCGAGCGCGGCCGCGACATTCTCGATCGGTCCCACGCTCGCCGCCGGGCCGCCTTCGAAACCGCCATGACCGGCTGGACCGCAGCGGAGCGCAGCGAATTCGCCCGGTTGCTCGATCGCTTCGTCCGCGCAATGCCGTGAACGCTCGGCGCGTGGAACGTCGCGGGGTTACCGAGGTACGTGCCCCTGCTGTGAGGCCGGCGCAAGAGACCGAAGCGCCGGTGACAACCGTGGCCGAGAAGGGCGCACGGTGGTAATGGTGGATCGAGGCTCGGCCACGCCCCCGACCGCGTTTGGTGCTACCGGTGATCTGTGACGTCACCCGTCGGTGGATGTCGGCGCCGGTGCGGGGCGGGAGATGTTCGTATCGGCAAATTTTGACGCCGTGATCTTGGTTGCGAGGATAGTTGTGCTTCATCCGTTTCTCGCGTGGAAGAAGGTCACCGGTGCCCGGTCAGTCGAATGTCGGGCTGTATGCCGCGATCCGGCGGGACGCGCGGGCCGGGGTGTCGGGCGGCATTGCCCGGTGATGTGACGACCCGGCTACGCGGGGAGCCACTCGTGGATTGTCTGTTCGCGCTGCGGCTGTCGTCCTCGGGGTAAAGCGATCCATGCCGAAACGATCGTCTACTGGCCGCGAATGTCGAAACTGGTGCACGCACCGTCCGGAACCCGGCATTGTGCTTGTGCTGGGTCTCCCGGTTCGGCAACCCAGCCCGCACATCACGACGGATCGTGAACCATGCCCGCGCGGATACCTCTCCGGTGATCGAATTCGCGATCCGTTGGTCGCCGTTCGGCAGTCCGAGTTCGGGCGAACTGTTCGTGACATCCGGTGTGCACCGGCAGCGATTCATCGAGCTGCTCCAGGAAGGGCTGCAGACCCGGCGATCGGACAACCACGGACAGCAGTGGCTCGAGAGAAGGCTGTCGGAGGCGTCGATATCGGCGCGGCTCGGTGATGGCGATGCCGCGACGGGAGCGCATCGTTGCTGACATTCGCCGAGAAAGCGAGGTATGTGGTGGAGGGCGATGTGCACATACGAATCTGGCTGGGTCGAACGGCCTTCGACTACCGGGCAGACCTGACCGCGGCATCGAACTCGATTCGCGATTGCCGCAGAAAGCGTTGGTGCGCTCCGGCCCGGCCTCGATCCACGCGACCGCAGCCTCGTCACCGTCGTGGCACTCGCCTCGACCGCGCAGGTCGACCAGATCCCGTTCCATCTCGACCGGGCGATGGACAACGGGCTCACCGCGGAGGAGATCGATCCACTGCTCAGGCGGGCCGGGCCCACAGCAGACACGCCGGCGCCGTGCGGACGGCGGCTCCCGGGGATCGTGCTACACCAGGAAAACACACCAGACCAAGGAGTATGGAAATTGATTCTGAACGAGACGTACACCCTGTCGAACGGCGTACATATCCCAAAACTGGGGTTGGGCACCTGGTTCATCGATGACGACAAGGCCGCCGACGCAGTGACCGCAGCTGTCGCCATCGGCTACCGCAATATCGATACCGCGCAGGCCTACGGAAACGAGCGAGGGGTAGGCGAAGGTATCCGAGCCTCCGACGTACCGCGCGAGGAACTGTTCGTATCCACCAAGGTGGCGGCCGAGATCAAGGACTACGACGACGCGGCCGCCGCGATCGACGCTTCGCTGACCGCGCTGAGGTTGGACCACATCGATTTGATGCTGATCCACAGTCCGCAACCCTGGGACAACTTCCGGGGCGGAGACTACGCCGAGGGCAACCGAGCGACCTGGCGCGCGCTGGAGGACGCCTACCAGGCAGGAAAGCTCCGCTCGATCGGTGTCTCCAATTTCGAACAGCGCGACCTCGACAATATCCTTTCGGCCTGCACCGTCGCACCACAGGTGAACCAGCTGCTCGTCCACGCGGGCAACACTCCCACCGAGCTCCTCGCCTACTGCGACAGCAAAGACATTCTCGTGCAGGCGTATTCGCCCATCGCACACGGAGAGATCCTGAAAAACCCGGATATCCGGGCGATGGCCGACCGGTACGGGGTGACTGTTCCGCAACTCTGCATCCGCTACACCCTCCAGCTGGGAACCGTGTCGCTGCCGAAGACGGCCAACCCTGAGCATATGCGCAGCAACGCCCAGGTCGACTTCGTTATCACCGCCGACGATATGGATGCGCTGCGTAACCTGCAGGCCCAGGACTACGGCGAGCACAGCGTATTCCCCGTCTACAGCGGCAAGTGACCCACGACAAGACCCGTGCAACGACGTCGAGACCATCTCGACCCGACCGATGATGTCCATCACCGGAGAGCGCCCGCTTCCGCGAATTCAGCGAAGAGACCTACCGTTTTGCCCGGCGATCACGAGGAACTCGTGATCGCGCCCGGACGTCGACCGAAGGTGCAAGTCCCTCGCCGGTCCACGCACGTGGACTCAGGGAACCGGTATGCGGCGACCAACGCTCCGCCGGAACGGCAACGGCGGAATGCCCGGAACTCCCACGCAGAGACACCGATCTGCCATGTGAGCCTACAAAGAGGAAACCGATGGCCGGAGACGGCAGGGATAACGCCGATCGAGCAGCGATGGTGGTATTTGGACTAGGCATTGTCATTGTTGCCATCACCGGATGTCTGGATTCCCTGGGGCTGGTGGGAAGCTGCTGACCCCAGACCCGGGATAACCGGGATCGGGACCTCGGTCGGCGCGCGTCGAAAGATGTGGGCCCGCAGCTGGTGAGCGTCTTCGACGGAACGACGTCGACGGGGCGCCGGCGCGCGCCGAACGATACGTTGGTGAGCTGTGATGTTCCTCGGTGACGTCGATTTGCAGTCGTGCGTGTGGTGTCCAGTCGAGCGCAGCAAAGACGTGGGGGTTCAGGATCTGGCCTACTTCGCCCACCGTGCAGACGCCGTAGGCCACATCACCGCCGGCTACATGATGTTACCGGGCAGGTAGCGGCAGTGCCGCTAGCTCGTCCGCGGGAGGTGCAGGGCAGGCTTACGGACTTGCGGTGAGGGCAGGGGTCACAGGCTGCCGGGGACGGGGTCGTCCCGGATGCTCGTATCCGCTGATGTGCTCCTGCGGTGGTCTCCGTCCAGTAGCTTCTGGACGATATCGCCGAAGCGTTCCAGCACCTGATCGGGATGGGCGCCGGAGTGGGGCGCTTCGAAGATTCGCAGGGCGGCGGCGAGGCCCATCAGCGCACCCACCGCCAGCTCCGCCCGCAGTCCGGCGTCGTCATCGCCACCCAGCCGTTCGGTCAGTGCATCGAAGTATCCGCTGGTGAACTTTTCCTGGATCGTTTCGGGATCGGGGGCGGTGAGCCGCAGCATAATCGCGCGCCCGAGAGGTTCCACCGCGTTTGCGTGCATGCGTTCGATGATGTTCTGGACCAGGGCGCGGCCGAGTCCGTCGTCCGGAATTCCGGCGAGTTCGAGCGGCTGTACCTCGGCCACCTCGTGGAAGAGTTTCTCCTTGCTTCCCACCACTTTCATCACCATTGCGGGCGACAGATCCGCGGCCAGTGCGATATCGCGGATGGTCACGTGGCGGTATCCGCGCTCCGCGAACAGTTTCGTGGCTGCCGCCAGCGCGGCATCGCGGGCCCGGGTCACCGCGCGGCAACCGTGGCGGAGTGCGGTGTCACCGGCGTTCGCGCGCAGGGCTCCCCGAGCTCGAGATCGAAATGACGAGCCGAGCCCCAGATCGTGATCGCCTGTGCGGTGGACGAGGAGCTCGTGAAGGCGGTGATGATGTATCTCCCGTTCTGCGGAAGCGGCAATTGGTAGTCGCCGATCGCGCCGGTCCTGGTCGTCCCGACGGCCTCGCCTGTCTGCCGAGTGAGTACCACATGGACACCTTCCACCGGCCCGCTCGCATCGACCACTGTGCCCGCCATCATCAACCGTTCCTTCAGCACGATCGCATCGATTCTGCCACCGGCCTCGATGTCCACTAGAGCCTGTTTCATAAGCGCCCGAGTTGTGGGGCGGAACCCGTTGTCCGGGTGGAGAAGTTGGTGATGTGGCGAGGTCTCCGGTAACTGG
>NZ_JBHXMZ010000027.1:0-18433 GCF_042719915.1 Nocardia sp. NPDC058499 | reverse complement strand
GTATGACAAACTCGCTGTCCGCTACCTGGCAACCGTCCGCGTCGCCGCGATCAACCTGTGGTTATCCGGCCGCAGCTTATGAAACAGACTCTAGTGCGGCGTCGATATTGTCTATATCCACGGTGGGAGTCCTTGTTATTCGGCATCGGCCAGTGGGACGGGGTTGGGTGTGAGGTCAGCGAGTGCCTCGGCGATTGTGTCCAGTGGTGTTGCGGCGATGAGGTCGCGGCTTAGAGATCAGTTCAGAATGAGCTTGCGGAGGCAGATGACCGAGCAGGCCAGGCTCAGTAGTGCTTGATGGATATCGGCGCGGCGTTCGTAGCGGGTCCGCAACCGTTTGAAGGCGTGCAGCCATGCGAAGCCGCGCTCGACCGGCCACCGGAGTTTGCCCAATCCGGAGCCGTGGTCGGTGCTGCGGCGGGCAATGACCGGCGTGATACCGCGGGCCCGGAGCATGCGGCGGTATTTGTCGTGGTCATAGCCGCGATCGGCATACAGGTGTGCGGGTCGGCGCCAGGGGCGGCCGCGACGGCCCCCGATCACGGGGAGGGCATCGACGAGCGGGATGAGCTGGGTGACGTCGTTGCGGTTGCCGCCGGTCAGCGTGATCGCCAAGGGCGTTCCCGTGGCGTCGGTGATCAGGTGATGCTTGCTGCCGGGCCGGCCGCGGTCGGCCGGGCTCGGGCCGACATGGTCCCCCCTGAGGGCCCGGATGTGTGAGGCATCGACCAGGACCCGCGACAGCTCGAGACGTCCGGCCGAGCGGAGTTCGTTCAACACTCCTTCGCGTGAGTTGCTGCCACACCTCCGCCTGCGACCATTCGCTCAACCGACGCCAGCAGGTCGCACCCGAGACGCCGAACAGCCCGGTCGGCAGCTGGTTCCACCCGATACCGGTGCGGACCACGTACAGGATGCCTTCCAGCGCGGCCCGGTCATCGGACCGATATCGGCCCGGGTAGCGGAAGCGTCTCTCTGGCACCGGAATCAACGACTCCAACCTGACCCACAGCTCATCGGCCACCACCGCATCACCCACGGAGAGATTGTCAAATATGTTGCGGCGCAGCGCAAGTAGACTTCAAGGCTCATTCTGAACTGATCTCTTAGCCGGTGCGCTGCGGTGCGATAACTCGGGTCGGCCAGGATCCGATCGACCGCGCAGTGGATGGCGGCGGGTGTCGGATAGGCTGTGCCGAGGTCGATCCCGGTGTGGGTGTAGGCGACCCGAGCTGCGACTTCGGCCTTATCCGCGGTCTCTCCGGCGACGATGAGAGGTATGCCGTAGCGCAGGGCGTGTTGCACGCCGCCGTATCCACCGTTGGTAGCGCCCGGAACCCAGCCGGACAGCTCGACACAGTCGATGACCCGGTCGCATCACTGGCAATGCCCGAGTAATCGGTCGCCAACCAGCTGTGTCGGTGCCGTAGAGCTGGGCGAGCCGATGCCGCACAGCCGGTTCGAGTGCGTCATCGGCGCGACCGGGAACCGATGCGGCGATCAAGCTCTGTCCCGGCGGCGCGTACTGCTCCGCGACAACGCTGAGATCGACGGTGTTGAGCAAGAGGTCGCTGTGTCCATCGACAAGCAGCGTGGGCGAGCGCAGAGGTGAGCGCGGCGCGGCGTAGTAGAAGGTGGTGACAGCGTGCCAGCTCGGTGGGTCGACCTCGGGCAACAGTCGCGCGGCCGTGCTGCCGTCTGTGGCGACGACCACCGCGCGCGGAGATCGTTTCACCTCCGAGCAGACGGACCCGGGTGCCCTCGATTGCGCACGCCTCGGCGGCCGTACGAATCGTTGCATCGGCGAGGTTGCCGGCCAGCTGCTGAGGCAGAGCCTGCATACCCTCGGCAGGCACCGCCCCACCACCGCGTAAAAAGCATCGCCAGATCAGATGGAACACTCTCGCATCGGTGCTCAGCAGCGGGTCGAGAAACACACCTGCCGGAAAGGGGCGGAGCACGTCGTCGATGGTCCTTGCCGACAGATGCCAGTGCGGCAATTCCTCGGCAACAGAGCGCGTGGTGTGTCTGCGTGCCAGGGCGACCGGGCCCAGCCCGTCCCTCAGAGCAAGCGCTGCCAGCGCCGCGACGTCGACAGGGCGGTGCCCGAACAGGTCCGCTGCTCCGGCGAGCGCGGCCCGACCGTGCCAGGGACCGGTCAGCCACCACCGCCGGTCCACACCCATAGCGATCACCCCACGTGTGAACGGTCGCAACCCGAGCCGCGGCAAGTCGACCTGCCGCCGAAGCTCAGGATAGGCAGGCAGCAGCACCTGGAAACCGCGGTCGAGCCGAAACCCTTCGACCCGGTCCGTTCGTATCCGTCCACCCACCTCGTCGCCGGCTTCGCACACGAGCACATCCACACCGTGACGTTGCAGATGTATCGCAGCGGCCAGACCCGCCAGCCCCGCACCCACCACCACAATATCGATCGGCATCTCCGCATCCCTCTGACTCGTTGCGCTCACGCGCGTACCGTGCCCGGCCATGCTCGATGCATAAATCGATTCACTATTTCGCTCGATTGCGCAGCCCAGGGCATCGAATCGCGCCTCGGGGCGGCGTTTGCATGGTTCAGTGGCCCGGCAGGACGGAACTTGCCGTAAACCACCGCGGACGACTGATCCCGGCACGATCGCGTGAGCGTTACCTCGGGAATCGAAGCACTGACTACCCTCGCCTGAATCCGCCATGATCCAGGCGACACTCGGTGCGGCTGATCTCAGCGCTCAACGATCCTTGTCAGCGGTCAGGTGGAAATCCCACTGCGGCCACCTGAAAAGGAGCTATCACCGTTGCGGCGCGACCGTGCACCACGAGCGCGCCGCGCCGACCAACCCCGCCAACGCGGGCGCGCAGTCCCCCGACTGACATATACGGTCGCCATCCACCGACACAGATTGTCGTATTGCCAAATTGTTCACTAACATTCCCGTGTCGCCTCGCACCCCGGACCGGAAATCTCCGCCTCCATTTCTGTGTCGATCAAGCGCTCGGTCGGACATCCAATAATCGGCATTACCAAGGGGTCGAGCGTGTCCTTCCTCGCAAACCAACTGATACGGGATGCTCCCCCGCATGCCGCTCCGTGCAACCGAACCCGTCGAGCCACACCTCGCCGACCGCCGGCCTCGACGGACAAACGGACCAGAAGCAGACTTCGAAAATTATCCTCGCCGACGGAGCCGAGGCAGAGACACTCACACGACTTCAGGCCAACACCTTCAACGCGATCGCACGATGGCAAGCGGTACAGCAAGACGGCAGCACCACCCACCTATAACTCATAATCGGCTTCGATCATCAACCGCCCACCCGAAAACCGCAGTTCGTCCCCGTTCCCATGTTCGAGGTGCCCCGCCCCAGAACCGTTGGCTGACCGACAACGAAGTTGACCGGTCGAAAGCGATCACCCGGAACAACCCCCAGCGGACACGCTGCCACCACTACGTCCCCCAGATGTACCTGCGGCGCTGGGCCGGCGACTGCAGGTCGACGAGGATACCGGTGCCGTACGGACCGAATCCGGTACGACGATCCCCGGTCTGTATGCCGCCAACCACTGACGGTGTCGCAGGTGGTGACCGGCCTCAGGTCAGATCGCGAGCGGGACCGCACCGGTACCATTGAAATCGAGGTGGAAGGGCCGACCATGACGAATATGGCAGGGTTCACAGAACCTCACCGCAGCGCCATGACTCAACTCCGGCAGCGGGCTCGACACCGCTATGGGTGCCAGGTCAAGGTCGCTGCGTATCCGGTGGGCTCTACTGGGCGGTCCAGCCTCCGTCGACGCGGATGGAGGTTCCCGTGATCATGCGGGAACTGTCTCTCGCGAGGAACTCGACGGCGGCGGCGACATCGTCGGGCTTGGCCATCGTGCCCAGTGGAATGCTCCCGAGGACGAACTGCCGGAAAGAAGCGTCCTCGAGGAACTCTCGAGTCATTTCTGTCTCGACGAATGTCGGGGCGACAGTGTTGACTCTGATGTGATCGGAGGCAACCTCGAGCGCGAGTGCTCGGGTCATGCCTTCGACTGCCCACTTGGACCCGCAGTACACGCTCCGTTTCGGTCCGCCGACGTGTCCCATCTGCGAGGAGATCATGATGATCGAACCCGGTCGGCCGTCTCTGCGCATGGCACGCACGGCCTGCTGTGTCACGAAGAACGCGGCCCGCACGTTCACGCCGAACACGGTGTCGAAGTCGGCGGCGCGCACCTCGTCGAGGTGCTGTGGGATGTTCGTGCCGGCGGAGTTGACCAGCACGTCCACGGTCGCGGTCTGGAACAACTCGGTGACAGCGACGATATCAGTGACGTCGAACGGGTAAATGGCAGGGCTACGACCTACGGCGGAAGCGATGTCGGCTGCGGCCAGGTCGAGGCGGTCTGCGTTGCGACCGATCAGGTGTAGGTGGGCTCCGGCGCGGGCCAGCGCGAGGGCGCTGGCCCGGCCGATGTCACCGCCTCCACCGGTCACCCACGCGTGTTTGCCCGTGAGAGAGGTGTCGGTGGGGTGGAAAGGCTCTGGTGCGGTCACTTGATCACCTGCGGATTCAGCGGTGATCCGACGGCGCCCGGGATGCGCAGGGGCGGTCCCACGAAGAGGAATTCGTACGTACCATCTTCGGCGCAGTCCGCGGCGAGATCGTCGAGCTGCCAGATCTCGCCCACTAGCAGCCCCATCGAGACCAACATGATCAGGTGCAGGGGCTGGAAGGTTTCGGGAAGCTCGTTCGGCCGGACCTCTGCGCCCCACGTGTCGGTGGCAATTGCGGCGACTTCCCTCTCGTGCAGCCACGTTGCGCACGTCAGCGAGAGTCCCGGGGCATCGCCCGCGGAGTAGCCACCCCACGCAGGCAGGTTCTTGCGCGCCTGCATGTCGCCAGTGCGGATGAGCACTACGTCGCCGCGCTGTACCTGGACGCCGTGCTTCTCGCACGCTTCGTCGAGATCTTCGGGGTAGATCGCCTCGCCCGGCTCCAGGTGTGTGCGACCCTTCACCTTCGGGATGTCGAGGAGGATACCCCGCGATACTACGGTCGGGAAGTTCTCGACATCGCCCTTCTTCGCTCCTGTGGACGTGACTTCGCCCGCGCTGAAGCCGTTGTACATGACCCCGTCGCGGAAGATGTGCCCGAGTGCATCCCACTGCGTACCGCCCTGCAGGAACAGGAAGAGGCTGTCGTCGGCAAAGCCCCACCCGAGCGGGTCGTTGCTGTATGTCTGGGTGCGGGCCAGGTGGTCGGTTCCGGTCGCGGCCATCTGATGCACAGGGTTCACCCTGCCGAATGCGCCCGTCTGCGGGCCGTTGCCGTCGAGCGGGAGCTGCAGCGAGATCGCCTTGCCGGTGCGCACAAGCGTGGCGGCGTTGCGGATCACGTCGGGGGTGATGTGATTGAGTGTGCCCCGTTCGTCGGTTTCTCCCCATCGGCCCCAGTTGGAGCAGGACTTGTACAGTTGGTGGAAAAGGTCGAACGTGATCTCTGGGTGTCCGAATGGCATAGTTGATGACTCCTTTGCCGGCTAGAGTGTGCCTGCGGTTTCGCTGAGCGCACCGTCCGGAATCCAGTCGAACGGCGCATTGGTGTATTTGGCGACACGTACGTCTCCCGAGCGGGCGTGGCCTTCGAACGACTCCACTCGCGCGGCGCGGCCCAGCAACTCTCCGAGTTCAGAGCTCGACTTCTTCGACGTGACCTGCTGGTATGTGATCGTCTTGAGAAACTTTCCGACCCACAGGCCGCCGGTGTACCGCGCGGAACCGCGGGTGGGCAAGGTGTGGTTCGTGCCGATCACCTTGTCACCGAAAGAGACTCCGGTCCCTTCTCCCAGGAACAGCGCACCGAAGTTCCGCATTGCCCCGAGGGCGACGCGCGGCTCACGGGTCAGGATCTGGACGTGCTCGCTGGCGAACGAATCGGCTACCTCATAGGCTTCGTCGAGCGTGTCCACGACGAGAATCTGACCGTGGTCGCGCCAGGCCGCCTCGGCGAAGTCACGGGTCGACATCCCGGGCAGTAACGCATCGATGTGGGCCGAGACGGCCCGAGCGAGCTTTTCCGATGTGGTGACCAGCACGGCCGGGGAGTCGGGGCCGTGTTCGGCCTGTGAGAGCAGATCCACCGCAACCACGAACGCGTCGGCTTGATCGTCGGCGACAATCAGTGTCTCGGTCGGGCCGGCGAACAGGTCGATACCGATCGTGCCGAACAGTTGCTGCTTCGCCTCCGCGACATACGCGTTTCCCGGGCCGGCGATCATGTCCACCTTGCCGATGGATTCGGTGCCCAGAGCAAGGGCTGCAATGGCCTGAACGCCACCGAGCAGGTAGATCTCATCCGCTCCGGCCAGGCTCATGGCCGCGATCGTCGCCGCCGGGATCTCGCCTCTGATCGGCGGTGTCGCTGCAGCCACCCGCGGAACCCCCGCGACCTTCGCCGTCAGGATAGTCATATGTGCTGACGCGAGTAGCGGGTAGCGGCCGCCGGGAATGTAGGCACCCACGGCAGAGACAGGAATGCTCTTCTGGCCGAGGAAAGCGCCCGGGGCGGTCTCCACCTCGAAGTCCTTGATCGAGTCCAGCTGATGCTGAGCAAAGTCGCGCACGTTGCGCTGCACCTCGCGAATATCGTCGATGACTTGCGCGGGCACCGTCGCGACGATCTCCTCGACCTGCTCCCGGCTCAGCCGGAATGATGCAGGCTCCCACGAATCGAACTTCGCGGAATACTCCCGCACCGCGGCGTCGCCCCGCTCCCTGATGTCGGCGATCACGCCTTCGACTGTTGCCCGGACACCTGCCGCGCGCTGCAGGTTCTCATCCGCCGACGCCGTCGCCGACTTGAGGTATTTGATCACAGCTCCTCCTTGTGTGATGTCGCACTTGTGTGATGTCCCGATAATGAATGCATACGTATGCGAAGTCAAGTCCTCCGGGTATCCTGTCGACGCGGTCGCCAATGTGAAGTCGACACGCGTAGCCGAGCAAGGGGTTCCATGGGAGTAACCAGTCATGACGTCGCGCGGCTCGCCGGTGTCAACCAGTCGACCGTGTCACGGGCGCTGCGCGGCACACCCGGCGTCGCTGAGCAGACACAGCGGCGAGTTCGGGAGGCCGCAGCGACTCTCGGCTACGTCCCCAGCGATGCCGGACGTGCCCTGTCGACGCGGCGCACCGGCTCGATCGGGGTTCTCAGCGGAGAATTGACCAACCCGTTCTATCCCGAATTGGTGGAGCCGATCCGGGAGTCACTGCTTGCTGCGGGATTTCGTCCGGTCCTCATTCCCGACTCGCCCTCGGAACCGTTCGATCCGGATCGATGGGCGCGTGGTGTTTTCGACGGCATGATCCTCGCGACGGCGCGTGCCGGATCGCAGATCCCCCAGCAGCTGCGTCGGCACGGAATCCCATTTGTATTCGCCAACCGCGAGATCCCCGCCATCGAGGCGGATCGCTGTGTGAGCGACAATGCTGCCGGCGCCCGTGCGGCGGCGGAACTGATCGTGGAACTCGGGCATGTGCGGGTGGCGGCCGTGATGGGCCCGGAGGATACCAGCACCGGTCGCGAAAGAGATTCAGGTTTCCGTAATGAGTTGCAGCGCAGTGGAATTGTGTTTCAGAATGATCACTTCGAGCGAGGTGAGTTCACATTCGGCGTCGGTTACGCTGCCACTGCCAGGCTGGTGTCGCGCCTCGCACCGACAGCAATCTTCTGTGCGAACGATGTGCTCGCTCTCGGTGCCGCTGATGCGCTGATGGCAGCAGGGGCGGCTGATTCCACGATGCTCGTCGGCTTCGACGACATCTCCAGCGCGGGCCGTCGAGTTTACGATCTGACGACCGTGCACACCGACATTGCGCTGATGGGCAGGACCGCGGTGGACCTGCTCATCTCGCGGATCGAGGATCCTACGCGACCCTATGAGAGGGTTGTCCTGCCCACGTCCATGATCCGGCGCCGGCTACTGGCCAACTGAACGATCCGCCTGGGCCTCCGATTCAGCATTGTGCGTGTGTGTGTACCTGACGGTCTTCCGCGTCATCATCGAGTTTGGCGCTGGTAAGGTCTGTGCTGCCGTCGATCCTCCCCGTACAGGCGCACATGTTGGCGTTCGAGCGCGGGCGCGTGGCAGTCAGTGACCGCATCGGTACTCTTGGGGTTCCATTTCGGGTCGCTCATGGTGGGTTCGCGATCGTCGGTCCGTACTCTGCGGAGGCGGCCCAGCAAGTTTCGCGCATCGAGCAACAGGACACCCGACGGACGAATGCACAGCGCACCGCCTACTCGCCGGGTCGGCGGCGTTCCCGGAACGCTCTGCGTGACCGAGCTCGCGCAGTGGCGGGGACGATACTCTGGGGCAATGGCTACCGGTGAGAGAGGCCAGGTCGCGTCCGCTCGCGACCTGCCGGACCGTCGAACGTCGGACGCCTTGCCGACGAGTCGAACCTTCGCGTCGATGCTCGGGAGCGGGTTCGTCTATCCGGTGACGACAATCGGTCACGAATCGACGGCTCGTGACGTCACCGGGGTTGCGATCTTCGATCCGAAGTCGGATCTGAGTGCTTCCCGTGACGTTCAACTGTGGCTCAGCCAGCCGGAGCATGGCGACGTGACGCGGCTCGTGGCTTCACTTGCGCCTTCCACCGTGCCCGGGATTGTTCTGGACCATGTTCCTGAATTGTTTGATGTCGCCGCTGCCCAGCGTTTGACTGAGGAGACGGGAATCGCCGTCTGGTGCAAGCCGGAGGGTGTGCCCTGGATCCAGGTGTTGGACGAGGCGAGGTTGGTCGTCGCGACTGTCGGCATGCAGCCCGACGCAGTCGGCAGCACTGTTGCACTGGGTGATGTTCACCGGCTGGCGGACTCGTTGGCGGATTATCTGGGCGGCGCGGTCATCATCGAGGATGCACGACTGTCAGTGCTCAGCTACTCGATCGACTGGGTTGGCAATGATCCCGGTCGCGACGCAGCCATTCTGATGCGCAGCATGCCCGGTGAGTGGGTGGGCTATTTGGAATCGATCGGCGTGCTGGAGCGGCTTCGCACCACAGAAGACGTCATCGAGCTCGACGGCGGACCGTTCCTGGAACGTCGGCGCTATATCACTCCCATCAGATTGGATCGGCAGTTCGGAGGCGTGATCTGGTTGGCGGAAGGCGACAGCCCCTTGCCGGTCGACGCCGCCGATAGACTGCGCGTTGCGGCAGCTGCGGCCACGCCACACTTGCGTCGGCATATGGAGCTCGACGCATCCGAACGGGCCGCGAAGACCAGTCACATGCGGGCACTCCTCGCGGGTGAACCGGTGTCGCGTTCGGATATTGAAGAGCTCGGCCTTTCGGAGGTGAGCAGAGTCGCGCTCATCGTGATTCGCAATAGCGAAGCTGCCGATCTGGATGATCGCCAGAAGGAGCGGTTGCAAAACGCTGTCGCGCTGTCGTGTCGCGCTGCCCAGGCGAGTTACGCCGTTTCGGCGATCGGGAACGGCGTCTACTGCATAGCGGCGCCGCGGAACACCGACGACAGAAATAGCACCGACCTGGCTGAAGCATTGCTCGCGTCCTGCTCTCGAACACTGCGAACCCCACTCCACGTGGCAGTGACGGGCACCGTGGACAGCCTGGCTGATCTGTCGTTGCTGCGCACCCAGGCCGACTTGATGCTCGAATCGCTCCGGCGCCATGAGCCGCGTAGATCCCGCGTAATGACGATGCACGGGTCTGCGGCGGCGCTGTTGCTCGATCGCTTCGCGGAGGCTGCCCGGGACCTGCAGCAGGTGGTCCGGTACGACAAGGTGGACGAGCTTCGAGCCTACGACCTCGCGCACGGATCGGAGTATGCGCGGACTTTGCGCGTATACCTGACGAAGAACGGGCACGTGCCGGAGGCGGCACGGACTCTGAATCTGCATACGACGTCATTGCGGTATCGGCTCCGGCGAATTTCCGAACTTTTCGACATCGACTTGAGCAGCCCGGACGAGCGGTTGCTGTGTCTTGTGCTCTTGCGTTGGTGATCTCCGAACTTGAGGCAACTCGCTCGACCTGAGGTGGCTTACGTTTCGATCGGGCGGAAAACCGCGACGCACGGCAGGTCTGTTCACACCGGTGTCGAACTCGGATGCACTTCGAACTCGCTCGTTCCTGGCTCGCACCCGATCAGCAGGCCTCCGGTCAGACCTGGGCGCCATGCCACAACAGCGGGTCGAGCAGGTTCCGCAGGCGTGGTCAGGGTGTTGTTGACGATGGTCGATGACTCAGGCTGTCGTCGAGCAGTCAAGTCATGCAGCGATGATTCCTCTTGCGTGGGCGGTTTCTTGTGTGATGCGGGCAGGCCTGGCCGACGCGAGCGGCGAGCACCCGACGACCAGCCCAGGCAAGCACCATCGAGCGGCCGGCAGATCAGGATCCGCCTCAGCAGCGCTTCTGCGACTCCCCAACAAGCGGGTGTACTCCAAACTGAGGAAAATATCGCTCAATTGTCCTCCCTTACGAGCAATACATCCAGAGGTGTCTGTGATGAACTAGGTGTCAACCGATTCCTGTGACGCAGGCCACGGTTCCACTCGATGAAGAGAGTCGACGGTGACTGAAGCAATCTCTCCCCTGCGGAAAGCAACCACCATCCGTGCTCACACTCTTGGTCCGACGCGGCTGGTGATTGTGCTCGTAATCATGGCGATAACGAACATGCTGAATGCGATGGATCGTCAGATCTTCCCCATTCTCCTGCCTCAAATCCAGGGGCACTACGGTTTCTCGATCGAAGCGGCCGGCCTCCTGAGTACTATTTTCACGCTCGGGATCGGCCTGGCAGGCATACCCGCCGGAATAATATCGGATAGGTTCGACCGCAAGCTCGTAATAGTCGTATCCGTCGGGATCTTCTCCGCCGCGACAGGGCTCCAGGCCGTGGCGATCTCGTTTTTCGACATGTTTGCTTATCGCGTGCTTACCGGTATCGGCGAAGGGATCCAGAACGCAGCCCTCTTCGCTGTGGCAGGCGCTTTCTTTCATCACCGCCGCACGATGGCGTTGGGTGTACTGACGGCCGCGTACGGTCTCGGCGCCGCGCTGTCGCCCGTGTTCGGTGCCAACCTCATGGAAATCACTGGCCATTGGCAAGTACCACTGATCGCGCTGGCGCTCTTCGGTGTGATTGTCATGCTGCTGTGGAACTTTGTTCCTCGCTCGGTCACGCAAATGAGGTCATTCGGCGACAGTGCATCGCCCGAGGAGGCAGGGCAGTCCTCGGTCGGACGAAATCTAGTGGCCCCCTGGAACGTCATAGTTCTTTGTGTCGTCGCGGCAGTGACCGGCTTCATGATCTACGGATACCTCGGTCTTTATCCCACGTACCTCACCACGGTTCGTGATTTCACGACGCACGAAGCGGCAATCGTCATGAGCAGTTTCGGAATCGGCGGGATCACTGCTTTTCCACTCGGTTTACTGGCAGATCGGTGGAACCCGAAGTGGCTCAATCTGATCGCGTTGTTCGGATTCATGATCGTAGGCAGCTCGATATTCGTCATGATGTCCGACGCGTTCGCCATTCAGATTGTCCTGTCTTCCCTTATGGGCATGCTGTTCACCGGGATCGTCTACCCGAACAGTATGTCTCTGCTGCAAAAAAACATGCCTATAAACAGGGGTGGCTTAGCGACTGGCCTCTTTGTTGCCATGCTGTACATCCCCTCGAGCGTCTCGGGCTACGTGCTGGCATTCCTTGTCACAAAGGTCGGTTGGCAAATTGCAGGCGCGTCGGTAATGGTTGCTCTCGCCGTCGTTTCACTGATCGTCATGTTCACCTATCGACCCAGTGAGCAACTGTTCCGGTAAGGATTCTCCCTCCTCTCGGCGTAAATCTACGCCACCAGCAACAAATACAGGATTGGAATCGACCATGTATCTCATCTCCACTGACACCGGCGGCACCTTCGTCGACACATCCATTGTCGACGCGGACGGCGAACTATTCGTCGGTAAGGCGCCCAGCACGCCGCATGAGCCCGCCAAGGGACTCCTGGAATCTATCGACGCCGCCGCCGGCCGGTTCGGGGAGAGCGCGAGCAGCGTGCTGCCGAAGTGTCGGTTGTTCGTCAACGGCACGACGGTGACGACGAACGCGCTCATCCAGCGCAAGGGCACGAAGACCGGCTTCATCACCACGGCGGGTTTCGAGGACACGCTGCTCATCGGACGAGTGCGTTCCCGCACGGCCGGCCTCGATGCAATGGAAATCACCGACTACCGGCATGCCGAGCGACCCGAACCGATCGTCACCCGCGACCTGATCCGAGGCGTCATCGAGCGCGTGGACTATCAGGGCGAGGTCATCGCTTCATTGGATGTCGAACACGCAACCCGGATTGTGGATGAGCTCGCTGCCGAGGGGGTCGAGGGCCTCGCCATCTGCCTGCTCTGGTCCTTCCGCAACCCGGTACATGAGCAGGCACTGAAACATCTGGTTACGCAACGGCATCCGCACATCTACGTGACAACATCGAGTGATCTCGTGCCGGTCATCGGCGAGTACGAGCGTGCCAACACGACCGCGATCAACTCCTTCCTCGGCCCCACGCTGCAGAACTATGTGCGCGGCGTCGAACACGTCGTGTCGAGCACCGGATACGACCGCGAGATCCTCATCATGCAGTCGATCGGTGGTTTGTCCCCGGCCAGTGAGCTCGCTGAGCGATCGGTCACCTCTCTGCACAGCGGGCCTGTCGGTGGCATCGTGGCCGCGCAGAAACTCGGGGAGCAGCTGGGCGAGCCGAATATCATCACCGCCGACATGGGCGGGACCAGTTTCGATGTCGGACTGATCGTCGACGGTTCGCCTCAGACGGCGAGCCAGACCATTGTCGAGCGCAACATCCTGCGTGTGCCCGCCGTGGAGGCCGTGAGTATCGGTGCGGGCGGTGGCAGCGTGGCCTGGCTCGACGAGGTCGGTGCACTCCGGCTCGGTCCCCAGAGTCAGGGCTCGTTCCCCGGGCCGGCGTGCTATGGGCGTGGCGGGACGCTTGCGACCGTCACGGACGCCGACGTTGTTCTCGGTTACATCAGCGCAGACTACTTCCTAGGCGGTGCGATGAAACTCGACCGTGAGAAGGCGATCGAGGTCGTCAACGAAAATATTGCGAAGCCGCTGGGCATCTCGGTTGAGGAAGCCGCATTCGGGATCTACCGCATCGCGAACTCCCACATGGCCGATCTGGTCCGTCAGATGACGATCGAACGCGGCTACGACCCGCGCACGTTCACGCTCGTGAACTTCGGTGGGTGCGGCCCGACGCACTGCACTGGATACGGTCCCGAGGTCGACGTGAAGTCGAGCATCATCCCCGCCGCGGCGACTGTCTTCTCCGCCTTCGGAATTGGACAGTCCGATATTCGGCACTTCTCTAGCCGTTCCCTTCGTCCCATGACAATTATCCGGCAGGGCGAACCCGTTGACCTCTCCGTTACCGACGAGGTCAACGAAATCGTCCGCAGTCTCTCGGACAACATGCGCGAGCAGCTCGAACGTGACGGTGTCCGCGGTGATGAGGGCACGTTCGCGGTCCACATCGAGCTGCGGTACAAGGGCCAGACGAACGAACTCACGATACCCGTGCGCGCCGACCTTCCCATCGCCCAGGCGCACTTCGACGAGATCGTCGAGAACTTCGAGCGCCAGTACGAGATGCTGTACGGCAAGGGTGCACGTTCGACGCTATCGGCGTTGGAGCTCATTACCATCCGTGTCGATGCGACGGTGACCCCTCCCGGCAGCGCATCGACGATCAGTCAGCCCCGCTACCAGGAGTCAGGAGACCCCCTCGTAGGCGAGCGTCAGGTCTACTGGCCGGATCGCGGGTACGCACCCACGCCGGTCTATCGAGGCGAACTGCTCACACCCGACGAGACCGTCATCGGACCGGCAGTGATCGACACCTACGGAACCACGATCCCTCTCCACCCCGGTCAAATCCTCGAAGTGGATAAGACCGGTAACTACTACGTCCGCCACTGACGATTGGAATAGATCATGAGTTTGGCACGCGCTGAAGCAGAGCGCTTCACTCCCCGCACCGACCCCATCACCTTCGAGGTGCTGCGCCACCGACTGTGGCAAATCAACGACGAACAGGGCAGGACGGTGATCAACGTCTCCGGATCGCCGGTTGCATCGGAAGCCAATGACTTCGGTGTCGCACTCACCGACGCTGACGGCAACCTGGTCACGCTCGGCCAGTACCTCATCCATCACACCGCCGCAATCTCCGAGGTGGTGCGGAACGCGATCGAATCGCTGGGAGACGAAGTCGGGGTCGGTGACGTCTACCTCACGAACGATCCATGGATGGGTGCCCTCCATCAGAACGACGTTTGCTGTGTCGCTCCTGTGCATCACGACGGCGCGCTCATCGCCTGGACTGCCTGCATCGTGCATCAGATCGACGTCGGAGGCCCTGTGCAGGGCAGTTGGAACCTTGATGCTCACACCGCATACGAGGAGGCCCCACGATATCGATTCCTGCGGGTGATGCGGAACGGGCGCACCCAGAACGACGCGGTATCGACCTACCTGACCAATTCGCGAACCCCCAGCTCCCTTGAGCTCGACCTGCGGGCCATGATCGCCTCGTCGAACGTCGTCAAGGAGCGGCTCGCGGAGACGATCGAACGATACGGGGTCGAGGCAGTCTCGGCCACGATGCAGGACTGCATGGATTACACGGAACTCCTGCTGCGCCAAAGGCTCGCAACGATCTCTGACGGAGAGTGGTTCGCAGAGGACTTCATGGACCACAACGGCCATGAAGATGGCGCTTTCGGCATCCGGCTGAAGCTCGACAAGGCTGGTACGACCCTCCACTTCGACTACACAGAGACCGACGATCAGACCGACGGCTCGATCAACAGCACCTACGCGGGGGCGCTTGCCGGCTCGCTATCCCCTGTCATGACGCAACTGTGCGCGAACATCCCATGGAACCAAGGGGTGATGCGTTGCGTCGAGATCTCGACACGCGAGGGCACCCTCAATCACGCCCGCTTCCCTGCGCCTGTCGGAGGCGCATCGATCAGCGCGACACACCACACGTCCAATGCCGCAATGTCTGCCGTGGCACGAATGATCACCGACAGCCCGTCGGCAAGCGTCGAACCGGCAATGGCGAACTGGAGCGGTTCACCGTTTGTGTACAACGTGTTCGGTGAGAACCAGTACGGAGAGCCGTTCGGCACCATGCTCATCGACTCCCACCTGGGCGGCGGCGGCGCGCGGTCGTTCGACGACGGCTATACGGCTGCGGGGATGCTCTCCGTGCCGCAAGCCAACGTTCCTAATGTGGAATCGGTCGAAGGGCTCAGCCCATTGATGTATCTCTTCCGTCGGCGCGCACAGGACTCCGGTGGCGCGGGTGTTCACCGTGGTGGCCTGGCCGTCACGAGCGCGATAGCACTCAGCGGTACGAGCCGGCTCAACGTCACCGTCAGCACACAAGGCGCGCAGCACTCGTGTGCTGCCGGTCTCGGCGGCGGCTACCCGGGAGGCGGCGTCAACACCAGTGTCATCCGGCATCCGGACGCGCTTGATCGGCTGGTCGGCGAGCACCGTGGTGGCAACCTCAGCGCGTGGGGAGGGAAGATCGAACGGCTGTCGTCCAAGGACCGACTGCGCCTCGAGGCCGGCGACATCCTCGTCACCTCACCCCACGGAGGTGGAGGCCTCGAGGATCCTCTCCTTCGCGACCCCGCCTCGGTTGTGACCGACGTGGCCGCGGGTGATGTTTCCGAACAGGAAGCGCGCGACTCCTACGGTGTGGCATTCGCATCGGGCGAGTACGACGAAGACGCAACGCAGAAGCTGCGACTGCAGATCAGAACCCAGCGGCTCGGCGGCATTGCCCCGACACAGGACTCGATCACCACTCATCGATCGCACCCAGCGCTGGTACAGCGCATCGGTCCGGTAGGCGGCGCCGGCCCGCTCGTCGGACGCAAGTGGGACGGCGACAGCCCCTTCTTCCAACTGCACGAATACATCTGCCCGGAGAGCGGATACCTGGTAGACGTCCAGATCCGCAAGCGCGGCGACACCCGTCGTGAGCTCGGCCCGATATCCTCCAACGACTGAAGGACACACCAATGCTCTACAAACGATCGAACGCCAAGACCTATGCACGCGAGAACATGACCGGTGTCTGGGGAGCGATTCCCTACCCGTTCACGTCCGACTTCGAATTGGACGAGAAGGGGCTGCGCAGCAACGTCCGCTATTACGTCGAGAACGACCTTCTCGACGGGATCTTCTGCGGCCACTTCATGAGCGAGTTCTGGTCACTGGACCTCGATGAGAGACGCCGCGCTGCGGAGGCAGTGGTGGAGGAGGCCGCGGGACGCGTCCCGGTCGTCGTCCAGACAGGCCACCACTCGGCGCGGGAGAGCGTGTCGCTGACGCATCACGCTCAGCAGATCGGTGCCACGTATGCCGCATTGGGTAATCCGTACTTCATGGTGAGCCCGACGGAGGGGATCTACGACTACTTCAAGTGGATTTCGGACCGTACCGATATCGGAATCCTCATCTCTAACACGGGATATACCGGCATCAATCTGACCCCTGAGATGCTCGACCGACTCGCCGACCTCGAAAACGTGGTGGCGGTGAAGAACCCCCAGCCGTTGGAGCACACGCTCAAGACCGTACGCTTGGCAGGCGATCGCCTGATCGTTGCGGACCCGGATGAGCGGAAGTGGCTGAAGCTGATCACGGAGCATGGATTCCGCCTCTACACGTCGTCTCCCGCCCCGTACGTCATCCAGTATCCCGGTCACACTCCGATCAAGGACTACACCGCGCTCGCCTTCAAGGGCGACATCGAGGGCGCCAAGGCGATCGCCGACACGCTGGGCGCCGAGCGTGACCTGATGGACAAGTGGTTGCACGATCCGTGGAAAGCGTCCAAGCTCATGCCGATCGCTTACCTGAAGGTGTGGACCGAGGCCCTCGGAATGGCAGCCGGCCCGGTTCGTGCGCCGCTGACGCAGATCGAAGAGCGGGCGCGCGCTGAACTGCACGACGACCTCCGAAGCATTGGTCTGCCCCTCACTCTCCAGCAGGCCTAGCGCCCGGGCAAGCAATCGGATGGTCCGGTGGCAGAGGCCTCGCTCACAGCGCGCGAGCTGGCCTCGAGGTCCCTGCCACCTGTGCGTCACCCCGGCGATACCGGAGTCGAATGCAACCATATGGCTTAAAAGTGTGGACCTGCAGACCCCACCCAACACGACGTCGACGATGCGACTCTCGCAAAGTACCGGGAATTACATTGGAAACACAATTACATCAGCACCGGCAGAGCTACGGACATCCGAAAGGCTCCACGAACGTTCTGGAGCACCACAGACGGGAGATTCTGAACCACTTCGGATCGTGTCCTGAATGCGGCTACGCAGTGAACGCATTCGTGACTGCTACTTACCACACGGACGGCGCGGTCCTCATAACCACCGAAGGCTCGTGCGGGCTGCCATGCGGATGGTCAGGTCCAGTCGAGATTACGAAGATGACAGACGACTGCCGGTGGTAGGAAGAATCCCAGTGGTTGCCCGGCGTCGGCTGCTGCGCGGAGGATCGAGAGGAACGGGGCGTCGAGTATCACGGAGGGGTGGTGTTGTGCCACGTGGAAGCCGGTGCGAATGAGGCTGTCGTCGATTCCGGGAGCGACGAATTGTTTGGTATGTGCTGGAATCGCGATCGAACGGGTCGCCGGTTAGGATAATACTGGGCGACCACAGCGACCATGACGCCCTCCAGATCACTCCCAACTCCCCGCTCCTCCAGATATTCGAACAACCCAACGCACCGAGATGGGCGGATCTTCTGGCGCTGCACCTACGCGCATGGTTCGCCCGCGAACGCCGGACCTGGCTGCGGGATCCGCTCCCACTCAGCGCCGCTCTCGGGCTTCCCTTCGTTACCTTCCGTACCGAGCGAATCGAGATACACTCTGATGAGCGTCTGTCCCGCCCACCCCACGGGCCGCCGATACAGGTATCGAACGCTGTCGACTACGCCGCCGCCCGGACCTGGATGCACGATGCGATACACACATAAGCCCTCCCTGACCTCCTCGCAGCGAAACACAATGGACTCAACCGGCGGTAGGCCGCTGATCGAATCTCGGCGCGCATGCTTGAGGTGAGCATGCGGGCCAGCGTTGACGCGATGAGCGGCGAAAACCGGTGCAGGGCCTTGGCCTCAGGCCGGTCGAACCCCCTTGGCTGGTCGACTCCGCAGCTACGGCTGCGATAAGCAGCGGCACTGCCGATCCGCACTACCCTCCCCTGTTCGTGCAATTCCGGCACGTAGTGCCGGAATTGGCGAAAGGGTGCTCTGACCTGCGATAATCGATTTGCTTAAGACCAAAAATCGA
>NZ_JBHXMZ010000026.1:11574-24513 GCF_042719915.1 Nocardia sp. NPDC058499 | reverse complement strand
TCAACCAGTTACCGGAGACCTCGCCACATCACCAACTTCTCCACCCGGACAACGGGTTCCGCCCCACAACTCGGGCGCTTATGAAACAGGCTCTAAGGGGCAGTGCGCTGTTACGGCGTGTGTGGTCAACGACTACCTCGGGGGGGACGTCTTCAACACGGTCGCGACCCTGCCCGGTGGTGAAACAGTGTCCCATTACCTGAACTGCGTTGACGGACAGATCATCGATTTGACGGCGCAACAGTTCCCGCCGGGCACCAGCTTCACGCCACCGGTGCCCAAAACCATGGGAAAGCAATCGACACGGGAGTACTGCCTGTCTTATGAGGGAACGCGCAGGCGATACGAACTGCTGAGTGCGCGGGTCGCGGAATCTCTCAGGCCCGGTCAGCGGTCATGACCGGGCGGTCCACATCCCGAGCAGCTCACGTACCTCTCGTACCGCGCTGTGCGGACGAACAGCCGACACGATGCCTTGGAGAGCCGCCTGCAATCGAGTGGAGGCGACAGCGCTGGCGGCTTCGAAATGGTCGGTCAGCAAGACGCATGCGTCGGCGATGGAACCCGACTGCAGATAGCTTTCGGCGAGCCTGATCCGCCAGGCGGCGGTCTCTCGGGGATAGGTCGCCGTACCGGCGATCGCGGCGCGTAGGTACGCGGCGGACTCCCGATGGCTGCCGATACGCATGAAGACCAACCCGGTAAGCCCGCTGAGCTGGGCTTCGGGTAGGTGCGCAAGGTAGCCGGGATCACGCCCCCTGGTCGATTCGTATGCGCGATGCGCACGACCGACCGCTGCCACCATTGCGGAGCGGTCTCCGATGGCGCCGTACGCTTCCGCTTCACGGATAGCCGCCAGCGCGCGCAGTTTGGGCCCGCCCTCGCGGCGTGCGGCCAACTGGGCCGCCTCAGCCAGCTTGATTCCTTCTCTCGGCCGAGAGCCCTCCCGGTATGACAGCAGGCACGCGTTGATCCATGCGTGCGCGGCGGCGATTCCGTCGCCGGTGGCGGTTGCGGCCTGCGCTGCGTCGGCGTAGTAGCGTTTGGCGTCCTCCCAGCGTCCTGCGTCGTAATGGATCCAGCCGGCCACCGTCATCATTTCTGCGGCTGCGCCGGCCAGCGTTGCGCCGACCTTCTCGGAGTAGTCGCCGTGGTCGAGAAGGTGCTGCACATACCGGGATTGGTTTGTGGCCAGAGCGCAAAGTCGGTCTCCTCCCGCGACCAGCTGAAGTTCGTGTAACTGATCGATACCACTGACAATTCGTTCGACATCCGAGGCACCGATCCTTGTACGGCCTGCTTCAGAAGAGTTCGTCTGCTGCCGGGTATCGGCAGCCAGCGCCGTACCGAGCCCGGTCTTGAAGAACTGGCGTCGTTTCAACTCCGCCTCCTCATCGGCTGCCAGTAATGCGGTCAGAGGAACCTGCAATGCCGTTGCTACGCGCCGCAAGACGCGAACATCGTAGGCGGCGGGACCATCGTGTTCCAGCTGCGAGACGGCGGGCTGGGTGAAATGGATGAGAGCTCCGAGTTCTGCCTGAGTCAGGCCGCTGGACTTGCGTATCCGCCGGATGGTCGCGCCGATGGTCACAGACATCCCAGCCCCCGCTTGTTGTGCCGCAGTCATTTGTTGTCTCAGGACAGCAGCCATGGTCTCTGAAGTTCTCGCGCCCGAGCCAACGATATACCGATCTCTGTATATCCCAGAAGAGTTCGTGAATCCTCCACCACGTCGGCCGCCTCCTACGCCCTACGCCCTACGTTCGCTTCGGTGCCCGGCACCGGGCCTACGCCGTACTCGAGCGGCGCACCGACTGCCCGACGGGAGGCAGGACGGTGGCGAAACGCCCCCGGTGCCGGGCACCGAACCAGCACACACTACGAACGGGGCGAATCATGGGTGAGCAGCAGCGAGCGATCGGACTGATCCGCAGGGACGTCGACGGACACGGCGGTACGGATATCGCCGAACTGGCGGAGCCGCTATGGGTATCGCTTGGTGTGGACGGTGTATCTCGATACCGGGCCACTGGTCTCGGCGCTCATTGTGGCGGACGCGATTTGCGAGCACAACGCCTCGGCGATCGTGGCGCCCTCGCCTGCGCACGTGGACGGGTACAGAAACGCCATCACCGACATCGCCACGCTCATTGCACCGATGCGGCTCTACGCGCGAGGGTTTCCGTGGCCGACCACAGACCCGCAGCAAGAGGTAGAACCCGGCAGGAGCGGGCGGTAGGGATGGCCACCTTGGGATTGATTGTCGCAGCTGGAATACCCCTTCTGGTGCTGCTGTGGTGCCTGGTCGAACCGGGTTCCCCGGTGGCGGGTGCACGTCATGTACGTCAACGGCAGGGGACATGATGTGGCCGACCGCGTTCGGATGGATCGACCACGATGTGAGCAGCTCGCTGGAGTGGGATCGGGCGCAGGTCCTGCGGCTCGCGCGTCGCCTCGGCTACCGCGTGGTGTGGCCGGATGAACGCTCGATGCTGCCGGTAGCCGACCAGGCGCGCAACGCGCGGGTCGATGTCGTGATCCTGCCTGCGCCGGACCATCTCGGCCCGCTGGAGTTGAACCGTGTCATGAATGTTGCCGATGTGGAGACGGTGTCGCCCCGGTTGTCGTTCGCGCGGTGGTCGATCGCCGGGGCCGGGCGGTGATCGCGCTCGGCTGGACCGTCGTAGTCGGTGTGCCGGTGGTGGTGCTCGTCTGGGCGATGTGTTGGCCGAAACGCTGACCAGGTGGGTCATCCGATCCAGTCGAGTGTTTGTCCGTGCCCTCCGGTTAGTGCGACCGGGCGGCCGTTGAAGGAGAGGACGAAACGCCCGCCGATCTGCTCGACGGGGATCGCGAGCCGGCGGGTGATGTTCGGGAGCACGCCAGGCCCTTCGTTGGCGATCCACTGACAGGGCAGTGCTTCGACGGTGTCTTGGAAAGCAGCGCGTGCGTCGGCGTCGAGGTAGTTGAGGACGGCGCTGTGGAAGACGACAACGGTCGTGTCGGCGGGCGCCTGGCGCACCAAGTCGGCGATGTCGGCGTTGAGGTCGCCGCGGATGAGGTGTGGGGCCTCTTCTCGGGCGATGGCGGCAGCGCGGTGCAGGCGTTCGCGGCGGCTGTGGTGTTCGGGCCAGACGAGACTGTCCAGCCAGGCCATGTCGTCGTGGTCGGTGACGTCGAGTGGGTGGAGGTCGATGCCCGCGCGGTACGCGATGGTGGGGAGCCTGTCGGGAAGGGGCGGGTTGCCGGTGGTGGCGCAAGCCAACTGGACCGGCGATGGCCCGGTCTCCGGGTCGATGCGGTGAGCTTCGTCGTAGAGATAGCTGTAGCGGTCAGGGAGGAGACATAGTCCGGCGGACGCGCCCACTTCGATCAGTGACAGTCTCCCACGGAGCAGACCGAGCAGCGGAAGCAGCACCGCGACCCGCCCGGCCTCGTTGGTCTGGGTGGAGCGGGCGAGCACCGCCTGTTTCAGGGTGGTCCAATTGCTCAGCACCCATGTTCGGAACGAAGCGTACGAGTCGGCGGGTCCGCCGTGGTGACGGGCCGCGCCGAGGACGAGGTTCGGTTGGCGCTTGTGTTCCGGCAGTCGATCGATAAGTGCCAGAATCTCGGCGTCCTCAGCGATCCCCGTGCTGAGCAGTTCGTATAACGGTGACGATCCGTGAGCTTCGAGTCGCGCGAATCGCCGATACCACTCCGCTGTGTTCATAGTGGACGACTACTACCGAATTCCGCGTCGGAGGAACAATTGCGATCACCCGATCGCTTCACATGGGCGGCGAACCCGATCAGATCGGGTGTGACCGTGGGGCCGGTGTCTCCTGCCGGATACTGCTTGCCCCACATTTGCCCCAAGAATCCGACGTGGGCCGATCTCCTGGCAGGAATGCAGGCCTTGACCCGTGCCTTCATGGTGGGCGCAGACGGGTTCGAACCGCCGACCGCTGGTGTGTAAAACCAGAGCTCTACCGCTGAGCTATACGCCCGGATCCCCCGGAGCGTATCCGGGGGAACGGTCTATGAATCTAGCGCGGCGAGCGCTTTCTCCCAAGCCGCCTGGTCACGGGGCTCTCCGGGGCCGTTCATCTCCGCGAAACGGATGATTCCTTCGCGGTCCACGACGAAGGTGCCGCGGTTGGCGAAGCCGGTGGTGTCGTTGAAGACGCCGTAGTCCTGGGCGATCTTGCCGTGCGGCCAGAAGTCCGACAGCAGCGGGAAGGTGTAGCCCTGTTCGGCGGCCCAGATCTTGTGGGTCGGCGGGGGGCCCACCGAGATCGCGATGATCTCGGCGTTGTCGTTCTGGAAGCGCGGCAGTTCGTCGCGGACCTTGCACAGCTCGCCCTGGCAGATGCCGGTGAAAGCGAGCGGGTAGAACACGATCAGGACGTTCTTCTTGCCGCGGTAATCCGACAGCGAGACTTCCTGATTGTTCTGGTCCTTGAGGGTGAACTCCGGCGCCTGGGTGCCTACCTCGAGGGGCATGGGTATCCTCCGAATCTCCTGCCGCGCACTATGTTGTCCGGGCGCGCGGCACAGCTGTGGGCGGCTCAGCGCTGTTTGGTCGGTGCCTTGGGCTGCACCAGCCGGCTGGCCGACCATTCACCGAGTTTGATCGCCGAGGTCTGGGTGAGCCCCGCCGTCGGCGCGGATTCGGCGATCTCACTGGGATCGACGTGCCCGTCGTTACCGGTTTTCGGGGTCAGCACCCAGATGAAGCCGTCGTCGGCCAGCGGGCCGATCGCCTCCATCAGTTCGTCGACCAGGTCGCCGTCGCCGTCCCGCCACCACAGCAGGACGACATCGATGACCTCGTCGGAATCTTCGTCCAGCAGTTCACTGCCGGCGGTCTCCTCGACGTCGGCCCGTAGGTCGTCGTTGGTGTCCTCGTCCCAGCCCAGCTCCTGGACAACCATTCCGTGGGTGATGCCAAGCTTCTGAGCGAAATTCTGATCGTCCGCCGCGGCGACCACGGTGGCGTCCTCCTCAACTCCCGACTACAAGATATCTGCAAGCGAACATGGTTATCGGCCCTAACGCAAGCCGATCGGGTAGATCGAATTTCTGATGTCGCGACAAAAGCCTGGTGACGGGCGTTCGAGATCATCCGGGGCAGGCATCGCGTACCGCGTTGCGCGCGTCGTTCACGCGCTTGCTCGCATCGTTGAGCGGTCCGACGGGGGAGGTGTAGGTCATCTCGCGGGTCGCCTGGGACAGGGCGCGGGCCGCGTTGACGTAGTCGGTGAATTTCGCCTTCAGATCGTCGGGCAGATTCGCGCCGGCGGCGTTCATGCCGCCTTCGACCTGATTGGCGGCGTCGTCGAGTGCGGTGACCGCGGCGTCACGTTTGGCGTCGTAGTCGGGCGCGTTGCTGTCGTGCGCGTCGACGAACTCGTTGTATTTGGTGACGCCGGTGCCGGTGGTGCCGGGAAACAGGCCGCAGTTGTCGGCGATCGCCTTGTCGCGGGCGGCCGCGATCTGCGAGGACGTGGCGGCCGCGGACGAGGAGGAGGCGAAACTGCGGTAGGCGGTGGCTTCGGCGGCGTTGGGCGTCGCAACGCCTTCGATCTGGTTCGCGCAACCCGCCAGGGTCGCGCCGGTGACCAGTGCCGCCGCGGCGCAAATCAGCCCGAATCGGCGCGGGTCCAGCCCTTGCATCGTCCTCCGACTCCTCGGTTACCACTGCGTAGCCCTGCCTGTCGAACGGTACTGGATGGGCGGCTGACATGATGATGTGGGACGCGCCACGCAAGGACGCGGGCGCGCCCGGAACTAGTCGTCACGGGTGACCTGCACACCAGCGGGCCACTCGGGGTCACCGCAGCCATCAGCTCGACCACCCCCTGTACGAGGAGCAGTTTTGACCGATCTGATCCACTCTGGCGTCCCGGCGGAATCCGCTGAGCCGGGTTCCGCGCCCACCCCCAGCACCGCCAACGGCGTGCCGCCCGGTGGCCGAGTCCGTGTGATTCGTGAAGGAGTGGCCTCTTACCTACCGGATATCGACCCGGAGGAGACCAGCGAATGGCTCGAATCCTTCGATCAGATGCTGGAGCGTGAAGGTCCCGGCCGCGCCCGCTACCTGATGCTCCGGATGCTCGAACGCGCCGGCGAGCGCCGTGTATCTATTCCGTCGCTGACGTCCACGGATTACGTCAACACCATTCCGACCGAGAACGAGCCCTGGTTCCCCGGCGACGAGGAGACCGAGCGGCGCTTTCGGGCCTGGATCCGCTGGAACGCGGCCATCATGGTGCACCGGGCGCAGCGTCCGGGTATCGGCGTGGGCGGGCATATCTCGACCTATGCGTCGTCGGCGGCGCTGTACGAGGTCGGGTTCAATCATTTCTTCCGCGGTAAGGACCATCCCGGCGGCGGTGATTCGATCTTCATCCAGGGTCACGCCTCGCCCGGTATCTACGCCCGCGCCTTCCTCGAGGGCCGGTTGTCCACCGATCAGCTCGACGGTTTCCGCCAGGAATACAGTCACGGCGGTCTCGGTAAGGGTCTGCCGTCGTATCCGCATCCGCGGTTGCTGAGCGATTTCTGGGAATTCCCGACGGTATCGATGGGCCTGGGCCCGATGAACGCCATCTACCAGGCCCGCTTCAACCACTACCTGCACGATCGCGAGATCAAGGACACCTCGGATCAGCATGTGTGGGCGTTCCTGGGCGACGGCGAGATGGACGAACCCGAATCGCGCGGTCTCGCCCATGTGGCGGCCATGGAGGGTCTGGACAACCTGACCTTCGTGGTGAACTGCAACCTGCAGCGCCTCGACGGCCCGGTCCGCGGTAACGGCAAGATCATCCAGGAACTGGAGTCGTTCTTCCGCGGCGCCGGCTGGAACGTGATCAAGGTGATCTGGGGCCGCGAATGGGATGCGCTGCTGGGTGCGGACCGCGACGGCGCGCTGGTGAACCTGATGAACACCACGCCCGACGGTGACTACCAGACCTACAAGGCCAACGACGGTGCGTATGTCCGCGACCATTTCTTCGGCCGCGACCCGCGCACCAAGGCCCTGGTGCAGGATCTGTCGGATCAGGAGATCTGGAACCTCAAGCGCGGCGGTCACGACTACCGCAAGGTGTATGCGGCGTACGCGGCGGCGCTGGCGCACAAGGGCCAGCCGACGGTGATCCTGGCGAAGACGATCAAGGGTTACACCCTCGGTAAGCATTTCGAGGGCCGTAACGCCACGCATCAGATGAAGAAGCTGACGCTGCAGGATCTGAAGGATTTCCGCGATCTGCAGCGGATCCCGATCAGCGATGCCGAGCTGGAGAAGGATCCGTACCTGCCCCCGTACTACCACCCGGGCGCGGAGACCAAGGAGATCCAGTACATGCTGGATCGCCGGAAGGCGCTCGGTGGTTACCTGCCGGAACGGCGGACGAATATCGCACCGCTGAAACTGCCGGGCGACGAGGCGTACAAGTCGGTGCGCAAGGGGTCCGGGAAGCAGAATGTGGCCACCACCATGGCCCTGGTGCGGTTGATGAAGGAGCTGCTGCGCGATAAGGAGATCGGTAAGCGGATCGTGCCGATCATCCCGGACGAGGCCCGCACCTTCGGGATGGACTCGTGGTTCCCGTCGCTGAAGATCTACAACCGCAACGGCCAGCTCTACACCTCGGTCGACGCGGAACTGATGCTCGCCTACAAGGAGAGCACCGTCGGGCAGATCCTGCACGAAGGCATCAACGAGGGCGGGTCCACTGCCTCGTTCACCGCGGTCGGCACCTCGTATGCCACCCACGGCGAGCCGATGATCCCGCTCTACATCTTCTATTCGATGTTCGGGTTCCAGCGCACCGGCGACGGGCTGTGGGCCGCGGCCGATCAGCTGGCCCGCGGGTTCGTGCTCGGCGCGACCGCCGGGCGGACCACACTCACCGGTGAGGGTCTGCAGCACAACGACGGGCATTCGCTGCTGCTGGCGTCCACCAATCCCGCCGTGGTGTCCTACGATCCTGCGTTCTCCTTCGAGATCGCCCATATCGTGCGCGACGGGTTGCGCCGGATGTACGGCGGGACCCCGGGTGTGGATGGGTTCGGCGGGGAGAACATCTTCTACTACCTCACCCTGTACAACGAGCCCTACCAGCAGCCGGCCGAGCCCGAGGGCCTGGACGTGGATGGTCTGCTCAAGGGCATCTACCTGTACCGCAAGGGCGGTGCGGGCGATGTGCGCGCGCAGATCCTGGTCTCCGGTGTCACCGTGCCCGACGGTCTGCGGGCGCAGCAGCTGCTGGCCGACCACTGGGGTGTGGCCGCCGATGTCTGGTCGGTCACCTCGTACGGTCAGCTGCGCCGCGAGGCCCTGGAGTTGGAGATCGAGGCGCTGCACCATCCGGGTGAGGATCCGGGGCAGCCCTATATCGCCCGTGCGCTGGCCGGCGCCGAGGGGCCCTTCGTGGCGGCCTCGGACTGGATGCGCGCGGTACCGGACCAGATCCGCAAATGGGTACCGGGCGATTTCACCACGCTCGGGACCGACGGGTTCGGGTTCTCCGATACCCGCCCGGCCGCGCGCCGGGTGTTCAACGTGGACGCCGAATCCATCGCCGTCGCCGCGTTGGCGGGACTGGCCCGGATGGGCAAACTCGATTCGGCCAAGGCCGCCGAGGCCGCGGCCCGGTATCGGATCGACGATGTATCCGCCGCGGAGAAGTTCACCGCCGGTGGGGCAGGAGATGCGGAGTGACGGCAACTCGATGATCGAACGCAGACCACCGCGACCTCGCCGGGTCACCGACGGCTCCTCTGCGAACGAGGTGTACCTGCCGACCGGCGCCCTGTCGCCGAACCGGCAGACCCGCGATCCTTTGCCGGACACACTGCTGCGACGCGTCAAGCAGTTCTCCGGCCGGTTGTCCACCGAAGCCGTGGGGTCGATGCAGGACCGGTTGCCGTTCTTCGCCGATCTGGACGCCGCGCAGCGCGCGGGTGTGCAGATGCTGGTGCAGACCGCGGTGGTCAACTTCCTGGAATGGCTCCAGGACCCGGACAGCGATATCCGGTTCAGCCTGGACGCCTTCCAGGTCATTCCGCAGGATCTGGCGCGGCGGCTGACGCTGCGCCAGACCGTGGACATGGTGCGGGTGGCCATGGAGTTCTTCGAACAGTGGCTGCCCGCGCTGGCGCGTAACGATCGCCAGCTGGTGGCGCTCACCGAGGCGGTGCTGCGGTACGGGCGTGAGCTCGGGTTCGCGGCCGCCTCGGTGTACGCCAGTGCCGCCGAATCCCGAGGCGCGTGGGATACCCGCCTGGAGGCGCTGGTGGTCGACGCGGTGGTGCGCGGGGACACCGGCCCGGACATGCTTTCCCGGGCCGCCACGTTGAACTGGGACGCCACTGCGCCCGCCACGGTGCTGGTGGGTACCCCGCCGCTGGATCAGGGCATTTCGGTGGTCGGGGCGGTGCACACCATCGCGGCCCGGCACGGCCGGGCGGCGCTCGCGGTGGTGCAGGGGTCGCGGCTGGTGATGGTGGTGAGCGGCCACCTCGGCGACGCCCCGCACTCGTCGCCGTTCATGGACGATCTGCTCACCGAGGCGTTCTCCGACGGTCCCGTGGTGATCGGGCCGACCACCCGTACCCTGGGCGCGGCCCACAGCAGTGCACTGGAGGCGCTGGCCGGGATGGAGGCCGTCATCGGGTGGCGGGACGCCCCGCGACCTGTGCATGCGATGGAATTGTTGCCCGAACGCGCCCTGCTCGGTGATCGAGCTGCGACGGACGCACTTGTCGAGTACCTTGTGCTTCCGTTGGCTTCGGCGGGTTCGGCTCTCGCGGACACCCTGGATGCGTATCTGGAATGCGGCGGCGCGGTCGAGATGTGTGCTCGGCAACTGTACGTTCATCCAAATACTGTGCGTTATCGCTTGAAGCGGGTCAGTGAGGTCACGGGCCGGGATCCGCTCAACCCGCGGGACTCCTACGTGCTGCGAATCGCCGCCACAGTAGGTCGGTTGACACGAACTCGTAACGAATCGTCAACACCTGCCTCAGACGAATCTTTTGTCCCGATGGACAAAGATGGGCTGTAACGGCTGGGAACCTTCATCCGATCCGGACACCCCACGCGGGCATTTGTGGGGACCATACAAAAGCCGTCCGCAAGCTCTATTCACGTCGACATCTCGCGAAAGCGGCTTCACAGTGTTTTCTTAGGTACGTGATCGCGTTGTTCGCCCCTGGACAGGGCTCTCAGACACCCGGCATGCTCGCGCCTTGGCTCGACCTGCCGGGCGCGCATGACCGCCTCGCACTGTGGTCGAAGGAATCGGGTCTGGATCTGGTCCGGCTCGGGACCGAGGCGACCGCCGAAGAGATCACCGACACCGCGGTGACCCAGCCGCTCGTGGTCGCGGCCGCACTGCTCGCCTTCGCCGAAATCGGCGAGAGCCGGGTACCGGCCGACACCATCGTGGCCGGCCATTCGGTGGGTGAACTCGCCGCCGCCGCGGTCGCCGGAGTGATCTCCGCCGACCAAGCGGTTACGCTGGCAGCTATCCGCGGTGCCGAAATGGCGAAGGCGTGCGCGCTGGAACCCACCGGTATGTCCGCGGTGCTCGGCGGCGACGAGGCCGCCGTGCTGGCCCGGCTCGAAGAATTGGAGCTGGTCCCCGCCAACCGCAATGCCACCGGCCAGATCGTCGCGGCCGGCCGGCTCGACGCCTTGGCCGAACTGGCGGCGAACCCGCCGGAGAAGGCCCGCGTGCGGGCACTGCCGGTGGCGGGCGCGTTCCACACCGAGTTCATGGCACCGGCCCAGCAGGCGGTAGCGGCGGCGATCGCCGAGATCACCCCGCACGAACCCACCCGGATACTGTTGTCCAACGCCGACGGCAAGCCGGTCGAATCCGGCGCCGACGCGGTGGCTAAGCTCGCCGCGCAGGTCACCCGGCCCGTCCGGTGGGACCTGTGCACCGAAACCGTCCGGCAGGCCGGCGTTTCGGCGGTGGCGGAGCTGCCACCGGCGGGAACCCTCGTCGGCATTGCCAAACGGGAGCTCAAGGGCACCCCCAACCTGGCGCTGAAGACGCCCGAGGACATCCCCGCGCTGGCCGGGCTCGCGAGCTCCGGCTAGCGTGCCTGCGGCCGTGTTTCCACCGATTCGCGGCGGGAACCCGGCACCCGGGCGGCGTAACCGATCGCCGTTCCGGCCCGAAGTACCAAGTAGAGCCCTACACGGAAAACAAGAAGGGAGCCACGAAGTGGCCGCTCTGACCCAGGAACAAATCGTCGAGGAACTCGGCAAGATCATCGAAGAGGTGACGGGTATCGAACCCTCCGAGGTAACGATGGAGAAGTCCTTCGTCGATGACCTGGACATCGATTCGCTGTCGATGGTCGAGATCGCGGTGCAGATGGAGGACAAGTACGGCGTCAAGATTCCCGATGAGGATCTCGCCAGCCTGAAGACCGTCGGCGATTCCGTCGCCTACGTCCAGAAGCTCGAGGCCGAGAACTCCGAGATGGCCGCCGAGCTCAAGGCCAAGCTCGGCAACGCCGAGTAGGGCCGACACCGTGACCACTCCTTCCACTCTGAACGGGAACTTCCCCAACGTCGTCGTCACCAGCCTGGCGGCGTCCACGTCCATCGCGGGAGATGTCGATGCGACGTGGAAGGGCCTCCTCAACGGCGAGAGCGGTATCGACGTTCTCGAGGACTCTTTCGTCGAGGAATACGACCTTCCGGTTCGTATCGGCGGCCACCTGAAGGTGTCGCCGGACAGCCTGCTGAGCCGGGTCGAGATCCGGCGGATGGCCTACGTCGAGCGGCTCGCCACCGTGCTGGGCCGTGAGGTCTGGCGCAACGCGGGCAGCCCGGAGGTCGATCCGGACCGGCTGGGTGTGGCCATCGGCACTGGACTAGGTGGCGGTGACGCGCTCATCGATTCGGTCGACAAGCTGAAGAACGGCGGTTATCGCAAGATTTCGCCGCTCGCTGTTCAGATGGTCATGCCGAACGGGCCGTCCGCCGTCGTCGGTCTCGAGCTGCAGGCCCGGGCGGGAGTGGTCACTCCGGTCTCGGCATGCTCGTCCGGTTCGGAGGGCATTGCGAACGCGTGGCGGATGATCGTCATGGGTGACGCCGATATGGTCGTCACCGGCGGCGTCGAGGGCTTCATCGACGCGGTGCCGATCGCGGCCTTCACCATGATGCGCGCCATGAGCACCCGTAACGACGACCCGAAGGCGGCCTCGCGCCCGTTCGACAAAGACCGGGACGGTTTCGTGTTCGGCGAGGCCGGCGCGCTCATGGTCCTCGAAACCGAGGAACACGCCAAGGCACGCGGCGCGACCATCCACGCCCGTCTGCTCGGTGCCGGGATCACCTCCGACGGTTTCCACCTGGTCGCGCCCGATCCCGAGGGCACCGGCGCCGCGCGCGCCATGACCAGGGCCATGCAGACCGCGGGTCTGTCCAAGCAGGACATCACCCATATCAACGCGCACGCCACCGCCACCCCGATCGGCGATACCGCCGAGGCCAACGCGATCCACAAGGCCGTCGGCAACCACGCCTCGGTCTACGCGCCCAAATCGGCGCTGGGGCATTCGATCGGCGCCGTTGGTGCGCTGGAATCGGTGCTCACCGTGATGGCCATCCGGGACGGTATCGTGCCGCCCACCCTGAACCTGGACAACCAGGATCCCGAGATCGACCTCGATGTGGTGCACGGCGAAGCCCGCCGCCAGGAAATCGAGTACGCGATCAACAATTCGTTCGGTTTCGGTGGGCACAATGTCGCGCTCGCCTTCGGTCGGGCCTGACGGCCTTCCGGACCTGATCGAATAGTTCGACGACCCGAAGCGGGGGGGGAGGGGGGGAGGGGGGGTGGGGGGAGGGGGGAGAGTGAGGGGGGGGGGGAGCTAGCCGAGATCGACTACATGGGCTTGTATCGGGTCCGCCCACCAAAG
>NZ_JBHXMZ010000026.1:0-11564 GCF_042719915.1 Nocardia sp. NPDC058499 | reverse complement strand
AAGATTTGGTGTGGTTGTGGGGGGAAAAGGGTGGATTTTCTTGGGGTTGGGCCCGGACGCCCGTCAGGCCCGGGGAGAGGAGGGAAAAAACCGAAAGGGGGCCCACCGACAACCCTGCCCCCCCCGCTTCGTGCATCGACACCTGTGGCCCGTGCCTCGGCCACACATCATCGAGGAGAGAACGCGATGACAACCATGGCCCCGGCCCGCCACCAGGAAACCGAAACAGATCCGCGCGATCCGCTCGGCCGGCTGCAACGCTTCTTCGATCCCGGCACGGTGCTACCGCTGCATCCGCGGGACAAGTCGGGTGTGCTCGCCGCGGTCGGTGAGGTGGACGGTGTGCGGACCGTCGCCTACTGCTCGGATGCCACCGTGATGGGTGGTGCGATGGGTGTCGAGGGCTGCAAACACATCGTCGACGCCATCGATACCGCCATCGACTCCGGTGTGCCGGTGGTCGGCCTGTGGCATTCCGGTGGGGCCCGCCTCGCCGAGGGCGTCGAGGCCCTGCACGCCGTCGGGCTGGTCTTCGAGGCCATGGTCCGCGCGTCCGGCCTGGTGCCGCAGATCTCGGTGGTACTCGGTTTCGCCGCCGGCGGCGCCGCCTACGGGCCCGCCCTCACCGATATCGTGATCATGGCGCCCGAGGGCCGCGTGTTCGTCACCGGCCCCGATGTGGTGCGCAGTGTCACCGGCGAACAGGTCGATATGGCCACTCTCGGTGGCCCCGAAACCCACGGCAAGAAATCCGGCGTCACCCATATCGTCGCCGACGACGAAGCCGACGCCGTGCACCGGGCGCGCCGCCTGGTCTCGATGTTCGCCGAACAGGGCGAATTCGACCCGGTCGCCGCCGAACACGGCAATGTCGATCTGCAGGCCATGCTGCCGGCATCGGCCAAACGCGCCTACGACGTGAAACCGATCGTGCACGAACTGCTCGACAACGTCGACGGCGAATCCAGCTTCGAAGAACTGCAGGGCGGTTACGCCCGCTCCATGGTCACCGGCCTCGGCCGGCTCGCCGGGCGCACCGTCGGTGTGCTGGCGAACAACCCGCTGCGGCTCGGTGGCTGCCTCGATTCCAAGAGTGCGGAGAAAGCGGCCCGGTTCGTCCGGCTGTGCGACGCCTTCGGGATCCCGCTGATCGTGATCACCGACGTCCCCGGCTACCTGCCGGGGGTGGGCCAGGAATGGGACGGTGTGGTGCGCCGCGGCGCGAAACTGCTGCACGCCTTCGCCGAGGCCCGGGTGCCGCGGGTCACGCTGGTCACCCGCAAGATCTACGGCGGTGCCTATATCGCGATGAACGCCCGCTCCCTGGGCGCCACCGCGGTCTACGCGTGGCCGGGATCGGAGGTCGCGGTGATGGGCGCGAAGGCCGCTGTCGGCATCCTGCACAAGAAAGCCCTGGCCGCCGCGCCGGACGACGAGCGCGAAGCGCTGCACGAACGGCTCACCGCCGAGCACGAGGCCATCGCCGGCGGCGTGGAGCGGGCGTTGTCCATCGGGGTCGTGGACGAGGTCATTGATCCCGTGAAGACCCGCAGTGTGATAGCCGCGGCCCTGGCCGCCGCTCCCGCACGGCCGAGCCACCACAAGAACATTCCGTTGTGACGCGGTAGAAGTCCTCTTGCCGAGGGGTCTCGGAGCAGCCACGCTCCGGGGCCCCTCACTGTATGCGACCGGACTGTGGTAGCGGTTCGGCAGGACAGGGTCAGCCCAGGAACAACACCCCGATCGCGGCGGCGGCCACGATGGTGCCGATCCCCAGGGCGGTAGCCACTTGTGCGGTGGTGAGCAAGCGTTCACGTCGCTGCCAGGCGAAGACCATCACGGTGGCCGGCAAGGCGACGGTGGCGGCGGTGACCATGCCCGGTGAGTAATCACCGAACCATGCCGCCGTGCCGAGGTGGAACACGGCGTTGACCGCGAACTGCCACTGGAACGCGATTGCCAGGACGGTCCATCCGATCGCTGCGTCCGGTTGCGTCGCCCGCCACGAACACAGCAGCACCAGCAGCATCAACGGGATGTGGCTGATTGCGAACGTCGCTGTTGTCAGCGGCGCGAAATGCTCGCTCACCCAGCCTGGGAAGCCGGGCATTTCCTTGAGCGTGTGGATGACGAAGACCCCGAACGGCGCCCACAGCATGAGCGGTCCGACAACCGCGGGTTCCATTGCGAGGTTCGTGCGGGTGCCGGTGTGTGTGTCTACCATCGAACAGCCTCCCGATTGTACATATGCGAATATGAATATATATCGTGAGTTCGGTCGGCGGTCAATACGCGCCCTGGCGGTGGTCGGCAATTCCGGAAATGACCGGGTTCGCGGCTCGCGTGGACGAGAATGCGCGCATGGGACGCGACGGTGCGGGGGCTCGCGAGCGCAAACGGCACGGCCGGCACTACACGCCTACCGCGTTGGCGGAGTTTCTCGCCGGACGGGTGGCGGCGCGGGTGGCGGCGCCGCAGTCGGGGCTGCGGGTGCTGGACCCGGCCTGCGGTGGTGGGGAATTGTTGTTCGCGATCCGGGCCGCCCTCGCGGAACGACTGCCGGGGGTGCCGGTGGAGTTGGTGGGCTACGACGTGGACCCGGAGGGCCTGGAGGTGGCGCGGGAGCGAGCAGCGCGGGCAGGGGTCGCCGTCGATTGGCGGCAGGCCGATTTCCTCGCCGGCTGTACCGCGCTGCGGGCACGATCCTTCCATGTGGTGATCGCGAACCCGCCGTATGTCCGGACTCAGCAGTTGGGTGGTGAAGCGGCGCAGGCATTACGCGGACAGTTCGGGTTGCGCGGCCGATTCGATCTCACCCACCCGTTCGTCGCAGCGATACCGCGGTTGCTGGCGCCGGGCGGGGTACTCGGCCTGCTGTGCGCCAATCGGTTTCTCACCACGAAGGCGGGGGCGAATCTGCGTGCGGTGTTACTGGGCGAACTGGCGCCGGTGGAACTGTACGACCTGGGCGATACGAAACTTTTCGACGCCGCAGTGCTGCCGGCGGTGACCATCGCGGTCCAGGGGCAAGGACGCGACCGGTGCCGGTATGTGTCGGTTTACCAGGAAAGTCCGGACCTGTGGGTGAGTCCCGCGGTCGGAGAACGCCGCGTGGACGAGGCCGCTGCTCCGGTGACTGCGCCGACGAATCCGTCGGACCACTCGAGCGGAGGGGGTAATTCGGTCGCCGCGCCGACTCGCGGCACGCCGAATCCGGCGGGGGGCGTGACACCGGTCGGGGCGAAGCGAACTTCCGCGGCGCAGACACACGGCGGTGCATTGCCGGGCCGGGAATGCCGGTCGGGCGGTGCCGGTGCCGGGGCGGCCCCTGTTTCGCCCGGTCCGGAGAGTGGGCCGATACCGAACAGCATCCAGCGCCCCGCGGTGCCGCGGGCGGAGAATTTCGTGGCGCCGGGCGAAAAGGGCGTGGGCTCGGTGGATTGCGAGCCGGGCGGGCTCGCGGCGGATTTCGGGCCGGTTGCCGTGGAAACGGACCTGTTCGAGGCGTTGGGCGCGGCTACCGACGCGACGATCCGCTGGCAGGGCCGGCGGTTCGCGGTGACGGTGGGAGAGCTGGCGGTGCCGGCCGGTTCGGCATCGGCGGGGTGGCGGATGGCCCGGGTAGGGCAGGACGACTGGCTCGACGCGGTGTCGGCGCGTATGTGGCGGACATTCGGCGATCTCGCGCGTATCCGGGTGGGGATCAAAACCAACGCGGACCGCGTGTTCATCGCCGCGCACTGGGGCGATCCGGACACCGAACCGGAGCTGTTGTGCCGGCTCATCACCCACCACGACCTGCGTCCGTGGCGGGTCGAGCGCACAGGCCGCACCCGGGTCTTGTACCCGTACGATCTGGACCATCCGCGCCGCATGCCGGTGGATCTGACGGACTATCCGCGGACCGCTGCCTATCTCGAACAGCATCGGGAAGTGTTGAGCGCGCGGAGCTATCTCACCGCCGCCGGCCGGAAATGGTTCGAGCACTGGGTGCCGCAACGGCCGCATCTGTGGCGGACGCCGAAGGTGGTCTTCCCGGATATCAGTGCTCGTCCGCGGTTCGCGCTGGACCGATCGGGTGCGGTGGTCAACGGTGACTGCTACTGGATTTCGCTGGCCGAACTGGAAGGTGAATGCCCGGCCGAAGAGCTGGCCTGCCTGATGATGGGGGTCGCGAACTCGGCGCTGGGGGTGCGGTTCTACGACGCCGTCTGCGCTAACCGGCTGTATTCCGGTCGCCGCCGCTGGATCACCCAGTACGTTTCCCGGTTGCCGTTGCCGGATCCGGCTACCGCGCCGGCGGTCGCGATCGTTCGCCTGGTGCGTGAGCTGGCGCAGGGCCCGGATCCTGTGCCGTCCGCGCAGCACGAACTGGACGAGCTGGTGAACCGGGCTTTCGCGCTGTGAGAACGTCAGCCGGCCGTGGGGCCGGAAACCATGGGCAGCAGCGTGCGGCGGGCGAATTCCCGTCCGGCCGCTTCGTCTTCGATGGGGATGAGACCGTCGGGTGTGAGAGCCAGCGACAGGGCCAGCCGAGCCATGATCTCGGCGACCAGATCGGGGTCGGAATCGGCGCTGTCGCCGTAGTCGCCGAGTTCGCGGAGTTTCGCGGCCAGGTAGGTGCGGCCGACGGCGAGGATCGGGCCGGCCTCGGTGGTGAGGCGGGGCAGCACCAGATCCGGTTCGGTGCGCAGCAGCCGTGACAGCAGCGGGTTGCCCGCGATGGCGGAGATGAAGGCGACGAAGATCTCCACCAGTTGGTCCTCGGACCCGGCCACCGTGCGCACCCGGTCGTCGATTTCGGCGACGAAACGCTGCGCTTCCCGCACCGTCACCGCTTCGACGAGATCGTTCTTCGATTCGAACCGGCGGTAGAGGGTGGCGGGGCTGATCCCGGCCCGCCGCGCGATCTCCCCCATACTGGTGCGTTTGATTCCGAAGTCCAGGAACGCCGAAAGCGCGCTGTCGAGAACCTTCGTGCTGTCGGGGGAGGGTTCGGACAGGATGCGCTGCAGGATCGGCGGTACGAGTGGCATGGTTTCCCCACTGTATCGGACTGTTTTCCCGGTTCGGTTCCGTACCCGTACCCGCCACGGGGTACCGGGCTCAACCGGCCTCGAGTAGCCGCCGGACAGTTCGGACCTGGGCGTGCAGTAGTTCCTCGAGTTCGGCGGGCGCCATGGCACCGGCGTGCTGGACCGACCACTCGTCGAGTGCACGGAGAACGGCGACGACAAGCCTGCTCTGTAATGCCACCGGTAGGTCGTCGCGTACGGCGCCCGAATCGCGGCCGATGAGCAGGACGCGGTGTAGCCACTCTTCGATCCGGGCGAGGGTGCGGGTGATGGTGGCATCCGGTGTGCCGGAAAGATAGAACAACCGGCCGAGTGCGAGAAAGGCGTCGTCACCGAGGGAAAGCTCGCCGAGCCGGCCGATGAGTTCGTCGATTCGATCCCAGAACGCGGGTCCGGCGAACGCCTCGGGTTCGGGGATGCTCAGCCGCACGGTCAACGCGGCAGCGAGGTCGCCTACCACGATCTCGAAGAGCTCACGCTTCGACGAGACCATATGGTAGAAGGAGCTTTTGCTCAGGCCGCAACGCGCGATGATCCGGTTGAGGGATGCTTGTTCGTAGCCGGCCGAGGTGAACTCGCCTGCGGCGGTACGTACGAGCAATTCGCGTCGCTGCGCAGACATTCGACTGATGTCACCTTTCGGCATATCCGGATCCTACAATCGCCTGCTCGCCTGCTCGCCTGCTCGCCTGCGGGCTTGCGGGCAGCGGAATTGAGCGCGGCGGTCGACGGCTGGACGGTCGAGAGTTCCGGCCCGGCGGATCCGATACCGCCCCGCCCCGCCCTGCTCCGCTCTGCACTGGACCGGCTGGTCCAAACGCTGTTACATTGAGATTGGACTGAGTGGTCCAATAGTGGCGGCTCCAGGGAAGTGGAGGGCGGTATGCGAAAGCCGGTAGGTGTCGAGGACCAGTACGCGCGCGCCGCGGACGACGATATGAAGATTCTTGTCGTCGGTGCGGGAATTGCGGGCGTGACGATCGCGCAGCTGCTTCGGCGCGATGGCAGGAATCCGGTGCTCATCGAGCGGGCGGACGGCGAAGGGCATCCCGGATACATGCTGGCGCTGATGCCGATGGTCGACGCGGCCCTGGACGACCTCGGTGTCCGGAAAGTCTACGTCGACAACAGTATCCCGTTGGGACGCTATGGATTCCGCTCGCACACCGGGAGAATGCTCCGGCAGGACTCGATGGCGGCGGTACTCGACCGGTTCGGCGACTACCGGGGCATCGGGCGAGGCGAGCTGATGGACGTTCTCGCCGCCGAGGGCTGTGCTGTCGCCTACGGGACGACCGTCACGGCGCTCGATGACTCGCCCGAGCGGGCGACAGTGAGCTTCGATACCCCTGGCGGAAATCTGCGGCTCGCATTCGACCTCGTCATCGTGGCCGACGGTATCCATTCCGCGACCCGCGACCTGGTCCTCGGCGACCGGGGCGTCGATGTCGTCGATACCGCATGGGGTGGCTGGGTGGTGTGGGCGCCACCGGATGCCGACGGCGATCTGGGCGAGGAGTTGTGGGGCGCCGGGTTCTTCCTCGGCGTCTATCCGGTGCTGGGGCAGCTCGGTGTGTTCCTCGGTGGTCCGAGCGAAGAGCTGAAAGCATCCCCGAAGGTGTTCGTGGACAGCGTCCGAAAGCGGTTGAAGACCATCAGTTCGCGGACCGACCGCGTGCTGCGCGCGGTCGTCGACGATCCGGCCCCCTTCTACTGGCCGTTGAACGACTGCAGGGCCCCCGTCTGGGCCACCGGGCACACGGTTCTGCTCGGGGACGCGGCGGCCGGCTTTCTCCCGACGGCGGGGATCGGTGCGGGAATGGCAATGGAATCCGCCTGGGTCCTCGCTCGCATGCTCCGCTACGCGGAGCCGGGGAACGTCGAGCGGTTGCTACGGCACTACGAGAGTTCGCAACGACCTCGGGTCGAGGCTGCGCAGGACACTTCCCGCAATCTGGCCGGTCTCATGTTTCGGCGCAGTTCGATTCTGGCGGTTGTGCGGGATATCGCAATGCGGGTAGTGAGCATCCAGGTTGCGATCAGGCCGATCCAGCGTCTGCTGCGGGACCGGCCGGATCCGGATGCTTCCGCGGCTGCCGTCACCGGCCGGTTTGCGTCCCGGAGTTGATTCTTTCGCGGGGTGACCGGATCGAAGTGGGTGGCGACGAGGCTGTGTCCGGTCGCGCGCGGTCACTCCGTGGACAGGTCGAGTTCGGTCATCTCTCGTTCTATCGCATTGGCCGCGAAATCTTCCCCGCTGGAGCGGAGTTCGTGCACGCGGCGCCGTAACGCTTCGATACCCCCCGGCTGCGCGGCGATATCGGCCACACTGACCCGCCGCTTCGGCCGGCGCGCCTCGGAATGCTCACACGCCACCCGTCATACCTCCTGCCGGCACCTGGGGTGCCTACACGCTCGGACTCGCCCGAAACGCCGACGTCTGGCAGGACAGCGGGTTTCGAGCTCGCCCGTCTCCCCGGATACGTTGGTTCCATAATATCAGTAACCAACTGGACGCTTGTCCATAGAAGTGTCCGAGGGTCGCGTCTCACAGCTCCTTCGCGGTTCGATGCTCAGACGTATGGTGCAGGTAGACCATCGCGTTGAGCTCGAGCCCGCGCTGTTGTTCGGGGGTGAGCTCCCGGCGCACCTTGCCGGGCACACCGGCCACCAGCGAACCCGGAGGAATCTGCGCCCCCTCGGGGATCAGCGCATTGGCCGCGATCAAACTGCCGCGCCCGATCACCGCGCCGTTGAGCACCGTCGCCCCCATACCGATCAGGCAGTCGTCCTCGATCGTGCAACCGTGCAGGATCGCGTTATGGCCCACCGAAACACCGGCGCCGACCGTTGTCGGGAAACCCGGGTCGGCGTGCAGTACACAGCCGTCCTGGATATTGCTGCGCTCGCCGACGGTGATCAGCTCGGTATCGCCGCGCAGTACCGCGTTGTACCAGATGCTGGCCTGCGCCTCGAGCTTCACCTTGCCGATCACGCACGCTGTGGGCGCGATCCACGCGGAATCGTCGATCTCGGGCTGATGTCCGCTGACTTCGATCTGCATCACGACAACCTAACGCGAGCCCCTTCGGATTCGTCCGCGGGGAGCGGGCGCGTCAACTCGGCGTAGGAAACGACCAGCGATAAGCACCCGTGACGAATACTCACGAGCAGCATGCGCTGCGGCAACCACCGCTCATCAGCTGTAGATTCTCATTCGCCGTGTCGTTCTCTCATGTTTCTGTCGGTAACTTGTCGCCTCTTCTCATATGTTGTCGCAGGTGAGACCATGGAGGGGTGTCCGCGCGGATCCCCTCCGTGCTGGAGGTGGGACTGAGTTACGCGACCGAGGAGCTCGGCCGGGCGGACACGGACGTGCGTTCAGCGGACGCAGAGCTGCTGGTGCACGGGCGGCCGGTGCGGCGGGTCCATACCGAGGCGGGGAAGAAGCACTACACCGGCGTCTTCTGGTCCTCGACCACAGGGACTCAGCACCATTACGAGAGCCGCCTGGAGTTGGACCGGCTGTGGCTTGCTGATTTCGATCCGCATGTCGTGTGGTTGGCCGCGCAGCCGTTCTGGTTGTGGGGTCGCGATGGTACTGCTGTTCGTCGGCATGTGCCCGATCTGCTGCTGAAGCTGGATTCGGGCTCGTTCGTCGTGGTCGATGTCAAGCCCGCGAAGTTCCAACAGGAGCCGAAGGCTGCGGCGGTGTTGCGGTGGACCGCGCGGGTGTGCGCGGCCAAGGGGTGGCGTTACGAGGTATGGGGCGGAGGCGACAAGGTCGAATTGGCCAATATTCGTTATCTCGGGCGCGCACGGCGGCAATTTCTTCGCCCCGCGGGCGATATGGAGGTGATCGCGCGCTGCGATCCGGCCGGCCGGCGGTGGCGTGTGGTACGGGACGAGCTCGTCCATGCCCGGGTCAGCGTTCCTGATCTGTGTATTTCGGCGATGTTGTGGCACGGGCGGTGGGTGGCCGACCTCACCCGACCTCTGGCCAGCTCGTCGGTAGTGAGGAGGCGAGAGGGGTAGTCATGACATCGACGATGCAGCTCGGGATCGGTGTAACAGTGTGGATCGCTGGGCGTAGCTGGACAGTGCAGTCGTTCGATGGTGGGACTGTGGTTTTGGTTTCCGCTGATGAGGTCATGCGGGTGGAGATCGGCGAACTGGCGCGGATTGCCAGGCTGGTGGAGTCCGATCCCGTTTCAGATCCAGCGCGCGCTGTCCCGGTCGGGGTCATACTGACCAGTCTGAAGTCGAAACAGCTGCGGAAACTCGAAAAGCGGGCTGCGCGCCTGCGTGAACTCGGTTCTGTGCCGATGTCGGAACGCGCTCCGGCTTACCGAAAGCTGGCATCCGAGTTGGGGGTGTCGGTGCGGACGCTGCAGCGCTGGCTGTCGGCCTATGAGACCGCGGGCACCGTAGGCTTGGTCGATTCGAGGATTGTGAGAAGTACGCGTCGTGGTGTGGACCCGTTGTGGGATGAGGCGTGTCTGGCGGAGTTACGGCAGTATACGAACCGGTCGACGCCGTCCAAGGGCGCCATTATCGAAGCCACCGCTGTCCGGCTCCAGAACGAGCACGGGTCCGAAGCGGTCCGGGTTCCGTCGCAGGCGACAGCGTACCGGCGGGTAAAGGAGCTGTCGAAAGGCAAGTACTCCTTCGGAAATGCCAAGGCACGCCGGTCTGTCGCCAACCGGCCGGGCACCCCGTACGGGCGACTGCGTGCGACGCGTCCGGGCGAGTATGTGGTGCTCGATACCAATGACCTGGATGTCTTTGCGATGGAGCCTGTCACGCTGCGGTGGGTTCGGGTCCAGTTGACCGTGGCGATGGATCTGTACAGCCGTTGCATTCTCGGCCTGCGGTTGTCGCCGATCTCGACGAAGTCGGTCGACGTCGCCAACGTGTTGTTCCAGTGCGTTTCGCCGCAGTTTGCTGCCGAGGGCGGTATCTGGCCGTTCCACGGTGTTCCGGGGACAGTGCTCGTCGGTCATGAGGACATCTCGCCGTTGAAGGTGTGGCATACGGGTGACTTGCTGGCCTGTTTGCCGGAATCGGTGATCTATGACCGGGGTGCCCAGTACATGGCGGCGCATGTCCTCGGCGCCTGCCAACGTCTCGGTATCAACGTCCAGCCGGCGATCCCGAGGAAACCCACCGATAAGCCTGCACTGGAGAGATTCTTCCGTACCTTGCGGCAGGGCTTACTCGAATACCTGCCGGCATACAAAGGGCCTGACATCGCTTCCCGCGGGTTGAATGTGGAGGGCCAGGCCTTTTATTACGTGAGTGAGCTGGAGCAGATCCTTCGCGAGTGGGTGGGGTCGGTGTATCACCGCTCGCGACATACCGGGTTGTGTATCCCGGAGTGTGCAGGCGTGAAACTGTCGCCGAGCGAAGTTTTCGAGATCGGTGTCGCCGCGTCGGGTGGCTTGACGCTGCCGACGAATCCCGACCTGGCCTACGAGTTCCTCGACGTGCAGTGGCGCCATATCACGCACGAGGGCGTGCAGATCCACGACCGGGTCTACGACGGCCCTGGCCTGGGTGACTACCGCGACACCCTCTCCCCGTACAAGGGCAAATATGCAGGCAAATGGCCGATATTCGTCGATGTCCATGATATCCGGCAGGTGTACTTCCGGGACCCCGATCCCGGGCCGTCGCAGTCGGTGAAGCCGCAGTGGCATACGCTGACGTGGGACCACGCAGCGGCTCTGCACCAGCCGTTCTGTCAGGACGCCGCTGAGTATGTGAAGCGAGTGTCTCTGCGCGAGAACCGCTTCGTCGAGCCTCGAAAGGCAGTGCGGGAACTACTCGAACAGTGGAGCCGCGGGCAGGTCGAAACCCGCCGGGATCGTAACCTGGCCCGCCGCCTCAGTTCCCAGCGCGCCACCCAGGACACTGGGCCGGGCGGGACCACAGACCCACGGTGGGGCCGAGGAAAGACGCGAACGCGCATCTGTGCCGGGCGTGGCGGAGATGCTCGCCGAACGCGATCTGCGCGCCGCGCAGGTCGAAGCGAACGACGACCTGGACGTGTTCGCCAAATATTACGACGAGCATCCCGATAGCGACGGATTGGAGGTGCTCGACTGATGAGCAACCCTTGGGCCGCCTGGCTTGCCGAACACGACACCCGCAGATTCCCGTTGTCTCGCAAGCAGGGCTGGGATGCTTTCGCCACTGGTCCGCCGCGGCCCCGGTTCGAGGCCTTGACCAGGGCACAGATGTCGCGACTAGGTCAGGAAGAACTCGCAGATTACAAGCAGGCCCGCTTCGTATGGCATGCCAATCCGCCGGTGGTGAAGACCCAGCAGCTCAGCGCCGCGTTCGAGGTAATCGATCAGGTGATGTGTGAGAACTATCGCGACAGTGATCGAGTTAGCCTCCCCTGTTCGTGCAATTCCGGCACGTAGTGCCGGAATTGGCGAAAGGGTGCTCTGACCTGCGATAATCGATTTGCTTAAGACCAAAAAT
>NZ_JBHXMZ010000025.1:0-26866 GCF_042719915.1 Nocardia sp. NPDC058499 | reverse complement strand
GGTTTTGGCCCGTCCCTGCTGTCAGCGCTCGAGGCAATGCGGCGCAGCCGCGAGCATCGAGCGCTGACAGCAGGGACCAAGGGGGGCCAAAACCCGCGCGCCGGAGGCGCGCCATCAGACACTGTTACGCTCGGATATTCAGACGGCTAAAGTTGAGTCGACCCGACTTAGATCACGGCCGGGCGGCTACATCCGACAGGAGTCATGCGGCCGGCCGTATGCGGCCGGGGCCGTGGACAGCGACCAAGGACTAAGAGAACTCAAGTGGCACGGGATTACTACGGACTGCTCGGTGTCGGCAAGGACGCCTCCGACCAAGAGCTCAAACGCGCGTACCGGAAACTGGCTCGCGAACTGCATCCCGACGTGAACCCGGACGAGGCCGCGCAGGCCCGGTTCAAAGAGGTCTCCGCGGCGTACGAGGTGCTGACGGATCCGGAGAAGCGCCGCATCGTCGATATGGGCGGCGATCCGCTGGACGCGGGCGGCGGGGCCGGTGGTTTCAGCGGCGCCGGTTTCGGCGGGCTGGGTGATGTGTTCGAGGCCTTCTTCGGCGGGATGAGCGGTGGCGCAGGGGGTGGCGCGCGCAAGGCTCGGGGCCGGGTGCAGCCCGGCGCCGATTCGCTGGTGCGTACCCGGCTCAGCCTGGCCGAATGCGCGGTCGGGGTGACCAAACATCTCACCGTCGACACCGCTATTCTCTGCGATCTCTGCAAGGGTGCGGGCACCAACGGTAATTCCAAGCCTGTGCGCTGCGAAACCTGTGGCGGTGCCGGTGAGGTGCAGTCGGTGCAGCGTTCTTTCCTCGGCCAGGTGCTCACCTCTCGTCCCTGCCCGACCTGCCGTGGTGCCGGGGAGACCATTCCCGACCCATGCCACAAATGCGGTGGCGACGGCCGGGTGCGGGCCCGCCGGGAGATCGCGGCCCCGATCCCGGCCGGTGTGGCCAACGGGATGCGGGTGCGGCTGGCGGCGCAGGGTGAGGTCGGCCCGGGTGGCGGTCACGCCGGTGATCTGTATGTCGAGATCGTGGAGCAGCCGCACGATGTCTTCGTCCGCGACGGCGACGATCTGCACTGCACCGTCCGGGTCCCCATGGTGGACGCGGCCCTGGGCACCACCGTGGTGATCGACACCATCCTGGACGGGCCCACCGAGCTCACCATCGCTCCGGGGACCCAGCCGGGCGAGATCTCGGTGCTGCGCGGGCACGGTATGCCGCGGTTGCGGTCCAGCGCGCGGGGTGACCTGATGGCGCACCTGGATATCGTCGTGCCCACCAAACTGGACAGTAAGCAGGCCGATCTGCTGCGCAAGTACAAGGGCTTGCGGGGCCGGGACAAGGCCGAGGTGATGTCGGCGCAGTCCGAGCACAACAGCGGCCTGTTCGCCCGGTTGCGCGCCTCCTTCAGCGGACGCTGATCCGATGGCCGCACCGACCGTCTTCTATCTCGACGAGATCCCGGAGCCGGGCGGTATCGCGGTACTGGACGGCCCGGAGGGCCGGCATGCCGCGACGGTGCGCCGAGTCCGGGTCGGCGAGGCGATCAGCCTTTCCGACGGCCGCGGTGTGGTCGCGGAGACGGAAGTCGTTGCCGCGCAGAAGAATCAGCTCGATCTGCTGGTGCGCGACCGGGGTCGCGCGGAACCGGTTTCCCCAGCGGTGACGGTGGTCCAGGCGCTGCCGAAATCCGAGCGTTCGGAACTGGCGGTCGAGTTGATGACCGAGGCCGGTGCCGATGTCGTCATCCCGTGGCAGGCCGCCCGCTGTGTCTCGAATTGGGAGGCAAAAGCCGACAAGGGCGTGGCGAAATGGCGGGTGGCGGCCAGGGGCGCGGCGCGGCAGTCGCGCCGCGCCTATATCCCCGAGGTGACCGCACTGCATCGCACCCCCGAGGTGGTCGATGCGGTGCGCGCGGCGAAAGCGCAGGGCGCGGTGGTCGCCGCGCTGCACGAATCGGGGACCGGTAGCTTCACCGCGCTGCCGTGGGCCGCGGCGCCTGCGGTCGTGCTGATCGTCGGCCCGGAGGGCGGCCTCGACGATGCGGAGCTGACGGCGCTGGCCACCGCAGGTGCCGATGTGGTGCGGCTGGGACCCACCGTGCTGCGCACGTCCACGGCGGCCGCGGTCGCGCTGGGCGCCCTCGGTGCGCTCACGGCCCGCTGGTGACGTCCGGGTGAACTCCGCGTTCGGCCGGTTCACCGGGTGCGGAACGCCGTAATTCAGGTGGGACCTGTCGGGCCCGGGAGTTAGACTCGGGGCAGCGATACCGTTCGCGAGCAGAGCAAACAGCGCGCCTCACCGCGCCTGTCGAGACCGGAAAGCAGGCCATAGCCACTACGTGCGATCACAAGGCGATATCGGCGATCAGAATCCCTCCGCGGCCGACAACGGGGCCTCCGGGCCCGCGGCACGCACTGTCCGTTCCAGTATCGAACTCGCGCCCGAGTCGGTGTTCCCTTTCCTCGGTTCGGCCGATGCGAATTTGCGTGAACTCGAGAATCTGCTGTCCGCCGATATCCATGTCCGCGGCAATCTGGTCACCCTCACCGGCCCGGCTGCCGAGGTGGCGCTGGCCGAACGCGTCGTCGAGCAACTGGTGGCGCTGACCGGCCGTAACCGCGCCATCACCCCGGAAGCCGTGCGGCATACCGTCACCATGCTCACCGACGGCAGCGCGGAATCACCGGCCGAGGTGCTGAGCCTGGATATTCTGTCGCGGCGCGGGAAGACCATCCGCCCGAAGACGCTGAACCAGAAACGCTATGTGGATGCGATCGACGAGAACACGATCGTTTTCGGTATCGGTCCCGCCGGTACCGGTAAGACGTATCTGGCGATGGCGAAGGCTGTCCAGGCTCTGCAGTCCAAACAGGTCAATCGCATCATCCTCACCCGTCCGGCCGTCGAGGCCGGGGAGCGCCTGGGCTTTCTCCCGGGCACGCTGAACGAGAAGATCGACCCGTATCTGCGACCGCTGTACGACGCCCTGCACGACATGATGGATCCGGAAGCCATTCCGAAATTGATGGCCGCCGGCGTGATCGAGGTCGCGCCCCTGGCGTATATGCGGGGGCGAACCCTGAACGATTCGTTCATCATTCTGGACGAGGCGCAGAACACGACCGCGGAGCAGATGAAGATGTTCCTGACGCGGCTCGGGTTCGGGTCGAAGATCGTGGTGACCGGCGATGTGACGCAGGTGGATCTGCCGCATGGGGCGCGGTCGGGGTTGCGGGCGGCCAGCGAGATCCTGACCCGGATCGAGGATATTCATTTCGCCGAGCTGACCAGCAGTGATGTGGTGCGGCACCGGTTGGTGTCCGATATCGTCGACGCCTACGAGAAGTTCGAGGCCGAAACGCGTCCGCCGGTCGGGCCGCCGCATATGTCCGGGAATCGGGCGCAACGGCGCGCGGCGGGCCGGGCGGCACGGCAGTAAAGGCGCGGAGTCGGCCAGGGCGCGGAGTCGGCGCCCCAGCCGGTGGGAGTAACCCCGCCGCTGGGCTCCCGGTGGCCGCGTTCGGGTTCGGGGTGGCGGCCGGCACCCGAGGTGTTGCGCCGCACTCGCACGGGTAGTGCGCGGGCGTCGGATAGGTGGCGGCCGACGGTACCCATTAGGCTGACCAGGTGAGTATCGAGATCGCCAACGAGTCGGGTATGGACGTGCCCGAGGAAGACCTTGTCGGTGTCGCCCGCTTCGTGATCGGCCGGATGGACGTGCACCCGGCGGCCGAGCTGTCGATGGTGCTGGTCGATCTCGACACCATGGCCGACCTGCATATGCGCTGGATGGATCTACCGGGGCCCACCGATGTGATGTCGTTCCCGATGGACGAACTCGAGCCCGGTGGCCGGCCCGACAGTCCGGAACCCGGACCCTCCATGCTCGGCGATATCGTGCTGTGCCCCGAGTTCGCCCTGGACCAGGCCGCCAAGGCCGGGCATTCGCTCGATCACGAACTCGCCCTGCTCACGGTGCACGGGGTGCTCCATCTGCTCGGTTACGACCATGCCGAACCGGCCGAGGAGAAGGAGATGTTCACCCTGCAGGGCCGGTTGCTGGAGCAGTGGTACGAGGAGTTGCGCGAGGAGCAGCGCCGTGCCGAGCTGGCCGCGCGCGATGCCCGGCTGCTGGACAAAACGGGGTTCGTGGCACCGGAAGAGGGCCGCTCGCGGCCGGGTGACGCGCACGCGTGAACGAGATGATCCTCTTACTGCTCGCGGTGTTGCTCGCTGCGGTGGGTGGGGTATTCGCCGCGGTGGATTCGGCGCTGAACACCTTGTCGGTGGCCCGACTCGACGATATGGCGCGGGGTGACCGGCCCGGGGCGGTGCGGTTGAGCCGGATCGTAGACGACCGGCCGCGCTACGTGAACCTCATGGTGCTGTTGCGCATTCTGTGCGAGATCACCGCGACGGTGCTGCTGGCCGCGGCGCTGACCCAGTTCATGGACAGTGCCTGGGCGCTGTTGGTCACCGCCGTGGTGATGGTGCTGGTGTCCTATGTGGTGATCGGGGTCGGCCCGCGCACCCTGGGCCGCCAGCACGCGTATTCGATAGCCCTCACCGCGGGGCTGCCGCTGCAGTTCATCGGTGCGCTGCTGGGCCCGCTGAGCCGGCTGCTGATCCTGCTCGGTAATGCGATCACGCCCGGTAAGGGTTTCCGGAACGGGCCGTTCGCCTCCGAGATCGAACTCCGCGAAGTGGTCGATATGGCGCGCGAACGCGGCGTGGTCGCCGACGACGAGCGCCGGATGATCCAGTCGGTATTCGAACTCGGCGATACCACGGCCCGCGCGGTGATGGTGCCGCGCACCGAAATGGTGTGGATCGAAGCCGATAAATCGGTGGCGCAGGCGATGTCGCTGGCGGTGCGCAGCGGGCATTCCCGGATTCCGGTGATCGGGGAGAACGTCGACGACGTCCTCGGCGTGGTGTATCTGAAGGATCTGGTGCCCTACGCCGACCGGGGGCGCAGTGTGCGGGTGCGTGAGGTGATGCGCGACGCGGTGTTCATGCCCGATTCCAAACCGCTCGACGATCTGCTCGACGAAATGCAGCGCCGGCGCAACCATATGGCCCTGCTGGTCGACGAGTACGGCGGTATCGCCGGGCTGGTGAGCATCGAGGATGTGCTCGAGGAAATCGTGGGCGAGATCGCCGACGAATACGACACCGACGAGACCCCGCCGATCGAAGAGCTGGAACCGGGCCGCTACCGGGTGTCGGCGCGGCTGCCGGTCGCCGACCTGGGGGAGTTGTACGGGCTGCCGATCGGTGAGGAAGAGGTGGACACCGTCGGCGGTTTGCTCGCGCACGAACTGGGGCGGGTACCGCTGCCGGGTGCGGAGGTCGTCGCGCACGGGCTGGAACTACGCGGTGAGGGCGGTGCGGACGCCCGCGGACGGGTCCGGGTGCACACCGTGGTGGTGGCCCGGGCTCGAGAGCAGACTACGGAAACCGATGCGGAGCCGGACCGGGACCGCCCGTCCGCCCGAACCGACGAGGGAGCAGGCCATGACTGAACTGGATGCCGAGGACAACAAGCTGCTGGTGTTGGCGCGGGGGGCGCTGGGGCGCACGGGCGGCGCCGCGGGCGCGGCGATCCGTGATACCGACGGCCGCACCTATGCTGCCGGTGAGGTGGGATTGCAGGCGTTGCGGCTGACGGCGTTGCAGTCCGCGGTGGCGGCGGCGATCTCCAGCGGCGCGGAGGGTTTCGAAGCGGCGGTCGTGGTGGGCGGTAAGTTCGCAGACGCGGGGGTGACGGCGGTGCGTGAGGTGTCCGCGGGGGCGCGGATCATCTTCGCCGACACGTCGGGGGCGGTTTTCGATATCGCCGAGGGTTACGAGGCCACCGATGCCTGAATCCGGTGAGCGGGAGTTCCGGTCCGGTTTCGTCTGTTTCGTCGGCCGCCCGAATACGGGTAAATCGACGCTGACCAACGCGCTGGTGGGGGCGAAGATCGCGATCACCAGTTCGCGGCCGCAGACCACCCGCCACACCATCCGCGGGATCGTGCACCGGGAACACACCCAGCTGATCCTGGTGGACACGCCTGGCCTGCACCGGCCCCGCACCCTGCTCGGCCAGCGGCTCAACGATCTCGTGCGCGATACCTATTCCGAGGTCGATGTGATCGCGCTGTGTATCCCGGCGGACGAGAAGATCGGCCCGGGTGACCGCTGGATTGTGCAGCAGGTGCGGCAGATGGCGCCGAAAACCACGCTGCTCGGTGTGGTCACCAAAATCGACAAGGTCGGCCGGGAGCAGATCGCGAAGCAATTGCTCGCGGTTTCCGAGCTGCTCGGTCCCGATGCCGATGTCATCCCGGTCTCGGCCGTCAAGGGGGAGCAGGTCGAGCTGCTGGTCGATCTGATCGCGTCGAAGATGCCGCCCGGCCCGGCGTTCTATCCCGACGGGGAACTCACCGACGAACCCGAGGAAACCCTGATGGCCGAGCTCATCCGGGAGGCCGCACTGGAGGGGGTGCGCGACGAGCTGCCGCATTCGCTGGCGGTGGTGATCGAAGAGGTGCTGCCGCGCGAGGAGCGCGAGGACATGCTCGATGTGCACGCGCTGCTGTATGTGGAGCGGCCGAGCCAGAAGGCGATCATCATCGGCAAAGGTGGTGCGCGCCTGAAAGAGGTCGGCACCAACGCCCGTCAGCAGATCGAACATATTCTCGGCACCCGTATCTACCTGCATCTGCATGTGAAGATCGCGAAGGACTGGCAGCGCGACCCCAAACAGCTGGGCAAACTCGGCTTCTAGCGCGGACTCGGCTACTTCTTTCCGTTTCTGAGTGTTGGCTGAGGTTTGGCCTGCCCGGGTAGCGCTGGTTGGACTAGGCCGATATGCTTCGGCCCCGATACCCGAAATCATCGGAGCGAAACCATTTTTCCTCCGACGATTCGGTAACGGGGCACGATGGGGTGCCGGATGCGGGCTCGGCGTGGAGTCGGCAGCACTTGGCGCGAGCGGGGGTACCCGGCATATGTACGAATCGGTGGTGGTGAGCCGTCCCGGCACGCCCGGACCGGCGGACCGGCGGCAGTGGGTGGCTCCCGCGCTCGCCCTGGCGATCTCGGTGGCGATCGGTGTCGGATTGGTCGCCGGCGCCATGCTCTCGGTGGCCCCGCCCGACCGGATGCTCACGGCCGTATGGATTTCCGTCGCCGTTGTCGCCGCGTGCACCGCGGTCACCACCGCCGTGTACGTGCGGGGGCTGTTCGCGGCCGAACAGCAGCGCCGGGCGGAAACGGCGAATCTGCTGGCCCGGGCCGAGGCCCGGGTCGCGGCCGGCGAACAGGCCGTCGCCGTGGAGAAGGAGGCCACCGCGGCCAGTGAGCGGCGCCGGTCGGCGGCCATCGCGGCGCTGGCGAACGCGTCCGGCCGGATGCAGGCCATGACCACCAGCATGCTGGCCGAACTGCAGGATCTCGAACATCGATACGCCGACCAGGCCGTGCTCGCCGATCTGCTGAAACTCGATCACGCCACCGCCCAGGCCGGTCGCCTCGCCGACAGTATCGCGATCCTCAGCGGTGCACGCACCGGCCGGCGCTGGGCCAAACCGATTGTGCTGGAGCGGGTACTGCGCGGGGCCATCGGGCGGGTCGGCGGCTATCAGCGGGTGCGGATGCGGGCCATCGCCGAGATCGCGATCGCCGGGCACGCGGCCGAAGGCGTTATCCACGCCCTGTCCGAACTGGTCGACAATGCCTGCCGGTTCTCGCCGCCCACCACCGAGGTGCATATCTACGCCGCGGAGATCCCCGCAGGTGTGGTGGTGACGATCGAGGACAGCGGCCTGGTCATGAGCGAAACCTCGCTGCGTCGCGCGCAGGTCACGGTGTCCGGGACCGAGGACGCGACCGAGGGGCTGTCCTCGCTCAACGGCACCCGGTTCGGGCTGGCGGTCGTCGGCCGGCTGGCCCGCAAACACGGACTCACCGTCAGTTACCGGCCGTCGGCGATCGGCGGCACCGCGGCGGTGGTGATGATCCCCCGCGACCTCACCGCCCGGATCGAACCCCCGGCCACCCCGGCATTGCCGGCCGGGAATTCGGCGGGGCAGCCAGGACTGCCGCCGGGGGTATCCACCGGTCCGTTCGGATCCTCCTCCGATACCGGCTCCCGCTACGCGACCGCGGGCGCGGACGGCGCTCCGGATAGCGGCGCGAACCGCACCGGCGCTGCGGCGCAGTCCCCGTACACCTCGGGCCGCCATCAGGTCACGCAGTACACCTCGGGACAGTTTCCGGCGCCGATATCGGAGATCTCGGCGACCACCACGACGGTCCTGCCCAAACGGCGCCGGGGCAGCACCCTGGCCGCCGCCCACCCCGAAGGTCTGCCCGAGCGGGACGATCTCGATCTCTTCGACGGTTCCGCACCGGAGGACACCGCCGCGAAACACCGATCGACGGCTTCGGCCATGGGGGCGTTCCAGCGCGCGGTCACCGGCCGGGCGGAGGAGGAACCCCAGCCCTTCGGCGGACCGATCGGGTCGCCCGGCAACGGCGCCGCGCGACCGGCGCGTCATTCCACGACAACCGACTGGGAGAACGATCGATGACGATGACATCGGATCCGGCGCAACTGGATTGGCTGCTACAACGGCTGCTGAGCGAAACCGCCGGGGCCCGGCACGCGGTACTGCTCGCCGCGGACGGTATCCAGATGTGCCATACCGCCGGATTATCGATGGATCAGGCCGACCGGCTCGCCGCCATCGCCTCCGGGGTGCAGGCTCTGGCCGGTAGCGCGTCCGCGGAGTTCGGCAACGGCCGCGGCGGGGTGCGGCAGTCGATGACCGAGTTCTACGGCGGCATCCTGTTCATCGTCGGCGCCGGTGCGGGCGCCCAGATCGCGGTCCTCGCCGACGACGACGCCGACGCCGGCCTGGTCGGCGCGCAGATGGCGGCGCTGATCGAACAGGTCGGGGAGTATCTGTCCGCACCGCCGCGGGGGAGTAGAGCGAGACTGCTGTGAACCGTCCCGGCCGCGACGACGAACCCGACCGTTTCTACACCCTCACCGGCGGCCGTGCCGCCCCCACCACCGAAGAATTCGATCCCGTCACCCTGGTGGTCAGTGAATGCGCGCCCGCACCGGCGATGCAGCGCGAACACGTGGCCATCCTGACCATGTGCCGGCAGCCGACCGCGGTGGTGGAGATCGCCGCCGAACTACGGCTGCCGATCGGCATCGCGACGGTTCTGGTCGCGGATCTGCTGCACTCCGGCAAGGTCACCGTGCGCCATCCCGAACTCGCCGCGGGACCCTACGGCGACACATTCGATATCGACATGCTCGAGAAGGTGCTAGTTGGACTCCGTAGCCTTTGACGATCGCCCCACCCGTGCCCGTGCCCCGCTGGCCGGTTCGGTGCGGCACGGCCTGAAAGTCGTTGTCGTCGGCGGCTTCGGGGTGGGTAAGACGACCATGGTTCGCGCGGTGAGCGAGATCCAGCCGCTGGACACCGAGGCGGTGATGACCGATGCCGGTGCCGGCGTGGACGATCTGTGCGGGGTGACCGGGAAGTCCACCACCACGGTCGCCTTCGATTTCGGGCGGATCAGCCTGTCCGACGAGTATGTGCTGTACGTGTTCGGCGCCCCGGGACAGGAACGGTTCTGGTTCCTGTGGGATCGGCTGTTCACCGGGGCGCTGGGCGCGGTGGTGCTGGTGGACCCGCGCCGGATCAGCGATTCCTGGTATGCGATCGACCGGCTCGAGTACCAGGGCACGCCGTTCGTGGTCGCGTGTAATTCGTTCGAGCCCGTCGGGCCGCCGCTGGACGAGGTCCGTGATGCCCTCGACCTCGACCCGCATGTTCCGTTGTTCGGCTGCGACGCGCGGTCGCGGGATGCGAGCAAACAGGTGCTGATCGGGCTGGTCGAACACCTCATCGAGCGGCAGGCCCCGGCCGGAGCGGCGGTACGCCCGTGACCGGTCTCGAGTACAACGCCGGCCTACCTGCCGCGAGTTGCCCAGCGGCGCAACCGGGCTCGGTCCGGCTCGACGGCCCCGGTTTCCACACCGACCCCGCGCTGCTCTACACCCGGATGCGGTCCGAGCACGGCCCGGTGGTGGCGGTGGAACTCATCGGCGGGATCCCCGCGTGGCTGGTGATCGGCTACCGGGAACTGCATCAGGTCACCACGGACGGTGTGATGTTCCCGCGGGATTCGGCGCTGTGGAACCAGTGGCCCGCGATCCCGCCGGAGTGGCCGCTGCTGCCGATGGTGGGCCGCCCGCAGCCGGGCATCTACTTCACCGCCGGCGCCGCGCACGCCCGCCATGTGGCGCTGGTGGAACCCGCGCTGGAATCGGTGGATCCGTTCGCGCTGCGCAGCGCCTGCGAAAAGCTCGCCGACGGCCTCATCGACCGATTCTGCGGCCGCGGGCACGCGGATGTGGTCACCGAATTCGCCGAACTGCTCCCGGTGCTGACCCTGGCGTGGATCTTGGGCGTACCCGAAGCCGACGGGCCCTATCTGGCACAGACCATGCAGGTGCTGTGTGACGGCGGCCCCGAGGCCCCGGCCGCCTACCAGCGGTTCGTCGAATATATGCAGCAGCTGCTGGTGCAGAAGAAACTGCAGCCGGGCCAGGATCTTGTGTCGCGGATGCTCGCAGATCCCGTGCCGTTCGCGGACGAAGAGTATGTGCTGAATATGCAGTCGGTCACCGCGGCCGGGCATCTGCCGACGGCCGACTGGATCGGTAACTCGATCCGCCTCATGCTGGTCGACGACCGATTCGCCGCCGCGTTCGGAGCCGCCCGGCACAGTATCGGACAGGCCATGACCGAAGTGCTCTGGGAAGATACACCGACCCAGATCCTGGCCGGCCGCTGGGTCGCACGCGATACCCGGCTCGGTGAGGCACTGGTCCGCCGCGGCGATATGTTGCTGCTCGGCCTGGCCGCCGCCAATTCCGATCCGCATATCCGCCAATACACCGGTGACGGCGCCGATCCGGCGCATTCCGGTAACGCCGCCCATTTCGCTTTCGGGCACGGCGAATACCGCTGCCCGTTCCCGGCCCAGCAGATCGCCGAGATCATCGCCCGTACCGGTATCGAGGTGCTGCTCGACCGGCTACCCGATCTGGACCTCGCGGTTCCTGCCGAGTCCCTGGTCCGCCGGCCCTCCCCATTCCTGCGCGGGTTCACTTCTCTCCCCGTTCGTTTCACTCCTGTTCCCGCCGTTGGAGGTGGCTCGTGAGCCAGCAGTGCCCGCATACCGCGGCCCTGACCATCGACCCCATGGTCGCCGATCTCGCGGGGGAGACCCGCACACTGTGTGAGGGCCCGGAGCTCACGAAGATCGACCTGCTGGGCGCCCCGGCGTGGACCGTCACCCGGCACAACCTGGCACGGCAGCTCCTCGGCGACACCCGCCTGGTCAAAGATCACACACAGTGGAATCTGTGGCAGTCCGGCGCGGTGACCCGGGAATGGCCGCTGATCGGCATGATCGACGCCGGCCGCTCCATGTTCACCGTCGACGGCGCCGAACACCGCCGCTTGCGCATCAAGACCACCCGCGCGCTGGCCCCGCGCCGCCTGGGCGCGCTTCGGCCGAAGATCGAACAGTTCACTACCGAACTCCTCGACGATCTGGCGGAAGCCGGTGCCGGTGGCGTCGTGGATCTGAAGCAGGTTTTCGCCTATCCGCTGCCGATGCGGGTGATCAGTGAACTGATGGGTGTTCCGCGCACCGACCACACCTACCTGCTCAAGGCGTACAAGAAGTTCTTCTCGCTGCTCACCCCGCACGACGAGCGGATGCGGGTCTTCGCCGAACTCGACGACTACTACACCGGGCTCATCCGGGAGAAGACAGCGAATCCGGCCGACGATCTCACCTCCGATTTCCTCCACGATGTGGCCGACGGCGAAACCCCGCTCACCGAGGAAGAAGTACACGGCAACCTCAAGGCGCTCGTGGCCGCCGGCCACGAAACCACCGTCAGCCTGATCGTCATGACCACTCGTGCCCTGCTCGGTCACCCGGAACAGCTGGCCGCGATCCGGGCCGGGGACCGCACCTGGGAGGAAGCGATCGAGGAGACGCTGCGCTGGGACGGCCCCGTCATCCACCTGCTGATGCGTTTCGCCACCGAGGACATCACTGTTGGCGATGTCACCATCGAAAAAGGCGACGGTGTGGTCATGTCCTATCGCGCCATCGGCCGCGACCGCGGCCTGCACGGCGCCGACGCCGACACCTTCGATATCACCCGCCCGACCGCGAACCGCAATATCTCCTTCGGCTACGGCCCCCATATCTGCCCCGGCGCGGCCCTGGCCCGGCTGGAGGCCACCATCGCCCTACCCGCCCTGTTCGACCGCTTCCCGAACCTGCGCGCCGATATCCCCCTCACCGAACACGGCAATCTCCCCGTGCTCACCCAGAACGACCCCGCCGCCTTCCCGGTCCACCTCGGAACCTAGAACCGGGCCGATCCGCGGGACAACCGGAGACGGTCTCGTAGCGGTCGCTCTTGCACGTCAGATCGGATCGTCCGGCCCGACACAACAACGCGACCGACGGCGGTGCCGAGTCTTACGAGGCCCTTGGAGGTTTTGGCCCGTCCCTGCTGTCAGTGCTCGAGGCAATGCGGCGCAGCCGCGAGCATCGAGCACTGACAGCAGGGACCAAGGGGGGCCAAAACCCGCGGCGCCGCAGGCGCCGCATAATAAACACCGTGCAGTTGTACAGGGACCATGCGGTGGTGCTGCGCCAGCACAAGCTGGGCGAAGCCGATCGCATTGTCACGCTGCTGACCAGGCAACACGGCGTGGTGCGGGCGGTGGCGAAGGGCGTGCGCCGGACGAAGTCGAAGTTCGGTGCGCGGCTGGAGCCGTTCGCCTATGTCGATATCCAGCTCTACCCCGGCCGTAATCTCGACACCGTGACCCAGGTGCATACCGTGGAGGCTTTCGCGACCGCCATCGTCGCCGATTACGGCCGCTACACCACCGCCTGCGCGGTCCTGGAAACCGCCGAACGCCTGGCCGGGGAGGAACGCGCTCCCGTCCCGCGGCTGCATACGCTCACGGCGGGCGCCTTGCGCGCGATCGCGGCCGGGGAACGCCCACACGAACTCGTCCTCGACGCCTTCCTGCTGCGCGCCATGGACTACGCCGGCTGGGCCCCCGCCATCGACGAATGCGCCCGCTGCGCCACCCCCGGCCCGCATCGCGCGTTCCATATCGGTGCCGGCGGCGCGGTCTGTGTGCACTGCCGGCCGGCCGGTGCTGCCACCCCGGCTCCTGCTGTATTCGATCAACTGTTCGCCCTGCGTCACGGTCGCTGGGACCGGGTCGCGGATATCCCGGAATCGGCCCGCCGCCAGGCCGGCGGTCTTATCGCCGCCCACCTGCAGTGGCATCTGGAGCGCGAACTACGAACCCTCCCCCTTGTCGAACGTTCAGTCGGTGGCGCGGCATCCGGGGGCCGCGTGACCGAAGGGTAAAGCACACGCCCCCGAACCGAACGCAACCAACCGCGCCGCCGAGTCCAGCGAGGCCCTCGAAGGGTTCGGCCCGCGTTGTGTTTCAGCGCCCGATGCAATGCGCCGCAGGCGCGAGCATCGGGCGCTGAAACACAACGCCTGAAGGGCCGAACCCCGCGCCGCCGAAGGCGGCGCCGATAAACACAGCTACCCTTTGAACCGTGATCCTGCGTCGTGACTCTGCCGGTTCGGACGCGTCCGCCGGTGCTCGTACCGTCCGCCCGCCGGCACCGCATCCTTCGGGCGCGACCCCGCCCGATATTCCGCGGGAGCTCGTTCCCCGGCATGTTGCGCTGGTGATGGACGGTAATGGTCGCTGGGCGCAGGAGCGGGGGTTGCCGCGGACCGCCGGTCACGAGAAGGGCGAGGCCGTTCTCATGGACACCGTCGAGGGGTGTATCGAGATCGGGGTGAAATGGCTGTCGGCGTACGCGTTTTCCACCGAGAACTGGCGGCGCAGCCCCGATGAGGTGCGTTTCCTGATGGGCTTCAACCGGGATGTGATCCGGCGCCGGCGCGACGAGATGCACGAGATGGGGGTGCGGGTGCGCTGGGCGGGGCGGCGGCCGCGGTTGTGGCGCAGCGTGATCCGTGAGCTCGAGATCGCCCAAGAACTCACGCAGGACAACACCGTGATGACGCTGACCATGTGCGTGAACTATGGTGGCCGCGCCGAGATCGCCGATGCCGCAAGGGAAATCGCGCGGCGGGTGGCGGCCGGTGAGGTGGATCCGGAGAAGGTGAACGAGTCCATGCTCGCCCGGCACATGGACGAACCGGATATGCCCGATGTCGATCTGTTCCTGCGGCCCTCGGGCGAGTACCGGAGTTCGAACTTCCTGATCTGGCAGTCCGCGTATGCGGAATTCGTCTATCAGGACACCTTGTTCCCGGATTTCGACCGCCGCAATCTGTGGGAGGCCTGTATGGAGTACGCGCGGCGGGATCGCCGGTTCGGTGGTACCAAATGACGTCCGAACCGGAATCCGGTGCCGTGGCCCCCGATATCGAATTGAAGGCGCGAGCCGGCGCCGGTCTGGGCCTGCACGATATCGATGTCCGGGTCGATACCGATGGTTCGCTGCGTTTCGATTTCCAGGGTGCGCTGTGCTCGCTGAGCGCGTTCACGCTGACGCCGGGGCTGGATGTGCTGTCGCTGACCTGCGTGCTGGCCTGGGACCGCCCGCTGAAACCGCAGTTCCACAAGCGGGTGGCCGAGCGCAACGCCGCGCTGCAGTTCGGGTCGATCGCGTTGATCACGCACGGGAAGCTCGCGGATGTGATCCTGCGCTATACCTTCCCGGCGGCGGGCCTGGACGATCAGGCGCTGACCACCATGTTGTTGCTGGTGCTCAGCGGTGCGGGGGAGGCGCGTCAGGGTTTGCTGCCCTGAGCGTTGTTTTCGGATCGGGCCGGCGGCCCGTAGGGCAGGAGTGTGGCGACGCCGCGGATGTACTGGTCGCGGTCCACCTCGCCGATGATCAGATGCTGGAGGACGTATCCGGGTAGCAGGCCGAACAGCGCGGCGGTGACGGCGTCGAGGTCAGCGTCGGCGGGCAGCCAGCCTTGTTCGTGCATCCGCTCGACGTAGGTGTGCCACATCGCCCGGATTCCGGTCATGGTCCGGCGTACCGGTTCGGCGGCGTTATCGTCGATCAATGCCAGCGACCAGGCCTGCGGTGCCAGTCGTAACCGGCCTTCCGGCCCCGCCTGGGTATCGATCCAGGTGGTCAGATGGGCTACCAGTTCCGCCGGGGGTGGTAGGGGGTCGCGGCGGATCACTTCTTCCATCCGGGCGCGGATATCGCCCGCGGCAGTGGAGGCGAGCGCGACCACCAGTTCGTCCTTGCCCTTGAAGTAGCGGTATACCGCGCCCGCCGACAGTCCTGATTCGTTGAAGACGTCCTGCATGGAGGTCTGGTGGAACCCCTTGCGGACGAAGCAGATCCGGGCGGCATCGAGGATCTGCTGCCGGCGGCGTTCCAGGTGTTCGTCACTGACTCGGGGCATACCCCAAACTAAAACGAATGTTCGTTCTTGACAAGTTGCGGCGGCCGGTGGGACGGTGGGCTCATCGTTAAAAGAACGAGCCTTCGATTTTCTGGGAGAACGTCATGAACGTCATCCAGCGTGCCGTCGCCATCGGGCTGGGCGCGGCCCTCCTCCAAGCGCTGATGTTGATCGCCTTCGCCTGGCCCGCCACCAATATCGCTCCGCGGGATCTCCCACTGGCCGTCGCCGGGCCGCAGGCCGAGATGGTCGAAGCGCGGCTGGCCGGCCAGAGTCCGGACGCCTTCGAGCTGACCACCGTGCCCGATGAGGCCGCGGCCCGCGCCGCCATCGGCGACCGCGAGGTCTACGGCGCAATCGTCACCGGCAACGGTGCGCCCAAGATGCTGGTCGCCTCGGGCGCCAGTCCGGCGGTGGCCCAGCAGCTGACCCAGATCGGTCAGCAGATGTCCGGAACGCCGCCCGTGCAGGTCGAGGATGTGGTCGCCGGTGATCCCGACGATCCGCGGGGCGCCGGGTTCGGGGCGATGGCCTTGCCGCTGGTGATGGCCGGGATTGCCGGAGGAGTGCTGCTCACCCTGCTGATCCCGTCGGCGGCCGGGCGGATCGCGGGCGTGTTCATCTTCGGTATCGCGGGTGGTCTGCTGAGCATGCTGGTCACCCAGACCTGGCTGTCCATCGTGCCCGGCCCGTATCTGGAGCTGTCGCTGGTCGCGGGTCTGGTCTCGTTCGCCGTCGCCGGCACCGTAACCGGTCTGGGTACCGTGATCGGCCGCGCCGGGATCGGGATCGCCGCGCTGGTGATGCTGCTGGTCGGCAACCCGTTCTCCGCCGCCACCTCGGCGCCGGAACTGCTGCCGCAGCCATGGGGGACGATCGGCCAGCTGCTGCCCCCGGGTGCCGCGGCCTCGCTGATCCGCTCGGTCGCGTTCTTCGACTGGGCGGGGGCGCAGGGCCCGCTGCTGGTGCTCGTGGGCTGGGCCGTGCTGGCGCTGGTGCTGCTCGGCCTCGGAGTCCTGCGGGACAGCCGTCGTTCCGAACCGGTGGACGGTCCGGCGGCGGTGCCGGTGGCCGCCTGAGCCGCGCTGTTCGCGGACAAAGACAGCCCGCTACCCGATCGCCGGGCAGCGGGCTGCGTTGTGCGGGATCACTCCGTTGAGCGGGTCAGCTCCGGACCTCGGGCGATGGGTAGCGGGCAGTGTTATGCGGTATCACCCGGCGGTCGGGTCAGCTCCGGACCTCGGCGCAGGCATGGCAGGTGCCGAAGATTTCGAGCGTGTGGCTGACCTCGGTGAACCCGTGATCGGCCGCCGTGCCGGCGGCCCACTTCTCGACGGTCGGCCCCGCCACTTCGACCGTCCGCCCGCAGTGCCTGCAGACGAGATGGTGGTGGTGCCCGTTGGAGCACTGCCGGTACACCGACTCCCCGTTGTCCGTGCGCAGCACATCCACCATTCCGGCATCGGCGAGCGATTGCAGCGTGCGGTAGACGGTGGTCAGCCCGATACCCTCCCCGCGTCGGCGGAGCTCGTCGTGTAGCTCCTGGGCCGACCGGAACCTGTCGATATCCTCCAGGAGCGCGGCGATCGCATTGCGTTGCCGCGTGGTGCGGATACCGACTGCTTTCCCTCTGGTGGTCCCTTTCGCGGTGACCAGGCTCTCGGACACGAATTACCCTTCTTCTTCGGCGTGCGCTACTGCGTCGACCACGATATGCGCCAAGTGGTCGTCGACGAGTTCGTAGAGGACCTCGCGGCCCGAACGCTCGCCGTGCACTACCCCGGCCGATTTCAAAATCCGTAAATGCTGGCTGACCAGCGGTTGTGTGACACCGAGGGCATCCACCAGTTCGTGCACACAGCGCGGCGACTCCCGCAGTTGTAGCACGATGGCGATGCGAACGGGGGCCGCGAGCGCGCGCAGCAGCTCACCGGCGTTCTCCAGCACCGTACGGGCCGGGATCGGGGCCGGTGCGGGGGAGCGGTAGGGGTTGTGGGCGACGGCGGCGGTATCGGTTGTCATGGTCCACTCCTTATTGGAAACCGGTCCCATTTTGATATGCATGGATATGCATGTCAAATGCCCACGCCGATGCGGGTGCGTAATCCCTTGGCGCGGGTGGATAGGCTGTAACCGATCAGCGGCATATGCCCGGACAACCACCGCGGCAGCCGCGATCACGTGCGCCCGATCCGGGCAGCGTAACTACTGGCGATTACGTAGTGGATGGAGAGTTCTCGCGTGGCACCCAAGTCGAAGGTGGACACCGTTGCCAACCTCGCCAAGCGCCGGGGGCTGGTGTACCCGTGTGGTGAGATCTACGGCGGTACCAAATCGGCGTGGGACTACGGTCCGCTGGGCGTCGAGCTCAAGGACAACATCAAGAAGCAGTGGTGGCGCTCCATGGTCACCGGCCGCGAGGACGTGGTGGGCCTCGATTCCTCGGTGATCCTGCCCCGGCAGGTCTGGGTGGCCTCGGGCCATGTGGAAACCTTCTCCGACCCCCTCGTGGAATCCCTGCACACCCACAAGCGCTACCGTGCCGACCATCTGCTCGAGGCCTACGAGGCCAAACACGGTCACCCGCCGGCCAACGGCCTGGCCGATATCAACGATCCGGAAACCGGCCAGCCCGGCAAATGGACCGAACCGCGTAACTTCTCGGGTCTGCTCAAGACCTATCTCGGCCCGGTGGACGACGAAGAAGGCCTGCACTACCTGCGCCCCGAAACCGCGCAGGGCATCTTCGTCAACTACAAGAACGTCGAAACCACCGCGCGTAAGAAGCCGCCGTTCGGTATCGCCCAGATCGGCAAGAGCTTCCGCAACGAGATCACCCCCGGCAACTTCATCTTCCGCACTCGTGAATTCGAGCAGATGGAGATGGAGTTCTTCGTCAAACCGGGCGAAGACGCCGAATGGCACAAGTACTGGATCGATACCCGTTTCTCCTGGTACACCGACCTCGGTATCGACCCGGAGAACCTGCGCCTGTTCGAGCATCCCAAGGAGAAGCTGTCGCATTACTCGGCCGGTACCACCGATATCGAGTACCGCTTCGGCTTCACCGGCGGCGAATGGGGCGAGCTGGAAGGTATCGCCAACCGCACCGATTACGACCTGTCCACGCACGCCGAGCATTCGGGCGTCGACCTCAGCTACTACGACCAGACCGCCGAGGAACGCTACATCCCGTACGTGATCGAACCCGCGGCCGGCCTGACCCGTTCGCTGATGGCGTTCCTGGTCGACGCGTACGCCGAGGACGAGGCCCCGAACGCGAAGGGCGGCGTGGACAAGCGCACGGTACTGCGGCTGGACCGCAGGCTCTCCCCGGTCAAGGCCGCCGTGCTGCCGCTGTCGCGTAACGCCGACCTCACGCCGAAGGCCAAGGACCTCGCCGCACGACTGCGCCGGAACTGGAATATCGAATTCGATGATGCCGGTGCCATCGGCCGCCGCTACCGCCGGCAGGACGAAATCGGTACCCCGTTCTGCATCACGGTCGATTTCGACACCCTGGACGACCAGGCCGTGACGGTCCGCGAACGCGATTCGATGTCGCAGGAGCGTATTGCCCTCGATCAGGTCGAGGGCTATCTCGCGCAGCGCCTGCTCGGCTGCTAGAGAAGGGCAGTGCCGGCGCGATAGGCAGACCGTCCCGCGGTCCACGCTGTCGCGCCGGCCTCCGTGCTCGAGCCGGATCGGCATGAGTTCCTGGCGCATTGCCCTGACGCATTCCGGGCAAACGACCGTCGCGGGAAGTCCTGCTTCCGGCGTTCGCCGGTCCCTGTGCGGTCGTACGGATGATCCTGGCTAGCATCGGGGTGTGATCACCATCGAAACGACCTACACCGGACATGTCGAATCGGGTGGCGCCGCGCAGCGCCGAGAGGTGCCGGGCGCCCGGGTCACCAAGATGTCGGTCGGCCCGATGGACAACAACACCTACCTGGTGCAATGCGCCGCCACCGGCGCGACACTGCTCATCGACGCCGCCAACGACGCGGACCGGATCGTCGAACTGGTCCGACAGACCGCCCCGGACGGGGCCGGCCTGATCGTCACCACCCATCAACACCCCGACCACTGGCAGGCACTCGCCGCCGTCGCAGAAGCAACCGGTGCGCCGAGCGCCGCGCATACGCTGGACGCCGAACCGCTGCCGGTCACCCCGCAGCGTCTCCTCGCCGAGGGAGACAGCGTCACCGTCGGCGACCTCACGCTCGAGGTCATCCATCTGGTCGGGCACACTCCGGGCTCGGTCACGCTGGCCCTGACCGACGGATCCGGCCGGACCCACCTGTTCACCGGAGACTGCCTCTTTCCCGGCGGAATCGGAAAAACCTGGCGCCCGGAGGATTTCACCACCCTGCTCGACGATGTCACCCGCAAACTGTTCGGCCGCTACGGCGACGATACGGTCGTCTACCCCGGCCACGGTGACGACACCACCCTCGGCGCCGAACGGCCGCAGTTGGCCGAATGGAAGAGTCGCGGCTGGTGATCAGATGCCGTCGGCACGGCCGGAACGCGGCCGGGCCGACGGCATCGGTCCGGATCAGGCGAGCGCGATGAGCTGCTGCCGTAGCCAGGTCAGGGCCGTGGCGCCCCCGGCGACCCGGTAGCTCGGGTAGCTCTGGTGGATACCGGATTTCACGAAATCGTCGATCTGCTGTTTACGTTCCTCGTAGGCGGCGCCGTTGAGTTGGTCGTGCAGCAGGCCGATGCCGCCCGCGGCCAGCGCGTCGTTGAGCAGTTCGATACCCAGCGAGTGATAGTTGCCGAACTGGGCGGGATCGCCATTCGAGACCTGGGCGAAGAACCCGGCGATCCGGGCGGCGAAATCACCGTCGGGGGTGGAGCAGTACAGGTCGCCCACCGCGCAGAAGGTGTAGGTGCGGTTACTCAGCCAGCCGAAACCGGTCAGCCGCGGGCCGCCCGCACCGGCGCCGGGTACCGCCGGACCGATCAGGTTGTCGGTGGGGGAGCGGCGCGGATCGGCGATCAGCCCGACCAAGGCGACCCGGTCGGCGGGGACAACGCCCAGGCCGGTGCCGATTTCGGCGGCCAGATCACCGGCGGCGTCGGCGCCCTGGCTGTAGCCGAGCAAGGCGAACCGGGTGTTGGCGCAGCGCCGCGAGACGTCCGAAATCAACCCGCGCGCACCGGCGACGGCCTCATTCTTGGAACGGCCGTAGATCTCGCCCTCCCACGGGAACGCGGTCGCCGCATAGGCGACGTAGTCGGCGTACGCGCCGTTGGGCAGGCCGTCCGTGACAGCGGCGAGCATCCCTTTGCCGGGATCGTCTACCGAGGTCTCCCAGGTTCCGGGAATCGCCACCACATACAGTCCGGGGCAATGCGCCGGGGCCGCATGGGCAGTCGTCGTGGCCACCGCGGGGGCAAGGACAGCGGCGAGGGTTACCGCCAGACCGGCTGCGGCGTTCTTCCATCCAGGCATCGTGTACTCCATGTGCTCACCGAGACGGCCACGGGCCGTTCACCTGTTCCCAGGATTCCCAAATCAGTCCAAAGGCATGCCGCATCATTGCGGCTTGACGCATAAGTAAGGGCGGATCCGTGATCACCGGGGAACGGCTGGTGACGCAGCAGATCTCGCCGACGAACAGCCAACCACAAATTGTCCGTATCGGCAGCACAATCTACCGGTGTTCGACCCCGATCCACGGGATATTCACCGTACGAGAACGGCTTGTCGCCGAAATTGTCCGTTCCATCCGGTTTTCGGGCGGGCTGTACGCGGCGGAACTCGGCCCACTGGCCGGCCCAGGATCTCGGTGACCTCCGGCTCGGAGCGTCCATCGCCCGAGTTGCGCCGGTAGCGGTCCCACCAGCTTTCGATCAGCCTCAGCCCGGCACCGAATTCGGGGTCGGAGACCGGGCCTCGGGACCGCGGCCCGAACCGGGACCCGGTCTGCCGGAACCGGCAGCGGCGGCTCCGGCAGCGGCGGGTCACTTCCGGGCGACAGGTTCCTGGAGTTCGGTCACCCACTTGCTGGTGTCCACATCCCAGACCAAGGTGACCTCGCGGCTGGGTCCCACTGTGCGGTAGCCGTTGTCCTCGATCCATTGCACCAGGTCCTGGTGTGGTTCGAGGACGCCGTTCATATCGCCGCGGTAGATCTGCGTCGCGGCCAGCGGCATCTCCGGGAGATCGACGACCGTGAAGTCGTCCGATTCGACGGGATCGATCCGCACCGGCATACCCGCGTGTGCCAGCACCGAGCCGTCCGCGCGCTGGTCGTAATAGCAGACGGCAGGTCCGGTGAACTCGATTCGCTCTCGCTCCAACGCGGCACACAGTTCGGTGAACAGCCGCTCCACCGCCGGCCCGATCTTCTCCGGCGTGAAATCGGCGACCACGGTACTGCGTTCGGCGATCCGGCCGGCCGGAACGGTTTTCACCACGATCTCGTCGGTAGGCATCGTGCCCTCCTTCTCGATTACCCGGAGTCTCGCCTCGACGCGGACGAGCCGCTCCCGGTCCGCGGCTATGCGCTGTTCGAGGTCGGCGCGGCGCAAGGCCAGCATGCCGCGCATCTCGGCGCCGGTCACCGCGTCGTCCAGCATCCGGCCTACCTGGTCCAGCGTGAATCCGAGCTCTTTGAGCGCGATGATCCGGTTCAGCCGCGTCAGCTGGCCGACCTCGTAGAAGCGGTATCCGCTGACGGGGTCGACGCGAGCGGGCGCCAGCAGCCCGAGCAGGTCGTAGTGGCGCAGCATCCGTACCGACACCCGTCCGTGCCTGGCGAAATCTCCGATACTCAACATGACGCCACCTGTTCTATGGGCTGACATTGTGTCAGGGTCAAACAACCGTTCCCGGGCTCACAGACGCCCGTCGTGACATCCGCGCACCGCGGTCACCGCACCCACCCGGCGAATCCGATAACGATTCGGGCGCCAACAGCGGCCCTATGTAGCCGGTAGCGCAGGGATTTCGGCGTCGCTTGCGCTTACCGCAGGGCTGGTAACCAGTATCGTCACCCTTCTGAACAGCGCGAACCGTATCCGGGTGCGGTGGCGCGACGGTTGCCGGTTCCAGGTCCGCGCTGCCCGGCACCCGGAACCTGCCTGGCAGACTTGTCGATGTGACATGGGCTCCCGCGCGTATACGACCGGACTCGCGTACCGATTCCCGCGCACGGCGCGGGGCCGGTGCCGCGATTCTGCGCTGGGCAGGCCGGCTGATCAGCGGCGCGGTGGTGCTGGGGCTGGTGCTGCTACTCGGGACCGCGGTGCGGGTGTGGCAGGTCGCGCGAATCGAGGACTACACCCCCGCGGACGCCATCGTGGTGCTCGGCGCCGCCCAGTATTCGGGCACCCCGTCGTCGGTGTTCGAGGCACGGTTGTATCAGGCCGAGCAGCTGTACGAGCTGGGCGTTTCGGATCTGGTGATCACGGTCGGCGGGAAGCAGGAAGGCGATCTCTACACCGAGGCGGCATCGGGGAAGATGTATCTCACGGATGCCGGTATCCCGGCGGACGCCGTACTCGCCGTGGAGACCGGCTCCGACACCCTGCGCAGCGTCGAGGCCGTGGCGGCGGCGATGAAGGAGCGCGGGCTCGAATCCGCCGTCCTGGTGAGCGACCCGTGGCATTCCCTGCGCACCCGCACCATGGCCCGCGATGCCGGACTCGACGCGTGGACCGCGCCCACCCGCACCGGCCCGGCCGTGTACACCCGCGAATCGCAGGCGCACGGTATCGCCCGGGAGACCGCGGCCCTGCTCTGGTATCAGCTCACCCATTTCTCGGCCGACGATTTCAGCTATACCGCCGGTCGGTAACGCTTCACCGGCTGGTACTGCCGGACACTCCGGAACGTCACCCCCTGGTGGCAGACTTGGTGCGATGACCTACACCGAGCACGACCGGGAACGCCTGGTCACCGAGGCCCCCAAAACGGCCGGCCTGGTCGACGCCGGCGGCAACGGGACCGAGGCCGGCAACGGGCACCGCAGTGAATTCGCGCGCGACCGTGCCCGCGTGCTGCATTCGGCCGCGCTGCGCCGCCTGGCCGATAAAACGCAGGTCATGGGTCCCCGTGAGGGCGACACCCCGCGCACCCGGCTCACCCATTCCCTGGAGGTCGCCCAGATCGGCCGCGGTATCGCCGACGGTCTCGGTTGCGACCCCGACCTCGCCGAACTCGCGGGCCTGGCGCACGATATCGGCCACCCGCCCTACGGGCACAACGGGGAGAAGGCCCTGGACATTTTCGCCGCCGAGCACGGCGGTTTCGAGGGCAACGCCCAGAATCTGCGCATCCTGACCAGGCTCGAACCCAAGGTCCTCGATTCCTACGGTCACAGTTCCGGGCTCAACCTCACCCGCGCCGCCCTCGACGCCTGCATCAAATACCCGTGGCAGCGCACCGAACCGGGCGGAAAATTCGGTGCCTACGAGGTGGATGCCGACCGGCTGGCCTGGGTGCGCAAGGACGCCCCGGAACGCCGGCCCGCACTGGAATGCCAGGTGATGGACTGGTCCGACGATGTCGCCTACTCCGTGCACGATGTGGAGGACGGGATCATCGCCGGCCGGATCGATCTGCGCGCACTGGCCGACCCGGTGGAGCGGCTGGCGCTGGCCGAGCTGGGGCATGTGCAGCATCGCGCGCTGTCGGTCGAGGATCTGGTGGCCGCGGCGCAGCGGCTGTCGGAGCTGCCGGTGGTCGCCGATGTGTTCCACTACGACGGCACACTGCGCAGTTCGGTCGCGTTGAAGCGGCTCACCAGCGAACTCGTGGGCCGGTTCGCCAACGCGGCGGTGGTCACCACGAAGGAGGCAGCCGCCGGCCCGCCGGCCCGCTATTCCGCCGATCTGCTGGTACCGCCCGTCGCCGCGGCCGAGGTCGCGATGCTGAAGACCGTCGCCCTGCGCTACGTCATGTCCGATCCCGACCACAAACTCCGGCAGGCCGCCCAGCGGGACCGCCTGATCGCCGTCGCGGAACATCTGCTGGCCACCGGTCCGGCCGCGCTCGACCCCCTCCTGCAACCGTGGTGGGACGCCGCCGCCGACGACACCGCCCGGGTGCGGGTGATCGCCGACCAGATCGCCTCCTACACCGAGAGCCGGCTCGAACGCGTCGCCACGCAACTGTGAACGAGCGGTGAGTTCGCGCACAGGGTGCTCGGGCCGCGGACTGTGGCTGCTGGCACCAGGGGCGCAGCGGGGCGAAGCCCCTCCTCAGACCGCGCACGGCCGGAGCGGAGGCGGAGGTATCGCCTAGACTCGTTCCCGTGACCGGACGAATACCAGCTCGCGATATCACCGCCATTCGGGAGCGCGTCCGGATCGAAGACGTGGTGGGCGAGTATGTGGCTCTCAAACGCGGCGGCGCCGATTCGATGAAGGGCCTGTGCCCGTTCCACGACGAGAAATCGCCGTCCTTCCACGTCCGTCCCAACCACGGCCTGTTCCACTGCTTCGGCTGCAACGAGGGCGGTGATGTGTACGCCTTCATCCAGAAGATCGAGCACATCGGTTTCGTGGAGGCCGTCGAACAGCTCGCCGACAAGATCGGGTACCGGATCGACTACGAGGGCGGCGGTCCCTCGGTGCAGCGCGACCGCGGTACCCGCTCCCGGCTGGTCGCCGCGAATGCCGCCGCGCACGAGTTCTACATGTCCCGGTTGCGCGGCCCCGACGCCACAATGGCCCGCAAATATCTCACCGACCGCAATTTCGACGAGGCCGCCTGGACCCAGTTCGGCTGCGGTTACGCTCCCGACGGCTGGGACACCCTCACCAAACACCTGCTGAACAAGGGGTTCGAATTCAAGGAGCTGGAGGCGGCGGGGCTCTCCCGGCAGGGCCGCCGCGGTCCTATCGACCGTTTCCACCGGCGGCTGCTGTGGCCCATCCGCAACCTCGGCGGCGATGTCATCGGTTTCGGCGCGCGCAAACTCTTCGACGACGACACCATGCCGGGCAAATACGTCAACACCCCGGAAACGTTGCTGTACAAGAAGTCCCAGGTGCTGTTCGGTCTCGATCACGCCAAACGGGAGATCGCCAAAAGTCATCAGGCCGTGGTCGTCGAGGGCTACACCGATGTGATGGCCATGCATCTGGCCGGGGTGAAAACCGCCGTCGCCGCCTGCGGGACCGCATTCGGCGACGATCACCTGGGCATCCTGCGCCGTCTGCTCATGGACGATAACTTCTGGCGCGGTGAGATCATCTTCACCTTCGACGGTGACGCCGCCGGCCAGGCCGCCGCCCTGAAGGCCTTCCTCGGCGATCAGAAAGTGGCCGGGCAGACCTATGTGGTGGTATCCCCGGACGGCCAGGATCCGTGCGAGATGCGGCAGCACTCCGGTGACGCAGCCCTGCGCGATATGGTCGCCCGGCGCGAACCGCTGTTCGATTTCGCGCTGCGCCAGGAGATCGCCAAACGCGAGGACAGCCGCACCCGCGCCCTCACCTATGACAGCCAGGTCGAGGTGATGCGCTGGGCCGTACCGATCGTCGCCCAGATCAAGGACCACGGCCTGCGTAAACGCTATGCCACCCAGCTCGCCGAATGGACCGGCTGGCAGGATCCGCAGCTCGTCTACCGCCGGGTCGACGAGGAGGCCCGTAAGTTACGTGGCGCCGCTGCCGCACCCGCCCGGGCGCCCCGGGTGGAGCACACCGGGCCCACACCACCGGCCGCCCGCCCCGATCCGCGCGACCCGGTACTGCGCTCCCAGCGTCAAGCCCTCGCCGCCGGACTCCAGTACCCGGAAATCGCCGGCCCGGCATTCGACGCCCTGGAAACCGAGGCCTTCACCCACCCGGCCTATATCGCGGTACGTGCTCTCATGGCCGAAGCCGGCGGTGTCTGCTGCGGTCTCTCCGGGGCCGACTGGATCGCCGTGATCACCGATCACACCGACGATCTCACCCTGCGCGCGCTGGTCTCGGAACTGGCGAGCGAACCGCTGCCGGTGAAAACCAGCGGCGATATCCCGCGCTTCATCACCGGCGTCCTCGCCAGCACCCAGGCCGCGCTGGTGGGACGGCAGATCGCGGAACTGAAATCCCGCCTGCACCGCGTCTCCTCCACCGACGATCCGGATACCTATATGGCGCTGTTCGGCGATCTGGTGGCACTGGAGCAGTACCGCAAGAGCCTGCTCGAGCAAGCCATGGGCAGCGGCGACTTCGCCGCCACCTGATATTCGCCGCTGATCGGACCTGCCCTAACCTCCCCTGTTCGTGCAATTCCGGCACGTAGTGCCGGAATTGGCGAAAGGGTGCTCTGACCTGCGATAATCGATTTGCTTAAGACCAAAAATCGA
>NZ_JBHXMZ010000024.1:0-29969 GCF_042719915.1 Nocardia sp. NPDC058499 | reverse complement strand
CCATGGCGAACCTCTCGTACGTCCTGCGTTCGATGACTCTCGAGCAGAAGATCGCTCAACTGCACGGGCTGTCTGTTTTCGAACTGATCGATCCCACTGCCGAACCCGATGAATCGGCCGGGATGCCGTTCGACCTCCCACGCATCCGGTCGCTGCGGCCCGACGGACTCGGACATCTGTCGCTGAGCTGGCTACTCGATGCTGACCTTGCGTCGTTCCGCGCGAAGCTCGGCGAGGTACAAGAGCACACCCGAGCGGTCAGCCCGTTCGGTATCGGAGCGCTCATACACGCAGAGGGGATCAACGGCCTCGTCCACGCGCAAGGCCACCAGTTCCCGACCGCATGGGGGCAAGCGAGCTGTTGGGACCCTGAGCTGGTCGGAAAAGTCGGGGGCATCGTCGGAGACCAGATGTATGAAACGGGCATCCACCTGGCCTTCGCGCCAGTTCTCGACGTGGCCCGGGATCTGCGTTGGGGGCGGGTGCACGAGACGTATGGCGAGGACCCGGAAGTCATCGCTCGCAACGGCGTCGCCTACATCTCCGCAATCCACGGTGAGAACCGGTCGGTGCTCGCCGCAGCAAAGCACTTCGCCGGGTACGGGGCCTCCGAGGGTGGCCTCAACCAGGCAAGGGCGGTTATCGGCCGACGCGAGCTCAACGACGTATACGCGCGCCCCTTCGCGCGGGCCATCGACGAAGCGGGCCTGAGCCTGGTGATGAACTCCTACAACGAGATCGACGGAGTACCCGCGGTATCCAACCGGTGGCTGCTGACCGAACTGCTCCGTGAGCAACTCGGCTTCGACGGCCTCGTCGTGAGCGACTATGACGCGGTCAGCATGCTCCTGAAGATCTATCACACCGCCTCGACGCCGGGGAAAGCGGCGGCGCAGGCGCTGAGCGCAGGTCTCGACGTCGAACTTCCGGGGAGCGAGATGTTCTCCGCACTCGCCGGCGAAGTCCGCGCCGGGAGCGTCGACGAGCGGCATATCGACGACGCGGTCCTGCGCGTGCTCGCAGTCAAGGACCAGCTGGGGCTCGTGCCGAATACTTCCGCCCGGCCGACGCGGACCCCCCAGGTCGAGGACCCGGACGCAGTGTCCCGCCGTCTCGCCGAGGAGGCCGTGGTGTTGCTGCGCAACGATGGCGCGCTCCCGCTCACGTCGTTCGACGGCGTCGCTGTCGTCGGTTCCCTCGCCGACGAAGTGCGCATCCATTTCGGGGCCTACACCTCGGCGTCCAACGAGGAGCAACCGCTGGCGATCCGGATGATCATGGCCGGACAGGTCGAAGGCCTCGACCCGGCCGGCACCATCTTCACCGACCTGTTCCAGCTCGAGCTCCCCGGCATCGAGGCGGCCTTCGAACGGCGCGCGCGAGAGCTGCACCCCGACATGCCGACGCTGATCGAAGCACTCCGAGAAGTGCAGCCCGATCTCCGGTACGTCGACGTCGGAGATCCGTCGCTCGATGCGGATCCTCTCGACGAGGATGCGCTGCTTGCCGAGGTCGGCCCCGCACAGACGGTTCTCGTCGTGGTCGGCGAACGGACCGCATGGGTGGGCAACCACACGGCGGGGGAGGGCCGCACGACGACCCGAAATGAGCTCCCAGGCAACCAGACCCAGTTGTTGCGGACACTGGTCGAAGCAGGGAAGACTGTGGTCGCGATAGTAATCTCCGGTCGACCGCTGATCCTCGAGCAAGCCCTCGAAGGGGTGGACGCGGCGCTCTTGGCTCCTCTCCTCGGGCCACACGCGGCCAAGTCCCTCACCGCCGTCCTCGCCGGTGAGATCAACCCGAGCGGCAAACTGGTCTCAACCTTCCCGCGCGCGCTCGGTCAAGTCCCCATGTACCACGGCCATCCCTTCGGGAGCGGGTACACCCATCCGACGGGCACCCGACACGGATACGTTGACCTCGCCGAGCAGACGCCGTTGTTCGCCTTCGGGCACGGACTCAGCTACACCACCTTCGAGCTCGCTCTGCGCAGCGTAACGATCGACGGCGACTCGGATTCTCCGACCCTGACAGCCACTGCCACGGTGACCAACACCGGAGCGGTTGCCGGCGAGACGATTGTGCAGCTCTACGTCCGCGATGAGGTCGCGTCGATCATCCGCCCAGCCCGTCAACTCGCTGACTTCCGTCGCGTGCGCCTCGACGTCGGTCAGGCCGGCACCATCGAGTTGGCTGCTCCGATCAGCCGATTCGCCTACACGATGGTCGATGGCCGCCGACGCGTCGAAGCCGGAATGCTCACCGCCTTGGTCGGATTCGCGAGCGACGACATCCGCGCGGAACAGGGTATCGGGCTGCCGACGGACGTCGACGCGTGACGCACGAGTGGCAGTCGCCTCGCGCGGCCGCTCGCTGTTGCGAGAATCGCACCTGGCCACGTCGACCATGTGAAATTTCCGGGCGCTAGCAGGTGTGAGTACACCCACCTCTGCTGGCTCGTGCTAGCTACTGACAACAGACAATGGAGTCCCCATGTCAACAATCCCCACTGACGGCCCGGCCGAGTCACCTGCAGCGCCGCAGTCAACTCCTGTGGTCCCGGCCGTTTCGGTGACCCCCGGCGAGGTGCCCGCGGGTGGTGAGAAGGCGAGTGCGTCGTATATCTGGTTCCAGATCCTGGCCCAGTTCGGCGTCTTCGTCGCCTTTATAACACCGCTGGCGATCTCCCTGGCGATCCGTCTGTCGGACCTGGCGCCGGGACGAGACGAGTACCTTGGGTACATCACCGGTTCGGGCGCGCTCGTGGTTATGCTGACGGCACCGCTTTTCGGAGTGCTCAGTGACCGGACGCGGACCCGTTTCGGGCGACGTCGTCCGTGGATGGGCGCCGGAACCGTCCTGGGCGGCGTCTCGCTGGTCGTGATGGCGTTGGCGCCCAACGCGCTGGTCCTCGGCGCCGGCTGGATCCTCGCGCAACTCGGGTGGGGACAGGTACTCCAAAACCTCCTCACGTCGATGGCCGACAAGCTCTCGGAGGCGCAACGTGGCAAGGTTGCCGGTCTTGTTGGATTCGTCACCCAGATCGCGCCCGTCGTCGGTGTGGCGCTCGCCGGCAGCTTCAGCGGCGACCCGCTGCTTCTGTTCCTGCTTCCCGGCATCTTCGGTGTCGTGTGCGTGGCCCTCTTCGTGCTGTTTACCCGTGAGGAGGACACTCGTGAAGCACGTTTCGACGACAAGCTCTCACTCGCGTCGCTCTTCAGCAAATACCTCTACAACCCACGCAAGTACGTCGACTTCTCCTGGGTGTGGCTCGGACGATTCTTCTTCTACTTCGGACTCACGCTGAACACGACCTTCACTGCATTCTTCTTCGCCTCACGTCTCGGTATCCCCGTGGCCGACGTTGCCCCGATCATGGCGACGCTCAGCCTGGTCGGCGTTCTCGCCACCACGGTCGGGGCGCTTGGGGGTGGTTTCCTGTCAGATAGGCTGCGCCGTCGCCGGATATTCGTGCTACTCGCATCGTTGCTCTTCGCCGCAGGAACCATCGTTATGGCCCTTTCGACCGACGTGCCCGTGCTCGTCGTCGGGTCTCTCATTGTATCGACCGGAATCGGCATGTTCTCCGCAGTCGACCAGGCGCTCGTCCTCGATGTGCTCCCCGAGAAAGAAAGCGGCGCCGGGCGGTTCATGGGCATCATCGGCTTCGCGACGTCGATTCCCCAGTCTGTCGCACCGTTTGTCGCACCGGCGGTGCTGGCCATCGGAGCCGCGTCGGTCGGAGACCGCAACTACACCCTGCTCTACCTGGTCGCCGGCGTCTTTACTGTCGTCGGCGGCCTGGTCGTGTTGCGGGTGCGTGCAGTGCGTTGACCGCACAAGCTCGCACCGGGAGCCACTCGGCATCGAGAGCTTTCTGATCGCCTGTATGGACACACGGTCGTCGTACACGGGTCGCCCTTACGGGGAGTTCCCCGTCGAGCAGTCCCTGGTGTGGTCGGAGGGCCCCGACCCGAACATGCTCCAAGTGACCGTGACACGTCGCGGTTGCCGCCAGGATCACCGCGAAGGACAGCAGCCGTGCGATATGTACGGAATCGGCAACGATATCGCCGAGAACGCGAAAGAGGCGGGCGTCGCGCTCTTATAGCGCATCGCCGACTTTCTTCTGAAATGAAGGTCTGGTTCGCTCCCGTGACCCAGGCGATCGGCCTCGTCCTCAATGCCTGCCCTGATGGGCGCCTCGCGGCCGAGCGGAGCCGAGTGCCTCGCGAGCATTCGTGTGATACGGCGCGCGGTGGGTGTCTTCGGTCATTTGCCGGTGTGGGTTGACCGCTTTGCTTGCAGGGCATACAGTGGCCTCACTCACATATTGAAACGTTTCAACGATGAGGCGGAACCCGGATGCCCGACACGACCGAACGAGTCTGTTTCCTGCTGGCCTTGCGCCCGGACCGGATCGACGACTATCTCGCTGCCCACACCACGGTGTGGCCGGACATGCTCGACTCGCTGCGTGAAGCCGGTTGGACGAACTATTCGCTGTTCGTCCGGCCGGAAGACGGGCTGGTGGTCGGCTATCTGGAGACGCCGGATTTCGCGAAGGCCCAGGCCGCGATGGCGGCCACCGAGGTGAACGCGCGCTGGCAGGCGACGATGGCCGAGTACTTCCAGGCTCCTGCGACCGTGCGGGGAGACCAGGGCGCGCTGCCGGACGAGACGATGCACCGCCTTACCGAGTACTTCCACCTCGACTGAGCCCGCGGCTCGCCCGACTCACACCGAGACTCCTGCTAGACCCCCGAGGAAGACCATGAAGGTAGGCGCACGATCCACCACCGGGTGGAAGGCGACGATATCCGTCGCGATGTCCAATTACATCGAGGCGGGTTCGATCATCGCGATCGCCACGAGCCTGACTTTCTGGCAGGACGCGTTCGGCATCAGCAATTTCGCCGTGGGCTTGCTGGCCGCGCTCAGTGCGAACGCGTTCGGTGCGGCGATCGGCGCGGGAATCGGCGGGCCACTGTGTGATCGCTTCGGACGCAAGGCGATCTATACCTATGACCTGCTCGTCTACATGGCGGGCGTGCTGCTCGCGACATTCGCGATGAATTTCGCGATGCTGCTGGCCGCGTTCGTGATCACCGGTATCGCGGTCGGTGCGGGTGTGCCCGCTTCGTGGACCTATATCGCCGAGCAGGCGCCCACCGACGGGCGCGCACGCCATGTCGGTACCGCGCAGCTGGCCTGGTCGGTCGGCCCACTGATCGGTTTCGCCCTGGCGGCCGCGCTGGCACCGCTGGAACTACTCGGCTCCCGGTTGATCTTCCTGCATCTTTTCGTGGTCGCGGCGGTGGTCTGGTGGATCCGGCAGGGCCTGGCCGAATCGCAGATCTGGAAGGACGAGACCCGATCCGGTGCCGGATCGGCGACACAGGCCACGACCGGCGGTCAGGGTATGCGCGGACTGTTCTCCCGGCGGATCAACATCACCGCACTGCTGGTCCTGATCGGTATCTACGGCTTCTGGAACACTGTCGCCGGGCAGGCAGGCATTTTCATGCCGCGCGTCTACGAGAGCGCGGGGGTGAACAGCGCGGTCGCGCAGAACCTGCTGCAGGTGCTGGTCTGGGGAGCCACTGTGCTGGCGACCTATTTCGGTTTCATGGCCTACGCCGACCGGATCTCGCAGCGCAAGCTGTACGTGATCGGTGCCGCGCTCGGCATCCTGGCCTGGTGTGTGCTGGTGTTCTTCACCGACGCGGGAATGCCGACGCTGCTGATCTTCGCTGTGCTGTGGGGCATTTCCAGCGGTATCGGTGCGCAGGCGTTCTACAGCCTGTGGACCAGCGAACTGTTCGCCACGCCGTATCGCGCCAGCGCACAGGGGTTCATGTTCTTCGTCGTGCGCTCGGCAACCGGTCTGCTGAGCTATTTCTTCCCGACCATGCTCGCCGCCACCGGGCTCACCGTCGTCGGGCTGCTTTTGGTCGGCCTGCTCACCGTGGCGCTGGCGATCGGCGCGATCTACGCCCCGCGTACGCAGGGGAAGACCCTGCGCGAGATCGAAATCGAGCGTTACGGCAGGCCCGTCACCGAATCCACGGGAGTGCTGCCGGAGGACGGGTCCGGTCGCGGTCTCGAGGGCGCTCCGGTGGGAGGCCGCTGAGATGCCGAATTCATCCGTTGCGAAAGGAACATATCCCGTGTCCATCGACACTGCCCTGGAATCCCTTGCGATCGAGCTGCCGTCCTGGGCGTTCGGCAATTCCGGTACCCGGTTCAAGGTGTTCGGTACGCCGGGAACGGCTCGTACGGTTCAGGAGAAAATCGGTGATGCCGCGACTGTGCATCGGCTCACCGGCCTGGCTCCGACCGTGGCGCTGCACATACCGTGGGACACGGTGGACGACTATGCCGATCTCGGCCAGTACGCTGCGGATCTCGGCGTCCAGCTGGGCACGATCAACTCCAACACCTTCCAGGACGACGACTACAAGTTCGGCAGTCTGACCCACACCGATAAGCGGATCCGGGAAAAGGCGATCGACCATCACCTGGCCTGCCTGGAGATCATGGCGCAGACCGGCTCCCGGGATCTGAAGATCTGGCTCGCCGACGGCACCAACTACCCGGGGCAGGGCGATATCCGGGGCCGGCAGGACCGGCTGGCGGAATCCTTGGCCACCATTTATGAGCACGTGGGGGAGGGCCAGCGGCTGGTGCTGGAGTACAAGTTCTTCGAGCCGGCGATGTACATGACCGATGTGCCGGATTGGGGTACCGCGTACGCGCAGGTGAGCGCGCTGGGGGAGCGGGCGGTGGTCTGCCTGGACACCGGTCATCACGCGCCGGGTACCAATATCGAGTTCATCGTGGCGCAGTTGCTGCGGCTGGGGAAGCTGGGGTCGTTCGATTTCAATTCCCGCTTCTACGCCGACGACGACCTGATCGTCGGCGCGGCGGACCCGTTCCAGCTGTTCCGCATTCTGTTCGAGGTACTGCGCGGCGGCGGGCTGGATCCGGCGAATGGTGTGGCGCTGATGCTCGATCAGTGCCACAACATCGAGGACAAGATCCCCGGTCAGATCCGCTCGGTGCTCAATGTCGAGGAGATGACCGCACGGGCGGCGCTGGTCGATCTCGACGCGCTCGCCGCTGCCCAGGAGTCCGGGGATGTGCTCGGCGCCAACGGCGTGTTCATGGATGCCTTCTACACCGATGTCCGGCCGTTGCTGGCGGCCCGCCGCGCCGAGCGGGGGTTGCCGGAGGATCCGATGGCCGCCTATGCGCGCTCCGGGCAGCAGGAGCGGCTCGCCGCCGAGCGCACCGGGCCCGCCGCCTCCTGGGGCGCCTGACCACACCGACGATCAGAAAGAGGAAACACCCGTCATGACCCACCCCACGGTCGCGGAACTCATCGCCCGGTCCAACCGGCTCGGCGCCGATCCGAAGAACACCAACTACGCGGGCGGTAACACCTCCGCCAAGGGCACCGACACCGATCCGGTGACCGGTGAGCCCGTCGAGCTGATGTGGGTCAAAGGCTCCGGCGGCGATCTCGGCACCCTGACCGAGGCCGGCCTGGCCGTATTGCGGCTGGACCGGTTGCGCGCCCTGACCGGTGTGTACCCGGGCGTGGAGCGCGAGGACGAGATGGTCGCCGCGTTCGACTACACGCTGCACGGTCGCGGCGGCGCCGCCCCCTCCATCGATACCGCTATGCACGGTCTGGTGGAGGCGGCGCATGTGGACCATCTGCATCCGGATTCCGGGATCGCGCTGGCCACCGCCGTCGACGGGCCCGCGCTGACCGGGAAGATCTTCGGCGACCGGGTGGTGTGGGTGCCGTGGCGGCGCCCCGGTTTCCAGCTCGGCCTCGATATCGCCGACATCCGCCGACGCAACCCGCAGGCCATCGGCACCATCCTCGGCGGGCACGGCATCACCGCCTGGGGTGATACGTCCGACGAAGCCGAGGCGAATTCGCGGGAGATCATCGAAACCATCGAGCGGTTCCTGGCGGCGAACGGTAAGGCCGAGCCGTTCGGTCCCGTGCTACCCGGATACGAGGCGCTTCCGGAACCACAGCGCCGGGCGAAGGCGGCGGCGCTGGCGCCATTCCTGCGCGGGCTGGCCTCCACCGACCGCCGCCAAGTCGGGCATTTCAGCGATACCGCGCCGGTGCTCGAATTCCTCGCCCGCGCCGAGCATCCGCGACTGGCCGCGCTGGGCACCAGCTGCCCGGACCACTTCCTGCGCACGAAGGTCGCGCCGCTGGTGCTGGACCTGCCCGCCGACGCTTCCCTCGAGCAGTGCAAAGAACGGCTCACCGAATTGCACGAGGCCTACCGGGCCGAATACCGCGCCTACTACGAGCGGCATGCCACCCCGGACTCGCCCGCCATGCGCGGCGCCGACCCGGCGATCGTGCTGATCCCGGGCGTCGGCATGTTCAGCTACGGCGCGGACAAGCAGACCGCGCGGGTGGCCGGCGAGTTCTACCTGAACGCGATCAACGTCATGTGCGGCGCGGAATCAGTGTCCCGGTACCAGCCGATCGACGAATCGGAGAAATTCCGCATCGAGTACTGGGCGCTGGAGGAAGCCAAACTGGCACGACGCCCGGAACCGAAGCCGCTGGCCACCCGGATCGCCCTGGTCACCGGCGCCGCCTCCGGTATCGGCAAGGCCATCGCGCAGCGGCTTGCCGCCGAGGGCGCCTGTGTCGTGATAGCGGACCGCGACGGGGACAAGGCCGCCGAGGTGGCCGCCGAAATCGGGCCGGCCGATGTGGCGATCGGATTCGGTGCCGATGTCACCGACCAAGTGCAGGTGCAGGCGGCGGTGGACGCGGCGGTGCTCGCGTTCGGCGGCCTGGACCTGGTGGTCAACAATGCCGGTCTGTCGCTGTCCAAATCGCTGCTGGAGACCAGCGAAGCCGACTGGGATCTCCAGCACGACGTGATGGCCAAGGGATCGTTCCTGGTCGCCAAGGCGGCGGCCCGCGCACTCATCGATCAGCGCATGGGCGGCGATATTCTCTACATCTCCTCGAAGAACTCCGTTTTCGCCGGACCGAACAATATCGCCTACTCCGCCGCCAAGGCCGATCAAGCACATCAGGTGCGGCTGCTGGCCGCCGAACTCGGGGAACACGGCGTCAAGGTGAACGGCATCAACCCGGACGGTGTGGTACGCGGCTCCGGTATCTTCGCCGGCGGCTGGGGCGCACAGCGCGCCGCCGTCTACGGAGTGGAGGAATCCGAACTGGGTGCCTTCTACGCGCAGCGCACCCTGCTCAAGCGGGAGGTGCTGCCCGAACACATCGCCAACGCCGCGTTCGCCCTGTGCAGTTCGGATTTCTCGCACACCACCGGTCTGCACGTGCCGGTCGACGCCGGGGTCGCCGCGGCGTTCCTGCGATGAGCGGCACCGGCGCGGTCGCCGCCGTCGATCTCGGCGCCACCAGTGGACGGGTCATGCTGGCCCGGGTCGGTCCCGGTCGCATCTCGATGCGTCAGGTCGCCCGGTTCGCGAACGACCCGCTTCCGCTGTGGCACGGTGACCGAGAGGCACTGCATTGGGATCTGCCCGGTCTGTACCGGCATATCGGACGTGGGCTGGCCGAGGCTGCCCGGCTGGAACCCACCCTGCTCGGCGCCGGAATCGACTCGTGGGCCGTCGATTACGGGCTGCTCCGGCAGGGCGCACTGCTCGGGCTGCCCTATCACTACCGCGACTCCCGTTCCGCCGCCGGAGTGGACGCGGTGCACGCGATGGTGGGCCGAGAGGAGCTGTACCGCCGCAATGGATTGCAGTTCCTGCCGTTCACCACGATCTACCAGCTCGCCACCGAGAAACTCTCGGGTGCACTGGAAGCCGCGGACGAGGCGCTGCTGATCCCGGACCTGCTGGGCTATTGGCTGACCGGTGCCCGGGTCACCGAGCACACCAACGCCTCCACCACCGGATTGCTCGGGCTGGACGGTCGCTGGGACGAGAAGGTGCGGACCCGGATGGGATTGCCGGATCTCTTCCCGGACGTGGTCGAACCCGGCACGACGTTGGGGCCGGTACTACCCGGGGTCACCGCAGCTTTCGGGCTGGACCGTACATTCACCATGAGCACCGTGGCCTCCCACGATACTGCGTCCGCCGTGGCCGCGGTGCCGATGGCGCCGGACGTCTCCGCCTATATCTCCTGCGGTACCTGGGGGCTGGTCGGTGTCGAACTGCCCGCACCGCTGGTCTCGGCGGCCGGGCGGGCGGCCAATTTCACCAACGAGGCCGGGCTCGACGGGCGCACCCGCTACCTGCGCAATGTCATGGGTTTGTGGCTGCTCAGCGAGTCGGTGCGGCACTGGCAGCGCACCGACCCCACGGTGGACCTTTCCCGGTTACTCGCCGCTGCTGCCGCCGCTCCCGCTCCGGCGGCCGTATTCGACGTCGACGACCCGGCATTCCTCGCTCCGGGCGATATACCCGCCCGGATCGCCGACTGGTACCGCACCCGGGAGCTCCCCGTGCCGGACGGCCCGGTCCCCATGGTGCGCGCCATCGTGGAAAGTCTCGCGGCCGCCTTCGCCACCGGAGTGCGGGTCGCCGCGGAACTCACCGGAATCCCGCTGCGCACCATCCACCTCGTCGGCGGTGGCGCCCGCAACCGGCTGCTGTGCCGGCTGCTGGCCGAGCACGCCGGTGTCCCGGTACTGGCCGGTCCCGTCGAGGCGACCTCGCTCGGGAACATACTGGTGCAGGCCCGCACCCACGGCTTGCTGCACGGTGATGTCGACGCGCTGCGCGCCGAGGTGTCCACCGCGTTCCCGCCGCAGCGGTACGAGCCGCGCACCGAACCCGTCGAGAAAGCAGGCTGATGAAACGCCAACTCCCGAAACCCCGTGATCTCGCGCCGCTGATGCAGCTCGAGAAGCCGCGCGTGGGTGTCGCGCGCCGGCTCGATGCCGCGCTCACCATCGAAGACCTGCGCCGAATCGCCAAGCGCCGCACTCCACGCGCCGCCTTCGACTACACCGACGGCGCCGCCGAAGGTGAGATCTCACTCGACCGCGCGCGGCAGGCGTTCCTCGATATCGAATTCCATCCGGCGATCCTGCGCGACGTCTCCAAGGTCACTACCGGCTGGGAGGTGCTCGGTGCACCGGTGTCGCTGCCGTTCGGCATCGCCCCCACCGGCTTCACCCGGATGATGCAGACCGAAGGCGAATACGCCGGCGCCCGGGTGGCCGGCCGCACCGGCATCCCGTTCTCGCTCTCCACCATGGGCACCGCCTCCATCGAGGACGTCGCTGCGGCGAACCCGCACGGCCGCAACTGGTTCCAGCTCTACATGTGGAAGGACCGCGACCGCTCCATGGCCCTGGTGGAACGTGCTGCCGCCGCGGGTTTCGACACCCTGCTGGTGACCGTGGATGTCCCGGTGGCCGGCGCCCGGCTGCGTGACACCCGCAACGGCATGTCCATCCCACCCGCACTCACCCCGGCCACCGTGCTCGATGCGCTGCCCCGGCCACGCTGGTGGATCGACTTCCTCACGACCGAACCCCTCGCCTTCGCCTCTCTGGACCGCTGGTCCGGCACCGTCGCCGAACTACTCGACTCCATGTTCGACCCGACGGTGGACTTCGACGATCTGGCCTGGATCCGGGACCAGTGGCCGGGCAAGATCGTGGTCAAGGGCATCCAATCCGTCGCCGACGCGCGCGCTGTGGTGGATATCGGTGTCGACGGTATCGTGCTCTCGAATCACGGTGGCCGCCAGCTCGATCGGGCACCCATACCGTTCCACCTGCTCCCTGAGGTGGCGTCCGAACTGGGCAAGGATACCGAGATCATCCTCGACACCGGAATCATGTCCGGCGCCGATATCGTCGCCTCGATCGCGCTCGGTGCGCGCTTCACCCTCATCGGCCGCGCCTACCTCTACGGCCTCATGGCCGGCGGCGAAGCCGGTGTCGCCCGCGCCGTGGAAATCCTGACCGGACAGATCGAACGCACCATGCGACTGCTCGGCGTGACCTGCCTGGAGGAACTGACACCGCAGCACGTCACCCAGTTGACCAGGCTTGCCCCACGACCGATACCCGACCAAGATCGGTGATGAGCAGGCCGCAGCGATGCCTGCACGAACGGAGGAGGTGTCGGTGCCAGTGGTGAGCATGCGGGAGGTCGCCGCCGCGGCATCGGTATCGGTCGGCACCGTCTCCAATGTGCTCAACGCACCCGACAAGGTCGCACCCGCGACCGTCGACCGGGTTCTCGCCGCCATCGATCGGCTGGGCTTCGTGCGCAACGACGCGGCTCGTCAGCTCAAGGCGGGCCGCTCCCGCTGCGTCGGCCTGGTCGTGCTCGATATCGGTAACCCCTTCTTCTCCGATGTGGCCCGCGCCGCCCAGTCCCGCGCCGCCTATCACGACCTGGTCGTGCTGCTGGGCTCCAGCGACGACAACCCCCACCGCGAACGCCGCTACCTCGACACCTTCGACGAACAGCGGATATTCGGGCTCATGATCACCCCGTCGGGTCACGACCACGAACGCCTGGCCGCGCTGCACCGGCGCGGTATACCCGTGGTGCTGGTGGACCGCGACGGCCACGGCACTCCCTTCTCCTCGGTCGCCTTGGATGATATCGCCGGCGGCGACCTGGCAGTACGGCATCTGTGCGCCCTCGGCCGGCGCCGCATCGCCGTCGTCGGCGGTCCCGCGTCACTCACCCAGGTAGCCGATCGCCGCACCGGCGCCCGCCGCGCTGCCGCCGACCACCCCGGTGTGACCCTCACTATGGTCGACACCGCCGCACCCACCGTCCTGGCCGGCCGAGAAGCTGGCGAACGCCTCGTCGACCTGTCCGACGGCGACCGCCCCGACGCGGTGTTCTGCGTCAACGACCTGCTCGCCATCGGAGTTCTGCAAGCCTTCACGCTGCGCGGAATCGCCGTGCCGGCCGAGGTCGCGCTGGTCGGTTACGACGATATCGATTTCGCACAATCGGCCGTCGTGCCGCTCACCTCGATTCGTCAGCCCCGCGCGGAGATCGGCACCTCGGCCATCGACCTACTGGTTGCCGCCGCGAGCGGCGGCGGAGGTGCCGAACCGGAACACATCTGCTACCGCCCCGATCTGATCGAGCGCGCATCCAGCGGACGGTAGCCCGAAGCCATTGTGGCCCCACCACTGGCTACCGCACCGGCGCGGCTGATGCCGCGATGGACGGCTGGATGACTTGATTCCGCACGGTCGACAGTATGGTGGCGGCCATCGCAGACCATGCCTGCACGGGCGACTACCTCGATGAGCGGTGCTTCCCTCGCTGCCACACCTATTAACCAACCTGCAGGACCCACGACGGGCAGTTCGGTCTGAAGACCATGTGCGACGGTGGCGGCCATGGTAAGGCGGTGGTCCTCGAACGGCTCGGCTGACTCGGACGCCCGGCCGGTCACCCCCCTATAGGTGAATCGGCCGTGCCGGACTGCGGTCGGTCGCTGGGCCACTCGATGAAACTTGCACGTGATAGTTAGACTGGGGTGAGATCGGAGACCCGGAGGTATTCCATGACCCGTTTGCGCGGGCCGACCGCGCGAGTCCTGCGACAGGCGGCTAGCTTCCGGCTGCGCTCCGGCAAGACTCCCCAGCGGTCCCGGGGCCCCTCGCGGCTCGGCATCCGCTCAGTACGGATGGTCGACAGGCCGGATGGTCGGCGGGTCCAAAGACTGGCCGGCGACCGTCTTCGCCTGTCACCCTCCATTCTCGCCACCTGCCTGTGTGGACTCTGCAGCCCTGCGTCTTTACCGGGCGCGACACGGAAACAACCCTTGAGGATCTTGGAGCAGATATGACGATCGAACCGTCCGAGTTGTCGCTCGAACAGAAGGCGTCCCTCTTGTCCGGCCGCGACTTCTGGTCGACGAAGCCGATCGAGGAGGCGGAGATATCGTCGATCGTCCTGACGGACGGCCCGCACGGTATCCGATTGCAGACCGGGCAATCGGATCATCTCGGTATGAACGCGAGCCACCCCGCCACATGTTTCCCGCTCGCCGTCGCGGTCGGGTCCAGCTGGGATCCCGGCGTCGCCGGGCGCATCGGCGCTGCGGTCGGCAGGGAAGCGCGGGCGCTCGGCGTCTCGGTGGTGCTCGGCCCGGGTGTGAACATCAAACGCTCCCCATTGGGCGGCCGGAATTTCGAGTACTACTCCGAGGACCCGCTGCTTTCCGGTGTGCTGGGAGCCGCCCACGTCGCGGGGATGCAGCAGGAGGGCCCGGGCGCGTCGGTGAAGCATTTCGCTGCGAACAACCAGGAGACCGAGCGGATGCGGGTGAGCGCCGACGTCGACGAGCGCACTCTTCGGGAGATCTACCTGCCGGCGTTCGAACGCGTCGTGCGGAACGCGTCGCCGGCGACGGTCATGTGCTCCTACAACCGGGTGAACGGGGTGTTCGCGTCGCACAACCCGTGGCTGCTGACAGAGGTGCTGCGGAAGGACTGGGGCTTCGCGGGCGCAGTGGTATCGGACTGGGGAGCGGTGAACGACCGGGTCGCCGGAGTCGCCGCGGGCATGGATCTGGAGATGCCGGGTAGTGGTGGCGGCACCGACGCGGAAATCGTCGCCGCGGTGCGCTCGGGCCGGCTGTCGGAGGAGGACGTGGATACCTCTGTGCGCCGCGTCCTCGCCCTGACGGAGCTGCCCCGGGTGCCGACTGGAGAGATCGAGGTCGATGAGCATCACGTGCTGGCCCGGGAAGCGGCAGCGGACTCCGTCGTCCTGTTGAAGAACGACGGCGGCGTGCTTCCGCTTTCTGCGGGCCGGCGCATCGCGGTGATCGGTGAGCTAGCCGCTCGCCCGCGTTTCCAGGGCGGTGGCAGTTCACATATCAACGCGACCCGCATCGACGTGGCGCTCGACGAGATTCGCGCACTCGCCGACGATCGAGGGATCCCGGTGGAATATGCACCCGGATACGGGCAGTCGAGCGACGCCGACGCCGAGATATTGCACGCGGACGCGGTCCGGGCTGCCGGTGTCTCGGATATCGCGGTGGTCTTCGCGGGCCTGGCCGCGGCCGATGAATCGGAGGGCTTCGATCGCGACTCGATCGTCCTGCCCGCGGAGCAGGTTACGTTGATCCGTGCCGTCGCGGTGGCCGCGCCGTGCACGGTCGTCGTGCTGACGAACGGCGGTGTGGTGTCGCTGGAGGGCTGGCACGACGACGTCGACGCGATTATCGAAGGCTTCCTGCTTGGTCAAGCGGGCGGCGGCGCACTGGCAGATGTGCTCTTCGGTGTCGTGAATCCGTCGGGGCACCTCGCCGAGACGATTCCGCTGCGACTCGAGGACACCCCGAGTTGGATGAACTTTCCCGGCGAGCAGGGCCACGTCCGCTATGGCGAAGGCATGCTCGTTGGCTATCGCTACTACGTGACCGCCGATGTTCCGGTGCGCTATCCGTTCGGGCACGGGCTGTCGTACACGACCTTCGAGACGGCCGGGCTCGACGTCACGGCGACCGGCCCCGATACTGCTGTCGCTCGCGTACGAGTAAGCAACTCCGGGGACCGGCCGGGCAAACATGTCGTGCAGATCTATGTCGGCCCTCAGGCCGGGCCGGTCCGCCGCCCGCTGCGGGAACTCCGGGCGTTCGACAAGGTCGAGCTCGCCCCTGGCGAGACGCGCACCGTCGAGGTTGTGCTCGACCACCGCGCGTTCGCCTATTGGGATGTGAAACTCAGTCGGTGGGTCGTAGCCGCAGGAGACTACGACATCCAGGTCTGTACCGATGCGCACACCGTCATCACTTCGACCTGCATCACGCTCTCCGGCAACGATATCTCGCGCCCGCTGACGCTGGATTCAACGGTCGGGGAGTGGTTTGCTCACCCTGTCGCCGGCCCTGCCCTCAGGGACGAAATGTGGATGACTCCCGAGCAGGCCGGGCCGTCCGACGGCAGCACGGAGATGCTTCGGATGGTCGAGTCGATGCCGATGAAGCAGTTCGCGGCGTTCCTCGGCGGGGCTGTTCCCGTTCAACAACTCGAGCATCTGATGACTGCGACTATGACAACAGCGAATATCGAGTGAGGACGAGAATGACGAAGACGCTGCTGTGTCGCGGACACGAGTTCTCCCGCAACCCGGCTCACCTTCACTGTGGGCCGCATTCGCCCGAGGTGCGTGTCCAACGTCCCCGGTTACAGGCGCCGAACCGGGCACAACGCTTACCTCGCCCGACTCGAAAGCTCGTTCGCGGCGTAGCGGGCGAAAAGCCGACGGTCCCGCGCCCGATCGCTCGCGCGGTCCGCAGGTCGGCACGTGCTAGCGTTTTCGATGGCTGGGTATGTGGGTTTCGGGAGGTGCGGGAATGCCGGTGACCAACAAGCGGGTGACCGCCGCGGATGTGGCCCGGTCGCTCGGGCTGTCGCGAGCCACGGTCGGCTTCGTGCTGAACAACACGCCAGGACAGACCATTCCGGAATCGACCCGGAAACGGGTGCTGGATGAGGCAGAACGTCTCGGCTACCGGCCGAATCCGGCGGCACAGGCGCTGCGGCGGGGCAGCACCCGGCTGGTGATGCTGCTGCTGCCGGACTGGCCGATCGAATCCAGTATGGCCGGATTCTTGGACGAAGTCTCCTACCACCTCGACCAGGCCGGCTATACGACGATCCCGTACACCCGGCGCACGGGGGATCGCGTACGGCCGCTCTGGGAGCGTCTGCATCCCGATGTGATCCTGGGGCTCGGTGAACTCGATGCGGCCGAGGCTCGTTCGGCGCAGGACAGCGGTGTCCGGTCGGTCATTACACTCCCGGTCGCCAGTTCGGTGGCGGTGGTAGCCGGCACGGTCGAACAGGTACGTCATCTGTATTCGCGAGGGCATCGCCGACTGGCGTTCGCGCAACCGGTGGACGAGCGACTCGTTGAACTGGGAGCGGCCCGCCTCGATGCGGCGCAGGCCACGGCTGCCGAATTGGGTATCGAACCACTGCGGGTGCGTCCGGTCTCCGGAAACGACGGGTCCGCGCGGCGGGCTGTCGAGGAATGGCGTGACGAGGGGGTCACCGGTGTGGTCGCCTTCAACGACTTTGTCGCCGCACTGGTTGTCGGTGCGGCTGTGCGGGTCGGGATCGGAGTGCCGGCGCCGCTCGCGGTTATCGGCCAGGACGACTCGCTTTTCACCGAGGCTTTCGTCCCCGCGTTATCGACGGTACGGATGGAAATGGGCGGACTCGTCCGGTATGTCACCGAAATGGCGTTGCACGCTGCGGGGGAGCTGGTCGCGCCGCCAGAGGAGGTCGCTCCCGATTTGACCGTCGTCCGCCGCGAATCGACCTAGCCGGATCCGTCGCTGCCGGCCGGGCTCTGGCTCTCGCACTGACTGCGGGCGTAGTCGTCCGTCGAGCGTCACCACAGCCGGAGTTGACGCATGACCCGCTCGGCAACGCCGGACACTCCGTTCGAACCGGGACTACAACTCGAGCGCATCTTTTTGAAATGGGGCCTGGCATTCGAGGCGGCGCGTTCGCATGATTCACGAACACGCCGCGCCCCGCAGCCTCGGCCTCGACGGGCCGTGGACGATCGGAGGCGCATCGGTTGTCGTGGCGGCGGTGGTCTTGTCGCCGTCGCGCCGAATGTGACGATCGTCGGACTCGGCTGAATCCTGGTCCAGATCGCGCTCGACTCGGTGGCGATACGTGCTGTTACGCGTGCATCGCGACCAGGTGAGAAGGCGGCACAACCGCTGCCGTCACTGCAGGATTGTCCGGCCGCCCGATTCTCGTTGCCTATGCCGATCCGCCTGCTGCTCGTTGACCCGGTCGCCGCCCGAGGTGCTGCGCCGCCACCTCTCTACGCTTGCAAGTTCCGAGATCGTCCAGGTCATCGTGGTCGGTGTCGCTGATCCCTGGTCGCCATCGAGGCCGAGATGCCTGCCGTGCGAAGAACGAGGGTGCTTCTGGCCCCCGGGCCGGCCGGACGACCGGAGTGGACCGTCACCGCCGGGTTCGATACGGCTGGTACTCGTGCCAGCCGCACGGCATACCGCAGCGGACGAGGATGTGCGGCATCCGGTCCTCGGCCGTGACCGCCGGGGTAACCGTCACTGCTTCAGCGTGATATCCGCAGTTCGGACATGTGGCGAAGTAGTCCAGATGTTCGGTCACTGGTAGCGGCGCGAACCACGTGGCTCGGCCTCCGGACGTACGGGCTTGTTTCGCGGCGTCGGAATTCTCCTGGGGTGACAACTGGATCGGTCCTTGATTCGGTGGCGACGTGGATGTCGTAGTACGTGCGGTTCGATCAGCTGCCCGAGTCGGACTGCGACGTCGCAAACTAGCACGAGGTAGTATCATTTGCGATGACTTCCAAGATGAAGGTGGTTCCGTGACGCCGACGATTCCCGGCCCGGCCAGGCCGGCCCCCATGCCCGTATCCGGCGTATTCATCACCTCTGATGCCGAGCTACCCGCCGCCGGCCCCGCGCCATACTTCCGCCGGGCGTTCGATACGCCCAGCCGGCCGGGCCGAGCGACCCTGCGTGTCACCGCTATCGGAGTGGTCGAACCCTACTTGAACGGCGTACGCGTGGGCGACGAGGTGCTCGCCCCCGGCTGGACATCGTACCGGCATCGCCTGGTGGTCAGCAGCTACGACGTGACCGAGCTCGTCACTGCGGGGTCCAACGTGGTCGGCGCGATAGTCGGTGCGGGCTGGGCGGTCGGCCGCCTCGGCTACGAGGGAAAAAGCCACCACTACGCGGACCGGCCCGCGTTGTTCCTCGAACTGGAGCTCGACCACGAGGACCGCACTGAGATCATCGCCTCGGGCCCCGAGTTCACCACTGCCACTGGGGCAGTGCTCACCAACAGTCTCTACGACGGCGAGTCCTGGGACGCCCGCCTGGAGCCGCGCGGCTGGTGTGCGCCGGGCTTCGATGCCGCCGATTGGCAACCCGTACTTGAATTCGACTGGGATACCAGCGTTCTCACCGAACAGATCGCTCCTCCCATACGCCGGATCGAAGAGTTGGCACCGGTCTCGGTGACTCCGCGCCCTGGTGGCCGATACGTTGTGGACTTCGGCCGCATCCTCAGCGGCTGGACCCGGATGAAAGTGGACGGCCCCGCCGGTACCACCGTGACGCTGCGCCACGCCGAGTTGCTGCGCGGCGACGAGATCGACCCGACCACCTTGCGCACCGCGCTGGCCACCGATCGCTATACGCTGCGCGGCGAGGGCCCCGAGACCTGGGAACCGCGCTTCACCTTCCACGGCTTCCGTTACGTCGAGGTCGACGGTTGGCCTGGCGAGCTCGCGCCGGACGCGCTCGCGGCGGTGGTGCTGCACAGCGATATGACTCGCACCGGATGGTTGGACACCAGCGACGGACGGGTGAACCAGCTGCACTCCAACGTGCTCTGGTCCATGCGTGGCAACTTTGTCGGCGTGCCCACCGATTGCCCTCAGCGCGACGAGCGACTGGGTTGGACCGGCGATCTGCACGCCTTCGTTCCGGTGGCCGCGTTCCTCTACGACGTGCGTGGCGTGCTGGGGTCCTGGCTTGCCGACCTGGCTGCTGAACAGGCCGAACAAGGAGCCGTACCGTTCGTTGTCCCCGATGTGTTGGACACCCCATCCCCACCGACCGCACTCTGGGGCGACGCCGCCGTAGGAGTGCCATGGACGCTGTACCGGGAATACGGTGACGTGGAGATCCTGCGGCGGGCCTACCCGTCGATGACGGCGTACGTACGCGATATCGCCGGTCGGCTCGACCGGAATGCCCTGTGGAGCACTGGGTTCCAGTACGGCGACTGGCTCGATCCGGACGCCCCCGAGGACCGGCCCTCCGAAGGAAAAACCGATCGGCACCTGGTTGCCCAGGCTTACTTCTGCCGTGCCACCGCGCAGCTTGCGCAGAGCTCGGAGATCCTCGGCCGCACCGCCGACGCCGCCGAATTCACTGCTATCGCTCACCGGGTTCGCGCGGCGTTCCGGCACGAATACGTCACCGCTTCCGGCCGTGTCGTGAACGAAACCGCCACCGCCTACGCACTGGCCATCATGTTCGATCTACTCGACCCGGGCCAGCTCGCGGCCGCCGGGAAGCGGCTGGCGGATATCACGGCTCGCAACGGTTTCCGGATATCCACCGGTTTCGCCGGGACTCCGCATGTGCTGCCCGCACTGACGAAGACCGGGCACGTGGAAGAGGCCTATCTCACCCTGATGCAGACTGAATTGCCGTCGTTCCTGTATCCGGTCACCATGGGCGCCACCACGATCTGGGAGCGGTGGGACGCGATCCGCCCCGACGGGACATTGCATCCCTCGGGTATGACCTCGCTCAACCACTACGCCTACGGTGCCGTTGCCGACTGGCTGCACCGAGTGGTGGGCGGGCTCGAGGCAATCGAGCCGGGGTACCGCCGAGTGCGGGTCGCGCCGGTGCCCGGCGGCGGGCTGACCCACGCGACGCTGACCCACGACACTGTGCACGGGCGCATTGATGTCTCCTGGCGGCTCGCGGAGGACAATATGACCGTCGACGTCGTCCTGCCTCCTGGGGTGGAAGCGACCGTAGTGTTGCCGGCCGACCCTGCAGGGCGGGTCCTGACCGTCGCCGCGGGAAGGCATCATTGGGAGTACGAGCTGCCGGTTACCCGAGCAAACCCCGTGCACACAATGGATACGCCGCTGCGCGTCCTCGCCGACGATTTGCGGGTGTGGCGGACACTGACCGAGGTGTTCGCCGAGCATCTGCCCGGCATCCCGATCGAAGGCAAGGCCCCGGAGGCAGCCGCGCTCTCGCTGAACACACTATTGGAGTACGTGCCTCAGGCATCCGAGCGGTTCCGCGCCGATCTGGAAGATGCGCTGGGTCGGGAACTGTGACCACCGGACCAGGTGCCTGGCCGCCCGGGATCAAAGAGATATAGGCGGATCTGCACAAGTACGGGCCCTGGACCGTCATTGCGGGAGGATCCGATGGAGTCGGGGCCGAGTTCACGATCCAGCTCGCCGAGCAGGGCATGAACCTGGTGGCGGTTTCTGGCGAGTGCGGACGCACAGATCGCGGATCCTCATGGCCGGCGGTGAAATAACCAAGCTTCGACAATACGGTGGTTCGAGCAGAAGGCCTCGGTGACCGTGTATACGGTCACCGAGGCCTTCCACTTCCCTCGTCGAATTACCGGAGGCGGTGGTCGATCGGCCTACTGCCCGCCGCCTGATCCGGAACCGCCGCCCGATCCGCTCTTGAAACCGTCGGCGGAGCCCGACGGCAACCTGAGATTCGCGTCCGGGACGCCTGTCCCGTTCTCGTCGATGATTCCGTCCTGTCCCGCATACGGGCTGGTCCCGGGCGCGGCTTGCAGAGTGAGGACGTACTTCCAGCCCGAATCGGCCAGAGCCGCCCCACCGGCCACCAGGGTGCCGGCGATGCCGCCGATACCGGCGAAAGCGCCGATCGCGGCAGGTGCGGTGGCAAGGCATGCGGGTCCAACGACCAGGCACGACCCCAAACCGATCACCGCCCCGATCGCCGCGCCGACCGCCATTCCGGCGAAACCACCGATACCCATATTACGGCCGAGATCCGCGGACAGCTGATTCAGTGCGAGCTGCTCTTCCATTGGTGAGGCCACCAGCTGAGGTGCTCGAGCCCGCACCGCCGAGACATCGGGAGTGAGTGTGAGCGTTCGCCCGTCGGCTGAGATCTGCTGCACTATCGAGAACGATTGCTCACCGATCCGGAAAGTGAGCGGGAACGCGGCCAATATCTGGTTCCGCGTGTCCCTTGCGGTGACCGACTGCCCGCCGGGGGCCACCGTGAAGGCAGCATTCTCGAGAGTGGTGACCACCGATTCGGCCGCGATCGTAGTTCGGAAGGTGCTCTCCGGTGCGGGCTGTGCGTGCGCCGGTGCCGCGACAGCGGCAGTGCCAGCCGCGATTACGGCCAGCGCGCCCACTGGCCTGATCATTCGGTCGCCGCCGGAACGAGATGCCCGGGGGTGATGGCGGGCGCGCCGCCCGGCTTCCCTCGCGTTTGATCGGCGTACTTAGTCGCTCCGGGCGGCGCGTTCAGAGTGGTGACGTACTCGAACGCGGCAGCAGCCGAGACCGGGCCACCGGCGATGATCAGGCTGGCTATACCGCCAACGCCCGCAGTGAGACTGACGATGGGCAGCACGGCGACAACACATCCGACGCTCAGGACGGCGCAGGACGCCCCGGAGAGCACGAGGCCCACCCCGATGCCCGCCAGCGCGCCGACCGCGGTGCCGACCAGGGTGCCGAGAGAGGTACTGATGCTCACCGCGTTGATGAGATCGTTCATCGCCAGCTGGTTCTCCAGCGGTGAGGCGACGGGTTTCAGGGCCGTGCGATCGAGTCCGGCCGTTTCCGGGGTGAGGGTCAGGGTCCGGCCGTCGGCCGTGATCTCGTGACGCAGGGCGAGCTGCTGTCCGTCGACCGAGTAGTTCAGCGGCAGGGCGTCGATCCTTTCGCCGACGCTGTCCTGGATGGCTACCATACCCGCCGTGTCATCCACCTCGAAGGCGCCGCTGTCGAGGCGTGTGACCACCGAGCCGCCGACTATCGAGGCGTGGTACGAGACGGGGTCGGCGGCGTGTGCGTTTCCGGCGTTCGGATCGGCCAGTATCGCGACGGCGAAAGCCGCCGCCAAGGCGGCGGTCGTCGTCGATCGGCGCAATTTCATAAGCATCCTCGTTCGTGATGTGCACCATATAAGGCGCCCTGGGAGGCGTGCATCACTAGCGCGAGACAGTACAGTAGCTTGCGGCGCCCGAGCTGACGTATGCTTTCGCGAACCACCTCCCGCTCAGCGGGAGGATCGGCGTTGATCAGGGCGGTCGGCCCTCTGGTATGAACCGTGATCGCTGTGGTTCAGCATTATCTGCGCAGAGGAAGTCTGCGTGGCCGCTTGGCACTGTCGGCAGTCTGTCTGGGCGTCGTTCCAGAAATGTGGACGACCGATATGACCTTTCCGCAGGCGGGTAGTGGATACGCGGACGCAGCCGCTACCGAGGTCGTCGTCTATGGGCCTGCGCGGGGCCGGGCCGGATCTCCGCGTTGAAGAACCCTGCGCACCTCAGGAAGGATGGGGTGCCGGGTAGGGCCCGTGCCGGTAGTCTGCCGCGGGCGGGTGCTGATCAGTGAGCATCGAGTGCCAGTGAAAATTCGTGCCGCGCAGAGATTGCACTGGACATACGGCGATTTCGTCGAAGACTCCGCCTGGATACGGTTGATCAGCTTGGGATCCCGCAGTAGTGCTCGCGCCATCGCTACGAACTCGAACCCGCCTTCCATCCCGCATGCATGCCGGCGAGGTTGGTGATTCCGCCGAGCAGCACCAGTGAGAGGTTCACCGCGTCGCGGAACTGGCGGGCGTAGTCGCGGAAACAGAGCGGTTCGTAGGACCAGTGTGAAAACACCAGGCGGGAACCGTGGATTCGACGCGGGTCCGGGCGAACATGGGGGACAGCTGTGTGTTCGGGCCGACCGCCGTGCGGCCAGTGTCGCGGTGATCTCCGGGTTGCTGAGTTGCGAAAGGCCCTCGGCGTCCCGCAACGCTGACAAGCAACCGCTCGAGTCAGCCGTTCATTGGCGGGTACATCGGAATCGATAAAGGCAGTGCGTCAGTCAGTTGAACGGTCCGCAACACGCCTCCACTCGAACCGGTCGATACACTCGTCGAACCGAATGGTGGCGCGTTTCGCGGTTCAGTCCACTGCGGACGGCGAATCCGCCTGCGCGTTGACGCGGTCCACACGGTCGGCCCACAACTTCAGCCACTCGGGGCGAGGGAAAATATGGGTCTTGCGTTCCGCCATACCGCATACGACGAGCTCCGCGATCTGCGAAACCGGCATCCCTTCCTCTTCGATGGCCCGGTCCACCGTCTCCTGATGTTCGATCAACGACGGGTCGGCTACGGCGCGCGGGATATGCCCGGGCGGAGCGTTGCGTTCGTCGTGCCGGATGGACGTGGCGGTGTAAGCCGGACACAGCACCGCGACGCCGATATGCGGAAACTCCGTAGCCCATTCGAAAGCCAACCCCTCGGACAGTGTTATCACCCCCGCCTTCGACACACTGTAAGGGGTCAGATATCCGCCGGTCAGGAAACCCGACATCGAAGCGGTGTTGACGATGTAAGCCTCTTCCTGGGCGGCTAGGATCGGCTGGAAGATCCGGCAGCCGTTGATGACACCCCAGAGGTTCACGCCGAGCGTCCATTCCCAGGTGGCGTGCGGGATGGTCGAGAAGTGCTGGGCTCCACCCACTCCGGCGTTGTTGCACAGCACGTGCACGGCGCCGAACCGGTCCACCGCCGCGTCCGCGAGCGCCTGCACCGAATCCGCGTCGGCGACATCGGTGCGGACACCGAGCACTTCGCCGAGCGCGCTCAACTTGGAAACTGTTTTCTCGAGATCGCCGGTGTCGTTGTCCGCGACGACGACTTTCATACCCTCTTCGAGGAATCGTGTCGCCAGCCCTTTGCCGATTCCGTTCGCGCCGCCGGTGACGACCGCGACCCGGCCCTTCAGTTCACGCATGATTCACTCTCGTTGCGTTGTGATGGCATCGTCCGGACCCCGGTACGCGCACGCTTCTGATCTGCCCGTCGTCCTGGGCGGTGGATGGCATCGGCTTCCCTTCACGACGGCACCATCGGCCGCAGCAGGCCTATGGGATCGCATCCGGCCTTCGGATGGCTGTCGCTGTTCCGGCAGATGGGAACTCGGCTCCACGAGCCACAGTGATCCCGCTGATCGGAGACACATATCGATCGATATCTCGGACATGGCTTTATCGGTGGCCTAGGTGGCGATCGCAGTGGCATCGAGCTCAGGGGCCGCGCCTGCGGGGCTCGCAGCGTCCCGTCCACCGGGAGGCTCGTGTCTCTCGGAGCAACGCCCGGATACGGTTGGTTCATGCTTGACCGGAGAGTCACGAGGAGCTTGTGATGAGTTCGATAAAACATCGATCCGCCTCGGTGCAGCGAGTCCTCGGCGCCGACTCGGCCGAGCTGGACCCTGCACTACTGCGAACCGTTCTAGGGCATTTCGCGACGGGCGTGGTAGCGATCACCGGTATCGACCCGGAGACAGGCCAACGGCCTGGCGGCCAACTCGTTCACCTCGGTTTCGCTCGACCCACCGCTGATCGCATTTTGCGTCGCGACCACGAGTACCTCGTGGCCGCGAGTGCGTGCGGCGGATCGGTACACCGTCAATATCCTGTCGGCAGATCAAGAGAACATCTGTCGCCGACTGGCCACCCCGGGACCCGAGAAGTTTCGCGGAATCGACTGGGCGCCTTCTCCTGCCGGTGCCCCGGTCCTCACCGACTGCTTGGCCTGGATCGAAGCTGAGCAGGAGGCCGAATACTCGGCCGGTGACCACACCATCGTTGTATCACGGGTACGGCACCTCTACGCATCCGATAACGCGCCGCTGGTCTTCTTCCGGGGCCGCTACGGAAGTCTCGGCCCAGCAGCGGAAGGAGCGCAGCGGTGACGATGCAGTCCTGAACTGTGCACGTTGTGGATGCGCGGTGCTGGTCGAGAAGTTCAGCGCTCCACCATCGACGACTGGGTACACGGCCGCGCTCTGTCCGAGTCGCGAATCGACCCACCGACCGGGCGCCGCATTCTCAGGCTGCACTGACTCATGCCTGTACAGGATGACCCCGCGATCCGGCCGCGAGGGCTTTCCACTGAGGGCGCCTGAGATGCCTCGGCCGCGCGGAGATAATCCGGAACCAGGGTGGAGTTCGGCGGCAAGCGGGTACTCCCGGCACGGTGTTGGTAGGGCCTGTGTAAGTCCTGCATGTACCGAGTTTCCCGTTCTGTGGAACCGCGCACCCATGAGTGCCGCGTGTGCACCTACGGTGAGTGCATGCACACGGCCGACCGTTCGCCGAAACCAAGAGCGGCTCTGGACGTTCGCGGCTGAACTCTGGGGCTGTGCGGTCTGGTCCGCGTAGTGAGGCGACCGCGATGAGGGTGGTCGCAAGCGCGGTAGGCCGGCTCTCCGGTCGAGAGAGACTTGCCTCCGGCGGTGAAGGAACTGGCGCGTCGTTTACCCGAGCACGCTCGCCCGTGCGAGGTCGCAGCGGACACGAATTCGAGCACGCCTCGGCGCAGCTCATCCGAGAAATAGAACAATTTCAGGAGGTATCGGTGTTTTCCGAACGCGCATTCTTTTCTTTCGTCGATCTCGCGGATCCCGAGATGCACCGGGCGTACAACGAATGGCACCAGCTGGACCATCGCCCGGAGAACCTACTGCTTCCCGGCGTCGCATGGGGGGACCGGTGGGCCCGGCCCGCTGAGTACGCCGAGCTCGGCCGATCTCCGGCCATGAGCCTGGCCGGCACCGACTATGTAGCCATGTATTGGTTCCGCCCCCCGTACGAGGAGAACGTGGCCGAATGGCACAAGTTGGGGGAAGACTCGTTTCAATGGGGGCGGGGTCCGCGGATACCTGGCGTCCGCAGACCGTTACTGGCTTTCTTTACGCCGGTGAAGGGGTATGCGGCGGCCCGCATCGGCGTCTCGGCGGAAGCGTTGCCGTTCCGGCCCAACCGCGGGTTGCACATCACCGTCACGTATCACAGCGAGCCACATGGGCTCGACACACATGAGCAGTTCCACTGGGAAGACCAAGTCCATATCCCGGCCTTGCTCGAACGCGACGGGGTTGCCGGTGCATGGACTTTCTCGTTGCATTCGCTGCCGGGCAATTCGTCGCTACGGCCGGAATCCGAAGATGATCATCGATTCACGCCAGGGACGGTCCGTATTCGCGTTCTCTACCTCGACCACGACCCGGCAGAGGTCAGCCAGGATCTGGCGAGCTTCGAGCAAGACCGTGCAGCAGCAGGTTTCGGACGGCCCTGCCCCGAGGCCGCCGAGTTGCTGTTGGATGGCCCCCTGCGCACGATCATCCCGTGGAAAGACTGGTGACTGCGTTCGGGCCTGGCCCGAGTTCCGTTCGATTAATTCTGTTGCAGAGGATGGTTCATGACGTTCCCGGACTACACGCGGACCGAGCTGTTCATCGGAGGTGAATGGCGGTCGCCGCAGTCGACCGATACCTATCCGGTATTCGAGGCGGCGACAGGCAAGCCGATCGGAACCGCGCCGATGGGCAGTGGTGATGATGTCGATTCGGCAGTTCGCTCGGCGCGACTGGCCTTCGATTCGGGTCCATGGCCTTCGATGGCCGCAACGGACCGCGCAAAGGTCCTGCGCCGCTTCGCTTCGGAACTGGATACGCGTGGAGATCACACTGCCGATTTGATCAGTCGAGAGAACGGGACGCCGTCGTCGATATCGCGTATATCGAATGTCGCCGTGCCGATTTCGATACTCAACAGGTACGCAGATCTGATCGAGACCGGCTACCTAGAGGAGGTGCGGCCCAGCGGGCGAGGTGCAACCATTGTCAGGAAAACCCCTGTAGGCGTCGTCGCGGCAATAGTGCCCTGGAACTTCCCACACCTTATCGCGATGGCCAAGATCGCTCCTGCCCTGGCCGCCGGGTGCACCGTGGTGGTCAAGCCATCACCAGAGACTGCGCTTGACGCTTACGTGCTGGCAGAGGCGGCAGAGGCGGCAGGAATCCCGCCCGGTGTGTTGAATGTGGTACCCGCTGACCGCACGGTGAGTGCGGCACTCGTCGCTCATCCAGGAGTTGACAAGGTCTCGTTCACCGGAAGCACCGAGGCAGGGCGCCGGATCGGTGAGGTCTGCGGTCGGCTGATCCGGCGGGTAACCCTCGAACTGGGAGGCAAGTCGGCTTCGATAGTTCTCGAGGACGCAGATCTCGATCATTTCGCCGCCAACCTGCCAGCGAACTCATTTATCAACAACGGCCAGGCATGCATTCTGCATTCACGCATACTGGCACCTCGTTCCCGCTATGCCGAGGTCGTCGATGCGGTGGCCGAGTCGGCCCGCTCCCTGGTTGTCGGTGATCCACTGGATCCCGCGGTCACATGTGGGCCGATGGTTACCAGTTCGCACCGCGACCGGGTGCTCAAGCATATCGGCGCCGCGCGCGACTCCGGCGCTCGTATGGTGACCGGCGGCCGACGCCCACCGGCACATCCCGACGGGTGGTTTGTCGAACCGACAGTCTTCGCGGACGTCGACAACTCCGGTCCATTGGCTCAGGAAGAAGTATTCGGGCCTGTCGTTGCGGTGATCCCATACGTCAGTGAGGATCAGGCGGTTGAATTCGCGAACGACAGCGAATACGGATTGGCAGGGTCCGTCTGGACCGCCGACGAGCAGCGCGGGATCGACCTTTCCCGGAAGATCCGGACGGGCACCTTCGGGGTGAACTATTACCAGATGGATCTGGGTTCCCCTTTCGGCGGATTCGGATCGAGCGGCATCGGCCGCGAGTTCGGGCCGGAAGGCCTGGCTGCTTTCGTGGAGTATCAGTCTGTTTATGTCAGTGCCGGCCAATTGCCCACGCAACCGGTCGCTTGATCCCAGTTCCGGTGAGGTGATGGTGACCCGTTCCGCGGCGGCTGAACTCGATCTGTCGGGCCCTGTGCCAAGGGCTACGATTCGGCCTCGAACACCGCGTCGCGGAACGCGTTCACCCGTCAGGCGCTCGGAAATCCATCGCAGGCCGATAGGCCTGGTGCTCGCCGATGTCTTCGGATGATCAGCGAGCACCAGGCCCGGACGAGCTCGGCCGTGAAGAAAGCCGAGGCAGATGTCCCTATCTAGTTGGCATGGTCGACGTCCGCGGTCAGATCATTACTCGGAGCGGACCCGGGGGATCTATCCCCAACGAGCTGAGGCCGGCTGCGTGATACACGGTGCTCGTCACATGGATCGCGTGATGTAGCCCTGCGTGGGCGTCCCGCCAGAAACGCTGAAGCGGGTTGCTCATTCGCAACGCATTGCCGCCCGACCGATCGAAGACCTCGTCCGCCGCCCGCACGGCCCGCCACGCTGCCCTCGTCTGGTTGCGGCGCGCTTCGGCACGCTGGGCGAAGCTGATCTCGCTACCTGCGTCGACCTGGTCGAAAATGCGGTCCACGTTACTCAGAATCTGCTGTCGCGCGGCGTCTATCTCGGCCGCCGCCTCACCCAGGGCGTAAAGCGTGTACGGATCGTCCTTGATCCTGGTGCCGGCGGCGCCGACGCGTTCGCGTTGATATGCCATACCTGCTGCCAGCACACCCTCGGCGATGCCGATTGTCGCCGACGTGATGCCCAATGGGAACATAGTCGACCACGGCATCTTGTAGAGCGTTTCGGTGACTCCGTACTCTTGCGCGGCCGTACCGTCCGTCACCGCCGCGGCGTCCATCGCCCGGTAGCCGGGGATAAACTTTTCCGTGACGATGATGTCCTTGCTGCCGGTCCCACGCAGTCCCACCACGTCCCAGCTGTCCGGAACGATGTCGTAGTCGGCGCGCGGCAAAATGACGTGCAGTGCCCGGGGTGGCATCAACGGCGCGCCGTCCGCACCGCCGATCATTGCGCCGAGAAAAATCCAGTCGCAATGATCGGTGCCGGAGGAAAACTGCCACCGCCCCGACAGGACGTACCCGCCGTCGACTGGCATGGCGATTCCGCCAGGCATATAAGGCGAAGCCTGCCAGGTATCGGTATCGGTGCCCAGAACTTCCTCTTGCACACGGGGATCAGCAAACGCCAACTGCCACGGGTGCACGCCCACGATTCCACACACCCAACCGGCCGAACCGTAGATACTGCCAGTCTTCATGACGGTCTCGGCGAACTCGCGGGGGTGCGATTCGAACCCGTCGTACTTTCTGCGCGCCAGCATCCGCATCACCCCGGAATGCTTCAAACCTTTGGCCGTATCGTCGGAGAGACGACCGAGTGACTCGGATTCGTCGGCTTGTGCGCTGATCTGGTCAGCGATGGCGACGATCTTATCCAGCACCTGATTACTCATGTC
>NZ_JBHXMZ010000023.1:32414-38219 GCF_042719915.1 Nocardia sp. NPDC058499 | reverse complement strand
CACCCACCACCCGGTGGACTGCGACATCAACTGAACACCGATCACGACAAACCGACTCTGAAACCGGGTGGTCGCGTTATCGGGGACTGGTCAGAGGAGACCGGCTTCCGCGTCCTCGACGGCGAGATCGAGATCTCCACCCATCCCCGTAAGGGTGGGCCGGTCACCCGCTACATCGCCGGATCCCGCTGACCGTCAACCATCATCTGGAACCGTCAAACATCATCCGAGACACCGTCAACCATGTTCCAGGCACAATCCGTCAAGCATCTCTCCGGACCTCACATCCGGGGAGGTCCTACTGGCCATTGACACCGATCGCGGAGTGACGGCGCCGAGTCCTGTACCAGTGCATCCATTTGTCCACCGCGGCAACGAGTTCAGCCTTCGTGGCATAGGTATGCCGGTAGTAGTGTTCGTGTTTGAACGTCGACCACAACGATTCCGTGCCGGCGTTGTCCCAGCAGATCCCGGTAGCACCCATCGATCGGTGCAACCCGTGCCGGTGGCAGGCCGCGGCTATGGCCGACGCGGTGTACTGACTACCGCGGTCGGCATGTAGAACGGTTCCGCGGCCGTGTCCGCCGCGTGCCGCGACCGCCATGTCGAGGGTCTCGGTGACCAGTTGGTTGCGCATATGGTCGGCTACCGGCCAGCCCAGCACTCGTTTCGAGTGCTCGTCTTTGATCGCGCACATATACATGTCGGATTCTCCGCAGGTCAGATGCGTGATATCGCTCGTCCACACGGCGTCGAGGCGGCCCTGGTCGAACCGGCGGCCGACCAGATCCGGTGGGAACGACGCCATCGGGTCGACCACCGTGGTCGCGACCTTGAACGTCCGCGGGCTGATCCCCTCGATCCCGACCTGGGCCATGATCTTGGCGACGGTCTTCTCGCTGACCTGCTCGCCGGCCTCGCGTAGATCGGCGGTGATCCGCGGGGCACCGTAGGTGCCGTCGGATTCGCGGTGATGGGCCAGGATCTTGACCGAGAGGTCCGCGCGGCGCTGCGCCGCAGGTGTCAACGACGTCGACCCGCAGCGTTTGCGGTACTCGTAGTACCCCGACCTCGACACATGCAGTAGTCGCGCCATCCGCGCGACGTCTACCCCGGCGGCGCCGAGGAACCTGTTGGAGGCGTCGCACTCTGCCATCAGCTCGAACCGGGCCGGTTCTGCTGCATCGCGGCAAAGTACGCCGAATTTTTTTTCAACAACGCGATATCTTTGTCCTGCTCGGCAACCTGCCTGCGTAACCGCAGCAACTCCGCCCGCTCGGCACCGGACTACGGCTGTTCCCGACCCACCGCCGCGGCTTCCACACGGCGGCGTTCATCGGCGACCCAGCGGCCCAGCAGGCTCTCGTGCACACCGAGCTCTCTCGAGACCTCGGCGACCGTGCGACCGGAATCGATCACTCGATGAGCAGCCTCGACCTTGTACTCGGTCGTGAACGACCGACGTTTCCGAGACACAGGGACATCCTTCCGCAGGATCAACAATCCTGCTAACTCGGTGTCCACTTCCCAGGGTGAGCCTCAAACAACCTCATGACCTGCAAGCTAGCCTTCGAGAAGGACGTGCGCATTGGTCATTGTGCCGTTGATCTCCACGTACCCGAGCCCCGGGGGGCAGCCGTCGTAACCGAGAAGCCGCTGGATGTCCTCCGGGAGGGCCCGCGCTTCGTCGACTGGGATGGTCAGGTATTGGTTCTCTTCCTGACGCAGGTAGCCCAAATCCAGGCTCATTGTCAGCCCAAGTCGTGGCTTGTCCGTGGTGTTGGTGCCGCCGCCGTGGAATGTGGAGCCGATGAAAATGAGCGCCGAGCCGGCCGCCATCTCGGTTGGTATCGCTTGGTCTGTGCTGGGCCCTCGGTCGTCGCCCCACAGGTGACTCTGCGGGACCACCAGAGTTCCGCCGTTTTCCGCGGTGAAGTCGCTGATCGCGACCATGATCTGTACACGCGCCTGAGGGCCCCCCTCAGGGTGACGCCAGTGCCATACGATGTCGTCCCTGTGTAGCGGTTGGGCACCTTCTCCAGGGTGGATCGCGATCAGTTGGGTGACGCCGATCTGGATTGTCGGGGCGGCTTCGAAGGAGTCGTCACCGAACCAAAGCGTAATGGGTTTGCACAGGATGCGCTCGGCTGCTTCGCGGTACAGAGGATTCCTGACGATGGTGTCCGCATATCTCGTGTGCTTGAAGATGCCGCCGAGCCGGCCGGTTTTGCCTCGGCCGGTCGTAGGGTCTTCCAAATTGGACGCCAGCTTCGGCTGCAAATCTTCGAGCAGGCCGGAGAGCGTGGCCGAGTCGATGAAATCGCGGATGATGACGCCACCGTCACGGTCGATCACCGCGACCACCTCATCCACTGTCGCGGTGGGTCCCAGTGTGGTGAGTTTCATGTCTCTGTCCTTCAGTTCGAGTTCGGGGTCGGCGGGCAGTAATAAAGGCGGTCGGCGTAACACAGACCTGCGACTGGATTCTCAGGTCCGTCAGTGAAATCGATATTGGATAGAGGATTCTGATTTCGGTCGACGACTCCTCGGTCGTCCATATGTGGGCACTGTCGGTCTCGATGCGGTCGTCAAGCACGGTTGCGTTGAAGCCTGTGCGTCACATGCCGATATCCGCGATCCCGTGCCATGAGTTGCAGTCCCGGCCGATGGACCAGCTCCGGCACTTACGCCGAAGATGATGAGTCCGGAGTCGATGCTATGCATACAAAATTCCGTGGGAATCCGCTCGAAATCACACATGACGACACGCCGGGTGAAAGGCGATCGCTGCCAATTGTGTGGCACCGCATAGTGTCTTGTCCAGACTCGAACAACTGTCCGGGTTGAGGGGGGATGTTACCGTGACCGCCCGGAGTCGTCAAGGCCGGGGCCCGGCGTTCACGCCTCGGTGACAAATCGTCGAATGCACGTGTGCTCTTGACCTGACCCGTCCGGTTCGGTTCGGGTGAACTGGCCTCCTGAACGGGCGGATCACGTGGACCGATCACCGGGGGGCCTGTGGTGCCACCGGACTAGCGTGAGCGGGCGGTGCGGATGGTCGCCGAAGTCCGTGATCAGCACGAGACCGCAGGGGGGCGGCCATGGCTGCGGTCGTCGAGTTGCTGGGGATCGGTTGACCGAAACGGTCCGCAAATGAGTTCGGCGAACCCGGGTCGATATCGGTAGCCGTGCCGTGGTGACGAGCGAGGAATCTGCGGAGCTGAAGTGGTTACGACGGGAGAACGCAGAACTCGAGCGCGATCCTCGACGAGGTCCGGCGGGCGGTACCGACCTCCCGCTGAGCGGGAGGCTCCCGGTGGTCACGCCGCTGCGGCGGGCATTCTCAGGGATCGAGTCGGCCGGTCCGCTTGCGCCCAGACTATCGATACCCACCCACAGGAGAAATCGTATGTCGGACAACGGGAGTGTGCACCCCGAGGAGATCACCGCGATCACGGAATGGGGTCACGAAGCTGATGTAGTCGTCGTCGGGTACGGCATCGCGGGAGTCTGTGCAACCATCGAAGCGGTTCGGGCCGGTTCCGAGGTCCTGGTGCCCGAGCGCGCCGGAGGATGGGGGAGCGGCCGCGATGTGGGGCGGATTCATCTACCTCGGCGGTGGCACCGCGCTGCAGAAGGGGCTCGGATTCGAGGACAGCCCCGAGAATATGGAGACGTTCCTGACCGCCGCCGTCGGCCCGGGAGTCGATGCGGCGAAGATCCGCGATCATTGCCAAGGCAATGTGGAGCACTTCGACTGGCTTGTCGTGCAGGGGGTGCCGTTCAAGGAGGAGTTCTGGGGTGAGTCGGGGTGGGAGCCGCTCGCCGATCAGGCTTGATGTTTTCCGGTGGTGAGAACGCCGCCCCCTACAACACCATCGCTACTCCGCCCCGCGGGCACCTGCCGAAGATGGCCGACAAGCGAACAGGTGAGAAGGGCGGCGACTACATGCTGATGAAGCCGCTCATCGATACAGCCGAGAGCCTCGGCGTACGAGCCGAGTACGACCTGCGGCTTCAGCGCTTGATCGTGAACGAGGCCGGGCGGGTGCCCGGGGTGATCGCCAGGCGCTACGGCAAGCAAGTGGCGACCCGTGCCCGGCGTGGCCTGGTGCTGGCCACCGGCAGCTTCGCCTATGACCAGCAGATGGTCGAGGCCTATACGCCGTTGCTGATCAATCGACCGGCGGCCGCGATCGAGGAGCACGACGGCATCGGCATCCGGGTCGCGCAGGCCCTCAGAGCCCAGCTTGCCCATATGGACGCTATCGAGGTCGTGATCTGGTGACGCGCGGGATCCTCGTCAACGGTCGCGGACAGCGTTACATCCCCGAGGACTCCTATCCCAGCCATAGCGGCCAGTCGACGCTGATGCGTCAGCACAGCGCGGCGTTCCTGATCATCGATGAGACCGCGCTGGAAGAGGCCAACGGAACTGTTTCCGCTACTGAGGGTTTCCGGGCACAACCGCCGACATAGGTGGCTGAGACGATCGAGGAACTTGTATCCAAGATCGGTTTCCCGGCCGGTGTGCTGCAGGCCACGGTCGAGGTGTACAGCCGGCATGCCGCCGCGGGCACCGATCCTCTGCTGGGCAAGAAGGAGCAGTGGGTCAGGCCCCTCGGCACCCCGCTGGCGGGCTATGACCTATGCAAGAGCACCGGGGGTTTCACCCTCGGTGGGCTGCGGACCGACCTGGATTCCAGGGTGCTGCACGTCTCCGGCAAACCCATCGCGGGGCTCTGCGCCGCGGGGCGCTGTACTTCGGGAATCTGCGCAGGCGGCTACGTCAGCGGTGCATCAATGGGGGACGGCAGCTTCTACGGCCGACGGGCTGGCCGCGCCGCAGCAGGGGCCTGACCGATTCGAATTCGGTCGGCCACGGGTGAGGAGAACACGACATGCTGAACGAAGCAGATTCGTCGCAGGATACGCGGTCACGATCGGCTTGCCCCTGGCCGTGCTGATCGGCACCGTCGTCTGGCCGCGGCCCGGATCACAGCTGCCACCGGATCGGCCGGAATCGACAATGCCCCAATCGGGCCGCGAATCGTCCGTCCGTGCCGATCTCGATCGTCTCTATTTGTGATACAGGGAGTTTCCATGCCCGAGGCCGTCATCGTCTCCGCCGCGCGTTCTCTCATCGGCCGGGTCCGCAAGGGCTCGTTGGTCGACACACGCACGGACGACCTCACCACCCAGATAGTGCGCGCCGCGCTGGACAAGGTGCGCGGCCTGGACCCGGCCAGTATCGCCGACCTCATCTTTGGCTGTGGCTCGCTGGGCGGTGAGCAGGGCCTCAACCTCGCCCGCAACGTCGGGGTGCAGCTCGGTTTCGACACCCTGCCCGGCACCACCGTGCACCGCTACTGCGCCTCTACAGTCGACCCGGATGGCGTTCCACACCATCAAGGCCGGTTGTTCTCTCCGCCGGCGTCGAGACGGTGTCCAGGGACGTCCACGGCTCGGCCGACCCCTGACCGGACACCCAGAACCCGCTCTACGTCGAGGCCCAGGCCCGCACCGCGAAGGCCGCCGAGCGCGTCGCCGGGATTTGGTACGATCCGCGCGAGTACGGCCTGACCCCCGACGTCTACATCGCCATGGGCCAGACCGCGGAGAACGTCGCATCCTTCACCGGCATCACCCGTGACCCTCGAAGCATCCTTCACCGGCATCACCCGTGACCCTCGAATAGCGAGCGGGGGGGGGGACGGGGTTGTGGGTGTCCAGACCCCGCATTCCTGGGGGGCCCTCTCCGCTTGTGTTGTTAGATATGTCCGCAGCTGTTATCGTTGTCATTTA
>NZ_JBHXMZ010000023.1:0-32404 GCF_042719915.1 Nocardia sp. NPDC058499 | reverse complement strand
TATACACTTTCCTCGCGGCGGCTCGGAGACGTGTATAATAGCCAGTCGCGACCTTCTCTATTTGTGATACAGGGAGTGTCCCCCCCCCCCCCCCCCCCCCCCCCCCCCCCGCTCCGGCATTCCGGGGTATCTCCCGGTGCGCTTGTGTCGAGCGGCGCATATGCGCGCCGACGGTGCAGTCGGCTGCCGCGACGGCCTCGTGGGAGTGTATACAAGCCCCGTCCGCGGTCGCTGCCATCATTCGGGTCTCGCCTCGGGCAGTGAGGCTCGGCTCTATAGGGGAGAGGATCTCAGCAGCTGAGTTCGATGGGGGCATTCTACGGCGATACGATCGAGTCGGTGTTTCGGCCGGATGGCCGTTCGAACCGCCGGACGAGAATCGACAACGGGTTTGGAGCGGGATAGATGCGATATGTGCGTGAGCCTGTGCGACGGATGCTTACCTCTGATGCAGCATTACGAGTGATCAGTCGTGAAGGGATCGGAGCCGCCACGTTGCGACGTATCGCAAAGGAAGCCGACGTTCCGCTGTCGAATTTGAATCATGTCTACCCGAGCAAACAGTCTCTCTTCGAGGACGCCTGGGAGCGGGCGTGCCGCCTGATGCTTGCGCTGATTGATTCCGTGGAGAAGTCTGGTCCCGCGGAGCTCGAAGAAGCGGTATCCCTGCTGATCTTATCCCTCATTGAAGGAATTGATCCCAGTGTGGAGAGAGAGCTGACCGAAGGGACCGGTGTCGAGGACGCGCAGAGAGCGCAGTACGAATTACTTCTATGGGCCGTGCGAGTACCCGGTCCGGAAAAGAGGTCGCGCGAGTACCGGAGGATCAATTCCAAAATAGAGAATTTCCTCGAATCCTACGGGGTCGAAGATATCGACTACGCCTATTTGGCCGTCCTGATCGCTGCGATCTCGGACGGACTCATACTCCAAATTCTGGCCGGACAGCCGGTGGGAGCGCTTCGCGGGAGAATCAATATCCTAGCCAGCAATCTGATCGCATCGTGCCGACTCGGCCCGCGCGGGGCGGCCGCGGCCGACAACGCGAGTGCGTCGTCAGCCGTCGGCGAGAACGCTCCGAGCGGTGGGTAGCGAACGCAATATGTTGCGTCGCTGCAGCGTCGGGATCACCCGCACGCCGAGGGACATGCTGCGCCAGATGGCGTGCGCGGCCAGCTTCACCAGCGCGGTCGTCCCGGCATCGAAGGTCATTGTGCTCATCGGCGCACTGATCGACACCGCTGTCGTGGTTTCGCCGCCTGGCCCGATCGGCGCAGCTATACATCCGAGTCCAGGAAGCGCTCCATTGCGCTCGATGGCATACCCGAGTTCGCGAACCCGCTCATCGTCAGGGGCGGTGCGGCCGCCGGCCGCCAGCAGCGCCTGTCCGAGGGCCGACCGAGGTGCCAGCAACCTGCCGCCGATCCGAGTGAGGAGACGCGACGCGCGCCGGCCACCCACCTTGTCGAGGATGACGATATCTCTGCTACCGAGCGGTTGTGGCCGCGAGTTCCGGTTCGTTCACCGGTCGCCGAATACTCCGTGTTAACGGGATCGTGCTGCTCGGCATGACTGTCAGGAGCTGAGCTGATCAGCACTGACGTAGATGGCCTGGTACTGGGTGTAGGCGTCCAGCCCTTCCGGTCCGAATTCCCGTCCGATTCCGCTCGCTTTGAATCCCCCGAAGGGCGCGTTCAGATCCATCTGGTAGTAGTTGACCCCGATGGTTCCGGTACGAATTCTTCTGGCGATATCGATTCCGCGCGCTTCGTCGGATGTCCAGACCGATCCGGCGAGTCCATAGATGCTCTCGTTCGCCATCCGAATAGCATCTTCTTCGGTCTCGAAGGGGATGACGGCAATAACCGGTCCGAATACTTCTTCCTGCGCGAGGGCGCTCGCGTTGTCGACGTCGGAGAAGACGGTGGGGGCGACGAACCATCCGTCGGGCTGATCCTGCGGAATACCCCCGCCGGTCGCAATCTTCGCTCCGTCGGCCGCGCCGCGCTCGATGTATCCCAGCACGCGATCGCGATGCGTACTGGTCGCCATCGGACCGCACATCACCGTCGGGTCGAGGGGATTTCCCACCTTCAAGGATTCCGCGGCGCCGACAACAGCATCCAGGACTTCTCGATAGCGGCTCACCGGTGCCAGGATCCGGGAGTGCGTCACACAGGTCTGACCATTGTTCACGAAGGAGGTTTGCACCAGATTGGCGGTGTAGGCGTCGAGGTCGGCATCGTCGAGGATGATCGCTGCGGACTTGCCGCCGAGTTCGAGTGTGACCGGCCGCACGAGGCGGCCGCACGCTTCACCGATTGCCCGGCCCGCGACGGTGCTGCCGGTGAACGACACCTTGTCGACCTCCGGATGGGCTACGAGATAAGCGCCCGCTTCCCGACCAGCCGGCACGATGTTCAGGACGCCCGGCGGAATGCCCGCCGCCTCGGCAGCTTCCGCGAGGATGTACGAGTCGAGCGATGTTTCCGGCGAAGGCTTGACTATGACGGTGTTGCCTGCAGCGAGGGCCGGAGCGATCTTTGCCATCGCCATGAACTGGGGAAAGTTCCAGGGCACGATGGCCGCCACCACTCCGTACGGCGCTTGGCGCACAATAGTCGCACCCAGCATGCTCTGACGCAACTCCTCCCGAGGTCGTTGCTCGAGGAGTCCTGCGTATTGGTTGAGCAGCATAACCGGGAGGTCGGTGTTCGACATCGCCGACATCATCGACGGCATACCGTTCTCTCGGCTGACCAGCTCGGCCGTCGTATCCCGCCGCGCCTGCAACTCGTCCGCGAACCGGCGCAGGGCGGCCACCCGAATGTCGGCCGAACTACTCCAGGCTCCGTCGTCAAAGGCTCTGCGCGCGGCATCGATCGCGGCATCGATGTCGGCTTCCGAGCCCATGGGGACATCACCGAGCGGTTCACCGGTCGCCGCCTCGTACAGCTGGTGTGGTTGTGTGTTGGCGGCGCGCCGCCAACCGCCGTTGATGTAGAACGAGTGACGTGAATGCTCGAACGTCGTTGTCGGGGCAGTCATGGAGGTCCTTCTTTTGCAGTGGACCGTATCAGGGCATCGGTCCCGTACGGAGTGGTCGATTCTGCGGATCAACGTCTTGTGCGGGCTGTCGAGGAGAGCAGTTCTCGGCTCGGTTTCGACACCGAACAGTGGCGAGTGTCGTCAGGGTGCACTGGGCCTCGATCGAAGTGAAGCCCTGATGGCTTTGCCCCAGCGCCCGACATAGTCATCGATTCGCGAGTCCGTCTTGTACGACGAATCCATGAGATAGAGCCCGGGGGCGGGGGTGACCGCGCCCAGTTCGACCAGAACCGGCTTGAGCAGTAGCTCCGGAGCCATTGCATGCGCGGGACCGGCCCCCAGCATCAGCGGCACCGCCACGACGTCCTTCAGGCCGGTGTCGCCGGCGAACTGATCCAAGAACAGCTTCGTTACCCCTGTGTAGGTCGCCTTGAAGGTCGGGCTGGCGACGATGACGAGGTCTGAACCGGCCACGGTGGCGACCGCTTCGGCGACAGCCGTGTCGCCCCACCCCAGCAGGCCGGCTCCCAGCGTGATGACGTCGATGGTTTCCGAGCGCACGTGGGTGTGGTCTGGGGTCAGGGCGGCTGCGAGGGCCTTCGCGGCGTCCAGTGTGCGGGATTCCGCCTTCGGGTTTCCGGCCACGACGGTGACGATCATGGACGTGCCTTTCGGTGACTTTGATGTGTCTCGGGCGCGAGGAGTGAGAGCTCAGAATTCGTGCAGTAGTTCTCGTAGAGTGTTGCCCTTGTACTCGGTGCGCACAGCGCCCGCCTGCTGCAACCTCGGAACGATGCGGTCGGTCAGCGCAGGCAGATGGGGGGTGAAGCCGTTGCCCTCGATCAGGAATCCGTCGCCGCCGACTTCGTCCATGATCTCGACCATGCGGTCGGCAATCTCTTCGGGACTCCCGCTGAGCCCTACTGCGCTCTGCCCGTAGCCCGCGAGAATCGTCTCCCGCAGTGTCATCCCCGCGCTGCCGGCCTCTTTGAGGGCGTCGAGCGCACTTGTATGTCCGCCGGCCTCCACGTTCTGGTCCAGCGGTGCATCGAGATCGAATTGAGAGAAGTCGATATTCAGTGAGGAGGACATCATGACCAAAACGTACTCGAGCAGGGCATCGCGTTCCTTCTCGCTGATTTCCCGCTCTTCCTCGGTGATATACAACTGAGCGAGGTAGAAGATCTTGCAATCATCCGGATCGCGGCCGAACGCCTTCGCGCGGGCACGAATGTCCTTGCGGAATTCCTTCATGTCCTCGACGCCGCCGGTGGACAACCCGACGATGACTTCCGCGTTCTTCGCGGCGAAGTCACGGCCTCGGTCGCTCGCTCCGGCTTGCGCGAGCACCGGTCGGCCCTGAGGGGAGCGCAAGGTGTTCAGTGGACCCTTCGAGCGGTAGTACCGGCCTTCGTAGTCGACGGTGTGGACCTTCGTGTGATCGACATAAACACCGGTCTCGAGATCGGCGACCAGCGAGCCGTCCTCCCAGGAATCCCAGAGCGCCTTCGTGACGTCGACGAACTCCTCGGCCCGCGCGTAACGCTCACCGTGTGGCGGGAGCTCGTCCATTCCGAAGTTGCATGCTGCTGCGGTCTCACTCGACGTGACGATGTTCCAGCCGACGCGGCCTTCGGACAGTGAATCGATCGTCGAGTACAACCGGGCGAGCAGGAAGGGGGGGTAGAAGCTCGTCGAAGCTGTCGCAATGAAGCCGATATCGGATGTCTCGTGTGCCATTAGTGGAAGCAGGGGCAGCGGGTCGTGCTTCGGCGCGTAGACGGCATGCTTGAGGTCCAACTCTGTGGAGTTGCCGTACTTCTCGGCGACGGTCACCGAGTCCTCGAAGAATACGAAGTCGAACTTCGCCCGTTCAAGTCTCTTGGCGAGATCGATGTGGAACGAGCCGTTCGCCCAGTTGGTCGCCGAATCGAGGTCTGGGTTGCTCGACCACGACGGAACCCCGAACTTCGTGAAGTAGCCGAGGTGAAACGTCTTACGAGACAATGTTATCCGCCTTCTCCTGTAGGAACCGCTACGGCAATGCCGACGATATGTAGCCACCGAAGCCCGCGTCTGCCTCGCGACTTCATGTCGATCCGGGTCGAGGTAATGGGAACAGGTTTCCTCGGGCCCCGTCGCACGTGCGCCATCGCGATAGTGATGCCGGGCCGGGCAGTCGCGACGCCGCTCGAATCGTGACGAGCCAGGCCTTGGAGCCTCACCCGGGTAGTATCCCCGCGAACAGGGTGTCGGCTGCTGCCGCGGGAGTTGCTGGTTCTCATACTCGGACGGCCGTCCGAGTATGCTGTCGACCATACGTCGGAGGACCGGCGAGCGTCAACGCCGCGTTCTAAGGTTTATGTGGTGATTACATTCGCAACGTCGAACTGGCCCGGATTGCGTGTCACGTGACGAAAACTATCCTGGTCTCTTGCCGTGGTCGAGCGGTGTCCGACCGAGTTGAACCTCGAGTGCTGTCGATCTGAACGCCAGCGCGGAAGTGCCCTGGCTGCCGGTGGTCCCACCCAGTGGAAGCAGGGGCAGCCCGTCGGTGGTGACCGTCGATACGGTCCTCGCGTGCGTCCCGCCGAACAGTGAGGAGCAGGGATGGCCCTTATCGGCACACAGTTCACGATGCCGGCCGCGGGTTTCGCAGACCCGCATCGCACGAACCCTTCCGCTGCACCTGAGCATGTTGTCATTGGTGTCGTAGGCGCGTATCAGCCCTCGTTCTCGACAGGATTGCTGGCCCACACCGGAAAATCGTCCTGGATCCAGGACGCGCACGCGGCGGGCTACTTTCGCCGTCGTCGTGTGCCGGGTTTGCCGCAGGTTCGCTCCGGTGTCGTCCGACTTCCCTGGCTGTCAGGGTGGGATCAGCAATGGATCATGTAGGGGCACGAGTCCTGGCATCGCTGGCATTCGGCGTCGCGGCGCTGGTGCTGCTGGCTCGGGTTATGCCCGAGGCGCGACCCTCGGCGGTGGGAGGCGGCGGTTGCGGGGCTACGGGTGCCGCTGCCTGCGACGGCGACCAGGCATCCGACGCAGCGCATCTGCTGATGTGCGCGGTGATGGCGGCGATGCTGCTCGCGCCCTCCGCGCTGAATGTCGATGCTGTGCGAGGGGTACTGCTCTCGATGGCTGTGGTTCTTACGTTGTTGCTGGGCGAGAGGCTTCTGGGTTGGGACCGATCAACGCGGCCGGAAGCAGTTCGCCGGGTGGCGGCGATCGGCCACCACCTGGCTGCGGTCGGTGCCATGCTGTCGACGATGTCCGGACATTCCGGCGCCGGGCACGGCGTGGTCCATCACGGGTGGTCGGCGCCGGTGTTCGCGGTGTTCTTCCTCGCGGATGCGCTGGTGGTGGTGTTGTCCGCGTTCTGCGGCAAGGCGCTTCTGTGGTTGCCGCACGAGGTGAGGCCGCGCCAGGGGCAAGGGCCTCCGGTTTCGGTGCTTCCGCACCTGATCATGGACCTCGGGATGTTCTACATGCTGCTGGTATGAGCCGCGGAAGCCCGAGAATCGGACCGGAGCGCCGGACTCGGCCCGCGGCAACTTCGATGGCGATACCACCGACAGGTCCACTCGCAGTATCGGGCGAGGACGCGTTCCCGCATTCGCTGCTTCGGATGTTGACCATGTCATATGTCGTTCCGCTGTGTGGGAGGCGCCTGTCCCGAGCATGCCCGGACAGGGCACGCTCGCGGACATGGCAATCGGGTCGGCCGAAAGCCGAGCGATCTCTCCCCGGCCGGATTTCGGAAGGAAGACACGCAAGATGAGTATCAAGATCCATGCGCAGAGTATCTTCACGCCTCGGATGCCCGGTTTCGACACCGATGGCGAGGATGGCTACAAGCGGATCAACGCCGGTGTGGCTCGTGTTTACGACAAGGTGCTCCGCCCGGATACGGTCGTCGATGTCGAATTCGTGCCTCGTTCCAGCTACTATACGTCGCACAGCTACCTGGAGTTACTGAACAACAGCGAGATCGTCCGGGGAATAATCGAGGGCGTCGAGCAGGGTGGTGCCGATGTTGCGTTCGTCCGGTGTGGAAACGATCCAGCCATCCGGGAGGCGCGTGAAAGCGTATCGGTCCCGGTCGTCGGTATGACTGAGGCGACAATGCATCTCGCCTGCCAACTCGGCGCCCGATTCGCGGTCATCGGCGTCGAAGAGAAGTGCATTCCCCTGGTCGAACGAAATCTGCGCAACTACGGACTCGAGAACCGAGCGATCTCGCGGCGGCCTGTTCGCATTCCGCCGGGCGACGAGTTTCAGGAGATCGTACGCCAGGGTGCACGTTGGTTCGACGAATTCGAATTCGTCCGTGCCAGTGTGCTTCCGCACTTCGAGAAGAGTGCGCAGGAGTGCATCGACGACGGCGCCGAGATAATCGTGACGGGATGTGCGCTTCTTGGCAGCCTGACGCTCGGCGACTACAACAAGGTCACTGGCACCGAGGTGCCCGTTCTCGACAGTCTTTCTGTCGGCATCAAGACTGCCGAGATGCTCGGTGAGCTCCATCGCTCCATCGGCCTGGCCACCAGCAAGCAGCTGACCTACAAGAGCCTGCTCACGCCGGAGATGCGCGATGCCCTCGCCTCTCCCTTCTTCCGGTAGCGCAATCGACGTCCGGAGGAAATGGTCCTTTTCGCGCGGCGAAAAGGTCGTTGTTGAACGGCGAACGGATATACTTCTTTGCTCGACTCAGGGCGTATCAGTTTCGGCGCGGTTTCGATAACGTGGCGCCGAGATGCAGCGCATTGCAGCGTTGACGATGCCGAGAGGGTGTCGTACACTCGGCCACAGACTCGGACGATTGTACGAGTGTGAACCGCTCGACTCGTAGAGGGTCCGGGGTCCCAGCCCCGGTCACGCTCAGGCGATTCCTGTCGACGCGTTCGGGTCTCCGCGCCCGAAAAATATGCGCGAACCATCCTGTTTTCCGACTCACATGAGGTGCGGTATGTCATCACACGAGACCCTGCAGCAATCGTCGGCGGAGAAGCCGGCGAGTCTGCATCCTCTCGATCCGATCACCGAGGACGAGATGGCACGGGCGCGGGAAATCCTCGTAGCTGCGGGTCATTTGACCGAGAACTGCAAGTTCGCGACGATCCAGCTGCAGGAGCCCAACAAGGCGACGCTGAACGCGTTCGTGCCCGGCGATCCAGTGGACCGGCGTATCGCGGTGGTACTCGCCGATGTGAAGGCGAGTGTTATCAAGCGCGGTGTGGTGTCGGTGACCCGCAGCGCGGTCGACTCGTGGGAGACGATCGACACGACGGTCGAACCCTATGCGCAGACCGGGTTTCTGCTCTCTGATTTTCCCGCGGTCGTGGAAATCGTCCGCGCTGATGAGGGCTGGCAACGGGCTATCGCCGAACGCGGCATCGACGACCCGTCGAAGTGCTATGTCCTGTCGATGACCCCTGGCTACTTCGGGTTGGCCGAAGAGCAGGGCAAGCGGATCTACAAGGCGCAGACTTTCTATCGTGACAAGGAAACCGACAACCATTGGGCGCGCCCGGTCAGCGGTCTCACGGTCACCGTCGATGTGACCAACGGCCGGGTGGTCGAGCTCCTCGACCATCGGGGAGCGCCGCTACCGCCGTACTCGGGCGATTACACGAGCGGTGACAACGGTCGCACCCGCACGGACATCAAACCGCTCGAGATCATTCAGCCCGAGGGGCCGAGCTTCACGGTCGAGGGCCGATTTGTGAAGTGGCAGAACTGGGAGTTCCGAGTCGGATTCGACATCCGAGAAGCGCTCGTGCTCCACCAGATCGGATACCGGGACAACGGCGTTCTGCGACCGTTGGTGCATCGGGCATCGATCTCGGAGATGGTGGTGCCCTACGGTGATCCGGATCCGACCCGGTACTGGCTCAACTACTTCGATGTCGGCGAATGGAACCTGGGCCGGATGGCGACGTCACTCGCTCTCGGCTGTGATTGTCTCGGGGAAATCCAGTACTTCGACGCCGTCCTGCACGACGACGACGCGAACGCCTACACCGTGGAGAACGTCGTCTGCATGCACGAAGAAGACTACGGAGTGTTGTGGAAGCACAACGATCCCATGTCCGGGATCGCCGAGACCCGACGGTCGCGACGCCTGGTGGTGTCCTTCTTCGCGGCGATCGGCAATTACGACTACGGCTACTTCTGGTACTTCTACCAGGATGGAACCATCGAGTTCGAGGCCAAGCTGACCGGGATAGTTTTCGCGAGCGCGCAGCTCAACGATGCGGTCAATCCGCACACAAGCCTGGTCGCGGCCGGGCTCGCGGCCCCGTTCCACCAGCACCTGTTCTGCGCCCGGCTGGACATGGCGATCGATGGAGACCACAACAGTGTCGCCGAGGTCGATGTCGTATCCGACCCGATCGGGCCCGATAATCAGTTCGGTAACGCATTCCGGACGGTCAGTACCACGATCGACCGCGAGAGCATCGCCACGCGGAACGCCGACCCGTCGCGCTCCCGGATCTGGAAGATCAGCAATCCGAAGAAGCGGAACGCGCTTGGAGCGCCAACGGCATACAAACTCATTCCGCAGGCCTCGCAGACACTTCTGGCCGATCCCGAGTCGGCGATCGCCCAGCGTGCCGCGTTCGCGACAAAGCACCTGTGGGTAACGCAGTATGACGCTGCCGAACGCTACGCCGCCGGGGATCTGCCGAATCAGAGCGCGGGCAGCCCCGGGCTGCCGGTCTATCAGGCTGCTGATCGCCCGCTCGACGGCGAGGACATCGTCGTGTGGCATACGTTCGGGACGACCCACATCACCCGTCCAGAGGACTGGCCGATCATGCCGGTCGAATACACCGGCTTCATGTTGAAGCCGGTCGGGTTCTTCGATCGAAATCCCTCTCTCGATCTTCCGAGTCCGCATGCCGGCGCATGCCATGCGGACTCCTCGAGCCACTAGTCACCGGTTCCGGAACTCGATGACGCGGACGAGCCCGGGGGGTGACACCACCCGGCCTTCTCGTCTCGTGCCGGCCCCGGTCGGACACCCAGCTACATTCCCTTGACGAATGCGGATACAGATGACCCACCAGAAGTTTCATCTTGCCTACTTCACGAAGTTCGGCGCGACGGCATGGCCCGGAACCGGCCAGTTCGGGTCGACCTGGGCGGATGGCGCATTCCACGTCGAGCTGGCGAAAAAGCTCGAGCGCGCGAAACTCGACTTCCTCCTCTTCGAAGACAGTGTGACCATCTCCGACAAGTACGGCGGGTCGATGGAACTCGACCTCAAACATGCCGTCTACGCACCCAAGCACGACCCACTCCCGCTGCTGCCCATGATCGCTCAGGGCACCTCGAACATCGGGCTGATCGCCACGGCATCGACCTCGTTCTACCCCCCGTTCCTGCTGGCGCGACTGTACTCGACTCTGGACTCCCTCACTCGTGGCCGGGTGGGCTGGAACCTCGTCACCTCGAGTGAGACGACGGCCGCCCAGAACTTCGGAATGGATCAACTTCCGCCGCATGCAGAGCGTTACGCACGCGCCGAGGAGTATGTGGAGCTGGTCAGGCAGCTGTGGGACTCGTGGGAAGAGGGCGCGCTGGTCGAGGACACGGAAACAGGTGTCTATGTCGATCACACCAAAGTGCACACCGTCGATTTCAACGGTGAGTACTACCGGTCGCGTGGACCGCTGAACACTCTGCGGTCTCCGCAGGGACGACCTGTCATCGCGCAGGCCGGAGCCTCGTCGCGCGGTCGTGATTTCGCCGCCAAGAACGCCGAGGTCGTCGTCGCGCCGATGGCCGGCGGTATCGCCGGTATGAAGGCATTGCGAGAGGACATCCGGGGTCGCGCGCAGTCCTTCGGCCGGAATCCGGACGACATCAGGGTGTTCTTCCTGACCCCGCTCTTCGCATTCACCTCGGGCGGGGAGCCCGAGGCGCCGAGTGAGCAGGCTCAGCAGGCCCAGTTGGAATACGGAATGGTGATGCTCTCATCGACCACCGATGTCGACTTTTCGAAACTCGATCTCGATACGCCTGTCCCCGAGGACCTCGAAGGCGGCGGACACACCAGCATCATCGACGTCTTCAAGGAACTCGGAAGACAAGGAATGACCCTCCGCGAGGCTATGTACTCCGGTATGGGCGGTGACCAGTACGGCCTCGCCGGAACTCCGGCGCAGATCGCCGAGCGGCTCATCGCGATCATGGACGAGGTCGGTGGGGACGGCTTTCTGATCGAGGGGGCAGGACTGACGCCCTACGTGGACGTCCTTGTCGACGAGCTCGTTCCGGCACTCCAGAAGGCGGACGTGGTCCGCACCGAGTACGCCGGAACCACGCTCCGCGAAGTTCTGCACGAGTTCTGATGCGAACCGGCTCGGCGGCATTCCTGCGATGTTGCCGAGCCAGCGGCGTCGGTGTGGAATCGCCGATATCGGCGATTCCACTCAGCGGTCACGGATCGCTTCCACGCGCTCTGCGCTGTGCCACCGTGCAGCAGATCGAACGGCCGCCTCGGCATTCGCTCGGCGGCCAGGCGGAACCGGTGAGCGACGAGATCACGATCGAGTCCCGACCGGCAGATCGAGCCGGTTCGGTGTTCCACTGAGCAGAAGACACGCGTCACTCCGCTCCGGTGATTGCGACTCTGTGCGTAATACAGCGAAATATACCCATCCGACCAGGAGGAATCGTGATTTCCACCCCCGCAGACGGCGACCAGATCCGGGTCATCGATACCGGTGCGCCCCCGGAGCGATTCGCGCGCGGCTGGCACTGCCTCGGCCTGGCGCGGGATTTCGCAGAAGGCGGGCCGCACCAGATCTCGGCCTTCGGTACCGAACTCGTGGTGTTCGCCGGTCAGGACGGGATGATCAATGTCCTCAACGCCTTTTGTCCGCACATGGGCGGCAATCTGGCCCGGGGCACCGTGAAGGGCGACACCATCGCCTGCCCGTTCCACGACTGGCGCTGGCGGGGCGACGGCAAATGCGCCGAGATTCCGTACGCCCGCCGTGTCCCGCCCTTGGCCCGGACGAAGACGTGGCCGACGATGCAGGTCAATGGCCAGGTCTTCGTCTGGAACGACCCCCAGGGACGGAAGCCCCCGGCCGAGCTCGCCATCCCGGAGATCCCCACCTACGGTGATCCGGGCTGGACCGACTGGGTGTGGAACTCGATTCTGGTCGAAGGTTCACACTGCCGCGAGATCGTCGACAATGTCGTGGACATGGCGCACTTCTTCTACGTGCACTACGGCATGCCGACCTACTTCCGCAATGTCTTCGAGGGGCACACCGCTACCCAGATCATGCGATCCCGGCCGCGAAAGGACGCAGTCGGGGTCAGCCAGAACACCGATGCCTCCCTCGAGAGCCGCTCGGACGCAAGTTACTACGGGCCGTCCTACATGGTCGACAAGCTCTGGACCGCGCAGGTCGCCGACCGCGAGCTACCGAACATCTACCTGATCAACTGTCACTACCCGGTGACCTCCACGTCGTTCCGGCTGCAGTACGGCGTGATGGTCGAGAAGCCGGCCGGAATGGATGACGAAACCGCCAACCAGATGGCCCTCGCCGTCGGTCACGGCATCGCTCTCGGCTTCGAGCAGGATGTCGAGATCTGGAAGAACAAGGCACGCATCGATAACCCGCTGCTGTGCGAGGAGGATGGGCCGGTCTATCAGCTCCGTCGCTGGTACGAGCAGTTCTACGTCAATGTTGAGGACATCAAGCCGGAAATGACCAATCGGTTCGAGTTCGAGATCGACACCGAGCGCGCCCTGCAGAACTGGCAGACCGAGGTGGACGCGAACCTGGCCGCGGGGCGCAGTGCGTTCGCTCCCAACTTGGTTGCGCAGGGGCAGGCCGCTCCCGCCGAGTCGTGAGCGCTGCCTTCCCTTTCACTTTCCGACAGCAGGAGTCCCGATGTCCTATACCGTTCTCGACAATGTCGTCGCCGTCGCCGATGAACTCCGTGCAGGTACAGAGGAATCGGAGTCGCTCGGCCGACTCTCCGATGGTATGGCCAAGCAGCTGAAGCGGCCCGGGCTCATCCCGCTGCTACAGCGCAAGAAGTACGACGGCTTCGAGGCGCATCCGCGGGAATTCGCCGAGACCGTGATGAAGACGGCGAGTATCTATGGCGAGGACTCGGGTTCGAAGTCCTGGGATTCGCACCGGGTTTCGGCCCGGAAGCCGACGCCCTGCACTTCCGGATGGACGAGCGGCCCACCCGCATCACCGTCGAGCGCGGCCCCACCACACACGCGACCGCCGATGCGGTCTTCGAGGCGATGCAGCGGACAACGTGCAGGAAGGCTTAGACCCGCTCGCGGCCGCTGAGTACATGATCGAACAGGTCGCCGGCGGTGACTTCAGGGTCTTCTCCGACGATGCGATGTGCACCGCATCGGAGCACCCTCAGTCCACCCGCGGATCCCCGCGACATGCTCGCCCGTATGGGCGTTCCTCTCCCGGAAGGCAGCTCATGACCGACACCGTCGATGCCGGCGCCCCCGCCCGGCCCGAAACCGCACTGCATCAGGCCATCGCTGAATGCGAACCAGCGCCGCTGCTGATGACGTTGATCCACGTGACCGGCGACACCGGGCTGCTCGACGAGTTCGGCGCCAGGCTGACGATCGAGGAGCCCGGAAATCACTACCGCACCGGCGTTCGCCCCACGGCGGCGCCCGGTGCCTACCCCGACGACGTTTCCGCAGATATCCGAGCCAGGGCTCGGAAACTGCTGACAACGGACTCCGTAGCGAAGCTCCAGGTCCCCGACGACGACCTGTTCCGCCGTATGGCGACGATCTGCACCACCCAGCACGTGGACGCGGAGTTCATCCCGCTGCTTCTGGAACAGTCCGGCTTCGTCGGTGACCAGAGGCACGTTCCCGTGACGAAGACCCCGCCCGCCGACTTCGAGGTCATTGTCATCGGCGCCGGGATGGTCGGTATCAATGCCGCGATCAAGCTGAGCGAAGCAGACTTTCCGTACACGGTCTTCGAAGAACGGGACGACATAGGAGGCACCTGGCACCGCAATACCTACCCTGGCGCCGCGGTGGACACCCCCAGCCACTACTACTCCTACTCCTTCGAGCTGAATCCGGAGTGGTCTCGTTACTACCCGACCGGTCCGGAATACCAGGACTATCTGTGCGGTGTCGTCGAGAAGTACCGCCTGCGCGAGCACATCCGGTTCGGCACGTCGGTGCGTTCGGCGACCTGGCTGGAGCACGAGAAGCGCTGGGAAGTGGTGACCGAGGACCGCAGTGGTTCCGTCTCCCGGCACCGGGCTCGCGCCGTGGTCACCGCGCTGGGCTTCCTCAACGCGGCCAATATCCCCGACGTGCCAGGTATGGACACCTTCGCGGGGCGGGTCGTGCACACCGCGGAATGGGATACGAGCCTCGAGTTGCGCGGTAAGCGTGTCGTGGTACTCGGCACCGGGTGCACCTCGGTGCAGGTCGTGGCGAGCATTGTCGACGAGGTGGAAGCCCTCGACGTGGTCGTGCGTAGCCCGCACTGGCTGGTGCCGGAGAAGACGGTGGGCGGCGACGTACCTGAAGGCGAGAAGTGGGCGATGGCCAATCTGCCCTTCTACGACCGGTGGTTCCGGCTGCGCACCTACTGGTTCGCCTCGGACAACCTCTACCCGCTGCCGCGCATCGACGACGAATGGGCTGCGACGCATCTGTCCGCCTCTCCGGCCAACGATATGGTCATGCGCACCGCGCAGGAGTACCTGCAACAGAGCTTCCCCGATCGGCCCGACCTGATCGAGAAACTCACCCCCGATTTCCGGCCGTACGCCAAGCGGATCGTCAAGGATCCCGGATTCTTCAAGGCGTTGAATCGTGACCATGTGACCTTGCATCGTGCCTCGTTTCTCGAAGTCACCGCGGACGGCGTGCACACCACCGACGGTGAGTTCATCCCGGCCGACGTGATCATCCTGGCCACCGGATTCCGGCTGGAGTTCACCACTACCATCGACATCACCGGCCGCGACGGTCAGGTACTGGCCGACGTGTGGAGGGGTGGCGAGGACCCGCGTGCCTACCTCGGCATGCAGGTCCCCGGCTTCCCGAACCTCTTCGTCTCGGCGGGACCGAACTCGGCGCCGAACCACGGTGCGGGACACAACATCACCGGCGAGGAACAGGTCCACTATCTGATCGAGTGCCTGCGGTACCTACTCGAGAACGACCTCGCCACGATGGAGGTCACCCCCCAGGCGCTCGACGACTACAACCGTCGCGTCGACGAGGCGCTCGACAAGACCGTATGGGTGCATCCTGGAGCCGAGGTCAACGGGTACTACCGCAACAGCGCGGGCCGTGCGATCGTGCCGTGCCCCTGGCGTCTCGTCGATTACTGGACGATGCTGCGCGAGCCGCATCCCGAGGACCTGACCTTCGTTCCCAACTGAAAGGTGAATGCGTCGTGACCACAGCCCAGGCCCCCGACGTGCTGGCACCGACCGCTCTCGGCCTGGTGCGGTTGCGCGACCGAAGCATCAAGTCCGCCACATTTGAGCACATGACACCCGGCACACTGGTCAGCAATCAGCTAGTGGAGTTCCACCAGGCGGTCGCGGCGGCCGGGGCGGGCATGACCACGGTCGCCCACTGTGCGGTTGCCGCCGAGGGCCGCACCGAAGCCGACCAGATCTGGATGCGCGCGGAGGCAGTGCCCGGCCTGCGTCGGCTCACCGACGCCGTGCATGCCGAGGGGGCGGCGGTGTCGGCGTAGATCGGCCACGCAGGCGCAGTCGCCAGTGCGAAATCGAACGGGCTACCGCGCTGGCGGTCTCCTGGCGGATCAGCCCGATGGGGCCGCAGCCCACCCATGCCGCCACCCTCGCTGACATCGCACGCATCCACACCGCGCACGGCACCGCGACGCGGCTCGCCATCGAGTCCGGCTTCGACGCAGTGGCGATCCACTTCGGCCACAACTACTTCGCCAGTTCGTTCCTGAATCCTGCCTTGAACAAGCGCAAGGATGCCTACGGGGGCACGTTGCGCAACCGGGCGCGGCTGGCGCGTGAGGTGGCGGCGGAGATGCGCGAGGCGTCCAGCGGACGCATCGCGGTGCTGGCGAAGCTGAACATGGATGACGGGGTGCCCGGCGGGTTCTGGCTGGACAAAGCGGCGCAGGTCGCGCAGTGGCTGGAGGGCGACGGCAGCCTTGACGTCATCGAACTGACCATCGGGAGCTCATTGCTCAATCCGATATACCTTTTCAAAGGCGATGCTCCGCTCGCGGAGTTCGCAGAGGTGACGCCACCGCTGGTGAGGGCGGGGTCAAGATCGGCGGCAAGCTGTTCTTGCACAGCTACCCCTATCACGACCTGTTCATGCTGGATTCGGCTCGGCAGATCCGCGCCGCCGTCTCCATGCCACTGGGGCTGTTGGGGGATCACCGACAAGACCGGGATGGATACCGCGATGGCCGGGGGCTTCGAGTTCGTGGCGATGGCGCGAGCGTTGCTGCGCGAACCGGACCTGATCAACAAAATCCAGGTCGATCACGACGCGAAATCGCTGTGCATCCACTGCAACAAGTGCATGCCGACGATTTTCTACGACGCCCACTGCGTGCTGGTAAGGCCGCGTGTCCCGGTGCCGCTCCTCGACTTCGTCACGCCGGTGGCCACAGGTGTTCCGTCCACCGGGATGAACCCCGCTCCGGCATGAAATACGTGGATACCGTCACGGAGTATGTTCGTCGACCCATGAGGAGCAGGGATGACTTCGATCCGCAGCGAGAGGGCAACCGCGGACCTTCCGGAACTCGATCCGGCGCTCATGCGCAGCGTGCTGGGCCACTTCGCCACTGGCGTCGTTGCCATCACGGGTATCGATCCGGAAACCGAGGCGCCGACAGGCTTGGCCGCGAACTCGTTCACGTCCGTCTCGCTGGAGCCGCCTCTTGTCGCATTCTGCGTGGCCGCGACCAGTACCTCGTGGCCGCGGGTCCGGGCCGCGGGACATTACACGGTGAACATCCTGTCGGAGGCTCAGGAGCCGGTGTGCCGGCAGTTGGCCGCCCGCGGCGCCGAGAAGTTCCGGGGTATCGACTGGCAGCCCTCACCGGCCGGAGCGCCGATCATGACCGACAGTCTGGCGTGGATCGAGGCCGAACTGGAGGCCGAGCATTCCGCAGGAGACCACACCATCGTGGTCTCCCGGGTACGCCACCTATACGCCTCCGACCTGGCGCCGCTGATTTTCTTCCGTGGCCGCTACGGCATCAGCGGATCGGCAGAATCGCGATGACCATGCGGCTGCTTGCCTGCGAGCGCTGCGGTCAGCGAGTACTGATTGAGAAGTTCAGTGCGGCGCACACTTCGGTCCAGTGGACCGGGGATGCAAGCCGCTGCCCGGTCATCACCGCACGGGGCCGTGGAATGGGTCATCAAGAACGTGGGTGCGAGGTGTTGCACCGCACCATCGACCGAGCAGTGCGTGAGCAACGGGTGCCTGAGTCCCGCATCGAGTTGCCGATCGGCGATGCCATCCCGCGCCTGCACTGAATGCCCGGTAGCTCTGGGGCGGGACCCGGCTTTCAGCGGCGCGCGCCGCAACCATCCGGCGCGGTCTCGTACTCGACCCCGTCGACATTTCGGACCGACTCGGCGTCGGTCGCGGAGCGCCGCCCGCCCCACTGCCTCGTCGGCGAACTGCGCATGGCTCGATCGCAATCCGACGCTTAACTTTCTCGGTGCCGCTGCCGATGAATCAGAGCGGAACCGACGCTGCCGGGGTGCGGAATGGAGACAGGAGAGCCGGCGTGGGCGCAGCACTCTTGACGGTCACGAGTTCCGGGATCGGTACGGCAGGAACATGCCACGGCGGGCGACGGAGGTCGCCCGGTCGCACGAGCGAGGAGTGAACAGCATTGCCCCACGCACTCGGGCCCGCAGAAGCGGCTCGCAAGAAGGCCGACACGCCGACGAAAGAGCCGGCGCCGCGAACGGGACGGCACCTTCGACCGATGTTCGGGGTTGTCGTGCTGTGCACGGCGGGAGTGGCGATGTCGCTCACGCAGACCCTCATCATGCCGCTGATCCCGATGCTGCCCGGCGTGTTCGACACCTCCGCGTCGCACGTGACTTGGACGGTGACCGTGACCATGGCCGTGGGAGCGGTGGCCACTCCGATCGCGGGCCGACTCGGCGACATGCTCGGAAGGAGACGGCTGCTGCTCGTGTGTGTTGGGGCGGTGGGCGTGGGTTCATCGGTCTGCGCGGTGGCGCCGAGCATGCCGGTCTTTCTCGCCGGCCGCGCGCTGCAGGGGCTCGGCGTGGCCTTCGTGGCGGTGGGGATCAGCATTATGCGAGAGTTTGTCCCGGCGGGAAGACTCGGCGCGGCGGTCGGGATGATGAGCTCCTCTCTGGCTGTCGGGGGTGCCCTCGGCCTCCCCTTCGCCGCCTTCGTCGCGCAGACTCACGGCTGGCGTGTGCTGTTCTGGGTGGCGGCGGCTGGGTCTCTGGCCTGTCTCATAGGCATTCGCACCCTCGTCCCGCCTGGGGGGATCGGCACCGGCGGACGTTTCGATGTGGTCGGCGCCCTCGGTCTCGGTGCCATTCTCCTCACTCTGCTGCTGCCGCTGAGCAATGGTCCGGCGTGGGGCTGGACCAGCCGGATCACACTGTCGCTGTCGGGGATGTCGATCCTCATCTCGGTGGGTTGGCTCGCCTACGAGATCCGGCGGCGCGACCCGCTACTCGATCTGCGGATCGCGGCCCTGCGCCCGGTGTTTCTCGGAAACATCATCGGGATGATGAACGCGTTCGCTTTCTACGGCATGGAGCTGATTCCAATCCAGATGCTGATGGCGCCGTCGGCTACCCCGCACGGGCTCGGGGTCTCGATGCTGACGGCCGGGCTCCTGATGGCGCCTGCCGGAGTAGCGGCATTCGGGTCGTCCCACCTCGGCGCCCGGCTGGTCGCGTCGCGCGGTGCCCGGTTCACGCTAGTCGTCGCCGGTGCCCTCGCCATCACCGCATTGTCCGCTCTGATGCTCGCCCTGCTCGCCGGGTGGGAGTTCCCGATCCTCTATCTCCTCGGCATAACCTGCCTGATCGGTACCTCCACCGGGATGTCCTATGCGACCCTGCCGACGCTCATCATGGACACGGTTCCAGCCGAACAGACCGGAGAGGCCAACGGCTTGAACGCGCTCATGCGTATCGTCGGCCTGGCAGTGGCCGCGGCCGTGGTGGGAATGATTCTTGCCGACGGGTCGATCCAAGACCCGGGGGTGAATCGGATTGCGCCTTCAGCGGCGGGGTATCTCTTGGCCACTACTGCCGCCCTCGTCGCGGCCGTGACATCTGTGCTGGCGGCACTTCTGCTGCCTCGCGGGCTCCGCAGCTCCGGTCCTGGAGGACGTTCGGTCCGATCGTGGCGTCGCGAGCCGGGGTCGGCGCGTCAGGAACGCGGGAGCAGAGGCCGCCTCCCCGGCTGACAGGGCGCAGTTCGCCGCAGAACACATCGTTCCCCGATCGCGGTGTTAGCCTCGTTGCCGTCCAGAGGCTCAGTGCAGGCTAGCCGCGAGAAGCCGTCGATCGAAGCGTGCAGGAACGCGCGGCCGAGCCACGTGCGCTTGTGCGCCGACGACGCGGTAGTCGCTAGGAGAAGCGCTCGTCGGCCCGGTGCTTCGCTGCCTCTAATTGGATGTCGAGACGAGTGGAATCCAGTCCACATCGCGAACGACACCGTCTACGGTTGTCCGGCTATGTGTCGTCGAATCGTCCGTCGGCTATGATCGCGGAGTTGAGGTACGGCGGAGCCTGCCCTAATCGGCTGCTGACTCACCCGAGCCCCAGGTCGGCCGATTTAGCACATAAGTGCCTTCGTCGCGAGGTTGCTTCCTGGGATCGCGATTTGGCTGATCGTGCTCGCCGCTGTCGAAGTTTTCAGGAACCGGATCGCTGGCTCTCGGCCGGCTGCCTTGGACGCGCCCGCGCTCCGGGACTCCGGTCGCCGCAGGACTTGAGCAAGTGACCATGGCGGTCCAAGGGACGGAGCATGTCGACTTCAAACAGCGGACGACGACGTTGATGCACCGCGTGACGCCGTCCGGCGGCAAACTGGCCCGGAACGAGCACTATCTCGGCTAGTCATTTCATTTACCACGCCACTGCACCTGGCGGAGCCAGGCGGTATCTGGAGCAGTTGCTGCGCTGCCGCGTCGGCCATCGGCGGCAGCCGCGGCGAACGCAGTCCTTAGCGCCGGGGCAGGTGCCTCCTTGGGCGATGCCCTCACCGACCTGGCGCCAGCACTGGCCGCAGAGATCGTCGCCCTACGCTGGGGGCCGTTCCGGTCGCCTCACGACCTGCCCACCCCGTACCCCGCCAACCAGTTGAGCAGTCGTCCCATGCCGGCCGTCGTACCGACCGCACCAGGCCCACGCGTACCCAACCGACACGCGTCAGGTGTATCGAGGTAGCCCGCCCGTGGGACCCGGCAGCCACCCCGCCGGTCGGGGGTATCCGGCGCTGGCCCGGCCAGCAAAACGTCCACCCCAAAACCCTATAGGTCCTGACCTGAGCCTCAGCGCAATCACGAAAGATCGAGGCAAATCAGGCACTCTCTCGATGGACTGCTTTCGGTGGCGTGCATTTTCCCGATGAGCGGGAACGTGAGGCGGCATTGTGGCTACGGACACCATATTGTGGCGACGTAATCACATGACTCGACGTGTAGGACGAGTGATGTACACACAGCAACCAACACAGTCGCCGGGGTTCTACCGCGTACGTTCTCCGGGCGTGGTCGGTGAGGTTTGAGACGACCGCTCGATACTGTCTGATTGCAAGACAGCCGAGCCGGCGGCTCGTCAGTGCTTACTCTTGCTGATCGAATGGAGGCACTGCGCACCTCCGGAACGCGTCCATAAGTTTTGCCGAATTCGCGATATCCGTTCGGTCGTCCCTGCTGCGTCGGGGGAGTGATATCTCTTCACGGACAGGGGATGTCTGTGAAGAGGGTTAAGGATGGAAAAGAAAAACGACCACAGGATTGGAACTCATGAACAGGATGAGGTGTCGTTTACTCTGCTTTGCTACTGGTTGCCGCGAATTACTCTGACCTCGATCGAAAGTTGGTCCTTGCGTTGTCGCATATAAAGTTTCATCTCGGTTATTTCACCAAGTTCGGGGTTCCGTCGTGGTCACGCAACGCTGACATCGAAACGGCGACCCAATGGTCGAACGGTTCATTTCATAGAAACCTCGCTCAGAAACTCGAAAGCGCCAAGTTCGACTTCGTATTTTTCGAAGATTCAGTGACTGTGGCAGACAAATACAGTGGATCACGGGAACTCGACCTAAAGCATGCTGTCTATACGCCGAAGCATGATCCGTTGCCGTTACTTCCGTTGATGACACGCTGTACGTCGAAAATCGGTGTGATAGCCACTGCGTCCACAAGTTTCTATCCGCCCTATCTACTCGCACGTCTGTATTCGACGATTGATTCGTTGAGTGGGGGACGAGTTGGCTGGAATATCGTCACATCGAGTGAGACTGCGGCAGCGCGGAATTTCGGAATGGATGAACTTCCTCCGCCTGCCGAGCGGTATGATAGGGCTGAAGAGTATGTGGAGTTGGCGAAGGCGTTGTGGGATTCGTGGGAGGAAGGTTCCCTGGTCGCCGATCTCGAGACCGGTGTCTATGTCGATCATACGAAAGTTCGCGCCGTTGACTTCGTTGGCAAGTGGTACAAGTCGAGAGGGCCGCTGAACACTCTCCGCTCACCACAAGGCAGACCGGTGCTTGCCCAAGCAGGGGCGAGTGAGCGAGGACGTGATTTCGCGGCCAAGCATGCCGAAGTGGTTGTCGGTACGACCTCCGGAGGCGTCGAAGGGATGAAATCCTTCCGTGAGGATATACGCCGGCGAGCGGAATCATTCGGCAGAGATCCCGATGAATGCAAGGTATTCTTTCTCCTGCCTCTGTTCATCAACAAGCGGCAGCAGGGCGCAATGAGCGAAAAGGAGGCCACTGCGCTATTGGAGTACGGATTGGTGATGCGGTCTTCCTCGTTGAACATCGACTTCTCCAAGTACGATCTCGATGCCCCGCTGCCTCAGGATGTGGAAGCGGGGGGCCACACAAGCGCTCTGGACGCGCTGAAAAAGGCTAGTGCTGCGGGGATTTCGCTGCGAGAGACAATTCTCTCATACTATGGAAAGAGTGAGCTCGGTATGAGCGGCCCTGCTGAAGCCATCGCTGAACGCATGATAGACGTGATGGACCAAATCGGTGGAGACGGATTTCTGATCGAAGGAAATGGTTTAACCTCACATTTGGGAGCATTGACCGAGCAAATCATACCCCTGCTCCAGCACGAGGGTGCTGTACGCACTGAATACAGCGGCCACACGCTCCGAGAAGTATTGCGTGAGTTCTGACTAGTCGACGACTGCGCGTTTTGATATCGGCATCCCGATCGTCTTCGAGATTCTCAGCGGTCCGGCCAGTTGTCGACGCTATATCCGTAACGGTGCCGTGGTCCTATGCCTGACCGTGTTGTCGGTTGCTGGGCCGTGCTCGGCAAAATGGAGCCGTCGCCGAGGAAACACGACGAAAATGCTCAGTGAGCGGGTACTGGCATAGGAATTAAGCAAGAAAGGCATTTACTGCAAGTGATCTTCCTGCTGTGCCGGGGGATCTCTTCGGTAGATCGTATTCGAAAGGTTTTTGCCAATGGTATCCAGCTCGTCGCGACAGGGTGGGCCGGCCAGCTCATTGAGCTCGGGGAAAAGGCAACACAGCGGATGGACGATTCGTCTTGTTCTTGGTTTGATCGCCATCACCTTGCTGCTGGAAGTTTTCTCGATCAGCTACATGATGGTGGCCACCGCGCTGCCCGCGATCTCCGCCCACTTCCGGACATCGGATATTGCGTGGACGGTGACGGCTTTCGGCCTGACGGGTGCCGTAATTTCCCCTCTGGTTGCGAAGCTTGCGTTGATGTACGGAAAACGCTTGATTCTCACCATATGTGTTGGAATCTCTTCGGTAGGTGCGCTGATCAGCGCGTTAGCGCCCAACTTTGGAATCTTGCTGGCTGGCCGCGCGATATTCGGTTTCCTCGTTCCCTGTTTATTCCTCAGCTATCTGCTGATCAGAGACGTTTTCCCACCCCGGACGGTTCCGCTTGCGATCAGTATCGTCACCAGTGGCATGGGTCTGATCGCGATTCCAGCGCCGTTCCTCACCGGCTGGCTGCTGGACGGCTTCGGCTTCCGGAGCGTGTTCTGGTTCTTCTTTGTAATAACCATTGTGCTGGTTGGCGTGATTCGATTCATGGTAGATGAATCGACGGTTCGTGTGCGATCTCGCCTCGATATCGTGGGCGCGACACTGCTCGGGGGAGGCGTGGCAGGCGTACTGATTGCCATCAGCTTCGGGCCGAAGTGGGGTTGGACCGCTACGGGGACGGCACTATTCCTTCTCGGCGGTCTCGCGCTGCTGGGTGCCTGGGGGTTGAGCGCGAAACGGATCCGGGATCCGCTGATCGATCTCGCTGTCCTGATCCGCCGCTCGGTGCTGCTGACGGTGACCTCATCAGGCATCGTCTACGGGATATCGGGCTTGTTCGGGACTCTTCTCCCTACTATGGTCATGGTCCCGATCGCATTCGACCTCGGTTACGGATGGGGCTTGAGCGCGGAGGAGTTCGCGCTCCGTCAATTGCCGATCGCCGCCGCGATCGTTGTCGGCGGTGTCGTGGTAGGGGTACTCATGAGCCGAAGGATGCCACCGCGGGTTGCGCTGATCGCCGGCTTGTCTGTCAGCGTGGTCGGGTTCACGCTGATGGCGATAGCGCATGGCAACATTGTTACTGTTGTCCTGGCCGCCACAGTAATGGGCTTTGGAGAAGGTATGGCGTACTCGGCAGTTCCGAATCTGATCGTTACCACCGTCGAAGTGGAGCACCAGGCGGAAACGGCCAGTATCGTCTCCGTGGCCAAAGGGATCTTCTCGGCGACCCTGGCTCTCGTTGTCTTCACCGTGCTGAACAACTCGTTCGTCGCGACGACGGTCGAGGGCGCTCCGTTCTATTCCTATCGTGGTTTCACGACCGCATTCGCGGTCGGAGCGGGTGTGGCGGCTATCGGGTTGGTGCTTGCCTTGGCGCTACCCCGGCGGGGTTCGGTTGTAGTGGACAGCGGCGTTGGGGATGACCGTCCGCAAGCGACGGAATCCGCTGCCGTGGAGGACCTTCATGTCTGGTCACCGACATCTCGATAGCGGCGATAGACCACTGCGCGGGCAGTCGATCTCCTTGACGTGACCGCTCTGGTTCGGTCCATGTGATCTGACGCCCTCCCGTCGGACCAGCATTACGAGAGTTGAGGGGGTGGTTGGATATGGAGCCATAGCATTTCATACTCGTCGGGGCTGGTGTAACCCAGATCGGAGTAGCGTCGGCAGGAGTTGTATAAGTTATCAATCCAATTGGCCTCGCGTAGGTCAGATCGAGGGTGGTCGCCCACCTCTTGGTGTTGAGAAACTCGGTTTGCCGGCGGCCCCAGAATTATTCCATAGCGGCGTCGTCGAACAATCCCCAACTGTACCAAATGACGGGAGAAGATTATGCCTTCGAAGGTTCTATCCGAACTACCATGACGTGGATTGACTGCCATGATCCGCGTGCAGGATCAACCCCGAATTTCCCGAACGCTCGGCCAATGCCATGCTTACGGCATTGTTGGCCAGCGCGGTGCCGGCAATGGTCTGGTGGGGTGATCCCAAAGGTGTTGAGCAGTATGTGATCTGGGTGATCTGTGCGTGCGAGCTGCCCCCCTGGTGTTGCGTGACGGTGACCGAGAGATCCTGCAAGCCTGGATTCGGTCGACGACGATGAAGTCCGGACTCGTTTTGCGAGCCCGGATCACCACCTTGGCTGCCGATGGTGTGGCCCATGCCGAGATCGCTCGCAGGTTCGATATCTCGCGGCAGACGGTGATCAATTGGCGGTCTCGCTACCTTGCGCACGGGCTCGACGGGTTACGTGACGAGCACCGTTCGGGGCGGCCGCGGACCTTGGATCGGGACAAACTGATCACCACCACCTTGACCCCACCGCCTCGCAAATACGGGTTCATACAGTGGAGTTCGCGATTGCTGGCCGAGCATCTCGGCATCGCATACGGCACCGTGTCGAAGGTATGGAGCGAGTACGGGGTGCAACCGTGGCGGTCACAGACGTTCAAGTTCTCCACCGATCCGGAACTGGCCGGCAAGGTCACCGATATCGTCGGGCTCTACATGAACCCACCGGAGAACGCGATCGTGCTCTGTGTCGACGAGAAATCGCGTGCGCCACGAGGCGCTGATGGTAGCCGTGCGGGAGGTGGTGCCTGCCGCCGGTCGTCGTAGCGACCGGTCGAAGCTGGAGGCAGGTCGAGCCGTGGGTTGAGGGTGAGGCCGGGAGCAGCCTCGACTGTCCCGCGTCAAGTAGTTGGCAGATTTTCGGGTTCGGGAAAGTTGGGGATGAACGGGTCGGCGAGACCGACGTGGACGTCGTGGGGTCGGTTCCACGCGATCGCCTCGTGCGGGCGGACGGTGTTGTACTCGATGCGGTAGGCCTCGGCGTGTTCGACGAGGTCGATCGCAGAGTCGATCTCCTCGAGGAACAACCGCTCGTATTTCAACGAACCGAATCCCCTTTCACGCGAACCGTTCTGGCCTGGGCTGCGTACCCTGGTGCGGACATGCCGAAGCTCAGGGTGGGTGGCGATGAATGCCTCGAACCGGAACGAGCGGAACGGCCCGCCGTTGTCGGTCACGATCGTCACCGCGGGAACGACGTTTCCCTCGTCGTTACGCTCGCACGACTCGGTCAGCGCACGCCCGAACACGGACTCGTAGTCCGCAAGAGCCAGCTCGATCGCGGCGATGGCGTCGTGCTGGTTCGCCGTCGGTGACACATGCCACCGATGCTCGTACTTCGACCAGTAGTCTCGGCACCCGGCGATGCGCCACGTCCCACCGGTCGTGGTCTCGAACTCGCTGAAATCCAACTGCCACACCTGGTTCGGCGCCGCCGGCTCGATCGCGAACGCCGCCTTGCGACGCTGCGCGAGCTGACGGCGTTCGCGCTGGTAGGCCGCGGGCAGGATCAGGCCGTCATCGCGCAGCAGCCGCAGCACCGTGGCTTGGGAAACCCGATGCCCGTCGTGCCGGCACATCGCCCACACCTTGCGATGACCCCACGCCGGATGCGCCAGGGCATGCCGCCGCGCCGCCTCGCGCACACCGTCGCGGGCCGGGCGCGGCCACGGCCCCTTTACCGATGCCCCAGCGCGGGCGCGCGCCTGCCGACGCCGCCACGTCCGCTCGGGCACACCGACCACAGCACAGAACCTCGTGGTCGCCCGTGCCCGCCTCGACGCGGATCACCTCGAGGTCCTCGAAGGGCCCAACCGGCCCTCCGCGGACTTCTTCCATACCCGCGCGGCCAGATGCGCCTCACCCAACGCCTGGGTCAGATCCGCGATCTCGGCCTCGAGCTGCTGCTCGCGCGTCGAGGGCCCCGATTTGCCAGCCACCAGACCGGAACGGCCGGACTCGAGGAACTGCCGCTTCCAGTTACCGACCGACTGCTCGGACACCTTCGCCTGCCGCGCCGCCTCGGCTACGGACACCTCACCGGCCAGGATCGACAACACGATCCGGACCTTCTCCTCCGCCGGCACCGCTGATGGTCTCGCCATGAACGATCAGACTCCTTCACTGGTCAGACCCGCAAGAAACGGGCCCTGCCACATAGTCTGACGGTAAGAATGGATTCGGCCCCGCCGGAGCGGTCTGACCTGAAGTCTGACCGGCCTCGCTCCGAGTGCCCTTCGCGCGATCTGTCGATCGCTGCGGCAGGGCCACGTGCGTGGGACCGGACTGGGCCGTCGTGACTTCATAGGACCCTGTGCCAGCGAGCTCCCGTTACCGTCTTGTCCGCCCGCCCGGCCGGTCCCACGTCCGACGCACTGATGAGTGGAGAGGACGGTCACAACAAACATGGCAAACACACAGGTCGAGGTCATTGGTGGCGTGGACACCCACAAGGACACCCACCACGCCGCGGTACTCGACACCCAAGGACGCCGACTCGGCAGCCGGCAGTTCCCGGCCGACGACTCCGGATACGAGCGGATGCTCGAATGGATGCGCACATTCGGAAATCCGATCCGTGTCGCCAAATACGTTGTGGATCAGCGATATAACCGAGCACCGTACCGCTTGGATTCCAGCGATCGTCGCAACGGCTGGACTATGAAGCGTTAATTAAGGCAGCCAGGCGTTCGGCTGGTGTATCCCAGTCGAGAGATTTCCGTGGACGGCCGTTGAGTTCCTCGGCGACTGTGCGGAGCGCATCTGGATCGTGGGCGCGCAGATCCGAGCGTCGCGGAAAGTACTGTCGTAGAAGGCCGTTAGTGTTCTCGTTGCTGCCGCGCTGCCATGGTGCGCCGGGCTCTGCGAAGTAGACGCGCATGTCGGTGGCCATCGTGAAAGAGCGGTGCTCGGCCATCTCTGCGCCTTGGTCCCAGGTCAATGTGCGGCGGAGCGTGCCGGGCAGCTCGGTGACGGCGGCGATGAGGCTGTCGCGGACGACTTCGGCGGTCCGTTCTGCACCGAGGTGTCCCAGGACGAGGTAGCGGCTGGAGCGCTCCACGAGTGTGGCGATAGCGGATTGACTGCCTGCGCCGATGATGAGATCACCTTCCCAGTGGCCGGGGACGGCGCGAGTATCGGCCTCGGCGGGGCGCTCGGCGATCGAGGTCATCGGGTCGACGAATCGACGGCTCCGCGAGTTCGGATCGCGGCGGGGTTTGCGGGCAGCGCGACCCCGGCGCAGCCCGCGGGCGAGTTCACGCTTGAGCTCGCCACGGGCATGGACGTAGATCGCTTGATAGATCGTTTCGGTGCTCACACGCATCTCCGCCGAGTCCGGGAAGTCCTTGACCAGCCGGTGGCTGATCTGCTGCGGGGACCACTTCTTCTTCAGCCGCGTCTGGACATACTCCAGCAAAACAGTGTCGGCCACCAGCTTCGGCAGCTTCGGGCGCGTCCGACGCTGGACCGATGCCCGGTGGGCAGCATGAGGCATGTAGCCGCGTGCGGAGACGGTGTTGCGGCGCAGTTCTCGGCTGATCGTGGACGGTGACCGCTTCATCGCGACGGCGATCGCGCGGATCGACAAACCTTCCCGGTGCAGATCCCGCAGCCGTTCACGCTCGAGCAAGCTCAGATAGCGCCGGTCGATGACGCGCTCGACCCGGTCGAGGTCGACTCGTTCACCGTGGATGTAGGTCGTGCGCGGGGTTTTCACGCCAGCAAGTATCTGCTGGGAACTGTATTTCACAACTCGGCCGTCAGAGTGGACGCGCCCGCCGTAGAAGACCCGGATCCCCTTGTCCCAGTCCTGCGCCGACCGCTTGTCGACACCGACTGCGGCTGCTGCCTGCGCTCGTGTCTTGCCCTCCTTGCGAAGCCGCAGGAACTCCTGGCGCTGCGCATCGGCGCTCTTGCCGGTGAAGATCCCCGCCTGGTGCGCCCACTTGTAGCAGGTGATCCGGGTGAAACCGAGCTCGCGTGCCACCGCTGACACGTTGGGATTCTTCGCCAGCCGCCGGAAGAACTCGGCCTTTTCCTGCTCCGAATACACCCGTGGAGTGGGACGCGGTGTCGCGACCCCTGCCCGGCGTACCCACCGATAGCCGGCGTCGGGCGAAACTCCCGCGACAGCAGCAGCGGCTCGGATCGTGGCCCCTCGATCCAGGACCTTGAAGAACTCCTCCTGTTGCTCGGCTGTGTACTTCTGTGCTGCCACCAACACCACCGTCAGATCGTGTTGCGACGACTGCTGGAATCCAAGCCGGTGAGGGCAAGCTCTACATGTGTGCGATCAAGGACGTGTACTCGAACCGGATCGTCGGGTATTCGATCGACTCGCGGATGAAATCGCGGCTCGCCGTTCGGGCTCTGGCCAACGCTGTGGCCCGCCGGGGCGAGGTGGCCGGATGTATCGTGCACAGCGATCGCGGCAGTCAATTTCGAAGCCGAAAGTTCGTGCGTGCCTTGGCAAGACACGGCATGGTCGGATCAATGGGTCGGGTCGCCTCGGCTGGTGATAACGCTGCTATGGAGAGCTTTTTCGCGCTGCTGCAGAAGAATGTTCTCGACCGCCGTTCCTGGCGCACCCGCGACGAGTTGCGAATCGCGATCGTGACCTGGATCGAACGGACCTACCACCGGCGCCGCCGGCAGACGGGCCTGGGCCGCTTGACCCCGATCGAATACGAGACAATCATGACCCCACCGGTCAGTCAGGCCGCGTAACCGATCTGTCACCCGATCGTGCAGCAGTCCCTCTGGCCCATCGCTTCGTGCGTCCGATACGGTAGCCTACGGTGGATCAGCCAATACTGAAAGGATGGCCCCACAGAGTTACCATACTGGTAACGCTTTCGGTTCTCACCTCTACCGATACGAAGGCACGCGCTTGCGCGTAGCCGGCACAACCGTTCAGGCCGATGGTCTCATCGGACCACGTCACCGACCCGCTATTGCCTGCAAAATAGTTGTAGACCTTGTGCGACTCTGCGCCGAAATCATCGGCCTGCTCCCGATCGAGAATATAGAACGACTTCGCCTGTCCAGGGCCCAGCGACAGATTTGAGCCACCGGAGGTACCGACACTCCCATTCCCATTACCCTCACCGGTCACCGACCCCTGCACACCACCGGATGCTCCACCGCCGACAATATTTACCTGGCAACCTACGGTGTAACCCGGAAACACCGTTCCCCCGACCTCCCCCCGGGCGCCGCTGATCTCAATCTGCGTCGACCCCGACACCCAGGCATTGCGATGCACCGGAGTCGCACCCATCGATGGGCTGATCGTCGCCGATTCGCCCACGAGACGAACCGTCACCACCGTCCCGTCCGACAAGGTCTGCACCAGCTCACCGCCGGGCAACGGCACGAAAGTGTCCGCATCGGCCGGGCCGACTGACAACACGCCGAGCGCCGCTACCGCCGCACCGACCGCCGCAAAATGCTTACGATTGATCATTGAAGTACCTCAAATCAAAGAAGAAGGAGAAGGGTTAGCGGGCTTAGACCGTGTCTTACGTGGCTGTGATTCGTCTCGGTAGCATCAGGATGGGTTGTGTCGCACGATGTTCGGTTGTGGCGGATGAGTTGTCGCGGCGTCTGGTGCCGGATGAGTTATGGGAGTTGGTGGAGCCGTTGCTGCCGGAGTTCCGGCAGCGCGAGCAGGGCGGCGGTACGGCGCCGGTTGACCAACGGGCCGTGTTCAAAGCCGTGGTATACGTGCTGACCAGCGGTTGTGCGTGGAGGATGCTGCCGCCGTCGTTCGGGGTCAGCGTGCCGACAGCGCATCGCCGGTTCTCAGTGTGGACCGAGGTCGGTGTTTGGCGTCGATTACATCGCGCTGTGCTGGACGAGTTGGGCAGTGAAGGCTTGATCGACTGGTCGCGTGCGGTGATCGACGCGGCTTCGGTACGAGCAAAAAAGGGGGCGGTCTGACCGGGCCGAGTCCGGTTGATCGGGGAAAACCCGGTTCGAAGATCCACGTGCTGTCCGATCGAAACGGTATCCCTTTGTCCGTGGCGGTTTCGGCTGCCAACGTCCACGATTCGCAGGCACTCAAACCGCTGGTGAAGGCGATCCCGGCGGTGCAATCGCGGCGCGGTCCGCAACGACGCCGGCCAGCGAAACTGCATGCCGACAAAGCCTACGACCAGCCCGAGCTGCGGCTGTGGGACCGTCGCCGCGGTATGGCAGTTCGCATCGCCCGCAAGGGAATCGAGTCCGCCGAGCGCCTCGGTCGCCATCGGTGGGTGATCGAACGAACGATATCGTGGCTGACCGGCTACCGCCGGCTCAACATCCGATACGAGCGCAAGGGATCTCACTTCCTGGCCTTCCTGATCATGGCAGCAGCACTGACCTGCTTCAAGAAGCTGAAGAAGGCGAAACCAGCCACATAAGACACGGTCTTAGCCGATACTGAACGGCGCGCCGTACAGCGTGGTCTTGGAGTAGTGGTCCCCGATGATTTCGACCACCGTATAGGCCCGCGCCTGGGCATAACCGCCGCAACCCTGGACCTGCAATTCAATATCCCGATACTCGATCGAATAGGCGCCCGGCCCGGTTATGTCTTGGTAGTCGATCTGCACGAATCCGACCTCCCCCGGGCCCAGGCTGATTCCGACCGAGCCGCCCACACCGACGCTGCTCGGATCGACGCTCACCGACATGCCCGCCGAGACGGCGTCTTCGCCGATAGACACCTGACAGCCCACGATGTACCCGGTGTTCAGCTGCGATGCGCCGTGGGTGGAGGAGTTGTTCGTACCGGGCGCGTTCACCGGTCCGCTGTTCGGGCCGACCTCTCCCTCCGGCGTCACACTCACTTCGGCCCGCGCAATCCCGGATACCCACGCGACACGGCCGACTCCGTTGCCTGCCAGCGACGGAGAAATCGTTGCGTATTCGCCCGTGCGCGTGATTGATACACCGGAGCCGAGATTTTGGCCGTCGGGCAATGGCACGACGGTGTCGGCGGTGGCAGCGCCGACCGAGAGCAGGCTTATCGAGACCATCACCGCGGCACTGGTTCCCATTGCCTGGGTGACCAGAGAAGAAGATGCCGGCATATCGACCTCATCAATTATTTAGGGGAACAGAAGATTCACAGCCGCAAATGAGGTACCGGTGAGGGACGTCATCTACCCTTCGAGGACCGGATGTGCTAACTGCTGAGCCAGAAGAGTAAACATGGGGCTCCGCGCGCGGAGCCCCCGCGTTCCACCCACCGGGAATTGCCTCAATATTTCGTGATTGTGCTGAGGACTATCGTCAGGTTCGATCGGGCTTGGGGTGGTTGTTTCTCTGTAGCGGGCAGCGCTCGCTGCCCGCTACCAGCAAGGTGGCTGCTGGGTTCCACGGGCCCGGAATGATCGGCCTTTCCTGACCATGCGGACGGGGATCGAGAACCGAACCGTCACGGGTTGGGGGCCGCTTCCTTTTGTGGTGCCGTCAGCACGCGCAGGCTGAGCGCTTGGAGCTTGTATCCGGTTCTGACTGGGTGGAGGCGGCATTCCAGTACATGCTGAACAGCGAACCATCACGCCACGAGATTATCGAGTCGCACCCTGTCGTTCGCGCGAGCACGTCGGCCAAGTCGAACTAGCCTCGATTTTTCGTGATTTGTGCTGATCGGTCCGGGCGGGTTTGGGGTGGTTGTTTTCGCTGTTCGGGCAGCGTCAGCTGCCCGAACAGCGGGTT
>NZ_JBHXMZ010000022.1:0-43746 GCF_042719915.1 Nocardia sp. NPDC058499 | reverse complement strand
TTTTGGTCTTAAGCAAATCGATTATCGCAGGTCAGAGCACCCTTTCGCCAATTCCGGCACTACGTGCCGGAATTGCACGAACAGGGGAGGCTAGCGCGTATTCGCCACAGCTGGCAGGGGCCAGGGTGCCACTCCTGTGGTCGCCGACCGGGTCGAGGAGTGCGCATCGGCGAGGTGCCGTGCCGCTGCAGACTTGGTAACGCTGGCGCCGACGACCGCGGATTATTACCAATTCCGCTGTTCGGGCTGAGGCGTCCGTCGGGACTGAGCCGCTTCGTCCACGGAACGCGCCCTCGCGAGAGTCGGTCAGCGGCGTGGGGCTCACGAGACCTCTCTCGCGCAGCGCATCGGAGTCGGTGGATCGCGAGCGTGCTGGTACCTCTTGACGACTCGATTCGGTGAGAGTAGAAAAATGGTCAATCGAGTCTGAAATAGAGGATCGATCGCGTCGCGGATGACAACGTGCGACAAGCGAACTGAGGTCGAAATGCATCTCGCCGAGGTCAAATCCGCATCGTACCGGCACGGCAAGTTGGGGTGCCTCGAGTGCCAAGAGATCGCCGTGTGCGTTTCCGTTTCCAACGAGGCTTCGACCACCGTGTAGGTCGCAGAGTGTGTCCAACTGGTGAACTGAAACAGTAGGGGCTGCTATTTGCGCAGCCGCCGTCATTCCCCTGGAGCGAAAGAAGCATGACGACAACACCCAATGAGACCTTCTTCATCAACGGGCGGGTCAAGACGATGGATAAACGCCAACCGAGCGCATCCACGGTCCGCATCCGAGGCGGGCGCATCGTCGAAGTCGGTGATGGGGCACTGGCAGCCGCGAATACTGCTCCTTCGACGAACGTTGTCGATCTGAACGGCCGCTGGCTCTTGCCCGGTTTCATCGATGCTCACAACCATCTCTCCATATCGGCGTTGTTCCCGCGATGGGTCGATCTGTCGCCGGTGCAAACTCCTGACGATCTGCGGCAGGCGCTCGTTCGTCAAGCTGAATCGGAGCCGGACGCACCGTGGATTCGCGGAGCGAACTGGTGGGGGTTCTTGCCGATCGATCGCGACCTGCTCGACAGCTTCGGATTCGATCGACCGATCATGATCGGGCACACCTCATGCCATGACGGAGTTGTAGACTCGCGAGGACTCGACATCCTTGGCATCTCCGAGGAGAGCGAAGACCCGCGCGGCGGGCTGCGAACACGCGATTCCAGAGGACGATTGACGGGAGCGTTGTACGAGAGCGCGTTCGGCCCGGCCTACGCCGCTTCGATCGAAGGCTTCGACGATCCTGAGCAGTACGACGATGCACTTGCCACCCGGGCGAGGGCCTTCCTTCAGGAGGGCATCACTGCGATCCACGACGCGGCATGCAGTCCCGAAGCAGAGGCGGCCTATCGAAGGCTGGCCGCCAAGGGCGCGCTTCCGGTATCGGTACTCGCAATGCCTCACTCCAAGTTCCTGTTCTCCGATAACCGCGACCGGCGAATCGATGGCCCCGCCACCGGGGAGGGGGATGAGTGGTATCGCGTCGGTCCGGTGAAGTTCTTTGCCGACGGCGGCCAGGTTCCGGCCTTTTCCGCCGACCACGGTCACACCGGCATCCTCAACGAGAGCATGCCCGAAGCGCTCGCCCACGCGATCACACTCGGCTTCCGAGTCGCGGTCCACGCGATCGGTGACGTGGCAATGAATCACACGCTGTCCGCCTTCCTCGAGGCCGCGCGCACGCGGCCGGACGATGATCACCGTTTCCGGGTCGAACACGGCTTCTTCAGCAGCCCGAAGCACATCTCAGATATGGCAGAGCTAGGGGTTATCGCCAGCGTTCAGCCTGGGATGCCAGAGATGATGTCCAATTTCCTCGACTCACATGGCGAACACGTCCACGGCAATACGTTCCGTTTTCGCGATATGGCAGAAGCCGGAATCACCATCTCGGCCTCCTCGGACGACCCCTGTATGCCATATGGGCCGCTTCTCAATATGCAGGCAGCTTCCATTCGCAGGACCGGCGCGGCGTCACTCGCAGGCGACCAGACGCTGGCCAGGGAGGACTGGCTCCATGCCTTCACTGCCGGCGCCGCCTACGCCGGGGGACAGGAGAACGAACGAGGTTCGATCACTGTGGGTAAGCGCGCCGACTTGGTCGTTCTCGACGGTGAGCTGGATTCGAACGAACCCCCCGCGGTCGATGAGACGTGGGTCAACGGCGCGAAAGTCTGGGCCAGAGAATCGACCAGTCCCCGATAACGCGACCACTTGATCCGGCCCCTGGAAAGGGAGCCAGGGTTACGAGAGTTGAGGCTCGGGCTGGATAGCGTGCCACAGTGTTTCATACTCGTCAGGGCTGATGTGGCCGAGGTAACTGTGGCGACGTTCGGTGTTGTAGAAGTTGTCGATCCAGTCGGCCATCGCGGCTGTGAGTTCGAGGCTGGTGGCCCATTTCCTGGTGTCCAGTAGTTCTGTTTGCATCCGTCCCCAGAACGCCTCTATAGCGGCGTTGTCGAAGCAGTCGCCGACGGTGCCGATCGAGGGAACCAGGTTGTGTTACCGCAGGTTTTCACCGAACGACCAGGACCTGAACTGCACGCCGTGGTCGGCCTGCAGAATCGCCCCATGGAATTTCGCGCGTTCCCGCACAGCCATGTTCACCGCGTTGTTGACCAACGCGGTATCCGGGATCGTGGAAAACGATCGGCCGACGATCCGCTTGCTGAAGCAGTCGAGAATCGCGCAGCAGTAAACCTTTCCGTCACGCGCGGGATGTTCGGTGATGTCCGAACACCACAGCCGGTTCGGCCGATCGGCGGTGAACACGCGGTTCACCAGGTCCGACGACGTGTGGACGCCGAGAAGGTTGGGTTTTCGTCCCTTTTGCCGCGGAAGACCGGAAAGCCGCAGTTCGCTCATGATCGAATGGATCAGCTTGTGGTTGAACACCATGTCGCACTTGCTGAGCAACGCCGCCTGGATTCGCCGACGCCCGTATGTGCCGCGGGAACGGAGATGGATCCTGCCGATCTCGTCGGCCACGACCGTCCGGCGTAATGTCCGTGTGGACAGTGAGGGTTTGCGCCGTCGGTAGAAGGTGGCGCGGTGCAGGCCGACGATCCGGCAGGCCGCCCGGCCCGAATGACCGCGTGCGATCAGTCTTTCGACGATCGCGTACTTTCTCTTGGGGATATCTCCGCCTGCTCGTCGAACAACTCGCAGGCATCCCTGGGGAGTTTCAGTTCGGCCTCGAGCTGAGCTATCCGGCGATGCGCTGAGGCCAACTCGTCGGCCTCGACGCTCGGCACGCCTTCGCGGACTCCGGCATCGACCAGGGTCTGTGCCTTCCACTTGAATAGTGTGGCCTCGGAGATACCCGTCTCGGCTGCGATCTCGGCGACGCGTTCCCTGGAACGCATGCGAACACACACCTGCCGACGCAGTACGGGCGGATACGATTTCGGCATCATGACCTCCTGGTGGTCAAGTCTGCCTCAACCCTCGTAACGGTGGTCACGTACTCGGGGGCCGGATCAGCTTGGTCGCATCCACGGGGAGCGGGTCAAAGCTACATGGGCGGGACACCGCGCTGGATCGGGCCGCAACCTCCGATCACCGACGATCATCGCGCACTGCCCGGAGTGTCTCAGCGGTGGCACCGTGTCGGCGAGTGGGACTGTGGATTTAAATCCACAGTCCCCGGTTGCCGGAGCACGCAGGGAGTATGCAGCGCAACATCGGTGACGCCGCCATCCTCTGACGTTTCCCGGATGTCGGTGGTGGGAGATCACAGGCCTAGTTCGTCGGCGGGGGCAGGGCCGGTCTCAGGTTCGGTGAGGTCTGCCGTGTCGGGGCTGATCGGTTGATGGCGTCGGAACTTTTGTTCGGTCTCGAGCTGGTCGGGTGTCAGTCCCGCGCGGCGCTGTTGTTCGTCGTGCATCTCGGCCAGTCGGCGCTCGATATCGCTGGTGCGGTCTTGTATTTCACGAGCGACATCGGCATCCTCGACTGGGTCTGCAGCTGGGAGAATCAGCACCGGGCTGGGGGTCGGGCGGGCCAGGACGCTATCCCATCGGTCGGGTGGTCCGGCGAGGCGCAGGGCGCGGCGAGTGGCGTCGCGCGCGGCGGTTCGGGCCGAATCGCGAGTGTCGGCAGCATCGCGCTGTGCGGCGAGGAGGCTATCGACACGGGCGCTTAGCGCGCGGCGGTCGTCCTGCTTACCGGTGGGGATGTTCTCGAGTTCGGTGCGAGCGGTCTGCAGTGCGCTGCCGGCCGCGTGTACTGCGCGGGTGGCAGCGGTCAGGTCGCGATCGGCGGCGCGGGCGGCGCAGATTGCGACCTGAGTGGCGCGATGACCTTCGACCGCAGCGTCAGTGTCGGCGCTACTGCCGCGCCGGAATGCGGGCGGGTTGAACAACTCGGTGTCGGTGTCGGTTAGCGCGAGACGCTGCTGCAACGCTGCGATGCGTTCCATCAGATCTTCGTCGGTCAGCATGAGCAGCGGATTGTCGGCGGTGCTCTCGGGTGCATGGAGTTCGGCGTCGTTGTCAGGGTGGTGTGGTGGTTCGGAGATTTCTTGGCCGGTGTTTGGCTGGCCGGCGGCGGCGAGTCCGTGGCGGGTAACCCAGTCGCTGAGGGCGAACTTGTCGCTGAGTGGCAGTCGGGTCCAGTCGCGGCGCAGGAACGCCAGGACCTCGGTCGGTGCTCGGGTGGCGGCGAAGTGAGCGGCGCGGGCGGTGATGCGTTCGCCGGGAAGATGGGGCGGAATGCCGGGGATACCGGTGTCGCGGCAATCCCCGCAGAGCCCGTCGTCGTGAGAGTCGGTGCGGATAGTGTGGTCTGGTCGCGGCGTGTGATCAGCGAGCGCGCGCTCCATTCCGCACTCGACGCAGGGTAGGTCGCGCACGGTATCGAGGAGGATCCTCTCGTGGTCCACGCCGCCGCTTCCATACGGCGCCGGGTCTTGCAGAGGAGGCAGGCTGACCGAACCGTCCGGCCCCCTTGTTCGACCTGCTCCCGTTTCGCGGTCGAAGCGGCGGTCGCCGGCCCAGCGTGCGGTCACTGCGTCGGGGCGTTGTGTTCTGTCGCCGTTGTCGCGTTCCTCGGTTCGCGGGATGCGGTCGCCGGCCCAGGGATCGGTGAGGTCGGGTCGGTTGTCGAAGTAGCGGTCGGCGCTGTCGGGGCGGTTTCGTCGCGGATCTGGTGGGGACTGTCGGCTGGGGTCGGTCCAGCGGCGGTAGTCGTGTGGGGGTTGCCATCCGTCGTGGTTGCGGTCTGGGCGGTAGAGGCCGGGGTCGGTGTGTGGTGTGCAGGCTTGGATGGTTGCTCGGAGGTCGGGATATTGTTCGGCGGCCCATTTCAGTCGGGCGCGTGCGATAGGGAACGCGTGCGCGTGCAGTATCTCTGCTACTCGCCGCATGGTGGCGCGATGTTGTTCCGGGACGTCGTTGAGGGCGCGGGTGCCGGCGTTTAGGTTTCCGGAGGCGAACAATGCGGTCACCCGCCGGACTCCTTCTGGGAGATCCTCTGACTCCGACCCAGTGGTTGATCCGTCTGCGGTGGGGGTGCGTTCGGAGTCCGGTTCGACCGAGGTTTCACCGGGTCTGCGGGTGTCGTCGGCCATGGTTCCTTCTCTCTGCAAGTTGCCGGTGTCGGGGTCCCTGGAGCACGTCTCGGCGGGCGGCTTCTGCGGCGGGGGTTCGCCGGAGCCGGGATCGGGCGGAACTGGGTCTCGGGTCCTGTGATCGGCGTGTGGTCCGACCCCGGTGGTGGCGTGCCCCTCGGGTGGTGTTGTGTCGTGGAGGGGGTCGCTGCAGGCCGACGGGTCGGTTGTGTCGCCGGTCGGGGTGGGGCGGAGGAGCAATTCGATGCGCCAGGTGAGGGCGGTGACCAAGTTGGGGACTGCGAGTGCGGGTTCGGCCCCGGTTCGGGCGGCGGACAGTAGGTCGTGTGCGGCGGACAGCAGGTCGTGGGCCGCCCATCCGGCGCTGGTGCCGAGGTCGACGGCCGCGACCAGGCGCGGCCAGCCCGCCTCAGCGCGCACCCCGGAGGCGAGGTTGTCACCGAGAACACCGGTGAGCGCCTCGTCCCAGCCCGGCCGCAAACCGGTCGATCCTGAGGGGGCTGAGACGGTGGTGTCCAGATTCATGCGCGACCAGAGCGCGGCGGCGGGCATCTCGTCGGGTAGTGGGCCGAGCGCGGATGCAGCGGTGAGGAAGGACTCGATATCGATGCCGGCGCGGCGAGCGGTATCGAGATGCGCGGCGACCACCGGCCAGTACGGGTCGGCGGTGAGGCGGGGTTCGATCTGCTCGGCCAGCGGCGCCCACCGCTTCGCGGGGGTGTCGATATCGCCGGGGCCCTCGGTGACCCGTTCATCGAGCAGGTGCTGATAGTCGTGTTCGTTGCGGGCAAAACGCGTCGGGCCGGTGGGACGGGGATCGGTGTCGTCGATATGCAATGCCGCCCGCCATACCGCCAGATCCGCCACCAGCTCCGGTTCGTTGGGCAGCAGTGGCCGCGCCCATGCCGGCGCGGAGACCGTGGTCCAACCGAACGCCTCGGCGTGGACCCGGCGTGCCAGATCTGCCACGATCCGGCACCTGGCGCGTACATGGTCCGCGAGCTCGGTGTCGGTGAATGACCTGGGCGGTGGGCTGATCCACGGCAGCGGGCTGGCGCCGGACGTGTCGGTTGCGGGGGCTAGGCGCCAGTGTAGGACGGCGGCGACATCGTGGGCGGTATCGAGTTCGCGGTCCGCCGCTGCGTCGACCAGTGCCTCGACGGGGTCGCGGCCCGACAGCGAAAGGACCGCCAACTGCTGGCGCAGCACCGGGTAGGCGGGGGCATCGGTCAGATGTGGATGTATCTGTTCGGCAGCGGCGTCGATTCGGTCCAGGCCCGCTTGGCCGAGGGTTTCTTCGGCGGCGACGCCGACGGTGTCGAGGAAAATGTCGAGGGCGCGGCCGATCCTTTGGTGCGGGTCGGTGGCATCGCGGAGCATCGTGTGCGCGGATTTCTGGGCGCCATCGCGGGCGAGGATCGCCAGTAGGTGCTCTACGGCGGTGCGTGGATGGACCGCGGCGAAGCTGAAGAACGATCCCTCCGCGCCGTCGAGCGCGGTGGGCACGTAGGCATGGTTGGCGTGCACGCCGCGGGTGAGCGCGACGTACAGCTGCTGTCGTGATTCGCTGCCGGAGAGTGCGACGTGGCAGGTGTCGGCGGTGATTCCCTGCGCGGAATCGATCGTGGTCGCGTATCCGAGCCGCACCGATTCGCGCACATACTCGGCGGGCAACTCCACACTCGGCCCCGCCGTGCCGCCCGATCGGCGGTGGGTCGCGGTCAGGCTGCCGTCGGGGTAAACGGCGGTGACGGTCCAGGCGTAGCCGTTGCGCACCCAATCGCGGTCCCCGACACGCAACCGAGGATTGTTGCGGCGGGTACGGATGATGTCCCCGGCCGACGCGCACAAGCCGTCGGCGAGCACACATTCCGCACCCGGATCAGCACCGGCACGGGCCAGGTGATCGGCGCGGGCGCGGGCATTGAGCGCGGCCACCACATCATGAGTTCCGGCGAGCATGATCGCCTCCCGACCCGCGCGGTGATCGGCGATCCAGGCGGTGTAGGCGTCATCGTGGGTGGCGCCGGTGTGCCCGGCGTGGATGCGGTCGTTGTCCAGATACCAGCCAAGCGCGGCCGCAGCCCCGTCGCGTAATCGCAGACTCGCCGCGGATTCGGCGCGGGAGGCGAACCGCACCACATGCGTCAACGAGAGCGTGTGTTCGGGTGCGGCGGCGACCATATCGGCATCTGCGCCGCCGGCCTCGATCGCCGGGAGCTGGTGATCGTCGCCGATACAGCGCACCGTCGCGCCGCGGTCGGTGAGGAACCGCAGCAGCCGAAGACGTTTCAGATTGCCGACCTTGACGTGCTCGTCGACGATCACCAACGTGTCCGGCCCGATCTCGAGCACCCACTCCGGTAGCAGGGGTGGGTATGGTCGATCGGCAGCCGGATCGGCCGGGATCGAGGTGTGGCGGGAGAGGACGTCGAGGAGTTTGTCGGCCGTTTCCACCCGTGCGCCGATCGAGTCCGCCAGCACCGCCGCGGCTGAGGCGGTCGGCGCCAACCCGAGCACGGTGCCTCCGTCGCGGCTCCAGGCGTCGGTCAGCACCCGCATCGCCGTCGTTTTCCCCGCCCCGGCCGGCGCGTTCGCGGTCTGCACCCGCATCCCCGAGGTGGCGAACCCTTCGATCACCGCCACCTGACCGGCGTTCAGTGGCCGGTCCGGATTGGCCTCGTTGTAGTGGCGAACCGCCTCGGCCACGGTGCCCAGCGCGAGCTGACGCCCTCCTGGCTGGGCAGCCAACGCGATCAACGCACGCTCGGTCGCCAGCACGGCCGCGGAGGTGTACAGACGAGTGCCGGCGACCGTGTGCACGCCGGCCCCGTCACGGCGCTGTAACGCCGCCGGGACGCGCCCGAGTACGGGCTGTTCTGCGATTTCGGGGTCGTCGGCGGCGATCACCCGCACCGGTGACAGGGTCTCGGCCAGTACGGTTTCGGTGGTGTGTGCCCAGTCGCGACCCGCGATTCTCCCGCGGAGCTGGCGTTCGATTTCGGCCCGCACATGGTGAATCCGCCAGGTGGAACGCTGCTCGGCGACCACGTCGAGAACCCGCTGCGCGGTTGCTGCCATCTGTGCGGGTGTCAACGGTCGTCGCGCCGGATGGAGCGGATCGGACACCGCCTGCAGCATCTCCGCGAGTGCAACTCGACCGCCCAGCAATTCGAGTGCCTCGGTGCGCCAGTCGCGGCGCTGCTCGGCTAGCGAACGAGATTCGTGTTTTGGGGGTCGGGTTTCCAGGGTCGCGCGGTCGGCCAAACCGTACATTTCCGTGGCGATCGGTTCGCGGCCGTGCTCATGCTGGAATGCCGCGGCGAGGTCGGCGAGGCGTTCGGTGATTGCGGTATCGCGGCGCGACCAGTGCGTAATCAACTCGACGGGGATGCCGATGATTTCGCGGATGGGGCGTTTGGAGGTGACGTGGCCATGGCGTTCGGCGAATTCGACACCGACTGTGTCTTGGAGGTGGTGTTCGAGGCGGGTGTTGTAGATCTCCGAGACCGTGACCACGACTCGGTAGATCGCGGCCCCGTCGAGGGTGCGCCAGCGGCCATCGGCGGGGCGGACTCGGTTGGCGATCAGCACATGGGTGTGCAGGTCCGGGTCCCTGGCGCGGCTGTCGCGGTGGGTGAATCGGGCCGCGACCAGGCCCTCGACATCGACCTGCCGTATTCCGTTGCGGCCCAACCGGGTGTAGATCCCGTGGTCTTCGAGCCAGGCGAGGGCATCGTCGACCGCCGCCTGATGCGCGGCCTCGATCCGCTCAGCAACGTTTCTGGGGGCCAGGGCCCACAATGCCGACACACTTTTGACCGGAGAAAACGTGATGTCGAACCCGGCCACGGCGGTGGTCAGCCGGGAGTTGACGGCGACCCAACCGGAGAGTTCGCGGTCGTTGAGGGGGAGGCGACCGTATTGTTCGGTGAACATCTCGGTCGCCACCGTGGTGCGAATCCACTCCCGTTCCGATTCGAAAATCGGGTCCCGGGGGTCGGCTCCGCGTAGCGAATTATAGGATTCGAACGCGGCCTGGCAGTGTTTCCGGAACTCGGAAACGCCACCGTAGAAACGAAAAGGGTTGCCTAAACGCGATTCCTTGTCGGCCTCTTTCGCTGCTTCCTGGTGAGTGGCGCCGAGCTTGATTTGCTCGTCGTAGATCTCGGCTTCGATGAGATCGCTGTTCGGGTGGCGCCCCAACCCGAACAGCGATTTCATCTGTTCCTCGGTGACTTCCTCGCCAGGTGACAGCCGCAATGCGGCCAAACCGGTGCCGTGCCAGACCCCGGGGGACTCCCCGTGTGCGGAGTAATAGTCGGACAGGGTCGACCGGCCGCGCGACTCCCTGTCGTTGGCGGCGACATTTCGCAGGTAATACTGATATCCGTTTCCTGCAGCGACCTTGTGTAGCGTGGCGGTCATATACTCAGTCAGCGCCCCGGGGGAAATGTTTTACAAGGCATGGAATTCACGCAAATTGCGTGAATTCCCGCGAATGCGCTGGTCGTTATCAGATTGCAATCCTGAATGCAAGAGGTCTGCTTGTTGAAAATGTGTGGAGGAGGGGTGGTGGGGGCGCGAGGGGGTGTAGAGGGGCGATGGGTTTGGGGGTGAGTGAGGGGTAGGGGCGGTGGGTGTGTGGTGGATGGTGTGGGGTGGAGGGCACGGATGCGGAAGCGTGTTCCGTATCCGTGCCCTGGAACTCGGTGACGACCCGGCGCGTGCCGGGTGCGCGGGCGTCAGCGGGGTTCGATCGGGATCCAGCCGATAGACGCGCAGGCGTAGAAGTTGTCGTCGATCGCGACGACGTCGCCGACGGACAGCGACCGTAGTCCGCTGTCGTACCAGGCGCGGGTGTGTGTTTCGTCGTCCGCGTCGAGGGGGTGGTCGTTGAACATCGCGAAGACCCACTCGAGGATCTGGGAATCGGAGCACGCCGTGGGAGCGGTGAGGGTGTAGGCGAGCACAAGGTGGGCCTCGGGCTGGTAACCGTCGAGGATGTCCCGGTCGTTGTTGCAGAACACACGGACCCGACGGGCCGCGGCGGTGGGCGCGGTGCGCGAGGGGCGTAGGGCGGCGAGGAAGTTGAGTCGGCGTCGCACAAGACTCCTGACAGACGGGGGAGGTGTCGGTTGGCGGCCGGTCCGCCGCGGGAGTGGACACCGCGGCGGACCGGAGTCGAAGGGAAGAAAGGAAACTGGGTCAGGCTGCGCTGCTCGTACGCTCGCGTGGGGCAGCGACGCCGAGGTCGACGCGGCACTGGGTGCAGAGGTTGTCGGCGTGGACGACGCCGTTGCGGGCGCAGCCGTCGCAGCGGCCGATGCGCTGGCCCGCGCCGAGCGCGGACGAGCGACGCGGCCGCGACGCCGAAGTGCGTGCGGCGGAGCGTGGGGTGGGTGTGGGCCCGTCGAGGTGGGTGGCCATCCAACGGGTGATCAGTCGCCAGGTCGGTCCCGAGTTGGCGGCGGCGGCGCGGATGCGGTCGAGCAGTGCGCGCGCCTGGCGCGGGTAGGTGGTGGCGATGTAGGCGCAGCGGGATTCGACGAAGTCGCGGCCGGTCCACGGCGCAGACAGTGGCGGGATGCCGGGGTGTCCGGCGTCGCGGCAGAAATCGCAGAGCCCGTCGTCGCTGACGAGGCGGCCGACGCGTTGGTGGACGGGGCGGCGGTCGATGTCGGCGCGGTCGATCCAGCAGTTCACACACGGCCAGCCGAGGTAGGGCACCATCGCGGCGAGGTCGTAATCCAGCCCGGAGCCTTCCCAGGTGGTTTCGGGTGCGTCGAGTTCGCTGTAGGGCCGGAACTCGTCGTAGTCGCTGGGGGTCGGAATTCCGGTGCGTTTCTGGGCGAGCCGATTCTGATCCAGCACCCGCACATACCCGCGAGCGGCGGGACGGCGACGCGGCCGGTCGCGACGTTCCTCACTGATCCCCGGGTCGCTGCCGTGGGCGCGCAGGTACTGCGTGGCCTGGTCGTCGAGTGCGGTGTGGCGACCCGACCGCGCGCGCGTCGCGCCGGTGGCCGGGGGTTCGGGGTCGAGGAGTTCGCGGTCGCGGTCGGTGTAGTTCTGCGCGACGTGCAGGTAGTAGGAGCGGTCCCACAGCCCGGCCTGCACGTGCGCCCACACCGCGTCGGCCGGTTTCCGCGGGTCCGCCACCACCTCCGCGTCGGCGGCTTCGAAGTCGTGGTCGATGGCGTAGAGCCGGGTCGCGGCGTAGGCAGCGAACTCGGCCTCGCGGCGGAGCACGGTACGGCGGTCTCGACCACGATGACGCAGATCGACCATCCCGGCAGGCAACCGTCGGGGTCGGCGAGCGAGGCGGTAGGCCAGCGCCTCGGGCCGCAGCCGGGCTTTGTCGGTGAGTTCGGACGGGGTGGCGGTGAGGCGGTCGCGGTCGTGTTGCTCGCGGATCGAGCGGCGGACCCATTCGGTGGCCTCGATCGGCGCTTCGCTGATGCGGGGCATAGCGGGGAAGTGCAGGCCCGGGTCGGTGTCGGTGGTGTAGTGGATGACCATGTCGCGCAGTTCGGGGCGGCTCTTGGCCAGCCAGCCGAGCTGGCGTGCCGCGACCGGCCACCGGTTACGGGTCAGCATGTCGGCGACCTGCTCCAGAAACGCCCGCTCCGCGGCCGAGGCCGAGGTGAGCGCCTCGGCGAATACCCGGCGCGCGCGGCGTGGATCGGTGTCGAGCAGGTAGTCGACATCCCACACCGCATAAGCGAAGGGGGACAGCGTGAGGTCGACGGTGGCGAGGGTCGGAGTAGCGGGGGACGGAGTGGCGAGGGTCGCGGTCATTACAGGGCTCCTGACTGGTAGGAGAAACGACGCAGCCCCGCACCACTGGGCACGTACGCAACGCGCACGCACCCCTGGTACGGGGCTGGGTGGCTGGTCGGTTGACCCGCCTGAGTGCGACTCGACCAGGGCGCGGGCCCGACACGGCGCAGGGAAGGCGCCCCCGCGGGCGGCACCGAATTTCCCGCGCACTGCCCGCGAACCGGCACGGACCGCCGAGAGGAGGCGCCCGGGGAAATTCGGTGGTGACCGGGCGCGGGCCCGAAGCCGTGGCGGGACCGCGCCCTGGTAGCACTCAGGAAGGCGGGGCAGCCGGCCAGCCCACCCCGCACCCTCCGCTCACCCCACCACGGTCGCAACCGGCGCGGCGGCGGCGCGGTCTGCGCCTATTTCCGTCGACTCCGGTTCAAGCGGAGACGGATGCGCGGTATTGCGCCTCGGCGTCGGTAGGGCGGGTCACGGCGTCTTCGAGTCGGGCGAACGGCCACAGCCACTGCTGGTATTCGACGTGGAGCTGATAGGCGGGCACCAGGTGGCCCGAGTAGTGGCCCGGTACTGGTGTGGCGTAGTCCGGCTGTTCGGCATAGATCGCCTCGCGCAGCCGCGTGATCCACGTCCGGGCTTGGCTGTCGTCCCACTCGGGGTGTTCGCAGGACTGGTACTCGTAGCAGTGGGCGGCCTTGAGCACCGCCAGCGCGTCGAGCTCACCCTCGGTGGTGTGCAGGACATAGCGGGAGCGAGGGTTGTCCTCCCGGTACCGGTAATCGACCGAGCAGACGTTCTCGTCCCACAACATCTGACCCAGATTGCGAAACACGGTCCGCCCCGCACCCTGCCCGGCCACGCCGTACTGCGCGATCGCATTGACCAGTATGTCGATATGTTCGTTGCCGACGATGAACGCAGACATCAACTCTCCTTTCTCATGCTCGGTACGCGCCTGGTACGCCCAAGGCGCTGGCATGACGACCGGACCGCCCTTCGTGCTGAGCGCACAGGTTGGTCAGAATCCCGCGGCGGTATTCCATGCGTTGCCGCCCCATGCGTCCCCGCCACCGGCGGTGGCCCCGACGAGCTGGGCCGACCCGGCTTCGGGTGCCCCGGCAGTGGCGTCGCGGTTGGTGCTGCGGCGGTTGGTACGCTGAACGGTGGCGGTGGCATACCGCAGGGAGGGGCCGAGTTCGTCGACCTCGAGTTCGACGGTGCTGCGATTGTCGCCTTCGGGGGTCTGCCAGCGGCGCTGCTTGAGTCTGCCGGACAAGATCACGCGTGCCCCGCGGGTCAGCGATTCCGCCAGGTTCTCCCCGGTGTCGCGCCAGGCCGTGCAGCGCAGGAACAGCGGCTCGGCGTCTTTGAACTCGTTGGCCGCGCGGTCGAAATACCGTGGCGTGGACGCGACGGTGAAATTCGCGACCGCGATACCGGTGGGGGTGAACCGCAGCTCCGGGTCGGCGGTCAGATTCCCGATCACGGTCAGGGTCGTGTCTCCCTGCATGAGCATGCTCCTTCAACTCGGTGGTGGGCAAATCGAATGACAAACCCCGGTACGGCCCTATTGGACCTACCTCTTCGGTGATCGCGGGTACCCGGAACCACGCCGCGACCCGCCACTGCTGACGCGGCGTGGTGGCCCTGCGCCCGACAGGGAGAATGGGAGAACGAGACCGGGGGCTTGGGTGGTTATCCGCTCTGTCCGCGCTCAGGGAGCCGGTCGGTCGCGCCGGTCCAGCGGGGCAGGTCGGCGTGCGAGCTTGGGTCGGGTGACCGATCGCCTGGACGATGTCGCGTTCTGCGCACTGCTGTGAAACGGGGGCGGTTCGGATGGGGGTGCTGGTACCGGGAGTCGCCCTGTGTCATCATTTCGAATGTATGTTCGAGTTGATGGGTGGTGGTGAGCCGGGTGGGCGTGCGCCCGCCCCGGTCGGGTCGTGCCGATGAGCTGATGCGTCTGCGGGCCCGGATCGCTGAGATTCCGGGAAAGGTGGGTGGCAAGACGGCAGCGACCGAGCCGTCCTCCCTGGGCCCGGTGGCCGGTTCGGTGATCGATATCGGTCCAGGGTTGGGCGCGGTCCTACCCCACGGCGGTTTGGCCCGGGGCAGCGTTGTGGCGTGCGTCGGGAGCGGGGCGTTACTGGCCGGATTACTCGCCGGGGTGACGGCGGCGGGGGAGTGGGCCGCGGTGGCCGGGGCCGCCCGGCTAGGGTTGCTGGCGGTCGCGGAAATGGGTGGTGTGCTGGCGCGGCTGGCGCATATCCGGGACCCGGGTCCCGATCCGGTCGGGGTGGCGACGGTGTTGTGCGATGGGCTCGGGGTGGTGGTGCTCGACACCGCGGCGGTGACAGCGGCGCGGGCGCGGATCGTCGCCGCGCGCTCACCGCCACGACACCGTGGTGCTGGTGACCGCACCGGACTGGCCGCACCCCGATCTGTTACTGCGCTCCCGCGTGACCGGTTACACCGGGCTGGAGGCCGGGCGAGGCCGGATCCGCCAGCTACACCTCGAGGTCGAGACCCTCGCACGGCACGGCCTGCTGCGGCGCACACAACTGGCGCTGTCGGGAACCGCCGGCGGGCGCACGACCTGGACAGTGCAGGCACCGGCATCCACCACCGGCGAAGACCATGCACCGCTGGCGAGCGGGCAATGACGGCGTCCGGACCCTCCGTGGTGCGGAGGCTGGCGCGGCCGCGGCCGGTGCAGGCCGACCCCCGCAACTCTGGGTCCCGCCGCAGCAGCCACGGCGGCGGGTGATGGGGCCTGGGCTGGGGGAGTTGGCCGCGAGCGTGGATCCCCGGTTCGGTGAGGAGTGGATCCCGGCAACCCAGCACGCGTGGGCCAGGTCCCGGCTCGGCCGGACCACCGCGTGGTACGCCGAGATCGCTGTGGAACTTTCTACCGCCAACCGGCTGGAGACGATCACTGTGCGGCAGTGGGTGCCCTACGACAGTATCCGGCTGCCGCCCGAACACACCCCTGATCGACTGCCCAGCTGACGGCGACTTCTACGCCGCGGCAGTCCGGGTAGGAGAGGCGGCGTCCAGGATTACCCTTCCGGTCCGTGTCTTGGGAGGTTATGGTGGCTGGTGCGTCAGGGGGTTGCGGGGGTTTGGACCTCGATTTCTCGTCTCCTTGTGGCGCACCCGCCGATGCGACCGTGACTCCCCCTTTCCGGTTCGGTGTCGGTGTGGCGTGGGTGGGTGCGGTCCTGTGTACCCCCTTCCGGGGCCTGCACCCACCCCGCCGTGGTCACCGGTTACCGCCGCGGCCGGCGACGGCTGGCCGCTCGGGGGCCGGTGGTGGTGAGCGAGATTTCGAAGCGGCCGGGCATGGCGGTGATGACCAGCGAGCCGTTGTCGGTGCTGTATTCGCGGATCAACCCGATGAGGGTGTGCCCGCCGGTATGGGTTTCGGTGATGTCGATGTGTTCGTGGAAGTCGTCACCACCGACCGGTGTGGAGCCGATCGCTGGGGGCCCGGTGCCGGGCCCCCAGCCCAGCGCGTGCACCACCCTCGGATCGGAGTCCGGGTCCGACGGGTCGCGGGGCTGGCGGGGGATCGCGTTGCTCCACAGGTAGGTGCCGTCGTTCTTCGTCCAGATCAGTGACGGCGCAGTCGGGGTGGCATCGTCGGCGTAGGGACACCGGGAATGGGCGGTGGCGGCCATCGTGTGTTCGGCGACCACCAAGACCTCGCCCAGAGGGAACCAGAGATCGATCGAGTCCGGACGTGGCATTCGACAGAACCTTTCGCAGGTCCGGGACGGAGAGTCCCGGTATCGGTGAGCAGGACAGTGCCGTCGCCACGCCGCACGCCGGCCGAGCTCCGTGAGGAAGCGGCCGGCGCGCGGCGGAGCCCCGTGATCGGAGCCTCGGAGTCAGGCGGCGATATCGATGTCGTGGTGGTCGATGTCGCCGACGGCGGCCTGCTCGACATCGACGAGCGCGAAGTCGTAGTCGGGTCCGATCGCGTCCAGGTAGCGCAGGTACCGGTCGGTGGCCGAGGTGCTGTGGCGCCACAGGGTTTTGTCGATATCGGTTTCGTGGTCGGCGAGTTCCATCGCCAGCAGGATGGTCGTGGCCCGGTTCGGCGAGGCGGTCTCGATCGCGGCGAGCAGAGCATCGCGGCCGGCGGGCAGCCCGAGCAGGGTGCCGGTCAGGTCGAGGGCTTTACCTTCGAGGGTGTGGGCGCGGGTCTGGGCGAGGAAGACCGCCGCACCCGCGGGCGGGGTGGCCTTGGCAACCATTTCCGGCAGCTTGTCGAGGCGGCGGTTCTTGGCGGCTTGGCCGCGTACGTTGAGTTCGCGCACCATCCGCCGTTCCTGGCGCGCTTGTTCGCGTTCGGCCAGTGTGTGTGCGGCGGCCAGACGGGTGGCTTCGGCTGGATCGGTGGCGTACTGCAAGCCACTACCGGCGAGCTCGCGGGCGGGCAGGTAGTAGTGCGGGGTCCACCGGTCGGCGTATTCGACGGTGTCGGCATGCCGCAACCCCTCGCCGGGTGAGGTGTGACTGTCCCGGCGGGTGTTCCAGTCGACCTCTGCGCGGTCGACGATCTCGCCGGTGTCGCGGTCGACCAGCAGTGCGTTCTCCACGACGCTGAGATAGACAACCCACCGGGTCGCGTCGGCGAAGATCGCTGTCTCATCGACCTCGCCATTGTCGGCGGTGGCCAGCATGCTGGCCGGTATATAGGCGTCGTCGCCGCTGGTGTCGGGTTCGGTGGTGAGGACTCCGAACCCGGCTGCGGCGTAGGGGAGGGCGGCGTGGAGGCGGTTGCGGGTTTCGGTGCGGTCGGCGTCGATCCGGTTACGCAGGTAGGTGAAGTTGTAGCTCGGGGTTTGGGTGAGGCGTTCGACGGCGTCGGTGTCGCCGAGGTTTTCGTATTCGGCGATCACGGCGAGCTGGTCGAGGCTGTACTGGCGGCGACCGAGCAGCTCTTTCGCGGCCTCCGAGCGGCCCACGGCCGCGGACTTGCGGATCTCGGCGCGGTTGCGCTGCAATCCTTTCGCCACGCGGGTAAGCGAGGCGCCGAGGTCGAGCATCTGCGCGATCCCGGCCGCCCGATCCCCTGCACTCAAAGGGACGCGGCGGTCATTGAGGTTGATCTGCATCAACGCCCGCTGGATCCGCTGCTCCGTGTCATCGACACCGGCGGGAGTGTCGACGATCCATACCGGGATGTGGTCGAGCCCGACCTCGCGGGCGATCAGCACACGCAACTGTCCGTCGATGGCGTAGACGGTGCCGTCGGGTCCGCGTTCGGCCCGGATCGGCAACCCGACACCGAACTCCCGGATCGAGGCCACCTCGTCGGGATGATCGGCGAGATCGAAGGTCTTGCGGACATTGTCGGCGATCACCACCTCGCCCGGAGACAGGTAGGCGGCCTCCGCCCGCGGTGTCACCGGCTCCCGTGCGGCGGTCTGGGTGTCATCGGGGGTTTCGTCGGGGTCGGTGACGACGGTGAGAGTGGTCGAACTCAAAGCAGTCTCCTTACGTGGGATACGAGGCGGTTGGTGCACCACCGGGTACGTGGTGCACCACCCATGCCGGGACGGAACTGGAGCAGTCAGGCCGCGGCGCGATCGGCGCTTCGGCGGGCGACGTTGACCGGTGCCAGCCGCAGCACCCCGTCGGTGTCGCCGTAAGCCCAGTGCCGGGCCTTCCATCCGGGGAACAGGTCGCGCCACCGGTCGACGGTGGTGGTGTCGGTGAAAGCGGTGACAGCACCGGCCATGCCGAGGTGTTCGAGCCGGTCGTAGTCGGTCCGAGTCAGGGTGTCGGGGTGGGTGTCGGGCACAGCAATGACCTCCGATATCAGGAATTTTCGAGGGGACGAGCGCCGACTGCGGCCGGTATCGCCTGCTCCGGCGCGGCCAGCCCTACAAGGGGGAAGGCTCGGTGGTGAGGGCGTCGATGACCTGGGCGGCGCCGGTGGCCAGGCGCGCGGTGCCGGTGCCGATCATGTCGTGGCAGCCGACCGAGGCCGCGGAGAACACCGACCCCGGCACGGCGAAGACGGGCCGGCCGAGTGTGGTGGCCCAGCGGGCGGTGTTGCGGGTGCCGCTGCGCAGTCCGCACTCAGGGATCACCACGGCCCGCGACAAGGCGGCGACCAGCCGGTTGCGCTGGAGAAACCGTTCTTTCGCGGCGTGGGTGCCGGGTGGATATTCCGAGACGAGTAGCCCGTGTTCGGTGATCCGGTCGAGCAGGTCGGCGTGGGGAGCGGGGTAGGCGCGGTCGATGCCGGTGGCCAGAACCGCGATCGTGGGTGCCTGGCGCACCAGAGCGGCGCGATGCGCGGCGGCATCGACACCGAACGCGCCCCCGGAGACCACGATCCAGCCCCTGCTGGTGAAATCGCCGGCGAAGTCGGCGGTGACCTGGATGCCGTAGCCGGTGGCGGCCCGCGCCCCGACCACCGCGACCCGGTACCGAGTGAACAGGTCCAGGCGCGCGCTGCCCCGGACCCACAACCCGAGCGGACTGGTCGTGCCCGTGCCGGGCGCATCGAGCCCTGCCAGGCAGTCGCGGGGCCATTGGTCGTCGTCGGGGGTGAGGAAGCGGGCACCGCAGCGGTGCCCGCGGTCGAGGTCGCGTTCGGCCTGCTCCCGCACACCCGCCGGGATCTCTGCGATGGTGCCGGAGTCGAGGCGGAACGTGACCTCCTCGACCGGGAGCGCGCGCAGAAGGTCGTGCACGACCTCGGCGTGGGAGAGAGCGGCGCGCGCGACCGTCGCCCACGCCAGCCGGCGGCGCGGGTCATCGAGGGCGGGCGTAGACGGTGAATCGGGCATGCGGACTCCAAAAAAGGGGGTTCGTCGAGGGCAAGGCGCCGGCTGATCGACTGCGTCCGGGGAGGCGGGTGAGTACGGGTCACGCTGGCGGAAGTGATCGAGAATGGGCGCGGGGCTATGCGAAGGGACCGCCGTCGCGGAACAATTCACGGACGACCATGAGCATGGCGAGTGGATCGACGGGTTGGCGGTCGTCGGTGCCCGGCGCGGCGTCTCGGATCCGGCGGATTCGACGGAAGGTCGGGTGGCGCAGGTCGATTCCTACTCCTGCTGAGCTCCGCGCGGTGTCGGGGTCGTCGGCGAGGCGGTAGTCGGCCAACGCGATCTCGACCTCGTACCAGGCGTCGGCGGGTTGGCCTTCCCGCGGTGTTTCGGCAGGTTCGGGTTCGCCGCGGGTCCAGTACCGGCAGGTGCAGGCCGGATCCTGGCAGCGGGCGAACCGGTCCCGGGTGACCGGGTTGTAGCGGTGGATGCGCCCGGCCAGCATCGGACAAGCGCGGGTGGAATACGCACCACAGGCGCGGTGCGTCGCCGGTTCCACCGCGATCCCGCGCAGGAAATCCGCCGGCCGCACATACACCACGACTGGATCATCGAGCGGGTCACCGCAGATCTGGCAGAGCCGCTCGACCAGCGCCGCGCGCAACCGGGTGGCGTCCAGTTGCCCCCACACCGGCCGGGACCGGTCACGATGTGCCAGCGTGACGAACGGCACGACCATGCCCTGAGCGGTCGGCGCGGACGCCAACCGGTGCGGGATCAGGTCGGGCCCCTCCGCGGAGGCGTCGGATGGATTGACGGAGGGAGTCATGATCACCTCGGTTCCAGCTTGGGGGCCGGGCCGCCGTGCATCGGCCTGGGCAGGTGCACGGTCAAGCCCGCGGAAATATCGTGGGGAAGCAGGAGAAGGGCGTCCGGAGACACAGTTCTCACCGAACTGGTTGCTGCCGGTTCAGCCGGGAGGTGGCGCGGTCGAGCCGCCAGAGCTGCCACAGGATGAGCAGGTCGAGCGCGAGGTGGATGTCCACGGTCGCGGTCCTTTCACTTCTGGGTGCGTAGGTCAGGCCGCGCCGTAGAGTTCGTAGTATTCGTCGAGGTCGGCGTAGCGTTCGAGCCCTTCGAGGTCGGGACACACGCATTTCGGGAACTCGCGCCAGCAGTCTTCGCAGTGCCCGCAGTAGGGGCAGTGCGGGCCGAGCCTGTCGGGATCGAATTCCCCGCACGCCTCACACCGACCAACGGTTTTTTCCGAGAAGCCCCAGAGGCCCCAGCGGTAGGAGTCGTTGGAGTACCAGCTGCCCTCGACCCAGTGGCCGTGGTGTTCGTTGAAGATGTAGGCCGGATGCTGATAGGCGGGGTCGACGGTGAGCAGCACCAATTTGTCGGTGCCCAGCCAGCGCTCCAAGCGTTCGCGACCGGCCCAGGAATCCAGCGACCCGAACGGCTGACGGGGGAGGAAGTCTTCGGCGGCGATGCGGGTATCCGACCGCGGATCCCCCTTCGCGGGATGCACCTGGGCGGGCAGGATCCCGTTATGGGCCAGCACGGTGCGCTCATCACCACCGACACGGAAGGGGTGACAGTTGTCCACACTGTGCAGGCCGTGGGTGGCATAGCGGGAATGAAACAGCGCCGGCCCGTCGGGATGCCGGTCGCGCAACGTCGCGAACTCGGCGATCACACGGGCGGAGTCGAGGCCGTGCCCGACCAGGATCTCGTTGGGGGTGTGGATGGCATAGCCGTGCCCGTGCGGGTTGGACAGAGCACCGCGCAGCAGCAGATCGGTGTCGGGAGCGATGCCGGGTTTGACGAAGGTCAGGATGCACATGCGAGGTCCTCCAACTCGGCAGTTAGAGCGGCGTACTGGGGACGGGGCGCGAGCCAGGCGGTGAACGCGGCCCAGTCCCAGCCACGGCGGCGCGCGATCTGCGCGGCGCTCAGCCCGCGGGTGTATTCGACCGAGGCATCAGCGAAGGCCAGCGCGGCCAGGACCTGCCCGCGGTGCAGGGAGCTGGCGAAGATCCGCAACTCGAACGTGTGCTCGGGTTGCACGTTGATCGCCTCGTAACGCAGGCCACGGCGGTCGCCCTTGGCGTAGCCGGCGATACGGCCACGAGTGAAAGGATCGAACTCGGCCCACTGCGAAGAGTTACGCCGCGCCAGGGCCGTGACCGGTTCCTGGTTGCGGTAGACGAATTTCATCCACCGGTAGATGTGGGCCGGCGAGTCGAAACCGGCGCGGGAGAGGTGGACGTGGATACCGACCGCGTCGTCGGTGTAGGCGCCCAGCAGCCGCAACCGGGCCAGCAGCGACCACGGGAACTGCGTGCGCGCATACGCGTAATCCATCGGATGGGTCACCAGTTCGAAACCGCTGGACCCGATCGAGGAATCCTCTTTGAGGTAGCCGAGATCACCGAGTTCGGCGAGCGCGGCCTCGACTGAGTCCTCAAGCTGGTAGCTCGGGGTTTTCAGCTCGAGTTCCAACCCCAGAAACAGTGGACCGGTGCCGTGGAAGACCGGGTCGGGTTTGTAGTCGTAGCCGTTGATCGCGTGGTGGTGGGGGTGATCGGGTGCGCAATCGGCGCAGTAGCCTTCGTCCCAGCGGATCAGGGTGCAGCAGTCGTTGCACTCGTGGTAGTCGTCGAAGCGGCAGGTATCGCAGACTTCGTTGCCGCCCTCGACGTCGTATCGGCCGCGGCAGCGGTGCCCGCAGTCGTCGCATACCGGGTAGGTGTCGAGGCAGTCGGCGCACACATCCGGTCCGTCGACGACAGCGGTGATGTAGCGGGAGTAGCGGTGGCAGTCATCGCACTCCGACCACGCGCGCACACACTCGGTGCACAGGTGAGTGTCGAGGACAGTCAGGTGTGGTTCGCGGGTGCGTTCACTGCATCCGTCGCAGTACACCGCGTCCGCGGCGCAGTCCGCGCACAACCGGTCACCGTCGACCACGGCCGGGTGCTGGTCGGGGGGAATGGTGTGTGAGCAGTCGTCGCAGACAACCGCGGCGAGCAAGGCTGCTGTGGGCATGGGCAGGTCACGACCTTCCAAAAAAGTGCGGGTCAGGGGGTGTGGAGACGAGAAAGCCCCGCTGCCGTGCCCGAAACGGGGCGGTGGCAGCGGGGCCGTAGGCATGGCGGGGTCAGCGACCGAGACGAGAGCTGTTCAGCGGCGAGTGTGAGAAGCGCACCGGCGGCGGGGTGCGATCACGGTCAGCGGGCTCGAGTTGCGCGTGTCGGGTGCAGGAGCAGTGCGGGAAGGCGTCCTCGCAGGCGAAGCACCAGCCGCAGCGGGTGCAGTAACGTCCGACCCGGTCCAGATCCAGGCGCAGGCAGTACCGGCACACCGCCCGCCGCAACCGATTCTCGTAGGCGGTCTTGTAGGTGGTGTTGGAGTACCAGATCCCGTCCTCCCACGCCCCGGCTCGTTCACCGAACAGGTAGGCCTGGCGCCGATAGGCGGGGTCGATCGTGAGTAGCACCAGCCGGCTCGACCCGAGCCATGACTCCAGTCCACGGAAACCGCGCGGGGTGTCGATCGACCCGAACGGCATCGCCGGCAGGTAATCCTCGGCAGCGATACGGGTATCGGAACGCCAGTCGTAGGCGCGGGGCCACACCCGTTTGGGCAGGGTCCCGTTGTGCGCCAACACCGTGCGGGCATCACCGCCGAGCCGGAACGGGTGACAGTTGTCCACCCCCTGCACGCCGCGGGTGGCGTAGCGGGAATGAAACAACGCCGGCCCCCGCGGGTAGCGGTCACGCACGGCGATGAACCGGTCGATCACCTTGCTCGCGCGCATACCGTGGCCGACGATGATGCGATTTTCGGGTTCAGCGATCACGGCGAAACCGTGGCCGTGCGGATTGACCAGAGCCCCGAGCCGCAACAGCACCGGGTCAGGGGCGACCCCTGGCGGGAAGTAGGTCAGCAGGCACATGCCAGCGCCTCCAGCTCCACGCTCAGCGGCGCATACTCGGGCCGGCCGGTAACCCAAGCGGTGAAGGCACCCCACTCCCAGGCACCGGCCCGGATATCGGGAATCCGAAGGTTGCGGGTGTAGTCGATAGAGGCCGCGGTGAACGCCAGCGCCGCCTGCACCTGCCCCACAACCAAAGAACTGGCGAACACCCGCAGTTCGAGGGTGTGACGCGGGTGCGGGTTGATGGCCTGATACCGGTCCAACCCGACCGCGTGCTTACAGTCTTTGGCGGTCTCACGGGCCCGCGCTCGGGCCGCCAGGTCGAACGGCGCATACCGCGAACGCCGCCGCGCCAGCGTCGAAACCGCACCCTCGTTGCGGTAAAGCAGTTTCATCCATCTGTAGACGTGAGCGGGAGAGTCGAACCCGGCCCGGCTGGCATGCACATGCAGCCCGACCGTAGAGTCGGCGCGGCATCCGAGTTCGTCGAGCTCGCCGAGCAGCGGCCACGGGAAATGCTCGATGGCGTACGGGTACGCCAAGGGGTGGGTAACGATCTCGAAGCCGGTGGGATGGATCGAGGAATCGGTCTTCAGATACCCCATCCGCCCGAGCCGTTCGGTCGCGGTGGCGGCGGCGTCGTTGTAACGGTGGGCGGGCACGATCACCTCGAGCTCCAACCCCAGAAACAAAGGGCCGTTGCCGTGGAAGCGGGGATCGGGCTTGTACCGGTAGGACCGCACCCGCTGCGGATAGGCGCACAGGTCACACGACCCGTGCTCGCGCAGCAATGTTCCACAGTCGTCGCATGGCGAATACCGGGTGTCGGCGCAGCGGGGGCAGGCGCGGAACCCGCCGGAGAGATACCGGCTGGAGGCGGTGTAGCGGCTGCAGCCGAAGCAGGAGTCGAACAGGTTCACGCACAGGTAGCAGACGGGTTCGTCGGTGTCGGTGCGCATCCCGGGCGCGGTAAGCCGCCGGCACGACACACACGGCCGGAAGACGGCCACACACCTCGGGCACAGGTCCACATCCCCCACGGTGGAAGTGAGGGCCAGAGCGCGTCGGTGGCAGTGCTCGCAGTATCCGAGCTGATCGAAACACCGCTGGCACAGGGTCTCGGAACCGACGGGGTGCAGCGCTGACCGGTCAGGTCGATGACAGACGGTGCAGGCGATGGTGAGAACGGGGTCGGGAACGGTGTCGGGCATGACGAATGCACCTTCCGGCAGGCAACGGACACCAGCACCGAGCACGTGGCATAGGTACTGGTGTCGCGGAACAAGGACGGAGAAGAATCGGCGGCACCGCGGGGATCAGGAGCCGCGGAGACCGCGCTGCCTGGGGGAGTGAGCGCCACAGCGGGATGGTGTTTCCGCATGGCACAGGGCGGGCACGGGCCGATGAGAAAGATTCAGCCCAGGGCAATCTCAGGCCTGACTGGCCTGATTCGGTTCGAACGGCTAGGGTGGCGAGACCCGTTGTGGCAGTGCAAATCCGGGGTATCCACCATAGGTGGACGATTATCCACAGGGCTGTGGATTCCCCTGTCCGCTACCTGGCTGTGGCTGTTGCCGCTGCTGACTCGACGGGGCCCTACGGACCCGGGCCTTCACGACGCCGGCGGTGCGCCGGGGCATCGGATGTGATGGCTCGGCCCTGTGGCTGGGGAGTGGGCTGGGCAGCGTGAGCGGTGTCGATGGAGCGGCTCAGGGCGCGGGGTGTCGTCGCCGTCGGATCGAAGCCGCACGATGAAGATCTTTGAGGCTGCTCACATGCCCTGCGGGCAGCCGTCGGCCGGTGTCGTCCCTGACTCGATCACCAGCGCGGGGATTGCGCAGTCCGGCTCGAACAGAGCGACCGAGGGCTTATCTAGAACACTTCCTTGTGGTGCTCGATCAATGGAGTGCGGCCCCCTGCGAGGCAGGACCGACACGACATCGAAACGGATGCGCTGCCACAGACCGTCCTGCTCGGTGGGCCACAGCAGCGCGAGGCGGCGGATCCGCCGCTGTTCGGTATGAGGCATCGACACCGGGGCACGGCGACCGCGCGAATCGGGTGCGGTCACGACCGTGACGAATGCGGTGGTACCCGCATCGCGGACCACCAGATCGAGCCCGCCGTAGGCGCAGCGCCAATCGCGGCGGACGACCTCGCTTCCGGCTGCCTTGAGGTAGCGCGCCGCCAGCTCCCCGGCGGCTGTGAGCGTGGTCGGGTGCGGCATGTGCGAGGTGTGGGAGTCGGCTCGAGTGGACCATCGGGCATCAGCCACGGCGCACCACCATGGCAGTAAGGGAGGCAACGACATAGGACACGGCATCCTCCTGGAACAGGGACAGATGAATAACATTGGCTGGGATTCGGCACCGGGCAGAGCCGGACCGCGACGGAACTGCCAGTGGGCGACACGCGCCACCGAATACCGGGCATCCTGGGTGCGGAGGTGGGCGGTCGGTTATTCGATCCTGGGAATCGTGACACCGAGGCCGGCTGCGGTTTCGCGTGCCCGGTGCGTCAGGTCTCGCAGTCGGTCGGGGTGCATTCCTGCTTCGAGTGCCGTCTCTAGGAGTGCGGCCATCGAATGCTGCGGGTTGGCGTCAAGTGCGGCGTCCAACGCGATTCCGGCCAGTGGCCCGTCGCCCCGGACATAGGCGAAGTAGCCGAGCAGCGTCGCCGCCTCGGCCCGGAACTCATCCGATACCGCTCCGGTCAGGCGCGCCCAGAATTGTTCGGCGGCCTGGGCGTGCGTGCTGTCAGCGAGTGCGAACAGCGAGTCGCGGACCTCGTGCTCGCGCAGGGCCACCGCGACCTCGGCCAGCGCGCGGGCCGAAGCCGGCTCGGCGGAGCCGAGGTGACAGACGTAGCGCAGCGCATTCTCGAGTTGCCAGGTCAGGTAGCTGCGTCGGCCATCGTCGTGAGCGATGGCCTCGGCGTGGCGTTGATTCGCCCGGTCCACAGCGCCGTCGAGTTCCCTCGACACTGCTGTGTGCAGGGCGGGATCCGGGGTCACCTGTGCGGTGAGCTCGCTGCGAGGGCGGGAGCCGGCCGGGCGCCCATCGAGTACCCGCCGAAACGCGACGATGGAGGTATCGGGGTCGCCGAGGTGGCCGCTGCGTTGTGGACCGCGCAGGCTCCACCAGGGTTGCCCGGCAGCGATAGCCGCAACAGCCCAGGCGGCCCGGACCGGCACCTCCACCGCGGCGAGCCGACGCTCCAAAGCATCGAGAACAGGATGGGAGTGCGCACGCGCGGCTTCCGGTTCCCCAATGCTGTCGTCGATGACGACCGCGAGCACTCCCATCACCTCGGGGCGTGCGCAGATCCGCGCGGCGGCTACGGCGATAGTCGCCGGATCTGCGGGCCGGGCGGCTTCGCCGCGGTACAGGTCGAATCGGACCACGAGATCGATCAGTGCCTTGCCGGGTGCACCGTCACCCGCGCACAGCACGGCAACGGCAAGAGACCGTTCAGGGAGAAAGCCGAGCATGGCGGGAAGCACGGCGATGAAATCGCCCGGATCTTCGAAACAGGTCGGACCCAGACTGGCGGGCCAGACGTTTCGTGGGCCGGGGTCGGGATGCGCATGGGACATGGCGAACTCCATGGAGTAGAAGGGCAACAGACCCCGGCAAGACGGCGGGGGAGAACAGATGAGCAGATGAATCGGTAAGCCCCGCGCTGGCCGGCGCTGAGGCATAACTCGTCCAGAGAAGTCGTTCGAACGATCGGTGCGGGATGAGGGCTGACCGGAAGTGAGGGCGGTTGTCGTCCGAAACAGTGCGGAGGCCCTATCGCCGTGGCGGGATACTCGAACAATCACGGCCAGGCGGGCTCGCTGAAAGTGGTTGGTGCAGTTGACGTCGAGCGTGTGTAGGGGCCTGCGGATGCCTCGCGGTCCCCAGGGAACCGGATCTGTCTGGGCGACTACGAAGGGTGCAGGTCGTCGGTGTCGAGAACGGGGGCGGACAGGGTGAAACGTGTTGCGCGGTCGGTGTAGCCGGGCACATGGACGCGGACGTCGATGTGGGCGACCAAGGCGCCGGGCGTGGCGGGCTCGGCCAGCCAGGGGTGGCGGCGGTCTTCGTCGATCGGAGGAAGGCAGTCCTGGATCCACTGGACCAACTGCATGGCATGGGAAATATCGGAGATGGCAGACTCCCTGGCAATGAGGAGGACGACAAACGCCTCGGCCGGCGAGCCGAGGCGTTCACAGGAATTGGCTGCGAGGTGAAACCGGGCTGGGTACCGAGAGGGCCGGACGCTGCCGGGCGGTGCCTCGTCGGTATTCAGGCCTCGCAGTCGGTGGCCTGGGACGAAATCGAGACGAATGCGCGGTTTCCCGTATCCGTCAGGTGTCGATCACACCCGACCGTAGGCAAAAGCGGGTGTCCCATATTCGGCAGTGGGTTACCCAGGTATGACGGTTGTTCGATCCGGTACGGTGGCAAGTGGGACGGGTCAGCTGGCACGGGTAACCGAGACCAAGGAGTCCCGTATGCGCGCAGACCGTCCCGGGTCATCGACAACCGGACGTTCCCCCGAAGTTCTCGACCGTATTCGACGATCGCGGGAGCGAGTGAAAGCCCGTCGCGATGCTGCCCGACTGCAGGAGCAGACCATCCTCGCGGCGGTCAAACGCTATATCGACGCCTGGCACGCAATCAGAGCCCGCGAAAACAAGCGCGATCACGACCTCGAGGAGTTGCGCGGCCGGATCACCGAGGTCGAAGCCGAAGCAACGGCCGACATCAACCGTCACCGCCTCACCCAGGCCGGCGTCGCCGCAACATTGCGTGAGCAAGGCCAAAACGACGAGCAGATCGCCGAACTGCTGGAAATCACCCCGAAAGAGGCACGCCGGCTTCTCGGACTGGCCCGCACCATGTCCGAATCCGCCTCAGCGCAATCGGACCGGGCACCCAAGTTACAGAACCGCGGGCGGCAGCAGCAGACCCCGAACCCCGCAGCGCACGCCTCGGAAGCAGCACACGATGTCGGTATTGAACTGAATGCGGCCAACCGCGAAGAGTCTCTGGCAGAAAAGTAAGCGGTGGTGCGGTTACCGGTTCAGGTAACCACCGGCTTTCCAGACCAGCCAACGGAACTGCTCCGGTGTGACACCTCGGCGGGCCGGAATCTCCGGAATCGGAGAATACGGCCAGAAAGCCAGATAACAGCGATGGCAATACCAACCCGCACCCCACACCGCCATTGCCCGGGGACGGCCACGTGCGATCCGGGCGTTGCGACGTCCACGCTGGAACGCACTGTGCAGCACGAGCAAACCGGGCAACGAGATCATCCCGACGAACACGGTCGCGCCGAGTACCAGCGACGTTCGATCCGTGCCAGGCGGTGGGAAGAACATCGCAATGATCACGATTGCCACCACGATTGTGGGCAGGACCAGCAGCAACAGCCCTAGGCCGGTGAGTCGCCCGGCGGGCTCCTGCGCAGGTGCACTCGCCAGGCTTCTGGCAAGCACGGTGCTGTGGCTGCGTTCGATCGTGGAGGTACCGATTACAGGCACCAGCCCGGTGGAGGCGATACTGACACCGGTATAGGAGCCGGTGTCGTGGCTGGTGGAGGACCCGTCGGCGCAGATCGCGGGGACGCTCTGCACGCCGTCGAGCTGGTGACAGTGGGGACAGGTGATATCGACATCCATCCGGGCATTCCCTCCCACGCCGCGGCGTGGGAGAACGCAACAGCGCTGCTGGTGACCGATCCAGGGGTGAACCTCGGAATCAATCCAACACCGCTGTTGGGCGAGTTGTCGAGCGCGATCGTGGATGTATCGGTCACTGGGCTGTCTCCGGTCGGGACGGAAATGTGTCGGCAGCTTCGTTGCGGCCGTCCTCGTCGGGACCTGATGGAGGCTCCGCGATGTGGAGGTTGCGGGCATCGCTGAGGATTCGGCTGACCGTGGTACGGCTGGGGGCGACCTGCTTAGCGATCTGGGATGGATTCAATCCCTCGACGTGGTGGAGGAACAAGATCTGGGTCACCAGATCGGGGTCGCGCCGGCCTGCCCGGTCGCGTGCGCACAGCTGCTTCGCCAGCAACGCCAGGGTCTCTGGAGTCCGTTCACTCGCGCCGTACGGTGAGCGCATAGTGCCCGGCAGGGCCCCGGGTGTGCGCACGAACAGTTCCGGTGGCGTGCGCACAGGACCGAGCACGGATACGGGTTTGCCTATGACGGAAGCGGGGTGTGTGTGCACATCGAGGTGCCCGTCCGGACCATCGTCGTAACCGTCCGTGCTATCACGGCCATCGACCACAGCGACCTTGGCTTCTGTGCGCGCGGGAGATGGCGGTACATCGGTTGCTTCGTCGTCGGGAGTGGGGGAGCGGGCCAGTGACAGTAGCGCAACGGTGGCCTGGCCCATCGAGCCCTCGATGATGACGGGCCAGAGCCAGGCTTCACCCGGCGGGATCCCGGCAGTGATCGCCAGCGACCGCAGTGCAGTGAACGACAACCAGAACGCACCCGCGGCGATCAGCACGGTCATGGCGGTGGCCAACCGGTAGGTGCCGCGTGCGTGGGCGTGCGCACGGGAGAGTACCGAGACTCCGTGCACGGCAGCAAGCAGCGCCAGCGGCGGGATGACCGCCACTACTGCGGCGACGACGGGTAACTGGGTGTCGTGCAGTACCGCCTGGGTGGCGTTGCCGGTGATGCTGACCGCGGCGGCGGTGATCAGGACTGCCCAGAAGAAGGTGTGCGCACGCGAGGCCCGTGCGGACATTGCCGGACTGGCCCTGGGGACGGGCGGCGTGCGATCGGTCATAGTGCGTGAGACTCCTTCCAGAAAGCGAAGAGCGACAGGTGAAATGCGTGCTCGATGTGACACACCAATTGCCTCGTCGGCTACCTCGTTGGGAGTCCGCCGAGTCCAAGGGGACGAACCGGGGTCCGTGTTGAGCTAACCGTCACGGAGTAGCGTTCGACACTGAGCGGCGCGGGACGCGATTTTGTGTGGAGATCGGTCGAGCGATCCGCCCCCGCCTGGAACTCCCACACAGCCACGGCGGTGTCATAGAGATCGACTGGCGCCGCCACGCTGATCGCAGGTATGTCGAGTAACAATCGACCCGGGGATCCTCGACCCAGCAATGCTGGCCTAAGACACGGTCATCAGAATGCCCGTGGGGCAGGCCATATAGTGGCGATAAGTGGATATGCGCATTAGACGATCAGTTTGATAGCCAGGGACAGACGTTGGCTGTTCAACGTCGAGATCGCCCACAATGCAACGCCTTCCGAACAGAGATGAGGGAGGAGACAGATGGAAGGCGTGCACGGTGGAAAATTTGGTTTGACCTGGATGCCTAAAGGGCTTCGGGCCCGGGTGCTGTGCCGCCCGGCCGTCGACAACCGCTGGTCACCTCCATAGGCGCGTGCCAGGGCGAGGCTCAGGGAATGGTTTTCACGTTGTCCAGGACGATGTGGACGCGGTGGCATCGTGTCGGTGGGTGGCGAGATTGCTGCGGTTGGGCTTTCATGGATGCAGGGAGAATCAGCAGGCGGTTTGGAGTAGATATGCCGTCGTGCTTCTTCCGATCAATCGGTTTCCCCACCGTCGGTCGTGGCTGGTCGGGTGAGAGATCGAGCTGGCGAAATGCCATCACCGGCCGCAGCCTGATGAGGTGTCGCGTCGAGGCGTTTGCTTCGGGCGGTGCGGTTGGCGTACTGGTTGTTGGACTTCGAACTGGTGCATGCGGGCCGGTTGCTGTTGCGGTCAATTGTGGGCGCCGTAGTCGGCGAAGTGTGGGTGTTCGGCTGCACAACCTCGGGCAGAATCGTAGTTGCGAAAGCGGTCTCGGATGCGGGATCGTATTGCCGAACATCGGTACGGCGGCCGGTGCTGGTAGCCATGAGTGCTGATCGTGGCCGTCAGGATCCCGAAGCGCGGATCACCGTTGTTTTCCCTGACTGTCTGCCGGAGCTGAACGTCGCTGCGGCCAGGGTTCTGCTGCGCATTCTTGCGGGTCATGCTCGTGACCACTCCCCAGAGAGGACTGATGATGTCGACCGAGACCAATGAGTGGGCTGTGCTCGATGAGCTCCTCGGGCTCGAGACCGAAGAGGTCGATATCGGTTCGGATCAGCGCTTCGCGTTCTACGGGCGCTGTTCGACTGAAGACAACCAGGACCCGGAGACTTCGTATCGGTGGCAGCGTGGCAATGCCGAGAAGTTCGTGGGCGAGGCGGCGATAGTCGCAAGCTATTTCGACGTCGGCCTGTCGCGGTCGGTGCCATGGCATCGGCGCGAGCACGCCGCTCGGTTGCTGGCCGACCTGAAGGATCCGGCGCGGGGGTGGTCGGCGATCGTGGTGGGGGAGGGCACCCGCTGCTGGTTCGGTAACCAGTTCAGCCTCGTCGCTCCGCGGGTCCAGGCGCACGGGGTCCAGGTGTGGGTGCCGGAGCTAGGTGGGCGTTTCGACCCGGGGAATGTGACTCATTCGATGATGATGAGCATGCTCGGCGGACTCAGTGAGTCCGAGCGGCAGCACGTGCAGCAGCGCACCCGGGCGAGTATGGACGCGCAGGTGTTGAACGAGGGACGGCATCAGGGCGGCCGTCCCCCGTATGGGTATCTGGTGGTCGACGGTCCGCCGCACCCGAATCCCAACCGGGCCGCCGACGGGCTGAGGTTGCGGATCCTGTCGTTGGATGCGGCGACCGCTCCGGTTGTGCAGCGTATTTTCAGTCACTACATCGCGGGGCGGGGTGATAAGGCGATCGCGGTCGAGTTGAACAGGGAGAAGATCCCGTGCCCGTCGGCGTATCGTCCCGGACAGAACCGGCATCGGTCCCAAGACGGGTGGCAGGCCAGTGCGGTTGCGGCGATTCTGCAGAACCCGCGCTACACCGGGTACGCGGTGTTCGGGCGGTGGCAGAAACATGAGGAATTGCTCGACCCCGATGATGTCGCGGCCGGGCATGTGACCCGGATGCGGCGGGCGCCGGCCCAGCGCATTGTCCGGTCCCAGCGGCCGGCGCACCCGGCAATCGTATCCGTGGCGACTTTCACCGAAGCGCAACTGATTCGTCGTCGGCGCGCCGGGACAAGCAACAGGACGCGGGCCACGCTCGAGCGCACCCGCCACGGTAGCGGTCGGCGCGTCTATCTGCTCAGTGGGCTGCTGCGCTGCGATGGGTGTGGTCGCAGAATGCAGGCCGAACTGGTCCGCGACAACGTTTACTACCGCTGCCGGGCGAAAACCCTCGCCCCCGGAAGCGCGGCCCTCGAGAAGCACCCCCGCACGGTGAACCTGCGCGAAGACCTCGTTACCGACCGCATCGATGGCTGGCTGGCCGGTCTGTTCGGTCGTGAGCAGCGGGCGAGGACCATCGCTACGGTTCTGGCCGCGCAGAATGATGACGACACCGATATTCAGCGGCAGAGTTTGCGGCAGCGTGTCCTCGATGCCGAGTCCCGGCTGGCTCGGCATCTGACCGCCATCGAGGCAGGTGTTGATCCGCAGGCGTTGGTGGCGGCAATGAACGCCGCCCAGGCCGAGAAGGCCGCCGCCGAAGCCGAGCTGAACCAGCTACCCAAAGCTCGGCGGTTCACCGAAACAGAGGTCCGCAAGCTCGTCGACGCCCTCGGTGACATCGGGGCGGTTCTTACCGCAGGCCACCCAACAGATAAGGCCCAGCTCTATCAGAGTCTGGGCCTGCAGGCGAGATATCAGCACATATGCAATCGCATAATCGTTGGTGCCACCCCCTGTGGGGTTAGCACTGGTGTCCGGAGGGGGACTTGAACCCCCACGCCCTATACCGGGCACTAGCACCTCAAGCTAGCGCGTCTGCCATTCCGCCACCCGGACCGGTGTGCCCAGCAAGAGTATCTGATCGGACGGGCGAGGCAAAATCGTGGGTCTCACCTGCGGAAATGCTGATTGGGTCCGCGCGTCGCAGACAGGGCATATTCGCGAAGCTGCGACTGGCGTCAAGAGGTAGCCGAGCGCCGCCGTACTGGGGCTGGGCTGAGGGCGGGTAACCGCGGGCCAGGAGCCTACGTAGGCGGCTGGACGCCCTCCCGGAGGTGTTGATTCGATCGGCCGGCTGTGGAGTAGCATCCGTACCGCAAGGCCGGATTCCGGTACCGGCGTACGCATCACGACTCGAGGAGGGTTTGTGCAGCTTTCGGGCGTGGGGATCTGGAGTTCGCAGCTGCGCTACGGCGACCCGGCCGAAGCCGCGGAGGCGGCGGCCGAACTCGAGGAGCTGGGCTACGCCGCGGTGTGGATTCCCGACGTCGGCGGTCCGGTGTTCGATGCCGTGGAGAACCTGTTGGGGGCCACGGAGCGAATCGTCGTAGCGACCGGGATCCTGAACCTGTGGATGCACGAACCGGCGGATGTCGCGGCCCGGTTCGCGTCCCTGACCGGTACGTACGGCGACCGGTTCCTGCTCGGTATCGGCGTGAGCCACGCACCGTTGATCGATGCCGGTGATCCAGGGCGCTACCGGAAGCCTTTGGCTGCGACCCGGGCATATCTGGACGCGCTGGATGCGCTCGACCAGCCGGTCCCCGCGGAGGCGCGGGTCCTGGCTGCCCTGGGGCCGAAGATGCTGCACCTTTCGGCGACCCGGGCCGGCGGTGCCCACCCCTACCTGGTCACGCCGGAGCACACCGCCACCGCCCGGGCCGCCCTCGGCGACGGGCCGCTGCTGCTGCCCGAGCAGACGGCAATCCTCACCACCGACGCCGGCGAGGCGCGGTCCATCGGCACGGAATGGCTGCGTAGCTACCTTCAGCTGCCGAACTACGCGAACAACATCCTGCGGTCGGGTTTCACGCAGGAGGATGTCGACACCGCGAGCGACCGCCTCTTCGACGCGATCATCGCCTGGGGTGACGAGGAAGCGATCCTGCGTCGTGTCGCCGAGCACCGAGCAGCCGGCGCCGACCATGTGTGCGTGCAGGTGCTCGACGCCGACCCGCAGGCGTTTCCCCGTGAACAGTGGCGCCGCCTCGCCGCCGCACTCGCGTGACCCGATCTCGGCATATCGGCGTAGATACGGCCGGGCCTGCGACCTGTCGGCGCCGGATCGTGGTCAGCTCCGGGTGCTGATCAGTGCTTCGAGCCGGGCCGCGGCCTGGCGGAGCGGAATCGCTTCCTGCTCGATCCGCCGGAACCGTGCGGGCCCGGCAGTGGCGACGGCATCGCAGGCGGTCGATTCGGGGCGGGTGAGATGCGCGAGCCTGGTCGAGGACGGTTTGATCGGTCGCCCGGCTTTGTTGTGGTTCACGCCGTGGTCGGCGTAGTGGTGCAGGTCGGTGGCCTCCATGAGGATGGAATGGACGGCCTTGGCGGGTAGACCGTCGGGGGTGGGAATGGCCATGGTGGCGCGGAGACGGTCGAGGATGGCGTAGCCGTCGGCGTCGATATCACCCCAGTAGATGACGTGTTCGGCCGTGCGTATCCAGGCGATTTCGGCGAGCAGGGCGGCGGCGGCTTTGCCGTTCCCTTCGACGACGACAGTGTTCTCGACGGGTGGGAACCAGAGGCGGCAGTCACGGTTCTCGACAATGAGGACTACGCGTGGTGTGTAGGCGAGGTCGTGTGTGTCGCCGGTGGTCCAGGCGTCGTGTCTGCGTTTTTCCGAGGCGATGTAATCGGGATCGACGTAGGTGAGGTGGACAACGGCCAGTCGTGGCCGGACTTCGGCGCGTACCTCGCGCCCGGTCACTGTCTGCAGGAGCCCACCATGGGTTTCGAGCCATTTCGAGTGCATGCCGGGGATGGGGAGCTGGCGGGCGGTCCAAGCGCTCAGGTCCGGATGAGCCGGGAGCCAAGCCATGGCGGCGAACAGGACCGCGGTGTCTGCATCGGTGAGCCGGTAGGTGGCCTTCAAAGTTGTCGCGGTGGGCGTTGCTCCCGCAGCGTTGAGCGATGCCGCAAGGGACCGGGCGCGGCCGAGGTCGACTGCCTGAGGTTCCTCCTGGGCTCGGGAGATGAGTTCGGCAGCGGCACCGATGTTCTCAGCGACGAGTGTGGTCGGGAGGTCGTAGGTCACACCGTGGATGGTCACCGGCTTGCGGATGATTTGGACACCCGCGGTTTTTCTGATGGCTCGGAGGTCGAAGGAACGCCATGTGGTGTGCCATTCGTACCAGGAGCCGTCTGCTCGTTCGATTGCTTTCCCGCTCGACAGACCCGGACGAAGCGGGACTGAAAAGGGTATGGGGCCATTGGTGCCGTAGTCGGCGCAGACCGCTTCGGCCCATTTCTGCTCGATCTTGTTCCGGAGCACCTCGAGAGCCGCCTCCGATGCGACAAGTGCAGGGCTCACTCCTCCTCCGGTGGGATACCGATGATGGGTTTCGCCCAGGAGCGGCTCTCGGCGTTCTTGAGGACCAGGTATTCGGCGTCGACGTGCGGTTCGATGGCGCTGTTCTTATCGTTGGGGGCGCCGATGATGAGCTGGAAGCCCAGGCCGCGCCAGGCGCCGATGGCGCGGCCGGTGTAGCGGGCGTCGGCTTTGATGAGGGCTTCGTCGAGGAAGACCGGGGCGTAGCGGGGGCGTTCGGCGCCGGCGTCGCCCAGTTGGTAGCGCAGTGCCGAGCCGACGATGAAGGCGACGAGTTCCTGGGATTCGCCGCCGGATTTTTCGCCGATATGGTCGTAGAGGGCGACGTGTTCGCCTGCGGCGTCGCGTTTTTCGGCGCTGATGCGGATGTGGTTGCGGACGTCGATCAGGTCGGCGAAATCGGGGGCGGTGCGGCGGATACGGTCGATGACCTTGGCCATCCGGTTGTAGGCGCGTTCCCGTTCGGTATCGGTGTTCGCCTGGTCGATCAGGCCGCGGACGTCGCGGAGTTCCTTGCGGAAGCGGGCGCGGACGGTGGAGTGGCTTTCCTGCGGGTCGATCTGTAGCCGGTGGTCGTCGTCGGCGAAGGGGAGGCCGGCGAGGATGCGGTTGACCGGTTCGATCCGGTCGCGGATTTCCCGGATGGCCGAGGCGAGTTCGCTGTCCAGGCTGGTGAGGTCGTTGCCGGATAGTTTCAGCAGGCTGTCGCGCCACTGGTTTTCGAGTTCGTGCAGGCGGCTGGTTTCCAGGTCGGTGAGCAGGCGTTCGAAATCGTCGTAGGAATCGTCCGGGTCGGTGCCCAGGTTCGGGTTCGGCCAGCGCTCGACGAAGGTCGAGAATGTTTCGGACAGTCTGTTCCGGGCGCCCTCGATTGCGTTCTCCGAGGCCCGCAGATCGGTGGTGAGCCGGTCGGCGACGCGGTCGGTGGCGGCGTCGAACGCCTCCAGGGCTTTGGCGGCCGGGATATCGCCGGTGGTGTCGTTGCCGAACAGTCGTGCCAGGTAGTCGCGGTGTTCGGCGGTCACCTCGTGGCCGGAGCGGCGGGCGGTGTCGAGTTCCCGGCCGGCGCGTTCGGCCGCTGCCGTGGTGTGTTCCCAGGCTGTCTCGAGGTCTTCCTGTTCGAGCTTGGCCCGGACCGCCTTCTTGTTGAGGTCTTCGACCTTGTCCCTGAGCTCGTCCACCTGCTTCTGCAACCGGTCGATTTCGGGGTTGCCGGAGTGGACCTCGTCGATGATCTGTATCCATCGGTCCCGTTCGGCCGAAACCGAGTCCGTATCCACCTGATCCCAGGACAGTTCGGTCAGGGTTCGGTAGGCGCTGCGGCGGTCTTCGAAGGAGTCGAGGTCGGCCTGTGTCTCCTCGACCCGTGCGTCGGCAACGGATGTGCGGTCCTCGGCGGTGCGAATCTGTTCGTCGAGGCGGGTCAGCAACCGGTCGTTGGTGAAGCCGAGGACATTGGCCCGGCCCTGGCCGCCGTGTGCGCCGCGGGCGCCGTCCGACATCTGGCCGGTGATCGTGAGCGCTTTGCGGTGTTGTGGCAGCAGACGTGGCGTTTCGACGCAGACATAGTCGAACCGGTCGACCAGCTCGTTCTCGAGCCAGGCGGTGAACGGGGAGGGGCGGTAGTCGAGGCGGCCGGGCAGTCGGCGATCGTCGAGTCCGATCTCGTCGCGGAGCCCGGTCCGCACGCCCTCGAACTGGATACGCCGCGCGGTGCGCACGGTGTTGATCTTTTCGCGGAAGGTGTTGAGGTGCGCGATATCGATGAGCATCTTGGTGGCGAACCCGCCCAGGGCCAGGTTGAACGCTTCGCGCCACGGCTCGAATTCGGTGCGTACTTCTATCAGTTCGCCGACGAACGGCAGCTGTTCCGGTGTGAGACCGGCGGCCTCCGCGAGGGCGGCCCGCGCCCGATGCAGCTCGCTGGGGATATTGTCCCGGCGGGCGGCGACGGCTTTGCGTTCGGACCGTAATTCCTCCAGTTCCCGGGTCGCGCTCGTCTGCTGGGTCTTCGCTTCGGCGAAACGGTTCTGCGCGGTTTGCCTGGCCTTCTGGTCCCCGAGCAGCCGGTGTGCCTGTGTGACCAGGGCGGCGAAATCGTCCCCGTCGGATACCGTGGCGCCGATGGTTGCCAGCGACTTCTCGAGCCGGTGCCGCGCCCGTTCGACTTCGTCGAACCGTTTGTCCACCTCACGCAGTGCCCCGCGGGCCCTTTCCAGCCTGTCGCCGCCGGAAGCGCGCAGTGTCTCGGTGATCCCACCCAGTTCGGCTTCTGCCCCCTTGGTCAGTGCCGAGGCCGCGGCGACGGCTTCCCCGGCTTGTCCCCGGCGTCGCTGCAGCTCTGCTTCGGCCGCTCGTAGCAGCTCGGCACGGCGTTCGTAGCGCCACAACCCGGCGGGCGAGGACGAATCGGTGAACGAACCGAGGCTGGCGATCAGCTCGGCGCGTTCGGTCGCCTCGACGATGATGCGGCGGTGTTCCCGGATCGGTGTCAGTGCCCGGACCTGGCGGCGCGCGGTGGTCATCTGGGTGCGGGTGCCGGCGAGTTCGTCGAACTGTTTGACCACCTCGTCCGCGGTGGTCAGCGTGGACGGTTCCTCGAGGACCATCGTCTTGTACAGGGCATCGACGGTGGTGATCTGCTGACCGGCCTGGATCCGGCCCAGCAGTGCGACCGCTTTGTTCCCGTCACCGGCGGCGCCGATACCGAGCGCGCTGTGCAACCGGGCGGTGTATTCGCGGTCGGTGGGGTAGCAGGCCAGCCCGAGTGCTTTCACCGCGGATTCGGCCAGCCGTTTGTTCGCCGGGCCCGCAAGTGTGCGCAGGTCGAACGGCTGGTCGCAGGTGGCGCGGATCTGGACGAGATCTTCGAGGGAGCGCGCTGCCGACGGCACGTACCAGGCCCGGATCGCCGTGAACCGCGCCCCGGACCGGTCGGCCCAGGTCATCGCGATCGCCGACCAGGTGTCACGGCCGTCGCCGCGCAGGACCCGGGCCTTCGTCTCACCTCCGGCACGGGACTCGTCGAGCTTGCCCCGCGCATAGGACAGGATATTGCGCTGATCTTTACCCCGCGGCCGGCCCACGACGCCCCCGTTGGAGGCGCCGTTGAACGGCATCGTATGCGGCATGATCAACGCGATATAGGAGTCCATCAGGGTCGATTTGCCCGAACCGGACTCTCCGCACAGCAGGGTCGCGCCGGGTGCGAATCGCACCCGGTGGTGTCCGTCGTATCCACCCCAGTTCACCAGCTGCAGGTCCAGCGCCACCCACTGCTGTCCGCGGGACGACTCGGGGACCAGCCCGAACAACGTGTCGATCATGTTCACGGCGCGACCTCCGCGGTGACCTCGTGGCCCGGGCCGTCGTTGCGCTCCCGCAACCATCGGCTCAGCTCGCTCAGCTTCTCCGTACTCATCACGACCTCCACCAGCGGCGTGATCCGGTACCGGCCCGCGGTTTCCTCTTCCATCAGCCCCTCTTTGGCCAACCGTGTCACCGCGCTGCGGATCTCCTGTTGTCCCCGGGCCATATTGGTGTCGTCAGGGTCGAAGTAGGTCAGCACTGTCTGCTCCAGCTCTTCGATATCGACCCGCGCCGAGACCTCACCCGCGACCCGTTCCTGCTGGAACACCGTGCGCAGATGCACCAGCACCAGCGTCTCGGCCCGGTTGTAGGGGTCGTCCCGCAACAGGATCGGCACGTCCAGTTCCGCCGAACGCACCTGCTGTTTGTAGGCGATACCGCGATCGTGGTCGACGACGAGCCGGACGAACAGGTCGTGCAGCCGTGATTCGATGAGCTGCTGGTTCTCCAGCAGTGTCCGCCATTGCGCCGGGTACTTGTCGGCCGACAGGAAGCGGCGTTGCAGCAGCCGGACCAGCACTCGCCGGACGCCGGCGTCGAGCGTCCCCCTGTCGCCGGCGAACAGTTCGGTCGGGTCTTCTTCCATCGACACCGGGTCGATGAACCCGGTGACCTCGTTTTCCGGCCACGCCTCGTCGACCGTGTTCGGCTCACTCATCGGCTGCCTCGGCGTTCGCCGCGACCACACCGCCGAGCGCGAAGCGCCGCCGAGTCCGGTCCGGGCGGATGGCTTCGACGGTGACGACGGACTCCGTTTCGGTCATCCCCGTGCGATGCGCCAGCTCGAGCAGGCCGAGCAGATCGACCGGACGGCGAATCTCCTCGGGCGCCGCGGCGAAGGCGGCCGCGAGATCGACGGTGTCCCCACCGGCCGCGAATCGGGCCAGGTGCTCGTCGAGCGCCGCGTATTTCGGACCACCCCAGGCCCGGGTATCGGTATCGGGCATCGTGTCCTCATCCCATTCGGCAAGGGGCGCGGGCGGTTGTGGTGGGCGGGGATCGCTCGACGATTGCCGCAGATGCTCGATACTCGCGGCCGGTAGACGGCGCAGCGGTGTGATCGGCTCCCGGTGGCGCGAGCGGGGGACCCAGCGGTGCAAACCGGTCATCACCTCCCGCAGCAGATCGTCGACCTGCCGGTCCCGCATGGGGTCGTGGTTGCGGACCTGGGTGGTGATCACATGTGACGCCTGCCGCTGCGCGGCCAGCACCTCCTTGACCCCGCGTTCGATCCGCCGCGCGATATCGGTGAACTCCCGCCGCTGCGGCTCGGTCAACTGCGCGGTGAACGGGTGACGCAGCACGGTGCGCAACCGGCTCGACAAGTCGTCGATGCGCTCCGGGTCGCCGATCAGGCGTAATGCTCCCGCGAACGCCCGCCCCTCCGGAGTCGCGTCCATGATCTGCTGACCCCGCGCCAGGTATTCGCGCAGCACCTCACCTGTCGGGCGGGCGTCCTGCCGCAGATCGGCGACCACATCGCGCTGCATGGCCTTGATCGACTCGGCGACCCGGGCGAAATCCGCCGGTAGTTCCCGCGCCAGATGCAGGACGTTCTCCGCCTCCTCCACCAGCCGATCGTCGTCGACGGTGTCCACGGCGCCGCCGCGCTCGAGCCTGCGCAACTCCTGCTGCCGCCGGCGGATCTCCAGCTCCAGCCGCGCGATCCGGGCCATCACATCCGGGTCGGCGTCCTGCGCCAGTCGCTCCACGGCATCCAGCAAGGTCCGCACCCGCGATTCCGATACCCGCGTCCGGGAACCACCCACCCGGCCCGCGACCTCCAGTGCGCCCACCCCGTGCGCGGACAACCGGTACACCTCGACCTGGTTGTCCAGCACCTGCCGCACCAGCCAGCCGGCGTTCACCCATTGCCGGCACAGGTCACGCGCATTGCCCACGGGCAGCGGCAACCTGTCCTCCTCGCCGTAACCCGCGGCCCGCAACTGGTTCAGCGCATCACCGATCTCCGCATGCGCATCCGCCACCGCGACCGCGGGCCGATCGGCCGTGAACACCGTCGCCAGCATGGTCACCACAAACGGGGCATACGTTTGGTGGAGCAAATCGAGCATCGGCGTCTTGAACGCCCGAAGAGCCCCCTGGTACGCACCCTCTACGCCTCGAATACTCATCGGCGCTCAGGGTACGTCGGGCGGCCGACACGATATTCGCCCTGGTCCGCTCGAGCGTCCCGCTCGCAGCGGGCGTCCACCGACCCGGCGCTGCCGGATGATCGAAGCCCGATTGTGCCGCGTACCGGAATACGCCACTACCGAACGCAATCCGGAATCACCGACCGGTACCTGTGTGTGTCTCCGGCCGGTGCGCGGTATCCGCGCGGGACGGCGGGGTCACGGGAGCGGCAGGATTGCGCACGGCGCGCCCGGGCATGCCGCCGCCCGGTTCGATCAATCGCCGCCGACGTCACCGAGGTGTGGTTTGGACAACGATTCGACCATGTCGTGCATGGCGCGCATATCGGAACGCAGCGCATCGAGCTCGGAACGCAACGCATCCACGGCATCGCCGGCCGGTTCGCGAACGAGCTTCGCGGGCAGCTGCGGGCGCCGTTCACCCCGCGGTGCCGGTTCCGGCACTGCATCGGAGCTTTCGGGCCGCGCCGGCGCGAATCCGTCCAGGAAGACCGATGTCACTGTGGCGGTGATCGCTTCGATATCGGCCGCGAGCGTTTTCCGATGCCACCGCACCGACTGGAACACGCATTCGCGCATCATCCGCTGGAACTCGAAGGTATCTATGCCGGAGTTGAATTCGCCGTTGCGCACCCCTTCTTCGGCGATTCCGTGCCACGCCTGATGGGAGAACTCGACGGCCTCGGCGATCTGGGTGTAACCGGGCAGCGCGCTGAGACTCTCCAGTTCGTTCTGATAGATCTCGGTGGCATAAGGGTGCTGATCTGCGACTTCGAGCGAAACACGAACCATGAGTGTGAGCCGGAGACGAGCCGTACCGGTCCCGGTCAGGACGGCTTCGTAACGTTGCACCAGATCGGTGAGGAAACTCGTCAGGATCTCGGAGAAGATCGCATCCTTGGAGTTGAAATAGTGATACAGCGTTCCGGAGTTCAGGCCCACCGCATCCGCGATCTCCCGGATCGTCGTCGCGGACAGTCCTCGTTCAGAAAATAGCCGAGCCGATTCGGTCAGAATCAGCTGACGCCGACTCGCTGCCACTGTGCACCTCTCGTGTCCGGACTGACGGTGTCTCCCTATGCCGTACCGAGGCTAGCAGCAGGTCAAAGCCGGTTGATCGAGCGCAGGCCGCCGGGCCGGGCGGCTTCGACAGGCCCGGTGAGGAACTACTGCTGTGCTCGTGAGCAACGATATGTGCGGTGTTCTCGACCGTCGCTTCTGTGGTCGGCTCGGCGGCCGAAACCCGGGGCACCGCACGGCCATCAGGCGTCCGGCCCCTCGTCAGCGGCCGGGTAGGCGACCGTGACCGTGCCCGGGAAGTGGTTGCCATTTCACCATTGGTGAACCCGGCCGGGGTAACCCGATCGTGCAGGCGATGCGCCTGCACCGGCATGTCCGGTTGCTGTAAATCGTCTATGGATCGGGTGAAAAGGCAGGGGTCGAGGTTCTTTCGCGACGCTTGTCCCAACCGTAGGGCAACGAACTGCCGGGAGTCAATCAATCAATTGATCAATAACCAATCGAATGGTTGACAAAATAAGTGACCGGGGTCACCATTGAGCGCGTGCCCCCTGTGCCGATCCTCGGCCGCATCAGTGGCCCGAACACCAACCGGCGCTGCCCAGTACGGGCCCGGTCCGCTCGCGGGGCCTTTCATCGAACATCGGAGACTTGTGACCCTCTCGGACGACTACAAAGACACCACTCGTGGCCCGTCCGCCTCGGACGGACTGCACTACCACGAAGCCGGAGCCGGGCATCCCCTCGTTCTGCTGCACGGGTCCGGTCCGGGCGTATCCGGCTGGTCGAATTTCGCGAAGAACCTGCCGGTCTTCGCACGTACCTTCCGCACGATCGTGGTCGATATGCCAGGTTTCGGAGCGAGCCCCGACAGGGAGTACGACCGGCCGTACCCGGAGATAGCGGCGCAGGCCATCGTCACCCTGCTCGACGACCTCGGCATCGAGAAGGCTCACCTGCTCGGCAATTCGATGGGCGGATGGGTCTCGCTCGAAACGGCCGCACTCGCGCCCGAACGGGTCGAACGTATGGTGCTGATGGGACCGGGCGGCCTGTACGCACCACTATTCGGGCCGATGTTGAGCGAGGGGGCCCGCCGGCTGCACGAGTTCCTGGTCGAACCGAGTCGCGAGGCTCTGGAGGCGTGGGTCGATTCGATGGTCTACGACCGGGCGACGATCACACCGCAACTCCTCGACGACCGCTGGCAAAATGCCACCGCGCCCCGCGCCATCGAACGTATGCGTGCGGTGATGGCATCGCTGGGTCTGCCCGGCAAGGCGCCACTGTGGACCCGCACCGCCGAGATCCCGCACGAAACTCTGGTCACCTGGGGTCGCGACGACCGGATGCTCCCGCCGGACGGCGCGTTCTTCGCGCTGCGGCGTATGCCGAAGGCCGATCTGCACATTCTGGGCGAGTGCGGGCATTGGGCCCAGGTCGAGCGCAAGCACGACTTCGAAACGCTGGCCACGGCGTTCCTCACCCGCTAGCGGATTCCCTGAAGATCGAAGGAACCAGAACATGCACTATCAGCACGAAGCAATCGATGCGGTTCTCGCAGTGCGCGACCGGGTGATCGAGCTCGAAGCCGAATGCACGCAGCAACGCAAACTGACCGACGAAACAGCCAAGTGAGGTGCCCCAAGATTCTCGGACAGCAGCCCAAAGTAGAATTGGGTGGCTGAATGGAGTTGTTTGTGGCACAGAAGAACTCGCGTGGGTACAGC
>NZ_JBHXMZ010000021.1:0-45310 GCF_042719915.1 Nocardia sp. NPDC058499 | reverse complement strand
CAACCAGTTACCGGAGACCTCGCCACATCACCAACTTCTCCACCCGGACAACGGGTTCCGCCCCACAACTCGGGCGCTTATGAAACAGGCTCTAGCTTGTGAATGGATCGTGAACCGGTGAGCGAGCTGAACAACGCACGAGTTCTGGTCTTCGGGGCCAGTGGTGGGCTCGGAGCGCCTATCACCACCAAACTCGCCCGCGCCGGCGCACGCCTGGCTGTCAGCGGCCGCAACACCGACGTCCTCGCAGCCACTGGCGCGCACATCATCGCCGCTGACCTGCGGCACGTCGATTCGGCGCGAACTGTGCTGGCCGAAGCAGCAGACAAACTCGGTGGGCTCGACGGGATCGTCATGGCCGCAGGGGTAGTAGCCTTCGGACCCGCCGCCGAACTCGACGATGATGTGGTCGACGACCTCTTGATCGTCAACTACCTTGCGCCACTGCGCATCATCCGTGAAGCATTGACCGTCCTCGAACCTGCGGGGTTCGTCCTCAACATCAGCGCCGTCGTCGCCGACCAGCCGGTTGCGGGCATGTCGCCTACTCGGCCAGCAAAGCCGCGATCAGCGCGTTCGTCACCAGCGTCCGCATCGAGGCACGCCGGTCGACAATACGTGTCATCGACGTTCGCCCGCCCCATACCGAAACCGGATTGGCCACACATGCGATCGCCGGGAACGCACCGAATCTGCCGACCGGCCTGACACCCGGTCAGGTCGCCGATCGGATCGTGGCGGCCATCGTGAACGACGAGACCGACGTTCCTTCGCCGGCGTTCGCTACGAGCTCGTAGTCGATGGGCTCCGAATGCCGAAATCCAACAGCCCAAACTGCAACGTGTTCTAGAAAACTGGCCGAGTAGCCTGCTGTCGAGCTCCGGCGCGATCAGGGAAGGGCGCAGCGGACGAGGCGGCTGCTGTGTCCCAGTGCGCGCGGGCGGCGGCGAACAGGTCCGCGCAGACCGTGACCAGGTCGGTAGGATCATCGCGGCATTCGTCCATCAACCAGTCGACCAGCAGGTGATTGACACCGCCGACCAGCGCGGTCGCGGTCAACCGCTGCTGCCTTCCCGGCGGTCGGGAGCCCTCGGCGCCCCAGACTGCGAGCACGGTATCGGCGAAATCGCGTAGCACGCGGTGTCGGCGTTGTTCCATGGCCGCTGAGACTCCGACGACTTCGATCAGCACCACCCGTGCGCGCCGTGGGTCGCTGCTCAGGTGCCCGATGAACGCGGCGAGCCCGGCGGCGGTGACGGTGTCGAGGTTCGGGGGTGCGGAGTCGATCGCGGTCAGGGTCGCTGTACGCATCGCCGCGGCCAGGTCGTCGTAGAGCGCGGCCAGGCAGTCTTCGCGCCCTGTGAACGATTCGTAGAAGTAGCGCTCGGTCAGGCTCGCGCCCTGGCAGATCTGTTTGATCGACACCGACGCGTATCCGTAGGTGCCGAATTGCTCGAGTGCGGAGGCGAGCAGGCTCGCGCGCCGGTGACGAGCCCGTTCCTCCGGTGCTATGCCCGAGTACTTGCGGCCGGACGGTTTCGGTCCCGGACTGCTCATGGGCCTTGTCCTTCCTCTCGAGCAGGTGTAATACTAACGCTGGACCAATTCTGACACTTCATCGTGTCAGAAATGATCGGGACCCAAATCCGACAGACAGGCAGCCCGCCAATGACCAGAACACTGACCGGCCGCATCGTGGCGGTCACCGGTGGTGCCCAAGGTATCGGCCGCGAGATCGCGGCCCAGCTCGCCGCAGCCGGGGCCTGGGTCGCCATCGGCGATCGTGATGTGGCCGCCGCCCGTGCGACGTCGCACGCCTTGCGTGGCCGAGTGGAGGCGTTTTCTCTCGATGTCACCGACACCGCCTCGTTCCAGCAGTTCCTCGCCGAGGTCACCGACGTGTTGGGGCCGCTGGATGTGCTGGTCAACAATGCCGGGGTGATGTGGGTCGGTGCCTTCGACACCGAACCCGAGGCCGCGACCGAGCGGATGCTTGCAGTGAACCTGCACGGGGTGATCCGCGGCGTCCGGCTGGTCGCGCCGGGCATGCGCGCCCGCGGCAGTGGCCATATCGTCACTGTGGCCTCGGCCGCCTCGAAGCTCTCACCGCCGGGCGAATCCACCTACGCCGCGACCAAGCACGGTGTGCTGGGTTACCTGACCGGGGTGCGCGAGGAGCTGCGTGGAGCCGGTGTGCACTTGTCGGTGATCATGCCCGGGGTGGTCGATACCGATCTGGCGGCCGGCACCGCCACCGGCGCCGCGGCCCAGCTGCAACCGGGTGACGTCGCCGCCGCCGTGGTGAAAGTGCTGCACCGGCCGCGGTTCGAGGTCACCGTCCCCGGCTATCTCGACCCACTGATCAGGCTCGTCGCATTGTTGCCCCGCCCGCTGCGTGATCGCATCCTGCGGGCCATGGTGCCCGATCAGGTGGAGGCCGTGCGTGGCTCGACTACCCGCGACCGCTACCAGGCCCGCGCGCTCACCTCCACCATCGATTTCACCGACCGAAAGGACACCGACCGATGACCGCGACCGAATCCACCACGTTGCGCCCCATTCCGGAGTTCGAGGGCGTGCACGATATCTGGCCTCGCGGCAAACGCCTCGAAGCGATCCGCGAGGCAGCCCTGAGCTATCGGGAGCGATTCCTGGCCCAAGGCCAGGTTCGGGCGGTCAAGAGCTTCGATATCGCCGCCGCCCCTTATCCGGCGCAGTACGCCTTCCAGAACTACTCGCTCAACATCAATCCGTTCATCTCGATCATCAACCGGATGTTCGTGATCCAGTTCGAAGGATTCGACGGGAACCTGAAGACCCTGGTGTGGGAACCCACCGTCGCGGCGGGTTCGGCGGAGTCGCCGTTTTACCACAAACTACAGCGCTTCTCCCAGCGCCTGGGCCTGGAATCAGTGTTCGTCAAGTACTACAACGACCCCGACCAGGTGCTGCCCCGGCTCGGTTTGACCAACGCCGACGTGGACTACATCAGCTTCGACCACCTCCACGTCCAGGACCCGCGCATGATCATGGGCAGCAGCGAGCCGATCCAGGGCGAGAGCGCGCCGCGCAAGCCGTTGTTTCCCCACGCGAAACTGCTCGTGCACCGCAAAGAGCTGGGCACCTTCGAGTCCATGCATCCGATGCAGTGGGCCTGGTATGTCGAGGGCGGCATGAACGGCGTCCCCGAGGACCGGCTCGAAACCTTCGACGGCGACGTCGAGCTCGGTGTCGGGGTCAGCCTGTTGTGGACTCCCGGCCACACCGACGGCAACCATTCCCTGGTGGTGAACACTCCCGACGGGGTGTGGGTGTCCTCGGAGAACGGCATGGCCGCCGACAGTTGGCAGCCCGAACATTCGAAGATTCCCGGTGTGCGCCGCACCGCGCGGTTCTACGGACGCGAGGTCGTGCTCAACGCCAACACCCTCGAAGACTCCCTCGACCAGTACGACTCCATGGTCAAGGAGAAGACCCTGGCCAGCCCGTCGCCGCGCGATCCGCGGTGGCGCCAGATCATTCCGTCCTCGGAATGCGCGAACTGGAAACGCCAATGGCCGGTCGTGCCCACCTACAGCCACGGCGGACTCGCCTACGGCACCATTACCACTGCCACCCGGTGACCCGATCGACATGAACGCACACACCGACGGTCGAGACACGACCGAAGAGCACATGGTCACTGTGCGGCGCTCATGGGCCGCGTGGGCGACGATATGGGCGTCGCGGGTCTTCGTGCGACCCACACTGTGGCTGCTGCCGCTGAATTCGTTGATCGGTGTTCTCGGCTATCGCCTCACTCAGGTCGTGGCCTGCCGGATGTGGTTCGCGCCGATGCTCCCGCACACGTTGGTCGATGCCGCCGGGCCCAGAGGCCGGACCGTCGGAGAGTGGGTAGGAGGGTGCGCCGAACCCGGTGAGCGCCTGATCTACTACATCCACGGCAGCGGATACATCAGTTGCAGCCCGGCAACCCACCGTGGCCTGGTGTCGGAACTGTCGCGCCGGCTGGCTCGCCCCGCATTCGCCGTGCGCTACCGGCGCGCGCCGCAACACCGATTCCCGGCCGCCCACGACGACATCCTCAACGGCTACCTGTGGCTGATCGAACAAGGACACCGTGGCGGCGACATCGTCGTGATGGGCGACTCGGCCGGCGGCCACCTCGCACTGGGGCTGTGCGTCGGACTCCGTGCACTCGGAGTCGACCAGCCCGCCGCGCTCGTCGGATTCTCCAGTGTCGTCGACCCGACATGGCACCTGGCACAGACCCACGACAAACTCGTCTGGGACCAATTCGTCTCCGCCCGGACCGGCCGGCGGATCACCCACACCTACCTGGTCGGGGCGGACTTCAGCGATCCACGCCTGGATGTACTCAACGGAGTCGGACCCGACCTGCCACCGATGCTGCTGCAAGTGGGCGGCAGCGAAATCCTCGCCTCGGACTCCGCCCACTACGCCGCGGCACTGCGCTCAGCAGGCGGACAGTGCGAGCTCGAGGTGTGGTCCGGCATGTTCCATGTGTTCCAGATGGGATACTCGCGGCTACCGGAGGCGCGAAGCGCCCTCGACAATGTCGAACGGTTCGTTAACGACACCGAAGCCAACAACGACGTGGCCGCCTGACGGTCCCGCCACCCCTACCTGACGGATCGGTCAGGACAGCATGCCGCTGACCCGCACGGCCGGTATCAGGTCGGGCCGAGCCGGGGGGAGTTCGGCGTTGGTGTCGACTTCGATCACGCCGGAGAGTCTGGCGAAGCAGCGTTTCGAGGCTGCGGTCCGGACGTGCCGCGAGATCTTCCAACACAGCGATATCCTCGTCGAATGCCGCACGAGTGGGGCTTTCACGGCTCTAAAAGTTCCGGTGTAGTACACAGACGCCGGCATCGACCGTAGTCGAGGTCAAACATCGGCGCCGCTGGTCCATGCCGGCTGAACACAAGCCGAGTCGCCGCCACGAGCGCGGCTCGTGCGGCCGCCGCAGCGGCTTCACCTGTTGACGCGCGGGGCTGTACTCGCGCGTGCTGGGTCCTAACGGAGGTGAGTACTCCCCGCGCACGTGCCGGTTGCATGATTCGACAAGTCCGTTGCGGAGGGACTTCGGGGCACACGAGGTAAGCCTTGAACTGGTTTTCGGCCGACCCTTCCTGCCGAGCACGCAGACTCGGCCTCGGACCGAGATCAGATCCTCGAACTTCGGACAGGTGCATTCAGGGTCAGAGTCGACGCGAAGTCGCTCTGCCTCGGTCCAGCGTTCACGCGGAGTGAGGGAGTCGGGTACGACAACACTGAAGAAAGCGCGGCGCTTCTCCTGTGCGATGAGATCGACCTTCTGCGCGGTGTGCAGCGAGTTCTCGTAGTCGTCGAAATCGTCGAACCAGTCGATAAACATCCACACCTCCTCGTCCGGGTTGTCGGGTGCGTCCATGAAGTAGAAACGGGTACTCGTGTAATGGAAGGTTTCCGGGTGTGCGTACTCGTAATCCAGGTAATCACGGGATACTTCGATCGCCCGGTCGTGATCGGCCTTCTTGACCCGGTACTTCATGATCGCGATTTCGGTGGCCATGGCCTATTTCCTGTCTTTGTTTCGGATTTCAGTGCGCATTCGTCGCGGCGGCGTTGCCGCGTTTGGCGGCGACGTCCATGGCGGCCATCTGGATGAAGTTGCGGAACTCGAGGGCGTAGTGCTGTGCGTGGTCGTCGCCGAAAATCTGCGGTGCGGCGGTGGGCCACCAGATGTCGAGGATCATCTCGAACCCGTCGTCGGTGTCGCGGAACTGTTGCAGTCCCCAGCCGAACCGGGTGCCGTCCTCGATCGCGGCGGTGCCGATGCGGCGCAGCGGGTAGGACTCATCGATATCGGCTTCGAGGAATGCGGGGATCTTTCGCGGGCGACGGTGCCGAATCGTTACGCGAGGACATCCTTACCCTCATGCGCCGGCTCAACGAGACCCCTTCGCGAGTGATGACGGCGATGAGCATCCTCATCGGCGATTACGACGACGCCACGGGTATCAGTCCCGAGGAGGTCCGGACCATGATCACGGCCGGGCGCTACGACAGCATCGATACCGTGATTCGGCGCGCAGCAGATCGAGGCGAGGTCGACCCTGTGAGGGTCAGCCGCCGCATCCGGTCGCTCCCGTTCACTCTCTTGCGGGACGAACTCATGATCGGGATGCGCGAGGTTGCCGATGACGTACTCGTGGAGATTGTTGACACGATCTTCCTGCCGCTCGTGCAACCGCCTCCGGTGACTGAACCTGGAACCGCATCGGTTAATTCGGGTTTGTCCCTGGCTCAGGCAGATGTCGAAGGACAATTGTCCCCCGGCGGGGAAGCAGGAGGGACCGACCACGGCGATCGGTCTATCGATCGTGAAGTACCGTGGGCAAGAGGATGACCACGGGCAAGCCATAGGCGTGGTGGCGACCTCTCGTCCATTCGTGGTGCCTGTGAACCGGTCCGGTCGCTGGCGTGCATGCTTCGAATCCGGATGACTCGGCACGGTGCCGGTCAAGTGTTCTCACTCCGACGCGACGGAGATCGGATCCGGCTTTCCAGATCGAACTGTGACATCACAAACGGTGTCGGGGTAGGCACCGCATTGACGTGGGTCAAACCCAATCGGTCAGCGACCGAGGTGTGACTCTCTGTCGAAAGAACATTCTTTGCTATGTGAACAGGAGTTTCTGTGTTCGGAAGCCGACGAACCTTTCCCTTCTTCGGTCGATCACGTTCGCGGGATCCGCTGCGGGCCGCGGTGATCGGAGTGACCACGGCGACAGTCGCGGCGGCCTCCCTGCCGCTGGCAGGGTCCACGACCGCCGCCCCCGCGGCCATTACCATTACCGTCGACGCGGACGCGACCGGTGGCCGGGTACTTCCCGAGCACTTCCTCGGATTGTCCTGGGAAGCAGACCAGCTCCACCAGTCGTGGATCGACGACGACACCGGTAGCCTCGCGGCGTTGATGCGCAACCTCGGCCCGGGCACCACCCGGTACTCCGCCAACGCCGTCGACAACACCGCCTGGCATCCGGACGCGCCCGAGGGCACCACCGCCCCTGTGATCACCGCCGCGGATTTGGCCCGAGCCGGTGACTTGGCTCACGCCACCGGATGGTCGGTCGATCTGGGAGTGAATCTGGGTGCCAATGATCCCGCCGCCGCAGCCGACGAGGTTCGCGCCGCGCAACAGGAATTCGGACCCATGCTCCGATCTGTACAGATCGGCAACCAACCCGATTTCTTCGCTCTCTCGCAGCTCGAACCCTACGACCACCAGACTTACTTGCAGCAGGTTCATGCCTACCGGACCGCCATCGATGCGGCTGCCGAGGGAATACGCTTCGCCGGGCCCGATTCGGCGATGACCGCGGGCGCCCTGCCCCTCGGACAGGCCTATGAACCCTACGCCCGCACCTGGCGCGCGGCCTACCTGAACGCCTTCGCCGGCCAAAGCGACTTCCTCAACCAGCACTACTACCCACTGGTGAAAACCCCCGGCGGGAATACCGCGGCGATAGTCGATCAACTCACCAGCCGCGCTATAGCTGACGCCGATCGCGCCTACATCGAGGACCTGGTCAACGAGGCCGCCGCTGCGGGCGTCGAACCGCACCTTTCGGAAACCAACAGCGTCGCCGGTGGCGGTCAGGCGGGGGTGTCCAACACTTTTGGGGCGGCACTGTGGACCGTGGACTACCTGCTCACCGCGGCCAGTTCCGGCATCGCCGGCGTGAACATGCACCAACAGCCGCATGATTGCGGCAGCTACACGTGGGTGTGTTTCCCCGACGGGTCGGCAACGTTGCATGCACAACCGGCCTACTACGCGGGTTTGCTGGTCTCGCAACTGCGTGGCGGAACTTTCCTGCCCACCGAGGTGTCGGACCCGAACGCGAACATCTCCGCCCACGCTCTGCGCATGCCCGACGGTCATATCAAGGTCGTTGTCGAGAACGCCGGCCCTGGCCCGCAGCCGGCCGTCGATGTCCGCGTCGAGGGCTCGACCACCACAACTGCCACCGCGCAGTGGCTCACCGCACCCTCACCGTATGCGACCTCCGATGTTCGCTTCGCCGACTCCCGAGTTGGCGCTGATGGTAGTTTCACCCCCGGACCCGCACGGCAACTATCCACCGAATCGGGCGCAGTCGCTATCGACTTCGTGGCCCCCTCGGCGGTCTTGCTTAACCTGACCGACTGACCGGCCTCACCTTCCGAGGATGTGGCATCTTGAAATGTGGACGCTATCGTAGGGCGCCGGTTCGGTCCGGTCGTGGCAGCACACTGCCGCGCGTTCCATCGTATATTCGGGTCTATCGGCATAGGCCGTGCACTGATCAGCCCAGCTGGATCGTCGGCAGCCCAGTGGCACTGATCGCGCTCACGGCGTCTCCGCAGGTCGTCCATCAGCACCGAAGGGAACCGATCATGAATCGTCTCGCGGACAAGAACGTGGTCATCACCGGTGCGGCCAGCGGTATCGGCCGCGCGGCGGCAGAGCTCATGGTCTCGGAGGGGGCGCGAGTCCTCATCGCAGATCTCGACGAGGATACTGCCGCGGAGGTGGCCGCGGAGATCAACCGTGGTGACGCACCGGGGCATGCAGTCGGTGCCGCGGCCGACGTCATGAGCGAAACTTCGATCGCCGCGATGATCGACCGCGCGGTCGAGGAATTCGGCGGGATCGATGTGTTGTGCAACCACGTCGGTGGCAGCAATCCGCGCAAGGATCTGGACCTGCTGCGGCTCGACCTCGAGGAATGGGATCGGGTGATGGCCCTCAATGCCCGCAGCACGGTCGCCGCCTCCCAGTTCGCGCTCCCGCACATGATCTCTGCCGGCGGCGGATCGATCATCAACACGGTGTCGGTGGGCGGCCTGGTCGGCGACACGCTGCAGTGTGCCTACGGTGCGTCCAAAGCTGCCGTCATACGGCTGACCCAGTACATCGCGACCCAGTACGGCCGCCAAGGAATACGATGCAACGGGGTCGCGCCGGGAGCGATCATGACCCCGGCATTGCGCGATAACCTCCCCGCCGAGGTCATCGCGGATATTCGCCATCACAACGCGCTCGACATGATCGGCGATCCGGAGGACATCGGGTGGGCGATGGTCTATCTGGCCTCCGACGAGTCCCGGTACATGAGCGGCCAGACCCTGGTACTCGACGGCGGTCTCACTGCCCAGAGTCCCATCGCCACAAGCCGCCGCGTCCTGCTGGACACCTGAGGTACCGGCACGCGCCAACCCCGCCCGAACTGCCGAAAAGCAGCCTGGATCGACGAGCAACCGCTCACGCTCGTGGCCAAGTCCGGTGACCTGCGCGAGCCGCCACACCCGCACCGTCTTCCGAAGGCACGCGCGCAAGGTTCGGGTGCGCGACGGGTAGCCCGACGCAGCGGCCCGTTCCTATGAAGAAACCGCCGCGGGTGGGCACATTGTTCGACGCGACGCGGGGCCGGGCATACGATGCCTACGACCTCGGACCCGCTTCCAGGAGGTGCTGTGATCGCTCGTCGCCTACCCAGGGCATATCGGTCGGCGGCCGTCCTCATGGTTGCCGCGGTGTTCGTGGGCGGATGCTCGGAATCCTCGGACTCCGATGATCCGGCCACTACCTCGTCACCCCACGCCGGTGAGCTACTCACATCGCTGCCATTGGCATCGGATTCGACGGCAACGGTCCCCGGCGCAGCAAGCACCCGTGTGATCACCTACCGTTCCCAGAACGCGCAAGGGGAACCCATCGTGGTCTCGGGCAGCGTGGCGATACCGGCCACCGAACCCCCGCCTGAGGGGTGGCCCGTCGTGAGCTGGGCACATGGGACAACCGGCTACGCCGACACCTGCGCGCCGTCGGTCGATACCCGTGACGGACTCGAACACGACTATCTCGGCCCGATCACCCAGACCCTGGCATCGTGGATCTCCGCCGGATACGCGGTGGTGCAAACCGACTACGAAGGCCTCGGCACTCCCGGCGGGCATCCCTATATCAACGGCACCAGCGCGGCCAACACCGTCACCGACATCGTGCGAGCCGCTCGCGCTCTCGACCCTTCGATCGGCAAGAACTGGGTGGTGGCCGGACACAGCCAAGGCGGACACGCGGCCCTGTTCACGGCGCAGAACGCACCACAGCGAGCCCCGGAACTCAACCTCCGAGGCGCGATCGCCATCGCTCCGGGCGGTACCGGACTGAAGCAGATGGTCGAATTCGTGCGCACCGACCAGCCCGGCGCGGCGGCCGCGGAGGCGTTTCTGCCGGTGATCGTGCTCGGCGCGCAAGCCGTCGACCCGAGTATCGAACCCTCCCAGGTCTTCACCGCCCGGGCCCAGCCCTTGGTCACCGCGGCCCGCACCGGATGTCTGGCTCAGATCCGAGCGATACCGCCGATACCGCCGGGGCAGGTGTTCGCACCCGACGCGGACCTCGCCACGCTGAATACCTACCTCGACGCTCAAGACCCCATCCGACTCTCGCCACAGGTTCCCACGATGATCGCGCAGGGAAGCGCGGACACAGCCGTGGCCGAGCCGAGCACCGACACCCTTGTGAAAGCCCTCTGCGACAAGGAGACCAGACTCGACTACCGGGTCTACGACGACGCAGACCACCGTGCCAGCGTCCCCGCTTCTCTCGGCGACGCCCAAGAGTTCGCCGCAGCAGCACTCTCCGACCGAGTCACCACCGAAACCTGCAAGCGCTGAGGTTATTCCCAGACCCGGTCACTCGCCGCAGCCCTCCGGGTCGGTGCTGGATCTCCTATTCGAGGCGTCGATGAGACGCCCTGACGGTCATGACTGATACTCGCCCCCGGATCAGCCCGGAGAGGCTGCCCATAACGGCGTCGAGGCCACAGCGATCCGCGACTGACCGGCCTCGGCTTCATTTTTCTTTCGTCGTGACTTCCCGTGCTCTCACCGGCCCGGCTTCGGATGTCGATACCCTGTCTTCCGGAGCCATCTCGGCCTCGGGTTCCCATCGGCCGGCCGTGAGTACGCCGCGCACTTTCAGGTCCGCGTCCAAGACCACCAGGTCTGCTTTGTGCTCTGCCGCCAGGACGCCGATGTCGTGACGGCCGAGCAACGCGGCGGGGGTCGCGGTGGCGGCGGTGATCGCCTGCCGTAGGTCCAGCCCCACGGGTCCGACGCAGTACCGTACCGCTTCGCTGAGGGTGAGGGTGCTTCCCGCGATGGTGCATGAGCCTGCGACAAGCGGTCGCCCGCCCCGCAGTTCGACATCGAGCCCGCCCAGCGCGTAAGTGCCGTCGGGTTGCCCTGCAGCGGAGATCGCGTCGCTGACCAGTACCAGTCGCGCGGGGTTGTCAGCGAGTTGTCGCACCATCGCGGCGTGGACGTGGTGCCCGTCGGCGACGACTTCTGCGAACACTTCTGCCCGTTCCATCAGTGCTACCGCTGGGCCCGGCTCGCGGTGGTGGATGGGCCGCATCGCGTTGAACACGTGAGTTCCGATGCTCGCCCCGGCGGCCACCGCTGCCACCGTCTGTTCGTAGGTCGCGGCGGTGTGCCCCAGCGCCACACGCACACCCGCGTTCGCGATCCTGCGCACGGCGTCGAGTCCGCCGGGCAGTTCGGGCGCTAGAGTCACCGTGGTCAAGACACCGGACCCGGCATCGAGTAGCAGGTCCACATCGCCGGGCAGCGGCGGTGTCAGGGCTTGCGCCGCATGCGCCCCCCGGTGTTCGGGCGAGAGCCATGGGCCTTCCAGGTGGATTCCCCCGAGCTCGCCGCTACGTACCAGCTCGCCGAGGTCACGCAGTTGGGATTCCAGCGCGTCCAGCTGATCCGACACCAGGCTCGCGACCAGAGTTGTGGTCCCGTGCCGGCGGTGGTACGCCACGGCCGTGCGGGCGCTGTCGGGTCCCTCCTCGAAGGCCCCGCCACCGCCCCCGTGCACATGAGTGTCGATGAACCCCGGGACGACCGTAGCCCCGCGCGCGTCGACATCGGGGTCCGCCGGGGGAGCGCCCTGGCCGATCCGAGTGATCGCATCCCCACGCCACGCGACCCAGCCCGGCTCCAGCAGTAGGTGCGGCGTGATGATCCGGGCGCAGGACAGGATCTGTTCCCTCTCCGCTGCGCCGGCCTTCGGGTCGCGGCGGGAGGTGTCCGCGGTGCTCACCGTGTCTTGGTGATCTTGTTGAGGCCACGTGGGGCGTCGGGGTTCAGCCCGCGTGCCAGCGCAAGCTCACACGCCAGTCGCTGTAGCGGGATGATCTGTGTGATTGCCGCGAGGTCCTCCGGTAGTCCTTCCCCGGCTTGCACGAGCGGGCCGTCGAAGCCCGCCGGCCTGCCCGATGCGACCACTGTGAGGTGGGCGTCCGCGGCGCGGAGCTTGTCGAGCACCGGCAGCAGCGAGGTGCCCGCGGGGCCTTCGGGCACTATCGCGAGCACCGGATCGCCGGCATTCACCGCACCGATGGGTCCATGCAGCAGGTCGGCACCGGAGAATCCCTGGGCGGCGAGGTGGGCGGTCTCGACGAACTTGAGCGCGCCCTCGAGCGCGGTCGGGAACGAATACCCCCGGCCGACGAGCAGTAAGCGATTCGCGTCACTCAGTCGAGCGACCAGATCGCCCGGCACCGGCGCGGTCACCACCGTCTCGGCACGTTCGGGCAGCGCCGCGGCCGCCTCGCCGTCACGGCCCGCCATGGCCTCCACCAGCAGCCAGCACGCCAGCAGTTCGCTGGTGTAGGACTTAGTTGCGGGCACCGCCCGTTCCGGGCCTGCCTCGATGTCGAGTGCCAGGTGCACAGCCCCGGCCAGATCCGAGTCGGCCGCGTTCGTTATCGCGAGGGTGAATGCCCCCGCGTGGCGTGCGCTGCGGGTGGCCTCCACCAGATCGGGCGATCCACCCGACTGGCTGATCGCGATCCACAGTGCCCCTTCCACGCGGAGCGTGCGCTGATACACCGTGAAAACCGAGGGCGAGGCCAGCGCTACCACGATGCCCAACTTCACCTCGAGCAGGTGTTTGAGGTAGATGGCCGCGTGGTCACTGGTACCGCGCGCGGCTATTACCGCGAAAGGCCTGCGTTGCCCGTCGACCGCGGCGGCCGCACGGGCGAAGGTGCCGTCCTCGGCCTGCCGCAGTAGTTGCGCCAGCCGCTGCGGTTGTTCGGCGATCTCGGTGGCCATCGCTGTCGCCGGTGCGCTGTATGCCGGTGTGCTGCTTTTCGTCATAGTTCCGCCTTCGAATTCTCGTGTTGTTGTTTCGGCTCTCCTACTGCTCCTTCGGGCGCCGACGGCCCGCCTTCGCGCAGCATCCGCTCCGCCAAACGCATCGCTCCGTGGGCCGGGGATTGTTCGACCACCCGCACCGGCTCCAGTCCGGCTGCTGTGAGCTCTGCGGTAACCGCGTCCGCCAGCGCCCGGGCGTGACCCAGCACGCCACCCGCGAGCAGCACGGGCCCGCGCATTCCCGACGTCTCCGACGTGCGTTGGGCAATTCGCACCAACCCTCGCACCGCCGTGTCCACGATCGCTCGCGCGCCGGTGTCCCCGGAATCGGCAAGGGCCAGCACCGGCTCGGCGAGTCTCGCCCAGTACGCCCTGTCCGGCTCCAGATGGACAAGCCGTGACAAGGATCGCGGATCACGGACCCCCGTATGCTCCAGGACAACCGCCGCCAAGGCCGTCTGTGGGACGGCTCGATCGGTCTCGTCGAGCACGGCCCGGACCGCGTCCAGGGCGATCACGTATCCGCTGCCCTCGTCGCCGAGTAGTGGCCCCCAACCACCTGCCCGGAAAACGCACCCCTGGGCGTCGCGAGCCCAGGCCACCGAACCGGTGCCGGATATGAGCACGATCCCGGACTCCTCGCCGGCCGCCGCGAGCACCAAATCGGCATCGTGGAGCACTCGCACCGGGACGCTGGGAAAGCAGCGTTGGACCACTGCGTGCAACTGGGTGCGCGACGCTTCGTCATCCACGCCGGCAGACCCCGCACACACCGCCGCGACGCATTCCGATTCCACCCGCGCCGCCAAATCCTCGAACACCTCGCGGGCACCGTCTACCCCCACCGCATTGAGCCCGGCCGAAGGCAGGCGGACCGAATCGATGACCCGTCCACCGGCCGCGACCAGCATCCGCGTGGTGGAACCGCCGATATCGATACCGAGCACCACAGTAGGCCTCACAGATCACTCCTCATTGCTACGGTCGATACCGCGTGTGGGATCACGATTCATTGCACGACGACACCACTGAGCGCAGAATTTCCGGCACCCATCAGCCGCCCGGCGGATCCGGCTCGCTCCGCCGGGGCAAGGTCTCCAGCAGATACCGAACGGCGAGCCACTCGTCACCGCTTTCGGTCATATTCGTATCGGCTTCGCCGGCCGTGACCGACCTCAGGTGGCGCAGCCGAATGCCGTCGAGTAGTAATCCCATCAGGCGCAGCACATGGTCCGCGTTCACGAACTCACGTTCGATCCGCGGGCGCATCCGTTCGAGGGTGCGCTCATTGCGCCGCACGAAGTAATCGTGTGCGGGGTGGCCCGGGTCCAGCGCCTCGGCTTCGAGCGCATCGAAGCTCTCCGCTTCGCCGGCCCGGGCGGCGTAGTAGCCCCGGGCCGTACTGAACAGCTCGAGTAGCGGCAAGTTGCCGGCGTCGTCGAAGATCACGGCGAGATCGGTTTCGTCGCGGCGGTCGAGCACCGCCGCGAGCAGCGAGCCCATATCGGGGAAGTAGTGCATCAGACCGGGCGCGGACATCCCGCATCGCCGGGCTACCTCACGCAGGCTCAGCGCTCGGTAGCCGTCACTGGCGATCGCCTCCTGCGTGGTCGCGATGATCTCGGCGCGCCGCGCTTCGGGACTGAGTCGTCGGGCCACGGCGCCGGTCCCCTTTCTCGCACTTTCGTCGCGGTACTCGTAGAGTGTGCTTATCTTACGACTGTAATATATAGGCGAGAGGTCGTTCGTTGGCGAATCAACAACCCGAAACCGTGTTGGCGACGGGGCCGACCCCCAGCGCCCGGGTACCGCTATCACCCCAGCTGAAGCGGCTGTTCGGGTTCATCGTTCCGGTGAACCTCGCGATCTACATCGTGGTCGGCGCCATCCCCGGGGTGCTGCTTCCTCTGCAGGTGCAAGCGATCGATGAGGCCGACAAGGCTGCCAACCTGGCGCTGATCACCGGGGTCGGCGCCGCGGCCGCCATGATCACCGGCCCCGTGGTCGGCCTGCTGTCCGACCGCACCCGCACCCGATTCGGCCGCCGCACGCCCTGGCTGCTCGGTGGGGCGCTGACCACCGGCCTCGCACTGCTCGGCATGGGCTTCGCCAACGGAATCATCCAACTCGTCGTCGCGTGGACCATCACCCAGATCGCACTGAATTCCGTGATCAGCCCGCTGACAGCCCTGCTACCCGACCGGGTGCCCTCGGCCGTTCGGGGCCTGTTCTCGACGTGCTCGGGCATCGGAATGATGGTGGGCATCCTCGGCGGGCAGGTGGCCGGTGCGAAGTTGTCCGAACATTTGCAGGCCGCCTACTTGATCCTGCCCGGCATCATGCTGGTGGTCATCGTGCTGTTCACCATTGTGTGCCCGGATACCTCCTCGCGCGAGCGCGTCAACGAACCGTTTTCTCTCGTCGTGTTCATGAAAACGTTCTGGGTGAACCCCGTACGCCACCCCGACTTCTTCTGGGGGTTCGCCAGCAGGATCACGCTGTTCATCGGGTACTACGTGGTCTCGGGATACCAGCTCTACCTCCTCCAGGACTACATCGGCCTGGGCGAGGACGCGGTCGATGCGATCCCCCTGCTCGGTGCGGTCAACCTGATCGTGATGATCGTCGCGATCGGCGTTTCGGGACCACTGTCGGACCGCATGGGGCGCCGCAAACCGGTCGTGGCCTGCGCGGCGCTCATCATGGCAGCGTCGATGACGGTCCCACTGCTGATGCCGACACTGACCGGAATGCTCGTTCACACCGCGATCTGCAGTATCGGGTTCGGCACCTATATGGCCGTCGACGCCGCGCTCATGAGCGAGGTCCTGCCCTCCGAAGGGACATTCGCGAAAGATCTGGGCGTGTTGAACATCGCGGCCACGCTGCCTCAGACCGTCGGTCCCTTCGTAGCCGGCGCGATCGTGATCGCTCTCGGCTACTCCGCACTCTTCCCCGTCGCCATCGTGCTCGCGATCGTCGGCGCCGTCTGCGTCCTGCCCATCAAATCCGTTCGATAGGAAGGCCCGCCATGTCACTACCGCTCATCCCCGCACCCGCTCACCACGCACCGCAAGAGGGAACTTTCCAGGTCCGCACCGGTACGCCGGTCGTCGCCGAGCCGACCGAGATAGTGGCTGTCGCACGACAGTTCATCGAGGACGCGCGCGCCGACACCGGTATCGAACTCGAGGCGACACCACCATCGCCCGCACCGGCGATCGTCGTCGAGTTCGGCGACACGACTCTCGACTCCGTGGCACCGGCCACCGGAGCCCGCGCCGACCGCCTGTCGGCCGGTGATCTCGTCGACGAACGTTACGGGATCACCATCACCCCGCACGGGGTACGCATCTGGGCGACGACCACGGAGGGGGTGCACCGCGGTCTCACCTCGCTGCGCCAGCTCATCGCCACGCACGCACGTGACGGTCTGGCGAGTCTGCCTGCGCTCACGATCCTCGACGGACCCCGATTCGCCTGGCGCGGACTCTCTGTCGATGTCGTTCGTACCTTTCACGGGCCCGACACCGTGCGCCGGGTGATCGATATGTGCTCGTTGCACAAAGTGAATGTCCTGCACCTGCACCTCACCGACGACCAAGGCTGGCGGGTGGAGGTCCCGTCGCGGCCCGAGCTCACCGGGATCGGCGCCGCCGGCGCCGTCGACGATCGCCCAGGCGGCTTTTACACGCGTGCCGAACTGTCGGAACTCGTGGCATACGCGGCCGCCCGGTTCGTCACAATCGTGCCCGAAATCGATATGCCCGGCCACACCGGCGCGATCTTCCGGTCGTACCCGGAACTGGCACCGGCGCACCCGGTCACGAGCGAGCACAGCGGTGGCCTGGCCATCGGCACACTCGACCACGAACGCCCCGAGACATGGCGCTTCGTCGAGGACGTTCTCGACGCGGTCATCCCGCAATTCCCACAGAGCGCCTACCTTCACATCGGCGGTGACGAGGCATTCGGGATGGCCGACGAGGCACACGCGGCCTTCGTCGAACGCGTCACCGAACTCGTGCGCGCCCGCGGACGCCGGGTACTGGGCTGGCAAGAAATCGCCCGTGCCGCGCTGAGCAGCGACGAGACCGTGCAGTACTGGATGGACACCCGCGATATCGACTCCATGGCAAACAACGACACCTTGAAGTCGATGGTTCCGCCCGAGTACATGCCGCTGATCACCGAAGCGCTCGCCCATGCCGAGCACGACGTGCCCCGGGCGCTCGCCATGGGCGCCACGCTGCTGATCTCGCCGACCAGCCGCCTGTATTTCGACCGCCCGCACGCCCACGCCTCCCTCGCCGGCGAACAGGAAGACATGCGCGCACGCGTGGGACTTCGGGTCTACCCAGCGCTATCGCTGCGCGACGGAGTCGAATGGGATCCGATCACCGACACCCCCGGTATCTCCGAGGAGAGCTCGGTCGCCGGCGTCGAGGCCGCGATCTGGTGCGAAACCATCACCAACCGCGACGAACTCGAGTTCATGCTCCTGCCACGGCTCAGCGGTCTCGCCGAGAAGGCGTGGGCAACGGCCGGTCCCACCGAGTGGGCGCCCTACGCCGAACGTCTCGCCGCGCAGTCCGCGATATGGGATGCCCGTGGCTGGAACTGGTTCGCCTCGGACGAGGTCCCGTGGCAGCGCACACCGACGCCGAACCCGACTACCGAGAAAGCGCAGTGATCATGACCGACCAAACCGCTCAGTTCCCTTTTCAGGACTCGTCACTTCCCGTCGGCAACCGGGTCGAGGACCTGCTGTCTCGCATGGACGACGCCGACAAAGCCGGCCTGCTGTTTCACACGATGGTGGCCGTGGCCGACCTCGACGAACCGAATGCGATGTTCGGCCTGCCCTCGGTGGCGAGCCTGATCCACGACAATCGGATGAACCATTTCAACCTGCTCGGCTCCGCTCCCAGCGGACGCGAGTTCGCGGCCTGGCACAACGAGGCGCAGCGCCTCGCGCGCCGCCTGCCGCTGGGCATCCCGATCACCTTCTCCACCGACCCACGGCATTCGTTCACCGACAATCCCGGCGCCTCCATGCTGGCCGGACCTTTCTCGCAATGGCCGGAATCGCTGGGGCTGGCCGCCATCGGTTCGGCCGAACGGGTCCAGCGCTTCGCCGATATCGCCAGGCGCGAGTACCTCGCGGTCGGTCTGCGGGTGGCTCTGCACCCACAGATCGACTTGACGACCGAACCGAGATGGTCACGGATCAACGCGACCTTCGGCGAGGACGCCGAACTGACCGCACGCCTGGTCGCCGGATACATTCGCGGTTTCCAGGGCGAAAAGCTCGGAACAAAGTCGGTGTCGACAATGGCCAAGCATTTCCCCGGCGGCGGACCGCAGAAAGACGGGGAGGACCCGCATTTCGCCTACGGCCGCGAGCAGGTGTATCCCGGAGGCAACTTCGAGTACCACCTGAAGCCGTTCGCCGCCGCGATCGAGGCGGGTGTCGCGCAGATGATGCCGTACTACGGCATGCCGGTGGGTACCGAGTACGAGGAGGTAGGCTTCGGCTTCAATCGCTCGGTCATCCAGGGATTGCTTCGCGACCGCTTCGGGTTCGACGGCATCGTATGCACCGACTGGGGTCTGATCACCGGGTCGGATGCCATGCCCGCCCATGCCTGGGGCGTCGAACATCTCACTCGTGCGCAACGGATGCTGATGATCCTCGACGCCGGTGTCGATCAATTCGGCGGCGAAGTGTGCACCGACGTTCTGCTGGACCTGCTCGCGGCGGGCACCCTCACGCGCGAACGACTCGACACCTCCGTGCGGCGCCTGCTGCGCGAGAAGTTCACCCTCGGCCTGTTCGAGGATCCTTTCGTCGACGAGGACCGCGCCCACGCCGTGGTCGGCGACGCGGAATTCGTCGCGGCGGGGTTGGACGCGCAAAGCGATTCACTGACTCTGCTCACAAATCGGGACCAGATACTGCCACTCGGTCGCGGCCTGCGCGTCTACACCGAAGGCATGGATGCGCAGGTGCTGCGCGACTACGCGGAGGTTGCCGCGACTCCAGCCGAAGCAGATGTGGCGATCGTGCGCGTCAAAGCTCCCTACGAGCCCCGCCCCAACGGCTTCGAGGCATACTTCCACACCGGCTCACTCGAATTCCCCGCCACCGAACTGGAACGACTCGACACCATCGCCGCGACCGTGCCGACCGTGATCGACATCTACCTGGAGCGCCCCGCGGTACTCGGCGGCCTGGAAGACAGCGCAGTGGCCGTGATCGGTAACTACGGAGCGTCGGACACCGCGCTGTTGCGGGTCCTGTTCGGCGAACGTGGCCCGCAGGGATCGCTCCCATTCGACCTGCCCCGGTCGATGGACGCGGTGGTGGCCGGCCGTTCGGACGTGCCGTTCGACACCGACGAACCCACCTTCCGGTTCGGACATGGTTTGCGCTACCGAGGCGAGGGCAACCTCCCCGCACAGCTGTTGGAAGGATGATCTCATGGCCGACCGCGACGTACCGCGCACAACCGCCGCAGAGCATCTGCGGCTCATCTGGCCACAGTGGCAGGGCGGGGGCACCGCCAGCATCGAGTCGTTCGCCCCGGAGTTCCCGCTCGACATCGCACGCCGTGGATACGCCGTGGGCACGGCCGTCCTGGAAACTGTGCTGCCATCGCACGACGGCCCGACCGCCACCGTGCCGGTGACCATGTCCGACGACGGGCGGGAAATGCAGGACGGCGTCGAAGCCAAGGCGATCGTCCTCGAACAGCTCGTGAGCGCCCTGCGGATCATCCGCCGCCATGATCCCGCGCGGATCACGACCCTCGGCGGTGAGTGTTCGGTGAGTGTGGCCGCCTTCTCCGAACTCGCCCACCGTTACGGCACCGATCTCGCCGTCGTCTGGATCGACTCCCACCCCGACATCGGCACTCCCCGAAGTGAGTATCCCGGCTATCACGCGATGGCCGTCGCGACCATCACCGGCCACGGCGACCCGGACATACACAACCTCCTGTCGGCGACCGTGCCACCGAATCGCCTCGCCCTGGCCGGGCTGCACTCGTGGACCGACGACGACATCCCCAATGTGGCCGAATGGGGAATCCACTCCTTCGGCCCGGATGATCTGCGCACGTCCACCCAGCCCCTGCTCGACTGGATCGCGGATACCGGCTGCTCGCGAGTGGCTATCCACTTCGACGTCGACGCCGTCGACAGCAACGAGATCGTGCTCGGTCTGGGGCCCGAGCCGGACGGTCTCACCAGCAACGAGGTGCGTCGAATAGTCGCCGACGTCAGCGGCGCGGCCGACGTCGTCGCACTGACGATCGCCGAGTTCATCCCCAGGCAGGTCATGCGTTTGCAACAGATCCTGAGCGACTTTCCACTGTTGTCCGACACCTCAGCTGCATCGGCCGACTGACCGGCAGTTCCGCCGGTGCGCAATCGCAGCACCTACCGATCACTTGTTCATCAGTGCTCCTCGCCTCCGGCCCGACAGTGCTTTGCGCTGATCATCCGGCCCAGAACTCGGCGTTTATCGCTGTCGACGCGCGGCTGAACCTGCAGGTCGTGCTACTTGCATCGTGGCGACTCGGTGCTGTCCATGACGAACAACACGACGAACGACCGCCGCCCATGCCGCATCACGCCGGCCCGCGCGAGGCGCACAGTGGTTCACCACTCGGCCCGGCACCCTGCAGTCGCTCGTCCGTCCCGAGCCGTGTTCGCCGGTTTGGTGGTGTGACTGGGTGGTTCGATACGGTGCACGCACCCATTTCTAGAACGCGTTATAGTTTTCGATATTGCCTATCGTCATTCGGAAAGGTGGTCACGGTGGCGCGAACCTGGGACTCTTCGGCCGATGTGGTGGTCGTCGGATACGGCGGAGCGGGCGTCGTGGCGGCGCTGGCTGCACGGGAATCCGGGGCCGAGGTGCTTGCGCTGGACCGGTATGTCGGTGGCGGTGCGACCGCGTTGTCGGGCGGCATTATCTACGCGGGAGCGGGTACCTGGGTGCAGCGCGCAGCCGGTGTCGAGGACGACGTGGAGAATATGCTCGCGTACCTGCGGGCCGAGATCGGTGACACGGTGAGCGAGGCGACGCTGCGGCGGTTCTGCGAGGAGTCGCCGGCGATGATCGACTGGCTGACTCGGCACGGTGTCCCCTTCCAGGCTTCGCTGTGCCCGTTCAAGACCTCCTATCCCACCGACGACTACTACCTGTACTACTCGGGTAGTGAGAACTCCGGCGGCTTCCGGAGCGCCGCGATACCGCGCCAGCGTGGGCACCGCGCGCACGGTCGCGGGGTATCGGGCAAGAAGGTGTTCGCACCGCTCGCCGACGCGGCCGCCGCGCGTGGCGTCCGGGTCCGGACCGGTACCAGGGTGACCCGGCTGATCACCGAAGACGGCCGGGTGACCGGTGTGGAAGCGACCACGATCAGCGGCGCGCCCCTCGCGGTGCGGCGCCGGTTCGCCGCACTGGCGAAGCTGTCCGCGAAGCCCGGTGTCTATCATCCGGGTCTGCGCAAGGCGGTGCAGGCGTTGCTGGACCGCATCGAGCGACGATACGGCGTTGCGCAGCGGATTCAGGCACGGTCAGGGGTCATCCTGACTACCGGTGGCTTCATCGCCAACGGTGAGATGGTCCGCCGGTATGCCCCGGACTATCCGTGGGCCGAGGGCCTGCCGCTGGGTACTGCCGCCGACGACGGCAGCGGCATCATCATGGCCCAGGCACTCGGCGCGGCCACCAGCGGGATGGAGGAGATGTCGACGTGGCGGTTCATCGCCCCGTCGAGCGCCTTCTACGGTGCGATCGCGGTGAACGTCGACGGGCAGCGGCTGATCGACGAATCCCGCTATGGCGCAGCGCTGGGCCAGACCATCGCCGCGGCTCCTGGCCACCGGGCCTGGCTGCTTGTGGACGACAGTCTGCTCGCCGAGGCACGCCGCCAGATCGGCGAGCAGTCGGTGTGGTTCCAGCGGATGCAGGCCGAGTGGTTGCTGCGTTTCGAGCGGGTGCGAGGCCACAGCGTGGGCGAGGTCGCCGCCCGCGCCGGGGTCGACCCGGCGGGTCTGCGCGCGACGGTCGACGCACACAACGATGCGATCGAGAACAACGTGCCCGATCCACTGGGTAAACCCGACGCCTTCCGTCGTCCGGTGGGCTCGGGTCCCTACACGCTGCTGGACATTTCGTTCAAGTCTCGGCTCAGCTACCCGATGCCGATGCTCACTTTGGGCGGCCTGCGGGTCGACGAGGACACCGGTGCCGTGCGGACCGAGTCCGGTACGACGATCCCCGGTCTGTATGCCGCGGGCCGCGCCGCTGTCGGTCTCTGCACGAGCTCATATGTCAGCGGCCTGTCGCTGGCCGACTGCGTCTACTCGGGCAGACGCGCGGGCGCACAAGTGGTGCAGGGGGGCGCCACCCACTGACCGTGTCGTAGGTGGCGACCGGCCGCTGGTCGGATCTCGAACAGGCTGCACCGGGGCCATTGAAATCGAGGTCGAAGGTGTCCTCGGAACGGGATACCCGCTCCGGCAGCCGGTTCGCGACCGATTACGGGGCGAAGTATCCGAAAGCTGTCGCCAAGATCGTCGACGACGCCGATGTGCTGCTGGAGTTATCCATGTATCCGGCCGAACACTGGATCCACCTGCTTACGACGAATTCGATCGAATCCACCTTCGCGACAGTGAGATTGAGGATCAAGGTCATGAAGGGGCCGGGGTCGCGGGCGGCAGGCATCGCGATGGCCTACAAGCTGATCGAAGCTGCCCAGGCCCGCTGGCGGAAGGTGAACGCGCCGGACATGGTCGCGCCTGTCCGTGCTGGGGCCGTGTTCCACAAGGGCAAGCTCCTCGAACGACCCCGCGAGATCACCCCGGCATCGTCAGCGGACCCAGCCGAAACCACCCGGAAGGAGGTCGCTGAAACTCGCCGATCCACAGGATTTGACAATATCTCTGACGAAGGACATACGCGAGACCGGCATAAGGTGGCCCGGGGCGTCTGAAATCGACACACTCATCGCTCGCATCAAGATCACCGGCCCCGACACCATCGGCCCCGTATTCCGAATCCCCCAATCCGCCACCGACCCCGACACACCGCCAACGCCCACACAAACACCTTCGGGCGCTGACCAGCGGCAAACCGTCGGTCAGCGCCCCGGAGGCCTGGTTCGGACAACTCTTAATTTGTGGGCCTAACGCTAACTAGTCCGAAACATCCGACGGCCGACGGCCCCGAACTAAATATCAAACCGATCGGTTCGACACGTCATCTCAACGACATTCAGGTTCAGAACCTGATCGCGGGCTACGAAGCCGGGGCAACCGTATACGAGCTGGGAGAACGGTTCGGGATCGAGCGGAAAGCGGTCAGCCGGATCCTGCATCACCATCAAGTGCCGATGCGCCGCCGTGGCCTGACAACCGAGCAAGTGGACGAGGCAATCCACCTCTACGGCATGGGCTGGTCCCTCGCCCGAGTCGGCAAGCACCTCGGCGTCGACGGGACAACGGTCCTGAACAAGCTCCGCGAACGTGGGATACTGAACCGTCACGGGTTGGGGACCGGCTTCGGTTTCAGACCAGCGCCGGTCGGCGTGGCAGGTTTTGAGCGTAGTACGCGGCTTCGTACTCGGCCGGGGTCAGGTAGTCCAGCCGGGAATGTAGGCGCGCGTTGTTGTACCAGTCGCACCACTCCATGAGCGCGAACTCGACCTCGGTCACGGTCTTGAACGGGCCGTGCCGGTTGACGACCTCGGTTTTGAACAGGCCGATGATCGACTCGGCCAAGGCGTTGTCGTAGGCGTCGCCAACCGTTCCGATCGACGCCGAAAGACCCTGAACAGCAAGTGATTCGGTGAACTTGACCGACGTGTATTGCTCAGGTTCAACCGGTGGACGCAACACCCGAGGTCATGGAGGGTGTTGTGGGAAGGCCGTCGGATTGGATGCGGGAGGTCACCGGGCGAGCGCCGATGCGGTCGCCGGGGGCTCCCGGGCTTCCGCGGTCGGTGGAGCGCCTGTTCTGGGACAAGATCGCCGAGGGCCTGCTACCAGCGGAAGCTGGTGTCGCAGTTGGGGTATCGCCTGTCAAGGGAAGTCGGTGGTTCCGCGATGCTGGCGGGATGTCACCGTATTCCTGGAGTCGGCCCGGCGGCCGTTTCTTGTCGTCCGTTACTCGCGCGGGAGCAGTCTGGAGTTCGGCAGCGGTGGCGCCGGTAGGGGCGACGGATTGCCGGGCGGGAATTCGCCGAACAGCGCAGGCTTGCCGACGTCCCGCGGGTCGGCCGGTTCGAAACCGAGCTCGGCCTGGTAGCGGCGCCGGTATTCGACGATCTCGTCGTGATCGCGGCCGATGAAGTTCCACCACATCACGATCTGCTCCCGCAACGGGACACCGCCCAGCAGGATCACGCGGGCTTCGGTATCGCCCGCGGTGATGACCAGAGTCTCGGATCCGGGAGGTATGTAGGCGAGTGAGCGGTGGCCGGCGACGGTCGAATTCACCGTGACCTCGGCGCTCTCGGCGAGGATGGCGTGTTCGAAATCCGCCCGCACGGGTAGCCGTGCCGAGGCGCCGGGCTCGAGGATCAGTTCGGCGCCCAGCAGGCCCGGTGTGCGGGTGTCTACTGGGGAGACCGAACCGAGAAGCGCGCCGAGGAACACGCGTGCCGTGACTCCGGGCAGTGTCACCGGTTCCGGCGTGTAATGCGCGAAGGTGTTCTCGCTGAACCGCGTCTGGTCCGGCAGCGCGTACCAGAGTTGCACGCCGTGCAGGGTGCTCGTCTCGGGGTTGCTGATTTCCTGATGGGTGATGCCGCGGCCCGCGATCATCAGATTGAGCTCGCCCGGCACGACCGAGGCCGCGTTGCCGCCGGAGTCAAGGTGCTCGACTCGTCCGGTGAACAGCCAGGACACCGTCGCTAGCCCGGTGTGTGGATGTCGCGGCATCTGCATGCCACCGGTTCGCGAGACGTCATCGGGACCGTAGTGGTCCAGAAAGCACCACGCCCCCACGAGCGACCGCTGCCGCTGCGGGAGGGTCCGGTACACGGTCATCTCCCGTACACCGCCGAGGGGCACGAGGCGCGGTTCGAGGACCTCTACGGCCGTGCACGGCTGCCCGTGATCGAGGACTTCCAGATCGGGGCTCGCCTCGAAGTTGCTCATCGGATGATCTTCCCTTCGGTATCGCGGGGACGCACGACATGACGGCTGAGTATCGAGATTCGGTTGAACGCGTTGATCGTGGCCGCCACCCATTCGGCTGCGACGAATACCTCGTCGCCGAGAACCGAGCGGGCACCGGCAAGATCGGCATCCGACTCGTCGGTGGTGGGGAGCGCGGTGGCGGCTTCGGCCACCGCGAGTACGGCCCGCTGCCGCTCATCGAACAGTGCGGTTTCCCGCCAGGCGGGCAGCAGGTCGAGTTGCTGCTGCGCTATCCCGGCCCGTCGCGCCTCGCGCGCATGCAGATCCACGCAGAACGCGCACGCGTTGAGCTGCGAGGCACGTAATTTGATGAACTCGGACTCCTGCGCTGAGAGTCCGCGCTGTAACGCTGCTTCGCGAATCGCCGACGAGAACGCTCCCGCCGCCTGCCATGCTTCGGGCATGACCTTGTCCAGAGCCGGACGCATCAGGTCTCCATTTCCTCGGGTGAGGGCACATACCCGTGTTCCGCTTTCCAGTACATTCATCGGGGCGCTACCAGCGTCGGATCCGTGTCGTGCGCGGCGACGCGCAGTTCCGTCCGATCGACGATACGGGCGGCCGATTCTGCGGCGACCACTGGTTCTGTGGCCGCTTCGCCCTCGGCGATGCTGCTTGCCACGAGGCTCCCCGCCATCGGATACGCGATGGGGTTCGAGAATGCCACGGGGGCCCTTCACCGCGTTCCAGGCGAAGCGTGCCGCGAGCGATCGCTCGGGTGTGGCGGTCGCCGCGAAGTATCGCTCCCAGATCGCTTTCGGGGCCGCGCCGAGCCCGAAGGTCTCGTCATTGCGTGCTATCCAGTTCATCGACGAGCAGCGACGGCGGAGGACAACCATGTGACTACCCTCCGCCCATCGGCGTTCTACTTTGCGAGGAACGAGTGCAGGGCGGTATCGACCTCATCGGCGTGCGTCCAGAGCAGACCGTGAGGGGCACCGTCGACTTCCACATACTCGGCTTCGGGGAACGCGGCGTGGAAGCGGCGCCCGGTGGCGTCGATGGGAAGGATGTTGTCCTTGGTGCCGTGCAGGATCAGCGAGGGCTTGCCGCTGGCTCGCACCGCCTCGACATCACCGCGGAAATCCTCGATCCAGCACGGGACCACCGCGTACGCGGCGACCGGCGCGCTGCCGATCGCCACATTCCAACTAGCGGTGACGGCCTCCTGGCTGATCCGCGAGCCGAGGTTCTCATCCAGATTGTAGAAGTCCTGGTAGAACTGCGTGAACCAGGCGTACCGGTCACCCTTCGCCGCCGCGGCGATGCCGTCGAAGGTCTCCTGCGGCATCCCGTCCGGGTTGTCGTCACGGGCGACGAGGAATGGCTCGAGCGAGGCGAGGAACGCGAGTTTCGCCACGCGCTCGTGCCCGTATCGGGCCACGTAGCGGGCCAGTTCGCCGGTGCCCATCGAGAAACCGACCAGCACGACATCGCGCAGGTCCAAGGTCTCCAGCACCGTGTTCAGGTCCGCGGCGAAGGTGTCGTAGTCGTAGCCGGCGTTCACCTTGGTGGACTGCCCGAACCCACGACGGTCATAGGTGATGACCCGGTACCCGGACGCGAGCAGTTCGCGGGTTTGCCGCTCCCAGCTGTGCCCGTTCAGCGGGTAGCCGTGGATGAGGACGACCGGCTGCCCCGCGCCCTGGTCCTCGTAATATAGCTCGACCGGCGTGCTGTTCTCGTTCCCTACGGTGATGTACCCCACAGTCTTCCCTTTCGCTACGGGTCAGCTCGACACTGACAACTCGAGTTGTTCAACGTTTCCTACGACGGTGACTCGGCCGCCATCGCCCGGATCGGGATCGGGGATGATCGATTCCGGGTCGACGAGGTAGACCTCGTGGCCGTCCAGCGTGAGCCGGCGCGCGACCTCCAGCAGCATGCGCCGGGCCACGTCGTCGATCGAATAGACCATCGTGAGGTCCAACGCCACCCTGGCTTCGGTGGGCGCAGTGTCCATGACTTCCCGAACGACTCGCTCGGCGGCGGCGAAGCCGATTCCACCTTGCAGTTGGATCACCCGAATGGCGTTCTTTGCGCGGCCGACGACATGGTCGAATCGCACGACCGCACGCGCGGCGGGCGGGACCTCCATCACGTGCAGACCCATATCGGCGGAGAATCGTTCGAACAATGACACGCCGCGCACGCTGTTTCCGTGACGGTCCAGCCGTGGTGAGAACGTGGCGATACCGATCTGTCCGGGGAGTGCACCGATCAGGCCCCCGGCCACCCCGCTCTTCGCCGGAATGCCGACCTGTGTCGCCCAGTCACCGGCCGCGTCATACATTCCGCAGGTGGACATGACGCTCAGTACCTGACGCACGACCGGTTCGGGTATCACTTGCTCACCCGAGAGCGGATTGATCCCGCGGTTGGCCAGCGTCGCGGCCATGACGGCCAGGTCTCGCGTGGTGACCAGCACGGAGCACTGACGGGTATAGCCGTCGACGATTGTCCTCGGGTCCTCGGTGAGGATGTTGTGGCTGCGAAGCATATGCGCGATGGCGAGGTTGCGGTGCGCGTACTTCAACTCCGAAGCGCACACCACCTCGTCCATCGTCAGTCGGCGGCCGGCGAACGCCGAAAGGCCGCCGACCACCCGCTCCACACGTTCTGCTGGAGTCAGTTCCGCCGAGCCGGCGAGCGAGTGCGCGGTGATCGCCCCGGCGTTGATCATGGGATTGCGGGGGCGGCCGGTATCGCCCTCGAGGGAGATCTCGTTGAACGCCTCGCCCGATGGCTCGACACCGACCTTGGCCAGCACCGTGTCGAAACCGCGATCTGCCAGTGCCAGCGCGTAAGTGAACGGTTTGGAGATCGATTGGATCGTGAACTCGGTATCGATATCGCCGGCACCGTAGACCTCGCCGTCGACGGTGGCGAAGACCGCGCCGAGGCGCTCGGGATCCGCCGCGGCGAGTTCGGGAATGTATCCTGCCGGCTCGCCGGAGATGTCCGGTGCTACTTCTGCGAGTGCCTCGGTGACGTAGTCGGGAATGATTGACCGCATTCGTCCTCTCCTGCCGCTGTGCCGCTGCTGGGCTGTGCCGTCGACGCCGAGGTCGGCGTGGTGGACCTTCCTGAGGTTTGCTGCCGCCGCACCGGATCACCACGTCGATACGTGCGGATCTGATCTCATGCCCCGCTCCGGGTAACACGTGTGACCAGTGCGATATCGGTAGGTATCGGCCGCCGGAACGCACCGCCGTCCGCCACGAATTCATCACCGTGCTTCCGCAGATGGCGAGCGAACAGCGGGCACACCGGCACGACTGTGCGGTGGTTGCGAATGCAGTCGGCGAGCGCCGCGCGCACCAGCAACCCGGCCAGACCTCGGCCGCCGAACTGCTGGTCGACCTCGGTGTGAAAAAAGATCCGCTCAGCGTCTGTGCCGGGGTCGACGAATTCGGCTCTGCCGACGGACGATTCGTCGGTGAGGTGCACGGCGTAGGCGCCGACCGGGCCGGAGGCATCGAGCCGGACCGTAACGGAAGCACCGGTAGCGTCGGTCGATTTCTCGATCATCGTGTCGCTCCCGTCGTGACAGTGGGCCGTTCGGCCAGCAGTTCACGGACCCGGGGGATGACCTCGGCGCCGTACAGCTCGACCGAACGCAGCCGGGCGGTGGCGGAAACGGTGCCGGCGGCGGAGTAGATCATGTCGAACCGGCCCACATCCAGCACCCGGATCGTTCTGGCGATCTTGTTCGCGACCGTCTCGGCCGACCCCACATACAGCGACCCGTGTTCCACCTCGGCATCGAATTCTTCCCGGCGCAGCGGTGGCCAGCCACGCAACGCACCGATGCGGTCGCGGATTTCTCGGTACCCGGGGTAGAACAGCTCTTTGGCTTCTTCGTCGGTGGCGGCGACGAAGCCGGGCGAATGTATCCCGACCGGCTGCGCGGTTGTGCCGAGCTTCAGGTGCGCCCGCTGGTACAGCTCCAGGAAGGGGGCGAAACGGTCCGGGGCGCCGCCGATGATGGCGAGCATGAGCCGGAACCCGTAGTGGACGGTGCGCAGCACCGACTCCGGTGACCCGCCCACCCCTACCCAGGTGTTGAGACGTCCCGATTCGGTCTTTGGGTACACGTCCGCATCGTGCAGTGCGGGCCTGGTGGTGCCCTCCCAGGTGACCGGCTTCTCGTCCAGGAGCCGGTGGAACAGTTCGATCTTCTCCTCGAACAGCACCTCGTAATCCTTCAGGCCGTAGCCGAACAGCGGGAACGACTCGGTGAACGAACCCCGGCCGAGGATCACCTCGGCGCGGCCACCGGAGAGCGCGTCGAGGGTGGCGAAACGTTGGAACACCCGCACCGGGTCGTCCGAAGACAGCACCGTCACCCCTGAGGCGAGCCGGATACGCTGCGTGGCGGTCGCGATACCGGCCAGCACCGTCTCCGGGCTGGAGATCGCGTACTCCGACCGGTGGTGCTCCCCCAACGCGATCACGTCGATACCGACCTGATCGGCCAGGACCGCTTCGCTCACTGCGGCGCGGATCGCCTGCGCGTGCGAGACGATCTCCCCCTGGTCGTTACGAGGCCGGTCACCGAAGCTGTCGATACCGAACTCGATCTGCGAAACATCCATCGTGTGCATTTCCCTTCGAGATTTCGCCCAGTACTGCCAGTGCTTGTCCCGCTCGCCGGTCCGCGCCGGCCGGTCCTCGCCTGCCGGCGTTCGATTCCATGGCACGTCACGCGCAGGCAGCAGGAGGCGAGCCCATACACCCCCGTTCGCTGGACCCGCCTCCTGCTCAGCGGCCGCCGGCGCTTTTCAGCGGCCACCGACAGTGGCCGGTGTGGCCAGTAGCTGCTGCTCCCAGGTGAGTGCGATCCCGGTGGCGCCGCCGTGCTCGCTGAGGACCGATCCCAGCATGGGGACGGTCGACTCACGGGCCCAATCGCGCTGCCATTCGCTGGCCACGACCATCGTGGTGACGGGGACGACCCCGGCCTGCACCATGCGACGCACCGCCATATCGTGCGATTCGGCACTGGCACCGCCGCAGGCATCCGTGACGACGAAGACGTCGTATCCTTCACTCAGCGCCTGGATAGCGGGCATGGCCACACAGACCTCCGTCCACAGCCCGGCGAGGATCAACTGCTTGCGCCCCGTCTTCTCCACGACATCGACGACGTTACGGTCTTGCCAGGTGTTGACGAGCGTGCGGTTGATCGGCTTCTGCTCCGGGAAGACGTCCTGCAGGCCCTTGATGAGGTATCCGCCGCGCTCTTCGATCACCGTTGTCAGCACGGTGGGGACGTCGAACACCTTCGCGTACTTGGCCAGGGCGACGACGTTGTTGACGATCATGGCTGGTTCGTGGCTGTGGAGATTGGCGAACTGGAAGGGCTGGTGGTCGATGAGCACCAGAACGCTCTCCTCGGGGGTGAGCAGTGCTTCGAGTCCGACCTTGGCGGTGCGCGTCACGCTGTTTCCTTCTGTGCGATGAACTGAACCGATACCGGCTCTGACCAGGACCTACGGGATAGGTTGCAACGCCTCCCGGGGCCCGGAAACGACAGTACGGCGGCCGTGGGGCGGGCGTCCAAGACTTGTTCGGGCACGCAACGGTAGGATTTATCTATCGATATCAGCCCCCGCGTTCTCCGCTACTTCATGGCCGTAGCCGAGGAACTCCATTTCGGCCGGGCAGCCTCGCGCCTCTACATCGCCCAGCCCTCCTTGAGCCATCAGATCCGCAAACTCGAGGAGACCCTCGGAACCCCGTTGTTCGTGCGCTCGAGCCGTCGGGTGCAGCTCACCGCCGCGGGCCGGACCCTGGTTCGCGAGGCACCGATAGCACTGGCCGCGCTGGAGCATGCGGTGCGGCAGACCCAGCTGGCCGGGACCGGAGTCGCGACGACGATTCGATTGGGCTATACGCCGGTCACCAGCCTCGACACGCTCACGACGCTGCTGGATGCGCTCCAGGAAGACCGCCCCGGCTTCACGGTCGATGCCCAGGAGTTCTTCAGCGCCGAGATCCCCGAACGGCTCGGGGCCGGTGACCTGGATATCGGCCTCGCCCTCGCACCGCAACTCGTAGACGGAGTAGCGGGCGAGATCCTGCGCGAGGAGCCCGTTTCCGCACTCCTGAGCACCCGCCATCGCCTCGCTGCCGCCCCCGCGATCCCGGTGACGGCCCTGCGCGACGAAACGTTGCAGTTGTTCCCCCGCCGCCTCGCCCCGGCGTACTACGACGGTATCGTTGCCGCATGCCGCGAAGCGGGCTTCGTACCCGAGATCCGCGCATACGAGGAACCACCGGCAAAAGCCATGCTCCGACTTTCCAGCGGACGCGTGGTCGGCTTGGCCCCGGCATCGTTCGCGGAGCACGCGGCGCAGGGCAGTACCAGCATCGTCGTTCGCGATATCATCGATCCACCGATCATGGCGGAACTCTCGATGCTGTGGTCCGCGCACGATCGGTCGCCATCCCTTGCGAGCGTTCTCGACACCGCCCGGCGCTGCGCCGAACGCAACGGCTGGCTACATGCCCACACCACGTAGTGCGCGCGGCCGAGGTCCGGGCTCCACAGTCTCGGGGTCGAGCTCCCGGCCGGTGCTCTGCGGCATCGCGGTACCGTCCGGCCCGTCGGAGAACAGTCGGCTGACATTGGTGTCGAGCGCTTCGGCGACTTCCAGAGCGACGCGATCGAGGGCGTGCTCAGCCCGCAGAGGGGAAGGCGGTCACGGCGACCCGCAAAGCAACACGACATCGCAACCGCCGCAGCCAAGAGACGTACGAGGTCTGGGACTACAGCTCGATGTTGCTGTCCGGGTTGATGAACCAAGGCCCGGCTCGGGCGCGCACGCCGACGAAGGTCTCGACGGCGATCATTGGCGGCGGGGTCGTCATAGAGTTCCTTCCGATCGGTGGGTGCGAATCTCGCTGCTGTGCCGTCGGCAACGTCGTTCGTACGTCGCGACGAGGGCGACCATGCCGATGTTGACAGCGAAGAGGGCCAGCAGGGACGCGTCGCCGGTGTCGGTGGCGCGGTCGAGGGTGGTGGTTCCCCCGCCGGACAGGACGTTGCCGATCATGCCGAAGAGGACGTTGTTGACGACGTGGAAGGCGAGCGGCGCCTCCATGCCGCCGCTGATGATCGCCGTCAGCCCAGTGCTGACCGCGACGACGACGAAATAGCCGCCCAACCAGGGGTCGGTCGAGCCGTGGACCACTGCGAAGCCCAGGGCGGACACCACCAGCCCGACGGCCAGGGCCGGCCGGACCGGGCGCACCCAGCTCGCGGCCGCGGGCAGCAGGACGCTGCGGTAGACCAGTTCCTCGCCGGCGGACTGGAGGGGCGTGGTGAGGACGGTAACCGCCAGGAAGGCAATCGTCGTGCCGCTGACCGCGAAGCTCGTCCAGCCGGTGGACTGCGGTGCGGCAACGCCCACCACTGCCGCTCCGGCCCCCACCAGCAGCGCCGCGCCGATCGAGTAGTGGGCCAGACGGCGCCGGTCGAACGCGCGCCGCCAGCTGAACAGGGCGCGCCACGGTACCTGGGTCATCCACACCAGCAACAGGACCGCGACTAGCCCGGTCACGGCGGTGGCCAGGTTGACGGCGAGGGACTTCAACGGCGTGAGCTCCGGGGACAGCGGGTCGTCGCTGCCCTCGACGACGCCGACGAGCCGGTAGGCCAGCACCTGGAGGACCAGGAGGACGACCGGCGTCACCAGCACGAGGACGAGCGGCTTCCACCAGCGCATCCGCAGGTGGGCGCCGAACGGGCGTGAGGTATCGACCGCAGACGGGCGGGGCCGCACCGCAGGACTCACGGTTGCTGGGTGGCTGGGATGAAGGTGGCTGGGATCAGGTGAACGCATGGAACGGCCCCTTCCGGGTGTGCCCACGGCACCCCCAAGGATCTATGACGGGGCGCACATCATCGGTGGGACGTATCACGCGCTCTCCCAGGTGTGTTCACGGGTGGCTGCAGAACCAGGACAACGACGACGAGCATGAGGACCACGGCGGTCAGCGTGACGGGAAACGCGATGAGCGGGTCGCACAGGACCAGAACTGTGGCCAGAGGGACGACTGTGTTGACAAGCCGGTCGGCGTGGTCTCGGATTGCGATCCACCAGATGCCTGCCAGGAAGATCGCGACCGGGACGGTCACGGCGAAGGAGGCGGCCGGGTTGCTGAGCTCGCTGCGCTCGGTCAGGACGTCGATCTCAACCTCGACGCCCGCGGAGAACGCACCGGCGGCGGCGAACACGAAGTAGTGGACGTAGCCGTAGCGCAGCGACTCGCCGAAGCTGGTGATGGACCGGTGGTGGGGCGGCCAAAAGTAGATCCACCACAGGGCGGCGGTCGCGACGAAAGTGAGCGCGGCGATCGAGATCAGCGGTCCGAGGGCTTCGGAGTCGTGGACGGCCTCGATGATCGCGTTGGAGGAGGCGAGCAGGCTCTCGCCGAGCAGGATGAGCGTAAACAGGCCGTAGCGCTCGGTGATGTGGTGGGGGTGCCACGGGATGGTGCCGCGTCTTTGGGCGATGACCGGGATCGCGACTTCGACGCCGATGAGCAGAACCAGCGAGATCAGGCCTGGTACTTCGGGCAGTGTCAGCTGCAGGAGCCAGAGCGCCTGGACCGCCGCGATTCCCCCGGCGTAGATCTGGGCGGTGTGGCGGATGGACGCGTGAGAGCGCGCAGCGCGCAGCCACTGGGCGACCATGGCCAGGCGCATGACCACAAAGCCGAGGACCGGCAGGGTGTAGTCCGCGTCGGTGAAGGTCGGCTCGATCCCGGTGGCGAGCACGAGCACGCCGGCCATCTGGACAATGGTGAGCGCGCGGTAGAGCCAGTCGTCGGTGTCGAAGGATGTGGCGAACCAGGTGAAGTTCATCCAGGCCCACCAGATCCCGAAGAACACTAGACCGTAGGCGGCCAGGCCGTTGAGCACGTGCCCCTGGGTCAGGGAATGGTGAAGTTGGACCGAGGCGATGCTTACCGCAACGACGAAGACGAGGTCGAAGAACAGCTCGAGCATGCTGGCCGACCGGCCCTGCTCGTTCGGGTCGCGGGGTGCCATCGGGATGAGGCGGAACCTGCTCACCGAGGACGGAGGCGTGGTCATCGTCGCGGTGTCCTTCCCGTCTCAGCGGATGTTGCGTCGCACGGCGTCCGGGATCGGGTGTTCCCGGTGTTGAGCTCGGGGATCTGGCGGCCGATCCGCGGCTCGTGGATCAGGGCGGCCAGTGTCTCGGCGACATCCGCGCCGGGGGACCTGGCCGTGGAGTTCCGCTGGACCGAGCGAGACGACATCGGTCCGGGTCGCCTCGGCAGCGCCGCCGTTCGATCCCGCCGCGAAAACGACGACCTCGGCATCCGTCAGTGCGGACGCGAGACCCACCGAGCTCATGAGGGCGAGGTCACCGACGACCGCGTCGATCCCTCAGCGGCGAGAACATCCTGCTGCTCCTCCCGGCCCACGAGTCGTCGTACCGCCCAGCTCACACGTTCGATGAGGCAGGCCGGAACGTCTCCGCAGCCCGGAAACGACCGTACGGCCGCCGCCGAGTGGGCGTCCAAGACTTGTTCGGACGCCTATCGGTAGGATTTGTCTATCAATATCAGCCCCCGCCTGCTCCGCTATTTCATGGCCGTAGGCAGGTGTGCGGCAGTGGCTTCGGGCTACGCGCTCGAGCGCCGGATCTTTCGCTGAGTTGTTTGTCGATGCCGTTGTGTGGGTTGTGTTTGCGCAGTTCGGGTGAGCCGGTAGCTTTGGTTCGTTGGTCGAGAGTGTGGGTCGCAGCATTCGCACTACGTGACGGGGTTGCGTAGCCACTTGTTGTGTTCAGCGCATCGTCGGGCGGTGACGAGGACGTCTGCGATGGCGGGCGAGGGGTCGTTCGCGGGCCACAGCATGGAGAGTTCTGCCAGGATCGGCGGATCGACGATGTCGCGAAGAATGATGCCGGCGGCGGTCGTCGCGGCGTGCTCGGCGAATGATGCGGGGGCCAAGCCGACCTCGCGTCCGCCGGCGAGCCGGGCGAGCATGGCGTATCCCGGCGGTTCGTCGAATGCGCAGATCTCGGGTGAGAAGCCCGCTGCATGGAATGCGGCGACGATGCCGTCGTAGTAGGCCGGGGCGAGGTGGCGAGGGAACAGGAGCAGCGTTTCGTCACGGAGGGCCGTGACCGGGATCCTCGGTGTCAGCGAGGCGGTGGCGAGTGCTGAGGAGTGCGGAAACGGGCTCTTTGCGGAGGATTTCGCCACCTACCCCGTTGAGGGGCTGCGGTGAGAGGGCGAGACCGATGTCCAGGTCGCCGGCACGGAGGCGTTCGGGTATCTCGGCGCTGAAACTCTCGAGGGTCGACCATGAATTCGGGGTGGTCTTCGCGGAGCGCATCCAGAAGAGTTGTGAGCGTGTCGAAGCCGGTGACCGGAGTATAGCCCAACCGGATCGTCGTCGCGATCCCTGCCCAGGCCAGCCGAGTGAGCTGCACAGCTTGTTTCAGCGCGGCCAGCGCTACCGGCGCCTCGCGAGCCACTGTCCGGCCTGCGGCGGTGAGCTGCACCCGGCGGCTCGAACGCACGGAAAGCGGGGTTCCGAGAGTCTCCTCGAGTTTGCGGATCCGATGGCTCATGGACGGCTGGGCGATGTAGAGACGGGTGGCCGCGCGACCCTCGGCTACGGCCATGTAGTAGCGGAGCAGGCGGGGCTGATATTGATAGACACATCCTACCGATAGGCGTCCGAACAAGTCTTGGACGCCCACTCGGCGGCGGCCGTACGGTCGGTTTCAGGCTACGGGAGACGTTGCGGCCTGCCCCGGCGAAGCTGGTCGGAGTCGGTCTCGGTTCGACATGACCGGTCTCCATCGCATATCAGCCCGGCAAGGAGGCAAGCACGAACATCACCGTGATCGGCCGAGGCAACATCGGCGAGCTGGCCGACCTGTGGGAACGGGCCGGGCACCAGGTGGCGCGGCTGCGGAGTGGCGACGTCGGCGCCTCGGAAGTGGTGCTGCTCGCCGTCCCGGGCACCGCTGTGGAGGCGGCTCTGTCATCCGTCACCGGGCAAGGTGGTGCCTGTCGCCACGAAACTCTGTGGCGGGGCCCGGCCTCCGGCCGGTTCTCCTCCAAACCGAGTACACCAAGTCGGTGACAGGCGGGCCGACGGCGGAGGCGTTCAACACCAACTTCGCCTCTGATCGATCGCGTGCTGCCCGCCGACGAACTGACGTGCACGCTATGAGCCCTCACCTCGACTCGCGGTAGCGGTGCGATCCGCGCCGCCTACGGACGTCGTGCTCTTGCCCTCGCATCTGCCGTGACGTACCTCGAACCGACAAGGAGATCGGAACTTGCCTCAGGGGGAATCAAGCTTGTACAGCGCTGAGCGTGGCCGTCGACGGAGGCCGCTGATTGCGGGTGTCGCGGTTGCGGCAGTTACCGCCATTGCCTTGGCAACGGGTTCGATCGTCACGTGGACCGGTCGCCATGACACGGCGGCAATGGAAAACCGCGATCCGGTGACACCCGATGTCGCGGCGCTGGCGGGCCCGCTCGCCGATCAAGAACTGGTCTGGGAGGCCTGCGATTTCAACGACGACGGCCCACCCCTTCCGGGAGCGGACGTGTCCAATGTCGAATGCGCGACGATGAAAGTGCCGCGGGACTGGCTGGATCCCGATCCGGAAGTCACCTGGGATGTTCGCATCTCACAGGCGCGCAACCTCGATCCCGCGGACCCCGAGTATCACACCACGATCATCACGCATCCAGGTGGACCATACGCATCCGGGCTTTCCTACAGCACCGCTGTCCAGATGTACACCCCGCAGCTGCGTCCGACAACGAACTACGTCAGCTTCGACCAGCGTGGCCTCGGCCGATCCAGCCACGCGGACTGCGAATACGAATACGATCCGTCCGACGGTCCGACGGCCGCGGCGCAGGCCATCGGCGAGGCCTGCTCGCAGGATCCCGAGGTGGCGACGATGACGACCGAACAGGCCGCCTACGACATCGACTTCATCCGTCATCTCCTCGGACTCGAGACGGTGACCTACATGGGCTACTCGTACGGCACCTGGCTGGGGACATGGTATGGCAGCCTGTTCTCCGACAACATCGAACGGATGGTCCTCGACTCCGCGACGGATTCGACCCAGGAATCGATTCAGGTCCTGTACAACGCGGCCCACGAAGGCCGCGATCGCCAGTTCCGCCTTCACATGCTGAACTGGATCGCGCGCAATGACGCGACCTTCGGGCTCGGGACGGATCCAGAAGCGATCTGGCGACGCTACTTCGCGGCGACAAGCACGCCCGAACGCACGCTCGCGGCACGCTATGCCTGGAACGCTGTGAACGGCCCCGTGGCATTCTCGAACCCCATCGGGTATCCGGCGGCGGGGAGCCTCGTAGTGAGCATTATCGCCGAAGCCGAAGCAGCGGCGGAGTCGGTCGTTCCGGTGGAATCGGCCGCCCGCATCATCGATCAGGTGGACCTGCCCGACCACCTGATCGTCGCCGCGCACAACAGGCTCGCCGGTCTGGCGGCGGCCAGTCACGAAGAGCCCGGGAAACCGATCCGGGGCACGTTCGACTATGTCATCGAGTTCACCGCCTGCACGGACGGGCAGTGGACGCAGGGTCTCGACTACTGGGAGAAGTTCCATGAGCGCACGGCGCCCCTCGCGCCGCTGTCGGAGCAGTTCGGGCTGCTGGTCACCCCGACGTGCGCGTTCTGGCCGACCGATTCGAAGATGCCGACCCCGGACGACAGCTTCCCACAGACCATCGTCCTGCAGAGCGAACTCGACTCGATGACGCCGTTCGAACAGGGCCGGGCGGCCGGCACCGGGCTGCCGAACACCAGCCTGATCGCAGTCGACAACGAGAGCATCCACGGCGTCTTCCCCTACGGCACAGTGGAAGTCGACCGCCCGGTGATCGACTTCCTCCTCGGTGGCAACCGACCCGCACAGACGATCGTCGCCGCAGGCAAACCCTTACCTCTGGAGCAAGTCACCTACGAGTCCTGGGCGCCGCTCGACGCGAACGCCGAGCACGCCGCCGAACCCCCTTTGTTCACAGATCCGACGCGAGTAGCGCCACCACGATAGGGCAGGTACTCGCGGTCACCGAAGTATCGAGAGAGATGGAGACACCCACATGGGACAGCTGGAAGGCAAGACGTCGGTAGTCACCGGAGGAAGCAGCGGGATCGGTCTGGCAACCGCGGTACGGCTCGCGGACGAGGGCGCGTACGTGTTCGTCACCGGCCGGCGCCAGGCCGAACTGGAGGCCGCCGTCAAAACTATCGGAGCAGACCGAGCCACCGCGGTCGTCGGCGACATCTCGAAGCCGGAGGACCTGGACCGGCTCTACGAGGCGGTCCAGGCGCGAGGCAAGGGTTTGGATGTGCTTGTCGCGAACGCGGCGGTCGGTGCATTCGTGACACTGGAGCAGACCACCGAGGAGCACTTCGACCAGACCTTCGCGGTCAACGTCCGAGGCACACTGTTCACCGTGCAGAAAGCATTGCCGCTGCTCAACGACGGAGCCTCGATCGTCCTGCTTGGTTCGACTGCCAGCGATCGTGGTGTGGAGGCTTTCGGCGCGTACGCGGCGTCTAAGGCGGCCGTCCGGTCCTTCGCGCGGACGTGGTCCAACGAGCTCAAGGGCCGTGGTATCCGGGTCAACGTGGTCTCGCCGGCATGGATCGAGACTCCCGGGGGTACCGCCGCTTTCGGCGACGAGGAGACCGCTCGGGCGGTCAAGGAGAATGTCGCCGCAACCGTGGCCAGGGGCCGCATGGGACAGCCTGAGGAAGCCGCGGCAGTCGTGGCCTTTCTGGCCTCGGAACAGAGCAGCTATGTCGTCGGCGCGAACGTCTATGTCGACGGAGGCGCGAACCAGGTCTGAGCAGGGACCACACGGTGGGCGGCGACTCCAGGCTCGGTTCGCCGGCGTTTCCCACGCTTCGCGAAGGTGAGGATAATCGGGCCGGTCCGATGAGTGCTGGCGTGTTCAGTGGATATGGCTCACAAGACCTGAAGTCGCGGCACCGTGCCGGGCAACGCTGCGATTGACGGCGGTCGTCGTTCCGGAGCAGCAGCGCCGCCGCTCGCCAGCTGGCGGTCCGGAACCGGCCGCCGACGGGCAGGCTGAGCGGCTGGGCAACATCGCGTTCCAACGACGTCTGTGTCCGACCAGAGTCGTGCACAACACCTGTCGCAGTCTGTCAACGTAGCCGCGGAAGCTGATGAGCTGCACAAACTCTCCGAAGTCGGTGCACTGCCATTCGGCTGCCCCACGAGAATCACCGGTATCGGCGATGGGGACATCGGTGCTGCCGAGCTGTGCTGACCGCCTAATCGGCGACGTGCCATCGGACGGCAAGACAGGGGGTGCGCGGTAGTGGCGCCGACCGCGTAGATGGAGGGCGTTGTGTGGCATCCTGCCATCGCAGGACGTTGAGGAGAACTTCAGTCTGCTGCTGTCCAGCAACGAGCCTGTCGGCGTGATCGGTGGGCAGGCGGAGATGGCGGCCCGGCTGCTGGATCGGCTGGCCGAGCAGCTGGGTGGGAAGGCGTCGGTGCGGCGGGCTTTCGGGGTGCCTATCTCCGCGGAGGGCCTGCCGATTGTGCCGATGGCGCGGACCGGGTTCGGGTTCGGCGGTGGCACGGGTGGTGAGTCCGGGACGGAGAAGGTCGGCGCTGGTGACGGCCGCGGCCACGCCGACGAGTCCGGCGCCGAATCGGTCGACGAGCGCGCCGGACAGCAGCGATGGCAGGTACATGCCCGCGACGTGGACGGCGATGACGAATCCGGCGGCGCCGACGCTGTGGCCGTGGTGCTGCATATGGATCGGGGTCATGGTCATGATCGCGACCATCACCAGCTGCGTCAGCACCATCACGGTTGCGCCCAGCACCACAGGCCCCGTCCATGTCCGGGACGCCGCTGTCGCGGTGACAACGTCGGCGCTCTCCTCAACCGCCTCGGAGCAGGCCCGAGCCAGGCGTAGCGGGTCGGGCCGCAGCAGCACCCACAGCACCAGCCCCGCCAAGGCGCATGCGAGACGGAGAGCGCGAACGGCCCCGACAGCGGCGGAATCTCCCAGTTTTCAGCCAGATTCGACATCGAGGTCACCAGGTTCGGTCCCACGCCGGCGCCGACCGTGGTGGCGACCAGGACGGTGCTGATCGCCCGGGATCTCATCACCAGCGGCATGGCGCTACAAACCGCCGCACTCGCGCTCATCGCCTACTCCAACGGGTTCGGCGGATGGGCGGCCGGGACCATGCTGCTCTGGCTCGGCACGGCCATGGTGTACCCGACCCTGCTCGCCGTCATCGGCGACGTCGCCCACCCCACTTGGCGGGGCGGGGCCGTCGGTGTCTACCGGGGGTGGCGCGACCTCGGCTACGCCGTGGGCGCGGTCCTCGGCGGAATCGCCGCCGACCCCATGGGACTCCACGCCGCCATCTGGGTAGTTGCCGCCGTCAGCGCCGCCGCAGCCATTGGGGTCGGGATACGGATGTATGAAACCCATCCCCGCCCTGCCCGTACTTCCTGAACAACCCACCGCTACAACGGCTCGGGCCACCACGGCACGCAGGTCAGTCGAGCTCATGCAATGCCGAGTGCAGGCGGAATTTCACGGAACCAGAGCGCATCGCTGCGGCGCAGCTCTCCCTGCACTTCTGAGGTGGTAGGTAGGCCGCTTCGAAGCCGGTCGACCTGAATTCCGGTGAATTGCAGGCCCAGTTGCCCTTGTTTTGTGTTTCCTCGAGGGGCGAACCGAGGCAACCGTTTGACCTGCACATATTCGGTTCTGTTGACGATTCTCAGGTCGTTCGCGGATCGCTAAGTCCGGTTGACCTGCGGAAACGCTGTCGCAGGTTGTGCCCTCGGCAGGACACACAAAACATGGGCAACTGGAAAACACCTGGTCATCATGGGTGAATATCAGATCTAGGGGTCGCGGCGTGCCTGTATTGGCCGTCGTAGTTCCCATCTGTTGGGAATTGACACTGGTCGGCTATAACTGTCGGAGATGCAATCGTTCCGAATCGGTGGATGCAGTGTGTCTGGGTCGGCTGTGTGGGGGTCAGGGGTTCGAGTCCCCTTAGCTCCACCTGAAACTCCAGGTCAGGCCCGGTCTAGTGCCGGGCCTGACCTGTCTTATTTTGACCACCCCCCGTTTACCCCCCGGTTTGGTCCCGAAATGGTGTTGATGATGGTTCTGCCGTCGTCCTGCCGGTGAAGCAGTGTGACCCGATCCGGGTGTATGCCCGGGACCGGGAGTCATTGTGGCAGGTCGGGTAGGTCGGCCAGTGTTTGTAGTGCGCCTTCGTACCATGCGCGGGTACTGATGGTGCAACAAGACGTTCCAGACCGGATGCGGTCAAGGACGGGCTTCTTGTCGGTATCGAGAGGATCACGCTCTACGTCGAGTAAGCGATTCTGTCGGTGCGGCGGGAGTCGGTCGGGTTGGATCGAACCGGCTCATGTGGCGCTGTGGCAATTCACTGCTGGTTTCCTCTGGACCGAGCGGGGTGCTCGAGACTGTGAACGTTTCGAATACGCAAGACCACGGACCCGACCGGGACCCGGCCGAGCGGGACTCGGACGTCTGCGACGAAACCTCTCGCTTCGGTTCCCCTGCGCGCTTGTGGGAGGCGGTGCAGCGCCACCGTCCTCCGGGGCTTCCCGGGCCACGGACCTGGCGAAGCCCGTTACGAGGACCGTGGCTGACCGCGGTTTTCGGGGCGGTGCTCTTGTTGGCTCTGCCGATCGTCATCGTTACCGGGCTGCTCGACTACATCGCCTACGGCCCACAGTTCGGTCAGGCGTTGCCCACCGATGTGGGGTGGCTGCACTTACCGTATTTCGACTGGCCGACGCGGCCTTCCTGGCTGTTCCGGCTCACCCAGGGCCTGCACGTGGGTATCGGTCTGATCATCATCCCGGTGGTGCTGGCGAAGCTGTGGTCGGTGATGCCCCGGCTCTTCACGTGGCCGCCCGCGCGCTCGGCCGCGCAGGTCATCGAACGACTTTCGCTGCTGCTCTTGGTCGGCGGTATCGTGTTCGAGATAGCCACCGGGGTACTGAACATCCAGTACGACTACCTTTTCGGGTTCAGCTTCTACACCGCCCATTACTACGGGGCGTGGGTGTTCATCGCCGGATTCCTGATGCACGTCGCCGTCAAACTGCCCCGCATGGTCGCCGGCCTGCGTTCCCGGTCGCTACGCCGGGAACTGCGCACCTCCCGATCCGACACCCGGCCCGAACCGCTCGACCCGGATGGTCTGGTCGCCGAAGACCCCGCACCCGCCACGATCAGCCGCCGAGGCGCGCTCGCACTGGTTGGCGGGGGGTCGCTACTGGTGTTGGTCTTGACGGCCGGCCAGACGGTCGGTGGAGTCACCCGCCGAGCCGCGTTGCTGGTGCCCCGTGGTCGCGAAGTCGGACCCGGCCCCAACGGGTTTCCGGTAAATCGCACCGCGGCAACCGCGGCGATCGACCCTACGGCTACCGGTGCGGCCTGGCAGCTGACCCTGACCGGCGGGCCGCGAATTGTCACCGTTGATCGCGTCACGCTGGCCGATATGGATCAACACACCGCGTCGCTTCCGATCGCGTGTGTCGAGGGGTGGTCCACGACTGAAACGTGGACCGGCGTGCGGCTGCGTGATCTGGCCGCACGTGCCGGCGTGCGCAACCCGGACTCGGCGCATGTGGTCTCCCTCGAAAGCAACGGACCGTTCCGTGCGGCCACGCTGCAGGGCAATCAGGTCCTGCACCCGGACTCGCTACTCGCATTACGGGTCAACGGGGCGGACCTGTCGCTCGATCACGGCTATCCCGCGCGGGTCATCGTCCCGGCGCTGCCCGGGGTGCACAACACCAAATGGGTCCACTCGATCGAGTTCCGGAGCTGATATGGGCACGATCGTGACCGGTATGAAGCGCTTCTACGGGGCGCATCCGCTGCACCTGCTCGCTTCGCTGGCCTGCTTCGCGCTCGTCGGCTACGTCATCGCGTTGATCGGGCCGAAGGCCCTGTGGAATCCCGACGTGTGGTGGCAGTCGATCCTCGTGTGGTTCCTCGGCGCGATCATCGCCCACGACCTGCTGCTGTTCCCGCTCTACGCCCTCGCCGACAGATCGCTGAGCGCCGGATTACGCGCAGTGGGTGGCCGTAGGTCCACGAGGCGGCCTGAAGTCCCAGCCCTCAACTACATTCGCGTTCCATTCCTAGGAAGCGGTCTGCTGTTGCTGCTGTTCTTTCCCGGAATCATCCAACAGGGCCAGGCGACCTACCTAGCGGCAACCGGTCAGACCCAGCAACCGTATTTCGGCCGGTGGCTGCTGCTGACCGCGGTGCTGTTCGGCCTCAGCGCGGTCGTCTACGCCACTCGGCTCGGCATCTCCGCGAAGCGATCACCAGGAAAAACTAGGAAAACAACCGAAGCAGGTCCGAGAGCAGACAGGGAGCGATCCGCGTGAGATACGCCACCTCTGGTGACCCCCATCCAGAATCGCCCATCGATGCAGAACCAGGGCGCAGCAGGATCGGCGATGGGTCCGGCACGAAGCGCGAGGTCGCCAACGACGTGCTCTACCGGCAGATGTTGTCAGGGCAGCGGTGCTGGGCCGTCGATTCGTTCGGTCACCGTCTGCTACTGCCCACCGGCCGATGGCTCGGTGGGCAGGCATCCACACCGGCCGACCGGTTCGCCGACGAGAAACTGCTCGAGGGCTGCACCGCGCCGACACTGGATCTCGGATGCGGCCCAGGAAGACTCACCGCAGCACTGGCTGCGCGCGGGGTTCCCGCTCTCGGCGTCGACATTTCCGCCCCAGCGGTCGAGATGACCATTCGCCGCGGAGGGACCGCGCTCCGCAGTGACGTATTCGCGCCGCTGCCAGGACGTGCATGGGGACGGGTGCTCCTGGCCGATGGAAACATAGGCATCGGCGGTGAACCGGTGCGCATACTGCGCCGCGCTCGCGAACTTCTCGCTCCGGGCGGGATCGTCATCGCGGAGCTCGATTCTCCACAGACCGAGATCCGAACCGAGTGCCTCCGGTGGGAGAGCGACCTCATCGCCAGCGAGTGGTACCTCTGGGCTCGAGTCGGCTGGAACATGGCCGCCGAGATCGCCGCGGCCGCCGGGCTCCGCTTGATCGAATCGACCGTGGTGAGCGGTCGGTTCATCGTCTCAATGTGCAACGCCTGAGGCGCGATGCGGATTTACGCCAGGGTCGTCATCGGCCTGCTCCGTTGCCCGCGGCGCAGAGTTCGTCGCCGTAATGGCGCAGCATGAGCTCCTGTTCCGCGGTGTTGAACGTGAAGCACGTGACAAAACTGCTGGGAGGCCGCCGCCACGTCTACGAAGCCGAGATGAAGAAGGCACGCCGCACTCACGGCCGTCCCGGCCAGGAAGCAGGCCCGCAGTGAGGCCCGCACCGTGCGGGTCGCGCGTATCTGCCATCCACCCATAACTCGTGTCATTTGGTACTGAACCGGTCTCACCCCTCATTGGGGAACAGGCCGCCACGACAACGTCCTGTTTCGACGGTGGGCGTGCCTTGCGTCTGGTCGTTCGGATTGCCGCGGCCGGTGCGTACGGTCGGGGGATGAGCATCGAGTGTTCGACCGTAGTCGCGGTTCCTCGATCCGAGGTGTTCGCGTGGTTCGCTCGTCCGGGTGCATTCGCGCGGCTTGCACCGCCGTGGCAGCCGGTGTCGTTGCTCGAAGAAGCCGATTTGAGGGGCCGGAAGAATTTCGGACAGCGGATTCTTGTCTTTCCTACGCTGCCTGATTCCGCTGAAACCACTCGGACTCTACTTCGTTCGGTGT
>NZ_JBHXMZ010000020.1:0-57720 GCF_042719915.1 Nocardia sp. NPDC058499 | reverse complement strand
TGCTCCTCCTCTGGCGGCCCGTTCCCACATCCGTGGGCCCGCGCTCGGGGGGGGGGGGGGGCGGCTTCGCACCCTCCCCCACCACTTCGGAGGAACGCCTCCGGCGTCCATCTTTCAGCGACGCTGGCGCGTCGCGGACGCGGCTAGCGCCGCGCAAACCGGTGTGTTCTGGATGTGTTATTTATTCGTGTCGTGATGGATCTACTGCGCCGAAGTTTCGTTGCCTTGCGATCCGGGGCCTGGCACGCTGATCGGCCATCATAGTGGTATCCGCTGACGTGCGGTTTTCGTTCGGAGTCACGATCGTTCTGGGATACTATCGACAGGTGTTGTACCGAGGTTCGCCGCTATCAAATCGTTGAGGTTGGTTCATGATATGACCGATCGCGAAGCAGATCACTGGACGTTTCTAGACGAGGTTTCTGTGTCCCCGTCGATGGTTTCCAGCGTGGATTCCGTGGTGATTCTGACCGAAGCTGAGGGCCCGTTCTCATCACTTCATGGCGGTTGGATCTGCGACGTTGATCGCGCGCGTGCAGCGTCCGTGGCGCTCACTCAGCGTGAGCGGCTTAGGGTCCGACCCACCGCGTCGAATCATCAGTTCCGATTCGCCGCGCCCCGGCGGAGTCGCCGCGCTGCCGCAGATTCACCAGACGTGCAAGGTGTGCGCCTGCCGCGGCCAGGTGAGCCTCATAGCGGCTCGATCGAGATCCGGGTTTTCTGGGCCGGAATGCAGCTGATCACGGACGCGCGGGATCGGCTCGACAGTCAACAGGTCAGTACGATCGAGCGCACGTTCCGATCCACCTGCGGCGCGTGTTTCTACGCGCGGTCAATGGGTGTTGAAGATCCACTTATCGGTGAGTCGTTAGCCGACGTTGCCGAGCTGGCCGAACTGCTGGTTAGAGCGCGCGATTCACGCGACACCACGATGATTTCTGTCGGCGGTGAACGTGATGATGTGCCCGCCAGGGCGGTGGGCTTCCTGGCATCAGGATTGCCGTCAGCGGTCACGATCGAGATGCGGGAGCAGTAACCATGGCAGTGATCTCCAAGGGGGATAGTGGGGCGGCGAACAAGACCGGGAAGCCGACGCCGCCGAATCTCACCCCGCGGGATGTGCAGGTGCTCGAATGGCTACGGGAGGTCCGTATCGCGTCCTCAGCCGGGCTGAGGGCCGCCTACAGCCATTTCGGCGGGGAGGAGCTGGACCAGCGCCGGTTTTCACGCCGCGTGGTCAAACTGGAGAAGGCCGGCGTTCTCGGTTCGGCGTTCGTCACCCAAGGGAAGCAGCACAAGGTGTATTGGCCCGCCGAGCGCGCGTACCGGTTGGCGCGGCGCGAGCTGGCGCACGATCTACTGTTGGCAGAGTTCTCGATATGGCTGGTATCCCAGCGTCACGATGGGCTTGCCCTCACCGACCGCCTTCCCGCCGGCGGCTGGCGAACGCCGATGTTCACTGCGGATCACCCGCTGAACACGAAGTCGCACGCCGCCGACGGGATGCTGTGGCTGCCCGATAACAGCATCGGCCTGATGGAAATCGAGCTGTCACCGAAATCAGGCCGGAAAATGCGCACCGTCCTGGACTCCCACGCCGCACGTCTCGCATCGAACACCGAGCAGATCTCCGGCGTGCTCTACCTAACGACCGAGCGGGCCGGCAAAACAGTCGCGAATGCGTGGCGCGAGTTCGGCCACGCTATGGATCATCCAGGCCGATTCCAAGTGCTTCACGCCGTCGATGACATCACTCTGCAACGACTGGACGAGCTGGCCGAATTGGGCTGAACATCGGAGAGGACCACCGGCATGACGGCCACGAATCAGGAGCCGAAACCGGCACAACTTCAGCTCTGGAACGAACCCCCGGCCGCACCCGTCGAGGAGCCGGCCGCCGCCGGATATCGGCCACATCGAACCCGCGCGGCCGCGCAATGCCCGTCGTGCCGACATCGGGCCGGCACCGCCGCCGAGGATGCCCGAATGCGAGCCGACATGCGCGTTCTCTGGTTACATCCCGATCCGGCCGCGCCGCGCGGCGTGCGCGAAGCGCTCCACTGCCAGCGCTGCCAGCCCCGGCAGGTCGCCGATACCGAATGCGCCCGATGCGCCGAAGGCGGGCCGCTGCTCGCCGACCAGTTCGCCACGGACACGGCTACAGGCCGGGTGCCGGCCGCAGTCGCGGCCTGGCTCGCGCGCCAGGGATGGCACACCGCCGACGGGCCCCTGATCTGCCCCAACCACCACCAAGGCCAGAGCTACCGCGACACCAAGCCCTACCGGACCTAGCGCAGCTCCCGCAGGCTCACCACCCAGCCGAAGCCAGCTGAAGGCGGTTTCGTCCCAGCCGACCGCCCGGCATGCAGGCGGCAGCCGCGCCTCGGCGTCGCACTGACCAGCGCGATTTCACCGGCAGAGCACCCAGCGGCGCACCCCACTATCCGCGCGGACCCTGGCCAGCCGGATTCCCGCCCCGAGCTGGACTGAGCCACGATGCCCGACCCCCGGCCGTCACCGACAAGGCCGAACATGTCTCCGCGTGCGCTCCGAGCCTTGCCAGTGCCACCGGCCGCCGTGCCGCGTCGCCTGCGTCCAACACCGGAAGTGGGAGATCCAGCAGGGCCCAGGCCCCGAGCCCGCCGAACATCAGGGAGCCACCATGAGCGCCGTCACCGTCGAAATCACCGGCCACCTCGCCGCCGACCCTGCCGAACTCCGCATCACCCCGACCGGAGAGTCCGTCACCAGCTTCACCGTCATCGGCAACGACCGCCGCCGCGACGACAGCGGCGAATGGGTCGATGCCCGGACCACCAGCATCCGCGTCACGGTCTGGAAAGCCCTGGCCGAGCACGTGGCCGAGACCCTGACCAAGGGAACCCTGGTCACCGTCACCGGCGATCGGCTCACCGCGGACCTGTGGACCGACCGCGACGGCCAGCCCCGTGCCACCCTCGAGATGCGCGGTGTCCGCGTCGGCGTCGAGCTGGCGACCCAAACCGCCATGGTCACCCGAGCACCGCGCCCGGCCTGACCGCGCCGAGTCCCCGAACGGGGCCCGGCAGCCGACCTGACCGGGCCCCGGCCCTTCTCTGTCGAGCGCGGATGATTTCGTTCCATCGAATTCGAGCCGCCCGAAGCACCCGAGACAAGAAACAGAAGACGCAAGACCCGGTCGGTTGGAGCCCGTCCGGGTCTTGCTCATCCACTGTAAGTGCCCATACCCCTTGATTTCCGGCGGGGCTGTGACACCGCGGCCTGCGGCCGCGCGGGATCTTCGCGGGGGTGTGGTGTGTGTCCCTCGCGGCATGGCCTGATCTGAGGGCTATCGCATCGGCCTCGGGCATCAAGGGCGCTCCTTCGTCGCGTCGGCAAGCCGATGGCCAAGGCCACCCTTGACACCCGAGGCCGATGCGATCGAGACGCCCTCAGGCCACACCGAGAGGGACACACACCACACAGCCGACCTCACCGCTACGACCCGAACAATCGCGGCCGGCGGCCGCGGAAAAGCATCCGCTCGCCGCGGGGGCAGGCCGCCCAAAAGGGTGGGCAAAACACCGACCAATTAGGCGGATATCCAGGTCGTTTCGGAGTGACATGGATCACGGCCAGAGTTGGCCAACCCTATTGCATAGTACTATGGTGACATAGTACTATTAAAGTATAAGGAGCGAGGGAAGGAAACGGGGAGATGATCGTGACCGAGAAATTCACACTCTGCGAGGAATGCGCCTGCGAGGTTGTCAACGCCGACTTTACCGGCCGCGACTTCTCGGACTTGTCCGAGGACGACCGCGCGTCTCGAGATGCCTCGATTGAGGTGATGGGAATTGTCGTTCTAGCCGAGATCCACTCAAGCGGATATTTCACCTGCTTTGTGTGCGACGAAGTATCCGCAGGCGCCGCAAACATTTTCGAAACTATCACCTAGCCGATTGCTTGACGCATCAATAAGTTGGTGCGCTGAGTTGTCCGCTCAGGCGGGAATATTGCGCGGCCATCCCATTAGCCGCCCAACTAAGGAGAATGCCAGCAATGACCACAGCCACCCCGGCCGCCGTAAAGGGCCTCACCCTGTACGTATACCGGGACGCATCCGCCGAATCCGACCACACGAACGGCGGCATCACCGCCACCGCCGCCCGCCTAACCGTCGTCGGACTCACCGTGCAAGACCTGGGAGGCGCGGTTGCCCCGATCCCCGATTGGCGGGTATCGCCCCCCACCGAGGACGCCCCGCCCGTCGTAGCCGTCATCCAACGCCGTTGGCCCGGAACGGGCTACACGGTCTATCTCGCGCCGGTCGAGATCGACAACGGAATAATCCGATATTCATCCGGCCGCATGTACATGTTCGGCGGAAACTTCGCCGCCACCCATGACAGCCGATTCGGTGACGCCCTGGCCGCCCAGCTGGGCTACCGGCCCGACGCCGTGCGCGTCCACGACCGCACCGAATAACCCCCCGGTCGCTCACGGTCTGGACTGTCGGAACCAGTCCAGACCGCAAACCGACCCGATCCAGCAGCCGAGATGAAATCGACTCGCAACGCGAGTCGACAGGAAGGAACACCCGATATGAAGCGTCTAACCGTTTCCACCGCCGCAGATATCCGCCGATGGGACACCTACATTGTCGCCGTGCCCGACAATTTTGACCCCGACGCCGAAGCCAGCGAACGCGAAATTATCGAACTACTGTCGCGCGGAAAGGGTGAGCACCAGGGCACAGACTACGAATTCGAATACGACAACGTGCCCGACGACATCGAGATAACCGAGATCACGGCAGCCGAAGACTAAACCCCGATAAGGCAATAGCCTACGGCCGCAATTCGTCCAGGCTATTGCCCGCCGGAGAAATCGCCCTACCGCTACACGCCCAGAACAGGAAGCCCGGCCACATGTACCAGTGCGACGAATGCCAACGGCCGAACGACAACGGTTACGCCATCTGCGACGAATGCGACAACAAAGGCCGCGAGGAGCGCCGACGCGCTTTTATCGCGATGTACGGCACACCTAAAAGCTGTTCGATGTGCGATAAAGAAATGCCGCCCTGGCGAGATGACCCATGGTGCCAGCTATGCGCGGGCGCCTACGAAAACCGCAAAATTTCCTAGCGACGGATTAGCCCGACAAAGTGAGAGCCCGGACGATCGGAACCCGTCCGGGATCTCACCCCCTGAATTCTCTCATGCGCCCGCCGACAGCCACGCCAAGCCCCCGCGAGCACGGGGAGTCCACCCGACAACAAGAAAGAACCACGACATGACATCCGCCAGCACACCCACCGATGCGCCCGCGACCGTGGCACATGACGACGAAGACCACCGGTACGAGGATCACGGCAAAATCTATTTCTACTTCGCCGATGGACGTTGGCATTTGGACGCGACCAGCGTCGACGGATACCCGCTCGACGGGCTAGACGGGCTGGACTGCACCTATGGCGGATGCCCGAACCACTGCCAGACGTGCCAGACCCCAGCGGCGACGGCCGAACGGGAAAAGGTCCACGCCACACCGTTGCCGACCGGGCGCGAAGTGCTCGACATGTTGGCCGACTGGTTCGGATACTCGCTGATCGAGAAGGCCGAGAAGAACTGAGACGAGCCCCAGACCAGCACGGGCGAGACAGCTATGCCGCAGGTCACAGCTGTTTGAATTGAATAGTACTATGGTGGCATAGTACTATTAATTTACCGACGGAGGGACCGCCGGAACCGATCAGGAGGCAAAGAAATGGCGACAGCGACGAAGGCGAAGAAGTCCACTCGCAAGACCTACAGCCAGGCCGACCGCGACGCCCGCCGCGCGGCAGACGACGCGATCCGCGAAGACGCCGCCGAGCTGCTGGGCGACCCCGAGCAGGTGGCCCAGATGATCGCCCAGCTCGCGCGCCTGACCTCCCCGAAGCTGTTGCGCTACTCGCTGCGAAACGTCGCGCTGATCTTCAAGCAGGCCGCCGACCGTGGGGTAACCGTGACCGATGTCGACACCTTCAAAGGGTGGCGCCAGCGCGGGCGCGGCGTGCGCAAAGGCGAACACGGGCTACGCATCGTCGCCCCCAAGGGCCGCCAGGCCGCCGAGGGCGCCGACGGAGAAGCCGCCGAAGCGCCCGCCGAGGTGATCGAGGTTGACACCACCAGCGGCGAGGGCGAGGGCGCGCCCGCCCGCGCGCGTTTCCGGATGATCACCGTGTTTGACGTTTCCCAAACCGAGGGAATCGAGGATTTCGAGGGCGAACCGGTCGAGCCCGCGCCCGTCGCCGAACCGGCGGGCGCGATCCGTGCGCGGTTGATCGAGCAGTTCGACGCCATCGGCTACACCGTCACCGAGGGCACCGAGACCGGCACCGACGACGACGCGCACACGGTCACCGTGTCCGAAGGCCAGCCACTCCCCCAGCTCGCGCAGGCACTCGCCGAACTGCTCACCCGACCCGCCGACTGAAGTCCCCACACCACGCCCCGCGAACGCCCTGGACCGTCGGAACCGGTCCAGGGCGTTCGCATTTGGTGGGGGAGATTCGCACCGGAAGGCCGGCGGTGGGACCGGGCCGGGGCCATCGAGGCCCCAACCCGGTCGGGCCGAGCGGGGCACCTCCACGAGCGGCCTTCAGTCCGAGACGCGACCACGTACGGGCGCGCGTCAAGTCCCGCGCCTAGCGTTTGACCGATCAGGCTGCGACATCGAACAACGTCAGCGACACCACGCCAGCCGCGCGCTGTTCGGCGCGCTCGCGCGCCGCGCACGTCGGCCCGATGCCAGCGTTCACCGACCCCGCCGAGATCAACCACCCAGCGCAGCGCCGGCAATGGGCTACCCGGCGCACGGTGGGCTGTTCGACTGTCGCGGCCATGCGCGTACTCCTGTCGGTCGTGCCTATCGGGTTCGAGGCTGACACAAGGGTCTGACAATTCCGTCGCGGCCGAGTCTGAATCAGGCTCGCGCGCAGGGGCATCGGTCGCACGTTCGCGGGCGGGACGGCCACAGTGACGCAGGTCACAGGCAATGGAATTGCATAGTACTATGGCGACATAGTACTATTAACTTACCGACGGAGAAACCGCCGGAACCGAAATCGAAAGGCCATACACAATGAGCTTCGCTCTCATCGACATCACCGACGCCGCCCACGAACTGGGATTCCCCTTCCCCGTGAGCATCGAGAACAGCGTCACCGTCGATCAGGTCACCAACGTCCTCGCCGCCGCACGCGACGCCTTCCCCACCAACGCCGTCGGATCGTGGCGGGTGCCCTTCCACATCCCCCAGCTGCGCGACGGCGTTATCGAAAACGTCGACATGGTGATGGTTGTCCGCGTGGACAAGGCCGGACACCCCGCCGCAACCATCCTCGCGTGAGCCCCGACCGGCGGCCACCAGCGCGAGCACCGCCACCACCCCGGCGAGAACCGCCAACGAATGACGCAGGCACCGGGTAGTCGTTACCTACCCGGTGCCTGTCACCCACGAACTTTAGGTGAGAGGCGCCAACCGTGACAAGCAGCAACACCAACAACACCAGCAGCGCGACCAGGGCAGACATGCTCGACAAGGTGCGCAAGCTCCTAGCGCAAGCCGAAAACGTCGCAGGCACACCCGAGGCCGACGTGTTCAACGCCAAGGCGTTCGAGTTGATCGCGAAATACGGCATCGACGAGACCGCGGCCCGCGAGCAGAGCGGGCGAGGCCCCGCACCGATCGAGATGGTCGAGTTCCTGATTACCGGCCAATACCAGACCCAACAAGCGGCGCTGCTTCACGTCCTGGCCGAAGCGCTGCACTGCGCGCCACTGAGTGACGGCCGAATTCCCGGACGAAACAACCAGCTCGTCTACGGCACCACCGGCCACATCGAACGCTTGCGGGTGCTGTTCGCCACCCTCATGCCGCAAATGCTGGCCGGAGCCGCACGAGTCCGCCCCCACCAGGGCGCACGGGTCGGAACCAAGGCATACCGAACGTCATGGATGCGCGGATTCGCCGCGACCGTGAACGAACGCCTAACGGCCGCCGAGAACAACGCCGCCACCGAATCCGAGCCCGGCACCGCCCTGGTGCTGGTCAACGACAGCAAACGAGCAGCCGCGGCGATGCACGACGAATTCGGCGGCCAGATCAAAAAGACCGTCAGCCGAGTACGTCACGACAACGAAGCCGCCGCCGCCGGCGCGGCCGCCGCCCGCCGCGTGAACCTCGGTCAGAGCGGCCTCAACGGCCGCCGCGAGCTCGGCTGAAACACCTGCCCGATTAGAACGCGGGTCGGAGTCCGTGCGACTCCGACCCGCCCACGGGCAGGCGAAATTACCCCTTCCCTTCTTGCGCCTGGCCGCCCCCAACGCCGAAACACCGACCGCAAGGACTCCCGATGACCGCTCCCACGCCGATCGTGACCGTCGCCGCCTACGCGGTGAACTGCCTCCCCGATAACCACCCCCTCGCCGCACAGTTCCGCCTCCACGTCCGCCGCTACCGCGGATCGTGGGTGATCGAGCACCAGGGCGAATTCCTCACCTCGAACCAGGAACTGGCCCTTGACCCCGAACTCTTCGACACCGCCGAACACGCCCTGGCCCTCGCCACCGCCCACGCGCCCACCATGTGGTTCCACGGCCGCCAGCACGCCGACATCCTCCAGGATGAAAAATGAGCACCAGCACCGCACCCAACCTGACTAGTACTATGGCACCACAACGCCACGAGTACAGACCAGGAGACATAGCCATGACCGACGCGCCGAAGAAGACCGCCACCGTGGGCAACAAGGGCCGCATCGGTGCCTACCTGACCCCCGACGAAGCCGAACGAGTACGCGGCGCATACCAATTCGGGTGGCTCCAAGACAACAGCGGCTCGCTCAGTGACTTCGTGAAATCCCTTGTCCTGGCCGAGGTCGAACGCCTTGAGAACGAACTGAACGGCGGCGAGGAATTCCCCTCCGTGAAAGCTGGCGCGGTCCGCACCGTCGCCATGCAACAAATCGCCGACAAACGCCAACCCAAACCCTGAACGGCCACACCATGCCACGCGCACACTTCCACCGCCCCTGCGGATCGCACGATGGACAATCACCGGCGAGCCCACTGTGACCTGGGCATTGATCCCCAGAACATGCCCGGCCTGCCCCGAATGCGACGGCCGAGGCGGACACCCCGTCGTCTTCAGCGACGGCACCACCGACGTGTCCGATTGCGGCACGTGCTTGGACCGGCGCATCCTGGCGCGCATTCCAGCCTGGCTGAACCGCATCCTGCCCGGCCCACCGCTGCACTGGAGCGCACCGTTTCCCATCATCGCAGAGGTCAATAACGTTGGTTAACAACGTGATTGAACTGTGAGCTACCGCGACACCGAGCTCTCCCGCGAAAACGCAGCTCCCGCAGACTCACCCACCAGCCAACTCAACTTGGAGGTGGTCAACAGGGCAGGGTGAGTGTCGGCTACGCCGTGGTGCTGGCTGAACTGGTCGAACCAGCGGCCCTCGCCCAGTTCGCGGAACTCGGGCCGCCCGAGGGCGGCCCTACGGCGCACTGTTCGTCTACGAGGTCGGCGCGGAAGGCTGGCGCGCGAAGTTTCCCGGCGTTTCGTGGAGGACTGGCATCTCCCGCAGTGTTCGAGTCGCCGGAATCGCCATATGGCCCATAGTGCCACTATGGCTGACCGCCTATAAGCGTCCTTGTAGGGGGTCAGAACGCGAAGTGATATCTATATGTCCATTGTGATATCTTAGATATCCGAGGCAAGGAGATGATATCGCATGAAGAACGTTCTAGTCCGTAATCTGAGCGATGAAGTACACCGCGCGATCCGTCAACGCGCGGCCACGCACGGCCACAGCACCGCGGACGAGATCCGCGCCATCCTCACCGACGCCGTGCAACCGGATGAACGGATCAAACTCGGCAGCCTCCTGTTCGCTGGCATCAGCGAAGAGAACCGGCTCACCGACGACGAACGCGACGAATACTTCGGCCGCGACCGCACCCCGACCGAACCCGTGGAGTTCGGCCGGTGATCGTCCTGGACACCAACGTCATCAGCGAACCATTCGCCAAAACCCCGGACCTGCGGGTCGCGGCATGGTTCGACGCCCAGAACGCCGAAACCCTGTACCTCACCACCGTCACCGTCGGCGAACTCCGCTACGGCATCGCGGCCATGCCCCCCGGGCGCCGCCGCGACGAATACGCCGCGTGGCTCGAAAACCGCACTTTGCCCGCGTTCTCCGGCCGTATCCTGCCCTACGACCTGGCCGCCACCACCGAATACGCGCGCCTGCGTGCCGCCGCCCGCGCCGCCGGGCTCGCCATCGCCACCGCGGACGGCATGATCGCCGCCATCGCCGCGGCCGCAGGTTCCAGTGTCGCGACTCGCGACACCTCGCCGTTCGCCGCGGCCGGCGTGCCCACGATCGACCCGTGGCAGACGGAGGGATTGCAGCCGTGAGCCGACGACGCCGCTACTACGGCTACCGCCGAGAACCCTTCATGGACATGCTCAACCTGTTCGGCATCTTCGGTCAGTTCGCCATCGTCATAGCCTTGGTCATCTACCACGTCTACCACTGATCAACGGAGAACCCATGGACGGCAACGTGATTCGACCAGCCATCGATTCCGAGCCCAGCAGCCGCCCGGCAGTGCAGGAGTGGTGGCGGTACGACCCGGCCCGTCTGGACTGGGCAAAGATCACCATCGGCAACCCCGCCGACTTGCCGCTACTGACACCAACATTCTTCTCGCGCGTAGCGGTCGGGTCGTGCGGGGTAGTGGGCGGCGCAGCGCTGGCCGGCGTGGCGATGCTGTTTGTGACCGGCGATGGCGCGCTCGCGCCGGTGGCCCTTGCCGGCGCGTTCGTGCTGGCGGTGCTGGTGTTGCTGGGTGTGCGAGGCGGTGCCCACGTCTACGCCCGCGCACGGTCACGCCACGTGATCGCCGGAGCCGACGTGGCCGGGTGGCCCGCCGAGGTCCGCAAGCCACTGGCCCGCGCGGTGCTAGCCGCCCGCGACCTGACAGCCAGCCGCTCTCTCACCGGTGACTTTCTCGGTGAGACCGACTATGCCACTGTCCTATGGCAGATGGCCGTCACCGGGCAGCGCATCGCGGCGCTGGCCCAGGCAGGTGAAGAACTGCGGAAGGAAACCACGTCGGACATGGACCAAGCCGCAGCTCGGCAGGCCCGCGCGGTCATCGAACCGTTGATTGCCGACCTCAACACCGACGCCGACGAACTGGTAGCCGCGGCCGACGCCGCGCGGGAGCTGGCGAAGCGCGTGGTCACCGCCGAGGCCGCAGACGCCGCCGAATCCCTGCGCGACGAGCACGCGGAACCACAGGCCCGCAGACGGGAACAGGTGCACATGCTCACCGCGGAGTTGTCCGCATCCGCAGCGACCTACACCGGCGGCGGCCGTGACGTGGCCGACCAGACCATTGCCCGCGCGGCCGCATACGACGATGTAGCGGCGCTCGGTGACGGGAGGACAGTGGACCGGGGCACGCCCCCAGCAACCACGGACTGATCCACTACGGGCCTACGCGATAATCCGGTTGCACCGCCCGCACCGCAGCTTCAACATCAGCGCATGACCCGCGCCGACGTTCTGACCGTGCGAACATTGATGCCCGGCGACGAACAGCGCTTTCTCACGCTCCGATCGGCGATCACCCACGAGGGCGCGATATTCGCCAAGGACTACCCGCCGGGTATCTCCTGGCCGGAATACCTTGCCATCCAGGACAACGCGCGAAGCGGCGTCGGTCTGCCGCCGGGAGCGGTACCTTATACCTTCCTGGTCGCCGATCTCGGCGGCGTGCTGGTCGGCAGCAGCGACATCCGCCACAGGCTCACCGAGAAACTGACGCGGTGGGGTGGGCACATCGGCTACGTTGTCGCTCCCCAGTACCGCCGGCGCGGGTACGGGACAGAAATCCTCCGCCAAACATTGAGCCTGGCAACGGGCCTCGGTATCCGACCGGCATTGCTCACCTGCCGCGCCGACAACGCCGGATCACGCGGCGTCATTCACAACGTGGGCAGCGTCGTGTCCACCGAGACGATCGACGGAATTTGTTCATACTGGATGTGACCTGTTCGAGGCATGCCGATCGCGCGCGGCAGCGCAATCCCCGCCTCCGGCCGAGCACCGGCGCCCCGGCACACGGTTTTCCGTCGGTGCCGGTGCCTATGATCCGGCCGTGACCGATATCGTTCCGGCCGAGACACGCGGGCTGGCAGATCCCACGCTGGCGGATCGGCTGGCCGTGCTGGACGTGGCGGCCGCCGAGTACGCCCGCCCGATCCGGAACACCGAGGAGGCATATCGCGCCGACTGGCGCGCGTGGCTGCGATTCCTCGAGGATCTGAACTCCACTCTCGCCGAGCAAGATCCGCACGGCACACCGGTACCGCCGACCGTCACGAACATGGGCGTGTTCGTGGCGTTCATGGCCTGGCACGAGCGCAACGAGCTGGCCCCTTCCACCGCAGAACGCCGCCTCTACGGCGTCATCATGACCTTGCGCCAGCTGCACGGCATCGAGGTACCGAAGCAGACCATCACCGCCGCACGGCAGACCCTCACCAACTACCGCCGCGAGCTGGCCGAGGCGAACACCCCGCGCGGCCGCGGGCAATCACCGGCCGCGACCGTTCCGGACCTGCGCCGGATCTGCGCGGCGCTGCCGCCGAACCTTGCCGGTCACCGAGACCGCGCAATCGTGCTGCTCGGATTCGCCATCGCCGCGCGCCGGTCGAACCTGGCCGCCCTGGACGTAACCGATGTGATCGAGCATGACGAGGGCCTGGCCGTCACCATCCGGTACGGCAAGACCGGAGCCCGCGAAGCCGCCGTAGACCGAGGCACCAACCCCGGAACCTGCCCGGTCCGGGCCGTACGGACATGGACCGAGGCTGCCGGCCTTCGGCTCGCCGGGCCGCTGTTCCGACCCATCGACCGGCACGGCAACCTCAGCGACGCCCGGATGTCACCCCGGGCATGCGGCGAAGTCGTCACACGCGCGGCGTCGGCCGCCGGAGTCCCGTACCGCACCGGCCACAGCTTGCGCGCCGGACTGGCGACCGAGGCACGCAAGGCGGGCCACGACGTGAAAACCATTGCAGACCAGGGCGGATGGAACCCGACCAGCGCCGAGCTGTACAAATACCTGCGGATCGTGGACCGCTGGGCAGACAACGCAACCAAGGGCATCGGGTTGTGACCGATTTATTGGGCGGGTGGAGCGGTGCGCTTCTTCAACGGGATCTCCCGCTGTATCAGCAGGCCGTAGGGCCGCCCGCCACGGCCCTCGGTCAGTCTGCCAGAGCCCTCGCCCAGCAACAAGCATTCGGGTGGAGTTCCGGGCAGGCCCCGGCCGATAGCCGGGGCCTGCCCGGTCAACTCAATCGTCGTCTGACTCGTTGCGGTCGGCGGCGGCACCAGCACGTTCGTCGAAGCCCGATTGCGCTGTAGAGCTGTCGGGATCGCGTTCGGCAGCAGCCGCGATCCGGTCGGCCGAATCCCGGTCCATCGGTTCCTTACCCATGAACTCCTCCTTGGGGAGAGTGGGCCACGCCCGATCACCAGCAATCACGTTCGCGCGAATGGCTGCCCAGGCGTGGCTTATCGGCGGCGGTCGTTTCATCTACCTGGGTAGGCCAAACGCAGCGTGCACCGGCGGATTCCGTCCGCTGCGATACCCGTCACCGCCGAAACGGTGACGGTCTTTCCTCACGATTACCGCTCGCTGATTCCGAGGTGCACCGACCGTCGAGAGCGCACCTTGCCACCGGGAACAGCACGCAGGCGCACGGCGGTGTCTTCCACCTGCGTCCCGATGAAGTCCATCATCCCCCATCCAGCAGCATCGGACGACGATCGCGCCCCGGGTGGGTCAGCGGGTCAGGCAGGATTGAAGGTGTGAGCGATATCCCGGCCGCCGATGAGCGCGCCATTTCCGACCAGTTGCGCCAGCTCCAGGATGCCCACCACCGCGGCGAGACGGACGCGGCGAATGCGTTGCTGGACGATCTGTTCGCCAGATACGGGCGGGAGACAGTCAAGGCGGTGCGCTGGCAGCAGGACAGTGACCGGCTGGCGGCCGACTTGAATCTGTTCGCGATGTTCGGGACTGCCGGCCTGCGCGGCGACGACTAGATCTGTTGACGCCGAACGTCATCGAAGCCGTGCCCGGCCGCCCGCATCTCGCCGACGAACAGCGCGGTAGCGGTACGCGCGGCCGCGTGCCGTTCCGCGGCCGGAAGGCCGGCGCACTGCGCGGCCAGGGCCGCGGGTTCGGTATGTTCGACCACCGACAGAGCCAGCCGGCGGAACCCGATCGGCACCGGGTTATCGGGGTCGGCGGCGTCCACCAGATCCACCGGGATGCCGCCCAAGGTCTCGCGCACGGCGATACAGGCCAGTTCAACGAGCTGTGCTGTGGTCGGCGCATTCTCGGCGAGCAGCGTCAATAGAGCCTCCTGGCACGAGGGGCACTCATCGTAGGCCGCGCCTATGAGCTGGCCGAGTAGCTCGGTATCCGCGCCCCAGCCATCCAGTTTCCCGGGTGGGATCTCGAATCCTTCGTGCCCGTGGTCAGTCACACATGGATGATGTCACTTTGTGCCCGTCCGAAGCTCACACGTCTACCAGCGGCCCGGAGCCTCCTGATACGGCGATGCCGCCGAACCAGGGGGGTAGTTCGGCGGCATCTATCCGGCACGGTGCGCAAGGGGGGAATGCACTACCGTGCGGGCGTCAGCTGGGGGGATAGCTGACCTGCACCGATAGTACGCGACAGAGGAAGGAGATGCTGGGCGATTACCGGCCGCACCGGGCTCAATCGGGACGTGGACAGCGGCGGGCCAGCCTACTCATGGTGTTGGGTCAGGGGCACCCTGACCCAACACACCCGACCAGCCTCGATTGCCGGATCGAGGTCACTGACCGTCTGATCGATACCGATGAGCACGACGACCCCACCACGTTTCCGCGTCATCGCCCTCGCCCGCGTGCACCACCCGGAATCCGGATAGAACGTCCCACCGTAGAACTGCGAGCCGGCAGGGTCCGGAACCGGTGCGGAGATCAACAGCTCATTGCTCTCGAACTCAGCTGACCACCCCGGCGCCGCCGGCCATCGGAAATCCCGGTCCGGCATCGCTGGCCGGGCACCGAGGACCGTTGCCCCGTCCATCAGGACATCCGCGCTGAGCAGTTGACCATCCGCGGTCATTTCGGCCGCCGCCGCGCGCCGAATGAGCGCGATCATCGGCTCACCGGCATACGTCACCGGCTGAGCATCCAGCGTCGCCAGCTCATCCGGGATCGGTGTGTCACCACTGAGCACGTAGTCAGGCACCCGCACGAGGCCCCCCTTACTCCTGGTCGCCTGCGCCGAACTTCTTGCGCCATGAACTCACCTGGTCATCGGTGATTTTCGTGAACAGCACCGGCGGCACGGTGAACCCGGTTCCCGGGCGCACCCAGGACAGGGCTTCGACATCGGTGTGTTCGGGCCAGCCGATACCGTCGAGGTCGGGCTGTTGCCAGAGTCCGCGCAGCGTTTCGGCGGTCGCTGGGATGATCGGCGCGGAGATCACGCCGAACAGGAAGATCATGTTGGCCGCGGTGCGCAGCGTGAGCGCGGCCGCGTCTGGGTCGGTTTTGATCTGAGCCCACGGCGCGCGGTCGTTGATGTATTCGTTGGCCACGCTCCACATCGCCCGCAGGGTCGCGGTGGCCTTGCGGAGTTCGATCGCGTCGAGGTGCTGTTCGTAGTCGGCGAGCAGCTGCGAGAGTCGACGGCCGAGTTCCTGTTCGGCCTCCCCCGCAGAGGCGCCGTCGGGCAGTTGGTCCCCGAACCTCTTGGCACAGAACGTCAATACCCGGTTGACGAAGTTGCCCAGGACATCGGCGAGATCCTTGTTCGTCTGCGAAGCGAACAGCTCCCACGTGAAGCTCACATCATCGGATTCGGGGGCATTGGCGATCATGAAGTAACGCCAGTAGTCGGCCGGCAACAGCTCCAACGCGGCATCGGTGAAGATCCCGCGGCGCTGGGAGGTCGAGAACTTGCCGCCGTAGTAGTTGAGCCAGGAGAAGGACTTGATGTAATCGACCATCTTCCACGGCTCCCGCACCCCGAGTTCGGTGGCGGGGAACATTACCGTGTGGAATGGGACGTTGTCTTTGCCCATGAACTCGGTGTAGTGCACGTCGCCGGCGTCGTACCACCAGCTTTTCCAGTCCCGGCGGGCGGGATCGGCGTCGGAGTATTCCTTGGTCGCGGCCAGGTAGCCGATCGGGGCATCGAACCAGACGTAGAACACCTTCCCGTCCGCCGCGAGATCCGGCCACGTATCGGCCGGCACCGGAACACCCCAATCCAGATCGCGGGTGATCGCACGATCGCGCAGGCCCTCGGCGAGCCATTTACGGGCAATGGAGGTCGCCAGGTGCGGCCAGTTGCCGCTTACCCGGTCGATCCAGTCCTCCACCTCGGGTTGCAGCTTGGATTGCAGCAGGAACAGGTGGCTGGTGTCGCGGACTTCGAGATCAGCGGACCCGCTGATCGCCGAACGCGGGTTCAGCAGGTCCGTTGGTTCGAGCAGCCGCGTGCAGTTCTCGCACTGATCGCCGCGGGCGCGGTCGTAGCCGCAGTGCGGGCAGGTGCCGGTGACGTAGCGGTCGGGCAGGAACCGCCCATCGGCCGGCGAATAGACCTGGGTGACCGGACGCTGTTCGATGAACCCATTCTCGAACAACCTGCGCGCGAAATGCTGTGTGATCTCGATATTCTGCGGAGAAGAAGTCCGGCCGAACACGTCGAACGACAATCCGAACCCGTCGTAGATCGCCTTCTGCGTGTCGTGCGCCTGCGCACAGAACTCGGCGACCGACATCCCCGCATCGGCGGCCGCCAGTTCGGCGGGGGTGCCGTGTTCGTCGGTAGCGCACACATACAGCACGTCATTCCCGCGTGCTCGTAGGTATCGGGCGTACACGTCCGCGGGCAGCATCGAACCCACCAGATTGCCCAGATGTTTGACTCCGTTGATGTACGGCAGGGCGCTGGTGATCAAATGCCTTGGCATCGCGGCGTTTCCCCTCGATTCTGTGTGCGGTGCCGGCACGCTGTCCACGCCGACGGATGGGCCGATCCTACTCACCGGCATCCGCCCCCTGAGCGGTCGCCAGCAGGTGTGTGTGCAGGGTGCGTTCCACGAATGCCTGCATGTGGCGCAGTGTGGCCGGATCGGGTTCGAAGCCGAGCCAATCGGCGCTGGAAATGCCCTGCCCGATCAGGTATTCGACCACGGTGTCTTCGTCGATTTCGACATCGAGCGCGCGTAGATCGTCCAGGGCGGCCAGGACCAGGCCCGCTTGAGCGCGGGCACGCAGGGCTTCCAGGCGCGCCACGTCCTCACTCCAGGTCAATGTCCGCTGGGCGAGTACACCGGTGACGAACAGCCGCGCCCGCATGTATCTCGAGGACAGGAAATCGGGATGGCGCCGGATCGGGATCAGGCGCGGACTGCCGGAGAACACGGCACAGCTGGCAGCCTGCTCCAGCTCCTCCCAATCGACCAGGACCTTGTTCGTGTACGGCACCTCCTCATCCAGGACCAGGCCCCGCTCACGGCTGTAGGCGATGATGGCATCGGTCAACCGCTGCACCGCGGCTGTGTCGTATTCGCCGACGAACAACACATCCATATCGGACGCTGTTTTCTGCCGCATCCGACCGAACGAGCCATAGATGACCACGGCACGGGGACCGTGGCCGGGCAGCACGTCCACCGCGGCTTGGCGCATCGCGTCCAGGGCCTCCGTAGAAGCCCGCTGGTTGTCGCTTTTCACGCGAGGCTCCCGTCATGGATATAGGCGGCCGCGGTATCGAGGAGGTTCACGAGATCGTGTTCGCTGATCAGGCCGTTGCCGGACATGAACCGCAAGACCGGGTGCGTGTGCGCGCGGCCCAGGCCGAGCCGGTTTTCGGAATCGGGTAGCACGAAACTGTGCAGGTAGATCGCGCCATCGGCGAGCATCCGTTCATAGGCACCGACCGTCAGGGCCGCCGAACGCTGCCCGGTCGCCGAATCGAAAGGAACAGTCGCGTCCGGCGGAACCACGGTGAAGGCCACCGAGTTGATGCTGACCTCGTTGAGCCGGACGAAACGGGGGTGCGCATCGACCAGCGCGGCGAACCGATGCGCGATGTCGATCCGGGATTCGATCATGCTCCCGACCCCGGCGACGCCGAGCGCTTTGATCAGCATCCACGTCCGCAAGCTCTGGAACGAGCGGCTGCCGGTCGCTGGTGTGATCTGGCCGAGGGAGCGCGCGTGCCGCAGGATCAATTCGGACTCCGTAGCGATCAGCGCCGCGTCGGCCGGTGAACGTAGCAGCAGAAACGAGTTCGAGTAGGGCACGCTCAACACCTTGTGCGGGTCGAGCATCACCGAGTCGTAGACCGCCAGCCCATCGAGACGACGCCGATACCGGTCGGAGAACAACAGGCTCGTGCCGTGGCAGCCGTCGCAATGCAACCAGGCATCCGGGTAATGCCGGCGCACCACCGCGGCGAACTCGCCCAGGTGCTCGATGGTCATCGTCCGGCTGTCCCCGGCGTAACACACCGCCATGATCACCTGCTCACCATTCGCGCGGGCCGCGCGCAACCGGCGATCCAGTTCGGTGAGGTCGTAGCGGAAGTCCTGCACTGGATAGTGCGTGGTGGCGGTATTGCCCAGTCCGGCCCACGCCGCCGAGGCCGCGATCGTGTAGTGACCGATACCGTCGGGAAGCACGATCACCGGTCGCGCGCCTGAGGGCAGGCCCTCGGCCCGGCTGCCGGGAAACGCGCGTTCACGGGCCAGGAGCACGGCGGCGAAGTTCGCGCCCGTGCCGCCGGTGGTCGGTACCCCGCCAACCTCCAATGCCGAGGCTGGCGGCGTTGAGGGCACGTCGAACCCGGACAGGGCGCGGAGCCAGCGGATAAGCGCGATCTCCATTTCGGTGGCGCCACGCGAACAGAACTCCGCGTTGATCAGGTTCACATCCACCAGCTCACCGAGCACGGCCCCGGCCACCGCGGCGAGGTTGTTCCCGGCATCGGGGAACCCCGCGAACATCGGCGACGCGAAGTTCGGCATGGTCGGCAGATACCGGGACTCCAACTCCGACAACAGCTCACCCAGATCACACCCGGACAGCGGCAACGATTCGGTGGCGATGGCGTCGAGTACTGCGCTGTCGCGGGGAGCCATGAACCGCTGCCGGTACTTGAACGCCAGCCCGATATCGAGTACCTGCCCCAACACCCGGCGGGCACTGTCCCGATCGAGACCACCAGGGCCCAGAAACGCAGCAACCTCCGTCGAGGCGACGGTAGTTTCGGTCATAACGCGGCTTCCTTCCACCGCAGACCGGACGGAGCTGCGGCACATCCCGATTCCGAAAACGCCTGGAACAGGCGTCTAACCGATGGCAACCGCCCACCACCGGGCTATGTCTGTTCAGCGGTGCCGTCCCCATCACCCCGGGACGGTCACACGACTACCACGCTGACGATACGACTCCCGAAATGCGGGTGGGAGCGGATTACATTCCTGGCCAAAAGAACTCGTCAACCGCCGCTCGCTTTGGTACCTGCGAACGTTGCAGCTGAACTATTCGACATCCAGACCTCCATCAGACGATCACCGGCAATGTGCGGGGGCCGTTGGTGACCAGGCTCGGGACTGAACCGATCACTGCGGGGTCGGTGGTGGCGAGCCGCATATCGGGGTACCGGGCGAAGAGCGCGGGCAGCCCCACGAAGGCTTCCAGCCGCGCCAAGGGTGCACCAAGGCAGTGGTGAACGCCGTGACCGAAAGCGAGGTGGTCTTTGACCGCCCGGGTGGGGGCGAATTCGTCTGGGCGGTCGTGGATGTTCGGATCGCGGCCGGGGCCGGCGAGGGTGGCCAGGAGTGCCGAGCCCTTCGGAATACGGAGGCCGCCGGGCAGGTCGATATCTTCGACGGCGAACCGCATCGGCATATGAGCGATCGGCGGGTCCCGCCGTAAGGATTCCTCGATGACATCCCGCCACTCGGAATCTGTGTCCGGGCCGACAGGCCGGGTTTCCGGGTGGGTCAGCAGCGCATAGATGGCGTTGGCGATTAGGTTGGCGGTGGTCTCGTGACCGGCGACGATGATCAGTAGCAGGGAATCGCTGAGTTCTTCTTCGGATAGCCGTGACCCGTCCTCGGCGTGAGTCCGCATCAACACCGAGGTCAGATCGTCGCCCGGGTGCTGGCGCTTGTAGTCGAGGAGTTCGCCCAGCACCGTGTAGAGGCCAGCGAAATTGGCTTGCAGTTCGGCTGGGGACAGGGAGGTATCGAGCGTGCCGCCCGCGTAGGTATGCAGCTGCGCCGACAGTTCGGCCGGCACGCCCATCAACTCGCCGATGACCCGGATCGGCAGTTCGACGGCGAACCGGGCCCGCAGATCCACCGGTTCGCCGACCGGTGTGGTGGCGAGGTCGTCGAGCAGGCCGGTGGCGATGGCGGCGATACGTGGCTGTAGGTCTGCGGTGCGGCGGTGGGTGAACGCCGGCGCGATGAGCTGACGTAGTCGGCGGTGGTCGAGGCCATAGGCGGTGAGCAGGTTCGACACCGCCACCCACGGCAACATCACCCAATCCTCGGGGATTTCACCGTTTTGCAGGGCCGGCCAATGCTGTGCGGCGTCCTTGGAGATCCGGGGATCCACGAACAGCTTCTTGAGCAGCGTTGCGTCGGTCACTGACAGCGCTGGTACCCCGCCGGGAAGTTCAACCGCAGTGATCGGGCCCCGCGCGGCGAGCTGCCGGACCTCGGTGGGAACGTCGGTGCCGGCGGGGTCGAGCACCAGAGGCGGGAGGGGCTGTTGCTGGGTCATGGCGATACTCCTCGGTTTCGGGCTACTGCGGTAGGGGCACTGGTGGCGTGGCAGGAAAGCGGACCGGCAGGGCGGTCAGGGCGCGGTGGAATATCCCGGGTCGCCAGGCCAGCTGGTCGGCGGGTATCGCGAGCTGCATGTCCGGGAGCACGTCCAAGAGCTGGTCGATCGCGTTGTTGGCGATGGTCAGCGCGAGGCGATCGGCCATGCAGGCGTGCGGGCCGATGCCCCAGGACAGGTGAGAACGGTTGCCGGTCCGCTCCGGGCCGGTCACGGCCGGATCGGCGTTGCACGCCGCGATGCTGATCACCACCGGCTGATCCGCCGGCAGCCACATCCCATCGACCATGATCGGCTGTCGCGGATACGAGGTACAGAAGTTCGGCAACGGCGGGTCGTTGAACAGCACCTCATCAATCGCATCCCGAGTCGAGAGCGCGCCACCGTGCACCTGTTCGCTGAACCGGGTATCGGTGAGCATCAACCGCATCGTCGTCGTGATCAGTGATGTGGTCGGCTCGGTCCCGGCCGCGTACACCAACGCCGCTTCCTGGACGATCTCCATATCGTCGAGGCCCACGGCATGAGCCATCATCGCCGAAGTCACATCCGCGGCCGGACACTGCCGTTTCTGTCCGATGGTCTCCATCAACGCCCCCGCGAACCGCATATTGCCCTCGGCCGCGGTCTCCGCGGAGGTGGCATCCAGAATCGCCGCCATCCCCTCGAACGCGGCCCGGCCGGTCTCACCGGAGATCCCCATCAGCTCGGTGAGCGTGTGGAACGTGAGCGGGAATGCGTACTGGGTACGCAGATCCGCGGTCCCGACCTCACAGAACGAATTGATCAGCGGCACCGCCAGCCGTTCGACGGCCGACCGGACCGCTTGCAAGCTCACCGCCTCCAGCGCGGCGACGATTGGGCGACGCAGGCGCGTATGCGCGTCTCCCGCCTCCCGCAACGCATTGGGCCGGTACTCCATCATCGGCAGAACCGGGCAATCCGCATCGACGGTCTTCTGCCAGCGGCGCGGGTCGGCCGGAAAATGCGTGTCGTCGTACATGATTCGCAGAGCTGTACGGTATCCGATCACCAGCGTGGCCGGCACATCCGGAGCCAAATCCACCGGGACCAGTGTTCCGTGCTCCTGCCGCATCTTCCGGAACGCCTTGTGCGGGTCGTCGGCGAACTCCGAGGTGTACAACGGCACCCGCTTCTTAGCGGGTGCCAGTGGGGAACCCATCACTCGCGGAACTCCGGCGGCCGGCGGCGATATCGACATGTTCAGTTACTCCAAGACAAGGTGAAGGCTGGTATGGGCACATGCGGAAATGCGCGCCCGGCTTCGTCGGCGGGCGTGCGGGGAATATCGGTGTGGTGAGCGGGATCTAGCTCCGGGCGACGGTTCCCGCTGCTTGGGTGGTGGATTCTTCGGCGCGGCCCACCGTGGTCCGCCGGGCCGGGATGCGGAGGCACAGTTCAGCGGCGATCACCGCCGCACGATTAACCTCCCCGGCGCCTGCAAGCTGACCGACTCGGCGACACACCGGCCAGAGCCCACCGACTTCTGTCACGACATCGGCCAACGTCAACCCCGGCCTACTCATTCAGCCATCGCTCGACATCCGTCAGAACCAGATCCTCGCGAATCGGTTCCGAGTCCTGGGCATCCAGCAATGTCCATCGTTCGGGGAAAGTGCCAGTTTGAACAAGCCGGTAGCCCAGCCGGGAAGCCCGTGCGGCCAGGAATTCAGCCCTCAGTTCCTCCATCATGGTGTGCTTCCTGCCCTCGGCCCGACAATGTGACGCCAATAGTCGCTGCGCACTGCGTCCCACAGGCGGGTCAGGCTCGGGAATAACTCCCGGGCGATCACCAGGTCCGGGGCAGCGGCAGGCGCATCGACCTCCATCAACGGCGGCCGGCCGGGACCGGCGGCACCCACGTGCATCATGTGGATGCGCGCGTGGTCCATCCGCCAGACAGCCGCCCATCCGTCGCACTCGGTGCGATATTCGGTCACTGTCGACTCCTGTCGTGGTTCCCGGCAGCGGAGGAGCGCATCACTCCGCCGCCGGGAAGAATCGGCATCCAGCGCATGTAGGCCCTGCACAACACGGGCCATCACATCGGCTGGAGGTGGGTCGTGCGCGGTGTACGCCCAGCCGTACTCGGCGGCGTACACACCGGGCATCCGGTCCGGCAACTGGCCCATGTCACCGCTCCACTCGCCCGAAATCGGGGTGATGGGCCGCCAAGGTGGCCCGACCCAAATCGGTGATCTCGCAGCGGCCGGTTTGTCGGCGGGTGAAGACCAAAGCCCGGCGGTTCAGCTCGGTGATGCTCTGCCGGGTCTTCCACCGGGTCAGGCCCGCCGCCGCCTCGATCTGCTGTGTGGTCAGCATCCCTCCGTAACTCAGGGCTCGGAGAACGCGCGCCTGTGCGATGGACAGGCCGCCGCGAGCTCGCGTCTGCACATGGCGGGATGGGTGCTCGTCGCTCTCGCTGGCAGTCATCACCACCACCACCTCAGCAACCGCGGTTCGTTTGTCCCGCAAGCGAAAAGGACACTCGGCCCGATCTGCACAGTCATCGCTCACCTGCCCCTGTCTGGAGAGCGCCGGAGGTGACTCCGGCCACATCAGCAGTGTTCTACACTCGGACCGATAACACAATGCCTGAAATCAGTCTGTGTCAGAAACTCCGAAACGAATCGGCACAGAGTGAAGTGACCTCGATCCAAGATGAACCTGATGGGAGGTAGTCTTGTGGGGTAAAGGTGTGTCGTTGTTTAATCTGCGTGACACAAACCCGACTAATCGAGGGGGCTGACGTGGCACTGGATACCGTGGGAACCGCGCTCATCCGGCGGCATATCGGCCGCCGCCTGACCGCATTGCGGGACAAGCGCAAGCTCTCTCAGGATCAGGTCTCCACTGCCGTTACGCTCAGCCGATCGACCATTGTCCGGATGGAGGAAGGCAACCCCGCCGTTCGGTACACTGTGCCGAATCTCAAGGCCCTGCTCGACCTCTACGAGGCGAGTGAGGAAGACCGGGAAATCCTGCTGGCCCTCGCCGCGGAAACCCGTAACGGGCGGTCCAAGTCTTGGTGGCACGACTACACCAACACCGAGCTACCAGAATGGTTCGGCCTGTTCGTCATCATGGAGGACTCCGCCACCAGGATTCGTGATTATCAGGCCGAGAACATCCCTGGGCTGTTACAAACACAGGAATACGCTGAGGTGCTTTTCCAGACCCCTGCGGGGCTCGCCACTCCAGAGCAAGCGAAGAATCGGCTCCAGGTGCGAATGGGACGGCAGAGCATTCTCGCTCGCCCGAAACCACCCCGCTTCGAAGTGGTACTGAATGAGGCGATCCTCTGTCGCCCGATCGGCGGTCCAGGGCTGATGACCAGGCAGTTCGAGCATCTAGTCGACATGATGAAGCGTCCGAATGTCTCGATCCGTATTCTGCCCTGGGCTGCTGGAGTTCACGGCGGCATGTACGCGGCGAGTTCCTTCATGCTCCTGGACTTTCCCGAAGACCCCATTGGAGAGCCCATCGAACCACCGCTTGCCTACGTGGACACACTGACCGGTGCCATGTATCTCAACAAGCCCTCGGAGTTCGCGGCTTATGAACGGGTGTGGCGCGATATCGACCAGAAGGCGCTCAGCGCCACGAAATCCAAGGAACTCATCATCTCAGTATTGGAAGGACTCGAAGAATGACCCCCTACGACACCGTCACCTGGCGGAAAGCCCGCCGGAGCGGATCGAACGGTAGCTGCGTCGAGGTCGGGGTATGGCGGAAGGCCGCTCGCAACGGACAAAATGGTGCCTGCGTCGAGGTCAAGGCCGACGGCATCGCGATCCTGATTCGGGACAGCAAGTACCTGCGCAGCCCCGACAACGACCCCGAGGCCCAGCCGATCATCACTATCAGCGTTGCCCAGTGGCGTGACTTTCTCGATGTTGTAGCTGGGCGCTCTGCCGCTTCCCCGGAGCCGGCCATCGCCGTGCACACCGACGGATCGGCCGCGCTCACGTCATCCGACGGCATCCGCTTGGACTACACGCCGACCGAATGGTTGTACTTCTCGAGCGCGGTGGCCGAAGGCGAGTTCGATGACCTCGCGAACGAGTGGAAAGCACCAGCAAACCAGCTTACTGGGGTCTAGGAGGCAAGCCAACGAAGTTGGCGCGGCAGCCTTTGTAATGTGACTTTGGGCGCCAGGACGACCGGCGCTGTCCGACGATCACGCGCCGAGCCGGACACCTGGTTCCCGACAGACCCGCTGACCGGGCCCGAAATTCGCGGGCCCGGTCATTTGCGTCAGGGAGCATCCCGGCCTGCCGCCGGTCTGTCGGTGGGTTGAGTTATGGTGAGCGCGGCTGTTGAGCCCCCAGCCCGTTCGGTGATGCGCTCCCCACGCGGACCGCACCAAATCGCCGGATCGAAGATGTCTCAGACTCCGCGCGGCTCTCCCCAATCCTTTTGCCTGGCATCGGTTTACGTGCCGGTAAGGTTCGGCGTGGCGGACCTTACCGGAGAGAGTGAGGCCGATATGCCGCGCGATACCCGTGCCCTGACCCGTGCAGCGCGCCGCCGTAAGAAGAACACCGGACAGTCCTACCAGCAGGCCCGCGAAGACGCCGCGGTGATTCACGAGCTGATGGAATCCGACGATCTGACCTGGGCGGAAGCCGAGGAGATCTACGACGACCCCCGCAATCAGCTGCTCTGCGATACATGCGGCTGGACGGTCGGCATGGTCTGTCCGGAGTGCCCAGGTTGCGGCTGCTACAGCGGTCGATGCTCGGGCTGGCGACACCGGGAGTTCGATCCGGATGAGTACGAAGACGCGGAATATTGCGGGGAATGCGGAGCGACCGACCACTACCAGTGCAACTGCTATGAGTGATCGAATCGCGTTAGCGCTGGCAGCGGTCGGTCACGGCCTGGCCGTGTTCGACCTTCCGCCGAGCGAAAAACGGCCCGGCCCCGGCTGGCAGCAGCGGGCAACCACCGACCCCGAACAGGTCCGGCGCTGGCTGGCGGCGGAATGCAACCTCGGGGTCGGGTGCCGCGCTTCGGCGGTGATGGGTCTGGACCTGGACCGCCACGGTGACGACGCGGACGGGATAGCCAGTTTCGAGGCCCTGTGTACCCGCCATTGCCACGATTGGCCCACCACGCTCACCACCGCCACCCCCCGCGCCGGAATACACATGTACTTCCGAGTCCCGGCCGATATCGTGGTGCTCAGCACCTCCGGCGGGACCGCCGGTCTGGGGCCGGGAATCGACACCCGCGGCCCCGGCCGCCGCAGCGGCGGCTACTTGCTGGCTCCCGGTTCGGTGGTGCCGGCCGGGGCCTACACCCTGGCCCGGAACTGTCCGATTGCGGATCTGCCGGACTGGCTGGCATCGCTGCTAGTCAGTCCGGAGCAGCAGTCGAACGGCTCGTTGCGCTTCCGTCCGCTACGGCGAGCACCGGCACCGTACGGAGACACAGCTAGCTGAGCGGCGGACGTAGCGAAGTAAGCGAACACGTCGTTACTGCTGCTTATGTCACAGATGTATCGTGAGGTTACTACTGGTAGAAAAATCGGTCCTTCCTAAGTGGCTACGTGACCGTGTTGTGCACAGTCGGCACGTAGAAACGGGGCCGGTGCTGAAGATCGCGGATAGAACCTGGAGGTCGGGTCGCGGTGGTGGTGGAGGAGAGCCGGCTACAGAGCATCTTGGATGGGATTCCTCTGACGCCGCCATGGACGGTGGGCGAGTTCACGGCGTATCTGTCCGAACGGTTCGGAAAGCGGATCGTTCTGGACCCGTGGCGGGTGCATGTGCCAGCGGTGTCACGCTGTGGCGCTCTGTGGGTCACCAACAGCGAACTTGTCATCAAGTACGACCCAGCGCGGTCGGCGCGTGGCCAGCGCCAGGAGATCATGCACGAGATCGGTCACGTCCTACTCGAACACCGTGGCGACAACCGGTTCGAAATCACAGACTCCCTACTGGCCGAGGGCCTGGACCCGCAACGAGTGCGCGAAATCTTGCACCGTCGGCACTTCGACTCAACCGCGGAATGGGAAGCGGAATGGCTCGGTACGCACTTGGCCGGCCTGAGCCGGGGCCGACCAGATGACATCAATGGGGCGGGACACAGAGCGGCATCGCTGGTTGAGCTGATGTGGCGATGAGCCCCAGCCCCCTGTTGGTGGCCGAGGCTAGCTCGTCATTATCTGCACCGGTCGCCGCCGCCCTGCTGACATGGATCGCCGTCGCGGTGATGCTGCGGATGGCCGTCCTGATCGAACGGGTGCGCCTCGATTGGGCCGTGGCGGTGCTGGTCGCGTCCATGTGGTGCACCGCGCTCCTACGAGACCAAGGAGTGCAAGGAGTACTGACCCGGTGGATATCGCTGGCGGATATACGGCTTGCGACACATGCGGCGGCACTCGTCGGGGCAGGCGCGATCTTGTGGATTGGCCTGCTCTGGCGGGCGCGGCGGCCGGTGCCGCGCCCGGCGGTGCCGCTGATCTGGGTGAGCGTAGCGATACTCGCCGGGGTGCTGGCGTGGATCTCCGCGTCGGCGCGGGCGGCAAATATCGCTGTCGAGGAATTGTCAGGCTGGCGGCCGGGGGTCTACCTGACGGTCTACTCCCTGCCGACCGTGTTGGCCGAGATCCTGCCTCTGATCACCGCACTGAGCCTGATATGGCACTGGAAGCAGAACCGCGGCCGCGCCGTGTTCGGAGCGATCATCACGATATGCGCCGCACTGTCCTGGTTCGACGGCCTGACCCGGATCGTGACCGGGTGGATGATCACCGCCGGCGCACCGGCCGAAAGTGCCGCCGACCGTGCCGGCAGCAATGACCTGCTGTTCCTACTTCCCGTCGCGCTGCTCATGCTTCTGGCGGTACCGTCCATCACTACCTCACTGGCGATACGGCTACGCCGGGATGCGGCGTCGCGGAACATTCGTGTGCTCGGGCCGATGTGGGAAGACATGATGGCCGCCCGTCCGGAGATGCGTCTGCATGTCCGCGCACGGAATACGTTGCCGCAGGTCACCGAACACCGGATGCGAATCGAGATCGAGGACACGATGATCTCCGCGGCCCCGTACTTGACCGGTCTCGATCACCATCCCAGCCCACCGGAGGTTTGCCGCGCCTTGCGCGCTGCGCTGAGCGCCGAGGACGCCGAACACGGTGACCAGGCCGCGGCCGCCCCGCCCTGGGTAGGAGACGACGCGTTTGTGCTGGATATCGCCCGCGAATGGACCCGAACCCGAACCGGCTCAGGTCAGCCCACTGAAGAAGCTCCCGATATGAATGTCCGAAAGGCGACTGCATGACGACAACGACGAAACCCGCTGCACAGGCCATCCCGCATCCGCCCAAGCGTGTTCCGATCCTAGGCGATGTGCTCGGTATGGACCGTAAACGCCCGAACCAGAAAACTTTGTGGCAGTTCGGCCAGCTGGGGCCGCTGTATCGCCGGACATTCATCGGCGGGACGCATTTGACGTTCGCGGGCTCTGCGGAGTTGATGCGGGAGATCACCGACGAGAAGACCTGGCAACGGCACTTCGGTCGGCCGTATGAGAAGCTGCGCGAGATCGGCAACGACGGGCTGTTCACCGCGGGCAACGACACGGCGGAGTGGAAACGTGGACACGAGGCCCTGATCGGGGGTTTCGTCCCGGCCGCGATGCAGGGCTACCACGACACGATGCTGAGCGTGGCGAACCTGACTGCGGGCTGGCTCGGCGAGGGCCGGACCGTCACTGACACCGCGGCCATGATGGGCGATACAGCCCTGGAAGTCATCGCGCGGGCCGGATTCGGCCATGAGGTCGGCGCCTTCGAGGACCGCACAGCGGGACGGGCGCCGTTCGCCGATGCGCTGACCCGAGTGTTCTCCTACGCCCAGGAATCGGCCATTCCGGTGCTCGGCGCGCTGACCGGCGGAAAACGGGCCCACCAGCACGCCGCCGATATCGAGCTGATGAAGCACACCGTCATCGATGTCATCGAAACCCGCCGGCGCACCGGTGCGCGGTGCCCGGATCTGCTCGACCGGATGCTGCACCCCGAGAACGGGACACCGCTGCCTGACGACAACATTGCCGACCAGGTGCTCACCCTGTTCATCGCCGGGCACGAGACCACCGGAAACCTGCTCGCGTTCGTCGCGCATTTCCTCGCGCGAGATCCCGAACTCGCGGCCCGCGTCCGGGCCGAGGCCGCCGCGGTGAGCACCGATGGACGGATCGCCTACGAGGACGTGGCCAAACTGAAGGTCACCGATGCGGTGATCTCGGAAACGCTGCGGCTCTGGCCCATCGCACCGGGATTCTTCCGGGCCGCACGACAAGACACCACACTCGGCGGCTACGACATCTCCGCGGGTGAATGGGTATTCGTGCTGCTGCTGGCCGTCCACCGTGACACGAGCGTGTGGGGCGCCGACGCCGAGGAATTCCGGCCGGACCGCTGGCTGGAAGACGGGTTCCGGCCCAAGCCGTGGATGTACCGCCCGTTCGGCACGGGGCCGCGGTCCTGCATCGGCCAGGCGTTCGCTTTGCACGAGGCGAAACTGATCATTGCCTCAATGGTGCGGGATTTCGAGCTGGCCGGTAGCGGTGAACTCGACGTTGAGGAGAACCTGACGTTGCGGCCCTCCAACCTGGAAATCGAGTTCCGCCGCCTCAAGTGAACAACCGCAGGGCGGGAGCTGATTACCGAGTGCGGGCAGGCAGCGCCCGCAGATCGGCGATCAGCTCCCGCATCTTGTCACGGGTAATGGTTCGCGCCGCGAGATGCTGAACGCCGCGATCACGCGCCAGCGTCCATATCTGGACTTGCATGTCGAGGTCTACGTCCTCATCGCCGCGCGGCAGCAGTAAGCCCACGTCCGTGACCCCGCACAGCGTGCACAGGGCTTCGGCGACATCGCGGGGCAACACATCGGTGGTCCCGTCGCGCAGGCTCGCAATGTAGCCCGGCTCGATGTCGTGGCCCAGCTTTTTCGTGAGTTCGGCGGCGATCTGTTCGTTGGTCAGCGCCGGTTCACCCCAGCTGTGGTTGTACTCGATCATGTGTTCGATCTTGACGGCCAGCGGTAGTGACATCGGGTTCCTCACTCGGTGGTTCTGGATGACGCGAGTATCTGCTGTACCTGCGCCCACCGGTCCGCAAAACGTTCTTCTTCGGCGGGCACGGAATCGGGGAGTCGGCCCAGCAGCCAACGCAGGTACATCAGCTCGGTGTGGTCCTGAGCGGTCGGCGCCTGGGGGGCCCGGCGCATGTAGTGCCCGAGCAGCATTTCGATCGTCGCCTCACTCAACGTGCCTTCGAACCGCTGGCGCTCGATGTCGGCGATCGTCCAAGCGCGCAGGATTCGATCCGCGACGGTATCCGCGCTGTCCACGATCTCGGCCAGCCGCTCATCACCAGCAGCGGCATCGGTGATGTCCTTGGCCAGATTGACGGTCCTCTGGATCAGATCCGGCGGAAATGGGATGTAGAGCACGTTCGGCACGGGCTTCTTCGGAGAATCCGGCTTGATCTCCCTGGGAGGCAGACGCGACATGAATGCGTCCTTGGCCGAACCCTCCTCCCACAGATACGCCGTGTCCAGTCTGGCCAGCGTGTCCGCGTGGATTCGCCCGGCCTGCCCGCTTTCGATCTTGCCGATAGTAAGCGGGTTCAACCCGACGGCCTGGTGAACCGCCCGCTTGGTCATCTTCAGTGCTTTACGCCGCGCGAGCGCCACCTGTCCCAGGTACTCGGGGTGTTGTGTCATCGCCTCGACTCGTCTACGTAGAAACGCTTGCAGAACGGCTGCTACGTCCACATTCCCGCTGATGCTACCGGATACCACCAGGCACCTTCCATTAGCGCAACCTTTAGTTTCCATGGCCATATGCAACCATTCATGATCGGAGAACAGGTACTTTTACTAACGATAGCAAGCTCTAATACTGTTGAAAGTAAGCGTTTTGCTGAGTACAGTCGGCGGTTGTAGCTACTGGCAGCCGCGTCCTTCCCGGTGCGACACCCAGTTCGCGAAGTCAGAAACCGAAGGAAGGCTCAGCGATGACCAACCCACTCACCGCCGCCGCGGCCAACAAGCCGGCCAACGGCGGCGAACCGCCGACCGCCGCCGCGGCGGCCGCTATCGGCCTGGTGTTCGGCGCGGTCGTCGCACCGGGCTTGGTGCCGCTGGGCATTGGCTTCGGGATCGGCAACCGCGGATATGCCGCGAGCAAACACCGCCGTTTCTGGCTCTGGCTCACGCCCGAGCGCTGGCCCTTGATAGCCGTGTCCGGCCTATCGTTCACCCTGGTCGTCGGGTTCACCGTGGCCGCTCTACAGCACATGTCCCACGGCGCCGCCCCAGCCGAGCTGTGGCCGTGGTTTGTCGCGTCGCTGATCGTGGGCGCGATTGGTGCGCCGGGCGCATTCCTGATAGGCCGCCGCCTGCTGCGGCGTGAACTGCTGGAAGGCCGCACCCGCGACGTGCTGGTCAATGCCCAGGCCATCGGCGCGATGACCGAAGCTGGCGACGAGCAGGTAGCCCGCTTCGTCGGCGTGTCACTCAACGAGGACACCGTAGGTCTGTCGGTGGTCGATCCAAAGCGCCTGATGACCGCACCGATTCCCGTCGAGGTCGGCAAGGACGTTCGCTACGGCGTCGGCATCCTCATGCCCGACGATTCCATGACCGACCGCCGCCGTTCGGCCCAATTCACCGCGCCGAACTGCGATCTGCTGCTGGTCCCGGCCACGGCTGGTCAGCAACGTATGCAGGTGTTCGCCGGTTCCGGCGTCGGCAAAACCGAGTTCCTGGCAGGCATCCACGCCGCGCAGAACCGCATGGGCATGACCACGGTCTTCATCGACTTGAAGGGGATCGCGGAGGACGCGGCGCGGTTCGCCGCCGACGCCCGCGCCCAGCGCGATTACGTCGGCGCCGAACAGCTCGTTCGCGTCGAACGCGGCGGATGGGACTTCTTCGACACCACCCGTGACGAGCTGCTCGACCGGCTCATGTTCATCGCGCCCAAGACACAATCGACCGACTACTACACCAAGCGGATGCGCCGCGTGCTGGACATCATTATCGACGGGCGCGGCACCAAACCCCTGGTGAAGTCCCTCGATGAGCTGACCGAGCGCCTGGCCGACCCGGTGCGCCATCTCGGCGCGAAGCTGGCCGGGCCGATCACCGAGGAAGACCGCCACGGCGATACCGAAGCCAAATCGGTGGCCCAGGACGTAGACGCCATGTTCGCGCCGCTGCGTCGCCTGCTGCCGAAAACCGGCGAGGGATGGAGCTTTACGAAGCTGCCCAAGGGATCAGCGACGATCGTTTCCCTGGTCCCGGTACGCCCGGCCGAGCGTCTGCTGGCGAACCTCATGCTGCGCGATCTGCGCGAGCTACTGGCCCAGCGCTCCGAACAGAGCAAAGCCGGAGAACGTCAACATCCGCTCTCGGTGACCATCGACGAGTTCCCGCAAATGGTCGACCCCGACACCGATGCCGCCGACGAAGCCGTTCGAATCTACGAGACCGCCCGCGCGGGCGATGTTGGTCTCATCCTGGCCGGTCAGACCATCGAATCCTTCAGCCTCGATGCGCAGATGCAGCGCCGAATGCTCGGCGCGGGAACCGCCGTCGTGCTCGGCCGCTCCGCGCTGCCCGACACCGTGACCGAATCTGCCGGTACGCGCTGGCAGCTGGAAGCCGCAGGCGACCCGTACGGCCACGGCATCAACTCCGCTCGCGCACAGCAGACATTCGCAGTCAGCCCGCAGCAGGTCCGCCAGCTGCACACCGGCCTGTTCTACCTCGTCCACGAGGGAGCGGCGGCCAGATTCATGGCCTTCCGAACCATCTGATTCCCAACCCAATCGCCTCGATATCTGCTGTCCAGGAAGGAAACTAGGAATGTATAAGAAGATCACCACGGCCGCCGTCGGCGCAGCCTGCACGGTGTGCATGGTCGCCGGGGTCGCTACCGCCGAGCCCACCACACCGAGTCCGCAGGTTCCGCGCACCAGCCCCTCACCGCAGGCCACCCAGCCCCCGGTGCCGGAGCCGGTCACCCCCGGTCTGTCCACATTGCCGCAGGCTCCGCCCGCGACCGTCTGGCGGCAAACCCCGCCCAACAGCGGCGGCGCATACGACGGTGGCGGCGCATACGACGATGGAGCGGCGTATGACGGTGGCGGTACGAACAACGATGGCGGGCAGCAGGCTACGCCCGAAGCTCCCGCCGCACCGCCCACGTACCAGCAGATCATCTTGCCGCCGACACCGCCGGACGTGCTCGGCTCAGGTGCATCCACCATCCCGCGTCCGGACTTCGTTCCGCGCGATGCTGCCGAGTGGGCGAACGGGTGGCTGGACTACGGCAACTCCGTCGTTGATGGCGTTTACACCTCCGCTGGAATGCCGCCGGACCAGGCCAGCCGTGCGGCCGCCGGGACCACGACCGGCGCGGCCGCGGGTGCGCTGGTCGGCGGCACAGCCGGAGCGGTAGTGGTGGGTGTACCCGCCGCCGTAGCCGGTGGGCTGATCGGCGGGACCGTCGGCGGTATCGCCGGTGCCGCTCTGGGAACTCTGGTTCCCGTACCTGTCGTCGGGACCGTGACATCCGGGGTCGCCGGTACCGCGCTCGGCGCGGCCGCCGGCGCAGCGGCCGCGGGCGCCGCCGGTGCAGCGATCGGCGGTGCCGCCGGTGCCGCAGCTGGCGGAGTGATCGGCGGCGTTGCCGGTGCAGCACTGTCCGGCGGGCCCGGAAACCCGGAGATGCCCACCAACCCGCTTCCGCCGCTCCCGGTTCCGGAACCTGCCCCGGCTCCGGAGCCCGCGCCGGACGCACAGGCCGCGCCGTTGCCCGCCCCTGCCGCTCCGGCTCCGGTGCCCGGCCACTTCGACGTCAACCAGGCCATCGACGACGCGGCCGGATGGGCGCAGCAGCAGGTTGCGCAGGCTCCGCAGCAGATCCAGCAGGCCCAGCAGCAAGCCCACGACGCGGTAGCGAACCTCGCTGGTCTCTTGCCGCGCATTCCGGCCTAATTCGAGGAGGGGCCGCAGTGGTCGAGGAATCTCAGCGGTGGCGGCAGTGGCTCGACAACGCCGCCGTCCCCGCACCTACCAGCACCGACACACGCCGCCGCAAACAGCGGCGGCCCGCACCGACCGCGAGCGGGGTAATCCCGGCGGCGAAGGGCGCCCGCCGGGGCCCCGGCCGCTGGGTGCTGGTTGGCGGTGTGGCCGCAATCGCCGTGGTCACCGCCGTAGGAGTGGCGGTGGGCCTGTCGAACCGCACCGGCGGCACCGACAGCGCCCACCCCTACAAGATCGTGACCACTGCGCCCAGCCCGAACACGGCCACCACGAGCGCCCCGCCTGACTTCTGTACCCCGGGCCGGATCGGTGGGGCTCTGGTCAGCAACACCGGCGGCGACCGAGCCACCGGCGAGGGCGTGATTGCCGAATACGAATTCCGCTACTTCGGCCGCCGAGATCCGGCCGCCGTCATGGAAGTCACCGACAACGGGCCCGGCGTCCCCGGACCGGCGCAGGTGGCCGACGGCATCGCGTCCATCCCCGCCGATGCGCCCTGGTGTGCATCGGTCACACCGGCCGGTGAGAACCGTTTCGAAACCTCAGTTCGCTACCAGCCCGCGCCGTCGGCCGCCCCGGTGTCCTGGCTCATGGTCATCACCGTGGCCCCAGGTGAGGGCGGTTACCGAGTCGTCCGCATCGAAGACAAACCCGCATAGGAAGGGCCACCACCATGACTACCAGCGCCACATGGGAAGCCATCACCGAGGCTGTCACCGCCGACGCCGAGCAGCTGAAGGCGATGACCACGCACGGCCAGCTGTACGGATGGGCGAAAGAGCGCGGGCTCACCGGAACCCAGTTCGCCGCAGTGAAACACGAGCTGCGCAAGATCGGCGTCGATTACGACACGATCCGTGAAGAGATCACCCGCCAGCGGCTCTCCGAGCTGAACGCCGACGCCGCCGAAGGCGTACCCGTCATCCGCCTGTCCGCGGCGGGGGCCGACGCGGTGAACTCGTACGCGGTGTGCGACGCCGAGGGCACCGTGTTGTGGTACGGCACGTTCCACGAACGAGACCGCCACTACCGCAAGGGAAATCAGGCCAGCGCGGACCAGAGCGCCGCCGGAAAAGCAATTTTCCTGGCGTCGAAGGCGCGGCAGTTGGCCAAGGCGGAACTCGCCCGGCTGCACCTCACCCTCACCAATCCCCACGTCGATACGTCCTCCCTCATCCGCGAGGCAACCGCGTGGCGGCTGCTGCTGGACATCGAAATCAACGACGACCCGGCAAACCCGCCCGCCGCCGTCGCCTGGTGCGAGACCCCCGGCTTCCAGGACTGGAAAGAGGCCGAACTGTCCGCGCTGGTCGAGGGTCAGGACGACGCCGGCGAGGAGCTGGCATGAGAACGCTCGCGGTGCGCTCCACCGCCCTGACCGGCATATGCGCGGCTGTGGCCGCCGCAACAATGGTGGTCCTCGCTCCCCCGGCCGACGCCGAGGAGGCCGCCACCGCGGGCACCTGCCCGGATATCCACGTGCTCGCTGTCGCAGGCACCACGGAAACGAATGTGAACGCCCCGAGTGACGACGACAGCGGCGAACTGTCGGCCGCCGTCCTGCCGGTGCTCAATGCGGCACAGGCCGAGGGTCTGCGCGTCGAGCGAACCTACGTCGCCTACCCCGCCGATTTCGGCTACCAGGGCCTCTCGACCGCCTACAAGACCAGCGTCACCGACGGCTACAACCGACTCACACAAGTGGCGTCCCGGGTCCTGTACCAGTGCTCCACAACGAAACTTGTGCTGCTCGGCTACTCGCAGGGCGGACACGCCGTGTCGATGCTCGCCCAGCAGATCGGGGCCGGGAAGGCAGGCACGATCACCGCCGGGGATATCGCCTTTGTCGCCACATTCGGCGATCCCACCCGCGGCCCGGATGCCACGCTGTTCCCCGGCCGGGCCGGACAGGTCGGCCCGGACCCGTGGCCGGGCACCGACCGCAAGACCAAGCCGTCGGCGACCAAGTTCCCCGACATGTACGACGTGCCAAAAGGCCAGGGAATCGGTCCGGAGCGCGATATCGCGTCCAGCTTCGGCGCATTGGACGGACGGGTAGCGCAGTGGTGCTTGAACGGTGATCTGGCCTGCTCAGCACCCAAGAGCATCAGTTTGGCGAAGACCGCGCTCCAGATCGCCGGCCAATCCAATCTGGACTTCACCCGCGACCCGTTCGGCGTGGTCACCTCGCTGGCGTCCGCGACCGCGAACACGTTGGGAACCGGCCTGGCCACGTTCATGGAGAACGACGTGAAGGGCAAGAACCTGGCCGATGTGTACTTCGACGGCGACGCCTCGATCTCGCAGCGCCTTGAGGAAGCCGCCGATCCCCGCAACGCGGACACGCAAACCAATCCGCTGGTCGGCCTCCTTCAGGCCGGGCAAATGGTCGCGTCGTCCGTGACGACGTTCGTCGGTTCCGTACTCAACACCTCCACACTCGGATCACTGATCAATGCGGGTGTACAGATCGCCACCGCCGCCGCTGGTGGCGCTGTCACCGCCGGAGTGCCCGCCATGGTCGGAGGTCCGGCGGCGGCCGCGGCCGCCGCCGGGGCGGGCGCGGCCGCCGGTGCAGCGTCGGCCGCTCCGGGCCTGGTCGCTCCGGTGATCAACCTCGCCGGCAACGCGGCCACCGCGGCACTGAATATTATTCCGCCACAGAGCGCCGAGAAGAAGGTGTCCAGCATCTTCGATCTGCTCATCAACGAGGTGAAGGCGAACGCGGACCTGCCGCAGGTGCTCTTAGACGCACGGCTGTGGAACCAGCAAGCCACCCACGGCGGCTACAGGACAGCCCGCGTTGCTATGGACGGGTCCACGCCCTTGGACATCACCGCGGACTGGATCATCGCCGCCGCACGGGATCTCAAGGCAGCCAGCGACGCGGCCGCCGCGAAGAAGAACCCGCCCACCAGCACCACGGCGAAGGCCACCACCACCAGCACCAGCGCGAAGCCCGCGCCGGTGGTGAACGCCAGCTACGACCGCGACGCCGACGGCAATGTCACCAATCCGGTCGGGGCCCCGGAGTTCGCGGCCGATCCCCAGGCCGACACTCCCGGCGACGTGCGGCTGACCACCAGCGACCGGACCGAGCCCCCGGCACCGACCGAGACCACATCACTGGTGTGGCTGCCGGACGGACCCGACAGCATCGCCGTCCGCGTCGCCGCCGCCGACCCCGACACCCCGGCAGGCGCCCTGCTCCGCATAGGTTCCCCGGTGCTCGTCGCCGCGCCCGCCCAGGTCAAGGAGGTCAGAAAGCAATGACCAGCATCATCCGCCGTCACGAGGAACCCGTAGTCCGGCCGGTCATTGAGCCGCTGCCCGAGGAGGGCCAGGACGAACACGACCCTGCCGAGCCCGAGGGCCAGGAGCACGCTGGCGCGGCCGCCGAGATGGACAGCGCGTCCGAGCCGGGTCCACGTCTGAGCAAGGACACCGACCACGGGCAGCCGGTCCCGGATTCCGCCCAGGACGCCGACGCCGATGGGTCCGCGCCGCTGTTCCACATCATGGCCGCACTGCCGAGCTCAGGGGCCACGACGTTGGCCGCATGGTGCGGGTGTGCTGACGAAGTGGCGCGAGATACGGCGTGGCGGCCGCCCGCGGGCCACAGTCCCTACCTGGTGCTCACGGCCCCGAAAAGCCCTGACGGAGTGCGCGCTGCCCGCCAGCTGGCGGGCGCGCTCTCGCGCACCGTCGGCGGCGGTGCGCAGGTGGCGGCAATCGCCCTGCTCGAGGATCAGCCGCGTCCCACGCTCGCGCTGCGCGAACTGATCGCGGCTGCCGAACGAGCCGGAATCCCGATCCACACCCTTGCCCACGACTCGCGGATGCGGATACCGGACGCCACCGAACAAGACCGGTTGTGGACTCCGCAGACCGCCGACAAACCCGCAGTCCCGCCGGTTCTCGAACACATCTACCGGCACGTCTTCCACCACATCGCCGAGAAGGAGAACAGCAGATGAGCCCCAGCACCATGGCCGTCGTTCTGGCTGTGAGCCAGCCGACCGCCGACGGCGGCCCGTTCGAAGAGATCGCACAGAAGTTCCTCGGCCTGCTCTGGGCCTTCTCCGGATGGGTTGGCCTGGCCGCCTTCCTCGGTGGGGCCGCCGTCTACGCCTACGAGAAATGGACCATGAAACAGTCCGCGGTTCTGGGTTGGCTCAGCGGTGTCCTGCTGCTCATCGGGTGCGGCGCAATGGGCGCGACCATCATCAACTGGGCCATGGGCACGTGACGACCGTCGTACTGGCCGAACAGCTCCCGGCCGAAGTGCTCGATCCGCTGCTCCAGCTCGGCGGCCAACTGATCGGCCTCGCCGGGTATTTCGCCCTCGGGGCGATGTTCGCCGCGATCATCGTCGGCGGCCTGCGCTACTACGAGGGCGCGACCATCGCCCACTTCTGGCGCGAACTGCTGATCATCCTCATATCCGCCGCCATCGCGGCCAGAACCTTCGATATCGCCTCCTGGCTGCACTGAAAGGACTCCCCCGATGCGTCTGCGTACCCGAGTCGCCTCACTGCTCGTCGCCGCCATCGCGGCCCTGTCCGTGGCCGGATGCGGCGGCAGCGACGACGCTGGCACACCCTTGACCCTGACCAGCTATCGCGGTGCGGATTGGGTCACCGACGGCACCGTGAATCCGCCGGCCGCCCCCGGCCGGGGCGAGCGCATCCGCTATCCCCGCACCATGGACGGTGCGGTCATGGCGGCCGCGGATTCGCAAACCTTGCTGGACACCGCCCCCGATGATGCGTTCGGTTCGATCGCTCGCGATTACTTCGCCGTCGGCGACGGTCTGACCGCCTACCTTGCCGCCCGCGCGAACCTCTCGGTCACCGGCCAACCAGACCCCTCACGGCTCCCGCGCATCCGGGGCTTCCGGTTCCTGGACTACCAGGACAGTTCGGCCACCGTCGAAATCCTCTTCGAGCAGCCGGACAAGTCCATCAACGGACTGACCCGCCAACTGGTCTGGCTCGGCGAAAACTGGCTCATCCAGCTGCCCGACCCCAAAGGCAACGTGACCGTGCTCAAGGCTTACCCCGAACTGCCCGGTGACCTCGAAGTGCTTCCCCAAACGTAACCAGATCCAATAGCGAGGCAAGCCAACGAAGTTGGCGCGGCAGCCCTTTCCAGACCAACCACTCACCGAAGGAGGCGCGGACATGACGCGCAAGACCCTCGCCGCGTGCGCCGCAGTCCTGGCCGTCGCGGTCGCCATCACCACCGTCGCCGCGTGCGGAAGCAGCGACGACAACAGCACCGGCCCCACACTGCCCGGACAGCCCCCCACTGCCGCGAAGCCGCTCAAACAAACCCCATGGTTCTCCGAAAACTTCGGGACCCCGCTGGTCACCACCACCAACGTGACCCCGAAAGCGGTCGAGCAGGCCAAAGACGTTCGCGGGACGGTTCTGCCTCAAGACAAGTCCGCATTGGACGGGCCGGTGATGTGGCAGCGGGTCCGCTGCGCGGCCCTGCCGTTCAGCACCACCGACGGGCCCACCGAGCAGCGCGGGGACGGCATCTACGGCGGCTACTCGCGCACACCCCTCGGCGCAGCGCTGGCGGCGCTCCAAATGGCCACCTGGAGCACGACCATCGGCAGCAACGACGCCGTGCCGATGGTCATCGCGCCCGCCGACCGTGACCGGCTCACCCCGCAACTGCCCGACTACGAGCGCGGCACGAGCATCGACAACCCCAGTTGCCTGGCCCAGCAGAAGAACATCACCCGGCCGGCACTGTGGAAGGCCGAACCGGTCTCCGACACCGTGACCCGCGTTCAGTTCTGGTTTCCGCCCCGCCAGGGCGAATCCCAGGGCGGCACCTTCGACTACTCGGTGATCTGGCAAGACGGCGACTGGTACCTCACCGAGCAAACCGCGAACGATGTCCTGGCCATCGGCGGACGGACGCCACGAGCAGGGCAGTACACCGCCCAACCGGTCGGATGGACGCAATGGTGATCACCCGCCGCCTCCTAACCGGCCTCGCGGGCCTGCTGTTCATACTGTCCGCGTTGGCGGGCATCGCCGCGGCGCAACCCACGACCACGGACCCGACCACCCCGCCGAGTACCACCGAGCCGGCATCGCCGGGCACGACGGAGCCGTCTGCACCCAGTACCACCGAGCCCGCGCCTACCCCGGCCGCGCCGGGCGGTGACGAGTGCAACGGGGTGTCGATCCCCGTGGTCGGATGCGTCCCGACTCCCGGCCAAGTGCTGTCCTCAGCGGCCGGAGAAGCAGCGAAAGACGCCGGTAGCAACATTCTTTCGACCATGGTCGATTGGGTACTCGCCGGATTCGTCTGGATCATGAAGTACGTCATCCAGCTCTTCATGGGAACCAGCGTCGATGTCGCCGGCACCCAGAGCGCCGTGCAGAAGATGACCGATCTGACCACCGACCTTCAGACCATCGCGCTCGGGCTCGGCCTGCTGGTCGCCCTGATAACCGTGCTGTACCAGCGCGCGATGCTCTCTGGCGACAACGCCGCACCCGAAGCCGTCGGCGGCCTGGTCCGCTGGGCCGTCGCCGCAGCGATGGCAGCCCCGGTCCTGATCGCGCTATCGGGAGTCAGTGACGCCCTGGCCAGCTGGATTTTCACCAGCGCCGCCGGACCCGAGGGCCCGACACGTGTAGTCGATGCCCTGTCCGAGGCGCTATCAGGACGCGACGAGAGGCTGCAAACCGAGGATGTCATCAGTTTGGCGCTGTGCATTCTCGGACTGCTGGCGTATTTGGAACTCCTGATTCAGCTGGTCATGCAGAAGTTTTGGATCATCTACGCCGCCGTCGCGTTGCCGATCGCAGGCGCGGCCAGCGTCATTGGTGGCGGCAAGACCGTGTTCTGGGCTCTTGTTCGCGCCGCCGTCGCCGCCCTGTTGTTCAAACCGATCGCGGCGATTGGTTTCGGAGTCGCGTTCATGCAGATCCGCGGCCTGGAATCCGGTGCGGATGTCGTGGCGGCCGTCACCCTTATGGTTGCCCCCGCGTTCATCCTGCCCCTGCTGGTCAACATGATCGGCACGAACGTCTCTTACGCCGGAACTCCGATGCTGCGCGGCACAATCCGCAACGGCCGCGCTGGAGTCTCAGCAGGAAGGAATGCGCTCAGCAGCGGCAAGGAAGGCGCGAAAGCCGCAGGTAGCGCGGCCCTGACCGGTGCAGCCGCCGCAGGCCGGGGAACTGCGAAGGCTGTGCCCTTCGTCGGTGCCATGGGGCGCGCGGCCGCTCACACCCTCACTGGCCCTCCCCCGTCCCGCAGCTCCGGCAGTAGCACCAGCGGCAACCGCGCGACGGCCGCCGCCAGCAAGGGCAACGGCAACGGATCGGCGCCACCCCCCACCAGCGGCGGAACCCGCGGCCCTGGTGGATCCACTACCCGCAATGCCGCGAGCAGCAGCAACACCGCGAACAGTGGATCGACCAGCACCGGCAGCGGCCGCACGAGCAGCGCCACGGGCACACCGCCCACCGGCAGCGGAACCCGGACCAGGGCCAGCGCCGGCAATTCCGGCAAGCAGTCCTCGGCCGCACCGCCGAATGCAGGCAGCGGCCGCGCCCGTACCAGCACCCGCGCCGGCAGCACCAGCAACACCAACGCGAAACGCACCCCCAGACCCGGCCGCAGCACAGCCAGCAGCAGCCCGCCACGTGACTCGTCATTCAACCGGATCACGTAGCCGCCGAAGACTTACCACCAGCGGAAAGAGGTAGAACCCGATGGGATCTCAGAAATACGCCGGATGGCGGAAACCCGAATCAACCGGCATGATTCCCGGTTTGTCATCCGGCATGTCCATGGCGGCGGTCGGGGCCATGGCGATGGCGATCGGCTCGGCCTACCTGATGAACTCGATGACCGGCGCAATCGTGATCCTCGTTGTCGCCGCGCTGCTCATCGGCCCCAGCATGATCCGGTTCCGCGGCACCTCCGCCGGCGACTATTTCATTGCCTGGCTGCGCAGCCTGCCGATCCGCCGTCAAATGGCCCACCGGTACCGCACCGGCTTGTACGCCCATGTCCCTGGTGGACGTTCCCGACTGCCCGGACTGGCCGCCCCCATCATCCTGGATCGGCTGTTCGACCCGATAACCGGCGACGATATCGGCGCACTGGTCAATCTGGTCCACCGCACCGTCACCATCGTCATGAATATCTCCGTCACCGGCCGCGATACCCAGCCCGAATCCACCACCGACGCGCAGGTTGCGGGGTGGGGCGAATTCGTCCGCCGTGCCGGCGCATTCGGCGACGTGGCAGGCATCGCGGTGGTTACCGACACTGTGCCCGAGACCGGAGCCCGCTACAACGTGGAAATCGACAAGCGCCGCCATGAGGCGGCGCCCGACCTGGTGCTTGATGTCATGGACGACCGCACCGGAAATCTAGCCACCGATCGCATCCGCTACGTCCAGCGCATCAGCGTGACCTTCCGCTACTCCGGCGGCAACTTCCGGTCCGGCATCGAATCCTTGGCACGCCGCCTTGAGGCGCTGACCGACGCGGCCGCCGGAGCCGGCCTATTCGCCTCATTCGCCACGGTCGGCGAAATCATCGCCTCCACGCACGCCGCGTTCAACCCGGCCGCAGGGCCGATCCTGGACGAGGCCATGGCCCTCAATGATGGCGACCCCGGGATCACATGGAACGACGCCGGCCCGACCTACCACGACGACGAATACAGCTACTACCTGCATGATTCTGGCAAGTCGTTCACCTTCCGTGCCTGGGATTATCCCGTGCAGCCGATCGAGGACGACGTGCTGGATGAACTGCTCGCATCCACCTATCGCGCTCCCTACAAGCGCGTGACGATGATCTATCGCCCCTACCGGCCACACGACGCCAAAGAGATCACCGACAGTGATTACCGCGACGCTTTCGCTGCTGTGCAGCGCCGTAAGCGCGGCGTGGTCGATGCCAACCAACGGATGCGCTACGACGACATCGAAGCCGCCCGCGACGATCTGGCCGAAGGCCACGGCCTGACCCGCGTCGGCGTGCTGGTCACCGTCACCGTGCCCATCGGCGCATCCGGCATGGACGAAACCAGCTTCATCCGCGCCGCCGGAGTGGCCTCCAGCATCAAGTTCGCGCCCTGCTACTCCGATCAAGCCGCCATGTTCCTGGCCGCACTGGGGATCGGCGTCTACCCCGACATGGACGAAACGGACGTGACGGACATTCTGTCCGACTAACCAGCGCGGACACGATGTTTCCGCAGATCAACCCATCCCTAGCAGCCATATGGCCCATAGTGGCCCTATGTAGAGGAGGCCCGATATGTCCGGCAGTCGCCTGCTTCTCCCCCGCCGAGTGACCGCCCGGCAGGAGAACCACACCCGCGGAGCCGACGGCGTAATGCCCGCCGATGAGGTGGCCTACCTACGCGAGGCCATGCCGACGATGAGCATCGCCGGCAAGTTCAATGCCGCGCGCAAACTCCGCGCCCACGAACTGGCGGTATGGCGGGCCAGCTACTCGGCGGCCCGCCAACCCTGGCAGGCCGACCGCCGGCCAACTCCGCGCGGCTTCCTCGCGCCCTACGGCGGATACATGAAAAAGCCGATGCCGATCCCCGAGATTCGCGGCACCACGAACCGGATTTGCGGGTTGTATCCGTTCCCCCGCAGCACCGAATTCATCTCCCCCGGCTGGCCCATCGGCATCCAGGACGAGACCGGCGCACCGTTCTTCTTCGATCAGATGTCGTGGTTCGACGCCGATATGCTGTCCGCGCCGGTCGGCGTCGTATTGGGCCCCAATGGATTCGGCAAGTCAACTCTGGGGCGGCAACTCATTCTCGGCGGGCTCGCCAGCGGCCGTCAGGTGATCTGCCCGGCCGACATCAAGCCCGACTACAGGTTGTTGTGCGAACTGCTCAACAATGACGAGACCGGCACCAAGGATGGTCAGGTCATCGAGGTCGGGCCTGGCCACGGCGTACTGAACCCCTTGGACCCGACCCCCTACGCATGGGCGCTGGACCGGTTGCCCGACGGGCACCGCGCCGCCGCAGGTCTGATCGCCGAGCTGCACCAAACGCAGCTGTTCAACATCGAGGCATTGGTGTCGTTGCGTCGCCGCACCCCGCTCGAGGACTTCGAATCCACCGCCATCAGTGCCGCACTGGCCGAGCTATACGCCGGTGGCCGGTTCTCGCCATCACGGCCACCGATCATCTCGGATCTGATCAGCCAGCTGGAGGAACCCACCGAGGACATGCGCTACGCCGTAGCCGCGGCGACCGTCGCGGAATTCGCGCACACCACGCACCGGCTGTTGCAGAGCCTGAAGTCGCTGACCGTCGGCATGTTCGGCGAGAGCTTCAACGGCCAGACCACAACGAGGCTGGACCTCACCGCCGCCATGATCGATATCGACCTGTCCATCATCAACGTGCACTCCGGTCGCGACCTGCGCGCGGCAATCATCGCGCTCACCGGCATGGAAGCCCAAGCCGCCGTGTCCGCGCGCATGACTCTCGCCGACAACGGGTTCGGCCGTAAAACCGTCACCGATATCCACATGGACGAGCTTTCCCAGCTGCTCGACGTAGGCGGATCGAGCCAGATCAAGACGTTGGACCGGATGACCCGGACCAACCGCACCGACGGCGTGTCGCTGACGACCTACACCCACACCGTCACCGACTTCACGAAGGTATCCGGTGACCTCACCGAGCAGGGCAAGGCCACCGGATTCATCTCCCGGTCGAAGATTACGTTCACCGGCCCCATCAACGGCTACGAAATCGACGCCCAAGCAGGACTTATCGACTACACCGACCGCGAGCGGGCCCGCCTGCTGTCCTGGACTTCCGCGCCGCCGCCGGCCCAGACCGGGCACCGCACGATGCCCCACCCAGGCAAAGGCCGATTCATCGCCAAATGGGGCGATGACCCCGACCGGCCCGGCCTGGCCTTCCGGACATGGATCAGCCCCCTGGAGCGGGAATTGGGCATCCATGACACCAATACCGGCATGACGACGGACTAGCCGATGACTGCCGCTGTTGTCTTCCTGCTGCGCCATTGGCGCAAAATCCTCGCCGTCATCCTGCTGTTGCTTCTGCTATTCGCCAGTTGCGAACAGCAGAAGCAGAACGCCGCGTGCCCGCCGGGCACCGGCGGAATCAGCGTCAACGGCCCCTTGGCGTACCCGGTGGACCCCAGCGTCGAAATCGGGTCAGGGTTCGAAACCGCCGACCGGCCCGACCATCACGGCGTTGACTTCGCTGTTCCGCTGGGCAGCCCTGCATACGCGCTCGCCGACGGCACGGTCACCGCCGCCCAGGACCAAGGCGTAGACGGATTCGGCGGATGGGTGGTCCTGTCCCACGTCGTGGACGGCAAACCCTTGAGCACGGTCTACGGGCACATGGACCCCGGCGGCGTGCTGGTCACCGTCGGCCAGCAGGTCACTGCCGGCCAAACCATCGCCCGAACCGGCAACAGCGGCCAATCCTCCGGCCCGCACCTGCATTTCGAAGTACACAACAGCGCCGACCGCATCACCCAGTACGCACCAATCGATCCGACCCCATACCTGGACGCCGCCCGCAAAGGCACCACCGCCACCGGCGACAGCAGCCCGGACACGAACCAGCAGGCCGCCGCTGCGGATTCGGTACGCGACCACAACGCCGCCATCGTAATCAGCACCGGCAAGGGCATGGGCGTACCCGATGAGGGAATCGTCATCGCCCTCGCGGTCGGCCTGGTCGAGTCCGAGCTACGCAATCTCGCCAGCGAAGCCGTCCCGGAATCCAAACAGTATCCGAACGACGGCGTAGCCCCCGGCGATCACGCATCGGTCGGCATCATGCAGCAGCAGGCGGGCATGGACTACGGCACTGTCGCCGAGATCATGGACCCCGCCCACTCGGCCACCGAGTTCTACGAACGCCTCACCGCGACCGATTACCAGTCGAAGGACTTCACCGAGGCCGCCGCCGATATCCAGCGCCCGCGCGAAGACCTGCGCGGCAAATACGGCGCCCGCGAAGCAGAGGCCCGCGACCTGTTCACCCGGCTACAGGGCGTAGCGCCCAGCGGAGGAACCGGTACATGCAGCCCCAATGGAGGCACCCCAGGACAGCCGACACCCCCCGGCGACCCCGGCACCGGCGCAGCCGTCGTTGCAGCCGCCAGATCCCAAATAGGGCGCCCCTACGTCTGGGGCGGAGGCGACGCCAACGGCCCCACCGGCACCCCCGCCGCCGGATTCGACTGCTCCGGCTTGACGCTCTACGCCTACGCCCAAGCCACAGGAGGTGCGGTGCAGCTCCCCCACTACACCGGCGACACCAGCGACCCCGGCCAGATGGGACAAGGCCAACCTATCGCCGACCTATCCCAGGCCCAGGCCGGTGACCTGCTGTTTTTTGGTGCCGACGGCACAGCCGAACACGTCGGCATCTACGCGGGAGGTGGCCAGATGATCCACGCTCCAACCTTCCAGACCTCCGTTACGGAAAGCCCCCTCGCAGACGGAGGCCAGTTGATCGGCATCCGCCGATACATCACCCAAGACAGCAGCGGACAGGCCGCCGCCGCGGCCGCCGCCCCGACCACAGGAGGTCAATAGCAGTGACCATCATTCGCCCCCCGCATCGACGGCGGCGAAGCTGCGCCGCCGTCGCCCTGGCCCTCGCCGTCACGGTGCTGGCCGCCTGCTCCGGCACCGGGAACAACGATTTCGGCGAACACGACGATCACGGCACCGGCGTACCCTCCGGCGCGAGCATCGAGACGCTACCGCCACTGCCGGCCCCGTGGACCGACCTCGACCGCGACAATCCCGAGGCCGTGGCCATGGCCGCCGTGAACGCCCTGTTCGACTGGAGGCCCGCCGCCGGCGACACCGGCCCGGAAACCGCCCGCGACCGGGCCCGGCCGCTGCTCACCCCACGCGCCGCGGATTCCTACCGGCCCTACCCGATCCCCCGACCCCTCTGGGAATCATGGATGAACACTGGCGCCGACATCACCACGTCCAGCGAGGTCAGCAGCGAGCAACACCCCACCGACACCGGCGTGACCTGGCAACGGAAGATCGCCACTCGCATTTACATGCCCGAAGCCGGGGACCTCACCGCAACCACCCTCATCACGGTCACCAAACAGCCCGTCTGGACCGTCACCGACGTGACCACCCTCTCAAGTTGACCAGCAGAAATCCGAGGCAAGCCAACGAAGTTGGCGCGGCAGCCCCTTCAGCGCGTAGCGGCAACTCGCGCCGGGCAAGATCGCACGCGGACAAAAACCGTGCCATGATCGGCGTGTCCTACCTAATCAATACAGCCGAACGTACTAGGAATGGACGGAGGCCGACAGGCCCACGAGTTGGTTAGCACCATAACCCCATAACGAAGAAAAGCCCCCCGGTTGCCGCCGGAAGGCTTTTCGCTGGCCCTGAAGGACCGACGCTTTTGAGAAGCGGTTCCCAGGGTAGCAAGCACGCGCGTGCAGCTCAAAGCATCGCGACTGGCGTCGCTGGTCACGATCTTGGGCGCACCGATGCCGAGCTACCCATACGTGTATCTGGGCGAGGTTGCTATACCTCCCCACGCCGCCGGCGCACGCCGGCGCACCCGAGCGCGGCCGCGCTGTTCGTGCTGCCGCCGCTGCGGCTGCCGCTGCCCGAGGACGCCTACACCGGCTCCGCCGACCGGGAGGCCCCGCCATGTTGGTGGGGCCGTGCGAGGTGGCTCGCGCACTGCCTCGCCCTCTACGACGAGAACTACTCAGCGCTGCGCGCCGCACAGTCCGTCGAGTCGGTCAGCCGAAAGACGTTCACCGCCTACCTCATCGCCGAATCCTCCGGCGCGGACTACGCCACCGGCCGCAACTCCCGCGTGACCGTCGGCCGCCTACAGCGCGAGGTCGCCCGCAGCGAATCGACCATCCACCGATGCCGCCGACTGCTGGCCCGGCTCGGATGCCGCACCGTCGTATTCCGTGGCCGACAGCGCACTCTCGCCGAACGCCTGGAGTCCTGGAAGCGCAACGACCGGGCCCGCGGCTGGGCCGCCGTGTCCGCGCTGCACGAATCCACCGCCCTTCCTGTGGATAACTCAGCAGTGAAAACACTCCTTGAGCAGGGTTTTGGCACCCCACCGGAGCGAAGCTCCGGTTTTTCTTTCCTCTCACGATCAAAATCAGTTTCTTCAGCAGAAGACGAGATGAAACGACGCGCTCCGCGCGACATCGACACGAGGAGTCGCCGCAAGATCAGCCGTGCCTACGACCAGAGAGCCCTATTGCTGGCCGAGAAATGCCGCAGAGACGAACGAATGCCGCTCTGGGTACGACGGATCAGCCGGAGCCAGCTCGCGGCCGCTCTGACGCGCTACGCCATTGCCGGATGGCAGGCCGACGATGTGCACGGCGCGTTCGAAGAGTTCCGGATCTCCGGGAAGAAGCTGATCACCACTCCGGACAGGCCCGTCGGCTACCTCTGCCACATCTTGCGGTTCGTGCCCGAAGACGTGCCACCGGCCCTGCTGGACCGGGCCCGGACCGTCGCCGCCGAGGAAGCCGAGCGCGCCGCGAAACGACAGCTGTTCGCCGAGATGCGCGCGGCCGCCGTCAACGCGGCCGCCGCGGACTCCCCCGGCCGCACCGCAGCCCGCTCCGTCATCGCGCAGCTGGCGCACCAGAATGTGGGCAACGCCCGCGCCCGAGCCCGCCAGGCCGACGCCGAGTCCCGCGCGAAGGCCCGCTGGACAAACGACGAGGCCGACCGGTAACCACCCTGTTCGGGGGTCGTCCGGCCGGCCTTGGGCGTCGTAGACGGATCTAGCTGGCTTTTTTCGTGGTCTGGCTCGGGTAGAGACCGTGGAGCAGGCGCGATACCGAGCCGATGGAAACGCCGAGCTGAGTCGCGATCTCCTTGTACTTCGCGCCGCCGGCCCGCAGTTCACGAGCCTGTTCACTGAGCGATGCCGCGCGGCCCTCGAACACCTCGCGAGGTTCGGCGATCATGCGCCGAATGGTGCGGTCCGAGCATCCATGTTTGGCCGCCAGCTCCTTGGCGGTCTTCGCTCGCCGAAGCGGTGTCTTCGCGGTCATGTCCCTATCCCTCCAAAGCATCCGCAATGATCGCGTCCATATCGAACCGTGTGCCGCGACGCCGATTCGTCTCGGCGATGGCATTCCGCCGCTTTTCCGTCATCGTCTGCCCGCCCTTACGGCCCCGCCGGGCGAGTTCTTCCGCGCCAGCCTTCTCCGCACTCATTTTCCCACGTCGCGCCTGTTCCTCACTGAACGACCGGCGGATGTGTCGCCACGTCCAGCGCGAGATGGACCGCGCGATCTGGTGAACCTCGGGAAACAACAGCGGGCCTTTGTGGAAGCACTCCCCGATCAGCTCCACATTCCGATCCCATGCGTAATCGCTCACCGCGGACTCCCACCGTCCGAGGTCTGTGTAGTCACCGCGCTTCGGATACGACCACTTGCGCGTGACCTCGAAAATCTCCACATTGCGCCCGGTATCGGTGGTCGCCAGCTTCTCACGCCGCTCACGCGCTCCCGCCCACTTCGGCAGCACCCCGAGCCGTTCCAACGGGTCGGCAAGCTCCTTCAGCGAGTACACCGCGTAATCCGGGCCCCACAAGGGCAGATGCTCTTGGTGCCTCGGGTTCTTTGTGGTCCGCCCCCCGTAGGCCACATCCCCGCCCAACATGTCGTTGAGCCCGGACTCCACCCTGGACAACAGGTTCACCGGTCGGCGGCGCCCCGCGTCCGTGAGCACCACCGGCGTGGCCAGCGCATACACGATGTGCCCATTGCGCAGATGCGGGTTCATCGCGATATAGCTCGGTGGCGGCAGCCCTGCCAGACCCACGATCTCATCAGCGCGGCCGCCGTCGTGATCGGTGATGACCAGACTTTTCATCACCAACGGGTTGGCTTCGATATAGGGACGTTCCAACGCCGCATCCCTGGACATACGGTAGTAGCCGCCGTGTTTGCTCTTGCCGGCCAGCGGCCGGCGCGGTAGCCAATGCTTTTCGAACGGGAACGGCAGCGTATCTACGTCGGTCCAGTCCTCGACCTCGGTGTCCATGGCCAGCAGTCTGCCCCACATTCGCGATTTGATCAGATAGGACACACCGTAGCCACCTAATCCGGTATTTCAGGGGTACGGGGGTTCCACCTGGGGTTTTTCGAAGTTGATTAGGTAGGACGTTCCGAAGCCGCCTAATCAACGCATCCGGACAGGAGGACACAACAAGGGCTGCCGCGCCAACTTTGTTGGCTTGCCTCCCGACTCTCGTGGTCACGTCCAGGCTGGCCGGTAGCCCCACCGTAGTGGAGTGAAGGTCTGTGCGTTTCCGGACTGCAAAATTCACGCTAAGCGTGTTGCCGCAGATAGTTGGTATCGGAGGGGCGGCCCAGCATCGGCGTGAAGCCCCGACGGAGTTCACGCCGATGCTGGGCCGCGAGCCTCCGCCCGGCGGGCGGGGAACCGACGGCCCAGCTGCACCTCGGCGGAATCGTCAAGTGACGGTAATAAAATAACATGACTAACATAACGTCATGCAAGTCATGTTATGATCTATGTATGCCATTGAACGACACCCAAGGTGCTCCCATCGGCTACGAGGACGCCTTTGACCTCTCTGCGGCGCAGGAGGCGGTGTTCGCCGCGATCGAGACCGCGCGGACAAGCGGCGCGCTCGATGACGCCGCGATTTCCGAGCTGACTGGACAGGTCGGCGAGATCCGCGACGTGTACGCGCTCGATGGGCTAGTTCGCTCGACATCGACTCTCGATGCCCAAATCTGCCGGTTCCCCGGCTGCTTCCATCCCCCGCAGCCACCGGGCAAGGGCAAGCCCTTCTCCTACTGCGCCGTGGTGCGAGACGCCCACAGGAAGCCGAAACACACCGCTACGCGGGCGATGCGGCTGCGCAACTGGCTGGAGGCCGGCGCGCTCCCCCAGGCCGAGCCCGTCACCGACGACCCCGGCGGCGTGCGGCCGGTGTCCCTGGCTCGCATGTCGATTCCGGACCAGATATCGCGGGTCGAGCAGGTGGCCGAGCTGGTCAAGACGCAGTTGACCAGCTCCATAGACGCGCTGCGCAAACAAGTCGCTCTCGTCGGCGACGACGAAGCCCGTCTCGCCGAGATCGAATCCGTCCGGCACGACGAGGCTCGAAAGGTGGAGGAGGCCAAGGGCGCCCAGCTGACCGCCGAACGGGCCGCGCGCAAGGCCCGCCAGTCTGCGGAGTCCGGGGAACAGGCCCGCGTCGAAGCCGTCGAGGCCGCAGAGGAGGCCAACGCCCGCGCCGACCGCGCCGAGCAGACCGCGACCGAGCAGGCCGAGCGCGACGCCCAAACAGTCGCCGACGCCCAGGCCGCCGCCGAACTCGCACGAACCGACGCCGACACGGCAATTGCCGAGGCCAACGCCAGAATCCAGGAGGGTGCCGCCGCGGCCGCCGAGGAGGTGGCCGCCGCACAGCGCGCCGCAGCCGCCAGCGTTGCCGACGCCGAACAGGCCGCAGAGCAGCGGATCGAGTCCGCCGACGCCGATGCACAGGCGCGAATCCGTACGGCCGAGCAGAACGCGGAGCAGGAGATCGCCCGCGTCCGCGAGGAAGCCGCGACAGCCATCGCGGCGGCCCAGGCCGAGGCGCAGACCGCGCGATCGGCTGCCGAGAGCGCGGCGGACCAGATGCGCGCCGCTCAGGAAGACGCGGCCGAGGCCCGTCGGGTTTCCGCCCGTGACGAGGCGGCTGCCGCAGCCGCCCGCGAAGAACTCGCGAACGTGCGTACCGATCGGGACCGCTTGCAAGAACGGCTCGACGCCGCGGAAAGCCGGCATCGGACAGAACTCGAGGCCGCGAACGGGCGGGTCGAGGCCCTGCAAACGCGCCTGGACGACAGTCAGCGGCTCCACCAGGACGAATTGCACCGCCTCGCCGCAGAGCGAACCGCCGAACGCGCCCAGGACGAAGCACGCGCTACGGCGCAGCTCGATTCGATCCAGAGTGCCCACGCTGCGCAAGTCGAATCGCTCCGTGAACAGATCGGCCTCATGCAGGAAGAACGCAACCGTTCCCGCTCATCCGATACACCCCCGGAAGCGTCGGAGAGCGACAACCGGTAGCCGCCCTCCCGAAGGGCACGAGCCCCCCCGGAAACGCAATCGGCGGTAGCGCCCCTATGGGCACTACCGCCGATATTGGCTGCATCCGCGCAGGTCAGACAGCCTTGCGCTTCGGGATCTCCGGCCACTGAGCGCCGTCGTTGTACCGAGCTTCCAGCTCTGCGCACAACTTCGTGATGGACCAGCGGATGAACGCCTGCTGTTGGTTGATTCCGGTGTGCGGGTAGGTGTACGCGATGACCGATTCCATCCGGTCCTTGAGATCGGACGGCAGCGACAACAGCACATCCGAGGAACCGGCCAGCCGCTTGGTGCGCTCGCTCCCCTCTCCCGATTTCTTACCCTTACCAGCGGCTTTGCCGGAGCCCCTAGTGGCAGCAGGGGCACTAGCATTGTCCGCCGCCGTAGCGGTCGATTCGGCGGCGGCCGCGGACGGCTCGGCGCTCTCCTGCTCACGCTGCACGCGCGCCGCCTCAGCTCGACGTTCCTCGCGTGTGAGTACCCGAGTGGGCCCGACGTTGCCGAGCCCTGGTTTCTGCTGGCCGCTCACTGGCGAGTCCTTTCCACGATGCGGTTCGCGACGAGTTGGAAGTCTTCGGCAGCGGTCGAGGTCGGCGCATGCGCGAAGATCGGCACCCGCCGGCCTTTCGCCTCCGGCACCTTCACCGTGTGGGCGATCGTGCCCACGAACCGGCCGCCGTCTTCCCAGGCGCCCCAGTCATCGCGCAGCTGGTTGCGCACGTCCTTGCTGACCTGGTTGCGGCCGTCGAATCCGCAGACGACCAGGTACCTGATATCGATGTCCGGATTCAACTCCTCCTGCACGTCAAGGATGGTTTTTCCGAGATCGACCAGGCCGCCGATCTCATCCGGCCCCGGTCCGACCGGCGCGAAAACGTCATCGGCGGCCGCGAGCCCGGCCGTGGTCAGCTCACCGAGCGCAGGCGGGCAGTCGAGCAGCACATAGTCATAGCCCTCGAGGTTGTCGAGCTGCCGGGCCAAGCGCAGCTGTCCCCCGCTGCCGAGCCCTTCCCGCTCCAGCTTCTTCATGGCCTTGTGAGCTGGGGCTACGTCAATTCCAAACGCGGTCGATTTGATGACCTCCAGCAGCTTGACGCGCTCGGCGCGGTCTGAGTGCAGCACTTCGTACATGGTCGCGTCGTTCTGGTCCAGCTCGATCCCGAGGCCCGTCGTCGCGTTGGCCTGCGGGTCGAGGTCGATAACGAGCACCCGCATACCCATGGCCGCGAGCGCGGCACCGAGGTTGATGGTGGTCGTTGTCTTCCCCACTCCCCCTTTTTGCAGCGCTACCGCGATGATGCGGCTTGACGCTGCGGATGTACTGGTCATAGTCCACCGTTCCTTCGGTTCAGCAGCAGGTCAGGCGGCCGGACGAAGCCCCCTTCTGCCGCAAACCATATCAACCACATGGCCCACATGGGCGCTATTGCCCATACGAGGTTTATTGCCCATATCTCCACTAGAGGCAGGTACAGGCCATAGCGGCGCAAGTGCCACTAGTTTGCACCAATACCACTACTAACCATAGTGCCTCTAGCGCCACAGATACACACTATCAACCCTGTCGCACATAGCGGGACTAGTGCCCATATGGGCACTAGCGCTACTATGGTTCTGGTGTCGAAATCTGTCATGCCTTATACATCCATCATCACGAGATATACGGTATGCCCTATCGCCACTACAGCCACTACCCGGACACGCCTCCAGTAGTGGCACTACTTCCACTACTGCCCATATGGGCACTAGTGGAAATTATCAACGTAATGGGCACTAGCGGCTCCATCTCCCATAGTGGGGGTAGGGGAACGGAGAGGGTTGGGTGAACGCCATGACGGCGACACAGCACCTGGTCGGCGACGAGACGGACCGGTTCCACCGCGCGGCACTACGAGGCCGCGAGCAGCAGCGCGACGCAGCCATGTACGCCTGCGAGCAGATGCACGCCGCTGGGATCGAGCCCACGGGGCCCGAAGTCCGCCAGTGGCTCGCACAGCACGACCGCACGGTCGGCCGCACAACGGTGTGGAAGGTCGTCACCGAGTACCGGCGCGAACACGGCTTGCCCGACCTGGACGACGGACTGTTCAGCACCGGGGGAGTGAACACCGAACACGACAGCGAACAGAGCACCGAACAGCCGTCAGGAGGCACCAACGTGTTCACTCTCGATCAGACCGACCCCGCCGCGGGCCCGGCCCCGGAGGCTGCCGACGAGACGCCGGAGCGGGGGAGCGGTGAACACGCCACCGAACAGCACAAGCCGGTGAACGTCACTGACGAAACAGGCGAACAGAGGCCGCCTGCCGCAGTGAACGCCCCGGCCGCGCCCGCCGAGCGTTCACCGGCCGACATGGGTGGCAATAGCGGCCATATGGGCACTACTGCCGCCGAGGGTTCGGCAACCGAGCAGGTGAACACCGAACCTCCGATCCCAGTATCGGAGGCCCGGCCCGGCCGAGGACTCCCGACCTGGCCGGTTCTGCTGATGGCCTTTCCGGCATTCGTCGCTATTTGGTCGGGATGGGTCGGACTCGGCGAGGCGACCGGATTCGGCGTCGTTCACCCGCTGCCCGGTATCGCCGACGGCTTCACGATCAACAGCGCGATCACGCTGCCAATCGGGGTCGAGGCGTACGCGAGTTACGCCCTCTACGTGTGGCTGTCCGGCCGGATCAAGACGCATACGACCCGCACCTACGCCATGGTCTCGGCGTTCGCCAGCCTTGCGATCGGCGCAGCCGGCCAAGTCGCCTATCACTTCATGGAAGCCCGCCACATCACAGCCGCGCCCTGGTGGATCATCACCATGGTTGCCTGCCTGCCCGTCGCCGTGGTCGGCATGGGCGCGATCCTGGCTCACCTGATCATCCGCGAACGTCACACCGTGGACGACTGAACAACCCGCAATCCCCGCGTAAGCGAACACGAGGGCCCTCGGACAGTTGGAGCCTGTCCGAGGGCCCTCGTCGTGTGTTCAGCGAACGCAACCACAAGATCCAGGAGGCAAGCCAACGAAGTTGGCGCGGCAGCCCCGTTCCGGCCCCGTTCAGCGAACGAGTGAACACAGCACGCCGACGGACCAATGCGTTCATCCCGTTCACTCACCGAGGGTGAACATGCGACTGGAATACCCGTGCTCGCCCGCACGACAGGCGCCGAAGATGAACACCCCGATCGAGCTGTTCACTGCCGTTCGCGTGAACCAGTTGAACAGTGGAGCGCCCTACAGTGGAAGCGAACCAGCGCCGCGGAACGACACACGACGACCACCAGGCCGCGATGAACAAACCGACCGAAGTCGCCCGCTATCACCGCGGACAACACCGGGCAAAGGACGGGGAGCGGACATGCCGGAGCGCTCGATGTTCGAGACGAACGGGGAGCCCGCCGACGCGGCCGCGGCCGCCCGTCTCATCAAGTTGGGATACCTCCGCGCGGACACCACGCGCCGATTTCAAGACGGTCTGAAACTTCTGACTTCTCACCTTCGGCATGAACCAGACCCGGAACCCGCAACCCTCGCGCAGCGGATCGAGGACTACGCGGCGCGGCCCCGGCCGTACCTGCCCCGAGCATCACGCGAACTCGGAGTCTCCGAGACATTCACGGCATGGATCAGCCCCGCCCGCGTCCTGCTCAAGCTGCCAGGCACACGGTCGTTCATCCATGACAACGGCAACGCAGCCCGCCGACGCCAGACCAGCGCGAGCCAATCGCCACATACGGCAGCCGAACCGGTGGCCGGCATCTCCGAATTCGCGGCACGAATCGCGATGGAGCAAGGCGACCCTGCCGGACTAGCCGAACTATTCGGCTCTGCCGACGATCCTGCGATTCAGGTCGAAGCATGGGACACGCCAGCAGGACCGCTATTCCGCATCGAGACGAACGGAAATCACCGCGTCGCCGCGCTGGCCTCACTCGCTGTTCCATGCGTACTGGCTGAGGTGCGGCTACACACCGGCCTGTTCGACACATCACCGACAGCCGACCTCGATCAGATGGACGATATCGACCGGTACCGCCGCCTGCTCCACACCTTCGGTGTAGCGGCGTTCTCAGACTCAGGAATGATGGGAGCCTTCGGGATCAGTTCCCGATGGCCGATCCTGATTCGTGATCCCGAGTCCGCCGTGAAGTCTCTCACGTCCATGGAACAGATCATCGGCTCTTCGATCACCGACACTATCGGCCAAATGCCCCGATCATGGTTCGTCAGCGCGGACGAGTTGCGCGCGGCCTCACGTGATCTCGATACATCGTTGACACGGTTCATAGCGGACCGTCCAAAGCCGCGTGTACGTCGATTCAGATGGCGATTAACTACCTGAATTTACGAGACGGAGGTAGCGCCCGCCGATAGATGCCGAGGGCCCGCTACGCTGGCAAAAGAGCGCTATCAACCGCAACACCCCAGGAGGCAGATCCGTGGCGATCACCAAAGAAGTCGTAGTGAACTTGGCCGACGATCTGACCGGCGAACCCATCCCCAAGGACGGCGGCCGCACGGTGCGGTTCGGGATCGGCACACCCGACAAGTTCGTGACCTATGAACTGGAACTCACCACAGCCAACGAGCAGGAACTAGAAGACTTTCTCAGCCGATACAAGGACGCTGCCCGTGTCGTGAAGCCGAACGCACCAAAACGCGGCACAAAGACCGGCGGAAGCACAGATTCCGAGATCCGAAAGTGGGCCCGAAATGCGGACCTGGAAGTGCCGCCACGCGGAAAGATCAGCGACGAGATTCGAGCGGCCTACAAGGCCCGGAACCGGTCGAAGCCGCCGACTGCCAACGGTCAGTTGGGGGTGGGGTAGAGGGTGAGGTAGAGGGTGAGGAGGACCTACCTCACCCTCTACCCCATGCTGTACCCCAGGTGTATCGAGCGTTCTGGAGGTCAGCGCAAGGCGCTGACCAGTGGGTTCCCGCTCACCCCCGCCCCTTTCTCCGCTGCGCTCCGATTTTGATGACCACCCTTGCTCTGCGAAAAGCAAAAGATTGCATACCAAGGGTGGTCTTCAAAACCAGGGGCGGGGGTGAGCGGGAACCCACAAAAGATGAAGAGAATAGAAAGAGAGTGTGTATGTGTGATGGGTCAGAACATGTATTCCGCAAGCTCCATAAGCACATGTTCTGACCCATCACACATACACACATCAACATCCCCTGCCCCTTCATTCATGAAGGGGTTCCTTCCTCCCCCTGCCCCCTCCTTCCAGGAGGGGGTTCCGCCTCCCCTTCCGACCACGCCCCTCCCCGGAGGGGCTGTCGGGTGCGCCGCCTCCGGCGGCCCGGTCCCACATCCGTGGGCCCGCGCTCAGTGGTGGGGGGGGGGGGGGTTTCCCCCCCCCCCCCCCCCTCCGGGGAAAGCCCCCCGCATCCCCCCTTTCGCGACACCTGCGCGTCGCCGACGCGGTCAACGCCACACAAAACAAGGGGTTTTT
>NZ_JBHXMZ010000019.1:0-63005 GCF_042719915.1 Nocardia sp. NPDC058499 | reverse complement strand
GGTATGACAAACTCGCTGTCCGCTACCTGGCAACCGTCCGCGTCGCCGCGATCAACCTGTGGTTATCCGGCCGCAGCTTATGAAACAGACTCTAGCGTCACGATCCGGGTCTCCTGACAGCCCGGCCCCAGCCTGCTCCTGAAAGTCTGCCTGCTGCTTCGAAGCTCCAGCAGAGGCGTTAGACAATTCACCCTGTGGACCTGAGGACCGTGTCACACACCCAGGCTATAGCAAAGTCCGCGCTTGTCGCACAGTATTCTTCGCCAATTTGATTGGCAGAAAACCAGGTTCGCGACTGACGCGGGGCTTAGAGCTAGTCATAGCACTAGCCTCCCCTGTTCATGGCAATTCCGGCACGAAGTGCCGGAATTGGCGAAAGGGGCGCTCTGACCTGCGATAATTCGATGTGTTGAGGATCGAAAATCGAGGTTGTGGGAGCACCCTTTCGGTGAGTGAGTCTATGTCGTGGTATCCGTCGGTGAAAATCGAGGACGGCGGGGCGCCGGTCGTGTCGCAAGCGGGGGCGGGATTGCTGCTACGGATCGTGGAGAAGACCGGGCTGATCAGGGAGTTGTCCGAGAGATTGTCGCCGTGGCGTAGATCGGGTGCGGTGCATGATCCGGGCAAGATCGTGTCGGATCTGGCGGTAATGCTCGCCCTCGGCGGGGACTGCGTCTCGGATCTGGCGTTGCTGCGGACCGAGCCGGGTGTGTTCGGTGCGGTGGCCTCGGACCCGACGGTGTCACGGCTGATCACCGTGCTGGCCGGTGATTCACGCAAAGCGTTGGCAGCCATTGCTTCTGCCCGGGCGAGAGCCCGAGCCCAGGCGTGGAAATCAGCCGGAGCCCACGCGCCTGATCACGGGATCGACGCTTCGGCACCGATGGTGATCGATCTCGATGCCACCCTGATCGAGGCGCATTCGGACAAGCAGCACGCGGCACCGACATTCAAGCGTGGCTTCGGTTTTCACCCGCTGTGGGCGTTCATCGACCACGGCGGAACAGGCACCGGGGAACCGGCCGCGGTGATGCTGCGGCCCGGTAACGCCGGCTCGAACACCGCCCACGATCACAAACAACTCCTGGCTGATGCGCTGGCGCAGATACCGCAGGTCGATCGGTGGCGGGTCGGGCGCAAAGTGCTGGTCCGCGCCGATTCCGGCGGCGGCACCCACGAGTTCCTCGAATACTGCCACCGCCGCCGGGTGCAGTATTCGGTCGGGTTCGTCCTCACCGACGACATCGTCACTGCTCTCGACGACCTCGGCGCCGACGACTGGTTGCCCGCCCGCGATGCCGATGGGGAAACCCGGCCCGGCGCGTGGGTCGCCGAGGTCACCGACCAGGCCGATCTGCCAGGTTGGCCGCCCGGGATGCGGCTTGTCGTGCGCAAGGAACGACCGCATCCCGGTGCTCAGTTGCGGTTCACCGACCACGAGGGGATGCGGCTGACCGCGTTCGTCACCAACAGCACGGCAGGTTCGCTGCCGGAGTTGGAGTTGCGGCACCGCCGCCGCGCCCGCTGCGAGGACCGTATCCGCGCCGCGAAGGACACCGGCCTGCGCAACCTCCCGCTCCACGGCTACAACGCCAACCGCATCTGGACAGCGATCATCGCACTCGCCATGAACCTGACCGCCTGGACACAAACACTGGCCCTGCACGGCCACACCGCACGCCGATGGGAACCGAAAACACTACGGCTACGACTGTTCTCGATCCCGGCACGGCTGACTCGCCACGCCCGCCGGGTCCACCTACGCCTGCCGGCTCACAACCCGTGGACCGGTCTCGCTCTCACCGCTTTCACCCGCCTCGCGGCCCCCTGACCAGCACCAACTGGCCCCGACGAATCAGGAAAGGCGCACCATCCGGGCTTGTGGAACCCGGCAGCCCACCCGCTGTTCGGGCAGCTACCGCTGCCCGAACAGCAAAACAACCACCCCCAACACCAACCGGACCGATCAGCACAGATCACGAAAGATCGAGGCTAGGTAAGGGCCTGGCTCCCGTTGCGGGCCTAGCTCGCGTTCGGTTCTGGCGCGGTCCTCACGCGTTCGCTCTTGCTGCCGCGCCTGGTGCTGGCGGTCTTTCTGCTGACGTGCGTGCTCGCCTACGCCGGGCAGCTCGAGTTGCTGCCCCGGCTCTCGCTGCAACCCCAACGCCCAGATCTGACGGGCGTCGTTCCTGGAAATAACCTGGTGGGAGAACCTGTCCGGAAAGTCGCGAACGAGATCGTTGATCAGCTCACGGCAGACACCGGAGACCGTCTCTCCTTCGACCGACCGTAGTAGATGTTGGTCGATCTCACCGCGATCGAGCAGGGCGCGCAGCACCCGGAGTTGTTTCTCGTCCTTCGGTCCTTCGATCCGACCGGACTTTTCCTCCACCGTGAACGTCTTACCCCGGTCGTCTCGTCTGACCTTGTCGAACTGGATACTCTTACCGGCGGCGCGGAATTTTTCCGACCGCCGTACGAATCCCATTTCACGGTCGCGGAAGAACCGGTCGGAACCATGCTCGAATATCCGGCCGCGCCTATTGTTTTCGAATCTATCCCGGTCTTTGTCGTACCCATCCGGCATGACTGATCCCCCCGAGCGCACGACGTGCTTCGGTCCATATAGGCAGGAGTCGACGACTCACCTGGTGGATGCGGATTCCTCGCGGCGTTTCTCGTCGTGATCAGCGGCGTAATCACGTAGCAGGGCAGCGATGTAAGAGAACATGCCGGCGTACTCGTCGCGGTGGTAGTTGACCATGTCATCGACCAACGCCCACGCGGTGATCTCGTCTTCGTCCTCGGTATCGCACAGCAACGCCGGATTCACATGCTCATAGAAGGTGAACTCCGGACCCGACCACTCCCACTCCACCCAGCGAGCCCCCGCGAACTTCGCAAAGCATTCACCGAGGAAGCAGACAAACGTATCCGTCAGTTCCGCGCTTCCGGGCGCCATCGCGGTGGCCATATCGGGAAACATCTCCGCGACGATCGGGTTCAGCCGCTGCACTTCCGCGGAGTCTTCCCGCCAGGACTGCGACGGAATACCGGTGATCGCGGCGCGGTCCATGAACTTCTGAGCCTGTGCCCTGTGACGTTCAGGATCGACCCACTTGCCCCACTCGGTCCGCTCAACCGGCACACCGAGGTCCAGACCGAACTGCTCACCGCTACCCATACTTCCGCCTGCCTCTCCACCGGCTGCTGCCTCTCCGAACCCGCCGATGTTATCCGCCCTCCGGGAGCCCTCCCCGGGCCCATACAGCGCCACGGTCCGTCCCGGGGGTCCCGCAGTCAGTGAACACCCGCCCGATGCTACGGGCCATGCGAATCCAGCCACGCCGATCGCGTGTGGATCATCGTCCAGCAGTTGCGGAAAGATACCGTTCGGCGCGAATATCGGGCACGATATGTCCCGCCTCGATCAATACACAGAAGGCCGTCCGCTTCCGCGAGCACGTGTCTGCTCCACAGTGCCGGTGCCGCTGCATCACGACGTGCGCTTCCTCGACGGTCAGAGCCGAAGATCGGCCCGCCCGCTGCTGACTCGACGAGCCCGCAGAGACAGCGCGCGCAGGGGACACTCTTCGTATTCCACAACGCATCACCCCACTGAGTAGGAACAACGTCGCCGCTGCTCCGAGAACGAGCATAGAAGGAAAACTCATCTCGCTCCTTCGATATTTCCGAATCGGTCGTGATCCGCTGGAACTAGTCAGTAGGGCATTCCATATCCCCAGGCTGTAATTTGTGCCGTATTCCGGCTGGTATTGACCTTGGCGGAATACGGTGTCGCATCTCCACACCCACCGAGTGCCCATCTCAAACTTCTTGTGCCACTGCTGTCCCCTCTGCAGCCCTCTACGATGAGCACAGCCAACAGACGCAGGGGAACCAAAAGCCTGAAGGGGAAAAGGGGTGACAGCATTGGGTACTCGCCTCAAAGCCGTGCTCCGAGCACAGCACCTGCACACACACAGCGCATTCCGCCGCGAGTACGACAGAATCGCCGCCACGATCGACCCCGACCTCATCGGATCCGCCCCGAAACGCTCACAATTCCACCGCTGGCTATCCGGCGAAGTCAAAGGACTCCCCTACCCCCACCACTGCCGCGTCCTGGAAAAGATGCTGCCCGGCCACACAGCCACCGAACTCTTCACACCCGACACCACCGACGGGTACGAAGGTGTCATCCCGGACCCCTCGGACGACGCAGCGGCTGAAGAGACCACCGGAACGACGATCGAAGAGCGTGGTGAGGTGAGCAAACCCGAGGTCATCGAGGTTTATCCACACCGGAACTCGATCCCGAACAGCCTATGGACCAGGCTGCTGGATGCCACCTCAGAACGGCTCGACATACTGGTTCTGGCTGGCTTGTTCCTGGCCGAGGACCCACTATTCCCCCGCACAGTTCGGCAACGAACACGAGAGGGCCTGCAGGTGCGAATGCTGTTCGGCGATCCCTGCGAACCCGAAGCCGCCAAGCGCAGCACCGAGGAACGCCTCGCGCCATCGACTGTGCCTACTCGAATCCGCAACGCGATGGCTCTGGTTCGGCCCCTTGCTCAGGAAGACACCGTCGATATCCGGTTTCACCGAACAACGCTGTACAACTCCATCTTCCGATTCGACGACGACATGATCGTGAACATGCACGTGTACGGACAACCCGGCGCCTACGCCCCTGCGATGCACCTTCGCCGACTCCCTGCTGGCGACCTGTTCGCCACGTACATGACCAGCTTCGAACAGGTATGGAACGACAGCGAGCCCGCCGAATTCGAGGAGCCCCGATGAGCCGGATCGACTACTTCCACGACCCAGCGGCACCGGCCGCCAACTCCGTCAAAGTCGCCGTCAGTGCCCTCGTTCAAGACCGGCAGGGCCGGATCCTGATGATCCGGCGCACCGACAACGACCTCCATGCCATTCCCGGGGGCGGCCTCGAAGCCGGCGAAACCGTGACCCAGGCCGTCGAGCGCGAAGTCATCGAGGAAACCGGCATCACCGTCGAGGTCAAGAGCCTGGTCGGGATCTTCTCCAACCCTGAGCATGTCATCGCCTTCGACGACGGCGAGGTACGCCAGGAATTCTCGATCTGCTTCCGCGCGGCACCCGTCGCCGGCCAGTTGCGTACAAGCAGTGAATCCAAGGAAGTCGCCTGGGTCGCACCCCAAAGACTGCATGAGCTGAACATCCACCCCTCGATCCGGCTACGGATCGAGCACGGTCTCGAGCCGGGCAACCAGCCCTACTTCACCTGACCCCGAACTCTCCGGATCCGCTGCTCAGTACGTTCAGCCGCCGCAAGCAGCGACGGCGCCGCCTCGGCAACCGAGAGCGTGACGATATGGTCCGCACCGTATCGAGCCTCAACCTCGGCGAGCCGAGCACTCACCGTCGTGACGTGCCCTGTCGGTGTGGTCGTCGTATCCGCCCACCACAGGGCATCGCGCTCTGCGGATTCCTCATCAGCCCATTCGATCGGTATCCCACGACGCCGAGCTTCGATACGCGCAGACGAGTGATTCGCCACCAGACCGCACAACCGTTCAGCGGCACCGATCCGCCGCAGGTAGTGGGCACCGTCCAGCGGATGAAACCCCGTCTCCACCAAGGCCGGTCCGTAGCCGATGTCATGAAGCCACGCCGCAGCAATCAACAGCTCCGGGTCGGCCACCACCGAAGCCGCCTCACCGGCCCGCCGCGCAACACCCTCCAGATGCGCAACGCGACGAGGCAGAAGTGCCAGATGCTCACGCGCCAGTCTCTCTGCCCAGCGACCCCCTGCCCGCGAGGTCATGACCTCACCGTACCCAGACCCGACGCCACAACCGACCAGCAGCGGCATTCAGCCATCGCGACAAGACCTCCCCAGATAAGCACCGACGAGCGAGCTCCAGACCTGCGCTGTGTCACACGGCATCCGCCAGCCACCGACTCGAGCGGTTGCCGCGAACGCGGACGATGCTTGCGGTGTCCAGCATCAGTGGTTCCGTCTCCACGAGCACCGGCCACGTTTTCCACGTCCGACAAAAACTGCAGATCCCTTTCCTGCCGACTCTTGTCGGCAGGAAACCTCGGGAGTCGGCCACCCGGTCGACGTGCACAGCGGACATACCAGCCGCCAGGCTTCCATGGACACCGGGATGGCCGGGCAATGCGCCTGCTGCGGTGGGCGCTTCGCGACATATGCGTGGGTGTGGGGCTCCGATTCGCACAGACCACCGCCCGTGTCGACGAGATGCAGCAGCTGCACCTAGGAGGTCAGGGCCGTATAGGTGGTCCGGATGCCGTCGGTAACGGTGGTTGTTGCGCGCCAGTCGAGTTCGCTGGTAGCCAATGCCGAGTCGAGGGCGCCGTGCCGCCATTCACCGTCTCGCGGTGGGTCGAATCGGGGAGCGATAGAGGTGCCGGCCGCACTGTTGACTGCGTCGAGCAGTTCGAGGACTGAAGTGCCGAAACCGGTTCCGATATTGAACACTGCCACCGATCCGGTGTAGGTAGAAGCGGCGAGAAAAGCGTCGATGATGTCGCTGATGTAGACGTAATCGCGGGTCTGTTTGCCATCGCCGAAGATCGTGGGTGTGCGGTTCGCAGCGATGTGGCCGCAGAATATCGCGACCACTCCGGCCTCCCCATGAGGATCTTGGCGCGGGCCGAACACGTTGCCCAGCCGCAGTGCGATGTGGCGGGCGCCGTGGAGCCGGTTGTGCAGGGCCAGGTATTGCTCGGCACAGTATTTCGAGATCCCGTAGGGCGCTTGGGTTTGCGGCAGCATTGTTTCCGGTGTCGGCATCGGAACGCCGTCACCGTACATTGCACCGCCGGTTGATGCCATGATCACTCGTGCGCCGACGGTAGTGGCGGCAGCGACGATATTGAGGGTGCCGATCACGTTGACCTGGGCATCGCGCTGGGGATCGGTGACCGAGTGACGCACACTGATTTGCGCGGCGAGGTGAAAGATCAGTTCAGGCCGGGATTTCTCGATGATGCTGGTGACAGCTGCGGCGTCGGCGATGTCGGCTTGGTGGAACGCGACGGAGTCGGGGATGCGGTCGCGGTCACCGCTGGACAGGTCGTCGATGACGGTGACGGTGTGACCGTCGGCGAGCAGCCGGTCGAGCAGATGGGACCCGATGAACCCGGCGCCGCCGGTGATGAGTGCACGCATGGCAGCAGACCTTATCTGGTGGTGGGGTGGTGGGATGTGGCGGATTGGGGTAGATCGCGGGCGCAGCGAAACCCCAGGTCGGGGGCGGAGTAGCTGGGGTCGCAGGCGACGCGTTCACTGGTGCGGGCCTGCCATCGAAACGATTTCCAACTGCCGCCGCGCACCGCGATGTGCCCGTGGTCGGCGACGGCCTGGTATCCGGGGTCGTAGCGGCGATCGGGGGCGTAGAGCAGGTACGGCGAGGCGGTCCACTCGGTGACGTTTCCAGCCATGTCGAGGACGCCGAATGGTGAGGTGCCGTCGGTGAGGGTGCCGACGACGGTGGTGGCGGGGGTGATGTTGTGGTGGGTGTAGTGGTCGCACCACCAGGTTTTCCAGGTGCCGAGGTCGTGAATCGGATATCCCGCCCAGTATTCAGCGGTGTTGGCGCGGTGGCGGTCCCACTCGTTGCCCCACGGCCATGGGACCCATTGGGGGCCGTGGGCCGCGTATTCCCATTCGGCCTCGGTCGGCAGGCGTTTGCCGGCCCACATGGCGTAGGCGGTGGCGTCGGCGTGGTCGACGTGCACCACGGGGTGCTCCGGGCGATCGCGGATTGCGTCCAGGTCGGGGTACGGGTGGCGCCAGTTGACACCGGGCACGGTTGCCCAGTACTCGCGCCCGTAGGCCAGGCCGTATCCGCGTCGCTCGGCGGCAGTAATGTGCCCGGTCGCGTCGGTGAATTCGGCATAGGCGGCGTTGGTCACCGGCACGGGGTCGATGGAGAATGCGTCGATGCTGGCCGTGTGTTGCGGGGTTTCGTCTTCAAACCACGCCCGCGGATAGTGCTGGGAGGCCGCGACGACGTCCAGGTGGTGTTCCGGGGACCCAACGGTGGCCGTGGCGGCGGGGATCGTGATCACCTCATGCATGCTCAGCCTCCCATCAGGGCGGGGATAATCTGCAGTTCGTGGTCTCCTGTCGGTACGGGAGTGGACGGGTCGAGGACGTGGTGGTGGTTGAGGCACACGATCGTCCACGGAGCCAGATTGTGTTCTGTGTAGATCCGTTCGGCGAACCTGGGATGCTGTTCGATCAGCCACTTCAGGGCCTGGTCCACCGTGGTGGCCTCACACGACAGGTTCGATAGGTCGGCGCCGGTGAGGCGGACCAGCTGGCTGGTAGAACGAATCGGATGGTCATGACTGTGTCACCTGTCGCATCCACGCGAGGGTGTCGGTGACGCCGGCGCGCAGAGGTGTCGTTGCGGCCCAGTCGAGGAGTTTGCGGGCTCGGCTGGTGTCGGGTCGGCGGACGGTGACCACCTCGTCGCGGCCTGGTGCGAGTTCGAGTGCTCCGGCTCCGGCCACGTCGATGACGAGCCGCGCCAGGTCAGCGACGGTGATTTCGCCGTCGGAACCGAGGTTGATCGGTCCGAATTCATCGCTGTCAAGCATCGCGACCATCCCGTCCACGAAATCGGTGATGTACACCAAAGACCGGGTTTGGGTTCCACCGTTGTGGATCTGCAAGGTCTTGCCGGCAAGGGCGTCCGCGCAGAACGAGGACACCACCCTCCCGTCCTCGGGCCACATGTTCGGCCCGTAGACGTTGAAGGGGCGGACGACCCCGACGTTGGTTCCCAACCGGTGATGCGCCGCTGCTGCGGCTTCGGTGAGGCGTTTGCCCTCGGTATAGGCACTGTAGGGTCCCACCGGATTGGTGTTGCCGCGGTAGTCCTCGGGCTGCGGATGGACCTGGGGATCGCCGTAGATCTCCGACGAGGAGGCGATCACCGCGCGGGCGCTGTTGCGTTGGGCGAGTTCCAGCGTGTTCAGGGTGCCCAGGGATGCGGCACGGATCGTCTCCAGCGGCATCGCGGAGTTGGCTTTCGGTGAGGCGGGACAGGCGAGGTGGACCACGTGAGTGACCTCGGCAAGTCCAGCGAAGACCGACACAGAGGTCACATCTCCGACGATAAGACGGAACTGCGGGTGCGCCAGGAGATCGGTCAGGTTCTCCCGATGTCCGGTACTGAGGTTGTCGATCGCGGTGACGCGATCGCCGCGCCCGACAAGCGACCGGCACAGGTGCGAGCCGATAAAGCCTGCGCCGCCGGTGACGACTACATGATTGGCTGTGGTCACAGCATGTCCTTTCGAATCGAGTGATGGGTGTGGATGCTCAAAGCCGTTCGACGTTGGGTGCCGCCGGGAGCACACCGCAGGCGTCGAACACGTACCGGCTGCCGGCGATCAGCGCGTAGTCGAGGTCACGGTGGGCTACCAGTAGCGCGACCACCGCCGCCTCCGCAACATGCTCGACGGTCAGTTCCGAGGACACGGCGAGATCTGGGTCTGCGTGAACGAGGGGATCGACGACGACCACGTTCACGCCGAGCCCACGCAGGGCTTCAACGACCTTCAGGGCAGCCGATTCGCGAAGGTCCGGGATATCGGCCTTGTAGGTGACACCCACCACGACAGCTCGTGCACTTGCGAGACAGGGCTGCCGCCACCGGATCCCGGCTACTATCCGGCTCGCGACATACGAGGGCATGTCGTCGTTGATCCGGGCGGCGGTCTCGATCAGCGGGGCTGCCCCGCCGGCGGTTTCGCGGATCCGCCATGCCAGGTAACGGGTATCGGAGGGCAGACAATGCCCACCCGCCCCGGCGCTGGGGTGAAACGGCATGTAACCGAATGGTTTCGTCGCCGCCAGCGCGAGCGCCTGCCAGGCGTCGATACCCAAGGCGTGCGCGTTGCGGGTGAGCTCGTTGACCAGCGAAATGTTGATAAGACGGAAGGTATTTTCGACGAGCTTGGCCAATTCAGCGGTGCCGATGTCGGGAGCGGGCACGACCTCGTCCACAAGACCTGACCAGAACCCGGCGACCGCGGCCCGGGATTCGTCGTCAATTCCGGCAACGATCTTGGGCACCGATCGCAGCTCTGTGATCGGCGTTCCGGGATTGATCCTCTCGGGGGCGTACCCGACCCGGAACTCCCGTCCGGCCTGCAGACCGCTGGTCTCCAGGATCGGCACCACGACGCGCTCGGTGGTGCCCGGATAGGTAGTCGATTCCAGAATGACGGTCGCGCCCAGGCACAAGTGGGCCGCAATGGTCTTGCTGGCGGCCTCGATATAGCTGAGGTCCGGGTGATCATCTGTCGTTGGTGTAGGCACCGCGATCAGCGCGACATCGAATCCGGCGAGCGCGTCCGTGTTGCCGGTCGGGATCAGGCGCCCGGTCGCCAAGGCCTGATCCAGATCGTGGTCAGATACATCAGGCAGGTAGGAATAGCCGTGGTGGAGCTGGTCGATGCGGTCGGGGTCGGTGTCGAACGCGACCACCGTGTGACCAGCGCTGACAGCCAGCACAGCGGCGGGCAGACCGATGAATCCGCAGCCGATCACCGCGACCCGCATCGAGGCGGTCGGGGCCTTCATACCCGCCACCGCAAGCAATGGAACGCCTCGGCGTAGCGCGTCCCGCTATGTGCGCCACGGACCGCCGCCAGGCCCCTCAACGCTTCCTCCGACCGGGTGTGCGGGTGATCCCGCCATTGGCTTTCGTGCAGCCGCAGCGCAGCGATCTTGCGATCCACGTCGGAGGCAGACAATTCGACGAAGAAGTTCCGAGGATGCGGCGCCGTCGATGCTCCGCTCCAAAAGTCGGCGACCTGCTCGTAGGTCAGGACCAGCCGGGGCTGATGCCGCCACCGATCCGGGCCGGGGCGTAGCGCGGTCAACACGGCCTGTCCGACCGCTCGATGGTCCTGGTTGTAGCTTGTGACCTCGGGCGCAACCACCACTGTCGGCCGCAGCACCGGCAACGCCACCCCGTGTTCGGGGCGGCCCTCCAGCACATCGACGAGCTCGCAGCGAGGCAGCGCATCCAGACGCAGGGTGTGCCGTTCACCGATGCTGCCCGCATGCCAGCTGTCCATGGAAAGAAACTGGGCCACGTGCTCGATCTCGGCCATCCGCTGCTCGGCGGTCGAGCCGCCCGCAGGTGAGTATTCGACCAGGTCGTCGACGGCCACGTAAAGCACGTGCACCTGCCCGCCCTCCCGTTTGACTCGGCTGACCAACCCACCGCAGCCGATCACTTCGTCATCAGGATGCGGGGCGATCACCAGTACCCGCTGTTGTCCCCAGTCAACCTGCACGATGCTCACCACCGCCCCCGGTAACCGGACAACGGATACGTCGGGCCGAATCTGTCGGTCAAATACACCAGCGGAACCTCAGCGCCCGGTTCGGCCCAGGTGAGGTACGGCGAGACTTGAAGAAGGCCGGAACACGGAATCATCAGGGCTGCCTGCATACATCACCCACGGGTGCCCCTGTTCGAGGCGTGAGATTCGGAAACAGATCGACGAGGATCTGCAACGACAACCGAAATCCCATGGCTTCCTCCACATGTTCGAAACGACTGGATTCACTGCCCGGCAACCAGTTGGATGGCCGCTTGACGAGCCGCATCCGCATCACGAAGGGTCTGCCGGACCCGAGCTACATCCGGCGTTTGCACTCGTCCCTCCGGCAATGCCGCTATCGGTCGTGGTCGCTGGCTGTTCCTGACTCTGCCGGGATACGGTGTCGCATCTCGACACCCACAAAGTGCCCATCTGAAACTTCTTGTGCCACTGCTATCCCCTGCCGTCCCCTCTACGATGAGACAGCCAGCAGACGCAGTGAACCGAAAACCTGAAGGGGTAACAGGGGTGGCAGCATTGGGTACTCGTCTCAAAGCCGTGCTCCGAGCACAGCACCTGCACACACACAGCATGTTCTGCCGCGAATACGACAAGATCGCCGCCACTATCGACCCCGACCTCGTCGGCTCCGCCCCGAAACGCTCACAATTCCACCGCTGGCTATCCGGCGAAGTCAAAGGACTCCCCTACCCCCACCATTGCCGGGTCCTGGAAAAGATGCTGCCCGGCCACACAGCCACCGAACTATTCGAGCCCGACACCACAGAAACGCGGCACGACGAACCCCCGGCCCCCGCACAGCCCCCAACCTCCGGGGCAACACCTTGGGGGCCGACACAGTCGATCGCCGAGGTGAACCGCCGAGAGGTTGCCGGTAACCCGTGGGGCATCGAGGCCGAGACAGAGCGGCTTCCGCAGCTCCTGCTGCCCCTTCAACACGATCGACACCTCACCGATGCGGAAGTCGGCCGGCTCTCCGAGCTCGTCGGTCACATCGTCGACCTCGACCTGCGGATCGATATCGGTATCAGCGCCGACGGTGCTGCGCGGGTGACCTATCGCTATGACACCGTCAACCTGACCGATCAGCCGTTGACCCGAATGTTCCGTGAACTCTGGTTCGAACACACCTCGGGTGCCCTCGAGATCAAACCGATTCGCGAGGGCCCGCGCCGGGTCGCGATCCACCGCACTCACGACACCCCGAACCTGGCCAAGTTCTCCTGTCAGCTCTCCCCCGCACTACAACCGGGCGAATCCGCAGTAGTCGGCTACACCTGCGACGGAGGAGAATTCACCGACGCACTCTACTGGCGGCATTCGGTGTACCGCTACACTCGGTGCCTCACCATCAACCTGAGGCACGCCACTGTCGGCGAGCCGACCACCTGTACAGCGACCGAGGAACATCCCAACGGTGCCGAGAACACCGCCATCGAAGACCTGGTCTGGGACTGCGTACAGGGTGACGCCGTCATCACTCTCACCCGCGAGTACCTTCGTCCCAACCAATCGATCACACTGCGCTGGGAGATCGCCGAGTGAGCACCCGTGACGCCATCGAGCACGCGCTTCGCGCCTGGAACCAGCACGAAACCAACCGCGGCGCCGCCCCGGTCATCGACTTCGACTTCCACCCCACCACCCAGGAACCACTCGCACCCACCGACCGCCTCACCACCTATCTCCGGCTCACCGACCTCCTAAGCAATAGCACCGAACCAGCGCTGACTCAACGGGTCACAGCCGACCTCACCTACCTTCGGGCGCTGCTGGGCGAACACCTGCCGCTGCGCGAATACATCCACGCCACCCAAGGCTGCCCCGCGGCCGGCTGGCCACCCGACTACGTCACCGACATCGGCGAAACCGCTCGCCGCGCCGTCGAAGACCGCGGCATCGCATGGGGCGTGAACACCGTCACCGACCTCGCCGCCGCGGAAGGCCCCCTCGACCCCCGATCGGCTCCCGACGCCATCCGAGCAGCCGCAACCGACCTCGAACCCTCCGTCCGGCGCCTGACCGGAACCGACGCGGACTATGAACTCAGCATCGAAACCGCCGATGTCGATGCCTACTGGTCTTACTGGCTCGACGGCGCCGGACCGCGAGTCCGGCTTCGCCTCAACACTCGCCACGCCTCCTACACCAAAGTCCAGGCCCGGCAATTCGCCCTCCACGAAGTACTCGGCCACGGCCTGCAAAGCGCCAGTATCGCCGCCCGCTGCGCCACCGACGACGTGCCCTGGGTACGGCTGCTATCGGTCCACGGCCCCCAGCAAGTCCTCCTCGAAGGACTCGCGCAGGCCATGCCCCTGTTCATCACCCCCGACGACCCCGCCCTGATCGCCAGAGTGCGGCTGGACCACTACACCCAACTCGTCCGCGCCGAACTCCACCTGGCCATCAACTCCGGAACCCCGATCTCAGAATGCGCCGGCCACGCACGCACCCGGGTGCCGTGGTGGACCAACGACCAGATCGCGAACCTGCTCACCGACCGCAGCACCAACCCCCTGCTACGTACCTACATGTGGGCCTACGCCGCCGGAATCGACTGGTTCACCAACCTCGCCGACCACGCCGAACCCACAGCCATCGACACAGTGCTGCACGCCGCCTACCGCGCTCCACTCACACCCACCGAACTACAACAACTCTGGCCGCAAGGCCCCGCTATCGGCGGGCCAGGATCGTCGATGTCGTCGATCCAGCCGTATATGGTTACGGGTCCGAACGGGTAGAGCGGCCTCCACTGTCCGGGCTCCAAACCAACCGCGGGCCGACGGCGTCGGCGGGGCGGGATCTGCCATAGCGCCGGGATCAGGGGCTGGACTCGCAACCTCCCGCGATGTTCCTCGAGCCTACGCAGCTCCCACCTGCACGGGGCCAATCTGTCCCGAAGCGAACCTCGCCGCCGCCGACCTCACCCACACCGACCTGCGACGCGCCCTACTGATCGGCGCCGACCTCACCGAGGCGAAACTGCCCCCGCAGTGATCAGCCAGCGGCGGATCGCGAACGCGGCAGGGCTCGTCGCCCTCGCGGGCAATCTGCCGCCGCACCACCTCCTGACGGACGACCGCGCGGTGGCCGTGCTTGAAGCGACGTTGGAGGCCACGGGGACGGTCGACTTGCCCGACGCCGAATTGCCGCGAATGACAGACCAGCGTGTTCATCGAGCGGGAGCGGGTTGGAGGACGCTGTCAAAGCTTGCGGATGAACCGAGGAAGGTGGGGGTCGGTGCCCGGCAGGCCGTCGGGGTCGAGGTCCCACCACTGCCCCCGTCGAACTCAGCGGGATCGAGGCCGTAGCTACGGGACCGGTCACCCCGAGCGACATGCCAAAACGAAACATCAACATGGCCAGCGGTTAATCCAACTGTAGGCGTCATGGTCAGGAAGAGGGGCTGATCCCCGACAACATCGAATCTCGGGTCGAACCCGAGTTCCTCGCGCGCTTCCCGACGCGCGGCAATCCGCGGATGTTCGCCGGGCGCCAGGTGCCCGCCCATCGGGAGTTCGAGACCGGACTTGCGGTGTCTACCGAGGTAGATGCCGCGCTTCCTGGGGTCGACCAAGACCACGTACGCGACCAAATGCTGCGGCGGATTCGCCGGTGGAACCCGCCGGAAGATGTCATCGGTTTGAGCGAGCCAAGCCAGTGTCTGCTCGATGTGTTGCTGTTCGACCTCGTCGATCGGCGTGATCGCGGCAACAAGATCAGCGATGGCTGCGGTGGCGGGCTCCATGTCGCGCGAGCATAGCGACGCCCTGCGACACCTGAGAAGGGTCTGTCTTGTTCGACCGGTCGGTGCAAAGGTGCGATCAGGTGACCTTGCGCAACCATCCTGACAGGACGCGCCGACGGTGTTGCCGAGTTTTTTGAGACACCGACGAGCGCACGGTCGCCGGTTAGTGCGGGGCCGTTTCCCGTAAGGACTCAGCATTCACGTTGCATTCAGCATGTGCCGGGACTGCTGCGGTGGGCCGTCCCCGGTGGCGATGCGAGGCGTAACACGCAGCGGGGCAGGAGGTTCATGTGCCGGGGTCATGTGGGATTACGGTGCATGTCCGGCATCGAGGGCGGGTGAGCCCGTAGGGCCGGGGGCAGGTTCCGTGTCGGTGACCCAGGCGCCGGGGTGGTGGGGCCGGGCGGTGGCCGGGGTGTCGTGGGACTCGTCCACGCCGTGCGGGTCCATGGCGTCGACTGCGGCGTCCATCGCGCAACCGGGGTGCTGGCCCTGGTTCGGGGACAAGAGTTGTTGATAGTGGTGGAGGGTGCGGAGTTGGGGTATCAGGGTCGCGGGGGCCGGAATCGGGTGGTTGTCGGTGGTGATTCCCGCGGCGGCGAGGACTTCGGCTTGCCGTTTGTAGCTGCTGGTGTCTTCGCGGGCGAGGCTGCGCCAGCGTTGGGCGAGGACGTCGGGGCCGCTGGTGGCGAGGGTGGAGCCGACGACGGTTTTCCAGTCGTGTGCGCGGCCCCAGACGCGGCCGATTTCTGTGGTGTCGGTGGTGAGCAGTGCGGTGACCGCGGCGGTGCGGGTCCACAGGGCGCGCAGGTTGCGGTCGAAAGCGGTGGCGGTGCCGGCTTCGCGGACGGCGCCGATGTGGCCGTAGCCGACTGCGGTGGCGATGTGCTGGCGGAGCCGGTGCACGTCGGTGGCAAGGACGGCGAGCAGGTGGTCGCGGTCGACGGATGGTTCGGGGATGCGCAGATACAGGTCCGGACGCCATCGTATTCCTTTGCCGGCGCGTTCGCGCACGTGATCGAGCCAGGTTTGGGGGACACCGCCGGCGAGGGCGGCGTTCTGGAGTTCGTGACGTAGGACGGCGTTGCGGTGCATTTTCTGGTACACAAGCCGTGCGGGTGGTTCACCGAATCGTTCGCGTTCGGTTTCTCGCATCCGCATCTCTCGCGCGGTCACGGTCTGGTTCTGTAACCAGCGCAGGACTTTCGATTGTGCCGGGGTGGGCGGGATCGGGGGCATCGCCGACACTCCAGGTCACGGCCGTAGGGCGCGGAAGTCGGGGCCGAAGCCGAGCCGGTCGATGGTGGTGTCGGTGGCGAACCAGGCCGACGGGATCGACGCGGCGGACAAGGCGCCTACGTCGACGTGGCGGGTGGGCGTGCATCGGTGTAGAGGCCCGTTGGCGGCATCGAGGATGTATTTCATTTGTGGGTCGATGTGGCGGACGAACGCGGTGCTCATGGCGGTTTTGTCCGGGGCGGTCAGGGCGGCTTCGAAGGCTTTGTGCAGGGCGGCGAAGCGGACGACGACCGCTTGGTGGCGCCACCATTGCCGGCACCACGTGTAGTGGCCCTCGCGGTTGTCGGCGGCGATCCTTACGGCGGTGACCGGCAGAAGCCAGTCCTCGACGAAGTAACTGTGGTGCGGGTAACGAGGTGACTTCTTCCTCTCCTGCTCCCCGCCGGCGCCGTCCGTCGTGGAGGTGAGGGCGGATCGGTGAAACCATCGGTCAGGGACGGGGTCGAACGCCAGGGCCGGGGTGTCGAGATGGCGGGCGCGGGTGCAGCGGTGCAGGGGCCCGTTGGCGGCGTCGAGGATGTAGCTCATGTGCGGGTCGATGTGGGAGATCAGCAGGCTGCTGACGCCGTTACCGGCGCCGGAGCGGCGGGTGGCTTCGAACGCGGTGTGCATGTGGGCGATCCGCACGGCGACGGGGCGGTGGACCCACCACTGCCGGCACCAGGTGTAGGTGCCCTCGCGGTTGGCTTCGGCCAGCCGCACACTGATGGTGGGAAACAGCCACCGGTGGGCGAAGTCGGTGAAATGCCGGAATACCGGTGGTACCGGGCCCTTTCCGGGGCCCGAGCTCGACGCGCTCACCGGTGTTCACCCCCGGCTTCGGGCAGCGCCGGTGCCTGGGCGGGCTTCTCGAACTGCGTCAGGGAGGACCCGATGTCGGTGGCGTATTCGGTGTCCTGCCACCAGATTTTGCGGACGAAGACCGGGCCGTGCCCGGGCAGCCGCACCAGGGCACGGTCTTTGGGCAGCGCGGCGAGCAAGGAGATGTCGAGGATGGGTTCGGAGCGCCAGGACAGGCTGCGTTGGGTGCCTTGGTGTCCGTGGCTACGGGAGCGGTCGGCGACATCGTGCGGGCCGGCCATCTGCGACCAGTGCTGCAGGTAGTCGACCGCGGCAATCCCACCGCCGTAGACCTCGATGGACTGAGCGCGCATCGTCGCCAAACCATTGGCGCCCCAAAGGTCTTCACCTTGTTCGAGGACTTGAAGGATGGTGATGATCACGATCCCGCAGCCGCCGGCGTAGGTGTAGTAGGAGGGCAATTCCCCGATCCGGGCGCAGTTGGCAGCCTCGTCCAGCACGGCCAGCAAGGGCACGGCGAGGCGACCGTCGGGGCGGGCGCGGGCATTGTCGAGCGCGGCTTCCAGGATTTGCCCCACCAGCGCGGAGATCAGTGGTGTGGCGCTGTCGTGGCCGGCCATCGACAGTGCGTAGAGGGTGTCGTTGGAGGTCACGAAGTGGCTCGGTGAGAATTCGGGCAGCTGGTGGGTGGGAGCGAGTTCGGTGCGCTCGAAGACGGTCACGGTCTCCCCGATCTCGGGGTCGGCGCCTTCCGCGGCCTTGACCTCGCATCGACATGGTGGGGTGACCATGAGCGCGTATCCCTTGTCCGACAGCACGTTCAAGAACCGGCGGGCCATGTCGTAGAGACCGTCGCGTTGGCGGGCGTAGAGGCCTTGGCATTCGGTGATGCGGGCGGCGGGGCGGGGGTGGCCGTGGTGGCGCAGGATCAGTGCGGGGGTGTCGTCTTGGTCGTGGCCGAGCCATTCGGCCACATGCAGCAGATCGCCCTCCGCGCAAGCGGCCGCGAAGATATACAGGGCCAGCAGTTCTTGGGCTCCGCCGTCGAAGTAGGAGTCCACGCGGGCGTTGGCTGCTTGGGCGGCGGTGCCGGTGGAGGCCGAGACGAAGAACCCCGCGAGTTTGCGGGCGGCAGGCAGGTTGGTTACTCCGCTCAGGAGGTTGACCCAGAAGTCGCATTGCACTTCGCCGGTGACTGCTTGCAGGTCGCAGACCCATGTCCGTCCGTGGCGGCGGCGCCCGTGCAGGGTGTGGCGGAGTAGGTCGGGTTTGTTGCTGGTGGCCAGACACGGGCCCCAGGCGGCCAGGACCGCAGGGATGGCCCAGGCCATGGTTTTGCCGGTGCGGGTGCCCGCGGCGATGGTGACCCCGAGTTCGGCCGGCACATGCAACCCGATGCCGCCGATCACCGTCCGCCCCAACGGCGGTCCGGGCAGCGCACGGGTCTGTTCGTCGGCATCGCGCAGCAGCCGCTGGTTGGCGGCAAGGTTGTCCTGGATCCGAGCCATGCGGATCTGGCTGGGGCGTTGCATGGTGCGTGCAGCGGCGTCGATTTCGCTTCCGGCCGCCCATTTCCGCCGCGCGGCGAAGGCAGCGGTGACAGCGAGGGCGGTGAAGAGCGCGGCGGGGATGGTCGCCTGCCACGGCCAGCTCCGTTGCCCGAACGCGACTTCGGCGAGCGCGGTGACGGGGTTGGCGGTGACCGGGCGCCCGGCGGCGGTGTTGCCGATGCTCAGCGCTGCCCAGGCGGCAAGCCCGGCCACGATTCCGGCCAAGGCCAGGGCGAGCAGGGTGGTTTCCTCGCCCATTCCGCGGGTGGCGCGGCGGCGGGTTTCTCTTGTCGCGAACACGAATAAACCTCCAGATCGAGGCGTAGGTGGACGGCTACAGGTGGATCTCGATATCGCGGGCCGTCGAGGGCGGAGGCGACGGCGCGTGAGTGTCGATCTCGTCCCAGAACTCGGCACCGATGTCGCCGGCCGGAAAAGCGGCGTCGACGGCGTCACTGATCACCGCGCCTGGCCCTTCTGCGCCGTGAAGGGCGACCCCGTCCGTGACGCCGGACGCCAGTCCGGCGTCGACGCCGATGTCCTTGGAAACGGGGGTGCCTGTGCGCAGGGCGGCGGCTTCGGCGCGGGCGTGATCGCGTTCCTGGATCAGGGAGGCAATGCGGCCCATCCGGGGGCTTCCAGGACGGTCACTCCAGTAGGTGCCGCCGCATCCGGCGTGGTAGACCGCATCGACGTCGGCAGGGGCGGCTCCGTCGGTCAGGGCCGCGGTCCGCACCGAACGCGCGGCGGCGATCAGCTGTTCCAGGCGCTCGATCTGATCCTGATCGGAATCCAGGGTGCCTTCCCAGCGACCGACCAGCCGGGTGTGCTCGGCGGTCAGGTCTTGCAGTTGGCGCAGCGCGGCGATCTGGCGGGCCTCGCTCTCGGCCTCGCCGCTGTAGTCGTAGACGATCGGTGCGGTGCGCCGTTCGGCGGGCAGCAGCGCGGCGCGGGCCTCGGCTCCGGTGTCGAGGTCACCGAGTGCCTCTTCCTCTCCGAGTAGCAGATCGGTGGCCTCGATGATGGCTTCGACCTCGACCATGCCGGCCAGATTCTCCGCGCGCCCGCCGAGGGCCCGGTCGAAAGCTGTCGGCCGCGTGGAAGCTTCAGCGGCGGACGCCCGCTGAGGCCGGCGCCCGGCACTGCGGTCAGGACTCGGGGCCACGGAGGGGTTCTGCGGGAACCAGCGAGCTTGGTCCTGCGCAGATCCAGCGACCCCCTCCGCCAGGCGTTCGGTGATCAGGCCGGTGTCGCGCAGCGTGCGCCAGGCCGGATTGTGTTCGCGGGCGCCCGGCGGCAGGGCTGTGGTGAGCTGCTCGTAGATTCTGCGGGTGGCATCGGGCCGGTGCTTCCACCGGTCAGCGGTGGTCTGCAGCTCCTGCCACACGGCCCGCCATCGCGGCTTGGGATGGCCCTTCCATTTCGCAGCCAACCCGTCGGCGACCGCGGTCCGCTCGGCCGCGACCTGCGGGGTTGCGCTTTCAGGAGCGATATCGCGGGAGAGCCAATAGTAGTGGGCGAAATCGGCCCGTAGCTGGGCTTCGCCCCTGCCGATACCGGTGTAGTGGGCGGGGTTTGTCATCCCTGTCGTTGTCGATGACCGGCTCATGGTGTCGCCTCCGGTTCGGGTCCTGACCCGGTGGCGGGATCGGTCGGTGGTGGCCCGTCTTCGCTGGACCATGCGTCGGCCTGGCCAGAGAGTGCTTCCTCGATCGCCGAGGTGATCGCTTCACCGATCTCGGTCGTGGTATCCGATGGTGGATCGGTCTCGGTCTTCATGCCGGGATCGGGTTCACCGCTGCGGTCCGCAGGGGCGATCATCTCGTCCGGCGTCGGGCCTGTCCGGTAGGTGCCTCGTTCCCACTGGTAGTCCTCGATCTTGTCCCACAATTGGGTGACTTCGCGGCGGGCGTGGTCGAGGCGTTCTTCGAGCTCGGCGATTTTTCCGGGGGTGGGTGACAGGCGCTGGCTGAGTTCGGCGTTCGCCCGCTCCAGCGCGGCGATCTTTTCTCGCTGTGCACCGATGGTTTGCCGTTGGGCGGCGATCAGTTCTTGGCCGACGGTGAATGACCGTTCGTAGGCATCGATCAGGTCGTGGGCCTGTTCGAGGTCATCGGAGAGTTGTTCGATCCGGCCCAGGTGCTGGTGGCTGGGGCCGTGGACCCAGGGGGTTCCGGTTTTGCCGGTTTCTTCGGCGGTGTCGATATCTGCTGGCGGGACGCCTTCGTATTCGGCGGCGAGCCGGGCTCCGTTGAGCGCGTTGAAGGTCAGATCCATACGGGAGCGTTCGAGCTCGCTCAATTCCAGATAGGACCGGTCTTTCATCAGGCGGGCGCGCAATGCGGAGAGGTTCTGGATTTCGCGCAGACACGAGGCGTGGATGCTGTCCAGACGAGCCTGGGCAGGGCCGTAGTCGTGCTCGATGGGGCCCAGCCGCACCCCGTACGGAATTCCGGCGGCCTTGTACAGGTCGCGTAGTTGCTGTTCTCGGTCCGGACCGGCTGCAAAGCCAGGTCCTTGGGAAGTGTTTTTGGACATCGTTTCTCGTCCCTCGTGGTGATGAGGTGTGGACCACCGGCCGCCTCGTTGGTGTGGCCGGGGTGGATCGGATGTCCCCTGAGGAAGTGGTTGGGGGGTTGACCATCGTGGCCGGTACCCGCGGCCACTGGTCGGTGATGGTCACCGCATACGGAGATCGAGTTCGTGGAGTGCTCGTGTGCTGTGGTTGTGCAGGGAGTGGTTAGTAGCCGAGTCCGTGATCGGTTCCCGGCGGGACCGGTGTGGTGGCGGTGGGGTCGGGGTCGGTGTCCCATTCCGTCCCATTGCCCTCGGGCAGCATCAACTCGACTACCGTGCCGATCTGCGTGCCTGCGCCGTCGGGGGCGAGGTGTTCGAGGGCGGGATCGCTGAATTCGGTGTGCAGCATCAAGGTGGCGCGGTCCATCATCTGCTGCGGGGTCGGTGGCCGAGCCCAGTCCACCGCCGCGCGCACGGGTCGTTCCGGGAGATACGGGGGAATGCCGGCGGGATCGGCTGCGGCCCACCAATGCCAGGTGTCGGACAATTCGCGATCGGTGAGCCCGCTGATTGTGGCTGCGTGCCAGCGGTGCACGTCCAGCGAGCTCCACAGGTGCGTGCCTTCGTCTCGGGTGAGCGCGGCGGCCTTGGAGAGGGCGTTGATGCGGTGGTGCAGGGCGGTCATGTTTGCCGAGAACCGGCCCTCGACGGCCGGGTTCGGTGGGTGTGGCCAGCGTCCGGTCGCGACCCGGTCGGCGTGGGCGGCGGAGAGGGCGGCCATATGCTGCATGTGCCACAGGTCGGCGCTGAGCATGTCCAAGCACCAGTCCTGGATCTGGTTGTCGCGGGCCGGCAGGGCCGGGGCGGGGAGTTTGGCCGCGGACACTTGGCCGGTGGCGCCGAGTTCGCGGGCTGCGGCGATCCACCGCAGGGGGACCCCTGCGGTCCAGGCGGCGTATTCGGCTTGTTCCCGCTGCGTCGTCAGGTCTTCGAGCCGGTCGCGCCACGCCTGGTGCGGGCTGCCGTCTACTTCTGGTCGGTCGAAAACCTTCTCGCCGGCCTTCTCGACACGCACATGCTCGGCGGCCAACCCCTGGACACGTCGGAGCATGTCCGCCTGCCAGGCGCCCACCCGGTCCGGGACCGGGCGATCAGGTGTAGTCATCGTCTATCCTTCCTTCCTCTTCCACTAGATGTGGTCACGAACATGGAGGCAGTCACGGTTCCGGCCCGACGTCCGGTACCGGAGCAGTCCCGGGCCGGACCGGAGGTTCGGGGCCGGAATCGAATTCGAGGTCCTCAGCGGACAGGTCGCTCAGGCCGGCGGCATCGAGGGCGTCGTCGATCGAGGTGGACTCGCCGGTCAGCGATGCAGAGTCGAGGTCGGCGGCGAGGTGTTCGAGGTAGGTCGCGGCGGTCAGTTCCTCGGTCAGCGCGAAGACGTCGTCGAGGCCGACATCGCCGACGACCCGGCCGGCGCCGACCGGTCCGGTGTCGACGCCGGCCATCTCGACATCGGTGATATCGAGGTCGTCCGGCTCGGCATCCATCACCACGCCCTCGCTCACCCCGGTCCCGTTCGGGAGATCGCTGGGGTCGAGACCGGTGTCCTCGGCGAACCTCCGCTGATAGGCATGGACGTGGCCGGCGTGCAGGTCCGACAGCCCAGCGGCGCCGGTCGCGGCGGCGAACCCTGCTGCCGAGGCGGCTGCGGAGCCGGTATCCCCGGCGGCGGTGAGCGAGTCGGTGAACCCCGCAGCGCGGCGGCGGATGTCGATGAGTAGTTTCTTGTACTCGACTTCGAGGTTGTGCAGTGTCGTGTCGTGGGTCTCGCGGCGCCGGTAGCCGTCCATCCGCGCCTCGTGCAGTTCGCGACTCTGATCGCGCTGGACGCGGTCGGTCTCTTCCCGGCTGTGCTGATTGGTTTCCCCGCGCTGGTACTGCGCGTTCTTGAATCGCACTTCGAGGTCGAAAAGATCCTCCGCGCGGCTGTTGCGGTCTTGGACCTCGATCAGCCGGGCCTGGTTCAACGCGTGCTCGTCGCGCGCCTTGTCCACGCTGGTGTGCCAACGCAGTTGATGCTCGACAAGTGAGCGGTGTTCCTTGGCCTCGGCATGCTGCAGGCGCTGGTCGAATTCGGTGCGGGAACGGGCTTCGCCCCCGCGGCGCTGCAGCAGGTTCGACATCATCGCCGCGGTTTGCATGGACTGGATGAATCCGGTGCGTATCGCCTGACCGGATTCCTCCACCGGGTCCCCGGTCATGACCGCACCCCCAGCCCCGACAGCAGCCACGGCCCACCGACGTCACGCTCAGCGCTCGCATACACCGCGAACTCCGCCACGGGCGTGTCGCCGACGCTGAGGCTGACCGCGAGAACACGATCGACGGTCTCGTTGGTGTCGGCGGGGTGGTCGTCGCCGGTCACCGTCGCCCTCGCGGTGACCGGGACTTGCTGCTGGCGCCATCGATGCCACTGGCTGGTGGTGATCGGCGCCCACACGCCCGCTGCGTGTTCTGCTTGCGCGGCCAACCGGGCCTGCAGGAGAGGTCGTGCCCGGACGAACGCTGCGCGTGGATCAGGGTCTTCGGCAGGTCGGTAGTCGAAGATCGCGGTCACCGCGGCATGCAGGACGTCCTCGGCCGAGCACGGATCGATGTGCTGGTAAGGGGAGGCAAACCCCGCGACAGGGCACGCATCGGTTTTCGCGGCGCGGTCGGGGGCCGCAGTCGCGCCGCAGCCCGTCGCGGCGAGTGCAGCTAGGACGACTGCGCCGACGGCGAGTGTTGTGGTGTTCATCAGAAGCCCTACCTTTCGTACTCGGTCAGTGGGGCCAGGTCCGGTCGCGACGGCCCGGGTGACCGGGGTGCGGCGTTCGTGGCAGTGCCGTCGGTGGCTCGACGAGCTCGGTCGTCCGGTTCCCGGGGACGGCCCGGATCCTGGGGATGACGCAGCGTTGACAGGTCGATGCCGCGCCAGTCGACGACCTCGCCCGCACAGCGCTCGGCGGCGGGGTTGTGCACCGCCACCACCGTCGCCTCCAGCACCAGCGCAGCGGCGAGCGCTTCACGGCGCAGGCTCTCCAAGTCGAGGCCGCGGCCGCGGTCCAGCCGCAGATCCAGCGTCGCTGCCGCGGTGTGCAACTGTTCACGGGCCTGGCCGGCGAGCCAGATAGCGTGCAGCGCCGAGGTTTGGGCGGCTTCGATCCCCCCAACAGTGGTAGGGATTCGGTCGCGCCAGATCACCTGGCCGTCACCGCGACACAGGGTGAAGGTGGTCAGTGTCGCCGCCGACCACACGGTCAACCGTGGCCCGTGGCATGCCGCGTCGGCCACGCGTTGTTCCTCGGCGCGATGGGCGTTCTCGGCGTGGCGTAGTCCGTCGTAGTCGATCCCGCCGATATCGAGCAGCGCGTCGAGGAACCGGTTGAAGCTGCGGGTGTCGGTGAACCGGTGCTGGGCGGCGACCTGGTCGAACTGGTCGGTGCGGGTGAAGGTGTGCAGCTGCGGCAGCCGGACCCGCACCACCATCTCCGGGGTCACCGCCCCACCATGTCCATTCCGCCGCGACGGGTTCGTACCGGTCATACCTGCCGCCCCTCCGTTCCCGGCGTCGGGTCATCCTGGCGTCCGCCGCCGGGTGGGGTGTAGCGGCGCACATCCATTCGTTCGCCAACCCACTCCGAAAGGGGTGCCACTGTGACGTTTTGGCCGGTGGTCGGTGCATGCAGCAGAAGGTCTGCGCCGTGTTCGTTGCGGCCGTAGTAGATGCCGACATGATGGGAGTCGGAGTCACCGGGGATGGTGAAGAAGATCAGGTCGCCGGGCGCCTTCTGGTCGAACGGGACCGGCTGGGCGCTGGGATCGTCTTGCTGTGCCTGGGTGTAGTGCGGCAGCCGGGTCCGGCCCTGTGAGGCGTGGTAGATCGCGTACAGGGTCAGCCCGGAGCAGTCGAAACCGCCGCCAGTGGGGCCGTGGACGTCGCCACCACCCCACACATACGGGAACCCGAGCCACTGTTCGGCGTGCTCGATGACCGCTCTCCCGAACTCCGAGTCCCGGGCGGTCAGCGGCGCACCGGAGCCGGAGGTCACACACCCCGCCACCATGCCGCTCTCCGACCCCGGCGCGGCCGGGCCCGGGTCGATATCGGCGAACATCGCATACAGGTTCCGTGCCAGATCCATCTGCGCGGCGTAGGCGTTCACCGCGGAGCGTTCGATCGCCTGCGCCAGTTCCGGCGGCGACATCTGTGTCGCGGCGGCACCGAGAGCTGCGGCTTGGTCGTAGAACCAGTTGATCTGATACACCGGGTCCATCAACCTCGCGATACCGACCTCACCCCACACGCTGACGCGCAGCTGGTGCGGGCCGACCGAATCATGATCGGCACCGACACCGTCGTTGGCGTAACGCAGCGACTCGAGAACGTTGCTGTTGGCGAGGTTGCGGAAGCTCGACTCGGTGGCTTGGGCAGCCAGCTCGGCCACGATCACCGATTCCGGCATCCCGCGCCGGACGCCGATGACGACACCGTCACGCGCCAACCGCAGTTGCGACTCCGACAGCCCGGCCACCGTTACACCGGTTGCACCGTCTGTCCCGGCCGCGGCCGGTGCTGCGGCACACGAGACTGGATCGTCGACGGCGACGACCAGGATCAGCAGCAGAAGCACGGTGGCCGGGATCCCGATCCCCGCAACTGCCCACGTTTTCGTCGCATCCATCGGTTCACCCGCCCCGGCTGCCGGGCAGATTCTGAAACCGCCGATTCGTGTTGTGGATATCGGCACTACGTTCTGTGGGCGTGAATTCCAGGCGGAACGGCAGTCCCGGTTCACCGGATTCGCCGGTTTTCAGCAGGAAGCAGCCCACCCCGGGTGGCGTGTCGGCCCGGGTCGGGTCCAGGTCGTCGTCGCTGGGTGGTCGCGGCGCAGCCCACGAGGTGACCAACAGCTTCTCGGTGTCGGTGATGCCGACTGCACCGCGAAGGCGGTCGATCTCGTCCGGGCCGACGGGCCCGATGATCTTGGCGCGGGCACGTTCGAAGAAGCCGAGCGCTTTGGCTTGGGCGGCGGGGGAATCGAACGCGGACAGGTCTTTGACGGTGTGCGAGCACATCACCAGCCCGGTGCCCAGAGGGCGGTTGAGCCGGGTCAGGGCATCGACTCGGTCGACCATGAACTCCCCCACTCCCAGGACCCGCCAGATCTCGTCCATCACCACTTCGAACACCCGTGGTGGGGTGAGGCCGGCGTCGGTGAGGGCGTGGGCGGCGGCCACCGCGCCGAACCCGTCGGACCAGCAGACCATGAGTACCGCGGCCAGGAGTTTGGTGTCGCCTTCGGGGATGCGGGACACATCCACACACACCGCCGGGGACGCCAGGTCCAGGCGCGTGGCGGTAGGCCCGTTGAACACCGCGCCGAACGGTCCCTCGACCAGCGCGCGCAGGGAGCGGCGCAGGGTTTTCGTGCTTGCCCGGTAGGTTGTGGGGTCGTCCTCTTCGGCGAAGCGCAGCAGCCGGTCGGCGCCGGCGGAGATGACGTCCAGCAGGTCCGACAGCAGTGGTGGCCGGTCGTGAGTGAAGCCACCGGCAGGACTGTAGAGTTCGCGCAAACCGGCGGCGAGCAGGGTTTCTTCGTAGTCGGCGACACGCGAACCGCGCACCAATTCGATCAGACCGGCCACGATCTGGACCTGACCGGCTTCCACCCGCGCAGCGATCCGACGCCGCTGATCCGCATCGGGAAGCCGGTCCAGGATCTGCCCGAGCGCCCCGATATCGAGGGGGTTGATCGTCCCGTGCCCGTACCCGACCTCGACCACCTGCCCGCCGAGACGTTCCACCAAGTCGCGGTAGTCCGGTTTGGTATCGCCCAGACACAGCACCGTCTCCCCCGCCGCGACCGCGCCGGTCACCACCCGCCGGATCAGCGAGGACTTCCCGAAACCATTCAACGCCAGCACGAACGCGATCGGGGAAGTGATGAAACCCTTCAGAAACCACGACATCGGATCGAAATGCACCGGAGCACCGGTGATGTAATGCGTGCCCACCGGGGTGCCGACGGTCGGGGCGCTCGCACCGACCGCGAACGGCCACAACCCGGCAACCTGCACCGTAGTCGACCGCCATTCCGGCATCGCCGCCACCACCGAAGCCCGGCCCCCACCGGCGCCGGCATACCCGCGGTCGGTCACTGTGGCCAACGGGCGGTCGAACCCGTCACCGACGGCGCTCGGAACCCGGCCGGTGGCGGTGGCGCGCCGGTGATCATCGCTCGACAGCGCCACCCGCGCCCACCATCCCCGAACCCCCGACTGGGCCGCGGCAGCTTCGGTCTCGGCACGCGCGGCGGCGGTCAACACCCGCACCCCGGCGACGATCTCGGTGCGGGCCGGCGGCGCCTGCTTCGCTTTCCGCGTGCTGCTCATGCCGACACCCGCTTCGAAATCGAGGCATGTTCCGGCAACACCAACCCGATACCCAGCGACGCCGCGAACGCCGCGGCCTGGCTGCCGTAACAGCGGCGCACCCCCAACCGCGACGCTGCGGCCATCCCCTGCACGGATGCTTCGATACCCGGCAGGTCGGCGTCGAGATGGTCGGTGACCGTGACCAAAAGCCCGAACCGGGTCAACCCGGCGCCGCGGGCCTGCTCATCACGGGCAGCGCTGGTATTGCCGACCCTGATCCGTGCTGCGGCCGAGGAGATACCGCGTTCGGTCTGCTCCGCGGCGACCGCATCCCGGAAATCCGAGTCGACCAATGTGGTCGCCTCGGCAGCCGAATGTAGCCGGTAAACAATCGCGACTCGCTTACGCGGCACGTCAGCGCGAGGACGCAGGAGCTCTTCCAGGACGGTTTCCATCACCGCCCCACGCGGGGCGGCATCCATCTCCCACGTGATCGACCGCGCCCCGTCGTGCACGTAATGGTCCCACCGGTCGACGTGGGCCAGCGGGCCCACGCTGTCCCAGGACTGGCTCGTGGCAATCGTGGGGCCGGCGATCTCCACATCACGTTGAGAGGCCAGGTCGTAGCGGGAACGCACCAACCCCAGCACCTCCCACGCCTGCAACGGAGTCGCCGGCAGCCCGGCACGCGCCAGCTGCGACAACACACCCTGCAGCCGCTGCCCGATCTCACGGGCCTGCTCCGCGGTATCGCGACGGATACGGCCCCGCCCGATCGCCCGATAGGTCACCGCGATCCGGGCCTCGATCCGCACCCCGACCCCGCCAGTATCGGCGGCGGCCTCCCGCATCACCGCCCGCGCATAAGCCGGTGCATCCAGGCGCACCAGCCGCGCGACCTCCCGGGCCTGTTTGAACCGGGTCTCCACCACGTTCTCCAGGACCGCAGTCACAGCGACGACTTCCCCGCCGCGGGACTGGGCGGCCAGGAACTGGCCATAGCCTTCCACCCAGGCATCGATTCGATCCTGATCAACCAGCTCCTTGCCACGCGGCACCACCCGCAACACCACCGTGAAATGGTCGGTACGGCGAATATGCAGCATCGCGAACCGCTTCCCACCCGGCGTCTCATATTCGGCGAGACTCGAATCAGCCAACAGGCCAGGAAGTTTCGCGATGCCCGGGATGCGCGCGAAGCGGCCGGCTCGATAAACGTGCTCACCGCGAGCGCGGGCAGCCGCGAACTGAGCGCGCAACAGCGCCAACTCCCAGCCGGTACGGCCACCCCGAGTGACCGCGAGCGGGGTGAACACCACCACCGCGACCGCCAGCAAGATCCCGGCCACCGACAATGAGCGGGTAAGCATGAACCCGACCATCACCGTGATGACCAACCCGAGCCCGAGTAACGACACACCCCAGGTGAGGCCGAAAAATCCTGCTGAACGTGGCTTTTCCCACCGCCCGTACACCCGTGCCGTCACCGCCGCACCTCCCCCGGCCCCAGAGCATCGGGATCCCACTGTTCCCCGGCCGCGTGGCGCGTCTGGGAATCGATCGCCGACGCGCCCTGTTGCGCCACATCAGCGCCAACTTGCGCAGCCATGACTACAGCGCCGGCCGCACCAGCCGCCGCACTTGCGGCTCCCGAGCCTGCCGCAGATCCGCCAGCGCCCGCAGCGCCTGCTCCCGGCGATTTCGTCCCGCCGCCGGATCGGGCGCTGCTGCTCCCGTGTGCTGCGGGCGCGCCACCTGAACGGCTACCCCCGGGTCCGCCTCGAGAGCTGACCGGTCCTGCGCTGCTGGATCCGCCGCCCCCGGGGCTCCCACCACCATCGCCGATCGGGCGACCCCCACCACCGGACGGCCCGGGCGCCGATCCGCCAGCTTGCGCTCCTCCGGGGGAGTTCTCTCCTTCGGTGACCTTGCGACCGTTGGAACGGCTACCCGCGGACGACATCGCGATACCGACGGCGCCACCGGCCAGCGCGGCCCCGGCACCGCCGCCACCACCCAATACAGAGACCGCAGGGGCCACCAGCCGGATCAGCGCCGGCAGCACGATGACCGACATGATCATCAGCAGCAGCCCGAGAAGAATCAGGTGGGGATCGTCGCCGCGGCCGGCGACGGTGAACGCAATCGCGTACACCAGTGCCCCCACCGGTTTCCACAGTACGAACGCGAGTGACCAGCCCAGCAGTTTCTTGTAGGACTGCGAACCCGGGCCAGTGCCGGATGCCGCCGCGGCCATCGGGATCACCGCCACCGCCACGATCAGCAGCACCTGCCGGGTCACGAGCATGACCAGTTGCACCAGCATGCTGATCACTCCCAGTAGACCGAGTACCAGCATGATGCCGGTGCCGATGGGAACCACCTGACCGGCGGCGTTCAACTCGATCAACCGCTTCATGACACCGTCGAGGTCGCCGCGGGTGGCATCGAAGATCACCCAATTGGAGAATTCGTCCCCGGCCCGGGTTCCGGCCGTGATCACTGCCGCGAACAGCATGGATGCGAATACCGCCCGTGCCAGCATCACAAAACTTTCCTGTGCTTCACCGGCGACACCGCCGCGTTTCGCCAGCGCCAGACGTGCTGCTGCGAACAGGATTCCGGCGATAAGTAGCAGTGCTTGCAGGTCACTGGTGTAGCCGCGAATATCGGTCAGCACTGATCCTGGACCGCCAACCGATGTGGTCAGTTCCGGCGACGGGAGAGCCGTCCACCACGTCATCACTATGCGCAACAGCTCGGAAAACCCCTCCACCAATTCGCCGGCCATACTTTCCATCGCCGTGGTGGCGACTTCGGGCAGCACCGCTCCCCCTACGTCGCATGCCACCGCAGGAAGGCCGGGCAGATCACATACGTCCGGAATCGGAAGTTGGGTCCGTCCGGCACCTGCGACGGAGCCGCCGGCAGTCGATAGCGTCATCACATTCCCTCCCATGCCCCGAATCCAGTGAGCGTCAGAACGCGTTTCGTCGGGCCCCAGAGGGTTTCGATATCGTCGACGCGGACGCGCCAGTCGCCGTCAACCCAAACCATCGGCCACGTCGACACTGCGTAGCCGTCGCGGTCGGCCAGGGCGAACTCGACAACCGCGAGCTCGGAGCTATAGCCGGGACGGACCCGGACTCCGTCGGGCACAGTGACGTAACGAGCGGTATCCGGTGTGCTGGCGCGGGATCGGGCGAAGCGGTCGATCAGCGGCTGTCCACCGCCGTAGAAGCGATCTCGTACGACCTGCTGCCAGGTTCTCTCCGGTGCGGCCAGTGCCCGCGCGAGCGCGTCTGCGGCCGCCAACGCCGCCCCCTGCGGAGTGCGACTGAATCCGGTGGCGATTCCGTCGGCGATCCGCACCGGGCCGTCACTACTCGACACCGGAGCTGCGGCACCGCCCCATATCCGCTGCCACCGCACCCCCACGGGCGCGGCCATGAGATAGTCAGCACCGACGGGGTCCGGGCGAGCGGCCGTGGTCTGGGGTATAGCGACTCCGGCCGACTCGGAAGGGACTTCGAGGCGATTGCCGAACAGATCTACAGTCGGTGGCTCGCCGGGGGGCATCACGGAGGAGGGGCCGGCAGGCGCGGGCGAAGCACCAGGCTCGGTTTCGGTGGATGGAGGCAAGACAGTGCGGGTGTCGTGCCGGCAGTCGTAGGTGAGCGTCCACACGAACACGCCGATCACGACGATGACCAGCAGTGTCGATAGGGTGATCAATACACGTTTCGATGTCACAGCGAGCGCCTCCTCATCAGCGCGGGGTGAGCGGGATCAGGTCGATGGGCGGGGCAGTGACGGCGGTGACGGGGGCGGTGGTGGGGTTGATGGGGACGTGGAGTCGCCAGTTGCCGGCGTGCCACAGAACCCGGATGGTCTGGCAGGTGGCGGAGTTGTCCGGATAGGCGGCGTAGACCTGCACGTCAGCTGCCGTGTCGGTGTAGCCGGTGATCCGGTAGCCCAGGATCTTCGGCGGCCCATCGGCGATCGGATCGGTGATCGAGATCTGCGCGCGGGCGGTCGCCCAGGCGTCGCGCCCCGGACCGGGAGCCAGCATCTGTTGTCCGACTCGTGGCCACTGGGGGTCGGTGGCGACCGACATCCGCACACTCGCGTGGATCGCCGCCAAGCCCGCCCCGGCTTGGTTGCGGTCGAACCCAGCTGCGACCGCGCCGTCGATGCGATCTGGTCCCTGGTCGGCGATCGGCAGTTCGACGCCTTGGAACGTGTGCCACCGTAGGCCGGTCGGTGACCGGACCTCAGCGCTCGATGGGGTTGTCGTCGGGCCGGGGTCGGGGCTGCCGCAGGCGGCCAGTGCTGCCGCGGACAGCACGACGGCGACGATAATCCGGAAAGGTCGCAGCGGTGTCATCGTGGTGTGTCTCCTATCCGTTCGGCAGGACGGCGATCGCGATCGAGCTGGCCGACCCGATCAGCGCGGCGCCGAGCAGGGAGCCAATGAGTCCTTCGAGGCCTTCGTCGCGATAGAAGCGCACACACAGCTGCCCACCGACCCAGATGAGGCGGGCGATACACACCAGCAGCACGCACCAGGCCAACCAGCCCAGCAACTGAGTGATCGGGGTAAGGACCTGCGCAGGGAGAGGTTTCGCGGTCACCATGGCTGGCCTCCGTCGTGGAGGTGGGTGCGGTAGGCGACCTCGAGCGCCGCCAGGATCGGCTGGCTGGCTTGTCGCGGTTCGACGTAGGGAAGGGAGTGACCGGTGTCGGCGAGGCAGTCGTAGTCGGCCCACACCTGATCGGCCAGGGCCCGGCAGTGGTGTGGGGGCACCAGGGGGTCGAGGGCGCCGGTGAGTATCCAGGTCGGGATACACCGCCATACGCTGAGTGTGGTGTCGGTCAACGCGGCGGTGCCGTAGGTGGCCGCTACCCATGCTGCGATGCTGATGTGGAGGCGTTCGGCGAGCAGACCATCTGACTCGGGCCACGGTCGTCCCGTATTTCTGGGTGGTCGGTAGAAGTGGGCCAGCAGCTCGTCTTGAACCCGCCACGCGGGATTGATCGGGGTGTCGGGGAATTCGAGCGCCCCGTTGAGCAGCACGAGCCCGGCTACGGTGCGGGCCGGGCGCGGGTATTTCTCGATCCAGGACAGCATCAGCCGGGCCGCCGCTGAGTGCGCAACCAGGACGACCGCTCCCTTCGCCTGGGTCAGAACTGTGTCGAGATCGTCGGCGCCTGTCGTGGAAGTGCCTGCGAAGCCGCTTCCCGGGTGCTGGTTGGCTGTGCGCTGGTGGTAGGTGAGCTGGGTGATCCGTCCGTCGAGCCGGGTGTGCAGGTAGGTGGTCAGCGGGCTCCAGTAGTTGGGGCTGGTGAACGGGCTGTGCAGGTAGACGATGGTGGCCGGTCCGGTCTGCGGCCCGAGCCGGGAGACCGCCAGGTATCGCCCGTCCGCAATAGGGAGTGCAGTCAGGCGCAGATCGGGGTGAAGAATCATGGACATTCCCTGCGAGATCGGTGCCGCCGGTATCCGTGCACGGCTCGTGGAGACAGCGAAGAAAATCGGGTTGGAATCCTGTGAGGGGGTCATCCGCCGCCTCCGGTGACGACGGCGTTCATGATGGTTCCGGCGCTGGTGGCGATGATTCCGCCGACGAGCGCGGCGAGGATGATCTTGGGTGACTCGACCGCGCCGCCGTGGAAGCGTTCCCACCCGAATTTTCCGCCGGCGTAGATCAGCGCCGCGATGCCGGCGAGCATGACCAGCCACGACAGGTAATTGACCAGGTTGACCAGCTGCCCTGAGCCCGGCGGGGTGACGGGGGTGATGTGAATCTGCTGGGCGAGCACAGCGACCGTGTCGCCGGCCGCGAGAATCGTGGTCATGACCGGCTCCCCTTCTCCTCGCGAGTGGGGCGGATCGCGGCGAGCCGGGCAATGAGGTCTGTCCCTGCACGGTGCACGTCGGCAGGCACCGTGTCGGTCAACCGGATACGTCGAGGCGGCGCCGGATCGTTGGGGGTGTATCGGGCGAGCTCGTCGAGTTCGCGGACGACGAGTTCGTCGTGCCAGGCGATCCGGTAGACGCAGGGGGCCAGGTCTGTGATGGTGGCGCAGTAGCGGCGGACCGCGGCTGGTGTGGCGCCGGGTCGGGTGGCGGTGAGCACCAGCGCGAGCACGGTCACTCCTTCGGGGGCGAGGCCGGCGTGCCATTCGCGGAGCCGGTCGGCCGCGGCGGTAAGTCCCGGGATGCACAGGCGGGCGGCGATGACGACCTGCTGGGTGGTGCGCGGGTTACCCGGCCAGGCTGTGCCGGTGTCGGCCGCTGGGGCCCACCAGCGAGCCAAGGTCGAGGCACCGGCTCCGCCGTGGGCGCCGAGCACGGCGACCAGTGGCGGGTGCGGGCCGGTGGTCGGCAGCGGGTGCTCGCGGACCGGGGCCCGCCGGTGTGGGGGCGGGGCGGTAACGGTTCCGGGGTCCAGGCCTCGCTGGCGGGGAGAGCGCATCTGTAGGGCGACGGTCATTTTCCTCAGCCCCGTTTCTGAATGTTGGTGATGAGCATGTGTTCGCCTTCGCGGCGCACGTTGATCACCTGCAGGTAGTCCCGGCGCTGCCCGTCGGGACGCACCTCGACCAGGTGCACCTCCGCGACGTGGTCGGCGATCGAGGTGATCGCGACGCAATGGCGGGTGTCCGCCGGAATCGATGTGATCCCCGCAGCCAGGAGCTGCGGGTCCAGTCCGGCTTCCGGCGCGGTCAGGCGCAGCGCGGCCACCGCGTCGCGGGAGCGGTAGTAGGCGTGTTCGAAGGCCGCGATCACCCCGGTCACCGTCGCGGGATCACCGGCGGTGTCGGTGATGATGTCGCCGCTCAGTCCGCTGCATGCCGCCGAGCCGACCGCGCTGGTGGAGGACGCTGCCGAGGTGAGCGACGGTGGTGGTGCGGCGGTGGCGGAGGGCATCTCCGGGGCGGCTGTGGTGCCGCTGCGAAGCGTGAGTATGCCGGCGCAGATCAGGGTGGCCGACACGGCCAGGCTTACCGCCAGCGCGACCCATGCCCGAGTCGGCATCCGCGCCGACCCACCGACCATCTCCGGCGCGGGTAGTCGTGTAGGCCCGGCGGGTTCGGCCGGTGACACGTCGCTGCTGTTGTCCGGCTGGGGTTCTCGCCGGTTGCTGAGTGGGATGGGGTTGGTGGCGTCGAGCCAGCCCCATCCGTGGTCGGTGCCGGGGTCGGTGTGGTTGCCGGTGGGCATGGTGTTCACCTCCTACGGGGGGTGTTGGGTCGGGCCCTCCGGAAGGACGTCAGGGGACGAATCAGCAGACGGGGTACTTGTGTCCGCTGGGTTTGCGTCCTTCCGAAGGGGTTCAGGGGCCGCCGTGGCGGCCGGGTGGCGGCGACGTCGATGAGCTCGGTGCCGCGGTCGATGTCGCGGTGGGAGCGGTCGATGTCGCGGTGGGAGCGGTTGATGCCGGTGGCGTCGGTGTGGCTGCGGCGAGGTCTGTGGCCAGGGCTTGGAACCAGTCGGCAACCTCGGCCAGTGGGGACGAACCGTCGACGCCGGCTGCGGTGGTGTTGTAGGAGCCGTGGCGGGCGACGGTGTCGCTGTAGCCGGCGCTGCTGGCGACCTGGTAGAGCTCGCTGTGGTCGGTGATGGTGGTGGTGATCGCGTCGAAGGCTTCGTTGGCCCAGCGGCTTGCGGTGTGCGGCGGGACGAGTTGCACGACGGCGCCGGCGAGTTTGGTGCCCAGGACCGCGACCGCGGCCCAGGGGTTCGCCATTCCGACGGTGGCCAGTTCGGCGATGGTGGCCGGGGTGAACACTGTGCGCGCCACAGTCACGACTGCGTTCAAGCCGATACCGCCGAGTTTGAGCAGGGCGGCCAGCGCTTCCTGCGGTCCGGGCACCCGCGCGCCGGGAGCCGATGCTTCGGCCAATCGTTGCCCGATCGTTTTCTGTGGGGAGTAGGACAGTTCGTCGAGGGTGGCGCCGGTCAGGTCTTCGTTGACCACGGCCACCGCGGTGGTGAACACCGTGGCCGACAGAGCTTGTGAAATCGTCGAGATCGCCGCGATCGGGTCGCGCAGGTCGGAACGGGCGGCGATATTGGCGACTGTGGTGGCCAGGGTGCCACCGACCGGGGCATCGCAGGTGGCATCGCCCGGGACACACAGGTCGGCGACCCGCCCGGTCAACGACCCGTACCCGCCGTCGGGCCCGTGGGCGGCGATGCCGCCGCCGCTCAATGCCGGATTGTGCAGGGAGATCTGCGCGACCGCCTGCCCGGTGGTGCCGGGTGCCGCCGCGGGGCGCGTGTCGCCGGGGCGGCCGGGCAGGACCGGGGTGTGCGGGGCGCGGCCGGGGTGGGCCAGCAGCGCGATGCCCGCGATGGCGTCGGCGGGCACGCGCACTTCGCCGCGGCCGATCCGGCGTGCGAATTCCGAGACCGCGACTGCACCTTGGGCATAGCCGGCAACGGCGATCTTGGTGTCCGGGCAGCGGTCCAGGACTTCGCCCGCGCGTGTGTGCAGGTCCTCGGTTGCGGCGGCGGTGGCCTGCTCGTACGGCACCACGGCACCGTCGTTGTTGTAGCCGTACGGGATATACGCGCGCTGGACCGATTCGCCTGCGGTGGCGAGCAGCGGCCCGAACACCTGTCCCAATGCGCCGCTGTCACTATCGGCCGGTGCGTCCGGAGACGATTCCTCGCCGCCCTGGACCCCGAGCACGTACACGTGCGGGCACCGCACGCCGAGGGTGCCGCTGTCGGTGGGAGCCGCAGACACCGTTGCAGCGGCTACCATGACGGCTCCGACTGCGACCACGACCGCGCGAAACAGTGTCCAGGCGACGGTCGCGGAGGTGTTGACTCGGTGCATGGGATGTCACCTCTTTTCGGTCGGGTCAGGCGGCGGGTGGGCGGGGGTGTCCGGGTAGGTGGTTCAGGTCTTCGGTGAGCTGGTCGAGAGCGTCGGCAGCGCCGGCCACTGCCGTGCCTGTGTGCCCGGTGTCGTAGTCACGCCAGGTCGCTTCTGCGCCCATGAGGCGGTATTCGGCGTAGAGCTGCTGGCCCATCTCCACCGGGATCAGTGCATCGGCACTGCCGTGATACAGATGCACCGGCACTGCAGGGATTTGGGCGCCGGTGGCTTCGCTGGTGAGCACGTACTGCCACCGGTGGTCGTTCCACGGGTCCGCGCGTGTGCACCAGGTAGCCAGGCGGTGGTCGCGGAAGCTGTCGAGGATTTGCCCGGCATCCAAACCGGAGGCATGTGCGATGGCCGCGGTCGCGCCCGTGGTGAACAAGTGGTCGATGGTCAGGTGGGAGTAGGCGTGGCTCAACCCGATCAGCCCGGCCAACACCAACCCTGACCACGGGCCCCTGTCCAGGCGGGGCACCAGCCCACCGGGGTCGGCCACCACCGCTCCCGCGGCGACACCGCGCAGGTCCAGCGCTGGGGCGTAGCGGGGCTGGGATTCGGCGGCCCACACCGCTGCCCGGCCGCCGTCGGCATACCCCCAGATCACACACGGCGCACCGGCTGCATCCAGGTCCGGGATCGTGCGAGCGGCCCGGGCAAGGTCGAGGACCGTGTGCGCTGCATCGGTGCCGGCGAGGAATGTGTGGGGTCCCAACCCTGTCACTCCAAGGCATTGGCCGTCGGGCACCGCAACGATCCAGCCCCGCTCCAGCGCTGCGGACACAGCACGAAGATCCGGATCCGGCGCCGCGTCGGTGAACACTTGGGAGGGCGCGCATCTGCCGCCCAGCCCGCGGAACGGCGGGCAGTACACCGCCACCGCAGAATCCGGCCCGGGGGTCGGTGGCGCGACGACGATGCCGGAGGCCGGAATCGGGGAGTGCCGGCCGGTGCGGCTGGCATACACCAGCTGCCACGCCTGATACGGCCTGCCCAGCGTCGGCAGGGCCGCGGAGCGGTAACGCAGCAGGGCTCCCGGGAGGACATCGAACCCGACACTCGGGGCGACGTAGAACGCGTCCACTGGATAGTTGCCGCTGCTCATGACCGGCTTCCTTCCACGTCCTGGGCCAGTGCGGTCATCCAGGCGATTCCCGAATTCAGATGTCCACCGGCCGCATAGCCGGTGTGACGGGAAACGGTGTGCCCGTATCGGATCCACACCGCCGGATCGACCAACGCGGCATTGTCGGCGACCAGTTGCCCCCACGCCGCCGTGAGCTGGGCAGCCAACGCAGGCAAGGTCGCGGCAGGGTTCGCCATCACTGTGGACACGACCGCGCTCCAGCAGGCGTCGGCTGTCGCGGCTTCGGCCGGGCTGGGGTCGCTGTGGCGGGGGTCCGCGGCGTCGATCAACCGCTGCGCCAAGCTCTTTTCCGGCCGGTAGGCCACGTTGCCGTCGGTGAGGTGGATGTCGTGGAGCAGCACAGTGATCCACGCAGCCCCCAACGCGGTAGCGATGAGGCCGTGCAGGGAGTTGAGCGCGGTGATCGGGTCACGGAGGTCGGCTTGGGCCGCGATCAACGCTCCGAGCCGCAGTAACGCCGCATGGTCGGGCGCCGCGCACGCAAGGTCACCTTCGACACAGATATCGGCGACCCGGCCGGTCAACGCGCCGTACCCGATGTCCCCGCCGGCGATCCCGCCACCACCCGGTGCGGCCGGCGCGAACCGCACCCCTGCCACCGCGCCGCCAGCGGTGCCCGGGGCCGGGTCGGGCACCGTCTTGCCCGGCCGGCCCGGGAACACCGGTGACCCGGGCGCGCGATCCGGATGGGCATACAGCGCGATCCCGGCAACCCGATCCGCCGGCACCGGTCCGGCACCGGATCCGATGTCGCGCGCCAGCCACGACAAGGCCTGCGCGCCTTGGGAATACCCGACACCGGCGAACATCGTGTTTGGGCAGGCGGCGGCAATCGCGCCGATCTCGGAGTCGAGCCGCTGGCGGGCTTCGGTCACCGACACCGCATACGGCGCGGCGCCACCTCCGGGTACTGCGCCCCCGAACCCGGCCGCATACGGAATATAGGAGCGCGCCACCGCACCGGGCGCCGACGCCAGGACCGGTCCGATCAGCGCTCCGACCACCCCGGTATCGGCGACCGGGTCCGCGGCCGGGGAGGACTGGCCGGTGCCCTGCACTCCGAGGACATGCAGTGGTGCACAGCCACCGACAGGAGGTTGCGCTGTCGCGATGCCGGAGGCGGTGAGTGCGGCGCACACCGCAGCCACCACGGTGGCGGTCACGGCGCAGGTCTTCGCAGTGACGGCGGTCATGGCTGCCCGACCCCCACACCGGCACCGAATCCAGCGCCCACGGTGCCGACCGCGGCGGCGCCGACCACAGCTGCGGGGACTCCAGCGACGACGGCGCCGACCGCCGCCCCTACCGCGGCACCGAGTGCAGTCCCGGCCACCCCTGAGGTGACAGTGCCGACCACAGGGACCGCCACCACGGTCCCTACCGCGGCGCCGGCGATCCCGCCGATCGTGCCGCCGATCAACCCGCCGACCGCAGCGCCGGCCGCGGCCGCGGGTGCACCCGCAGCGACCGCTCCGGCGGCGCCGCCGACTGCGGCACCGGCCATGGTGGCACCGGAAACCCGGTCCGAGCGTCCTGCCGGGATCCCGACCGAGTCCAGCGCGGTCGCCACGTGGGCTTCTGCGGTCGCGGCGACATTGTTGATGGTGTCGCGCGCTTCGGGCGGCAGCCATGGCGGGCTCGGTGCCTGCCATTGCCCGATGCGGATCGTGTTCTCCGGCGGCTCGATCGGCGCGACCGGCGGCACGGGGGCAGGTAGGTGCAGGTCCTCGACCCGGACCGGCGCCACCGGTTCCTGCGGTGGCGGAGCGGGCCGCGACGGCGCGGCGTTGCGGACCTCCGGCGACTGCTCGTAATACACCGGCGGCTCCGGCACCGGAGCGGGAGCCGGTGCAGGCGGAGGTGGAGGAGGAGGTGGGGCGGAGGTGCCAGGCTGTTGCGGGCTGGTCACCCCGGGCTGGTCGGCGATCGACGCGGGCTGCTCGTCGGCGTGGGCCGTTACGGTGGCCGACAACGCGATAGCGAGGGGAATCGCCCCGGCCAGCATGATGCGGCCGCTGCGGCGCGTGCGCCCATAACCGGGCCCGCGCTCGAGGTGATCGGTAATTTTTATGGATTTGGGCATGCCAAATAAACCCTTCGTCATGAAGGCGAAAGAATGGGGAAATGAATGGATGCGGGAAATATCCCGCCGGGCGCCTCCCGACCAGGGAAAGCCGGGAGGCCATTACTCGGGGAGTTTTCCGATCAAACGAAGGACAGGATGAGCCACAACGCTTGCGAGGCGAACGACAAACCGCTCGACAGCAAGACCAGGGCGTCGTTAGCCCAACCCATCACCATGCTCGGATCCAATGTTGTTTTCCTTTCCGGAGGACGGTCGTACTCCACCATCCAAACCACCGATCCTCATGCTGCGCCAGGGTTCTGACCTTCCGTTTTCTGCGTATACGCGCTGCCGCGTGACCCCAGAACACCCACAGATCCAGCAGGTTCGGAAAGAATTCACGCAGCCTGCGTGAAAATAAAAATTTTGCGTCAAACGACGAGCCGCAGGAGTCTCAGCGTGCACATCCCCGCCCCCTTGGCTATCTCACCGCGACCGACAGGAAACGTATCCGGTTGCCGACATATACGGACTCTGGTAGGAACTAATCGACTCGGGGAGATAGTCAACCGCAACTCCGCACACACTGGTGGCGGAGACGCACAGAAAGGGGGGATTTTTGTGCTGCCCAGGAATGCTGCACAGCCTCTAACATCCACACCGAAACTACTGGTCTTGCCACCCACACTGGGTGACACCTGCCTCGCCATCCGCAAGCAACTGGGACTCAGCCGAAGCGCCGCCTACGACGCACACGGGGTCAGCCAGTCCTACCTATTCGACATCGAGAGCAACCTCCGCGTCCCCACCAGCGCGATACTCGACCGGTTGATCGACGCCTACGGGCTCGACAGCCAACACGGCCAGCACCTGCACGAACTCCGCGAACCCGCCCACCACCTTCCGGCCACCGGCGAACTCGGCGTCCAACTACAGCACCACATCGGCCTGATACCCCACCTCGACAACCTCGAGATCAAGGGCATCCTCGGCGCCTACGTCGACCCGCTGTACAACATCCTGGCCTGCAACAACAGCTTTCACACCGCCTGGCCGGGACTCACAGAGGCAGATTCGCTGCTGTCCTGGATCTTCGGACCGGCCGCGGCGCACTCAGCACCCGACCACGATCGCGAAGCCGCCCACACCGTGGCCATCACCCGAGCACTGGCCGGCCGCTACCGCGACAGCGGCCAAACCAAAAAGCTCCTTCGAAAGCTCAGCCACCATGACGAATTCACCCGCCGATGGACATCGGCCATCGACGTCGCCTACGGCCGCTCCCCCGACGACCTGCTCCATCGCCACGCCCCCGCAACAGGCGAATCGACATCCTTCACGATGACGAAAACCGGAGCCTACCGTCTTCCTGACGTCTCACTCATCACCCTGATTCCCATGCCCTACAACGACCCAGATCTTTCCTGAGCCGACACTACTGTCCTGAGCCGGCCTCATGAGGCCGGCTCAGGACAGATCCGGGAATCCTCCGACGACGACACAGCAAGCGCCAGCGGCCCACCGGGCTCCGACCGCAGGCGCCCGACGGAGCTGACCGCGGTCACCGGCCACAGACCCAAGCCAGTGCCGACCCATCAGCGAGCCACCGGGAAACACATATCAGCCGAATGAGACAACTCCCGCACCAGCGGGCCCTCGTTCGCCTCACCCAAACGTGGGCAGCAAGCAGGCATCGATCAGCAAACCCCCGCAGGCCCGACAGCCCCGTGTTGACAGCCGACCGATCTACGGGTGGCTGTCAGGGGCCACCCTACTGAAGTCGGCGATACTCAATAGCTATCCGTCATTATGATCGATGCCTACTCCGACGAAAACACCCAGCCCACTACACTGACCCGGGCGCTCCACCGAATACCGTTCCCCGCAATATCTCGATCGCAATATTGCAACTATGGGACGTAGCTACTCACCGGTTCCGCATACACAATCACAGGCAGCCTGGACCGAACCCAAGTCGCGCACCGCAAAAGGGCCACCGCGGGACCCACGTAGAAACCATGGACAATGTCTACGCCGACGTTGTTCAATATTCTCGCGGAGCAACGCTCCGGTGGAACTAACTCACCGCGCGGTGATACGCCTCAAGGACTGCGGAGGGAATCCGACCACGCCCGGGCACATCATGACCGTTGCGGCGAGCCCACTCACGCACCGCCCTGGCATCCTTTTGCCGCCCCGCCGAGCCTGCGGCAGTGCGCCGATCCCTCCCTCCGACTTTGCGCGCGAACGGGATCCATTTGTCCAAACCAGCGCGCAACTCACGCGCATTCGCTTCGGACAAATCGATCTCGTACCCGGCACCGTCGATACCGAACGAGACAGTCTCGGCCGCAGCCGACACACCGTCCACATCGTCGATCACAGTGACAACCACCTTGCGCGCCACGCGCCAACACCTCCACTGACCAAAACCCTGCCCGACCCAAGCTCCAAGGCGGCACAGTAGCAGCATTCACCTCCCGGACCCGTGGCGGCAGCCGAAGACCCAAGCCTCGTAGCGGCCATATCCGGAGCACGCGAGACGTGTTCAGGCGTGCACCGGGACACGCCGCGCACCGCATGTGCGTTCTGGATTTCGCCCCTCGGCGCCCAACAGGGCTTTGACTCGACGCCGGCGGGAATCCGAAGACGGCCGCTAACGACGAGAAAACCTCGATGCGGTCGAGGATATCGTCGACCTCCTCAACGCTAACTCTATCCTCGGCAACCGACACTTCCCGACGAATTTTCCGATTGGGTTCACAGTCGACATAAGCGCAGGCAACGAGCGGTTCCACTCCAGATTCGGCGCCCGGCAGGGCACACGAGCCCCTGCCGGGCCCGCCCTATCCAGTCGGATACACGAGCATCCTCCGGCAACCCTGGAGTAGGCGGTTCGACACCATGCCACGCTCAGCCCACGTCAAAGGCGAACGACAGCTGCCGCTCTTCCTGGTCTCCGTCATGGTCAAGTTGGCCATCCTCGTCCTCTTCCTCGTCATCGTAGGGAAGGGCGTAGGCGTCGGCCAACTGAGCAATGTGCAAGGCCAGCGGCAACCTCAGCTCGTCACGGTAGTCCTCTGCAGAACGCTGTTGATGGAGGTAGAAGGCCCATCGCTCGGCCTCGTCGCGGTCTGTGAATCCGATCATCGCGAGTTCGATCAGATTCGGATTCCACGCATTCCTATTTGGTCGTGGATCGGCCACACCGTCAGTCCGGATGGTCGGTGTGAGTTTGGAGTCGTCAACCTTGACCGAGGTCTGTGTACTGGATTTTTCGCTGGTGCTGTAGAAGACGCGTGTGGTGGCATCGTGCCCGCGTGGCAGCCACAGTCCTTTGCTGATGCCGACGGCTCCGGTGCCGTTGAAACCCCAGCATGGCGGGGTCTCGTCGCGGTCGTGAGTGGCGACACGAACGATCCGCAGGTGAGGTCCCTGCATAGTGAGCCGCTGAAGTGGTCCATCGCCGAGGCTTATCCGCCCGTCGACCAGGCCCGGATTCGTCAGCCAGGGCCACCGCCCGCGCGTGTTTTGGGCATGTGTCAACAGCAGTGTGGGTTTGCCGCGTAGCCCGGAGAGGATTTGTTGAACGAACCGTGCTGTGTGGTGGCGCTGCGCTGCGAGGTCTTTGCACTCGGTGCTCCTGACCTGTCCGGTCAGGCTGGTGAGCAGTTCGGGGTACGGCACCCATCCTCGGTGTAGCGGGCTGGACGCCATGATCGTGGTTTGGCCGGGGCGAATCAACACTGCGATCGGCGTGAACTGAGGTAGGGAGTTGGTGTTGTCGACCTGGCGTTTCACCAACCATAGGGCGACCTGGTTGAGGTTGTCCGGGACATCGACCATCGCGTTCGACCCTGGGATGAAGCGGGCCCCTACTTGGCGCAAGCAGTCGTCCCAGGATCCACGGACCCTATGGTCGAGGCTCTTGAGGTCGTCGTCGGTGACGATCGGGCGCAGGAATTGGGTGACGATCCCGTGCTCGGCGAATCCCATCCGGATCGAGAATTTTGGGTCGGTCGTGCGCTTCGGGAAGTTGTCTTTCCCGCGCAGGACGATGAGCCCGAGTTTCGGTGCGCTTGTCGAGGTTGCGGTTATCTGGCGGATTCGGTCGGTGGTTGCGCGGCGGCGTTCGTCGGTGGCCAGCTCGTGCTTCTTGCCTTTGGAAGGTGCCTTGCCCTGCCACTCCAATGGGGCGCCGAGCTCACCGAGCGGTTCGAGTCGTACATCGACTGTCAGATCCGGTGCGTCCCACCGCCACGTCGATGCTGTTTCCTCAGTTTGGAACTCGTCGAGTCCGAGGTTGGCTTCTATCGCGGCCTTGATCGCGGATTGGATACGGGCGTCGTTTTGGTGAAACACCAGTATCGACAGGATGCCGCCGGTGGCTGCAGCGACCGATTCTCTTCGGATGGTCGCGTTCGCCTTGCTGATCTCGGTGTTTATCGCACGCGCTTGGTGGCCCTTTTCCTCGGACTTGGGATCGGACGGCACCGACACCTTCTTGATCAACTGTCGTGATTGCCGGCGTGAGATCGAGCTGCGGGTCATAGGTCCGGCAGGGACGAATTCGGGCTCCAATGCCTGGCTTACCCACCTGAGGAGACGGCTTCGCTCCGCAGGCATCAGTCCGGTTCCGACTCCGTGGGAGCCCATCACAGCATGATGAACAAGCGCAGCTTTCGCCTCTTCCCGGTCGTCGATCCAGCTCGCCGGATCCTTCACAAAAACCGTGGGGTCCGGCAACTTTTCGATGGCGGACAGGCTGGTGAGCAACCCTTCTGGGCCACCGTAGCGCCATCGCATCGTTTCGGTCTGGGGTATCCGCTCTACCGTTGCGATGGCGAACCGGTCTGGTGTGGATGTGTCGGCGATCAGCGGGTCGGCGGCGAGTAGATAGGCGCTGATCCCCCGGCCTCGGGTGAACGGCTGAGGTTTGGTGACCCACCGTCGGATTCCGAAACTCACGTGTATACGTGGGACCGGCGAGAACGGTGCGGTCCGCACAGAGATGCGGATGAGTCCCGAGTAGCGCCACGTAGTCGTGTCACCGGATCTTCGGCCCGAGCTCTCGTACTTGTGTGGTGGCCAGGACATCAGCTCGGCCCCACCGTAGTTACCGGTGGTTACCTGTTTGAAGGTGACGCGCTTGCCTGCATATTCGTAGGAGGCAAGAGCTTGAATTCGGTCGGCGACGATCGCGGGAAGCAGAGTGTAGAGGTGGGCGTCGGGTATACAGGTGCCCCCTTCGGATATGGTGTGGTCCAGCAGATTGACCGTCTGCTGCTCCCAGTCCAGATTGTCGATCTTGATTGTGTTCAAGGTATCTTTGAACTGTGCGAATCCTTCTTCGGACGGATTCATAGATCGAAGCCACGCCTGCAGGATGCGACGGAATGGCAAGGATTTCACCAGTTCCCGGGAGTACAGCCAGGGCCGTGTTGGCTCGAACTCGGCATCCCTTCCCACAGCGATCACATCCGGGGTCAAAGTTCGCAGCACCGCGTTGAGCGCACGGATCGGGACTCGCTGCACTTTCTCACGTCGCGCCTCCGGCTTGGCGGACCGGTAGAGGTCCAGGATCGGCTCGTGCCACGCCTCAGGAAAGGATAGGGTGTGAAAGACGCGGGGCAGATGGTCGAGGTCGGGCGAGGGAACGAAAACGGCGGTTTCGAGCTGGTCAAAGCGTGCGGCCATCAGAGATTTCTCCGGTTTCAGACGAGGGCGGCGTCGAGCGAACACAGGGCAAGGAACAGCGGCTCGTACAGTGCCTGTACGAGGGACCGATCCATCGGGTCGGTGTCGGACTCTTCGTCGAAGTAGGGGGCGAGGACCTCACGCATGCTGGCGAGCAGGCTGGTTGCCGCGGTGTCTGTGCCGCGGAACGCGGCCTCCCGGGGTGCGAACGCCGCGTCGACGAATACGACCCGGGCCGACACACCGCCGCGGACGAGACGACCGATGACCTGCCACATGACGACCAGTTGGTCCCATGTGAAGTGGGCTTTGTCGGTGTCGTCGAGACTGGACCAGGCGATCCGCCGTGTCAGAAGACGGTGCCATTCTGCGGTCGCGCGAGCGCGGAATCGGATGCCCGCGCGGTCGAGCGTACCCGCATTCAGCGCTTTTCTGGCAAAGGCACTGCTGCGGACTTCACGAACGGCCCAGTCGTTGATGGCTTGGATCGCCAGGCTGATGTCGTCGGGCCGTGGGTGGGGGCGTGCCAGGAAGTACACCGTGCCGATCGCGGCCTTTCCACCGGCCAACACGATGTTGTGGCCGCGTTCGACCGCAAGCAGCGGAGCAACCAGTACCTCCCCGGTGAATTTCGCGACATCTCCTCGTCGCAGACGGTGTGTCCCTGTTGCGGCCATCGCGGACCATGAATCGTCAAAATCGGCATCATCTGCGATGAGCTGGGTGATTCGACCTGTCCATTCCGGGATCTCGTTGAGTGTTTCCGCGGCGAACTTCGCGTCGTCGTAGCTGCCCACGAGCAGCAGTACCCGGGCACGGTCGGGATCCTCGTAACGGATCTCGTCGAGCTCGGTCTGCAACAGGCTGACCGCGTCAGCCAGGGTTCGGTCGGGGGTGGCGAGCTGAGTCAGCATCTGGTGCAGGGCAGCCCGTCGACGGTCGGCGTGCGCTCCGGAAAGCCTGATGGGTTCCTGCGCCCCTTCGGTTGTCGGCCAGTAGAGGTATCCGGGCCGGAAAGTTGTCGCGCGGACTGCTCGGATCTCGTCGTCGTGTGGCTGCAAGATCGCGCCTACCGCGGCATGGATGTGGAATCGACTCGAGGTTCCCGCCCAACTGGTACCGGACATGAGCAGGATGTTCGCCCCCGGGCGAGCATCGACCGAGGGCAGGTCGTGCAGGGATAACATCAGTTCACGACCCACCCCGCTGCATCGGAAGAATCGAAGTTCCCCGCTTCGGTGACCGTCGCTGTCGCGGTCGCCCGGGCGGAATTGAAAGCCCAGGATGTTGCCCATCGGGGATTCGGGGATAATTGGTTCGTAATCCTTGGGTGGCCGGCGTGAGAGCACATTGGAGGTGGTCTCCAGGTTCAATGCCGGCTCGACCCGCGGCCAGACGATGGTCATGAAGTCGAGTCGATTGTGTAGCGCCGCCAGGATCAGGGTGAATTCGAATCGCAGCGTGTACTGGTCTAGTTCGTCCTCGGCGATGACGTCGGAGCCGACAAAGTCGAGCAGTACGGTCTTGACACGTTGCCGAGTCGTGGACTCGCGGTGCGCGTGTAGCAGCCCGAGAGTCATTCGGACCAGCTGGTTGACCTGTGCCACGGCATCTGCGTCGGCTTCGGTGCCGTCGCGCTCGCGCACGGGATCGTCGCGGAACAGATCCAAGACTGCATTCAATCGTTGGACCCGGGCAGCAGCCTCGGCGGGCAGCGGCTCACGGGTGCCGTCGGTTCGACGCTGCTCCGGAAACCAGTCCGCGATCAGCTGGCGATGCAGGGTCAAGGCACTGAAGTAGTCTTCACCGATCCAGCGCAACAATTCCGGGTGGTTGATGACCAGTCCGTAGAATCGGTCCACGGCCGAGTTCACGGTGTTCACCGCATTGGTCCAGTCATCGACGTCGTGGCGTGACAGTTGCAGACGGCCGTCGCGGGCAAGTTCGCTGATTTTGTGGCCGGCCACCTCGTCGAGCCAGGAGTTGGGCGAACGCCCTGCCAACGTGGTCGCGGGGGCGAAGATGCTGTCGAGTTGCATCTGTACTCGGTCGGCTTCGTCGATGACGATCAGGCCACTTGTACGGCACGCAAGTTCGAGGTATCGGATCTGCTCGCGGTTCTGTGGTGCGGGCACCGCGCTATGGACTAATCCGGCTGGGGTTGCCACCCAGAGCAGGGCGTCGACCAGCGCGCGCGGAGCGTGGTGGCGCGGGCAGCGAGACCACAGGGGGCAGGAGTGCCGCCCTTTGCGGGGGTGCCGCGGTTCGGCTTGGGCACCGTCGGATTCGATATCGGTGTCCGTGTCGTTGTCGGCGGCGTAAAGGCTGTAGCACGGTGCTTCACCGATGCGCAATGCCTTGCGTGCTTGCACACCGCGCAATGCGTCCGTGGGGCAGGCACTACTGAGGTAGGCGAACCCGGGATGGTCGTGGTCGATCATGCTGTCCGCGCCGCTGCTGGCGAGCCGACGATGCAGCCGCTCGATATTTCGATGACGTGTCGAGTGCCCCAGGACAGGTGCAGCCGCAATCCCGAGTCCGGTGAATCGTTGTGTCACAGCCAAGACTTCGGCGACATCACCGACCACGATGGTTACTCGGCGCCCCTGCTTCTTGATCACCCAGTATGCGAGGATGTCACGCAAGGTCGACTTGCCGGCACCGACCATACCGACCAGATTCAGCAGCCGATCGATCCTCAGGGTGTCCGAGCGAGCGAATTCCCCGAGGTCGGTGTTGCGAGTGAGCAGCCGGACCCGGTCGAGTCGGGCGAACCAGGTTCGGTCCCGTTCGTCCGGCTCGGCGGCATCCATGTCACGGGCGGCTTGCTCGAGTTGCTCCCAGGTGGCCTCAATAGGTCCTGCCTCACCGATCGCGGGCTGACTGAGCTGGTGGGTCGGTGCTGCTGGGTCGTTGCGGAGAAGTTCTAGAGGGAATGTGACCGACTGCCAGCTGTCACGGACCATGAAGTCGTACTCCCCTGGCTCGGCGGGGGTGACTGTGTGTGTGGCGAACAGTGGCGGCGACTCCAGGAGTTCGTCGAACACGTCGAAACGTTTTGGGGCGTGGCTGACAACGAGTCGAACGGGGGGACTGTCGATGTCGGGAAAGTCGAAGCCGCGCAGGTCGACCGGAATGCTCAGGTAGTAGGCGAGGTGTTGACGCCATTCGTGGCGGCGGCGCAAGTCCCACAGGTAGTGTCGGGCGCGTCCGATTCTGCGGCGATCCTCCTCGGTCGTGACGTCGCCGAAGACCTCACCGAACGGGTAGCCGGTCAGCAGGGTCCCGGCATCGCTGGCATTACGCTGCGGGTTGAGGCAATACTGCACATAGAGGCCGAGTTCGACATCGAGGAGATCGCCTGGGCGAAATCCCGCATGTGCGGTGGGCCAGGCTGGCCGCAACTGCGCGGCCAGCTTGTTATGCCATCCGCTGCGTGACCGCATTACCGTTCCTTCCGATCGAACCGCCGGGTGGTGTGGGTACCGAGTTGTTTCTTCGCGGCCGCCACGACCTCGGTGTCGGTCACGAGTTCCAGCTGGTCGCGGACCTTGGGGTCCACGTGGTGGTGGAACACGGTTCGGTAGTCGGGACGGTCGTCGAACCGGTACTGCGGTATCACCAGGAACGCGCGGTCATAGTGCGGTTGTTTCCGCAGCGGCGTGGCGCGCCGAGCCAGCAGCGCCGGGTTGGCGTAGTCCTTCACATCGATCGCCCACACTGTCCCGTTGCCGAAGATCACTTGCAGGTCGTAGTTGTCGAACTCCGGCCACATCTTGACCGTCAAACCGAGCGATTCCAGGTCGGTCTGCAGGTCGGTTTCCGCGAGTCCCGGACCGGTGACGAACACGCGAAGCGGTCGCAGGAGCTGGTACACGAGCTGATGTCGGCCCGGGTCGATTGCGTCTCCCACGACAACGCCGTCCCGGCGGCATCGGTCGAGTTCGCATCGGAACCCCTCGTTGCCAACCGGGACGAGGAGCCCGTTGCAGCGTCCGCACCGGTGGTAGGTCCCGTGGCGGCGCAACGACGAGGGCGCGGGTCGGTAGGAGTACTTGATCTGTTCGCCCAGCAACTCCAGCTCGACGTTGATGGTGGTGATCGACAGGAATTCGGCTTGGGTGAGCACCGGCTTGGTGATCAGCAGATTGCGGAACTCGGTATAGGCATCAGGGGCTTGTGCCGATTGAGTTTTCGCGAGGGCTCCGAGCATCACTTTGTTCTCGACTAGCTCGCCGAGGGTGTCCCCGGCGTCGATGAGCCATTCCAGACACCGCTGTGTCGGGGTCACCGTCTCGGGGTCGACGAGCACGGTGTCGTCGGCAGCCAGGTCGGCCGGCAGGTCCAGCGGCCATTCACCGAGAGGTCGCTGGGCCCAGCGAACCAGGTCGGCCACGCTCTGCGGTGGCGAATCTCCACGCTCGAGCGCGAGCAGTACAACCTGGTTGAGTGCCTTCTGCACAACGTCGGGATAGATCGTCTTGCTCGGGCCGCGCTGCTGGGACAGTTGGACCATCGCTGTGGCGACCAGTCGCACGATGGATTCACTGTCGATGATTGGCGCTGCAGGCGCGCCGGTGGGGGTCATCGCGGGTAAAGCCTCCGATTCATTCATATTGAGTGACAGGAGAACTCGGACACCACCTGGATACAGGACACCACCGACAAGCTTTGGTCGGTCGCGGATCGAACTGCTCATCCAGCCGCCAGGGAGTGGCCAGCTCCCGCAGAACCCGACGCGCGTAGGCGGCCCTTTCAGGGTCGCTGGGGTCGATGAGGTGAAGCTCGGCGCCATCGGGGCGGAGCAGTTCGAGCTCGACTCGCGAGGTGTCGGCACGACCTCCTAGCGCGCCGCCGCTCAAAACCACCACTGCCAACGCCAGTTGTGGGTAGGACTCCAGCAACTCATCCCCCTCGGCTTTGGACGTCCGCTGGGTAGTTTTGGTCTCACGCCATACCCACCCGTCGTCCTCGCAGTACAGCAGGTCAGGTTTCGCGATCACTACCGTCTGCGCCGCCGGGTCGAAGAAACTCAGTGTGGGCTCGGTCCGGATTTTGGTGATCGCCGCACCCGCCGTGAACGGGCACATACCTACATGGTTGCGGAGCATCGCCGAACCGAGAGCGGCTTCATCGCCGCCGATCTTCCATTGCCCTGCTGACCACGGCGCGATGTCCGAGGACATCTGCTCCGGAGTGCATACGGGATCGCCAGAGGCATGGATGTCCTCCAGCCAGCGGTGCACTGCCTGCCCGAGCACCGCTTCCGGGCTGTACTCGGAAATTCGGGGCAGGTGAATACTGTACATGTAGCTCTGGGCCGGACAGGTGCGGTAGTAGCGGAGGTCGCTGATCGAGGTCGTCCGCAATGGCGCGGCCGGCGCGTCGACTCCCAACATGCCGGTTATCCGCGCGACGGCGTCACATCGATCCATCACCTTGCATTCGCCGCAGGCCCTCCCGGGGCGCGCATCATCGCGTCGCGCTAGTTCGGCAATGGCGTCACGCCCGTATTCGTCGTAGCGACGCTGCGCCTGTTGCGGTGTGCCGTCGAACAGAACCCGCACCGAGCCGTCGAACAATCCTACTTCCAGCACGCGGGCACGCTCTATCCCCTCACACGGCCCGAGCTCGAACGGCTCAGACCTCGGGTGCGGCCAATGACCAGCAGCGCCGAACGCCGTCACGTAGGCCGCTATCGCCGCTGCCGCACGATCGTCATCGCTGTCAGCGCGCCCAACGACCGACCCCATCCGGAGCAGCCGCAACTCCCGAGTGGCCGCGGACAACGACTCGTACCGGCGTCCCCAAGCCAACATCTCCCACAACGCATTCGGGCTCTGTCGCTGCACCACCCACACCCCTGGAACCGGTTTCAGCGCGGAGGAATTCGTCGCATACGTCCGGGCGGCGTGTTCGGCGTAGCGTTGTGCGGCTGGGTGCAGCCGTGTCGATCGCATCGCCATACTGCTGATGGCCTGTTCGATATCGGCGTTCTTGAACTCGATGCTGTCCAACGCATCCATCACCGCCCGCAGAACAAACCGATCGGTCCGCTCACGTGCTGGCCGAGTCCGCCTCGGCTCCCTATCCAGGCTTGGTCTGATTGCGAACGAAAGGCACCGGTGACATCCACTATTCATCTTTCGCGCTGCTGAAATACTCAGCCGAAGCAGCGTTTTCCCCATACAGAATCCCCACATACTTGAGCATCAGTCGATGCAGATACGCGTGGAGCATACTGGCTTTCGAACATATCGGGATGCAAACAGACACAACCGGTTCCGCTTTCCGCCGCGATCATCGCCCCCGCGTGCCAGCGTCGACTACCGTCCCGCGGTCAGGGGCCGCCCCGGCTCGCGGGTTGACCCAGAGATCCCCCGCGTGGTAGGGGATCGACACGCACCAGACCATCTTGAACGATGTTCGAGAATTTGGCGTATTCAAGCGACCCCGTTTGCATGACAACATGGCTCGCGAGTCGATTCAACTCACAGCTCGGCCACACCTGCATGCCGCGGCTGTCGACCGAGTGGAGAACTACGGCCCGGCAACCGACCATGCAGGGCCCGAGCCGACTTCCCGAGAGCCGCCCGCGCTTGCTGCCAGCGACAATTGAGCCGGCATAGATTCCAAATGGTCAGCGTTTTACCGCTTCCGCAGGCTGATCTCTGTGGTTAGCGCAGGTATCCCCCTCCGGACACAACCAGTACGCCCACGGGTGGCGGCGGAGCGGCTCCGGCCACCACCGTTCGTACGGTGTGGTCATAGGCCAGTTTCAGGCCGAACTTCCGGTAGAGCTCGAGTTTCTTGGCCGGTTCTGCTCTGCGCAGCACCGCTGTCATGCCTCCCAGCAAGTTGGTCAGTCGACCGATTTCCTCGCGGGTCAGTTTCCGGGTGGGGTGATTCACTCCGTCCTCACGGTTGCGGGCGACCCGGACAACATCGTCGCGGAACTCCTGGGGATAGGGCTTGGGCACAGTGACATCCTTCCAGGCTCACCTGTCGGCAAGCCAGATCGATGACCTGCCCCACCGGTTGGGTTCCAACTCCGGTTGCTAACCGGCAGCCTTACCGAGAGGCTGACCCACGTGCCACGCGCCTATCCCACCGAGTTCCGGACCCGCGCGATTGCTTTGGTCCGGGCAGGCAAACCCGCCAAGCAGACCGCGATCGAGCTCGGCATCCACCCGGTCACACTGTCGAAATGGCTGCGCCAGGACGACATCGACCACGGACTGCGTCCCGGCAAGCCGTCGGTCGAGTCGGCCGAGCTACGTGCGGCTCGCCGCCGGATACGGGAGCTCGAGAGCGAGTTGGCGATCATCCGCCACGCCGCGAAATTCCTCGGGGAGGACGTCCCCGGCCCAAAAGGCGGCTCTACCCGGTGATCGACAGCCTCGTCGCCGCTGGGGCGCCGGTCGACCGATGCTGCCGCATCCTGGGAGTCGCCCGACAGGACTACTACAAAGCCAAACGACGCCCGCGGACACCGACCCAACTGCGGCGCGAATGGCTGACCGGATTGATCCGCGAAGTCCACGTCGCGTCCCGAGGAACATACGGCTACCGCAGAATCCACGCCGAACTCACGATGGCGATGGGTATCAAGGTCTGCTCTCGCACGGTTTCGGTTCTCATGACCCTGGCCGGCATCCGTGGGTTGCCGGCCTCGGCGCGGGTCAAGAGCCTCCGCGGTGTGGTGACTGCAGGGGACCTGGTGAACCGCAAATTCCATCGGCTGAAACCGAACGAATTGTGGGTTACCGACATCACCGTTCATCGAACGAGGGAAGGCCGGGTTTACTGCGCCGCGGTCTTGGATGCCTTCAGCCGCAGGATCGTGGGCTGGTCCATCGACTCTCGTCAGGACTCCAGCCTCGTCGTCAATGCCCTGGACATGGCGATCCGGAACCGACGCCCCGCACCCGGCGGGATCGTGCACGCCGACCATGGAAGTCAGTTCACCTCTTGGGTTTTCGGTGAGACGATCCGCTCGGCCGGCTTGCTGCCATCCTTCGGCACCGTCGGCGACGGACTCGACAACGCCATGATCGAATCATTCTGGTCGTCCATGCAGATCGAACTGCTCGACCGCAAGAAATGGAAAACCCGCCTCGAACTCGCCAACGCGATCTTCGACTACATCGAGATCTTCTACAACCGCCAACGCCGCCACTCGTCCCTGGGCTACCGCACCCCGATCGAGTTCGAGCTACTCTCCGAGAAGACACCCATCACCGCTGCCAGTTAGCCACCGCCACTGGAACCCATTTGGTGGGGCAGGCCAATGGTTAGGCAGCCTGACCGGCTGCTGCTGGGGTCATGATCGCTTCGTATTCGACCGGGGTCAACCGGCCCAGGCGGGCTTGGCGGCGTCGGCGGTGGTAGGTCCGTTCGATCCAGGTCACGATCGCGATCCGTAGTTGTTCGCGGGTGTCCCACCGCTGCCGGTCCAGCACGTTGCGTTGCAGGAGGCTGAAGAAGCTTTCCATCGCCGCATTGTCACCGGCCGCGCCGACGCGGCCCATGGACCCGGCCATCCGGTGCCGGTTCAAGGCGTGAACGAAACGCCGGGAACGAAATTGCGACCCGCGGTCGGTGTGGACTATGCAGCCGGCGACCTCACCACGGCGGGCGACAGCATTGTTCAACGCGGTGACCGCGAGCCGGGACTTAATCCTCGAGTCGATCGAATAGCCCACGATCCGGTTGGAGAAAACATCCTTGATCGCGCAAATATAGAGCTTGCCTTCACCGGTTCGATGTTCGCTGATATCGGCCAGCCACAACCGATTCCGATCTTTCGCGGTGAACACGCGACGGACCAGATCATCATGGACCGGCGGTCCGGGACGGCCGGATTTCCCGCGTCGGCGTTTGCCGAACCTGCTCCACCAGCGATTGGTCGAGCAGATCCGCCAGGCGGTGCGCTCCGCCATCGACTCACCCGCGACGCCGGCCTCGTCGGCGAGGAACCGATAGCCGAATTCCGGGTCATCGTGATGGGCGTCGAATAATGCATTCGCCCGATATGCCTCGACGAGTTCGGAGTCGGTAACGGGACTGTTCAACCAGCGGTAGTAGGGCTGTCGAGCAAGCTGCAGGACCCGGCACGTCACCGCGACGGGAATCCCGTCGGCGGCGAGCTCACTCACGAGCGGGTAGAGCCTTTTCCCGGAAGATTCGCCTGAGACAGATACGCCGCCGCCCGGCGCAGCACTTCGTTCCCCTGCTCGAGCAATCGGTTGCGGCGCCGCAGTTCCCGCAGCTCATCGGACTCGCTACGGGTCGTTCCGGGCTTGGTGCCCTCGTCGATATCGGCTTGACGCATCCACTTGGTCAACGTCATCGGATGGATCCCGAAATCGGCGGCGAAGGTCAGCTAACCATGGGCTCCGACCGCCCACTTCACTCACCGGACGCAGTTGACAACAGTCTCGATGCCGTACTCCTGCATATGATTCTGCTGGGGCACGACTTCGAGGTTCTCAACCCGCCGGAGCTCGCGCAGAGCTGCCATGTATCGGCGCGACGATTGCGGACTGCCGCGACAACCCCCACCTGCACCGGATCCAGAACATGTATGAGCCATGCAGTGTTTCCCGCCTGCTTCTATTTCATCACAGGTGACGAAAGAACCGAAAGTCTCTGATCCTTGCTCTGTTAGCCGTTGATCCATTGCTCGGTGCACGCCCTGTCGGTTGTAACCAGATTTACTCCAAAATGCCATGGCCGATACCGAACCTATGCCTTTTGGGGCGGACAGCACCATTGATCAGGCTTCGCTCGAGGGAGCATAATTGCACAGACGGCGTTGCTGATCTTCTTCATCCGAGATCGTGCCGGTGAGAGCCTGGTTGGTTCGACGAACTCGAGGAGGGCATTAATGGACCTCAAAGATCTCATGGCCACTGTGATCGACACCCTCTATGCCGGCCTCACAGGTGGGAGCACCGAACTGCCATTGCCGGATAATATCAACCTCAATTGGATGATGCCAGGTATACCCTTTCACGAAAGCGCCTTCGATTTCGCCATTGCTGGACCGTATGCCCCGCCTACGCGACTCACACTGCCAGACTTCGGCGAACTCGTTGACGCTCTTATGGGTGAGGGTGGCGTGGACCGGACGCAGGCGATCGAGGATGCCAAGATCATGTACCAGGGTAATCTCCTCGGGGGCTGGGAGCAGTGGTCGAGACTGGTCGACTTCATCCCGAACACCATGCCGACGCAGGCCACTTCTCAGTGGTCTGCCACTCCGGGTGCCGGTAAGCACAAACACGTCTCGGTGGTTTATTCACAATCCAACCGAACGCTCAGTCAGGTGTACAAGGACACTCTCGAGCGGTGCGAAGTCGCCGACGAAGAGCTGACGGCGACGCAGAAGGAGGCCCTCGAAAGGGCCCGCGCCCTGCTCGGGCAAGAGGTGGAGGTCGAGGGGTTTCTCGGCGAAAAAGAGATCGAATACCGGGACAGTCGGGCGATGACCATGTACACCGCAAAGAAGCTTGCATACGAGAACGCGGTTATCGACTATGCATCGCGCCTTGCACGAGCCAACAACGGAACGGCCGCCGATCTCGTGGAATGGCAACGCAGCGGTGGAATCTATCGAAACCGGGCGACGCAGGCCCTACGCGACTGGGACGCTACCGGTTACAAATCCGACATCGAGCGTGCGCAAGCACAGATCAGTCATATTCTAGGCAGTTCGATGGTTCGTTGGAAAGAGAATCTACTCGAGCTTCTCGATGATATCGACAACAACACCAACGGAGCCTTCGGATATTCATTCTTTCCTGCCTCGGTCCTACCCGGGTCATTCGCTCGATCACCGGGATGGTCCAGATTCGAAGAGCATAAACTGCATCAGCGTTACGCTTCTGCATCAAGATCGTACAGCGCCTCGGGGCGAGCCGGAATCAGTTTCGGCTTGTTCTCCGTCGGCGGCAGCGGGGGGCGGACCGTCACGGAATACAGCTCGGATTTCCGCAACGAATCATTCGGAATGTCGTTCGAATATACAACTGTGGAGATCATGCGGCCGGCATTCAATCCATCCTGGTTCCTCTCCACCGGCTGGCGACCCAAAGATACCTTCATCCGGGACTACGGAAAGCTGCACTCCGACGGTAAAAAAGATCCATCAGGGGCCATGATCGGATACCCGACGAAAGCGTTGTTCATTCGAGATCTCCGAATCAATTCATCTGAGCTTTCCAGCCTCCTGAATTCATACCAGTCCAGTTCCGGAGGAGGGGCAAGTTTCGGATTCGGACCGTTTTCACTCGGCGGAAGCTACCAACAATCCAATCGTCGCCACGAGAGCGTTCTGGATATTCAGGGCTCCTCCATTCACGTTCGAGGACTACAGCTGGTTGGCTTTCTGTCAGTTCTGTTTCCGCAGACCGCCAACCCGAATTCTGAAGTCAAAAAGTGGATCTGAAGGCTGACAGCGATGATGCAGGACGGGCTACACGTCGGGCTTGCGGCATGGATCGGTGCCCAGCGAGCCATAGACGACTTTGTGACATGGCCGGCGACTCCCTTTGCCTATGACCCTGTGGACCTGACGACCGTCGAGACGATGCTCGACCTGGAGGTTGCCAGTGAATTCGCACGGATGGTCAACTTCGTCCCGCGGAAGGGACGCTACGCAGAGCCGTTCTCAGCGGTCGTGTTATGGGAGCTGTACCGGCAGATGCTGGGATCGATGACCTTCGCTGTCCGGCCATGGACAAAAAGGGAGGATGATGCGTGGAACAGGGCCCGGGCGCTGCTATACGAAGGACCACACGGCCAAGAGGTGCTCACCCGGGATTTTCAAATGTACGAAGAATATCGCCTTGCCTATGCCGAACTCGAGGCCTCGGGAGCGGATTCCGGGACATTGTCTGTGGCAGCAGCGGATTGGATTGCCAAGGGGCACAAAGTCGCGATCGAATCTGCACTTTCCACCCTGAAAAGCCTCGCGCAGCGTTCCTCGCAGCCCGAAGCGAGCACGCAGTACCACGAACTTGACCCCACAGCCTTGCTGTCCGCTGCTTCCGGCTCGTATGCACCCACTGGATTTTCGCCGCTGTCGGCGTCGGCCACCGATACATGGTTGCTCGCCGAGGCATCGGTCGACGATCTGAACCTGGCGGTGGGAGACGCGGGGCCGAGAGCCAAATGGGATGCGTGGCGCGCAGCGCGCTCGGGTAGGGTTCGATTTCGTTATGCCGCCCTCGATATCCATCGACCATGGTTCATGCCGGGCCTCCTGGAAGCCGACGACTGGCAGATCACCTCGGCCGCAAGTGTTTCGGAAGGAAATTCCGTCGACGGCCGACTTCCGGCCTACGTCACCACCATCTACCTCGTAGTCGTCGAAGACGTCCGGCAACCACCCAGACCACGGGATCCTCCATCTGGTGGAGGATCGTACAACCCCGGACCCATCGATCCCACCAAGCTCAAGAGCGGACCGAGCCGAGGCGTGCGTCAGCGGTCGAAACCACCTTCCCCGGCTGTCGGCGTAGTTGCTCCCAGCCGGCGCCGAACACAGCAGCTACCGGCAAGCACCAAACCGCTCGTAGCGATGCGTTACCTACCAGCTTCCCGTAGTGGACCGGCTACCCGGGGAAGCTCGGCCTTCGCGCCGAGGCCCACTGCGGAAGTACTCCGCGCCCGGGTGTCGCTCCAGCAATTGATCTATTCGAGACCGGCGCGGTACGGAAGAATCCGACGAATCACCGAGAGTGACGTCGCGACTCGAATCGAGTTGGCGAGTCGTCGATCACAAAGTAACGACTCGCCAGCAGAGGCACCAGCGGCCACCGGTAGCAGCACCGCGTACGTCGCCGGGTTCGGCTGTACATCGGTACCCGCCGCGCCGGCACCGAATCCTGATTACCAATGGCAACTGAAGTAGAAATGGGAGGCACTCCAATGCTACGGTCACCCAGGTTCACGACAATTGTCACGCACAATACGTACGAGCGGCTTCTGTGTGCGGACGACAACAGTCAACCGATTGCACGCGGCGAGGTGAACCGGGGAGCCGTCGCGGCCATCCAGTCGGCGATTGCCGCGCTGAGCGGAGTCTACTTTTCCCCGGCAGAGGTCGACGGTTACTTCGGTCAACGCACCGCGGAGTCCGTCGAATCCTTCCAGCGAGACTACGGGCTGATTGCCGACGGGATCATCGCCCACCAAACAATTTCACAGCTCGATACCCTGTTCTCTCCGGACGTGGTGCGTCGCCCTCATGCAGTCAGTATCCACCTGGGATTGGACGAGGTGGACGAAGACCACTACGGATCGAAGCTGAAACTTCCATCCTGTTCCAATGATGCCAAGAAAATGCAGGAAATTGCAATCGCAATCGGCTACGATCCGGTTCTGCTCGTGAACGAAGATGCGACAACCAGCAATTTTTCCGGATTTCTGAGGTCCTGTGCCGGCAACCTTTTCGCTGACGACTGCTTGTTCATCTCGTTCTCTGGGCACGGCAGCCAGATACCGAATACTTCGAATGACTTCGAGGAAGACGAACTCGACGAGACACTCTGCTTCTTCGACCGCATGTTGATCGACGACGAACTTCACACCCTACTCGCGGACCTCCGCGCGGGAGTGCGTGTGCATGTTGTATTCGACAGCTGTCACTCCGAAACGGCTTTGAAGGAAGTCAGAATCGATCCGAATCAGAACAAGAAGCTTTATGCAATCGAGGCAGCTAAAGGTCTCCGCAACACCGAAGCCAGTCTGAGCGCCAATGTTCCGCCGATGGACCCGAATGTTCCTGGCGGGGAGGACCGACCACAGAAAACAGAAGTGGAAGATCTCATCCCATACACAGCAGCAACAATCGGCGACGCAATCAGCGGCGATCGCGAACCTCAGCATGTTGAGTTGGCTGCCCCAGACGAAAAAGAGGTCAAGAATACGTCCGCACTGTTCGCCGACCTGTACATCGAAGCTGTTTCCGGCGACGCCAAATTCATTGACGGCTCTCAGATCTACGACAGCAATCGCCGATTGTACGACACCGTCAAGAGCGTCACTGGATCGAAGGAGGATATACAACTGGCGTGCACGGCCATATCGCTCTCAGCATGCTTGGACCTGCAAACGACACCCGCGGGGAATCCGCTGTCGCTATTCACCTACAACATAGCGCGCGCGTGGAACAATGGCGCATTCCGGGGTTCTTACAAGCAGTTCCTGAGAGCTCTCCGAAATTCATCTCCACAAGCATCGACACCGCAACTGAAGGTTTACGGTACTGCCAGCGAAGCAGCGAGAATTAATGAACGCCCGTTGATGTTCTGATTCCTGCGCAGCGGAATCACCACCGACGCATCGAGAGTGGATCAGAGAGGCTCCTGACTATGGGCAATGCGCAGCTCGACATAACATTCCTCAATCTGGATGAAGATGTGCTTGCGGATGTCACGATGACGACCTACCCCGACGCCGATCCAGTCTATCTGAGTGGATGGATCACAACTCTTACCCGTGATCGGGCAATTGAAGTGGGAATATCGATTGCCCAGGACTGGATCTCAGAGTTTTCCTTCACGGAGAACGGCACCACAATCGACGTAAACGGACCCGACGGCGATCTGCTATCCGACTTCAACGGAAATGTGATGTCGGAGCCGATATCAGAGTACGAACTGTTTTCGGCAATCGGTGGCAGATACGAGATTCACAGCGGAATCTTTACCGATGCCAATGGGGTTTCCTATGACTTCACAGCCAGCACTGATCCTGTCGACAAGATAATAATCATAATTTCGATCTTGGTACTCGGTTGCCTCCTGGCCATAGGACTGCAGGCGCTGATCGATGACTGCAAGAGCACCCAGGAGCAGGCGATCAAGGCGTGCGCCGAGACCGGTGGCCTCCCTTCACTCAAAGCCGAAGTGGAGTTCGCCCCGACTCAGGACGCCAATGGCAAATGGAGGATGGGTTGCCATCATGTGTGTACCGTCGAGTGTCGAAATTGAGGGTGCACGATCCCGCGAGCACGCAGCCAGCGGCGAGGGACGTCGTAGTCGTAGCCCTTGTCCGCCCGCAGCTTGGCGGGTTCGCCGCGGCGCCGGCCGCGTCTCCACGAACCCGCGGAATCCGTTCGATCATGGGTTGCATCACCGAGTCGTGAGCGTTGACGCCAGAGACCCTGTGACCAGCGGGATTCCGTTCGCATCGGAGATGACCGCCACGTACATCCCCCTCCGGACACTTTTTGGCATTTCTGCCCTAGAAACCTTGCCCAGATATCGCCTGGACACCCTTTCCCTCAACGCTATGACCTGCGGTTTCACCCCCAGGGGGGTGAAAATTATGACCGATGACACACTGCGGCCCAGGCTTCCCTCGTTCGCCACCAGGCCCGGGATCGGCGATTCGTCTGTCTTCGCCTCCGGTCCGGATCTACCGATGGCGGCCCTGGACCAGCCGGTGCGGTCGGCGGACGTGCACAGCATCCGCCCACTCATCGACCACCGACCCCTTCGGCGGGCGCCGGTGCAGCGTTCGACTACCCCAGCAGGATCCGTTGACTGAGAGCCGCGGCCGGAGTCGTCCTCGACCCACCTCACGCGCAGTTGTCATGACCGCGGAGCCCGGGCAGCCGAAATTGCATTGGTCACAATCTTCGCCGGGCGCTCGACTCAACGTGGTGAACACTGGTTCACTGATTCGGGGTGAACACTCGTTCACCCCGAGGAAAGGGTTCTGTGTGTGAGCGCGCCAGTCCGATTCGGAGACTTACGAAGCTGGACCGTGATGGCGACCTTGGCGCTCACCGGCACCGTCGTCTCCCTCCAGCAAACGCTCGTCCTCCCGCTCCTTCCCGAGCTTCCCGGCCTTCTGAACACGACCGCCGACAACGCGTCCTGGCTGGTGACGGCGACCTTGCTCTTCGGTGCGGTCTCGATTCCCACCGTCACCAGGCTCGCCGATATGTTCGGGAAGAAGCGGATGATGATGGTGGCGCTGATCGTCATGGTGCTCGGGTCGGTCCTCGGCGCGGTGAGCGCCGACCTCATCCTCATCATCGTCGCTCGCGCCTTGCAGGGCGTGGGACTTTCCCTCATACCGGTAGGCATCGCAATTCTCCGGGACGAGCTGCCGCGCGATCGAATGCCGCTCGGGGTGGCGCTGATGAGTGCCAGCCTGGCAATCGGTTCCGGCGCGGGGCTCCCCTTGTCCGGTCTGATAGCAGCGCATCTGGACTGGCACGCCATATTCTGGGTGACCGGTGTGGTGGGGGTTGTCGTTCTCGCCGCGGTCTGGCGGGTGATCCGCGAGTCGCCGGTCAAGACCGGCGGCTCCTTCGACTATCGCGGCGCGGTCATCGGGTCGGTCGCCCTGACGGCAGTGATGCTCGCGTTGTCCAAAGGAGCGCAGTGGGGCTGGACCTCGGGTACCACCCTTGCGCTGGCCGGTGCAGGCGCAGTTCTGTTGATCGCCTGGGTGCCGCTCGAACTCCGAGTCCGGAACCCACTCGTCAATGTCCGGATCGCCGCTCGCCCCGCTGTTCTGCTGGCGAATACCGCGTCACTGCTGCTGGGCTTCGCCATGTTCGCGAATATGCTCGTCACCACTCAATTGCTGCAACTGCCGGTGAGTACCGGGTACGGACTCGGATACGACATCTCGAGCACCGGGCTGTGGATGGCGCCGATCGCGTTGGTCTTCGGCGCGATGGCACCGGTGTCCGCGCGGATCATCCGCCGGTACGGCCCGGTGACAACGCTACTCGCCGGAACGCTCGTCATGGCGGGTTCGTATGTAGCTCGCGTGTATCTCAGTCATGAACTCTGGCAGATAGTCACCGGCTCGGTGCTGGTGGCCGCCGGGACCTCGATGACTTACGCTGCCTTGCCCACGTTGATCATTCGCGCAGTTCCGCTGACGGAATCGGCGTCCGCGAACGGACTGAACACCCTGCTGCGCTACATCGGCACAGCCCTGTCCAGCGCGGTCATGGCTGCGGTGGGGACCATGAGCACGGTCCGAGTCGCCCACGAGGTCTTTCCCTCCTTCGATGCCTTCGCCGTGCTGTTCTGGATTTCCGCAGGTGCCTGCTTCGTCACAGCGGTCATCGCGTGGGCCATGACCAGACTTCGGGAGACGCCGGACGAGAGCACCGAGGACCTCGACAAATCCGCGCATCCGCACGGGGCCGTGGCCGGCGGGAAAGTACTCGGCCGATCGATGCGCCCGATCGGCCATGCGGTGGTCACTGTGTTCACGCCCGCCGCGGATCATCTCGATTGGAGTCAGGTGGACTCCGCGGGCCACTTCTCGATCGCCGTTCCCGGGCCGGGCCGCTACCTCCTGGTCACCGCGGCCGAAGGCTGGACTCCGGACTCCCGCCTAGAGTCTGTTTCATAAGCTGCGGCCGGATAACCACAGGTTGATCGCGGCGACGCGGACGGTTGCCAGGTAGCGGACAGCGAGTTTGTCATAC
>NZ_JBHXMZ010000018.1:0-70451 GCF_042719915.1 Nocardia sp. NPDC058499 | reverse complement strand
TGTTGTGGGCATTGCTGCGAGACGGCCGCGAATTCAGCATGGCAAACCCCATCCCGGTTGCTGCTGCGGCTTGACATGGTCATTGAGAGTCCTTCGGTGGCGTCGTATCAGATGACTGCGATATCGGTGGCACTGCGACCGGCCGCGACGTTGGCATCGACCTCGGCCTGCCAACTGGCCAGCGCGCGTTCCGTGTCGATCTCGAACTCGAATCGGTTGGTCATCTCCGGTTCGATGTCCTCGACGTCGACGTAGAACTGTTCGTACCACCGGCGCAGCTGATAGACGGGGCCGTCCTCCTCTGACAGCAACGGATTATCGATGCGCGACTTCCTCTTCCATATCGCGACGTCCTGCTCGAAGCCCACGGCGATACCAGCGGCCACCTCGGCCGCGATGTCATTCGCGACCTCTTCGGGAAGACCGAGGGGTTTCTTAACCATGACCCCGTACTGGAGTACGAACGCGTCTGCTGATATCGGATAATGGCAGTTGATGAGCATCATATCCGGGCTGTCCCCGACATTGCTGTTGTCCGACCACAGCTTGTCGATCATGTAGGAGGGGCCGAAGTAGGAGGCCTCCGAAGAATTCGCCTGATCGTAATTCGTGTCCTGTCTGTCACCCGTTGCGTCGGCGCGCGGTTTCGAGTGCATGATCTGAGTTGCGATGTGGCCTTCGAATACGTTCCTGAAGAAGACAGGCATTGCATAGTGCACGTAGAAGAAGTGCGCCATGTCGACTACATTGTCGACGATCTCGCGGCAGTGGGATCCGCGGACCTCCAATTTGTTCCACACCCAATCGGTCCAACCGGGGTCGCCGTACATCTCTATTTCCGGGATAGTGATATCGGCCGGTGGTTTGCGGTTCTGCGGATCGTTCCATACATATAGCTGTCCGTTACGTTCCAAAGTCACCCACGATTTGGTTCGCGCCAGCGGGGGGACGCGGCGTGCGTACGGAATATCCGCGCACTTGCCGTCTCCGCGCCAGCGCCAATCGTGGAACGGGCACGCGATGGTGTTACCCTTGACCGTTCCGTCCGCAAGATTTCCTCCCATATGGGGGCAGAATGCGTTGAGAACATTAAGCTTCCCATCTTCCCCTGCGAACACCACCAACTCGGTCCCGAAAGCCGAAATCTGGTGTGGCTTACCGTCGGTGAACTCCGAAAGAAGTCCCAGGCAGTGCCAGCCGCGGGCGAATCTGGTGGGCGCGACACCGGTGTCGATAACGCGCATCTCGTCGGTTATGTTCTGGCTCGAGGCCATCGTGTCTCCGTACGTTTTCAGCGACCTGGGGGCCGCATTCGGCTGAGGGTTGCTTGGTTGTTTTGGCTCACGAGAAGTGGCGGTCGATTTTTCCGGCCGGCGTTGTCCCGGTTATCTCGTCCGGCAACTGGGTACTCACCCCGGTCCGGCGACCGTCCACGCGGCTCGACTTCATCATCGAGACTCCTGATCTTTGGGCTGTACGTCCCGAGTAATCGGTTCGTGAATGAGCTATGGCAATTGTCTCAACGTCCAGGGCCGGATTGAGCCAGTCGTCCCGACGAATGGTAGGGTAGTTGGATCCGCGCGTTTATCGGCGCACACATTCCGAGGCCGGCACGTAGGCGCGTGCAATTGCCGGCGATCGACTGCGCGCGCATCAACCGAACCGCACTTACCGACCGAGCAATTCAGGCCCGGCAGACCACCAGGTCCGCGGCTGCGGTCAACAATTACGCATGCCGGTCGCCGGTGGTGGCTTCACCGGAGGACTTCTGTCGAGCAAGGTTCGGTGACGGGATCACCAGCCAAGCGATCACTGCCGCGCTTGCGAGGATCAACGCGGCGACGAACGAGGTCGTCTGTACAGCTGTTGTAAAGGCAGCCTTGGCCTGGGATACCACTTCAGCATTGTCGGTAGTCGCCACTATGACAGCGAGGGAATCCCATGCCGCCTCGGCATCGTGGGGGTCGGTGTCGTCGGATAGGTCGAGGCTTGTCCGGTAAACCGCCAGATGGAGCGAACCGAGAACTGCGACGCCGAGAGCACCACCCAGTTCGTAAGCTGTCTGGGCGATAGCGGAAGCAGCACCTGCACGTTCCGTGGGTACTGACGAGACCACAGCATCGGTCGACAGCGGCATCGATACTCCGACACCTATACCGAAAACAGCCAAGAAGATCCCGATCCCCAGATAGCTGTGGTGTGTGGCGGTGACCCCGAGTCCGGCGAGGCCGACCGCGGCTGTAGCCAGGCCCGCGCTGATCGAGCGGCCCGCGCCGAACCGCGCTGCCAGAAAGCCGATACACGCAATGGCGACAGCCGAACCGATCGATGACGGAAGTTCGGCAACGCCCGCAAGTAGCGGTCCGTACTCGCGGACGAGTTGGAGGTATTGGGAGAAGAAGAACAGTAGTCCCAGGACCGCGAATATGGACAGCGCCTTGGTGGCCACTGCACCGGTAAATGAAGGCATCCGGAACAGTGATACGTCCAACAGAGGGCTGGGAAGTCGTAGTTGTCGGCGTACGAAGATCCATCCGGCGAGCAGGCCTACGACACAGGTGGCGAGAACACTCCTATCCAATCCGTTTCCGACAAAATGCTTGATTGCGTAGGCTATCGAGATAATCGAAAGGATTGATAGCGCCGCTGAAATCAGGTCGATCGCATGGTCTGTATCCCCATGGGACTCGGGAATCAGAAATGGGCCTGAAATCAGCACCAACACCATGATCGGCACATTGACCAGGAAAACCGATCCCCACCAGAAGTTCGTCAAGAGTGCACCGCCCACAAGCGGGCCGAGCGCGGCACCGACGGTGGCACCGGTTGCCCAGAGCGCGACCGCCTGGGTGCGTTGCTTCGCGTCCGAGAACATCGCTCGGATAATCGACAACGTCGATGGCATCAAGGTTGCACCGGCAGCACCCAACAATGCTCGCCCGACGATGAGCATCTCGGCATTCCAGGCGAACGCGGCCAGCATCGAGGCCGAGCAGAATGCGCCGGCACCGATGAGGAGCAGGCGTTTTCGGCCGATGCGATCCGAAAGATTTCCCATTGTGATCAGCAGGCCCGCCAGAACGAATGCGTAGATATCACCGATCCATAGCAACTGCGTTGCGCTCGGCCCGATATCGGAAGACAGAGCGGGGACCGCCATGTACAGAACGGTACCGTCTATGGATATCAGGACCGCGACCAGCACGAGCACGGTTAGCGCCCACCATTCGCGACGTCCGGCACGCCTAGAGGTACTAATTTCTGTCACGTCACGTCCCTCGATAGGCTTGGAACAACATGCCGAAAGCCTGCAGAACATGAATCAAAGCAATCTAGGACTGCAGTATCAAGGGGTCATCCCGATGGATGGAATGGTATGTATCCACATCGAAACACGCACTCGGATCACCACTTCCATGGAGTCAGGACCGTGGTGGTCCCGACGCACATCCGCGAACGCCGGCGATATCCGCCGCTTCCGCACGCTGCTGCGCCTCCTCCTGCGCGGCTGGGACGGAGCGTGAAGTCGTGGTGCGTTGTCTGCGACGTGAATTCGCCGACGTCGTCTACCAGGCCATGTCCGATATGCCGATGCCAATATGTCCCCCAACGCTTGACCGATGGGTAGCGCGTGATCCAGAGTCCCGGGCCTCAGCCCTGTCCCGCTACGTGGGAGACGAAGGGGCTTTATCGAGTCCGGTCCTGCACAATCAGGTCAACGGGTAAGCATAAGGCACCGGTATTGCTACAACTACATGTGTGTGCGGAGATGTCGGAGGAATTCGGTTGCCGTTCGGCGAGATCGGGCTTTCGACCGCTACGACACGTGCCGTGATCGTTCCATTAACTACTTCGCACAATTTCAGTCGACGAGCGAGGAGCTCAATCATGACATCTCGGGTAAACGGGGGCAATCTCGGTAGCAGCGAACTCATCCAGTTGGTGAGTAGTTGGTGGTACCACTACGACGAGTGGAAGCCGGAGGCGCTGCGCACGTTGGTCGCCGACGACTTCAGGTTCAAGTGCAGGAGTGACACAGGTACCACCGCGTACGAGGACTTCATTCGAATCGACACAACGGGCGTAGACGAGGCAATAGAGTGGCACGCGGAACATCGATTCAATAGCCCTTACCCGTTGCGCAGCAATTGCAGCAACATCGTAATAACGGCGGATTCCGGCAATGATATCGAGTTCTCCTCATATATCTTCGTAACGAAAATCGTCGACGGCCGGCCATACGCGGTGTCCAGCGGAATTGCTCATGGCGCCGCTCGATGGAATGAGGGCAAGCTGCTGCTCGCGAGCCTAGAGGTCGTTCTCGACACCATGGAATCGATTGCTTACTCCGATTACTCGAAGAACGCGACATAAAGGACGTCCTACCGGGGTGATCAAGATACAGGTCGGTGTCGGCTCTTTTTCAGCAAGGGGATTCATGTCCGACCGCTCGTTGTCTCTCCGGCTGTCTGTGCTCGCCGGGGCATTGTTTGTCGTCTCGACGAATTCCCTGAACATCGCCGGTCTCCTACCGAATATCGCAGAGTCTCTCGATGTGTCCATCGGTAGTGTGAGCTACGGGATCACCGTCTACGCAGTTGTCGCCGCGGTCGCCTCCCCGATGATTGCTGCCGTCTTCTCTCACAGGTCCCGAACCTCGGTGCTGGTGAGTGGCATGGTTCTCGTTGCCGCCGGCACCTTGGCGACAGCGCTCGCACCGAACCTCTCATGGTTTATCGCGGGTCGCGCTTTCGCCGCGTTGGGCGGCGCAGCTGTGGTACCGGTCGTTACCGCGGTAGCACCGCAGATCGTCGAGCCCTCATGGCGAGGCCGCGCGTTGGCAACCGTGGGTCTGGGTTTTACTGCCGCGACGGCATTAGGAGCGCCCTTGGCCACGGCCCTTGCTGCGGTCACCAACTGGCGGTTTTCCATTGGAACGGTAGCTGGGCTGGCTGCATTGGCAGCCTTCGCGATGAGCCGGCTCACGCGAGGCCTACCATCCGGCAGTGCACCTGCGGGGCGCGCACTGCGCACTGTCCTCTCGAATCCGTTTGTACTCATCGCCTTGCTGGGCAACACTCTTATCACTCTGGCTACAGAGGTCGTGTACATCTTCAGTGCCGAAGTGTCAGGTCGGACCGGTACGTCTCTGGCAATTCTGTTGTTCTTCTTCGGTGTAGCCGCTATCGGCGGAAACCATCTCGGGGGCTGGCTCACGGACAGATGGGGCACCGGTCGAGCGGGTCTGGTCGGGGCCGCTGTCTTGGCCTCCGTCCTTCTTTATCTCACGCTGGCCGGCAACAACTATTTACTGGCGGCTGTCGGGTTCGCGGTGTTCGGCGTAACCTCATATATGGTTGTGGTCCCGCGCCAATATCAATTGATCGCAATCGCACCAGGGGTCGCCACCGTGTCGCTCTCTTGTTTCACAACTGCGATGTATATCGGCCTCGCATTCGGACCTGTAATCGGTGCGCAGCTGGTGCCCCATGGTGGTTCCGCTGTCGCGTTCGGTGGAGCTCTCATCGCGTGCCTGGCCTTCGCGCTTTTTCTGATGGGACTGCTGCTGCAGCGGCGGGTCCGTCACGTGACGCCGTATCCTGAGACCAGCGCTGACACTGGTAACCAGATTGCCAAGACCCCGCGTTAAATCGGACACGGGGGCTCCCAGCCGCGGAGTGTCCGGCCGAGGTCCGGGAGCCCAGGCCGTTATGTCCGAGCGCGACGTTGAGGCTGTTGTCGCCGCTCTATCAATGGATCCAGACATTCACCGTGTGTCCATGCAGGATGGGCACGATCATGACCGGTCGGTTGCCGCGGCAGGCCGGAGTCGGCTTCAGACCATCAGCACCATCATTATGGCCATCCCTACCGCCATAGCAGATTCGCTCGCCGGCTCGGAGGTCAACTTCGAAAGAGCTTTCGGGACTGAAAGAGGCTGCCGAGTCGGTAACGCTGCGGGGCGCAGGGGCACCGATCTTTCCGTGGCAGCGAGCATGAAAAGCCATACAAGCGCGGCGACCGCAAAGATAACGGCGACCACGAGAGATATCAAGGATCCTGGACGCTCGCCACTGGGCGGTGGCGAGGGCCATGTCGACACGTCGTGATGGTGGGCGCTTGTAGCCATTCCGATCGCGGTCGCGTTGCTCGAATCGGATGCCGGCCCTGGATGGGAGTGATGCGCACTCATTCCTTCAGTGGCCTGGTCGGCCATGACCGATGCCATCCAAATCATCGCCAGCATCGTGACGGAATGATATATGCCGACAAGTGATCGGCCCGGAGTATCGGAACGACCATCAGCTCCTCTGGTGCGCCACGAACGCACGGACCCGGCCGCAAACCACACTGAGGCGACAGCGAACAGGGTGATCTGGAGCGCAGAAGAAAATACCGGAGTAACAGGCCAGGCCATCATAAGCATGGTCAGCGATGCTGCTATGTGAAAGACATGACCGACCGTTGCGGCCACACTCCGGTCGGTCCACATACGATGAAGCGAACCCACGACTGCGGCGGCGAACAGGATCGAAACCAGCCACCGCACGGGCAGTTCCACAATCACCGCATCCTCCGTGGTTCTGAGTGCCGACTGTGCGCGACTGGTGCGAATCCGCAACCGCAGACAGGCGAGAGGTGGCGCCATGACGTCACGGTGCCACCTCCCGTTCGTGCGCTTGGATTCCGAACCGGCCGGCCGTTGCTCAGGGCTTGAACGTTCGGTCTGTCTGTCTACGACTGTTCTCGTGCATCACAGTGGCCGTTCGTATTTCCATCGTGTGATGGATTGCCACTGGCCGTGCAGTGGTCCCCAACTGCTGGAGCAGGCACGTTCAACGTAGGATTCTTGTCGAAAAAGTTGTATGGCTTCAGACTGAACTTCGCGTAGTCCATGGGCATGATGGGCCAATCCTCGGCGCGAGGAAAATGGGTAAGGCCAAAGGTGTGCCACAGAACCAGGTCTCTTCCGACCAGGGGCGCGTCGTCGGCGATGAACTCCGGTATGCCGCCCCCGCCCGGGTGCATGTTGACAAAGTCGCCGGAGGCATACCGCTCGGCCGGATCGTATTGTGTCACGTACAAATGCTTGGTCGCGAAGGTTGCGCGCTTGCTCACCGACGATGAGGGATCCGCCATCAATGTCGGCCCGTCTGTCGGGTGTAACACGTAGGAGGTGGGCTGCCCCAGCCTGCTGGTAGCTTCCGTCGAAGCGATCTGCCAGACTCGGCCCTTACTGGCGTCTGCGACGCGGCCGGAGACTCCCTCGGACGTGATCGACGTGCTCATCTTGGTGAAGGCATTGCCGTGGGGGTTGGCCGCCGATATCGGCAGGCGCACCGCATCGATTTCATTGACGACATTGGCGCTGCCGTCGATGTTCATATCCAGCCTCGCGTTGAACAAATGTTGGTGGTAAGGCGCGCCCAGTCCTGGGGCAACATGGGACGCGTACGGGTACGGCGTACCGTCGGCATCGTCTCCTGGGTACGCCGAAGCGAACAGGAGGCCGGTGAGCTTGGCTTCGCATTCGATGGTTCCGTCCAGATATAGGTACCAGAAGAAGCCGTAGTCGTAATTGCCGACGTTCGTAAAGAACGAGATCACCAGTCGCCGTGAACGACGCACCTCGTTGGCACCTGTGAAGGGGTCCGTGTGTTTCCACAGCGAGCCGTAGTCTTCTTCGTGCATACAAATGGCATTCGGGATCACGCGTGGCGCACAGAGTTCGTCGGCGAATACAGCGTCGAAGTACTTGATCTCACCGAGGCAGTCGCATCCGAGCGAAAGCGAGTTGGTGAAGCGCCCGTACAGGATTTCGCCGGTGTCGAAATAGTTCTGCCAGTAGCGGGTCGGGCTCGGATCCCCGTAGGGTACGATCATTTCGCTGATCGAACCTCGATACATGATCGGCCGATCCACGCCCTTATCTGCGAAGCTCAGTTGGTGGAGCACCAGGCCCTCGCGGACGTCGAAGCCGATCCTCAGCTTCCAGTTGGCCCAGGAGATGTGCTCACCATCCACCGTGAAGCTGGCCCCGTCGGGCTGGGTGATCTTGATTTCCTTGAGGCCCTCGAATGGTTCGCCTTGAACTACAGGATCATCATAATTTCCGCTTTCAGCAGGTACGTTGAAGACATGCGAATCGATGATCTTCAACACGACGCCTTGCGAAATATCGAGATACGCAGAAAGGCCGTCCACTGGATGCGCCCAGACGTGGTCTTCCGGATAATCCTGCTTGAATGCTAAGCCCCTGACCATACGTCGGCCCACTTCGTCGGAATAGTCGAAGTTGCCTGCAGGAAGTGCGATGACTTTGACGTCGGCCGGTGTCAAGCCGCGCAAGGCCAGTGCTTCGATCCAGCGCTCATCCTGGGCCAGCACCTTCAAAATAGCTTGGCCTTCTGAGTCGAGGACCGGAAGCTGACCTTGCGAGCCATCGACGACAACCGACTTGACCACCGTACCCGATGAGAGCGACACCACGGAGTCGGTAGACAGTCCGGTTCTCGTATCGTGCAGCCAGACGCGTGCTTGCCTTTCGGGAAGTGGTCCGTCGCCTGATTCCCATGCCAGGAATTCGTGCTTGAGCGGTTCTTCGAGCCCTACGTAGGAAAATCGGGTGCTCTCTGTGAACTCCGGCATCATCTCCACGATGCTGCGGATGGCGTTGATTTCAGCGCTGCTGAACGACGCCAGCGGGTGCACACCGGTTACCGGTTTTGTTCCAGTCATGTTGAGGTCTCCAGTACTCATTTTGGCGAAGTTGTCCTTGGCTGTGGCGCCGAATACCTGAAGGACGAGAACCTGATTGCTCCGTCCGTGTGCGTAGTGACCAGTGCATTGCCGCTGTTGTGACGAAACGGTACGGACTGGCAACGGGATGGTTCGCATGCCACTCCATGACCTCTGCGACGACCGAGGCGCTCGTCGACCCGACGCCTGCGACACATGCATATACGGCAGCGATGATGCACGGCTGCCGGCCTCTGGCGAACCCTCCATCCCATTCAATGACACACCTTTCGCACGGATGTTCAGCAATCCGTGTCGGTTCAGGCGGTAAGGCTTGGGCTTCGGAAGGCGCTCACCGTCGGCGGTGCCACCGACGGTGAGGGCGCTGTCATGCTGGCGTCGCGCAGTCGCGTGCCAGGCCGGCACGCAGTTGCCCATCGACGAGACACACCCGCCTCGCATTCTGCAACCAGGGCGAGTATGTCGCTCACTCGAGAACATCGGCCCCGGTCGGTTGTCTCCCTGGTCCACCCGTAGTTTTATATCCGTCCGGGGTGCAGCTCCAGTGGCATGCTCCCGTCCGAACATTGCCGCGCGGATCCGATGACAACCGGCGGATTAGCCTGCACTGCATAGCTTCCCGTCCAATGGGAACACTGGTTGACCTGTTCTGATTCTGGTGACTTAATTCTTGGTATTCGAGTGCGGCAGTCCGGTTCGCGCAATTTCTTATCGAGATGAAATGGAGTGAGGAATGATCCCAGCAACTCACCCGATGGCACGAGCAGTCCCACCCCGGTTCGTCGAAGATATCTACACCCCAGATGAGATCGAGCTTCTGTTCGGCATCGTTCGCAACGACGGACCTTGGCGGCTGATCGCGGCCCAGCATTTCAATACCGCAGAGGAATACCTAGCGGTGGCCGGCGCAAAGAACCGCGATACCGACGTGAAGCTCGAGTTGTCGGACCTGCTGACTCCGACCTTCCGTGGCTACCTCGGCGATCAAGGGGTCCCCTTCATAGAGAAGGCGCAGGATCTCTATTACAACACTCGGCTGCTCGATATGATCAAGACCATTCACGGCGGAAAGTTCGCTTTTCCGACCAACTACACGTTCAATGTTCGGGCGCCGGCGCACAGCTATGACGCCGGACACCTCGACGGCACCAGCTTCCGGGGAATGACCATGCAGAATACGCCCCTGTGGCTGATCGGCATCATGGCCAAATCCGGCTTGTTCGAGCACTGGGAGTTCAAGACAGGTCAGGTCATCGCCTACTTCTACAACTCTGATGTGGACGGCGGATTTACCTTCTGGCCCGATGGCCCTGACCGTGCGCCACAGCGTTTCGCTGCGCCTTTCCACAACAGTGGTCTCCTGATGAACGCCGAGAGAATATTCCACCGAGGCGAAGCGAGTGGACCCGTGAGTAAACGATCGATACCCGGTCTGCAACTCAATTCGGTGGTCTCGGGAGACGGCGCGGACGAATGGGTCATCCGCAACGATGGCCAAGAGATCGCCCGCTATCACAACGACGACATGCGGCTCCTTTTCCACTACAGCGCATACGTGTTCGATGATCTGGCGGATGTGAAGCGCTATCTCGATCACACCGATAATCTGACCCGCGACCGAGTCTTCGAAATGTTCATCGATGACCTCGACGCCCGCGGTGTGTCCTACACCAGGCCGTCGGATCCGATGAACGATGAAGAGTTCAAGGCTGTGCTGGCGCGCACTTACGCGATGGCACCGTCAAGTTATCCGGAAGAAGCCCCTCTCGACGTTCCGGGTAAGTCGTCCCAGGTCTGAGTTTATTCTTCCGCGCTGGAAGGATAAGCCACGCTATACAGCTCGCTCCTGGATTCGTTGCCGGTGTTGGCGGTGCAGTTGAGTGTCGTCGTGGCCGGGGTCCGCGAGGCCAGAGGCTATGTGGAGTCACTGGTCTCGCGGTGCGTCGGCCCGGATCGCGTGCCAGGCGATCAAGGAGGGGAGAGCGATGTGTTCGTCTCAACAAGCGTGGAGTCCTGTTCGGTCACCGTGGGCAACTATTCCCGATGAAAGTCAGCGGGGCCGCGCGGGTGATCGTGATCATCAGCATGGCGAATGTAATTCGAACTGGCACCATTGGCGACGGATTGCTCACCGGGTGCCGGGCTTGCACGCGCAGGTGATCGGGTTGGGTGCAATCGAAGAGGCAGTGGGTGTCGGCTCTCATGTTCGAGAGCTCATTTGAGTCATGGCCGGGACTAGCACGAGATAGTATGGGTTCTGGCATTGGTGCACTGGGTAGCCGCACCGAGTGATCAGGGCGGACAGGACGAGAATGACCGAGGATGTACATCGACGGACCGGCGCCGTCGAACTGACCGACTGGCTGTTTTCCCGGGACGGCGCGGCCGACATCCCGGTGCGGCTTCCGCACGATGCGATGATCGGCGCGCCTCGCTCCGCGACTGCTCCCGGTGGTGCGGAGACTGGATACTTCCCTGGAGGGTGGTACAGCTACCGAACGTCCTGGACGTCGCCTGAGATCGGGCCGGACCAGCGGGTGATACTGCGATTCGAGGGCGTCCAAGGCGACGCCGAGTTGTTCGTGAACGATCGGCCTGCCGGGCAGATTCGTAGTGGCTACCATGATTCCGAGTACGATCTGACCAGATTCGTCCACGCGGGCGGTCTTCTCGAGCTCCGTGTGGAAATCGACGATCGCCACCATCCACGGAGTCGCTGGTATCCCGGATCCGGGTTGTTCCGACCAGTGCGCATACTGACAATTCCGCCCATACACCTGACTGCCGACGGTGTGCGGGTGCGCACTCTTTCCGTCGTCGACGGTACAGCCACCGTCGACGTCGGTCTGGAGATCCACAACCCGGAATCCGACGATCTGACTGTCACCGCACGGTTGATCGACGGGGCACGCGTCGTCGCTCGAGGGCAGGTCGAGACTCGGACGACGGGTTCGATCCGACTCGCGGTGCCCGACGTGCGACTCTGGTCGGCCGAAGATCCCGCTCGCTATCGCTGCTCGGTCGTAGTCACCCGCCGGCACGCGGTAATGGACCGCTGGGACGAGTGGGTGGGTTTGCGTACCGTAGCGGTCGACGCCCGAAACGGCCTGCGGATCAACGGTGAACAGGTGCTACTGCGAGGTGCTTGTGTGCACCACGACCACGGTGTGCTCGGCGCGGCCGGGCACCGGGCGGCGGAATTGCGCCGGGTGCGGCTGCTGAAGAACGCCGGCTTCAATGCGTTGCGGAGTTCTCACCATCCCGCGTCGCGAGACCTGCTCGACGCCTGCGACGAGATCGGGATGTACGTGCTGGACGAATTGACCGACCATTGGACGGTGAGCAAGACCCGCCATGATCGTGTCGATCGCTTCGCGGATACCTGGCGCACGGACGCGGCACGGATGATCACCAAGAATCGCAACCGAGCTTCAGTGATCATGACCTCGGTCGGTAACGAGATACCCGAGCACGGCACCGAGAAGGGAACCCTACTCACTGCCGAGGTCGCGCAGTTCTTCCGCGAGCATGATCCGGAGCGTCCGGTGACCGCGGGGGTCAACGTGTTCCTCGGCGTGTTGGCGTCGATGAAGTCCGGGCCGTATCGAGAGCGCGGCCACGACGGAGTTACTGCGGATACCGGCGAAGCCCCGGGATCGACGATGGCGAATATCCTGATGAACAAGCTCGGCATCATGTTCGAAATCGTGGCCAGGACCCCGCGTGCGGAGCGGGTGACGCGCGATGTTTTCGGGAAGCTCGACGTCGCGGGGTACAACTACGCGCTCGGTCGTTATCGCCGTGATTCCCGGAACCATCCCGAGCGGGTCATTCTCGGAACCGAGACGTTGCCGGGCGATGTGGCACGGGCATGGGATCTGGTGCGGACTGTTCCCGCGGTCATCGGCGACTTTGTCTGGATCGGCTGGGACTACCTGGGAGAGTCGGGCGTGGGTGTGTGGGTGCCAGGGCGGCGATTCGCGCCGCTGGCGAAGCCCTACCCGTACCTGACCGCAGGCCCGGGGATGTTCGACATCACTGGCCGCCCCGACGCCTCGCTGCGCCTCGCCCAAGCGGCATGGGGCACGCTGTCCGCTCCGGCTGTCGCGGTGCGTCCCCTCGACCGGTCCGGCTTGCCCGTGGCACGGGTCTCCTGGCGCTTCACCGACGCGGTCGAGAGCTGGTCCTGGCGTGGTTGTGCCGGGCGGAGCACTGAGATCGAGGTGTATTCCGCTGATGACGAGGTGGAACTGATCCTCAACGGGCGTTCCCTCGGTCGCCGGCGTCCGAAACGGTACGTCGCTCGTTATCGAACGGCATACGAGCCCGGAGTCTTGGTTGCCGTCGGCTACCGCGCGGGCCTCGAGCGCGGACGGTCTGAATTACGCTCGGGTTCAGGTGATTTGGCACTCCAAGTTGTTCCCGAGTCGATGGAACTCGTCGCGAACGGCGTCGATCTGGCCTTCGTGGCGGTACGGGTGGCCTACCCCGGCGGTGTCGTGGAAATGCTGGCCGATGTCGACATCACCATCGAGGTCGAGGGGCCGGCGGAGCTGGTCGGCTTCGGCTCCGCCGACCCGGCTCCCTTCGGCAGCTACGTCGATACGACCGACCGGACCTACCGGGGCCGGGCTTTAGCGGTCCTGCGTTCCACCGGCGGTGCGGGGCCCGTCCGGGTCACTGCCCGATCAACGGCGTACCCACCGGCCACCACTGTGCTGCGGGCGGTGCAGCCGTAGCGGCTGCTGCTCGGTACCACCGCCGGAATCAGCGAGGCGTCAGAATCCCGACACCATGCGTGACCTCGCCCGCACGGCCGGGGGAACAGTAGCTCGGCCCCCACAGGCACCGGTTGAATACGAGTAGGGGCAACTTACCGAGACTGCAATCGGCCGTTAGGGGTGCGCGGCAAGTTCGGCTGTCACGCAGCGGTCCCAGATTTCGCGGGCGGCAATGCGGACGGGTCCGACCAGTTTGCGGTAGTCGAGAGCGGTGACCGGGGCACTGACCGAGAGCCCGGCGAGATTGCCGTAGTCGTGGTCCGGCGGACCGATGGAGACGCCGACGCAGCCGACGCCGGAGAACGCCTCCCCGCGATCGAACGCTGCTCCCCGCTCCCGGGTGACGGCGAACTCCTGCGCGATCTGGGCATCTTTAGCGATGCTCTGAGTCGTACGCCGGGCCAGCTCGCCGGTGTGGGTGCGCGCGAGCCCGCACCCGACGGTCGGATTCCGGCTCGTCTCGGCGAGCGCCAGCTGAACCTTGCCGACGGCGGTGAGATGCGCGGGGATGCGCTGCCCGACTGCAGTGGGTGTCGGGCCTGAGTTGCGACCGTTGAACTTGGCGAGATAGACCGTATCGCCACGGTCGACCACAGCGAGCTGGATGGTGAGACCGGTTCGCTGCGCGAACGCACGCATGACCGGCCGCGCGCCTTGCAACAACCGGTTCTGATTAATCGCGGCCTGCCCCGTCTCGTAAGCCTTGACGCCGAGTTCATATGTCTGTGCCGGCGAGCGAGAGAGCCACCCGACGGTTGCGAGCTGCTCCAATAGGCGATGTGCCGACGAGCGGGGCAGACCGGTCCGGGACGTCACGTGGGCCAGAGTCAACGGGCCCGCACCGTTGAACGTCTCCAATACCAGCGCGATTCGCTCGACGACCGAGACCGGCACGCCCACGCGGTTTGATGTTCTCACTTGACCTCCCAGTACGTCGCCACATCACTGTGACAGGAGTCACGTTACTATCACGTGCATGTGGGATGCAATCAGCCCGCACAACGGGGTGAGTGTCAGGGTCACACAAAGTCACCGCAACGACTCAACGGTGTTCCCGGTCAGTGGGAAGTTCGGCGTTTCAGCACGAGAACTCGCGCGATATGCCACGGACGCCGGCCACAGAGGCATCTGTGGCCGGCGACGACAGAATGTCGTGGGCAGCGCGATCCTGGCACGTTGCGATCGAGAGGGAGGGTCAGCTGAACGAGCGTGGAGGCGGCTGCGGAGGTCTGACCACCCGTGTGTGCAGGTGCGGTCGGCAGGAGTGCAATATGTCGCGGCTCCACAGTGTGGGTGATCCGTGCCCGAAGCATGCTTCGCGGGGTGTGCACGGCTGGTGGACCGGGTCGTCATCCGGACGCTGAGGTTCGATTCAGTCATGGCCCGCAGGTGGAAACAGCAGTCTCAGTGGTCGAGGTAGCGTGGCTTCGCCGGATCCGAATCGTAGGTGCCAGTGTTGGGCCCGAACGGAGATCGGATATCCGATGCAGTTCATACAAACGCGTGACAGTCAGGATGCGTCGAAAGCAGCGGTCGGATGTAGGCGTACCAGACCTTGCTGATCAACCGTGAATCACATGTGGGAGCCGCCATCGACGCGGACCTCGGTACCCGTGACGAAATAGGCGTCCGCGGAACCCAGCATCGCCACCACCGCGGCAACCGCATTCGGCCCGGCGAAGATGGCGCCGTTCTCCAGTGGCAGCGCCGGGGCGGCCTTGGCGAAGAGCGCGAAATCGGCGTCGGAAGGCAGGCCGGGGCCCACGCTGGACTTGGCCTCGCCGCTGCCATCGGTCATACCGGAGGAGATGGAGCCCGGCTGCACTGCGTTGAACCGGATGCCCTGCTTGCTGAACTCCGAGGCGAGCGCGTGCGTCATGGCCTGGATGCCGCCCTTGGACGCTGCATACGCAGACATGTATGGGTGCGCAAACATGGCCGAAGTTGAGCTGAAGTTCACTACGGCCGAGCCATTGCCCTCGCGCAGAGCAGGGATCGACTCGCGGATCACGAGGAAAGTGCCGACCAGGTTGATTCGCAGTACCTGTTCGAAATCGGCCAGCGTTGTCTGCTCGAAGTGTGCCGAGCGCAGCACGCCTGCCGCATTGACCAGGGTGTCCAGCCCGCCGAGTTGCTCGACCGCGGAAGCCACGCCGTTGCGCACCGACTCCTCCTGGGAGATGTCCATGGACACGGTGATCAGCCGGTCGATGTCGCCGCCCGCCTTGGCGCTGGTGTCCTTCAAGCCGGTCTCACTGATGTCCGCGGCAACGACACGCCCGCCTTCCTCGAGGATGCGCAAGACGGTGGCCTGGCCGATGCCGGAACCACCACCGGTCACGAGTACGCGGCGACCGTTGTAGCGCTGAAGCTGGGGCATTGTTTTGAGCTCCTGTCTATAGTTGCGAGGAGTCGGTCGGTGTCCGGCCTCCAGCATCACAGAATGCCGGGTGTTGCCGCTTGATGGTCGCCGCCGTTTCGCTCAATGGACAGTCGGTGTCACGACGCCCGCCGGGTCGCCGTGGGATCATGAATTTCCAGGCCATTCAGCAACATCAACTGTATCGTTTGCGACTGCATTCAGCGCCAGGACCACCGCGGTGACCAGTACCACGTTGCTGGTGTATTCGAACAGCGTGGGACTGTGGTTTATCGGAGTCTCCGGCCTGATTCGCTGACAGCCTCGGGGGCTCGAATCGAGCCGGGTTCACGAGCGTCAATTTCGAACGATGTCGAGCGGTGCTACTTGTGGGTAGGATTTCGGTGCCATTGCGTAGGTGTGCGACAGAACCGTGGTGAAGTCGGCATCGTTGAGTGGATCCGATGGCTTGGTGTAGCCGACCTACGGCATCGAGTCGACGCCTCCGCTTGCGCGACGATTCAGATGATGATGTCGGCCGGCGCCGGTGAACGCGGTTCTGCTGTCATGGCTGTCTCGCTGAACGACTGATCGCTTTTGCTGAGGGGATGCCGGATTCTCGGCAGGGTTTGACGATAAATCCGTTAGGGGCTGACGCGTTGGGGATCTACGAGCTTTCCCGTTGAGCGGGAGCCCGCATGGAGTGCTCGCAGTGACAGGGCCGAGGATCTCTACCTCGGCCGCTGTGCTTCTCGCTCGGTGAAAGGATCGTCGGTTCCCGCCGGCCGGTCGTCGGACTGCTCATACCGCTGCAACCCGATCAACGTGGGAAGTCGCGACTCGTTGGACGGCTCGGTCGCACCGGGCGTATCAACGGAGTCTCTTTCCGAGCGGATGAGCCGGAGGTTTACCTGCCCCGGCTGGACCACCCCGTAGTGACGACCGCTTCGAGAAATCGGCCCGGGAAGCGCAGGGAACCATCTGGGTGGCCGATGTCGAGCACTCCGGCGGCGCCACCCGCCCCTCATCGGTGCCGGAATCGAGGCGACCTCGGCCGATCACTACTGCGAGCAACTCGGTGCCCTGGCCGAGATCCGTACTCGGGAATTCGCAGACTCCGCAGGGAATGACCATCGAGAAATGCACTGCGGTTCGGGACCACGGCTACGAGGGCTTCGAATTCACCCGTTGAGGTTCGTCGCTCGGACCAGCGGTAGCGAGTCCCCGGCCTCGGCCGAAGGGCAGGGGATGAGCGAACTTGGCGCGCAGCAGGCCGCCGACTTCGGCTACCGCCAGCGTCGCGCGCGCCGAATTCTCGGGTCGCATCAGAAAGCCGTGCAGCACCCCCGGATACCGGGTCACGGTGGTCTGGACCTGGGCGTCCCGCAGCCGGCGAGCGTATCGCTCGCCCCAGTCCCGGATCGGGTCGCCTTCTGCGGTGACCACGATCGCCTGCGGGAGACCCGACAGGTCCTCGGCATAGGCCGGAATGCGGTAGCAGTCGTGGGGTTCGGTCGCACCGCTGTCCGCGAGCTCGTGCATGTAGACGATGTCCTCGCGGAGCAGCATCGGTGCGTCGGGCATGGCTACGATCGACGGTGCGCCCATATCACGGTCCAGTCCCGGGTACATCAGTACCTGGCCGAAGAGCGCCGGGCCGCCCCGGTCTCTGGCCAGCAGTGCGACACCGGCCGCGAGCGCGCCGCCCGCGCTGTCGCCCAGTACCACCAGGCGCTCGGCATCGATACGCAAGAGCTCTGCGTTGGCGGCGACCCAGGCGGTTGCCGCGTACGACTCCTCGAGCTGCACCGGCGCACTCCACTCCGGGGCCAGCCGGTAGTCGACGCCGATCACCGTCGCACCGGCGGCGGCCGCGATCTGCCGGGCCAGCGGTTCGAAGGAGTCGTTGGAACCCATTACGAGACCGCCCCCGTGCAGATGGACGACGGCCGGGGCGGCCGGTCCGGTTGCCGGCCGGTACACACGAAGCGGAATGCCCCCGTGCGGACCCGGAACAACAAGATCCTCGATCTCGGCCATCGCCGGTAATTCGGCGGGGGGTTTCATCGCCTCGACGCCGGCGCGGACCGCGTCGATGCCCCGGGAACGCATCGACGGAATTGCTCCGAGAGCGCTGATGCGCGCTGCTACATCGGGATCGAGCGGGGGAACGGGCACGGTCATCTCCTCGGCGATAGGCGTACGGGTAGGCGCTGTGGTCGGGCATACGGATCGACGGAAGGTCGCCCGGCGGCGTACCTCCACTCGCGTCGGCCGGTGTGACACCGGGCCCGAGTCGTGATGGATTCCGCGGATCAGTTCTCCGCGGCAGGTGGGTCCGCCTGCGCGGTGACGCGTGCGAAGCGATCGCCCCACAGCCGTAGCCACTCGGGATGAGGGAAGATATGGGTCTTGCGTTCCGCCATGCCGCGCACGACGAGTTCCGCGATCTGCGAAACCGGCATCCCCTCTTCCTCGATGGTCCGGTCGACCTTCTCCTGATGTTCGACCAGCGACGGGTCGGCTACGGCGCGGGGGATATGTCCGGGGGGCGCGTTGCGCTCGTCGTGCCGGATAGAGGTGGCCGTGTAGGCCGGGCACAGCACCGCGACACCGATATGCGGGAACTCGGTGGCCCATTCGAAAGCCAATCCCTCCGACAGCGTGATCACTCCCGCCTTCGAGACGCTGTAAGGGGTCAGATACCCGCCGGTCAGGAAACCCGACATCGATGCGGTGTTGACGATGTATGCCTCCTCCTGAGCGGCCAGGATCGGCTGGAAGATCCGGCAGCCGTTGATGACACCCCAGAGGTTCACGCCGAGTGTCCATTCCCAGGTGGCGTGGGGAATGGTCGAGAAGTGCTGGGCTCCACCCACTCCGGCGTTGTTGCACAGCACGTGCACGGCACCGAACCGGTCCACCGCCGCATCCGCGAGTGCCTGCACCGAATTCGCGTCGGCGACATCGGTGGCTACGCCGAGTACTTCGCCGAGTGCGGACAGTTCGGTGGCCGTTTTCTCCAGGTCCCCGGTGTCGTTGTCCGCGACAACGACTTTCATACCCTCCTCGAGGAAACGTGTCGCCAGTCCTTTGCCGATGCCGTTCGCGCCGCCGGTGACGACAGCTACCCGGCCCGTCAGTTGACGCACAGGTCACTCTCCTTGTGTAGTGATGACATCGGCCGAACTGGTGATCTGCGGGCTGGATGGCATCGGATCTTTTCCCGACGGCACGGTCGGCCGCCGCGACATCGGCCACATAGGACCACGTCGACCGGTCACCTGGTGACGGTGGTTCCGCCAGATGGGAAAGTGATCGTGCGGAAGTCGCATCATCGGACGCCCACCGAGCAGTGCGGTTCGTTCCCGCTGAACGGAAACACGGCGATCGACTGTCCGGCGTGGACCTTATCGTTCGTCGTGCCGGCTGCCGGTGACCTACATCACGAATGACCACTTCTCGAGTCCGTCTTGTGCTGTCGGTACCAGGGCAGGCGCAGTTTGTCCGCGGTGCCGTTGGTCCGCTGGGTTTGCCGCCGAATTCCGATCGAGCGATAGCCGCCGCGGTATCTCGTCCAACGAGCGCGAAGGGAATGCTCGCCGGCAGACACCACGGGTCCGTCTCGTCTCAGGAGGACGATCGATGTCCGATCCTTCATCCCGGTCCACCACCGGAGATTCCGGAACTACACCGGCTTTCCGGGTCCCGGCGCTGATCATCACAGCGCTCGTGCTCGCCGAATCGGTCAGCGCCTTCGAAGCCGGCATGATCTTCATCGCGTTGCCGAGGTTCAGCGAGATCTTCGGAGCACCGGCATCCACGACCGGGTGGTCGGTCACCGCCTATATGCTCGTTGCCGCGACGACCGCGCTGGTGGGCGGGCGCCTCGGTGACATGTACGGCCGCAAGAAGGTCCTCATCATCGTGATGCTGATATCCACCCTCGGTTCGTTGATCAGCGTCTTCGGTGACTCGATGGCGGCCATCATCGCGGGGCGAGGAGTGCAGGGTGTAGCGGGTGCGATCCTGCCGCTCTGCTACGGCCTCGCCCGTGAGGCCCTGCCGGCCCAGAAGGTATCGATCGCCGTGGGCTTCATCGGGGGCGCGGCTTTGCTGGCCGGTTCGGGAGGTTCCCTGATCGCCGGCATCCTGCTCGATATCGCCGACTGGCACATGATCTTCCTCTTTGCCGCCGTACTGGCCGTCGTGGCTTCGGCCCTGGCCGCATTCGCGCTCCCCGGGTCTCCTGCATCGGCCGATCTCCCTCGGTTCGATTTTGTAGGCGCGATCTTGATGACACCCGGCCTGACCGCACTGCTGTACGGCCTTACCCAGGGCCCGGCCTGGGGGTGGGCCAGTTTCCGGGTGGTCGGCCTGATCATCACCGGTCTGGCCATCCTGGCCGTGTGGACCTTCTGGGAACTCGGCCGGCGCGAACCGCTGGTAGATCTGCGCGTGCTGGCGAACAGGAGAATGTCGCTCAATCTGATCGCTCTGTCGGTTCTGGCCCTCGGCCCCGTGGGTGCCGTGCAGATGGTGACTCCGATGATCCTGCAGTCCCCGACCTCGTTACCGGTCGGTCTCGGAATGAGTGCGACGGTCACGGGCCTGGTGGCCGGTGTCGGGGCACTGGTGGGTTTCGCCGCTTCGCCGATCGCGGGTGCGGTCGCCGGTCGGTGGGGCGGGCGAACGGCCTTCCTCATCGGGGCCGCTCTGTTCGTGGTCGCGAACCTCATGATCTTCGTGGGCCACAAGTCGCTGCCCGTTATGGTCGGCGTGTTCGCTGTCGGAGCCGTTGCCACCGCGTTCGCCTATACCGGCTACCCGAAGATCGTGATCGAATCCGTTCCGGACAGCATCACGAGTGTCACCACAGGTGTACTGAGCACCGCTCGGCAGGCGTTCTCCGCCGTAGGCGTGGCCATGGTATCGGTCACGCTGTCGCTGTCGACCGTTCCGGGGACGGCCGCGCCCGCCCTGCCGTCGTTCAACCTGGCCGTGGGTTGGTTCATCGGGTGCGCACTGATCGTGGCAGCCATCTGCCTGTTCATCGGCAGGCCGCAGCAATCGGCACCGGCGGCGGGCGATGTCGCGACCGGAGAGGAAGGCACCGCGCCCTCGGCGGCCTACGCCTGACAGCCCGCGGCCCGGGCGCAGTCGTCGATCCCGGCCGCAGCCCGCAAGGCCGGCGCCCGGTACCTCCCGGTCATCGGGATCGGCGGTGCGGAGCCATGCCGGTGGACTCCTACGATCCGACCGTGGCTGCGTTCCCCCTTCCCCGTCCCGCGGGCCGGGGAAGGCGGGCGGTCCTCGACGACTCCACCGGGTAGCCGGGTCCGTCAGGACCTTGTTACCCGGTACGTCCGGCGTCGCCGGTCACGGGAGCTGCGAAGCATCGCGATGGTTACGCCCACCGTGGGATGAAAGGAAAACATATGCCCGGTCCTTGTTTCGCCTTTACCAAACTCCTGGTGAACGATCTCCCCGCTCAATTCGACTTCTACTCCAAGATTTTCGGCCGCGTGGAGCGGACCCGTTACGAGTTCGACGACCGTCCCGATCCACTCGCCGAGATCATCATGACCTCACCGGACGGGACCCAGCAGTCACTGGTGCTGTTGCACTACAAGAACCGGACGGCCCCGACTCCGGGGTCGGCGGTGATCGGGTTCGAGGTGCACGGTCTCGATGACATCGTACGGCGGGCCGCGGAGGCCGGCGCCACCGTGACCGAACCGCCGACCACAATGGCGGATATCGGTATCCGGGTCGCCTTCGTCGAGGACCCGGAAGGACATGTGCTGGAACTGTTCGAGCGGTTGTGACCAGCGTTGTCGATGCGGTCGTGGTTCCGGCCCACCGTATTTCTCGCTCAGCGGGAGGGGGCATGGTCCGGCGGGCGGACGGATCTGGCGTCGCCGAACTGCACGCTGCTGGTGCCTGCACATCGAATCTCGCTCAGGACGGAAAAGGTTACGCCAGCGGTACGCAGCTCGGTGCGGGGTCGTACTTCGGTCACCGGGCCGGACGACACGCGGCCGCGCGGGCCGCGGACCAGTAGTCGCCGGCCGGGATCCGACGATGAATGCCCCGTCCGTTCCGGCTCCGGGCCCGCGCGTCGGCGCGCTCGGGGCCGGGTCTGCCCGTTTGCGGATTTCAGCGGGTGCGACCTGCGGATTTCGCCGTTTCGGAGACGAGCGCTCCCGCTGAATGGGAGGGCACGATCGGCTCCTCGGACAGACCCTATCGTCCTGTCATGCCACGTGCTTGTGACGCAGTTCACCGACGGAAACCCCGTTCGCTGGGCGGCGCACACCGCCGCAACCCACCCGTCGTGGGGAGCCGCGAGCCGTCGAATCGCTCGGTCGCACCGGGCGCGCCGACAGGGTCGCTCCCCGACCGGGCCGGCCCGAGGCGCCCGCGCCCCGGCTCCACAACCCGTAGTTACGACCCGACCGTCAACCGGGACCGACCCGACCACCCGCTGCCGCGGGGGTACGTGCCGGCCCGGCGAACCCTGCACCCGGAAGGCCCCGCCTCATGACAAACCCCGTCGAAACCGTAGCCGCCGCAGTCTCCGCGGCCGGTGCCGAGACCCTGGGTGCCCGCCGGATCTCCACCGGCTACTACTGGCCGGAGTGCCCGCGGTGGCACGAAGGCACTTTCTGGTTCTCGGATATGTACACCGGCACACTGAAAACGCTGGATGCGGACGGCAACGCGACGGTTGTGGTGGACGCGACCGGGCGCGCCGCCGATACCGATGTGCCGATCCAGCTGGGTGGTTTCGGCTGGCTGCCGGACGGGCGGCTCATCGTGGTGTCGATGCACGAGAAACGTGTACTGGTACACGGTGGCGGCGCGCCGGACGATCTGAGCGTGTACGCCGATATTTCCCAGTACACCCTGGCAGCTGCCAACGATATGGTCGTCGACGCCGACGGCCGGGCCTACATCACCCAGCTCGGATTCGATATCTTCAAAGGCGACGAGCCGGTGGCGTCGCCGCTGATCGTGGTGGATCCGGATCGTACGGTCTCGACGCCGGAGAAGGTCGACCCGCTGTTGTGCGCGAACGGTATCGCCATCAGTGAGGACGGCACCAAGGTCTACGCGGCCGAAGTGATGGCCTTCAAGATCACCGTGATGGATCGCGCCGCGGACGGCACGCTGTCGAACGCGCGCGAGTTCGCCACGTGTCCCTTCATGCCCGACGGGATCGGTCTCGACGCCGACGGCGGAGTGTGGGCTGCCATGCCCGGCGGCGGCTACATCGCGCGCTTCACCGACCAGGGGCTCTCCCACGCGGTCTCGCTGCCGCTGGAGGACGGTCTAGCCTCCGCCTGCCTCCTCGGCGGCCCGGATCGAAAAACGCTGTACATGACGGTCGGCTTCGAGGTTTTCGACTTCGCGAAATCGGCTCGGGAAGCGCAGGGAACCATCTGGGTGGCCGATGTCGAGCACTCCGGTGGTGCGACCCGTCCCTGACCCGTCCGCAACGTACAGAAACTCTGAGGAAATCATGGCAACACTGGACTTCTCCGATCGCATCATCATCGTTACCGGCGCCGGTCGCGGTATCGGTCGCGCCCACGCCCTGCTGTTGGCTTCTCGCGGTGCCTCGGTCGTGGTCGGCGATCTTGGCGCGCGCACCGATGGCTCCGGAGTCGACGGCGACAATCCGGCCGCGGAGGTCGTCGCCGAGATCACCGCCGCCGGTGGCAAGGCCGTTGCCTGCACCGGCGACGTGTCCACCGAAGACGGAGCCCGTGCGCTCGTCGATGCGGCGGTCGATTCGTTCGGCGGTCTGACGTCGGTGATCAACAACGCCGGTATCGTGCGGGCCGCGCCGTTCGCCGAAGTGCCGGACGAGGAGTACCAGCGGCATCTCGATGTTCACTACTTCGGTTCCCTGCGGGTCATCCGCGCCGCCTGGCCGCACCTGCTGCAGGCCGAGGCGCCCCGGATCGTGAACACCGTTTCCCAGGCGATGCTCGGGAATCCGGGGATGTCGCACTACGGCGGTTCCAAAGGGGCGCTCTTCGGCCTGACCCGCAATATCGCCCTCGAGGGCCTGGAAGCGGGTATCAAGGTCAACGCCATCGCACCCGGCGCCGGCACCCGGATGGCCGAGGCCGCCGCGGACACGCTGTCCCCGGAGGTTATGGAGTACATACGCACGGCGTTGCTGCCCGAGCACGTCGCCCCTGTCGTCGCCTACCTGCTGCATCCGTCGTGCGAGGTCACCGGCGAGGTGTTCAACGTGGCGGGCGGCATCGTGAACCGGCTGGCTCTGATCAACACCGTGGGCATCCACGATCGCGGTCTCACCGTGGAAACCGTGGCCGAACGCTTCGACACGATCATGGCGATCACGCCGGAAGCGATTCCGCAGGTGGTCGCGCCCGCGCAGGTGCCGGCGTCCTGATCCACCTCCCACCGTCTCTACTGGAGTGATCCGATGAGCACAACCGAGACGGCCGGTAATGCCGTGAGCACCGAATATCCGTTCCCGGCGGTATCGCCCGACGAAGCGATGAATCGCTACCACGCCATCGCCGCCGACCGGCCGATGACCAAGATGACCATGCCCTTCGGCGGCGACGTCTGGGTGATCCACCGCAACGCCGCGGCCCGGGAAATGCTGAGCGACGGCCGGTTCGTCCGCGAACCGTTCCGGACCGGCGAGCGGGTCGTGCCGTATTTCGTCGAGTTCCCCGACTTTCTGAAGACCACTCTCCAGTTCGAGGATCCACCGCATCACACCAAACTGCGGAAACTGGTGCAGCGCTCGATCTCCCCGAAGCGGGTCAAGGCGATGCGTGATTCGGCGGTGGAATTCGCCAACCATCTCATCGACGAGATGATCGCCAAGGGTGCCCCGACGAATCTGGTACACGACTACGCCGTAGCGTTGCCGATCCAGATGCTGGCCAACCTTCTCGGCGTGCCCCCCGAGGACCGGCCGAAGTTCCAGAAGTGGAGCTCCTCGACACTCGCGGTGGCGAATATGCCCGAGGAGGAGGTCGTGGCGAACATGACCGAACTCGTCGTGTACATGATGGGCCTGATCGAGGAACGCCGGAAGAACCCACGGGAGGATCTGCTCAGCGATCTGGCCAATGCCCGTGACAAGGACGACAGCCTCACCGACGGGGAAATTCTGCCGATCGCACTGGTGCTGATCATCGGCGGATTCGACAATACCGCGAACTTCCTCTGCGCGGGCGTGCACGCGCTGCTGCGCAACCCCGATCAGCTCGAACTCTTCCTCGCCGATCCCGACGGGGTGGCGCCGACCGCGGTGGAGGAGATCCTGCGGCACGGCCGGATGGCCGTCGGATCCACCGTGACCGGCGGCGGTGGACTGGTGCCGTTCGTGGCGACCGAGGACGTGGAACTGGACGGTCATACCATCGCGAAAGGCGATGCCGTACTGGTCGATCCGGCCGCGGTGAACCACGACGGTGTGGTCGTCGAGAACGACGGGGTGTTCGATATCCGGCGGGAGAACAATCCGCACCTCACCCTGAGTTACGGTCTGCACCACTGCCTCGGCGCGCCGCTCGCGCGAATGGAGATGCAGGTGGGTCTCGCCGAGCTGTTCAAACGTCTGCCGAGTCTGCGGCTCGAGGGTGAGGCCGTGATCGATATGGACAACCTGACGCAGGCGGTCACCGATCTGCCCGTGGCCTGGTAGGAGCGCCGGATGCCGAAAGTTTTCTACACCCAGCCCGGCGGCGCGGTGAAGGTGATCGACGGCGCCGTGGGCGATTCCGTGATGTCCACCGCCGTGAAGAACTGCGTGACGGGAATCGTCGGCCAGTGCGGCGGCACCCTTTCCTGCGCCACGTGCCACGTGTACGTCGATCGGGCCGAGCTGAAATATTTCCCCGATCCCACCGAAGACGAGGACGATATGCTCGAATGCACCGCATCCGATCGTGCGGACAACTCCCGGCTGTCGTGTCAGTTGACATTGGCCGACGGCGTCGATCTGCACGTGACCGTTCCCGACGAGCAGGTCTGAGGCGGTGCGGGAATCGGAAACGGTGCCGGGCGCCGGGACACCACCGCGCAGCGTCGTGGTGGTGGGTGCCTCGCACGCCGCCGTGCATCTCGCGGATCGTTTGCGGGATATGGGGTATGACGGTGCGCTCACCCTGGTCTCCCATGAGCCGCGGCTACCGTATCAACGGCCGCCGCTGTCCAAGGCATGGTTGAAGGGCGAGGCGACCAGCGAGTCGCTGCTGTTACGCGACCCCGCACACTATGCCGACAAGGACATCGAACTGGTCACCGGCACCCGGGTCGAACGGGTGACCCGCACACCGGCGGGGGTCCGGATCGCGCTCACCGGTGAAGGTGGCTCACGCCCCCGAGATTTCGATCGGCTGGTCCTGGCCACCGGTGCGCTGGCCCGGACCTTGGCGCTGCCCGGCGCCGATCACCCCGATGTCGTGCGGTTACGCGACCTCGAGCACGCCTCGGTTCTGGCCGAGCGGATCCGGAAGGGGCCGATCGCGGTGATCGGCGGCGGCTTCGTCGGCCTTGAGGTCGCCGCCACCGCACGGTCCCTGGGTGCGGAGGTGACCGTGATCGAGGCCGGATCGCGACTTCTGGGGCGCGCGGTGGGGGAGGCCACCGCAGCGGCGCTGCTCGCGGCGCACCGGGCGATGCAGACCGATATCGTCCTGGACGCGCAACCGACGGCGATCACGTTCGCGGACAACAAGGTACGCGGTGTCCGGCTCGACGACGGCCGCGAAGTCCCGGCGGCGACGGTACTGGTCGGAATCGGGGCGCAGGCACGTACCGAACTGGCCGGCCAGCTCGGCCTGTCCTGCGCGGGCGGTGTGGTGGTCGACGACCGATGCCTTGCGTCCGACGGCTGGACGCTGGCCATCGGCGACTGCACGACCCGGGTTTCGCCCACCACCGGTCGGCACTACCGGCTCGAATCGGTGGACAACGCCACCACCCAGGCCGAGGTCGCGGCGGCGGTACTGGCGGGGAGCGCCGCGCCCACCTCGGCCGAACCGTGGTTCTGGTCGGATCAGGGCGATCAAAAGCTCCAGATCGTCGGCTTGATCGGTGAATACACGTCGGTGGTGGTCCGTACCGATCCGGCGAGACCGCGACGGCGGGTTGCGCTGTACTTCGTCGACGACTCCTTGGTCGCGGCCGAGTGTCTCAACGCGCCGGCGGATTTCGTGGCGCTGCGCGCGGCGCTGGGTCGTGGTTACCGGCCGCGCCCGGAAGCCTTGTCCGACAGCAGTATTCCGCTCAAGCAACTGCTGACTCCGGTCCGCAGCTGACTTCGGTCGCAGCACCGGGCAGAGCGGGTGTGGCGATGCCTTCATCGTCGCAGAGGGCGTTGTGTACGTGTTCGGTGTCCATCGCCGCGCCCTTCTGCCGTGTCGAACGGATACTCATCGGGTGACCGTGCCAGCCCGCAACGCCCCGGCGGCGACGGGCGCGCGGAGATGCCCATCATGGTGTCGAGGAGCCGGAGTCGAAGGCACCGAACCGGCATAGTGGCGGTTGCGGTTTCGGGCAGGTGTGTTCGCGCCGAGAAGAGGGTTCAAACACCGGAAACCCGGGACCACTACCGGAATCGTGCCGCAACCAGTGCGCCTACTTCCGCTATCGCCGCCCGTGCCCGGGCAACCGACGGTGCCTGCATGGCGAACCCGTGACCCACGCCCGGGTAACGGAGCTGGGCGGTCGAGACCCCGGCCGCGCGGAGTCGATCGCCGTAGGCTTCTACCGCGTCGCGGAGCGGGTCGCCGTATCCGACGGCCAGAATCGCCGGTGGAAGGCCGGCGAGTGACTCGGCCAGGGCGGGGACGCCGTAGGCGTCGTCGGCGGCCGGATCGTCACCGAGGTAGAGGTTCTTCATCCAGTCGATGTCCTCGGCGGTGAGGAACGGCGAAGCCCCGAACTCGCGCATCGACCGACGATCGGTGCGGCGTTCGACACCGGGATAGAACAGTACTTGCTGGGCGATGGCCGGGCCGTTCTCGTCGCGGCTGCGCAGGGCGGTGGCGGTGGCCAGACTGCCGCCGGCGCTGTCGCCACCGACTCCGATACGGGACGGGTCCACGCCCCAGGCGGCAGCGTTTCCGGAGAGCCAGCGCAGGGCCGCGTAGGCCTCGTCGTTGGCGACGGGGTAGCGATGTTCCGGGGCGAGCCGGTAGTCGACATTGCAGATGACGGCGCCGGTGGCGTCGGCGATATCGCGAGCGAGGCGGTCGAACGAGTGCAGCGAGCCCATGATCATGCCGCCGCCGTGGAACCAGACCAGGGCCGGTGAGTTCTCCGGTGGAGCGGAGGTTGGACGGTAGATGCGCAGTGGGATCTGTCCGTGCGGTCCGTCGGCGGTTGCGTCGTGCACCGACTGCATCCGCGGGCCGGGGGGCCGTTCGATCGACTCCAGGGCGTGGGGGGCGCCCGCCACGCCGACGTCGCGCAGCGGCCCGGACCGATTCGAGCGCGCGATGATCGCGGCCACATCGGGATCCCAGATCGATGCAGCGGGGACGTTGTCGGTCGGTGTGGTCATCGGTTATTCCTCGCGATCGGCAGGATCGGGCGATCTGCGTACCGAGGTACGGTCGGCGCGGAGCATGACCCCGGCACTGATCTCGCCGCCCTGGCGGTGCAGATTCATCAATTCGTCGAGGCGCTCGTTGTCGTGCTCGGAGAGCGCTTCGATCATCTGGTCGTGCTCGGCGACGACCCGGGCACGAGCGGCGGGGTCGTACAGGTACGCCGCGTGATAGGGCATCGCCAGTGTCCAGAGCCGGCGAATCTCGGTGACGACCAGGTGCAGCGGAGAGTGGTCGAATATGGCGAAGTGGAAGGCGTGATTGTGCAGCCGCATCGCCAGGAGGTCACCGCGGTCGGCAGCCTCGACCACCAGATCGCCGACCCGCCGGACCTCGGTGAGGACCTCCTCGGAGAACCGCGGCAGTGTGGCGATGATCTCCGGCTCGAGCGCGGCGCGCATCAGATAGATCTGATCGAAATCCGACTGCTGCAGCCGCGCGACCGTGTACCCCACGTTGTGCTGGTGGTCGACCAGGCCGGCGGCCGCGAGCTGGCGCAGTGCCTCTCGGATGGGTAGCCGGCTGACGCCGAGGCGGTCGGCCATCAGCACCTGACGGATCGGCTGTCCGGGGAGCAATTCGCCGGTGACGATGAGCCGTTCGATCTCCTCGACCACCCGCGCCGCCGCCCGTTCGCCCTCACGCCCGCGGTCGGCGGGCATGGAGTCCTCGCTGGGTCTGTTCACGGGTTCCCGAAGATACCAGCCGCGCGTAGTTCCTCGACGCGGTCGGTGTGGTAACCCATGGCCGTGAGGACAGCGGTGGTATCGGCGCCGAGGGGCACCGCCGGACGCGGGCGGCGCCGGGGCGACCGGCCCAGGCTGATCGGGACACCGACACCCCGGTAATCGTCGTCGTCGATGAACAGGCCTCGATGACGTGCTTGGGCGGAGTGTAAGGCCTCGTCGATTGTGTGGACCGGGCTCGCTGGTACACCAGCTGCCTCGAGTCGCCGCCCCAGGTCCTCGCGCGAACTCTTGGCAATGCGCTCGGCCAGCAGCGCCACGAGTTCTTCCCGGTGGGCGTAGCGGTGGCCGTTGGACGCGAATCGGGGATCGTCGGCGAGTTCGGCAAGCCCCAGGGTCTGGACCAGCGAACGGAACTGGCGATCGTTGGCCGCGCTGACGAAGAAATCACCGTCCGCGGCACGGAACACCTGGTACGGCGCCACCGTGGGATGGAAGTCCCCGGTCCGCTGTGGCACCTTGCCGCTGGCCATCCAGTTGGCGGCGTGCGGATGCAGTATGGAGATGACGGAATCCAGCAGCGTGATATCGATCAGCTGCCCCTGCCCGCTGCGCTCGCGTTCCAGCATCGCCAGCAGAATCCCGCTCACCGCCATATTCGCGGCGACGATATCCACGATCGGGACACCGACCCGTAGCGGGTTACCGTCGGGATAGCCGTTGACGCTCATCAGGCCGCCGAAGCACTGGAGAACGGCATCGTAGCCGGGTAGCCCGCCCATCGGTCCGTCTACGCCGAAACCGGTGATCCGGCAGTAGATCATGCGCGGATGGCGTTCGCTGAGCACGGACTTGTAGTCGAAGCCCCAGCGTGCCATTGTGCCCGCCTTGAAGTTTTCGATCACGATATCGGCACCGCCGAGTAGGTGTGCGAGGATTTCGCGGCCCGCGTCCGTGCGCAGGTCGAGGCTGATGTTGTCTTTGCTGTGGTTGAGGCTCGCGTAGTAGGCACTGCTCGCACCGTTGTCCAGGAAGGGCGGGCCCCAGCCGCGGGTCTCGTCCCCGCCGGGAGCTTCCACCTTGATGACCTCGGCGCCGTGGTCGGCCAGGATCTGGGCGGTGTAGGGACCGGCGAGTACCCGGCTGAGGTCGAGTACCCGAACCCCGGTCAGCACACCGTTGCCGGTGGCGGTGTCGGCGGCGCGCCAGGCGGCGCGGCCGTCGATCGCAGGGGTGGCGGCATGGCCGGCCTGCGGTGGTGTGGTGACGGTCATCGATTGTTCCCTTCTCCCGCCGCGCCGGTGTGCTCGTGATGGAAGCCGGTCACGAGATCCCAGACGTCGGCGCCGCCTTCGAGGATGTGGCCGGCGAGGACACCGGCCCACCGGCGCTCCGAGCCGTAGCGTTCCCGCCAGGTCAGCAATGCGGTGGTGGACCGGCCGAGTGGATGCTCGGAGGTGAAACCGATCGCGCCGTGGAGCTGGTGGCCCGCGGCGGCGATCTCCCGGGCCGACTCGGCCGTCACCACCTTGGCGGCGGCGATCGCGGTCCGTGCGCGGTCCGGATCGCTGCCGGCGTCCTCGGCGACCGCGGTCTCGGTGGCCGTCTCCATGAGGGCGGTACGGGCGGCGAGACCGGCCAGCCGCTGCTGGACGGCCTGGAACTTGCTCAATGGGCGCCCGAACTGGACGCGCTGTCCCGCGTAGCCCAGCGTGCGGTCGCAGACGGCACGCGCGGCCGCGGCCGACGCCACCGCGTACGCCAGCGCACCGCGCCGACCGAGCTCTGTCCCGTCGACCGGGGATGCGGCATACGACTCGACCGGAGCCGCATCGAAATCGTAATCGGCGACCGGGGCGCCGATCAGGTCGGCGCCGGCGGTGCCGACCACGCCCGGGGCCGTGGGGGAGAGCACCGCGACCGCCGGGCGGCGGTCGGCGGCGGGGTCGAGCAGGATGACCAGCCGGTCGGCGTCGGGTCCGTGCACCACCGCGCGTGCCGAGCCGTGCAGGACCGGCCGGCCGTCGTCGGTGTCGCGGATAGTGGCGCCGTCGTCGGCAACCGCGATCGTTGCGGTATGTGCGCCGAGGGAGATACCGCAGCGTGCCGCGAGCCAGCCGGCGAGCACTGTGTGCTCGACGAGCATGGTGAGCGCGCCACCGGTGACCGCGGCGGAGACGACGGCGAGCGCTTCGGCGAGGGTGCCACCGCTGCCGTCGTGGTCTTCGGGGATACCGATTCCGGTGAATCCGGCTTCGGTGAGCGCCGTCCAGACCCCGCCGTCCACACCGGTGGCGGGAGTGGTGGTGTCGACTCCGGCCCGTTCGATCATCGCCTGGGTCGCCGCACGTAACTCGGCGTGAGGGGTCGTCATCGTAATCCCATTCCGCGGGCGACGATTCCGCGAAGAATCTCGTTCGTCCCGCCGCGTAGTGTGAATGCCGGAATGTGCAGCATGCTGTCGGCGAGCAGGCGGGCGAACGGGTCGCTGCCGCCGCGCCGGGGCTCGGTATCGCAAGAGGCACGTACCGCCTCCACGAGATCGCCTTCGAATGCCGAGCCGAGATCTTTCACCATCGCCGCCCGCACATCGGGTCTGCGCCCCGCGGCCAATTCGGCAGCCACCGACAGTGACATCCGGCGCAGCGCCCAGGCGCGGGCGGTGAGCGACCCGAGCGTGACCCGCTGCTCCGGGGTGGCGCCCGCGCTGCGTAGTTCCTCGGCCCAGGCCCGCAGCAGCGGCATTGTCGACAGATAGCGTTCCGGGCCGGAGCGCTCGAAGGCGAGTTCGCCCATCACCTGAGCCCAGCCTTCGCCGCGGCGGCCCAGCAGGGCGTCCGGGCCCACCTGCGCGTCGTGGAAGATCACTTCGTTGAAATGGGCTTCGCCGTCGATACTGCGCAGCGGGCGCACCTCGATATCGGGGTGGGAAAGGTCCACCAGGAACTGGGACAGCCCGGCCTGCCGATCGCCCGGGTCGCCGTCGCTGCGGGCGAGCAGCACCATGGCGTGCGCCATATGCGCGCCGGTGGTCCACACCTTGGTACCGCTGAGGGTCCAGGAACCGTCATTGCGGGGCGTGGCCCGGGTACGGACCGCGGCGAGATCGGAGCCGGCATCCGGTTCGCTCATGCCGATCGCGAAGAACAGTGTGCCCGCCGCTATTCCGGGCAGGTAGCGCTGCTTCTGCTGCTCGGTGCCGTTGGCGAGGATGCCCGGCGCCATCTGCCGGTCGGCGATCCAGTGCGCGGCGACAGGGGCGCCGTGGGCGAGCAACTCCTCGGTCACCACGAAACGCTCGACCGGCGACCTGCCGTGGCCACCGTAGGTGGCCGGCAGCGTCATCCCGAGCCAGCCGCGCTGCCCGAGCCGTGCGCTGAACTCCGGATCGAATCCGCTCATCCAATTGTCCACGGCGGGAACGAACGTGCCCGCCGCGAGTTCTTCGGCCAGGAATGTGCGGACCTCGGTGCGCAGCGTATCCAGTTCTGTGTTCCCGGCGGTTTGTGCCTCGGTTTCGGCGGTGGTGACCGTCATCGGCCCGGCCCCCGTGACGACCAGGATTCCTGCCCTTTGCGGGACATCGACCACATCTGCACACCGCGCTCGATCTCGAGCGCCGACGACCAGCCGACAGCCGGTGGGCCGAGTTCGAGACGGGCGCTGGTCATGATTCGCCTGCTGAGTTCCGGGTCGGCGGCGGGTACGGTGGTGAGTTCGGCGATGAGCGGGTCGAGTTCGGGTTCGGGGACGGCGGCGTAGGCGAGTCCGCAGGCGGCTGCCTCGGTACCGGACATCGAACGGCCACATGCTGCCAGTGCTACCGTCCGCGACCAGCCGACCGCCCGGCCGAGTAAGGCGAGGTGGCCGCCACCCGGATGGATGTTGCGCGCCAGGAACCCGCTGTCCAGCACCGACTCCGGGGTCACGACCATGATGTCGGCGGCGAGCGCGAGATTGAGCCCCGCGCCGACGGCGCCGCCTGCCACCCGGGCGATGGTGGGCACCGGGAGGGAACCGACTCGCACGAAGGCCCCGTAGACCGCGGAGGTGCGACGGACGGCCTCGGGTGAGGCCGGGTCGGCGGACGAGGCGGCGAGGTCGCGAGTGTCCGCACCGCTGCAGAAGTAGGTGCCGGTCGAGCGGACGACGGCCGCGCCGATGGTGGGATCGTTTTCCACTCGATCGCAGAATTCGCCGATGAGTGCGGCCATCTCCAGCGTGATGGCGTTCTTACGGCGGGGATTGTTGAGGGTCAGCCGTGCGACACCGTCGGTGAATTCGGTGAGAACCGAGATTTCCGGTGGCGCGCCGACCGTGTCGTCTGACGTCATGGCCCGACCGTAGCATATTGGATCCAAAATAAAATCCAATATTGATTGACAATTTGTCGAGCCTGCCCGGAGAGTGTGCCTTGGTAAGCCCCCGGAGTGGCCGGGTGGCGAGTGGAAAGGAGCGCTCGTGTTCGAGTTGGACGGGCGGATCGCCCTGGTGTCCGGTGCAGGCCAGAGCGTGGGCGAAGGAATCGCAACAGTGCTCGCGCGCCAAGGCGCGACAGTGATCGTCAATGACCTGTTCGCCGATCGTGCCGAGCGCGTGGCCGCGAAGATCGTCGCCGAGGGCCACCAGGCGCTCGCCGCCGCCTTCGATGTCACCGACTACGAGGCCAGTGTCGCGGCTGTCCGCTCGGCCGAGGCCGAGCTGGGCGGGCAGGTGAACATCCTGGTGAACAATGCCGGAATTGCCGAAGGACGGGTCGCCAAACCGTTCCGGGAACTCACTCCCGACCAGTGGCCGCCGTCCATCGATCTCAATATCTACGGTGCGATGAACTGCATCAAAGCCGTGCTGGACGGGATGTGCGACGCCGGCTGGGGCCGCATCGTGCAGATCTCCTCTGGATCGGCGCGGACCGGGCAGAACATCAATGTGTCGATGTACGCGACCGGAAAGAGCGGGATCGAGGGCTTCATCCGTCATCTCGCGGCGGAGACCGGACAGTACGGGGTGACGGCGAATATCGTCGCGCTCGGTCACCAGGCCAACCTGGTCGAGAAGATGACACCGGAGATGATCGACAAGATCCTCGCGACCATTCCGATCGGCCGGCTGGGAGACCCCCTCGAGGTCGGTGCGTTCTGTGCCTACCTCGCGTCCTCCGAAGCCGGGGGGATCACCGGGCAGACCCTGGACTTCAACGGCGGATCGCAGACCCGGTGAGCGAGCAGGACAGTATGGCTCCGGCCGGGACGATATTGTCCCTCGGCGCAATCCGCGTGGCCGACCTCGCGAAATCGACGGAGTTCTACACCGCGGGGTGTGGGTTCGACGTTGAGCGTGAGTTCTCCACGCCGGGTTTCGACGCGGTGATCCTGCGCGCCGGTTCGGCCGGTATCGAGCTCATCGCGCCACGCGACGACGCGCCGGCCCCGCAACCGGGCAATATGTTCGTGAAGTTCGTCGTCAACACTCCGGACGTTCCCGCGCTGCTCGCACACGCTTGCGGGTACAGCGGCGTCGAGGAGATGCCCGCTACCGCGCTGCCGGAATTCGGCGGCATCACCATTGCTGTCCTGCGCGATCCCGACGGGTACCGCGTCGAACTGGTCGAGCGCGCGAGCGAGACGAGTCGGCAATCCGGTGACCGCTGAGCGGGAGGGTATGAGCACGCCGTGGCCTCGGTCACTAGCGCCGCGGCGGCTCACCCCCTTGCAGCGATAGGAAGTGCAGTCGACGATGACCTGGGGCAGAACCTATGACGTAGTAGTGGTGGGCTCCGGCGGCGCCGCCCTCGCCGGGGCTCTCGCGGCGGCCGCTCGCGGCCTGTCGACCTGTGTGATCGAAAAGGCCGACCGCTTCGGCGGGACCTCGGCGTATTCCGGCGGCAGTGTCTGGCTGCCCGGGAATCATGTGCTCGCACGACAGGGCGTGGACGACTCCGTGGCGAAGGGACTGACGTATTTCGGTGCGGTCGTCGGCGACCGCACCCGGCCGGAACTGCAGCGGGCATATCTGGAAACCGGGCCGGACGTGGCCTACTTCCTTGAGCGGACCATCGGGATCCCGCTCGAACATCGGCCCTTCCCGGACTACTTCGATGCCCCCGGGCGCAGCGCGGGTGGCCGCAGTATTTCGCCGAGTCCATCTCGGCGGACGAGGTCGGTGATCGGCTGACCGAAGTGCGGCCGATGGTGGCTGCCGACCAGTTCGGCCTCGACGTCGACCGCTCCACGCTAGACGGCGGCCAGGCCTGGATCGCGCGGATGGTGCTCGCCCTGGATGCGACGGGCTGCGCGGACCTACTGTTGTCCACCCGGGCCGATCGCCTGGTGCAGGACGAATCGGGGCGGGTGACCGGAGTGGTGGTGACCGATTCCGCGGGTGCGGAGATGCGGATCGGGGCACGCGGCGGAGTCCTCCTGGCCGCGGGTGGGTTCGAGCGAGCGATCGAACTGCGTAAGCGCTGGCAGGACATGCCGACCGCCGATTGGTCGTCGTCGCATCCCGGCACCGGGTCAGGGGACGCCGTCTCGATGCTGGAGACCGTGGGTGCCGCGCTCGATCTGCTGGATCAGTCGTGGTGGTGCCCCGCGACGCAGTTCCCCAACGGGCACGCCGCGTTCACCCTCGGGGTCCGTTCCGGAATCATCGTCGAGGACCAGGGCCGCCGATTCGCCAACGAGATGCTGCCCTACGACCAGATGGGGCGTGCCATGCGCGCACAGATGGCACAGGGGAATGAAAAATTCTGGTTCGTCTTCGACGAGCGCTTCGGGGCGGAACTCCCCGCGATCTGCGTACCGGTGCCCGGCCGCGACGAACTGGCAGCGGCCGGACTCTGGCATACCGCCGACACTGTGGCGGATCTCGCTCGTCGTGAAGAACCAGTGGTGGGTCGCTCGCCGGAGGTGAACTCGCGGCTGCCGGAGCGGAGGCGGCGTCGCCCTAATGGGCCGCGAGGTCCGCGGCGACGCACCGATCCCAGATCTCCCGCGCTGCCACTCGTACCGGGCCGACCAGCGCACGGTAGTCGAGCGAGGTGACCGGCGCGCATACCGAGATGCCGGCCCGGTTGCCGTAGATGTGATCCGGCGGCCCGACGGATACGCCGACGCAACCGAGACCGGCGAACGCCTCGCCTCGATCGAACGCCGCGCCTCTATCGCGTGCCGCGGCCAAATCGTCCTCGAGCTGGGCATCGGTGGTCACGCTCTGCGGAGTGCGCCGGATCAATGTGCCGTCGCCGGTGCGCCGTAGCTCGCCGAATAACGACCGGCGGCCGGTCTGGTCGACGAAGGCGAGCTGGGCTTTGCCCACCGCGGTGAGGTGGCCGGGGACCCGCTGGCCGACAGCGGTCGGTGTGGGCCCCGACGTCCGGCCGTTGACCTTGGCCAGGTAGACGGTGTCGCCGCGGTCGAGGATGGCGAGCTGCATGGTGAGGCCCGTCCGGTGCGCGAACGCTTGCATGACCGGGCGCGCTCCGTGCAGCAGGCGGTTCTGGTTCAACGCTGCCTGGCCCATCTCATAGGTCTTGATCCCGAGCTCGTAGGTCTGTTCGGGTGAGCGGGCGAGCCAGCCCGCGGTCGTCAGCTGCTCGAGAAGACGATGGACGGACGAGCGCGGCAACCCCGTGCGCGAGGTGACCTGAGCCAGGGTGAGTGGGCCTACCCCGTTGAAGGTCTCCAGAACGAGCGATACCCGCTCGACCACCGAGACCGGCACCCCGGCGGAGTTTGACGTTCTCATCGGATCTCCCAACACGCATCACGACTCTGTGACATGAGTCACGGTACTACTGTGTGGCGGCAGGTCTCAAAGGACCGTGACGAGCGTCGTCACCGACCATCGCATTCGCTCCCGTCCGCCGCCGAGTGAGTCTCCCGATCAGCGAGACATCGGGCCATACGGACTCCATCTGGACCGTAGCCTGCCGGAGGTTCGAACCCGACGGGGGGTGCCGGGCGGGATACGAGACGATCAGGAGAGCGGATGCCCACGGAGACCAGTGTCGGCCGGACTGCCCATGCGGACGCTGCGGCGCCGGATTCGCGCGCACGCCGCGTCCGGGTGGTCGAGGTGATCGACGAGACCGCGGATGCGCGCTCGTTCGTCGTCGTGCCCGACCCGGAGCAGGCGCCGGCCTTTGGTTACCGGCCCGGCCAGTTCCTGACCGTCCGTGTTCCGGATATCGGAAGCGGATCCGGGCGGTGCTATTCGTTGTCTAGTTCGCCGCACAGTGACACCGCGCTCAAATTCACGGTGAAACGGGTCGCGGGCGGTCACGGATCCAATTGGCTCTGCGACACCGTTTCGGCGGGCGACGAGCTCGAGGTGCTGCCGCCCGCGGGCACCTTCACCCCTGATTCCCTCGACGAACCGGTGGTCCTGGTGGCCGGCGGCAGCGGAATCACCCCCGTCATCGCCATCGCGAAATCCATCCTGCTCGGGGGCAGCGGCGATGTTGTGCTGATCTACGCGAATCGTGACGAGGCCGCGGTCATCTTCGGGGCGGAGCTGCGGTCGCTGGAGTCGCGGTTCGGCGATCGATTTCACGTGGTGCACGTGCTCGAGTCGGTTCAGGGTTATCCGAGCCGCCGCCTGCTGGCGACACTTCTACGGCCCCTCGTGGAAAGGGCTGTGTTCATCTGTGGCCCGACGCCGCTCATGGACCTCACCGCCCAGGTGTGTGCGGAGGTGGGCTTCTCGGGGGGCCGGGTGCACTCGGAGCGATTCCTCTCTCTGCGCCGGGATCCGTTCGCCGACGATTCGGCCCCCGGCGGCGACGAATCGGGCAATTCAGGTGAGATCGCCTGCCAGGTGCAGGTGACCCTCCACGGTGACGAAAAGCGGGTGCCCTGGGTTACCGGCCGGAAACTCCTCGACGCACTTCTCGATGCCGGTCTCGAGGCCCCCTATTCGTGCCGGGAAGGTGCATGTAGTGCGTGCGTCTGCTCACTGAAGTCGGGCCGGGTGAAGCTGGCGCACAACGAGATCCTCACCGACGACGACCTGGCGGAGGGCTACATCCTGGCCTGCCAGGCCGAGCCGGTGAGCGACGAGATCTCGATCGAATACTGACCGGGCGGGTAAAGCCTCCCACTCAGCGAGAGACCCGCGTCACACCGCCTTTTCGGCTGGGAAGGTGGACACACTGCGACGAGTTTCGCGGTCGCAACCATCTGACCAGGAGGTATCGTGAGTCCCACGACCGACACCGGCAACACGGTCCGTGTCATCGACACCGGCGCGCCGCCCGCGCGCTTCGCTCGGGGCTGGCACTGCCTCGGTCTCATCCGCGACTTCTCCGATGGCCGGCCCCACCAGGTCTCCGCGTTCGGCACCGAACTCGTCGTGTTCCGCGGCGACGACGGAAAGTTGAACGTTCTCAACGCCTTCTGCCCGCATATGGGCGGCAATCTCGCCCACGGCACCGTCAAGGGCAACGATATCGCCTGCCCTTTCCATGACTGGCGGTGGCGCGGGGACGGCAAATGCGCTGCCATCCCCTATGCCCGGCGGGTTCCGCCGCTGGCTCGGACCAAGGCGTGGCCGACGCTGGAGATCAGCGGGCAGCTGTTCGTCTGGAACGATCCTCAGGGCGGGAAGCCGTCCGCCGAGCTGACCATTCCAGAGATCCCCACCTACGGAGATCCGGGGTGGACGGACTGGGTGTGGAATTCGATCATGGTCGAGGGTTCGCACTGCCGCGAGATCGTCGACAACGTCGTCGATATGGCGCATTTCTTCTACGTCCACTACGGCATGCCGACCTATTTCCGGAATATCTTCGAGGGCCACACCGCGACCCAGATCATGCGGTCTCGTCCGCGTGCCGATGCGGTCGGAGTCAGTACCAGCACGAATTACAGCACCGAGAGCCAGTCGGATGCGACGTATTACGGGCCCTCCTACATGATCGACAAGCTCTGGAGCGGAGGCATGGCCGGTGCCGGTGAGCCGAACATCTACCTCATCAACTGCCACTACCCGATCACTTCGACCTCTTTCCGGCTGCAGTACGGCGTGATGGTGGAGAAACCGACCGGGATGGACGATGCCGCGGCCGAGCAGGTCGCCGCCGCCGTAGCGAAAGGTGTCGCGATCGGCTTCGAACAGGACGTGGAGATCTGGAAGAACAAGTCGCGCATCGACAATCCGCTGCTGTGTGAGGAAGACGGCCCGGTTTACCAGCTGCGCCGGTGGTACGAACAGTTCTATGTCGACGTCGAGGACATCAAGCCGGAGATGGTGAACCGGTTCGAGTTCGAGATCGATACCGAACGCGCCTTGCAGAACTGGCAGGCCGAGGTCGACGCGAACCTCGCCGCCGGTCGCAGTGCCATCCCGGCGCATCGCCAGGCCGCCTCCGCTTCATCCTGATTTTCAGGCCCACTATATTTCGCTATCCGGACCAGGAGTTCCGATGTCCTACGAAGTACTCGACAAGATCGTCGCCATCGCCGACGAGATCCGGGCCGGCGCCGATGAGGGTGATTCCCTCGGCCGCCTGCCCGACGATATGGCCAAAGGTATGAAAGAGGCCGGTATCATCCGGCTGCTGCAGCGCAAGAAGTACAACGGATATGAAGCGCACCCGCGCGAGTTCGCCGAGACGGTCATGAAGACCGCGAGCATTTATGGTTCCGCCGGCTGGGTCGGTGGCATCGTCGGTGTGCATCCGTGGCAGCTCGCCTTCGCCGACCCCAGAGTGCAGGACGAAGTGCTCGGCGCGGACAGCGACACCTGGCAGGCCTCGCCGTACATGCCGGGTGGCGTCGTCGTACCCACCGACGGTGGGTATGTGATGAACGGCCGTTGGCAGTTCTCCTCCGGCACCGACCACTGTGAGTGGATCTTCCTCGGCGCGATGGTGGGCGGCGCGGACGGCAAACCGCTGATGCCGCCGCAGGGCCTGCATGTGATTCTGCCCCGGTCGGACTACGAGATCGTCCCGGATTCCTGGGACGTGGTGGGTCTGCGTGGAACCGGTAGCAAGGACATCGTCGTGAAGGACGCCTTCATCCCCGCCTACCGGGTGATGGATTCGGCGAAAGTGATGGACGGCACCGCCGCGAAGGAATACGGCGTCACCGAAACTCTTTACAGGATGCCCTGGTCCACCATGTTCCCGCTGGGCATCACCTCCGCGACCATCGGAATCTGTGAAGGTGTTCTCGCGGCCGGCGTCGACTATCAGCGCAACCGCGTGGGCGCCACCGGCGCCCTTGTCAAGGATGACCCGTACGTGCTGCACGCACTCGGCGAGGCGGCCTCGGAAATCGATGCGGCGCGCCAGCAACTGCTGGCCAATGTCGACCGCATCTGGGACAAGGTCGACCGCGGCGAGGACATCGATTTCGAAACGCGGGCCGCAGTACGGCGCGATCAGGCCCGCGCCGCGTGGCGGGCGGTCCGTGCCGCCGACGAGGTCTTCGACCGGGCGGGCGGCAACGCATTGCGCATGGACAACCCGCTGCAGCGATTCTGGCGGGACGCGCACGCCGGTCTGCACCACGCAATCCATGTCACCAGCACCACCTATCACGCGGCCGCGATGGCCTCGCTCGGCGTGGAGGTCCCCCAGGGGCCACTGCGCGTGATGATCTGATCACTCCGGAAAGGAATATGGACCAACCGATGACGGAAATCAAAGCGCTCGGCTATGTGCGGGTTCAGGCTACGGATATGGACCGCTGGCGCGAACTCGGGTTCGACGTGCTCGGTTTCGCACCGGGTTTCGGTGACGAGACCGACGCCCTGCACTTCCGGATGGATGAGCGCGCCTCGCGCATCACGGTCGAACGTGGCGACGTCGATCGGGTGACCGCGGTCGGCTGGGAAGTCCGGGACGCGCCCGCGCTGCGCAGGCTGACTGCCATCCTGGACGCGGCCGGTTTCGCGTATACGCCCATGACTCAGGAACTGGCCGACCGGCGCAAGGTCGAGGCGGGTATCTGTATGAAGGATCCCGGTGGCACGCCGCTGGAGTTCTTCCACGGGCCGGTGCTCGAGCACAGCCCGGTGGTCACGAAGTACGGCCAGAAGTTCATCACCGGCGAGCAGGGCCTGGGCCATGTGGTGATGCCGACGACCAACTTCGACGAATCCTTCGTTTTCTACACCGAGACACTGGGGTTCCTGTCCCGAGGGGCCTTCCGCATGCCGGCACCGCCGGAAATGGGTCCGCTGCGGATCCGCTTCATGGGCGTCAACCAGCGTCATCACAGCCTGGCGATCATGCCCAGCATGGAGGGTCGTGATCCGGGGCTGATCCACGTCATGGTCGAGGTGGACGAACTCGACGCGGTCGGTCGCGCCTACGACCAGGTGATGGCCCGGGATTTCCCGGTGTCCTCGACGCTCGGCCGGCACACGAACGACAAGATGATCTCTTTTTACGTGCGGGTGCCCGGCGGCTGGGATATCGAATACGGTACCGGCGGCAAACTTGTCGACGAGGCCTACTACACGGCCGAGGAGATCACCGCCGACAGCTACTGGGGTCACGAATGGATGTGGGCCCGGGAGATGAAGGAAGCGCAGCGGGCCGCGGCAGCCGAGGAATCCGGCGGAGAGGACCCGGGACGAGCCTGAGCGCAGTGCTGCCCCTCCCGGCACCGCACGGCGCGGAGACAGTGCAGACGTCTCCCAAGCGGGGTTGTACACCGGGAACGGCCGCTCGGCGAGCCCATCGGCCGACCTGCCGAAGGAGCCGCATTTTCCGAACCCGATCCCGGTTTGACGGGCTCGGGCCCGGCTTGCGAAGCGACCGAGCCGTCAATCGGATGAACGGCCCGGTCACCGAACCGATCCGTGCCTGTGGTCGATCCGACTGCCGGGCCGTGCCTACGGCGTAGGCCGGCATGCCGACGGACGCCGGGTGCGCGCACGAGCCCCGGCCGGCGAGCGAGTAGACCGTGCCCGAACCGGGCGATTTTCCTGATCCCGCGGCGGCCCCGTGCCGCGCCTGCTGTACAGGTGGCCGGGCCGATCCGCCGTTCCGAGTGGCGAGGCGTGGCACGCTCGGCCACCACGCCTGCATGTCGCTACCGGCGGTGCAACTCGAATCGAAGGACCGCTGGGTGGGAACGAGCGCTCGAGCCGCGCCCCGGGGCCCTTAACTTGACTCGAACACAGGTACCTCAACGAGGGAAGTGAATGTGGTGACAACCCAGGACAGCGATTTCGATGCCGTCGTAGTCGGTGCCGGGATCTCCGGCCTGTACGCGGTGTACAAGTTCCAGCAGCGCGGTATGCGCGTGCACGGCTTCGAATCCGCCGAAGGAGTGGGCGGCACCTGGTATCACAATCGGTACCCAGGCGCCCGGTGCGATGTCGAAAGCATCGACTACTCCTACTCCTTCGACGAAGATTTGCAGCAGGAATGGACCTGGACCGAACGGTTCGCCACCCAGGAAGAGATCCTGCGCTACCTCGAGCACGTCGCCGACCGGCACGATCTGCGTTCGGCCTACGACTTCCTGACCCGGGTGACCTCGGCCGTCTACGACGAATGGGCCGGGCGGTGGACGGTGACCACCGATACCGGGAAAACCGTCACCGCCCGTTTCTGCATTCTGGCAACGGGTGTGCTCTCGGCCACCAACAAACCGGACATCCCAGGCCGCGATACGTTTACCGGCGAGACCTACCACACCGGTGAATGGCCGCACGAGCCCGTCGATTTCACCGGGAAGCGAGTCGGCGTGATCGGCACAGGGTCCTCCGGTATCCAGGCCATACCGATCATCGCCGAAGACGCCGAGCAGGTCTATGTATTCCAGCGCAGCCCCAATTATTCGATTCCCGCCGGTAATCGGCGATTGACCGACGACTTCGTCGCCCAGGTGAAGGCCGAGTATGCCGAGCGGCGCAGGTTGTCCCGGCTCAGTGGCGGGGGCACACCGAACAGTCCGCATCCCAAAGGTGCCCTGGAGGTCGACGAGGCCGAGCGGACCCGGGTGTACGACGAATGGTGGCGGCGCGGAGGATATCTGTTCACCAAAGCGTTCCCGGACCAGATGGTGAGCAAGGCGGCCAACGATACCGCGCGGGAATACGTCGAAGCGAAGATCCGGGAAATGGTGGACGACCCGGAGGTCGCCGACCAGCTGATTCCCACCGATCACCCCATCGGCACCAAGCGGATCGTGACCGATACGGGTTACTTCCAGACCTACAACCGCGCCAACGTCACGCTGGTCAACCTGCGGCGTACGCCGATCACCCAGATCACCGAGTCCGGTGTGCGGACCGGCGATGCGTCCTATGACCTGGACATTCTCGTCTTCGCGACAGGTTTCGACGCGATGACCGGTTCGCTGTCGCGGATCGATATCCGGGGCCGGGCGGGCCGGGAACTGACGGCCGAATGGTCGGCGGGGCCACGCAATTATCTCGGGCTGGCCGTCGACGGATTCCCGAATATGTTCATTCTGGCCGGCCCCGGCAGCCCCAGTGTGCTCGCGAATATGGTGCTGATGGCCGAGCAGCACGTGGATTGGATCGCGGGCTGTATGGACCACCTGGATTCCCATGGCATCGCCACGATCGAGGCGACCCGGGAAGCGGCCGACGAATGGGTGGCCGAATGTAATGCCAAGGCAGCGGGCACGCTGTTCCCGAGCGCCAATTCCTGGTATACGGGCGCGAACATTCCAGGTAAACCACGCGTATTCATGCCCTATATCGGCGGTTTCGGTAACTACAACAGTATCTGCGCGGAGGTGGCGGCGGCCGGATACAAGGGTTTCGCGCTCGACGGCCGGGCCGCGGCACCGGGCACCTGAGCCGACGACACCTGTTTCCCGGCGCAGTGCGCCTTTCCGTACGACGAAGAGTGAGGACGTGGTCGAGATGGGCGGACAACGAAGGACCGACCTGCATCCGGACGTCGAGGTAATGCTGTCGGCGCTGGAATCGTTCCCGGATGTCACCCAGCACGCGGCGACGGAGTTACGCGAGATCATCGCGTCGCGTCGTGCACCGTTGACACGCGAACCGCAGATGCGGATCGCGCAGGACCGGGCGATCGGCGGCCCGGGCGGGGAGCTGGCCGTTCGCGTCTACGTACCGCACGGTGGTGGCCGGACGCGGCCGGTGGTGGTATTCGCGCACGGCGGCGGTTTTGTCTTCTGCGATCTCGACAGTCACGACGAGTTCTGCCGGTCGATGGCCCAGGCGGTCGACGTCGTGGTCGTTTCGGTCGACTACCGGCGCGCGCCCGAGCATCCCGGACCGGCGGCGCTGGAGGATATGTACGCCGCGGTGTGCTGGACCGCCGACCATGCCACGGAGTTCGGCGCAGATCCGGAACGGCTGATGGTCGCCGGGGACAGCGCCGGAGGAAATCTCGCGGCGACGGTGAGCCTGGCCGCTCGGGATCGGGGCGGCCCGGCGATCGCGGCGCAGGTTCTGCTCTACCCGGTGATCGACGACGATTTCACGACCGAATCGTATCGGCTCTACGGAGAGAACTACTACAACACCACCAAGGCGATGCGCTGGTACTGGCAGCAGTACGCCCCGCATGGAACCGACAGCCCGTATCTGGTCCCGACCCGCGCCGAATCCCTGGCCGGGCTGCCCCGGGCGATCGTCGCCACCGCCGAACTCGATCCGCCCTGCTCGGCCGGTGAAGAGTACGCGCGGCGGCTGGCGGCGGCCGGGGTCCCGGTCGTTACCCATCGTTTCGACGGGCTCTTCCACGGTTTCCTGACCTTCCCGTCGCTGTCGCTCACCGGGCCCGCCCGCGAAAAGCTGTGGCAGATGATGCGGGACGTCCTGGCGGCCACCGCGGACTCCGACGCTCCGGCGGGGGCCGATGCGAGTGGCGCGGCCGGGTGACAGCCGCCGGGCGGCGCGCACCGCAGTGGAACCGAACCCAGCTGGCACGGAGAGGAATATGACACAGCGATTGGCAAGCCGGACTGCTCTGGTGACGGGAAGCAGCCGCGGAATAGGTCGCGCGATCGCCCGACGGCTGGCGGCCGAAGGCGCGACCGTCGTTGTCACGGCCCGCTCGGCGGCGGCCCCGACTCCGTCCATCCGCGACGGAGCGACCCATTTGTTGTCCGGTTCGCTGGACGACACCGTGGCGGCCATCGAGAACGCCGGGGGGAAGGCGATCGCGGTTCCCGCCGACCTCGAGGATGCCGAGCAGCGTGCCGGGTTGGTCGACAGAGCCGTCGAAGCCGTCGGCGGTCTCGACATCTTGGTCAACAATGCGGGTTTCGCCGACTACAGCTCGATCGCCGAGATGAACGACACCACCTTCGATCGCACGATCGAGCACTATCTCAAAGTTCCGTTCGTTCTCAGTCGCGCCGCGATCCCATACATGCGTGAACGCGGTAGCGGCTGGATCGTCAATATCGGGTCCTCGACCGGGCTCGACCCCATCAGGCCCTTCCGCGAGTACAACAAGACCTCCGGCGATGTCGTCTACGCCTCCGCCAAAGCCGGGCTGCACCGGTTCACCCAGGGACTGGCCGCCGAATTGCTCGACGACGGTATCGCCGTCAACGCGGTGGGACCGTCGACGGCCATCATGACTCCAGGCGCGGCGGCGCTGCTGCCGGGCGGCTACGAGACCGAACCGGTCGAGTATCTCGCGCAGACGGTACTGGAGATGTCGACGGCGCCGGCCGCCGAGCGCACCGGTCTGGTGGCCTTCAGCCTGCACTATCCGTACGTGACGAACACACCCGTCATGTCTCTCGACGGGCGCACCGAACTGCCGCGGCGTGAGCCGCCGGCATGGGCGAACCCGAATATCCGGCCGGAGGGGATCTGATGACGACAACGGCGAGGCAACGGTTCGCGCGAGGAACCGCTGTGGTCACCGGGGCCGCTGCGGGGATCGGTAAGGGGCTCGCCCAGCGGCTCGGCGAGTTCGGGATGTTCGTCGTCGTCGCCGATATCGACAGCGCGCGCGCCGCCGAGGTCGCGGCCGGGATCGTCGAGGCCGGAGGCCGTGCCGAGGGATTCGGCGTCGACGTCGCCGACGCCGCTCAGGTCGAGGCGCTGGCAGCTACCGTCTTCGAGCGTTACGGCAGTGTGGAACTACTGATCAACAATGCGGGCGTCGAATCGGCGGGCCTCCTCTGGGAGATCGATCCGCAGCGGTGGCAGCGGGTGATGCAGATCAACGTCGACGGTGTGTTCCACTGCGTGAAATCGTTCGTGCCGCGGATGATCGACGCTGGGACAGCGGCATGTATCGCCAATCTCTCCTCGGTCGGCGGGATCAATACCGTTGCCGTGCAATCGCCCTATATCGTCAGTAAATTCGCGGTTCAGGCCATCACCGAATGCCTGTACCAGGATCTGTCCGTTGTGGGCGCACCGATCCAGGTCAGTGCCGTCGTACCGCATTCCATCCGCAGCGAGATCTTCCTCGCCGCCCAGCGCGAGGCACCCACCACGAACCCCACCGCGAACGCCGTCTTCGCGGCCATGCAGCGCGACAACGTCGAGAAAGGGCTGGATCCGCTCGACGCGGCCGCCCATATGCTCGAACAGATCGCCCGCGGCGATTTCTGGGTCTTCTCCGACGACGAGATGTGCACCGCCGCGGTGACTCGGCGCGGCCGGCAACTCATCGACCAGAACCCGCCCTCGAACCCACGCGATATGCTCGCCCGGATGGGCGTGCCGCTCCCGGAAGGCAGTTCATGACAGACACCATCGACGCCGGTCCCGATGCGACGACCGATCCGGAAACCCTCCTACACAACGCAATATCGGTAGCAGACCCGGCTCCGTTGCTGATGTCGATGGTGCACGCGACCGGTGATATAGGCCTGCTCGAGGAATTCGGTGCGCGGCTGACGATCACCGAACCTGGCAACCACTACCGCACCGGTGCCCGCCCGACCAGTCCACCCGGGACCTATCCCGAAGACGTGGTGGCCGATATCCGTGCGCGCGCCCGCGAACTCCTCACTCCCGGGCTCGAACCGAAACTGGGAGTGCCCGACGAGGAACTGTTCGGCCGGATGGCCAAGGTGTGCACCTCGGAACGAGTGGACGCCGAGTTCCTTCCGCTGCTGCTGGAGCAGTCGGGCTTCTCGAAGGACCGGCGCCATGTACCGGTGACCACCGCCCCGCCCGCCGATTTCGAGGTCATCGTGATCGGCGCGGGAATGGTCGGGATCAACGCGGGGATCAAGCTGGGCGAGGCCGGTTTCCCGTTCACCATCTTCGAGGAACGCGACGATATCGGCGGCACCTGGCATCGCAACACCTATCCCGGGGCGGCGGTGGACACCCCCAGCCACTACTACTCCTACTCGTTCGAACTGAATCCGAACTGGTCGAAGTACTACCCGACAGGTATCGAATACCAGGACTACCTGCTCGATGTCGTCGAGAAGTACCGGTTACGCGAGCACATCCGGTTCGGCACCCGGGTTCGGTCGGCCACCTGGCTGACCGAGGAGAACCGGTGGGAAGTGGTGACCGAGGACAGTGCCGGCACCGTGCGCCGGCACCGGGCGCGCGCGGTCGTCACCGCGCTGGGCATGCTCAACGCCCCGAATATCCCCGATGTGCCGGGAATGGATACCTTCGCCGGCACGATCACCCACACTGCCGAATGGGATACCGATCTCGACCTGCGCGGTAAACGGGTCGTAGTGCTGGGGACGGGGTGCACCTCGGTGCAGGTAGTGGCGAATATCGTCGACGAGGTCGAATCCCTGGACGTCGTCGTCCGCAGCCCGCACTGGCTGGTCCCGGAGAAAACCGTCGGCGGCGATGTGCCCCCGGGGGAGAAATGGGCGATGGCCAACCTGCCCTTCTACGACCGGTGGTTCCGGCTCCGCACGTACTGGTTCGCCTCGGACAACCTCTACGTGCTGCCCCGCATCGACAAGGAATGGGCGGCCACGCACCTGTCGGCCTCACCGGCCAACGATATGGTGCTGAACACGGCGCTGGAGTACCTGCAGAAAAGCTTCCCGGACCGCCCCGACATGATCGAGAAACTCACCCCCGACTTCCGGCCGTACTCCAAACGGATCGTGAAAGACCCCGGATTCTTCGCAGCACTGAACCAGGAGCATGCGAACCTGCACCGGGCCTCCTTCCGGGAGATCACCCCGGACGGTGTCGTCACCACGGACGGGACATTCATCCCCGCCGACGTGATCGTGCTCGCCACCGGCTTCCGGCTCCAGTTCACCACCGCCATCGATATCACCGGCCGGGACGGCCGCACCCTGGCAGAGCTCTGGAAGGGTGGCGAGGACCCCCGGGCGTACCGGGGCGTGCAGGTGTCGGGCTTCCCGAACCTGTTCATCACCGCCGGACCTAACTCGGCCCCGAACCACGGCGCGGGCCACAACATCACCAGTGAGGAACAGGTCCACTATCTCATCGAATGCCTGCAGTACCTGCTCGAGAACGACCACGCCGCCATGGACGTCGTACAGTCGGCGCAGGACGAGTACAACCGCCGGGTCGACGAAGCACTCGACGAAACCGTCTGGGTACATCCCGGCGCGGAGACCAACGGGTACTACCGCAACAGTTCGGGCCGGGCCGTCGTGCCCTGTCCGTGGCGCCTGGTCGACTACTGGACCATGTTGCGGGAACCGGAACCGGAGGACCTGACATTCATGTTCAACGATTACGCTGCTGACTGATCTCAGGGAAGATCAGGACGTTCTCGCTCCGGAGGCCGTCCACTAGCGAACTATCAAACCCGCGACCTTCGAATCTATTCTCCCAGGGTGCCGTTCGGCGACGATCTCAGCAAAGGGCTGCCGCCGAACGGGTAATCGGTGGTCTCGACTCTTGCCGCCACGCGGTTGTGGACGTGTCGGCTGCCGCGGCTTGTCTAGTTTGCGAGCCTGGCGCTGATGTCCGGGCCGCCATGGCAGCCCGGGCGCAGTGATTGCGAGAGAAAGGCACGTTCACGCTCGATGCGGCTGCTCCGGTGTGAACCCGATCGGTCGTTCCGGTCATCGGGAAGCGCCAGTCTTGCCGGCGGAGGAGCCGATACGGTCGCACTGTACCCAAGCTGAGCATTAGGAGTGGCCGAATGACAGGCGAACCCAGCACACAGGGGCTGAAGCGATGACCATGCGACCGCTCGCCTGCGAGAGGTGCGGTAACCGAGTTCTGGTGGAAAAGTTCAGTCCTGTCCACACCGCCGTGCAATGGACGTCCGATCCCCGCGAATGCCCGGTGATCGCGGCACGCCGTCTGGGTATCGGCGACCGGAAACGGGAATGCGAGGCACTGCATCGCAGTATCGATCGCGCCGTGCGCGAGAACGAACTGCCCGAATCGCGGATCGAACTGCCGCGCGGCGAGGCGATTCCCAGACTGCACTGAGCCGCACAGTCCTATGCTTCGGCGGCGATGCGACTCGGGGACGGGCCGCCCCTGCTCCTGTTGCACGGGTCCGGTCCCGGCGTCACCGGATGGCGCAACTTCGGCGGTAACTTCGCGACATTCGCCGAGCACTACCGGACGCTGGTCCTGGAGCTGCCCGGATTCGGTGTCAGCGACGACTTCGGTGCCGGCCACCCCATGATGTCCGCCCAGCAGGCGGTCACCGCTTTCCTGGACGGACTCGGACTCGACCGGGTCCGCATCATCGGCAACTCGATGGGTGGCTTCGTGGCCACCGATTTCGCGCTCGCCGCACCCGAGCAGGTCGAACGCCTGGTCACCATCGGCGGTATCGGCACGCCGGTGCTCAGCCCACAGCCGGGCGAGGGGATCATCCTGCTCAGCGAGTTCGTCGACAATCCCACCCGGGAGGCGCTCGTGGCGTGGCTGCGCTCGATGGTGTTCGACCAGGCGCTGGTGACCGACGATCTGATCGAGGAGCGCTGGGAGCAGGCCACCGATCCGGCGACGCTGGAGAACTCGCGCCGGATGTACAGCAGCGCGGCGCTGGCGCGGATGGCCGCCGCCGCGCGCAGTGTGGACACCACGCCGAACTGGGCCAAACTGGGCGGGCTCGCCGTACCGACCCTCGTCACCTGGGGCCGTGACGACCGGGTCAGCCCGGTCGATATGGCGTTGCTGCCGATGCGCACTCTCCGTAACGGAGAGGTGCACATCTTCCCCAACTGCGGCCACTGGGTGATGATCGAGCAGAAGGAAGCCTGGGAAGCTACCGTCCTAGCCTTCCTCAGCCGCTGATGGCGGCTTACCTGCTGTGTCCGGCGCCTAACCGATCACCGGCGCCGGGTCGATGACCGATGCCGGAATAGTGCAGAAGCTATGGCAGACACGGTCTTTGACGATCTGCTCCGGGCTTTCCGGATCGAACCACTGATCCACCAGGGCCCAGTGCACGGGGTGCTTCATATAGGGTCCGAGCAGGCCGTCGACATCGGCGTATTCCTGCTCCCAGACATGCGTCCATTGCGAGGTGCCCCCGGCGCGGTCGACGCGGCTGAGCTGCCATGCCTGGATCGTGGGTATGTGTCGCGGCATCTGTAGGGTCGCGAGTTCGAACCGTTCGATCTCCGCCTGGGCTGCCGCATCGTCCACACGCAAGAGCAGGGTCCGGTAGACCGTCGACGGGTTCGCGTCGCCGTGGTAGTCGGCGCAGCCGCTGCCGGCGTGGCCCCCGTGGTACTCGGCGGAGTCGATATGGTCGATGGCCGGGCAGGACATGGCCTCGTGGACCGCTTCGCGACCGGATAGCCACTGGGACTTCGAGGCGAATCGGAAATGCGCGAGAAGGTCTCCACCGTTGCGTGCTCCCGGCAGGGTCCGGGCGACCAGCGGGCGCCGCACACCCACCGCTTCCGCGGCCGCGGTGAGGCGTTTGACGGTCATCTCCGTGGTCATGGCGTCGGCGGGATCGGCCAGGTGCAGCAGACACGTCACCTTATACATCGCACAGTCCTTCCACATCCTCGGCGCAGCTCGCCATGGAACGTGTTCGTTCGACGATCATCGGCGCCATCGATTCCCACCACCGGGCCGGTTCGGGGTCGTGGCGGGCGCTGACCGCCGCCGCCCACCAGGCTCTGGGGCCCGGCACCGTCCAGGTGGCGGTGACGGTGTTGGTCTCACCGTCGATCCAGGCCGGCGGGCTCACCAGAATCCGATCGAGCGTCAGGCCCCGCTCGCGCGCCTGCGGCGCGTAGCCGCTGAGATACGCGTCGATGAATGCGCGGGCACTGCCGGGGCTGAGCACGATCCGATCGATGATGTAGATGGTGCGGTCGTCCATGAAATGAACGTAAGCGCTACCGTCTGGGCCGGTGCCGGTATCTCCCGGTGGCCGGGAGCGCTGATCGTGGGATGCCTTGTAGGCTGGACGATCATGGCCGCTGCCGACCCCGATTCCTACCCCTACCTGCCTGCGACGAGCTGGGCTGTTTTGGGCATGTTGTCCTTCGGTGAGGAACTGACCGGCAACGACCTGAAGAAATGGGCGGATTGGAGTATCGGGTTCTTCTATTGGAGTCCGTCGGTGAGTCAGGTCTACGGCGCGCTGGAGAAGCTCGAGGATCTCGCGTTGGTACGATCCCGGGCGGTCGCCGACGAGGGTGTGCGCGGCCGGCGGCTCTACGGGATCACCGATGCCGGCCTTCGCGCGTTGCGGAACTGGTCGCGTGATGCCGAGGTCGATATGCCGGTGCTCAAACACGGTGTGATGCTTCGTCTCTGGATGGGACATCTACATGACCCCGATCATTTGAAAGCAATCGTCCGCAGACATATCGAGAACTTGCGCAAACAGGCCCAGCAGGCAAAGCTGCATGCCGACCACTCCGACCCGGAACCCGGCTGGGCATTCACTCAGATGAGTCTGCGGTGGTCGCAACGGTATTTCGCGGCGGAGATCGAACTGGCCGAACAGTTGCTGGCCGAGATCGATGATTCAGCCGCGCGGTATCGAACACTGGCAGTTCGGGACGAAAACGACCTGCCAGTGCCGCGGCAGCCGGGCAGATGGCGCACGATCGGCGAAGATCTTTCCAACGACTCGTGACGACCGTGCTGCTGTTCATCCCTCCGCGAGTACACTCGGTGCGCTGGGTAGCGCTCGCAATATGTTGCGGCGCTGCAGCGTCGGTGTGATCCGCACCCCGCCGGAGACGTTGCGCCAGATTGCGTTGGCAGCGAGTTGGATGGGGCTTATCATCCTGCTGTCGAAGTTCATCTTGGTCAGTGGCCCGCAGATCGACACTGCGGTCGTCGCATCGCCGACCGAGCCGATCGGCGCGGCGATGCACCCGAAGCCGGGCACGGCGCTGTTGCGTTCGGTGGCGTAGCCCAGCTCACGGATACGGGTGGCTTCCGGCCCGCGGCCGCCGTTGAAGGCCAGCAGCGCCTTGCCGAGGGCTGTACTCGAGGCGGGTCGCCGGCCGCCCACCCGGGTCGGCACATGTGCGGCGAGCCGGCCACCGATTTTGTCGAGATACACGACATCGTCGCCGTCGAGGACCGCCAGGTGCACGACCAGGCCGGTGGCCCGGTAGAGGTGGTGCAGGTGTTCGCCGGAGGCGGCGTGGACCCGATCCTGGTGCACCGCCAGCGAGCCCAGCTCGACCAACCGGATTCCGAGACTGTAACTGCGGCCTTCCCGCCGCAGCCAGCGCAACTGGACGAGCCGGTCCAGCATCCGGTGGGCGGAGGAGCGGGGCAGTCCGGTGCGGAGGACGACCTCCGCCAATGCGAGGCTTTCGCGGCCGTCGAAGGCGTCCAGTACGAGCGAGATGCGGTCGAGAATGGCGCTGGGGGTTGCGGCCGTACCGGTCTGCGTCTCCTGGGTGGTGATCGTCATGCTTGGCTCCCTTGCCTACCTGCGCCATCGCTCTGACATGGCTATTTCTATTAGAAATAGTGCCATAGACCCGGCGGTATGTGAAGCAGATCACGAAATTGGGAGGTCAGACGGGGCTCCCGCCCAATGGACACATGGGCGGGGACACCGGCTCGGGCGGCTTACCTTTACCTCCACTTGTCGTCCCGATCGGAATGTGGAGCCAGGACCAGATGGTGAAGAAAATGCCCCCGCTCGTACCCGCCCACGACACGATCGTCGATCTGCTCGTCATCGGTTCGGGCACCGGAATGTCGGCTGCCCTCGCCGCACACGAACTGGGACTGTCGGTGGTGATCGCCGAGAAGACGGCCTACGTCGGCGGTTCGACCGCGCGTTCCGGCGGCGCCTTCTGGATACCGGGCAGTTCGATCCTGCCGGAACCGCGCGAAAAGGGAGTGACCGAAGCCGGGACCTACCTGCAGGCCGTCGTCGGAGATGCGGCCCCGGCCGAACGCGGCACCGCCTTCCTGGACGCGGGCGCCGAAACCGTCGCGATGCTGGAGCGGGCGACACCCATGCAATTCTTCTGGGCCGAGGGCTATTCCGATTACCATCCCGAGAAGCCGGGCGGCCGGGCCGAAGGGCGTACCTGTGAATGCCGTCCGTTCAACGCTTCGATTCTGGGCGAACAGCGGCCCAGGCTGCGGCCAGGTGTGATGGAGGCGCCGGTTCCGATGCCGGTGACCGGCGCGGACTACAAGTGGATGAACCTCATCGCGCGCAAGCCGCTGAAGGCCTTGCCGCGCATCGTGCGGCGGGCCGCACTCGGTATCGGCGGCATGTTGATTGGCCGGGAATACCTGGCCGGTGGGCAGGCGCTCGCCGCCGGCTTGTTCGCAGGTGTCCTGCGCGCAGGGATACCGGTGTGGACCGAGACGAGCCTGATGCGACTGGTACACGACGGCGGCGGCCGAGTCTCGGGTGCCGTGCTGCGGCAGGGCGAGCGTGAGGTCACCGTGCGGGCCCGCCGCGGTGTCGTACTGGCGGCCGGCGGTTTCGACCACGATACCGCCGCCCGGCACAAGTACCAGTCTCCGGCGCTGACCCCGCACGCCAGTCTCGGCTCCGAGGGAAATACCGGCGATGCCATCGAAGCGGCGCGGGAACTCGGGGCCGGCACCGTCTCCATGGACCAGGCCTGGTGGTTCCCCGCCTTCGCATCCCTGCCCGATGGTGCACCCGCGGTGATGCTCGCGGAACGCTCGCTGCCGGGGTCGTTCATCGTCGACCAGACGGGCCGGCGGTTCATCAACGAAGCCACCGACTACATGACCTTCGGCCAGCAAGTGCTGGCTCGCGAGCAGGCCGGCGACCCGGTCACCGAGATGTGGCTGATCTTCGACCAGCGCTACCGCAACAGCTACATCATGGCCGGCGGACTCTTCCCCCGGCAGTCGCTACCGGAGGCCTGGTACAAGGCGGGTATCGCACACCGCGCCGACGACCCGGCCGCACTGGCTGAGGCTATCGGTGTGCCGGTGGATACGTTCACCGGCACTTTCGCTCAGCACAACGACTATGCCGAAGCCGGGACGGATCCCGAATTCGACCGCGGTGCAAGCGCTTACGACCGCTACTATGGCGATCCCACGGTGACGCCGAACCCGAACCTGTCCGCGCTGGGCACCGCGCCCTTCTACGCGGTGAAGATGATTCTCAGCGACCTCGGTACCTGCGGCGGTGTCGTCGCCGACGAGCACGCACGGGTGCTGCGCGAGGACGGAAGTCTCATCGAGGGCCTGTACGCGATCGGCAATACAGCGGGCAACGCCTTCGGGGCGTCCTACCCCGGCGCCGGCGCCACCATCGGACAGGGCCTGGTCTACGGCTACATCGCCGCCCGGCACGCCGCGGCCCATGGTATTGCGGAGTCCGGGGTACCTACATCCGCCAAGTAGCTCGGTCGGCGCATCGGCAGTGGTCCGCGCGTCAAGCCGGTGGATCGCCTGTAGGGAAGCCGCCTCGTTACGCACAAGATCTATCTGATGGCCGCGCACCAGCCCCAGCTCGTCCTGCCGTTCACTACCCCGCATCGGCACGATCCGGTTGCGCCAGCCAGTCGGCACTTTGCGCACGGCGCCCAGCCAGTGGAAAGGCTACCGGTCGTATTGCACTCCCCGCGTCATGATCGAGATCGGCGCGGCAGCGCGCAGTTGCGGCGGTTGTTCACCAATGACTCGCGAAAACGCCACCTTCGCTACCTGCGGGCCCGTGTCCATCGCGAATACAACGAATGGCATCAGCTCCACCATCGCCCGAGAATTTGTTGCTGCTGCGTGTCGCCTGGGAGACCGGTGGGCCAGGCCAGCGGAGTACGCCACGCTGGACCAGTTATCGATTGGGGGAGCTAGCCGAGATCGACTACATGGGCTTGTATCGGGTCCGCCCACCAAAGAAGAGCAGCGGCGTGGACGAAACTGGGCGTGGACTCCTTCCAGTGGGGCTGGGGTCCGCACCTGCCCGCGGGCAGGTGACTGTTCCTCGGGTGCTTCACACCGGTCAAAGCCATCCGGCACTGCCTATCGGGGGGCCGGTCGGCACACTCCATTCCGGCCGAACCGCGGTTTGCATCTCAGCCTGCCTCTCGGTGCCGGTACTCGCGAATTCGCTCTGGATCCGAATGTTGTAGCTCGATGGCGACCCTTCCGAGGTGACTCCTGCGGTGGTGGAGCTGGAACGGGACCTCGGCCGTCGCGCGGCCGTCGGGAAACGCTATTCGTCGGTCCACTGCGGACGGTCATTCCCTGGCAGGACTTGTGACCGGTTGCCGGCCCCGCCGGCCTGCGATGAGCAGGCCGGCGAGTGCCGCGGCGGCCGCGGTGGTGCCGGCCGCGATCCAGAACATGGTGGTGAAGGCCGTCTCTCCGGGATAGTGCTCGTTGCCGATCGTGATGGTCCAGGTGCCTGCCGCGGCGGCCATGGTGGCGCTGGCCGTCGAGGTACCCACCGACTGGAGCAGGGCGCTGATACTGGTGGCCGACGCCGATTGCGTCATCGGGACCACCGTCATGATCAGAGTAGGAACGGCGGCGATGGTGAGTGACAGGCCGATACCAACGATAACCGCGCCCACAAGCATCTGCCACGGTTCCCGGCTGAAGGGCACCCGGAACGCGAAGGCCAGAGACAGTTCGACCGTCGCCACCAGCAGAACCGGTTGTGGGCCCCAGCGTGCGATCGTGCGCGCCGTGACCGGTGCCATGGCTATGCCGACCATAGCGATGGGCATGAGCCAAAGACCCGCCTCCAGGACGCTCATACCCGCGCCGAACCCTGTCGCGGCGGGTAGCTGCAACAACTGTGTGGTGAGCAGGATATTGGTGAACAGCGCGAAGCCGACGAGCAAGGCACACAGGTTCACCAGGAGCAGCGGTGGCCGTGTTGCCACGCGCAGATTCACCAGAGGTGTCTCGGATCTGAGTTGCAGCGGCACCCACCCCGCGAAAAGGAGCAGGCTCGTGCCGGCCAGGAGCAGCGTCTCGGAGCTGGTCCAGCCCCACTGGCCGCCCTTGGACAGTGGTATGAGCAGTGTGGTCAGCGCGCCGGCGAGCACAACAGCACCGAGTACATCGAACCTCTCTCGTGGACGCGGCGGCGATGGCGGAACCACCTTCGCGACAACCAGCAGCAGCAGCGACCCGGCCAGAGCCACAGCCCAGAAGACCCAATGCCAGTCCAGGAATGTGACGATCAGGCCGGACAGCGGCAACCCCGCGGCGGCGCCGATAGCCATAGAGGCGCTCATGGTAGCCACTCCGCCGGGCACCCGGTGCGGTGGTAGAACATCGCGCATTGTGGCCATCGCGACGGGGATCAGCGCCAGTCCGCATCCTTGGACAGCGCGTGCGATTACCAGTGGGAGCAACGCATCACTGAGCGCACCGAGCACTGAGGCGGCCACCACGAGCACCAGCGTGAGCAGGATCAGGAGTTTCTTGCCGAACATATCGGCGAGTCGCCCGATCAGCGGTGTGACGACCGCTCCCGTAACCAGCGTGGCGGTCACCAGCCAGGAGGCGTTGCTCACGGAGGTGTTGACGAGGGTCGGCAGGGCGGGAAGCAGAGGCAGGACCATGGTCTGCTGGAGCGCCATCAGGTATCCGCAGGCGGCGAGGACCACAACGATCCCGGTCCCGGACCGGGGCGTGGGAGTGTGCGGAGGACCGGCAAGGCGCTCGGGCGATGCTTCGGTGTCGCGAGTAGTCACCATTGGTGGGCGCCCCACCACTGCGGGTGGTCGAAGCGGCGGGTCGGTGGCATCGTTCCAGAATCGGCCCAGGTGGAGGCCGCCGCAAGGGCCCTCACCGCTCAATGGAACTCTGCCATTGCTGTGCCGCTGAATGGGAGGTGGCCGGGGGCGCCGCCGCGCATGTGTCATCTTGTGAGCTGGCTCATTGCCGTCGCGCCGGCGTATGAGCAGCAAGCAGGGTCCGCGTGAGGGGTGGGCGACGATGACGACGTGGTCGGCGTTGCTCAGAGCCCGACGGGGCTTCGGACCGGAATAGCGAGAGGCATTCGATGCCCCGCCATGGCACGCGGTGAGTGCAGAAGGATGGATGGTCGTGAACAGGTCCAACGAAGAGAACAGCGCTGATTTCCGGTACGTCCGTGGTGTGGCGACCACTGAGGACGGCGCGGACGTACGCGTGCGAATCTGGCTGTCTGGGCGCGCTTTTGAATACGCCATCGCGGCAGCAGCAGTCGGCAATCTGGTCGCCGACTGGAAGCGACAGCGATGGTGTGGGGCAATCGAGTTCTTCTCGGCTCCGACTTCGGGCGTGCCGCGGATACCTTGCGAACGGCTGTATCTGGGAAGCTGAGGCAACCTTGTACGCGGCTGTCGTAACTGTCCGGGAGGACGTTCGGGCCGGCCGAGAGGACCGGGGGCCGGAGCACTGGCCGGCGCCTTTCCCGGTCAGCGGAACGGACCGGGGCTGTAGCCGGAGATCTGTCGTGTACTGGAAGTGCCCTCGGTATGGCTACCCACCGATTGGTGGGCCGGCGAAGCATGCCCCCGGACTGACCTATCTCCTCCATGCCAGTCGGTAATCCGACCCGAAAGGACCTGTGCGCGATTAAGTTCGATGTCATATTGCCGGGAGTCAATCACATCCCGGGGTTCCACTCTTGTTGGTCACATACCCTCGACGTGGAGTTGCGGCTGGCGAAGTCGCTGGCGACGATCGATGTGCTGTCCGGCGGCCGGGGCAACGTGTCGATCGGCGTCGGTCACGCCGAACAAGAGTTCGCGGCGATGGGAGTGCCGTTCCACGAGCGCGGCGCGATCGCCGACGAGATCCTCGAAGCTCTGAATACGCTCTGGACCGCCGCGCCTCCCGAGTACCACGGTAAGTACCTTGTCCAAAGGTTTCGACGGCGCTACCGCGTCCGAACTGAACGGGTACCGGGACCAGTTGATCGAGGCCTAGCGCGACCGCTATCAGACGATCGGAACACCCGCACGGTCGCGGAACCGCCGCGCAGCGTGGGTTCGGAGCACGAATACCTGGACTATCTGTGCTGGTTCGCCGAGGAAGTCATGCCGGAGGTGTGAGTGACTCCGGACGCCACATGATCGACGACTTGTCCTGCAGGGCGTTCACCGCTCTCCGCGGTGCAGGCGAGGCGAGCGGACCGGGCGCCGCGCCGATAGTTCGGCAGGGCGTGCAGGCGAGACCGTCACAAACATTTCTCTTACCGACACGGATCGAAAAGCGAAGGAAAACTTGATGCCGACTCGGGATGCCTATCCGGCTATCGGACAGTTCATCGACGGGACGTGGGTGGACGGGGACGCGGATACCTCGGAGAAGGTCCTGGATCCAGCGACGGAGGAGGTGCTGGCGACTTATCCGCATGTCGGGTCCGGACAACTCGACCGTGCACTGGTCGCCGTTTCGCGTTGCGCGCGGAGTTGGCGGGATACGCCGCCGCTGCGCAGGTCCGACATCATCCGAGGGGCCGCGCAACTCCTGCGCGAGCGAGCGGACGATATTGCGTTCGCCGTGTCGAGCGAGCAGGGCAAACCGCTACACGAGGCTCGTGCCGAGGTGTATATCAGTGCCGAAATCATTGATTGGTGTGCTGAGGAGGGCAGGCGTACCTACGGGCGAATCGTGCCGTCCGGCGACGACAGCCGTCTGATGGTCACCGCCGAACCTGTCGGCCCAGTGGCGGCGTTCACCCCGTGGAACTTCCCGGTCCTCACCGTCGCGCGGAAGGTCGCGGCTGCCTTGGCCGCCGGCTGCCCCGTCATCGTGAAAGCGGCAGAGGAGACCCCTGCGGGTGCTGTAGCGGTGATTTCTGCTTTCGCAGACGCGGGCGTGCCGCCCGGGGTCGTCAACCTGGTACTCGGCGTCCCCGCCGAGATATCGGAGCATGTGCTGTCCGCCGGCGTCATCCGGAAGGTCTCGCTGACCGGATCGGTCGGAGTGGGTCGGACACTGTCGCGGCTGGCCGCCGAACACGACATCCGCACCACCATGGAACTCGGCGGCAACGCGCCGGTGATCGTAGAGCCCGATATCGACGTAGACGAGGTCGCGTTACGCTGCGCGACTTCGAAGTTCCGTAATGCGGGGCAGGTCTGCAACAGTCCCAGCCGGTTTTTCGTGCACACAGCGGTGCACGACCGGTTCGTCGCCGCGGTGGAACAGTTCGTTCGCGATATCAGGCTCGGCTCCGGAACGGCGGAAGGCACCACGATGGGGCCGCTGGCCAACTCGCGTCGCGCCGACTACATACAGAAGGCGTTGGCCGATGCGCTCAACCGGGGCGCGCAGGTCGTCTGCGGCGGCGGGATACCGGGCGGCGCCGGTTACTTCGTCGAGCCGACCGTGCTGACCGAGGTCGACGACTCCGCCATCGTCTTCGCTGAAGAGATCTTCGGTCCGATCATGCCCATCGTCCGGTATCACGATCTCGATACTGCGATCGCCCGGGCGAATGTGACCGCGTACGGCTTGGCGTCGTTCGTCTTTACCGATTCGCTGGCGAAAGCCCATCGGATGGCGCGGGATCTGGAAGCCGGGATGGTCGGTATCAACACCACGGTCGTGTCCCGGGCCGAGATGCCGTTCGGCGGGGTCAAAGCCTCGGGCCATGGGTTCGAGAGCGGTCTGGAAGGGGTGGACGCGTACCTGCGTCGGAAGGCAGTTCTGGAGCACGACCCCGTGGTGCCGGGCAGGGGCGTTTCGCATTGAGCACAGCGCCCGTACGCACGCAACACAGGAAATGGCGGGCGCCGTAATGGAATGGCAGCGGTAGGCGTTCGGCGCCGACCCTGTCGGGATTTCCGGAGAGCAGAGGAACTGATATGTCCGTATTGACCGGGAAAGTGGGAATTGTGACCGCGGCGGGCAGTGGGATGGGCCGTGCCGGCGCGATCCGCTTCGCCCGTGCCGGCGCTACCGTGGCCGTGGTATCGCTCGAGGAACAGGAGACCCGGGAAACGCTGGCGCTCGTCGAGGCCGCGGGAGGCCAGGGGCTGGCGCTCGCCGGAGATCTCGGCGACGAGGATTTCGCCCGGGAGATCGTGGATACGACCGTGCAGAAGTTCGGCAAACTCGATTTTCTCTGGAACCACGTGGGTTATCCGGGACCTGCCGCGGTGGAAGACATCGATCTCGCGGCGTTCGACAAGACGGTAGATCTCAACCTGCGCACGGTGATGGTGACGACCTCGCGCGCCATCCCGCATCTGAAGAAGTCTCCGGACGGGAACGTGCTGTTCACCTCGTCGTCGTCCGGTTTGACCGGCTCGCCGTGGAGCCCGGTGTATTCGATGGCGAAATTCGGTGTGGTCGGGTTGATGCGAGCGCTCGCCAAGAAGTACGGTCCCGAGGGCTTGCGTTTCAACGCCGTGTGTCCCGGGGTGATGGACACCCCGATGTTGCGCGTGTTCGTCGCCCGGCCGGATGACGAGCGGGCGCGGGGAGCGAATGCCGAGGAGTTGAGCCGCAAAGCAGCCGAGACAATACCGCTGCGCAGGCTGGGGCAACCGGAGGAGGTCGCGAACGCGGCCCTGTTCCTGCTCTCGGAGGACGCGTCGTTCATCACCGGCGTGGCACTACCCGTCGATGGCGGAACGGTCGCGTAGCGGCGCCTAGACGAGGATCCACCAGGGTCGCGGACTAACGACGACGCCTGTCGGCCGACCGAGCTGGCAGGCTCATCGCTTCGCCGCGTGTGCGCCGGTCATGCTTTGCTTACGAAGTTATCTTCGGTACCGAGCCGATCCCGTGAATATGAGTCCACCAGCCTGGAGCAGGTCCTCTGCATGCCGGGTCGGGACCAACATCGCCATCAACCAGCGTGAATAGCCCCCAACCATCGTCAGGACCAGTAACTGTTTCGGGCCCCGGATCTGGGGGCCGAGGATCTGGCGCGGTTTGCGTGATTGACTCCAGCCTGGATTGCCAACTAGCTTGAGTTTTAACCTCTGAGCTGGTGTTTTGTGGAGTTTCTGCGGGGGCGCGACCCGGCTTTCTGGGAAGGTTTCTTGTCGCTGGGGGTCTTGATGTGCGCGTCGTAGCGGGGTGCTGGCCGCTGGTTGCGGTGACCGGCGGGACGACCTGGACCGGGGCGGGAGGGTTTCGGTGCTCTGGCCGGACATGCCGCTCTTCGGCGGAGGTGCCGAAACCCTCGACGGACACGCGCGGGTGTAAGTCGTTGCGGAGCAACGGGTTTCTCCCAGGGGCGCCGCAAATCGATGGTGAGGTTCCGGGCCCGGCGTAGTTGGGTGTAAGCGGCCAGAAGCAGCCAGGTCCACCGATCAGCGGCTTCCGGGTTTCGCAGTTTCGGGCAGGCCCAGCCGAGGGTCTGTTTGAGCATGCGGAAGGTGTGCTCGATATCGAAACGCCGCAGGAACGCCTGCCACAACACCTCGACCTCGGTGCGGTCCAGGTCGACCTCCGAATGCCACAACCACACCGATTTCGGTATAGCGCCGCTGGGGAGGCGGTTGACATCGAGCCGGATCACGGTGCCTTCGATCACCGGAAGCTTCCCGGCCGGGGTCACCCAGGACGCACGGTGGGTGAGCCTGGGATGCAGGCGATTCCATGACCGGGCTATGGCCGGGCCGTAGAGACGAGTGTCGGTCGTGGCAGCAGTGTCGGGTGCACCCCAACTCGTCTGATCACCGAAAACGAACTCACCGCCGTGACGTGGTGGACGGCCGGTGGTTCCGGGCTGCCATGCGCGAGCGCGGCGGCGCAGGACCCGGTCCGACCGCATGCGTCCCAGTATGGCCACGGGCAGATCGGCCAGCAGGAACGCCAGCCGGGGTGCGTCGTATCCGGCGTCGGCGACGATCCAGATATTCGGGTCCCCGGGCTGCCAGTGCCCGGCTTCGATCAGGTTGCCGATGACGGTACGCAACTGGCCGGCGGTGACGGTCGCGGCATCGTCTCCCGGCGTCAGCCGCACCGCGTCCAGAGGTGCGGTCCAGGAACTGCGCCCCGATTCCAGGGCGGCGACCACCGAATACGGCCATCCCGGGATCATCTGCGCGGTGTTCTTTGCCCGCCCGTAGGTGTGACACAAGATCCGCTGCGGGCAGGTATGGGCCTCGGGCCGCAACCAGGCGGTGATATCCACCACCAGCACCAGGCGACCGTCGGCGGCTCGCGGCAGCGGCACCGACACCAGCGCACGCCGCAGCCGGGCGGCTTCGATAACGAGCCTGCTGACCGTGGGCTTGGACGGTCGCGGGACGGGTTCACCACGAAACTGCACTTGGCCGCCGATCAGGGGCAGTGTCCGTTGGCGCTGGTAGTGGCGCCTGGTCAGTGGGCCGATTGCCCGCAGTTCACCACCGTGCTCGGTGAGATCCGGGTGCCGCGGCTGAGCGTGGGTGGTATTTGGTCGCGGCCGGATCGGGTGCTGGCGGACAAGGCCTACTCGTCGGCGGCCAACCGCACTTACCTGCGGCGGCGCGGTATCAAGGCGACCATCCCGATCAGGCTGGATCAGGCCGCGCACCGCGCGGCCAAAGGTAATGGCGGTGGACGGCCGCCCGTGTTCGATCCGAGCCTCTATGCGCTGCGGCATGCCGTGGAATGCGCGATCAGCCGCCTCAAACAGTATCGAGCAGTGGCTACCCGCTATGACAAACCCGCTGTCCGCTACCTGGCCACCGTCCGCGTCGCTGCGATCAACCTGTGGTTATCAGGCCGCGGCTTATGAAACGCGGCCTAATGGGACGTGAGGTCCGCGGCGACGCATCGATCCCAGATCTTCCGCGCTGCCACTCGTACTGGGCCGACCAGTGCTCTGAAGTCGAGCGAGGTGACCGGCGCGCACACCGAGATACCGGCCCGGTTGCCGTAGATGTGATCCGGCGGCCCGATGGATACGCCGACGCAGCCGAGACCGGCGAACGCCTCGCCTCGATCGAATGCCGCGCCCCGGTCGCGCACCGCGGCTAGGTCGTCCTCGAGCTGGGCATCGGTGGTCACGCTCTGTGGAGTGCGCCGGACCAGTGTGCCATCGTCGGCGCGCCGCAGCTCGCCGAACATCGACCGGCGGCCCGACTGTTCGGCGAACGCGAGCTTGGCCTTGCCCGCTGCGGTGAGGTGGCCGGGGACCCGCTGGCCGATAGCGGTCGGTGTGGGTCCCGACGTGCGGCCGTTGGCCTTGGCCAGGTAGACGGTGTCGCCGCGATTGAATGTGGCGAGCTGGATAGTGAGGCCAGTCCGGTGTGCAAACGCTTGCATCACCGGCCGTGCGCCATGCAGCAGACGGTTCTGGTTCAACGCGGCCTGGCCCATCTCATAGGCCTTGATCCCGAGCTCGTAGGTCTGTTCGGGTGAGCGGGCAAGCCAGCCCGTATTTGTGAGCTGCTCGAGGAGACGATGAGCGGATGAGCGCGGCAGTCCAGTGCGGGAGGCGATCTGGGCCAAGGTGAGTGGACCTGCTCCGTTGAAGGTCTCCAAAACGAGCGATATCCGCTCGACTACCGAGACCGGCACGCCGACGGCGTTTGACATTCTTATCGGACCTCCAGCATGCCTCACGATTATGTGACATAACGCACGGTACTATTGCGTGGCGGCAGCGCTCAAAGGGCCGTGACGAGCATTGCCACCGACCATTTCATTCACTGCCGTCCGGCGCCGAGCGAGCCTCCCGGTCAGTGAGACGGCGGCCCATATGGCTGCCGTCCGGACCGCCCGCAGAGGGATACGGCGGTGGCTGCTGCACCGACCGGCCCGATCGGTGCAGCGACGCATCCGAGCCCCTCGCGATGTCGTCGCGCTCTGTAACGTAGCCGAATCCCCTGATCCGGGCGTCTTGAGGCCTGGTGCCGCCGTTGAAGGCCACAGCGCCTTTCCCAATCCAGCATGTGTGGCCGGCAGTCGCCGACCCACTCGGGTCGGAACGAAGGCCGCGAAACGGCCGCCGCGCTTCTCGGGTACACGACATCGTTGCTATCGAGAATTGCCAGGTGGACCATCAGGCCTGTGGCCCGATGCAGGTGGTGAAGTTATTCGCGGGCGGCTGCATCGATCCGGTCTTGGTGTACCGCGAGAGAGCTCAGTTCCACCAGTCTGATCCCGAGACTGTAATTGCGGCCTTCTCGCCTGAGTCAGCGCAATTGAACGAGTCGGTCCAGTATTCGATGGGCGGATGAGCGGCAGGCCGGTACGGTGGACGATCTCCGCCCCCCCGAGGTCCTGGTTACATTCGAAGGGGGATCGCGGCAGTACCGGTCTGCATCTCGTGATTTGTGATCGTCATGCTGTGGCTCCCTTGCCTACTATGCCAGCGCTCTGACATAGCTATTTCAATTAGGAAAAGGTGCCATAGACCTGTCGGTATGCGAAGCCTTTCACGGAACTGGGTGCTCGTGGCAGTGCCTGCCCGGATTTGGTGAGCGCCGCCGCCGATGCGGTGCACGCGCGGTCGGCGGTTTCGACTGCGACATCGCCGCCGAGCACACAGTCGAGGAGTTTTGCGTGACCCATTTGGTGCAGACACCACTACCGGATAGGGCTCGGTTTACAGCTCTGAGGTCGCAGCCATACGACGGCAGTACGCATCCAGGAGGTTGACCTGCGGTCGGTACCCCAGGTGCACAGCAGGCGCGGGATCGGTCCCGAAGGCATGCACGGCGTGCGGCTTTCTGGCCGCGAAGTCCGAAGCTGGACCCAGACAGTGCCAGCAGCGGGCGAACCGTCGTGTGGGCGCAGCGACGGTTCCGACCCGTCGACCGTGCTGACCAGGTTGCGTGGTAGCGCCATGACCGATACTACTGGTGAAGTGCGGAAGTGGGCTGAGGACCGTCGATACTGCGGTCGCCATCTCGCTGAACGGAATTCGGGAGTCCGCCGCGTCTCGATGTTCTGTCACTATTCACTCGGTCCGTAAAGGAGCAATTCACTGATCACCGCCGCGCAGCGCGGGCGGCCACCTGGCGGCGACGGGGCTCAGCAGTTGCGGTGAGAAAGGTTAACCTCATGAGCTGGGTGGATTCGGCGGTTGAGTGGGACGAACGATGCGAGGTACTGGTATTTGGATCCGGCGATGGTGGGCTCACCGGGGCCTACACCGCCGGGCGCGAGGGACTGCATGTGATCGTCGCCGAGGCCACCGACCGGTTCGGTGGTAGCACGGCGTACTCCGGCGGCGGAATGTGGTTTCCCGGACATCCGGTGCTGGTGCGGGCGGGTGATGCCGACACTCCGGTGGATGCCCTGAAGTATTTCCGGGCGGTGGTGGGTGAGCGGACATCAGTGGAGTTGCAGCGAGCCTTCGTGACCGGCGGGGCCCCTCTGGTGGAGTATCTCGAACAGGATCCGGCGCTGCAGTTTCAGATTCTGCCCTGGCCCGACTACTTCGGTAACGCACCACAGGTGGGGCCCACCTGGCGTCATATCATTCCTTTCCCGCTGCGTGCCGATGCGTTGGGGGAATTGGCGGCGGAGATACGGGCACCGCTGGCCACCGATCGCCGGTCGGCCCCGGTACCTGCTGAGTTGGAAGGTGGCCGCGCATTGATCGGACGTCTGCTGCTGGCGTTGCAGGCGCTGCCGGCGGTGGAGTTGAAACGGCGCGTAGCATGCCGGGAATTGATCCGGCTGGACGGCCGAGTTGTGGGCGCCTCGGTCTCTACGCCCGAGGGCTTGCGACGAATTCGGGCCACGCATGGTGTGCTCGTCGCGGCGGGCGGGTTCGAACGGAACAGCCGGATGCGTTCCGCCTTCGGGGTGCCGGGCTTCGCGCGCGATTCCATGGCACCGGCCGGGAATACGGGCGCGGCCGTCGAAGCCGCGATGGGTGTGGGGGGCGATGTGGACCTGATGAACGAGGCGTGGTGGGCGCCGGGACTGACTCATCCTGACGGCTGCTCCACCTTCTCGATGTGGTTCACCGGTGGTATTTTCGTCGACAGCGGGGGCCGCCGGTTCACCAACGAGTCCGCGCCTTACGACCGGGTCGGTCGGGATGTGCTCGCGGCCGTGGATTCCGGCCGCATCGAGCTGCCCTATTGGATGATCTATAGCGGGACGCCGGATTTTGCACCCCCGGTTTTGTTCACGGGAATACCACTGGATGATCATGAGGCATACCGTGAGGCCGGGTTGTGGCATCGCGCCGACACTCTCGCAGAGCTGGCCGGTCTCATCGGGGTTCCCGTCCCGGCGCTGACAGAGACCGTGCAGCGTTTCAACCATGCCGTGGACGCGGGTGCGGACCCGGATTTCGGCCGCGGCGGCGAACTCTACGACCGCTCGGTACCGGGCTATCCGGATCCGTTGGTACGGATCGACGGCGGCCCGTACTGCGCCGCGGCATTCGGCCTGTCGGACCTGGGGACGAAAGGGGGCCTGCGGACCGATGCCGCCGCCCGGGTCCTGGATTCCACAGGGGAGGTCATTCCCGGGCTTTATGCCACGGGTAACTCGATGGCGGCGGTGAAAGGCAGCACCTATCCGAGGGGAGGAAACCCTATCGGCGCCTCGATGGTGTTCGCGCATCGTGCCGCGCTGGATATGGCGGACGCGACCGGAATGCCTGGGGTATCTACAATTGCGCGTTCCGAAACTACCCCCGGCGAATTCCGATCGGCACTTGGTCGCTTTTGTTCTGGCGTCACCATCGTGACGGCGATCGGCGCGGACGGTCCTATAGGATTCAGCTGCCAGTCGGTCTCGTCGCTGTCTATCGAACCGCCGTTTATCGGATTTTACCCAGCGATGAGCTCGACCACCTGGTCGGAGGTCCGGGCCGTGGGCAGCTTCTGCGTGAACGTGCTCGCCGCCGATCAGAACGAGGTATTCGGCGTCTTCGCCCGCAGCAGGGCCGACAACTTCGCGGGTGTGGAGTGGGCGCGGGGTGGTAACGGCGCTCCACGACTTGCCGGATCGCTGGTTTCGCTGGAATGCACGTTCGAGGAAGAATTGCGTGGTGGCGACCACACCATCGTGATCGCGCGGGTTACTGCGGTCGGGCCGATTCGCGAGGCTGAGCCGCTGTTTTTCTACCGGGCGTCGTTCCGTGACCTGGTGGCGGAGCCAGTGGCGGCCGGCGCCTCCGGCGCAGATAGCTGGGGCTGATCGGGTTGGGGCTCGCCGGTCTCGTATTAGGGCAGGAGTACCGCCCGGTTGCGACGTGCATTGCGAACTCAGCCAACCGGGCCCGAGGTGGAGCCGGTACGTGCAGGTAGCCGGCTCGAATGCTGTTACGTCTGTCCCACAGCGGTTTTCGTAGAGGCAGCGTCGTTCTGTCGGCTTCGGTCGAGTATCAGGGCCCGAGCTTGGTTGCGGATGGCCTGCTCCTGAGCGGCTCCGTGGAATGGGTCCGGAAAGTGCCACAAGACCGCGCTGGATAGCAACGGGGCGAGCATCTGCATGACACCGTTCCAGAAGCCACCTTTGGACGGTGCGGCGTACTCGGCCACCTTTGTTACCGATGGCATGCGCCGGGTCGGCTTTCTCCAGCCTGGAGCGGGAAAGCGGCCTGCGAACGGCTGGCGGGCGAACTGCCGGTGGGTAGTCTTTTCCCGGGGCGAATGTCGTGCTCGGGCGAGGCAGTCCACCGACGCTTCCTCTCATTGCTCTGCTGCTTCTCGGTGCCATTGGGATGGCGTCCAAACATCGCGGTGACCCGGCGCGTGCTTTCAGGGAGGGAACGCAGCCGATGGGCACCGGCTTTCGTATGCGCTCGAGTAGCCGAGTGGGCTGGTTGTCGCCCGCCTTGTTTCGCGTGTTAGGAGGCCGTTGCGGTGGAGCATGGCGATGGTGGCAACGAGTTGGCCGCGCTTCAGGTCGACGTGCCGGCCTGTCCGCCTTCACGGCTACGCATCATCCGTCCGCATTCCGGTCTGGTGGCGTGAATCCAACTAGCACGCGTCCGATTCTCAAGCTCCGTTTGTCGATATAAAACTGACGGAGATGCTTGACACTCGGATCCCTGAGGTTCACCCCGAATGGTGGACAGGGGATCAAGCAGTCGTCGCAGCCGCAGACAGTGATTGTTCGTAGGCGATGGGGCTGATCATCCCGATCTGTCAGCGGCCATGAGATCCTCCCCACTGTAAAGTCCCAGGACTTGCTTGACGCCGGTGTCCCGGGTGAGTGTTTACGGTCGCGGGACATTTCCTACGGTTCAACCACATTCGTGACAGATCTGCGTCATCGTGGATTGCCGTGGTCGAGACGCAGGATGAGCATGGTGGAGTTGCCGAGGGCGACTGGATGGTGGAGCACCGGTTCCGGGCCGTGGCGGAGGTGCTCGATGGATCGCCGGTTGCCGAGGTCGCCCGCCGGTATGGGACCTCGCGGCAGTCGGTGCATGCCTGGTTGCGGCGGTTCCGGGAAGGCGGCCGGGAGGGGTTGAAGGATCGGTCGCGGCGGCCGCATACCTCGCCGTCGCGTGTTCCGGTCGACGTGGAAATCGCGATCTGTCAGCTTCGGCAGACGTATCCGAAGTGGGGTGCGCGCCGGATCGCCCACGAGCTGGCAGCACGCGGGATCGCGGACCCGCCGGGCCGGTCGACGGTGCACCGGATCCTGGTGCGCAATGGTCTGGTCGAGCGTCAGGTGCAGGTTCATCGTCGCGTCTATCGTCGGTGGCAGCGTGATGCGCCGATGCAGCTGTGGCAGATGGACATCATGGGCGGGGTGTTCCTCGCCGACGGTCGCGAATGCAAGCTGGTCACCGGGATCGACGACTGTTCACGGTTCATCGTGATCGCCGCGGTGCTGGTGCAGCCGTCCGGGCGGGCAGTATGCCAGGCATTCATCGACGCGATGCGCCGGTTCGGGGTCCCGTCGGAGGTCCTGACCGACAACGGCAAGCAGTTCACCGGCCGATACTCCAAGCCGCTTCCGACCGAGATCATGTTCGAGCGGGTATGCCGCGAAAACGGCATCTTCCAGCGCCTGACCAAACCTCGATCGCCGACCACGACAGGCAAGATCGAACGATTCCACAAGACGCTGCGCCGCGAAATGCTCGACCACTCCGGGCCGTTCGCCGATGCCACGATCGCCCAGACCGCGATCGATGCCTGGGTCCACGCCTATAACCACACCCGCCCCCACCAGTCCCTCGAAATGGCCACTCCCGCTCAGGTCTTCCGCCCTCACACGATGCCGGCCACCCCAGCACCGGATCCGGCGCCGACCGAAACGATACTGGCAACCGAAAAGGTGACACGGTTGCCGATGCTCCCGCCGCCGGGTTCGTCCGAGGGCAACGTCGCGCTGCAGGCGGTCGAGTTCGACGCCGTGATCCGCGCCAGCCGGCATGTGACGTTGCCCAGGAACCGGAGCTTGAAGTTCAGCCCGACCCTGGTCGGGCGCACCGTCACCATCTGGGTCTCTCACCACACCGTCCACGTCCTACTCGACGGGCAACTCAACAGGACCCGGGCGATGAGCTTCACCGACGCCGACCTGCAAGCGGTGATCATGCGCGGCGGCCGGATCGGCGGACCCGAACCGCGAGGCGGTGTCAGTGCCGAGCGGCCACTGGCACCCACAGCTGTCGTCGAAGTCGATTGCAAAGCAAGCAAGGACGGCGTCGTCTCTCTCGGCACCGCACCGGTCGCCCTCGGTTCGGAACTGATCGGCAAACACCTCACCCTGCGGTTCGACGGCAACATCATGTATGTCATCCACGCAGGACTGCTGGTCAAGACCCTCCCCGCCCCGATCCCGCACGAACGCCGCGCGAAACTCACCGGCGCACGCACCTCCACCACACCCCTGCCCGCCCCGCCGTCACGGCCACGGCAAGCCATCCGCCGGATCGGAGCCGACGGCACATTCCAGGTCGCCGGCCAGAAGCTACGGCCCGGAATCGCGCACGCCGGAAAGACCGTCACCGTCGTGATCGAGGTGACCCGCTCCCCATGGATGCGACCAGCCGGAATTAGAGTCTCGTTGGCCCTGGTGAGGGCCAGAAGGGACGATAGGGACCATGGCTGGACGC
>NZ_JBHXMZ010000017.1:67959-85545 GCF_042719915.1 Nocardia sp. NPDC058499 | reverse complement strand
TGTACCCACGCGAGTTCTTCTGTGCCACAAACAACTCCATTCAGCCACCCAATTCTACTTTGGGCTGCTGTCCGAGAATCTTGGGGCACCTCAAACAACATGTTCGAGGTCAAGTGGACAGACGACATCATGGTCGAGTTCCACTACCACCTGAGGAAGAAGCACCCAACTTTCGCGGACGCTCAGGTCGGAGGCGTTCGGAGCCGACTGGAACGCACCTTCAGCACAGGGCGCATAACCGGATACACCATCGATGAGTCGATCACCTACCCGGACATGGGCGATGCCCACGTGCACTGCGCCGCACTCCATGCCGGGGTCGACATCCTGCTCACCGACAACGATAAGGATTTTGCCGAGCTGGACGGCCTCCCGTACGAGATCTACAAACCAGACGACTTCTTCGAGCTGGTAGACGATTCCGCGCCCCGCCTCGTCCGCGCGGTGACTGCGGACCAACTTGTCTACCACATTAAAAGGGCAGCGGGCGCAGCGTCTCGTTGCCAGAGAAGCTGCGAGCCGCCGGCGCGCCAAAATTCGCCGAGCGGGTGCGCAAGCATGTGTTGGAACTCGACGTCAACACCCTGCTGGGGAGCTGAAGACCATGCCCAGCAGTCCCGTTCCGCCGTGGACTTCGGGGCAGGTTGAGTACCAGGCCGTGGGGAGTGCCCAACCCGACCATCCGGCGAACGGGGTCGCCGGAACTCCGACCGGTATTCACCGAACTCACCCGCCGGCGATGTTCTTACGGCCCGTCGGCAGCGGCCCGCGCTATCCCGGAATCGGATGGATGTGGTCATGCGGCGGGGGTGACCGCTCCCCGGCCGGGCTGCGCGCACCGGCGGCGGACCTCTCAACCGGGTGGCGGGGCGTTGTGAACTCTTCGACCCCGTTAGCCTGACGAAGGATCACGTCCGGAAGTGCGCGGAGTAGGAAGCCGAACCAGTGACTACTGACCACCTCGACCGTTGGAACGCTCACGAGGCTTCCGCGGAGGCAATGATTCCGATCATCGGAAGGCTTTACCGGGACAAGGGGGTGACCATCCTCCTGCACAGCCGATCGCTGGTGAACAAATCCGTGATCAGCATCCTGCGTACCCACCGATTCGCGCGGCAGATCGAGGGCGAAGAGCTGTCGATCGAGCAGACCCTGCCGTTCCTCCAAGCGCTCAGCGGGCTGGATCTGGGGCCGTGCAAGATCGACCTCGGCCGACTGGTCATGACCTACCGCACCGACGCCTGCGGACTGTCGATCCCCGAGTTCACCGCGGCGATGCTCGTCGACATCACCGACGGCAACAAAGCCGAATCGCAGGGCCCCCGGGACGTCGTCCTGTACGGTTTCGGCCGGATCGGCCGACTGGTCGCCCGGCTGCTCATCGAGAAGGCCGGTTCCGGGAACGGACTGAACCTGCGGGCCGTAGTAGTGCGTAAGGGCGGCGAGGGCGACCTGGCCAAGCGTGCGTCACTGCTGCGGCGGGATTCGGTGCACGGCCAGTTCGACGGAACGATCAAGGTCGACACCGGCAACAACACGATCACCGCCAACGGCAGCGTGATCGAGTTCATCTACTGCGATGATCCGGCAACGATCGACTACACCGAGTTCGGGATCGACGAGGCGATCCTGATCGACAACACCGGCCGCTGGCGGGACCGGGCGGGCCTGGCGCAACATCTGCGGCCCGGTATCGCCAAGGTACTGCTCACCGCGCCCGGCAAGGGCGATGTGCCGAATATCGTGCACGGCGTCAACCATCGCGACCTGAACCCGTCGGAGCGGATCGTCTCGTGCGCGTCGTGTACGACCAACGCGATCGTTCCACCGCTCAAGGCGATGGACGACGAATTCGGCATCGTCCGCGGTCACGTGGAAACGGTGCATTCGTTCACCAACGACCAGAACCTGCTGGACAATTTCCACAAAGCCGACCGCCGCGGTCGTTCCGCGCCGTTCAACCTCGTGATCACCGAAACCGGTGCCGCGTCGGCGGTCGCGAAGGCGATGCCGGACTTCAAAGCCAAGATCACCGGAAACTCGATCCGCGTTCCCACCCCCGACGTGTCCATCGCGATCCTGAACCTGCAACTCGAACGCGAAACCACGCGGGCGGAAGTGCTCGAGTACCTACGCCAGGCCTCGCTCTCCGGACCGTTGAGCCGCAATCTGGACTACACCGCGGCCACCGATGTGGTTTCGAGCGATTTCATCGGCTCCCGTGCGGCATCCATCGTCGACGCCAACGCCACCATCGTCGACGGCGACACCGCAATCCTGTACCTCTGGTACGACAACGAGTTCGGCTACTCGTGCCAGGTGGTGCGGACAGTGCAGTACATCTCGGGCATCGAATACCCGACCTACCCGCAGATCGGCCGGCCCGCCGAAGCCGCGCTCACCGCAACCCCGTAGCCGTCGGCCTCGTGCCCTGGCGCCGATCAGCAGGGGCCCGCGGCCCACAACAGGTTCTCTCAGCCGGAGCCCTGTTCGCCTCGAGCGATCCGAGGGTTGTGCATAGACGTCGACTTTCCCCCCACAGACCCGGGAGCCGGCTGGTTTCCGTGTTTACCGGGTGCGGCGCTGCCGGTGTATTCGGCGAGGTCGGAGACCAGCTCGGCGATATCGGGTATGCCGTCGAACCGGCGCCGGTGGATTTCGGCGATCTTGTCACCGACCGCCGGGTCCGGGTCGTCGGTGATATCGAACGACACGAACTTGTCGACCAGCGGTAGCCCGACCCGGTCCATTTCGAGGTGCGCCGGATGGTTCATGTACTCCTCGTAGGCCTGGAGGTTCTCGAGCACGGATACGGCGCCGTAGTCGAATTCACCGCCGATGTCGGGGCCGACGACGCGTGACGTGATCGCCGGGATGGCGTTGATGTGTTCGCGCATCTGCGCGAGGCCGGCCGCTTCGTCTTCCGCCGAGACACCGGGTTTCAGGGTGAAACGGATGCAGTGGTAGATCATCGGGCGTCCTCTGCGGTTCCTGCCGGGGTGAACGCGGCGGCGTAATCGCGGGCGAAGTCGGTGATATCGCGGGCGGGGTGGCCGGTGAGGTCGGCGACGGACGTATGTACGTCGGCGGCTTCGCCTCTGGCGTAGTGGGCGTAGTCCTCGACGAGGCCGTCGCGCTGCCAGAGCGGGAAACCCGCCAGTGCGGCGGCGAATTGGTCGGGAGGTGCGTCGCGGAAGGTGATGCTGTGGCCGGTGGCTGTGCTGATCGCGGCGGCGATCTCGGCGTGAGTTACCGCGCGGGGACCGGTCAGCGTGTAGGTGTGACCGGTGTGCCCGGTGGTTGTCAGTACGGCTGCGGCGGTTTCGGCGATATCCCTGATATCGATGGCGCTGACAGCGGCGTCACCGATGGGTGCGGCGAACCAGCCTTGGGCGATGGTGCCGGCGAATGCGAGCAAGGCTTGCAGGTAGAGGTTGGGGCGGAGCACGGTGTGGTCGAGCCCGAGCTGCTGCACATGTGCTTCGACTTCGGCGTGCCAGCGCAGGAATCGCACCGGCGAGTCGGTGCGGGCCGCGTACTGGGAGAGCAGTACGAGCCGGTTCACACCAGCGTCGTGGGCGAGGTCGGTGAACCGGATCTGGAGCGCGGCGGCGTCGGGGGCCGAAGGGCTGTTGAGAAAGACCGCGTCGACCCCTTCCAGCGCCGCGGTGACCGAGACCGGGTCCCGCAGGTCGGCGACGACGGTTTCGACGCCGGGGGTTACATGGCCGGGGTCGCGGGTCATGGCGCGGACGGTGGCGCCGCGGGCTCGCAGGGCAGGGACCAGTGCGGAGCCGATGGTTCCGGTTGCGCCGGTGACGAGGATGGTGGGAGTTTTCATCGTTGTGCGTCCCTTCGAGGAGGTCAGTGCGTGCCGATGGCTGTAAGGCCGGTGTGCCGGGTCCTGGCAAAGGAGATCAGCGATACCGCGAGCGCGATCAGGATGAGCGTGGCCTGGCCGAAGAACGCGGTCGTGAACGAGATATCTCCGGCTGTTCCGGCCGCGCCGATGGCGATTCCGGCGAGCGCGGCAACGCCGACCGCGCCACCCAGCTGCTGCGCGGCATTGACGAGCCCGCTGAGCAGTCCTGTTTCACTGTCGGCGCTGTTGCGCACCGCCATCGCGATCGCGTTGACGGTGCCGAGACCGAGACCGGTGCCGATCAGCAGAAACGCGCCCAGCAGGTGGATGGAGAAGCCGTCGGTCCCCGGAGCCGTCGCCAGCCACAGCAGGCCCGCGAGCAGCACGACGAGGGCGACCGGCAGCGCACCCGCCACCCCTACGCGCTTGGCCGGCAGCGGTGCGACCACGCTGCCGGCGATGATCATAACGGCGACGGGGATCTGCGCGATCCCGGCTTCGAACGGGCTCATCCCCAGCACATCCTGCTGATACTGGGGCAGGAAGAAGAACAGGCTCGTCAGTGTGGCGCCGATCAGCAACATCACCAGATTCGCCGTCACCACCGGTCCCCTGCGGAACACACCGAGCGGGATCAGGGGACGGACGGAACGCCGCTCGACGATCACGAACGCCAGCAAGGAAATGACCCCGGCGGCAAGGCCGATCGCCGTGGCGGGCGCGGTCCATCCGGCGTCGGAGGCGGAGACCATGCCCAGGGCGAGACCGGAGATCCCCGCCGTGACGGTGACGGCACCGAGCACGTCGAACTGCCCCGGGCTGCCCGGAACCGGCGGCACCGAGCGCCACACGATGATCGCCCCGATGATGCCGAAGGGAACCGGAGTCACGAACACCGACTGCCAGCCCAGCAGCTGTGTCAGCGTTCCGCCGAGAAAGACACCGGCGAGACTGCCGGCTCCTGCCACGGCGCCCCAGATACCCATCGCCCGAGTGCGTTCCGTGGGTGACGGGTAGAGGGCGAGCACGAGCGAGAGCGCGGCCGGCATCACGACCGCCGCCCCGATCCCCTGCCCGATCCGCCCGGCAATCAACATCTCGCCACTGGCGGCGAGCCCGCAGAAGGCCGAGGCCGCGAGGTAGACGGCCATTCCGGTCGAGAACATGGCCCGGGCTCCGAGTACATCGGCCAGGCGCCCGCCGAGCAGCAGGAGACCGGCGAAGGTCACCAGGTAGCTGTCCACGACGACCGTGAGTTCAGCGGCCGTGAGCTCGAGCCCCTCGCGGATCGTGGACCCGGCGAGGTTCACCATCGCGGCATCGAGAATGACCAGGAATACGGCAGTCGCCAGGCCGGCCATCGCGACCCCGCGCGGTAACCGTGAGCGGGCGGGCAATGTGGTGGGTGCGGTAGTCGTCACGCCTCGATGATTGCGTGGGCATACCCGCGCTCGCGTCGGCAAGAAATGCCTATCCGCCCCTTCGGGAAAGCGGTATGTCGTAGGTGACAGCATCGGGCCTATGGTTCGGAACACCGCGGCGCCCGTCCGCTCGCTCGTCGGCCGGGACGGCGAAAGCGAAGTCCTTCTTTCCCTGGTCCGCCGCGCAGAACAGGGCGAGGGCGGTGTGCTCGTCCTGCGCGGCGAGCCGGGTATCGGCAAGAGCGCGCTGCTGCATCACGTCGAACACGCGGCGCCGCAGCGGTTCCACATCATTCGCGCGTCCGGATCGGAGTTCGAGGACGGGATGCCCTTCGCGGCATTGCACCAGCTGTGCGTTCCGGTGCTGGCGCAGCTCGACACGCTGTCGGCGCCCTACCGGAACTCCTTGCAGGTCGCGTTCGGGTTGGCCGACGGACCCGCGGACCCGTTCCGGGTGGGTCTTGCGACGCTCGAACTCCTGGCCGCCGCCGCGGCGGAGCGTCCCCTGCTGTGCGTCATCGACGACGCGCACTGGATGGACACCGCCTCGGCGAGTGCCTTCACATTCTTGGCGAGGCGTATCGCGGCGGAGCCGATCGCGATGGTATTCGCGGCGCGCGACGAGGATCTCACCGGTGGATTGGCGGAGCTGCCGGGGTTGCCGGTCGGTGGCCTGAGTGACGCTCATGCCCGGGAGCTGCTGGCAACGGAGAAAACCGTGACGCTCGATGGGCGGGTACGGGATCGCCTTCTCGCCGAGGCCCGCGGAAACCCGCTGGCTCTGATCGAGTTGCCGAAAGCAGGTGGTTTCGCATTGCCGGCGCCGTCGCCGATCGGGAGCCGGATCGAGCGCAGTTTCCAGGCCAGGATGGCGGAGTTACCCCGGCAGGCACGGCTGCTGCTGATCCTCGCGAGTGCCGATCCCACCGGTGCCCCGGATCTGCTGTGGGCGGCCGCGCGGCGGCTGGACATAGATGTGCCTGCCGCCAGTGCCGCCGTCGCGGCGTCGGGGCTGATGGTGTTCGATACGCGTGCGCGCTTCTGCCACCCGCTGGCGCGCCGCCGCCGCTCCGAGCACATCTACGATCGCCTGACCATGCAGGAGATGCATATCGCGCGCGAGGTGGCGGCCGGTGCGACATCGAAGGAGGTGGCCACGCGGCTGTACCTCAGCAAGCGCACGGTGGATGCCCACCTGCGCAGCATCTTCCGCAAACTCGGCATCACCTCGCGCAGGCAGCTGCGGAGCATGCCTGATCTGGGGTAACGCGAGCGGTAGCGCACCGGCAGAGTTCCGCCACATGCGCTACCCCGGAATCGGGTGCATATGGTCCCGCGGCGGGGTGAGTTCGTCGACCACCACCAAATTCCCGCCGGACTGTTTGGCCTGATACATGGCGGCGTCGGCGGAGTGCAGCAAACGATCCGGGGTGGGTCGCGGGCATTGCGGGCACACCGTCGCATCGAAGACCGCGACCCCCACGCTCGCGGTGACTTCCACCGCGGTCGCCGGTGGTTCGGCGACCGCGAGGCGCAGGCGTTCGGCTTCCTCGCGGGCAGCGGCGGCGGGGATCGGCGCGGCGACCACGAACTCCTCCCCGCCCGTGCGCGCCACCACCGCCTGCTCCCCCGCGGCATCGCGCAGCCGCCCGGCGGTCCGCACCAGGACGGTATCGCCGACGCGGTGACCCCAGGTGTCGTTGATGTTCTTGAACCGGTCGAGATCGAAGGTCATCACGCAGATCGCGGGGTACCGCTCCACCAGCCGCGGTAGCCGGATCTCCAGGCCGCGCCGGTTGAGCAGTTCGGTCAACGGGTCCGACAGCGATTCGGTGCGCAGCAGCCAGTAGAGAATCTGCAACGCGGGGACCGCACTGACGACCGAAACGAACAGCAGCAGCGCGACCGCGATGGCCAGGCGAATATCCCCGCCACCGGTGACGATGCGTACCGAGAACATGATCACCGCGAGGAAAGCCCACACCGAATGGGCCGCGAGGACGCGCGCACTGTGGAAACCGCCCAGGTAGCTGCCACTGACCACGAGCAGAACCGTGCCCATCGCCCCGAACAGCCGGTCCGGCACCTGGAGGAACTCCACGATGAACAGCACGTCGGCGAAAGCCATCAGCGCCAGGGACTCGTTCTTACCCGGCCAGGGCAGCAGCCACCAGCGCAGCGCCCACAAGATCCCGGACAGCACCCCGAACGTCGAATAAATCCCGGGGCTGCCGGGCGGCCCCACCGGCGTCCCCGTGATCACGGCGCCCATCATGGCTATCAGCACGCCCGCGACACCGATCAGGATCTTCAGCGGCAGCAGCGCTGACCGGGCCTTCAGAGTGCGCACCAGCCAGCGGTAGTCGACCGGGTCGTTCCACCAGGCCCGCAACGTCTTGACGTTGTTCATCGACTCACCTTTGGTCCCGGCCGCGTTGCCCACCACCGCTCGTACCGAATGCGAGTTCCGGGAAATCTCACCGGCTCGTGCGGTGCAGTCTAGACCGAACGCATTCATAACCGACGGGCGAGTATGTGTTGTACCCCACGACCAGCCCTCCGAGTTGATGACTCCCGTTCGAGGAACGGCGGGCAGTTCGTGCCGCCACCTGCGCTCTCGACGACACGCCGATCCGATGGCACACGCCGTCCACGATATGACTTCACATCCGCCCACCCCTAGCTTTGCTGCATGGTCGGAGCGGTACGCCCGACGATGGCGGGCATCGGAGTCGGGGCGGTGTGGACGCCGGTCCGGGGCCAGGTCATCCGTTGATCAGTTCTTCGCTCAGGTCCCATAGACGCGTCGCGGACTGCGGATCGACGGCGTGTGGGACGACTTCGGCCGGCGGATCCGGATCGGCGCCGGTGATGGGCGCCGGGTTCTCGTCCAGCGTCGAGATGTCGTTGTCTTTCAGATAGACGCCGCCGACCCCGTCCAGCAATGGACTGGACGCCGCGAACACGGTGGTAGCGGCGCCCTGCTGTGGGTTCTTGATCCCCCGATGGGGGGCGACAACCGGCCGTCCGGCCTCGTCGATCAGGCCGGTGGCCCGCAACTGCTCGACGCCGACCGAACTGTTCAGATCGGTCCCGGGCACGATCCCCGGATGGACTGCGTAGCCGCGGATACCGTCCCCGGCCCAGCGGCGGTCCAGTTCGACGGCGGACAGGATGTTGGCGGTTTTGGACTGCCCGTAGGCGAGCAGGCTCTGGTATCCGGTCGCGAAATGCAGATCTTCCCAGCGGATGCCGGAGATGCGGTGGCCGCCGGAGGACAGGTTGACGACGCGGGCCCGGTGCGCCGCGCGAAGGGCGGGCAGCAGGCCCAGGGCGAGCTGGAAATGGCCGAGGTAGTTGGTCACGAACTGCATCTCGTAGCCACGGGCGTCGCGTACCAGTTCCTCGTAGAGCGGGGCACCGGCGTTGTTGATCAGGATGTGCAGCGGACGGCCGGATCCGGCATACCGCGCGGTGAAGGCGTCGATGGACGCCGGGTCTGCCAGATCCAACCGGTGGACCTCGACGCGCCCTGTACCGGCCAACGCCGCTGCGGCACGATCTGGGTTGCGCGCACCGGCGGTTACGGATGCGCCGGCCTTGCCCAGGGCACGGACCGTCTCCAGGCCGATTCCGGCGTGCCCGCCGGTGACGATGGCGTTGATGCCGTTCAGATCGATTCCCGCGAGGACCTCGTCGGCTGTGGACGCCGCGGTGAACCCGGACCCGAGTGGCTGCTGTTTCGCGTACATGTCTTCACGCTATGGACAACATGGTGAACTTTGAATAGTTGACAGTCCCGTATTCTTTCGCGATCGTTCAGGAGTGAGGAGCGACCCGCTGTCCGAGATTCTGGATCTCGTCGAGATCCAGGGGGTGATGTCCACCGGTATCGCCGCCGACGGCGCCTGGGTTGCCCGCGGGCCGCTGGTGGATCACCCGCTGAAGTTCGTCGCGGTGGCCCGCGGCAGCGTTCGGCTCACCACCGACGACGGCAACCGACCGCTTCTTGTCGAGTCGGGCGAGGTCGCGATTCTGAACAATCGGTCATGGATGGAAGTCCGCGGTGGAGACGACGACGTACCTCCTCGCGAGATCGACGTGTCGAGCCCGGGCTACAACGTCCACGACGACGCCACGGATGTGGTGTTCGGCGGCCACATAACCCTGAACGCGATCGGCCGATCCCTACTCCTGCAAACGCTTCCGCCGGTGGCGCATGTCCGCGCCGCGAGCACCACCGTCCGTCTCCGCGACGGGCTGGACCGGCTCCTGGCCGAAATGTCCGCTCATCGCATGGGCGCCGGCTTCGCCGTGCGCCAGCACGCCCAACTGGTGGTACTCGACATGCTGCGCGTCTACCTCGATCAGGCCGAGCTTCCTCCCGGACGGCTGCGGGTGCTGACCGACGAACGTCTCCACAACGCGGTGGCCCTGATGCACGCCGAGCCGGGCCGAGCATGGCGGCTGGCGACCCTGGCGCAGGCGGCTGCCATGTCCCGCACAGCATTCGCCACCCGTTTCCGAGCCGTGGCGGGCATACCGCCGCTCACCTATCTGAACCGCTGGCGAATGCTGCTGGCACAGCAGGCTCTGCGCACAGGTGACACCCAGGTCGGCGCACTCGCCTCCGCACTCGGCTACACCTCGGACAGCGCATTCAGCACCGCATTCAAACGCGAAGTCGGAGAATCACCACTGCGGTACCGAAAACGCGCTCAGGAGGAGGCTGCCGAACTCGGCGGCCAGGCACCGATCCGATCTCGAGCCTTCGAAACGCTGGACAGAGATGGCATACGGGGTCCTGAGTCGCCGCAGGTTCGCGCCGATGGACCGTGATCCGCGCCGGGAAACGTTTCCCGAGCGCTACGGTGTTTCGTTGGACCACTCGCCGGGTGACGGAAGCACATAGGAGAACCGCCGGACCAGTGGAAGCCATCGCTGCAGTTCGGCGAGGTCGGTCAGCGCGGTGAGGTGGGCGACCCGGGTGAGACCGTGGTGCAGCCGGCGCCACTCGCCCGTGCGGTTCTGCGGGATCGCACCGGCGATCGGATTGAACCAGCCGTCGGCAACGGGATAGGGCTCGAGGTCCGCGATGAAACCGTCCAGCGGCGCGCCGGACGGGCGCTGAGTGAGCCCACCGGCGAGTTCCCGGCCCGTATCGGACGGCCCGTCCAGAACGACACCGAGCAGTTGAGTCCCGGCGGTGAGCAATCCCAGCAGCACGATGATCGCCTGGTAATCACCCGGCCGGCCGTATCGGCCGAGAAATGGCGACCCCTCGGACGCGTCTCTGATGGCACGAATCATCCGATACAGGTTGACCAGGCGTTTGGCTTCTCGTGGGGTGTCGATCAGCGCGTCCAGCGCGCCGAGAAGGGTCAACTCGGGCTCGGTCAAGGGATGAGGTGGTGCGGGCCCCGCTCCCACCTGTTGTTGCCGGTCGACCTCGGACCCGCGTTCTACCTCTACAACCGCAGTATCAGCCGTATCGGCTGCTGGACCGGCCGGTGTGGCCGAGGCCCCCGGCGACGGATCGGCGAGCGCGTCCCGGGACGCGCCGGTTCCGGCAAGCGAGCGAAGCAGGCGTTCCAGACTGTCCGACGTCATGCCCGGCAAGACAAGCGGAATGTTCAGAATCTTCTCCAGATAGTCCTCCGGCGTGCGGTGCAGTTCCTGCGGATCATTGTCGTCGCCGGCGACAAGCAAGTCGGCGTAACTGCTGCGCAGCGAATGCAACAGCCACCGCGGATCGACGCCGACGACGACCACGAACAGTTCGAAGGCCAGTAGTAGATGCACCGCCTGCAGCACCTCGACCACCTGGGCAGGTTGGCATCGGTCCAGATCGTCGATGTACAGGACGATACGGTCCACGGGCCGGCGGGACCGACCCCATTCCTGGTCGCCGGTCTGCCATTCCACCATCAATTCCGCGAGTTGCTCGAAATCCTTGCGCACCGTGGAGATGAGCCCCAAATTCCCCGAATAGGCGTCGCTGCGAGCGCGTTCGGCAATGAAATTGTGCAGGCGGCGGCCCGGCGCGAGCGCCGCAAGTTGCCGGCCGAGCTCGCCTACCTGGGTGACGACCTCGTCCAGCTGGGCTTGTGCGATGTTCTGTTCGGCCTCGGCCGCCCGCAACCGGTCCAATGAATCCGACATCTGTTCGGTCACCGCCGCATCGGCCGCATCGCGCATACCGGCGTGTAGATCCTGAGCGACCTCGCGGAGTTTCTGCACGCCGCTGCGCGCCCGGGCGAGCCAGGTGACCCCGGTCCCTGCGAGCAGGCCGAACACACCGGTCAGACCGATCAGCCATTCGCGCAGCGCCGGCGCCAGTAGTGCACCGAGTACGCCGGTCAGCAACACCACCACCGCCGCCGCCAGCGCGATCCGGCCCCGGCGGTCGGACGGGACCCGCCGCAGTGCTTCGGCTTCGGTCAGGGTGCCGTGCATTTCCTCGGCCAGCAGCCTCGCCTGAGCTGCCTGGTCCGCGATACCCAAGTGCCGCCACAGGTTGTCGATCCGCTCCCGGAACTCGCCGGAGTTCCGGAGCGCGGAGAGGAGATCACCCGCCGTCGTTTCGCGCGCAGCGGTCGCGCGCTCGATTTCGGCCCGGAGCGCGGCCGCGGTTTCCCCGGCTTCCCGGGTGGCGAATTCGAGTTGTCTGCGCTGTTCCACGCGCTGGGCCAACTCCCGGCGGATATGTTCGGCGCGCTCGCGCGAGCCCGGTTCGGAGCCGGCGAGCTGGCGGAAGATCTCGTCCCCCAGGCTGGCCCACAGATTGCTGTCGGTGTAATGCCATGCGTTGAAACCGATCTGCACGATTTCGGTGCAGTACCGGTCGCCCGTGCCGACGAGGCGTTCGATCCGCTCGCGCAGCATGGCCATGAAGTAGCTCTTACCCGAACCCCATGCGCCGAATATTCCCACCGACAGCGGCAATGGTGTCTCGCGGTCCGCGATGACGGTGGCCAGCATGGAGACGTACGGGGCAACACCGAGTTGGTCACGGCTCAGGGGGATGCCGGCGTTCGGATCGACCAGGTCGCTGGTCAGTCCACCGACCGGTCGTGCAGGCATATGGGGTAGGGACCGGGCGAACTCCGCGGCGATGAGCTGCGCGTCCTGTGGGTCCTTGCAGAAGAAAACAAGCCGGTCCAATTGGGGCTCTGTTGTTCCCGCCGCATATTCGATCGCAGCGGAGACGAGGTCCTCGGCCGCCTCGGCGACCGGATTGTTGAGCATACCGGCCGTGAGGAGCGGTAGTCCCAATGCCCGTGAGCCTCCCTCGGCCGCGACCCGAATCGCTTCCCGCGTGGCGAGCCGCAGGACGTTGCCGGAGGGGCCGACGCCGTCACCGCCGTATTCCCGGGGATTCACCAGCAGGGCACGCCGGTCCGGCATCAGTTCGAAGAACCGGGGGTGGCGGGCATCGATCAGTTCGAACTCGATCAGATTCCATGCCGCCTCCGGGAACGCCTCACGCAGGGTGTTTCCCGGCATTCCGACTCCGGAGCCCACCGACACCGCGATGGTGTCGATATCCAACTCCCAGGGGGTACTGGTTTCCGCCACCACGAATCGGGTTGTGCCGACAGTGCCGAGTTCGGTGACCGTCGCCGCCTCGGATGTGGTCATACCGACCTGCCCCCATTCGTTCACTGCCCGCACGCCCGTTCTGCGGTACTCCACTCATCGGGATCCAGAGCACCGGCGATGCCGGCCAGGTCCGCTGCGGGCCGAGGAGGCCAAGTATCGCACCGATACGCAGCTCATGCACGAGAGGCCGTCCAGCACAGCCGTTCTCGATAGCGCGGAGCGGCGTATCGGCGGGCCACCGACCGACTTCCGAGATCAAGCGACCTGGTGCCATCTGCTGGAAACCCGGCCGGGGCACCAGGTCGGTGATACGGCAGCGCCGGACCTCAGCCGGCATACATGGGCTGTTCCTCCCGAGTGGCACTCTCCGACTCGGCCGCGATCGCGGCGCGCGGTCGCGGGTCGCGTAGGGCCGGGAGGATCGCGGCAACCGCGAGGACCGCGAGGACGACACCGAGGACGATCGGGGCGCGGAGGCCGTATTCGGCGAGGAGGCGGGAGCCGAGTGCGGAACCGAGGACCACGCCGAAGGTGATGAACGAGGTGTGGATGGTGTTCACGAGGACGCCGGTGCCGCCGGCGCGTTGGACGCGGACGGCCATTGCGGGGTTCATCGTCACGCCGACGAGGCCGATACCGAGCATGAACAGGATGGCGAGCGGCTGGGAGCCGGTGCCGACTGCGAAACCGAGGAGGAAGACGATGTTCAGGAGTGTGCCCACCAGAAGCGTGGGCACGGTGTGACGGTCGGCGAGGCGGCCTACGACGAAATTGCCCACCAAGGTCGCGGCGCCGTAGGCGAGCAGGAGCAGTGGGACCGAACCTTCGGTGAAGCCGCTGACCCGGGTGAGGATGGGGGCTAGGAAACTGAAGACAGAGAAGGTCGCGCCGATGATCAGGGTGCTGGAGACCAGTGCCAGGAGGAGTCGGGGGCTGCGGAAGGCCCGTAGTTGCTCGCTGAACGTTGCGGTTTCGGCGTCGGCTTCCTCTGAATCGCGCGGATTGCGGACCAGGGCCAGAGTGAGCGTGGCCGCCACCGCGGTGAGGACGGCGACTGTCCAGAAGGCGGACTGCCAGCCGAACCGGCCGCCGATGGAGGTGGCCAGCGGTAGGCCCAGGAGCGTGCCCAGCATCAGGCCGCTCATGGCGACACTCACCGCGCGGCCGCGGACGCTCGCGTCGACGATACGCATGCACACCGAGACCGCCAGGCCGAAGAATGCTTGCGCGGCAATACCGGTCACGATCCGGGCGACCACCATCACGGAGTACGAGGAAGCCAGCGCGGCGAGCAGGTTACCGGCGAAGAAGATCGCGAAGACCACCATGATCGCGGTTTTCGGGGGGATCCGCAGGAGAGCCAGGATGAGCAGTGGTCCGCCGAAGGCCATGGCCAGGGCGAAAATCGTGACCAGATAACCGATCTGTGCGATATCGGTGTCCAGGCTCTCGGCCAGCTGCGGCATGAGGCCGGCGACGGCGAATTCGCTGGTGACCATGGCGAATACGCCTGCGGCGAGGACGTATACAGCGGCAGGTATCGCAGATGCGCGGCTACCGGACGGGGTCGGTGTCAACAGAACTCTCCTGAGAATTTTGAAATGAACGTTCTAAAATTGGAACAGTTGAGGGCATGAAAATCTCGCCGCAGCCCGCACTATGACCATCACCGCCGCGGTCGGCACGTCACAACCACCGCCGCTTCGCGAGCGAACATTCTGTAACAGTTTGTCCAAAATAAGCAGATGCCACCGGACCTGTCCACCCATATCGGCTCAGCCGTCCAACTGCTGCGGCCGCAGGCTCCGCAGCGTTGCCGCGATGATGTCGTCCGACCACGCCGCCGCGACCCTGCCCTGCGAAGCCACCCGCAACCCCCCGACCGCCGAGTGCACGAAGGCGGCAAGCCCCGCGGCGGAAATACTCGTCGTCACCTCCCCCGCCGCCTGACCCGCCCGCAACACGGCAGCGAGCAACTCCAGACGGGCCGTGGTGTCGCGGCCGACTCTGTCGACACAGGCCTCGTAAGCCGTATCGTCGGCGAGTTCGGTCACAGTATTCACCGCCAGGCAGCCCCGCGGCGCACCCGAACCGGCACGTTCGGTTTCTTCCGCCGCAACCCCGCGAAGCAGCGCCTCGATCCGGTCGACCGCCCCCTGCCCGGTGTCGCCGACGACTTCCTCGGCACGCGCCAGCGTCAGGTCCAGATAGGCGTCGAGACACTGCGCGAACAGTTCATCTTTGCTACCGAACGCGTTGTAGAGGCTACTTCGGCCGAGACCCGTTGCGCGACACAAGTCTTCCGCACTCGTGGCGTGCAACCCGGATTGCCGGAACTGACGAGTGGCGGCCTCGATGACCCGTTCGCGGTCGAAGCTCCGTGGTCTTGCCATATCCGCACCCTAACCCATTTTGTAACGAACTGTCCATAACTGCGGATCGGCGACCGCCGGGCATTGCCCGGGCCGCCGGCTTCAGCGATGATGAGCAGATGAGCATGGTCCGGCTCTCGACCGAACTGCCCATCCCCGCACGCGACGCCTGCCTGCTGGCGCAACGTCCGGAACTGTTCGAATACGTTGTCGCGCCCCTGCTCCGTACCCCGGACCTCGATTTCCCGGACCCGATCGCGCCGGGCGTCTCGGGTTCGGCACGACTGTGGTGGTTCGGCGTGCTACCGAGCTGGACCCATCGGCTGACGCTGATACATCTCGGCCCCACCGAGATCTACACCAACGAAAGCGGCGGCCCGGTCCGCGTCTGGAATCATCGCCTCACCTTCACCCCGGGCGATGCCACCAGCTGCCGCTACACCGATGAAATCGAGGTCGAGGACGGCTGGCGCGGTATCGGCGTCCGGTTCTTCGCCGAGCTGATGTTCCGCCACCGGCAGCGCCGCTGGCGCGAACTGACGCGCGTGCTCGCGGCCAGTGGCTGGGTGCGCGGCGAACGTTTATGAGCGCGCCGATCAGCCGACGTCGCGGCGCAACCAGGTGATCTCGGCCCCTTCACTACCGGTGCGGTAGACCTCGAGGTCCTCGTCCCAGGCGGTACCGAGCGCGCGGTCGATCTCGGCGGAGAGATCGTAGGCCGAATGCCGGCCGAGTTCGCGGGCGGCCTGCAGCATGACCCGCAACCGCATCTCGCTCACCATCACATCCCCGTTGGCGCTGGTCGCGCCGTGCCACAGGCCCAGGTTCGGGACGAAGCTGTAGCGTTCGCCGTCGACTCCCTCACTGGGATCCTCGGTGACCTCGAATCGCAGCACCGGCCACGAACGCAGGGATTGCGCGATCCGGGCGGCGGTACCGGCCGGTCCGATCCATTCGGTGGTGGCGCGGAGTTGCCCCGGCGCCGCCGGCTGCGCGGTCCAGCGCAGACCCGCGGGGCTACCGAGTGCGGCCGCGAGCGCCCATTCGATATGCGGGCACAGCGCGGTGGGCGACGAGTGGATATAGACCACACCCGCCGTTGCCTCCGCGTATCGGGTCGATGCGCGCACCACGTACACCTCCGGTTTCGACGATGCTCGTCTTCCCCAACGGTCCGTCGAAAAGGCGTTGCCCGAGTGTACTCGAGTGCCCGGTGTTACACGTGTTACTGCGCAGCTGTGTTGCGGGCGAGTGTGGCCTCATCGATCACCGAATCACTGAACGGAGGCCATACTTCGCGCGACCAATCCCCGAAATTCTCGTCGCTCAACGCCACACAGGCGAGGTCGAGCTGCGGATCGACCCAGAGGAACGTACCCGACTGCCCGAAATGACCGTATGTCCGTGGCGAGTTCGCGGTACCGGTCCAATGCGGTGATTTACCGTCGCGGATTTCGAAACCCAGGCCCCAGTCGTTGGGTCGCTGCGAACCGAACCCGGGCAGCACCCCGTTGCTGCCGGGAAACTGGACGGTGGTCGCGTCGGTATGCGTCTGCGGCGAAATCAGCCGCGGCTCGAGGAGTTCGGCGGCGAAACGCAGCAGATCGGCCAGCGTGGAGTGTGCGCCGTGCCCGGCCGAACCCGTCAATTCGGAGGCCTGCATCCCCAGCGGCTCGAAAACGGCTTCGCGCAGATACTGCGGGAACGGGATACCGGTGTGCTCGGCGACGAAATCGGCCAGCAGTTCGAAACCGGCGCTGGAATAGATCCGCTTGGCGCCGGGCCGGGCGAGGATATCGGTGGTGTCGAACGCGACCCCGGAGGTATGCGCCAGCAGATGGCGGACGGTCGAACCGGGCGGGCCGGCGGGCTGGTCGAGTTCGATGGCGCCTTCCTCCACGGCGATCAGCGCCGCATACGCCACCAGCGGTTTGGTCACCGAGGCGAGCCGGAAGACCCGGTCGGCGTCACCGGCCGACCACTGCCCGTCCCGGGTGACCACACCGGCCGCCGCATGCCGGACCGGCCATTGCTTGATCTGCTCGAGTGCGCGCACACCCCCGAGGTTACGAGACCGTGCCGCTGACGTGGAACTCACCCGAGCCCTCATGGGAACGAACACCTCGGTCGGCGCACCACGCGGCCGATTCAGATATCGGGGAGGCCCACGGCACGCACAGTTCCACCCGGCCCGAAACCAGGGCTGGCGGGGAGGGCCTCGGACGGGCCAGGAGCCCCAGAAAAAACGGGAGCCGCGAGGGGCCCGCCGGGTGGGTCCGTGGTTGGTGTCGGTTTGACTTGTTGTGTCTCGAACTTTTTTTTTTTTCCT
>NZ_JBHXMZ010000017.1:46137-67949 GCF_042719915.1 Nocardia sp. NPDC058499 | reverse complement strand
CAACGAGATGGGGGGGAGGGGGGGGGGGGCGCGGGCGCGTGGCGTCGTTCGTACGGGTAGGGGTGTTGCTTTTTTCCGCCCCCCCCCCCCCCCCCCCCCCAGCCCCGGACAACGCGATATCCGCGAGGATCCCGCCGGTTGGATCAGCGGTCGGCGTCGGTGTACTTGATGATGCCGCGAATGTTCTTGCCGTCCAGCATGTCCTTGTAGCCCTGGTTGATGTCCTCGAGCGCGTAGCTGCGGGTGACCATATCGTCCAGGTTCAGCTGGCCCGACTTGTACAGCGAGAGCAGCTTCGGAACATCCTGGCGGGCGTTGCCGCCACCGAAGATGCAGCCCTTGACCGTTTTCTGCAGCATGCAGAGCAGGAAGTTGTTCATCTTCACGTCGAAGGCGTCCATCCGGCCCATGGAGGTGACCACCAGGGTACCGGCCTTCGCGGTGAGGATCAGGCCCTCTTCGATGTAGGAGCCTTCCATCTCACCCATGGTGAGGATGACCTTGTCCGCCATCCGGCCCTCGGTGACCTCCATCAGCGGGGCAATGGCCTCGGTCATGCTCGCGTAGGCGTGGGTTGCGCCGAATTTGATGGCCTGCTCCCGTTTCCACGGGTTCGGGTCGATGGCGACGACCTTCCGCGCCCCGGAGAGCACCGCGCCCTGCAACGCACTCATCCCGACACCGCCGACACCGACGATGGCCGCGGTCTCCCCCGGCATGACGTTGGCGACATGGGTGGAGGACCCGAAACCGGTGGGCACACCACAGCCGACGAGGCAGGCCACCTCGAACGGGATCTCGGGGTCGATCTTGACCACCGAGGTGTGATGCACCGTCATGTACGGGGAAAACGTCCCGAGCAGGCACATCGGGATGACGTCCTTGCCGCGGGCCTGGATGCGGTAGCTACCGTCGCTGACCGACTGCCCGGACAGCAGGCCCATACCGAGGTCGCACAGGGCCATATTCCCGGATACGCAGGCCGGACAGCGGCCACAGGCCGGGATGAACGACAGCACCACGTGATCGCCGACGGCGAGATCGGGCGGGGTGTTGGGGCCCAGTTTGGTGATGACGCCCGCGCCCTCGTGGCCGCCCATCGCCGGGAACGACGGCATCGGGGTGGCCCCGGTGACCATATGGTGGTCCGAATGGCACATACCGGCGGTTTCCATCCGGATCTGCACCTCGCCGCCGCGGGGGTCGCCGAGTTCGATTTCCTCGACGGACCACGGCTCGTCGATCCCCCAGAGGATCGCGCCCTTCGTCTTCATTCGTGTCCGACCTCTCGCATGCGCGGGCTTTCATGTGACAGCCTCCACACTACGATACGAACTGGAACACGTTCTAGTGGGTTGGCAAAGAATTTCCGCGGACAACTGGTCGGCCGACCACATCACCCTCGCCGACGCCTCACACGCGGCGAAGAATACACCCGAATCGTCCGCTTCCACCGTCGATACCGCGACAGCCGATGCCCGCGCACCGCCGCGGCCGGAAACACGACGGCGACCCCCGGACAGAACCGGGAGCCGCCTTCTGCACTGAAGAGTGAAACTTGTTCCTACTCCATGAGGCCGCGAGCCTGCGCGAACAACTCCAGGGTGTTCGCGTGCAGGAAATCGCCGACCTTCTTGGGTGCCTTACCGGCGAAGGCGCGCGCGTAGGTACCTTCCAGCACGATGCCGAGCTTGAAGCAGGCCAGCACGGTGTACCAGGTAACCGCGCTCAGGTCGCGATCGGAGAATTTCCCGTAGTGCGCGATCATCTCCGCACTCGACGGCAGGCCGCCGACCTCCCCCAGCTTGCCGATGAGCGCGGCGCCGGAGGTGCCCGGTTCCGGCCGGGTGGCGATCTGCCAGCCGAGATCCAGCAGCGGATCACCGATGGTCGACATCTCCCAGTCCACCAGCGCAGCCACCTCGGGGCGTTCGTAAGAGAACATGATGTTGGCGAGATGGCAGTCGCCGTGCAGGATGCCGGGCGTCCAGGTGGCGGGACGGTTGCGTTCGAGCCAATCGGCCACCTCGTTCAGGCCCGGGATCTGCGGGCCCGGGTAGCCCTCGTTGGCCGAATACGAGTCGAGTTCGTGCATCCACCGGCCGACCTGGCGTTCCAGGAAACCCTCCGGTTTGCCGTAGTCGGACAATCCGAGCGCCTGGTAGTCGAGCACGCCCAGGCGGGCGATGGCCTCCACGGCGGACAGTCCCATGGCATGCCGGGCGGCGGGGTCGGCGGCGAATTCGGCCGGTAGTTCGGTCTGCGGGTTGTATCCCTCGATCGGTTCCATCAGGTAGAACACCGCACCCAGGACCGATTCGTCCAGTTCGGCCGCGATCACCCGCGGCGCTCGCACATCGGTACCGGACAGCGCGCCCAGCAGCCGCGCCTCCCGCCGGATGACTTCGTTGCTCTTGGGACGAAGATGGGCCGGCCCGCGGCGCAGCACATAGTCGCGGCCGCCGCGGGTGAACCGCAGCATGATGTTCTGGGTGCCCCCGCCGAGGGCCTTCACCTCCTGGAACTCTCCACCGTTGAGCCCGCGCTCATCCATCCAGTTCCCGACCACGGTGAAGTCGACGTGTTCACGATCCACGCCTACCGGCTGCGCAACAGACATGCCTGACATTGTGCCCCACCTCGCCCGCACAACTGCAGGCAACCGACAACAGTTTGGGGCACCCCACCCGGCGTAGATTCGGACCACCATGTCCGATTCCGTCACCATCCAGCACCGGGTGCTCGAACGCGCCGTCGACACCGAGGCAGCGTTCCTCCGCCTCTACGGCACCTCGGCCACCGCTTTCTGGCTGGACAGCGAACATGTGGAACCGGGACTGGACCGTTTCTCGTTCCTCGGCGACGCCGCCGGACCCATGGCCGAAGTGGTGCGGTACCGGGTCGGCAGCGGGTACGTCAACGTCACGGAATCCGGGGGCCGGGTCAGGCGCGAAGCGGGCACCGTTCTGGACTACCTGGCCGCGGCGCTGCACACCCGGTCCCTGCCGATGCCCGCCCAGCTGCCGTTCGATTTCGCCGGGGGCTACGTCGGCTACCTGGGCTACGAGGTCAAGGCCGATTGCGGCGGCACGGCCGGACACCGCGCCACCACGCCCGATGCCCAGTGGATCTTCGCGGATCGGCTGGTGGTGGTCGATCATCTCGCCGGCCGGACTCATCTGGTGGCGCTCACGGGCCCGGGGCAAGCGGCGCGGCATGCTTCCGAGAACTGGCTGGGCAGTACGGCCGCGACGCTGGAGCAGTTGCCCACCTGGACGAATCCCGAGCCCCTCGACACCGGTCCCGATCCCGTCCGCTCCGCGGCCGGCCCCGATCCCGCAGTCGAAGCGGTGCTCGTCCGCGGCCACGGGCAGTACCTGCGCGATATCGCGGCCTGCCAGGCCGCGCTGCGGGCCGGGGAATCGTACGAGATCACCCTCACCGACCAGCTCACCCTGCCCGCCACGGCCGGCGGCCTCGACACCTATCGGATCCTGCGCCGCGCCAATCCCGCACCGTATTCCGCCTACCTGCGATTCGACGATCTGGAAATCGCCTGCTCCTCACCCGAACGTTTCCTGAAGGTCGACCGCACCCGCACGGTCGAGACGAAACCGATCAAGGGCACCGCCCGCCGCGACCCCGACCCGGCCGTGGACGAAAGGCTGCGTCACGCCCTCACCGAGGATCCGAAAACCCGCGCGGAGAACGTGATGATCGTCGATCTGCTGCGCAATGATCTGGGCCGGGTCTGCGAGATCGGCAGTGTCCGAGTGCGCGATCTGCTGGTCACCGAAACCTATTCGACTCTGCATCAACTGGTTTCGACCGTGCGCGGGACACTGCGCGCCGATACCGATGTCATCGCCTGCCTGCGCGCGTGCTTTCCCGGAGGTTCGATGACCGGCGCGCCGAAGATCCGCACCATGGAGATCATCGATGATCTGGAAACCCGTGCGCGGGGGGTCTATTCGGGCACCATCGGGTTCCTGGGCCTGGGCGGTACCGCCGATCTGAATATCGTGATCCGCACCGCCGTCCGCCACGGCGGCCGGTGGCAGATCGGTGCGGGCGGAGCGATCGTGCTGGATTCGGTGGCCGCCGACGAATACGACGAAATGCTGCTCAAAGCCCGGGCGGTGTACCGGACCGTATCCGCCGTCGAAGCCGGACAGTGCCGGCCGTCGTGCGATATCCCGGCGGGTATCCGATCAATCCCGTGCGGCCGGGACTCCGGAGAACCCCGGCCCGATCACGCGAACAGCGCAACAATGGAGCGATGGCACAGCTCTGGGTGAAAACGCATGGTGGGGACTGGCTTCGAGCCGACCAGATCATCGAAATCGGTATCGAAACGGTGCGCGCACCGAACGACGGTCCAGGTGCGACGGAAGTCATCGCCCGGCTCGCGGTGGCCACCGGCAGCGGGAACTGGGATGACGACCGGGGCACCAGCACCGTCGGACCGAGCGCGCGGGTGCTGGGCCGCTATCCGGACGGTGAGGCCGCGCAGCGGGTCGCGGATCGGCTGGTCCTGACCCTGCTCAGCGCCGAACGCAACGCCCAGATCACCTTCGAGGACGACGATGTGCTGGTCCGGCCGGTGCACGACCGCACCACATTCGACACTCCCTACAACGGCCGGGCCCTCGACCGGCACTGACGACCGGCCGCCGCTCAGGATTTCCGCCGCGGCCGCTTCCGGGGTGGTTCGGGTTCGGGCTCGGGTTCGGCGGGCGCACCGAGACGGGCCATCCGGCCGATACGACCGACTCCCGGTAACCGGGACAGTGCGCCGAACAAATCCTCGCCCAGCGCGATCAACGCCTCCAGCCGGGGCAGCAACCGGTCGTAGGCCGCGAAGGCGGGGTCGGCGAGCGCCAGCGTGCGGTCGAGCCGGTCGACCGTGGCATTGAGGCGGTCTATGGCGCTGGACAGGTTGTCGAGCAGATCGGGTAACTGCGCGGCCAGTTGCGCCGAGGCCGGCGGTAACCGCACCGCCGTATCGAACGCCTGACCGGCGGTGAGCTGCGCGGCCTCCAAGGCCTGCCCGGCCGCGGACTGCGCCGCATCGACCGCCGACTGCGCGGCGGCCAGCACATCGGCGGGTGAGGGCACCCGGCGCGTTCCCGGCCGGTTCGCCGCCTTCCCGCTCCCCGGCTGTCCCGGATCGGCCATGGGACAACTCTGCCGCATCCACCCCGGACAACGCCATGACCTGCGCGCCTGCGGGCGTGTCGGCGCCGCATGGCATAGTGCGACGACGATGGAACTCAGCAAGGGCGCCAATACGCCGATACCGACATCTCTTCTGGCCGTGGTGATTTCCTGGCGGTCCGAACATGTGGTGGATGCGCACGCCTTGCTGCTGGACAGCGACGGCACCGTTCGCGACGACAAGGACCTGGTCTTCTACAACGCGCCCCGGCATATGTCCCAGGCGGTCACACTCGACCAGGATCCCGCGCCCGGGACCGCCCGGCTCAGCGTATCGCTACCGCGTACCGAGGCCGATGTGGATCGCATCGTGGTGTCGGGGTCGCTGGAGGACGCCGAGTTCACCCGCATCGAGGATCTGCGGGTCACGGTGTATGCGGTGGACGGGCCGGTCGCCGAATTCGCCGTCACCGATTCGGAAGCGGTGACGGCCATGATGTTCGGGGAGTTCTACCGCCGCGACGGCGGCTGGCGGTTCCGCGCGGTAGGCCAGGGCTGGGCCACGGGAATGGAAGGCCTGGTGACCGAATTCGGTATCCAGGTCGACGACCCCGCCGTACCGGATACGAGCAGTGCACCGCCCGCGTCCCGGCGCGGCCGGCCGGCCGGGCCCGCACCGGCAGGCCGGGCCACAGGCCGCGCACCCGGTGGTGAGCCTGCGCACGACCCGACCGGGGATTCGGGCACTGCCGTACTGACCAGAGCACACAGTTCCCCGGACGACACACCGCGCCGCCACGGCGACCGCATAACGTCCGGCCGGCACGGCGCGACCACGGAGTCCGCGCGCGAAGCGCCGAGTACCCAGCATCCGGCGCCCGGCGCCGACAGACAGGGAAATCGATCGGCCGCGGCCCAGGATCACCCGGTGCCGGCCGCGGCCCGCTCGGCCCGTAACGATGCGCCACCGCCTCGGAGTGACCGCCTGCCACGGGCCGGCGCACCGAGCGACGGACCCGACGCTGCGGAGACCCGTCCGGCTCTCCGCAGCGTGGGATCCGGGCACGAATCCCCGCGCCGCGCCACGCCGGCCACCGGAGACGCCCGGCGGGATCGGCCGACCCCCGCGGCCCGGGTCGACGGGTCGGTCGCGGAGGGCTGGGAAGCCGCCGGAATACACAGCGCCGGGGCCGGGTCCCGCGCGGTTGCCGAGGCTCATCCGGGCAATGCGCATTACCGGCTCGACGAGCGGCCGGGTGCCGCTACCGCGGCTACCGCGCCGTGGGACCGTTTCGATACCGCGCAGTCCGCCCGCCGATCACCGGGGACCGTCACCCTGCGCCGGCTCACCGTACGGGAACCCACGCCCGTCGAGCCGCCGCCCGGTTCGGGTCGCGCCGACTGGTACCGCGACCCCACCGAGCCGACGGTATTGCGCTGGTGGGACGGCGAGCAGTGGACCGCCGACACCCGGCCGACGGCCCGGCCGCATCCGCACGACTGTGCACGCTGCGGCGCCCGGCGCCGCCGCCGGGTCTTCGGCGGGCACCACCCGTGTGCCGCGTGCGCGGCGGAGACCGAGGAGTTCCTGACCCACTGGCATACCCGGGCCACCCGGGTACTCGCGGCGTCGGGTCCGCGCGGTGCCGAATGGGAGGCACTGTGGGCGTCGCTGCGCTATCAGCGGATCGACGAATCCGCTGCCCGGGCCGCACTGGAACCGGCGGCACTGCAGTACGTGGAACGGCGGGTCGCGTTCGCTTTTGCCGACGGCCAGATCTCGGCCGAGGAATACGACGATGTCGAGCACGCCATCACCGAACTGTCGCTGGCGGGCCGGTTGATCGACGATCTGCGGGCCCGGATGGGGCGCGGACGGGCGCTGTCCCAGCTGCGTGAGGGTGATCTGCCCACCGTCCGCACCCCGGACCTGCATCTGGACGCCGAGGAACTGGTCTACCTCGATATCGGCGCCACCCATATCCGCGAGCTGGCCCGCGGCCCGAAGCACACCGACGGCCGGTTGATCGTGAGCACCAAGAAGTTACGGTTCGTCGGGCCGGGAACCGGTGTGGAGATCCCGTGGTCGCGGATCGTTTCGGTGGCGGCCGAACTCGATACGGTCGTCGTCGCGGCCACCTCGGCCCGCGGCGGGGCGAGTTTCGCGGTGGCCGACCCGGAGTATCTCGCCGCCGCACTGGAGGGCGCGCTGCGCATCGCCAAACGGCTCGTGCTGGCACCGGGACAGCGTGATTCGCGCAGTATCCCGCAGGAGGTCAAGGCCGAGGTGTGGCAGCGCGACGGCGGGAAGTGCGTGGAATGCGGGGAAGGCCACTACCTCGAATTCGACCACATCATCCCGCTCAGCCGCGGCGGTGCCACCAGCGCCTCGAATCTCCAGATCCTGTGCCGCGGCTGCAATCGCGAGAAGGGTGCAAATATCTGACCGTCCCATCCCACTCCTCCGGCCCCCGCCGCCCACCGGGTCCGCGATAGTCTCGGGCAATGCTGCAACCCGGGGCGAGATTCGCCGGCTACCGGATCGTGCGCCGGATCGGCGCCGGCGGGATGGGCATCGTCTATCTCGCCGAACATCCCCGGCTGCCCCGGCAGGATGTGCTGAAACTGCTACCGGGCGATCATCTGGCCGACACCGGGTTTCGTGGCCGGTTCGATCGGGAGGCCGAGCTCGCGGCCCGGTTGCGGCATCCGAATATCGTCACCGTGCACGATCGCGGTGTCACCGGTGGACAGCCTTGGATCGCCATGGAATACGTGCCGGGCACGGATGCCGCCGCGCTGGCCGGTTCGCCGCAGCTCGGGCCGCGCCGGGCGGCGCATATCATCGACGACGCCGCCCGCGGACTGGACCACGCCCACCGCAACGGGATGCTGCACCGGGATGTGAAACCGGCGAATATCCTGGTCACCGCGGACCCGGACCGCGAATTCGGCGAACGCGCCCTGCTCACCGATTTCGGGATCGCCCGCCTCGCCCGCGACGGTACGGACCTGACCCGTACCGGCGATGTGATCGCGACCGTCTCGTATGCCGCACCCGAACAGTTCACCGCCGGCCCGGTCGATCACCGCGCCGATGTGTATGCCCTGGGCTGCACGCTTTTCGTCCTGCTCACCGGCGCGAAACCGTTTCCCGTGAGCAGTACCGCCGCGGTCGTCAACGCCCATCTGCACACGCCTCCCCCCGCGGCCTCCCGGCGCGCTCCCGGGCTGCCGCAGGCTATCGACGCGGTGCTGTACCGGGCGCTGGCGAAGAACCCCGCGGACCGCTACGACTCGTGTCGCGCCTTCAGCGAAGAGGCGTTGCGCGCACTCGAATCACCGCAGCCGGCCCTGACATCCGGTGCGGGCGGTACGGAACCGATGGCCACGGCAACCCCGGACGCCTCGCCGACGGAGACCAAGGTCTCTGCTCCCGGTCCGCGGCCTCCGCGCCACGACTCTTCCACACAGCAGTCCGGTCACCCCCGCTCGTCCCCGGCCACTGCGCCAACCGGACAACCCGGCTCGTCCCCACCCCGCGGCCCGATTACGCCGATCGGCACGCACTCCCGGTCGGACTCATCACCAAACGACGGCCCTGCGCTCGGTGGACCGCCCACCCCCGCCGACCCGCGCTCGCGCCCGGGCTCACCGCACTCGGCCGCCCCACCGGCCCACCCGGAGGCGCACTCAGGGCATTCCGGTGGCCCCGCCTCGCGATCCCGCCGCAGCTCACCGATCTCCGGCCTTCCGACACCCACACGGTCGCTCACATCGACCGAGCCGGTTCCCTCCGCAGGCCCGGCCACAGACACCGCGCGGCGGCGCGTACGAAAGCGCCCCATCGTGGCCGGCGCCCTCGCCGTCCTACTCGCCGCAGCATTGGCAACCACCGCGGTGTTCGCCACCGATAACGCCGGATCGGAGGCGCCGGGCACCGCTGATCCGACCGCGCCGGGCAACACCGGTACTCCCGGGTCGTCCGCACCGGGCGCCTCCACCCCGGTTTCCGCCACGGCCACCGCACCCGCCGGAGGCAGCTACACCGAGGCGTGGGCCCAAGTTCAGGGCGAGAACGGCAAAGTCAGCTGGAATGTCCGGATACCGCAGGTGAGCGGTGGCACTTCGGCCGTTGCGGATCGGTTCAACAATTCGGTGCGCGCCGCGCTGCAGGATCAGATCGTCTACGCCCCCGCATCGGCCGAGCTGACCAGCGGACCGCCCAACCGAATACATATCGGGCGCCGGGTACTGAGTGCGCTGCTGACGACGGTCCGCAAGAGCGATCCCCCGTCCGGCAAATCGAAGAAACTGCTCGCCACCATCACCATCAACGCCGACAACGCCGAGCCGATCACGCTGCGTGACCTCTTCCCGGACCTGGATGCCGGACTGGCCCGGTTGTCCCGCGAGGCGGCACGGCTACTGCCCGGGACGGCGGCGGGTCCGGATTTCGACCGCCGGGAGATCGAGCCGCGGACCAAGAACTTCCATCACTGGATCGCCACCGATAAAGGTATGGCCATCCATTTCGAGGAAGACAGTGTGGCCCCAGCCGGGAAGGGGCTCATCAGTATCACCGTCCCGTGGCGTGCCCTCGCCGATGTGCTCGATCCGGCCCTGGCCGAGGTGGTGCGCGGCTGAGCACGGGATCGGCGGTGGTGTCAGGGCATCAGCGGGGGTGGGAACCACTCGCCGTCCAATACCTGCCGATCCGGTTCGTAGAGTCGCATGACCAGGGAGAACTGGCCGCGCTCCGGGATCGGCAGCCAATTCGATCGCGGCACTCCCGGGCCGGGATCGGCGGCCTGGACGGTGAACTCGAGTGAACCGTCCGGCGCGAACACCGGCGGGACCGGATGACCCACCGTATGCAGATCCGCCTCGTTCGGTACCAGGTATCCCTCGCGCCCGTATGCGGTGAGCGACCAGAACGCGGCCACCGGCGGCGCCTGGCCGGGTTCGAACCGCAGCGTGAACTCGATCGGGGTGCCGTCGTCGTCGGCCTGGTCGAACATCGCGGGATACACCACCACCGCAGCGAGGTTCGCACCGACTCCCCGGCGCGCTGTCGCGGCTCGCAGCAGGTAGTTGGTGCCGTAGCGCCCGACGTTCAGGTCCAGCACCCAGCCGTTGCGGAGGATGCTGCCGGGGTCCACGTAAGCGGTGATCTTGCGTTTGGCAGCGTCGACCCCGGCGGACAGTTCCCCCGTGCTCACGCCTTCGGGTGAACCACCGGGCCGGATCCCGATGGTGGCGAAACGCGCCATCGCGGTTTCGTCGTCGGCGGCGGGCGGGTTCTCCTCCATGAGTTCACACATGCGCTCGAAGAAATCGCGGACCGGCATCTCGTCGAGGATGTCGAGCCCGGCCGATTCCGACCAGTCCTGGTTCTCCGGTATCGAATCGGCTTCGGCGGCCGCGGGTGTTGTCCAGGCACTCAGCGGGGCGAGCCGCAGGCGGGACTGGATATCGCGCACCGCCGCAACATCGTCCGGGCCGCGCACCTCGATCCGCCCGTACAGCCAGGCGTCCGCGGTGGGCACCGGTAGCTGGACCGCACCCGGCGGCAGTGTTCCTGTCCAGCCGGGTCCGGTGACGGCGTAGACGAACGGTGCGGAGGCGCCGGGTTCGGCGTGGGGTTGCACGCTGGTGGGGGTGAAGGCGGTGTTGGACCAGGCGTCGAGGATCTGCATCACCCAGTAGCGGTCCTCGATCTGCGGTACTTCGAACAGCACCGGCTCCTCGCGCAGGTCCAGCCAGGCCACCGAGTACAGGTTGTCCAGATCGATCCGGACCACGGTGCGCTGGCTCGATGCGGGAAGTGAGGAGGTGTGCTGGAACCGGTTGACCGACGTGTATTCCAGGGCCCGGCGGCGGATCGTATCGATCAGCATCAGCGGGTATCCGAAAACATAGGCGTCGGTGGCTACTTCGCGCCGCTCGGCGGGCGTACCCGACGGCTCGACCGCGGTGTCGTCGTTCTCGCCGCCGCAGGCTGCCAGTCCGGTGACTGCGATCAGCCCCAGCAGCGAACGCCTGGACAACCGGAACCGGTCGGACGCCGGCCCGCGCCGCGAGTTACCGGGTACCGCTGCCGGGCTGTCGCCCATGGGCATTCTCCCTGCTCATCGCTGTCGGATGGACTGCTGTGCAGGATACGCCCAGGAATAGCCGAACGGTTGCCGCCACGGTCGGCGCGGCCGGTTCTCAGATGGTGAGCACCGTATTCATGATCGTGCCGGCGCTGGTGGCGACCACCCCGCCGATCATGGCTCCGGCCACCATCTTCGGCGATTGCAGCGCCCCGCCGGACCATTTCTCCCAGGCGAATTTACCGCCGGCGAAGACGATACTCACCGTGCCGGACAGGATGGCCAGCCACGTCGCATACTGCACGAACTGCATGATCTTGTCGGCCAGCGGTGGGGCCTCCGGAGTGGGATCGCTGACCTGCGCGTATACCGATACCGCGTCGACAATCGACGCCGCGATGATGCTCACCGTCTGCTCCCTCGCCTAGAGTTCGGGGCATTGCGGCCCCGCCTCCATCATCCAGACGATGCCGGGCCCGGCGCAACTTCTTGCCGCTCAGCCTCTTTCGCGCTATAACCGCTGGTACCCCCGAATCCCTACCGGGAACCGGGATTACTGCGATCGCCCCCGGCGAGCGGTTACGATGCGTATGCGTTCCCGCCCACCCCGAACACAGAGTGAGCTGCGAGATGATACTGGCCGCCGTCACCGATACGCTGCTGGCGCAAATCGGCAACCCCACCCCCGAAGCACCCCCGCTGGCCGACAAGATCACGCAAATGGTCCAGTACCTGACCTGGTTCGTCTTGCTCGCCGGCATCACCGCGATCATCTACGCGGGCGGCAAGTTCGCCTGGGAGAAGTGGTCGGGCGGTTCGATGGAATCACCGAAGATGGTGGCCGGTGCCATGATCGGCGGGGTGGTCGCCACCAGCGCCGGCACCATCATGAACGCCGTCATCGGCTGAGCCGCGACACTTCGCGGTATCCCCGCGGCACCATCCGGGCCGGGGTCAGTCACCGCCGTGCGGGCAACACAGCGAATCAGCTATCGAAAGTGTGTTCGAATTCGGGTACGGTAGCCCGCATGCCCGAACTCGCCCCCATCCCGTTCGCCCGGCTCAACCTCGAACAGGTACGGGAACGACTCCTCGCCGCGGCCGCCTTCGGCGAGTCCCTTTCGCCCGATCAGCTCGAGGCCTTGGCCGGCAAGCTCAGCACCGGCCTCAGCATCTACATCGAGGCCACCCAGAACAGCTCGCCGCGACCACCCCGCCCGGTGCCCACCGGGCGGGCCTGCCTGGACTTCCGGGGGCATCGACGCTGAACCCCGGCCCGCGGCGGACGCGGACCGGGGTTCGACGGGGTAGCCCGCGGCGCTAGTCGCGAGTGGCCTGTTCGTCGTCGGCCGTTTCGATCGGCGTTGTGACCAGCTCGAATTCGCCTTCGTGCTTGACCACACCCTGCGCGACCGCACCCTCAACGAGTTCCACACCCAGGTTCGCCCGCAGGATGATCGGATCGGTGCGCACATCGCGATACAGCGAGATACACATCATCACCATCACGACCATGAACGGCAGGGCGACCACGGTGGTCAATGCCTGCAACCCGTCCAGTGCGCCCCCTAGATCGTCCGAATCGGCGATCACCAGCATGATCGCGGCCACCGCGCCGGTGGCCGTACCCCAGAAGATGACTGTCAGCCGTGAGGGTTCGATACTGCCGCGTTCGGACAGTGTGCCCATCACGATCGACGCCGCATCCGCACCGGAGACGAAGAAGATACCCACCAGGATCATCACCAGCACCGTGGTGATCGCGGTGATCGGGTACTCGTCGAGCAGATGGAAGAGGGCGAAATCGGGGTTCACACTGCCGTCTGCCTCGTCCAGGTTGCCGGTATCGGTCTGCTGCCGGATCGCGGCGCCGCCGAACACGGCGAACCACACCAGGCTCACCAGGCTGGGCACCAGCAGCACACCGGCCACGAACTGGCGGATGGTGCGGCCGCGGCTGATCCGCGCGATGAACATCCCGACGAAGGGGGTCCAGGAGACCCACCACGCCCAGTAGAAGATGGTCCAGCTCGACAGCCACGCCTCCATCTCCTCACCGCCGGCGATACCGGTCCGCGAGGCCATGGTCGGCAGATCGGCGATGTAGTCGCCGATGGCGGTGGGCAGGAAGTTCAGCATGAACAGGGTGGGCCCGGCGATGAAGACGAACACCGCCAGCACCAACGCCAGCACCATGTTGATATTCGACAGCCACTGGATTCCGCGGGCGATACCGGAGACCGCGGACAGGATGAAGGCGACGGTGAGACCGGTGATCACCAGCACCAGGCCCAGCTTGGAGATGGCGTCGACATAGCCGTTGAATTCGAGTCCCGCGCCGATCTGCAGGGCGCCGAGCCCGAGCGAGGCGGCGGAACCGAACAGCGTCGCGAAAATCGCCATCATGTCGATGGCCTTACCCCCGAGGCCGTCCGAGTACCGGCCCAGCAGCGGCCGGAACACTGCCGAAATCAGCTGCGAGCGACCTCGGCGGAAGGTGGCGTAGGCGATGGCGAGCCCGGCGACCGCATAGATCGCCCACGGGTGCAGAGTCCAATGGAACAGGGTGGTCGCCAGCGCGACCTCGCTCGCCTCCGGGCTGCCCGGCTCGGCGGTACCCGGCGGCGGGGAGGTGAAATGGGTCAGCGGTTCGGCGACACCCCAGAACATGAGGCCGATTCCCATACCGGCGCTGAACATCATCGCGATCCAGGAGACCGTCCGGAATTCGGGTGTTTCGTCGTCGGCGCCGAGCGGGATCTTGCCGTAGCGGCTGAGGGCGAGCCAGATCACGTAGACGACGAACGAGGTGGCGACGAGAACGAAGAGCCACCCCGTGTTGGCGATCACCCAGGACTGCGCGTTGGAGGCCACCCGCGCGAGGCTTTCCTGGTCGATGATCCCCCACAGTACGAACGCCACCGCGCCGACGGACGTGATGCCGAAAATGAGCCAGTCCACCCCGCGCCCCCTCCGCAAAGGGGGTCTTCCCTCCGGGGAGCCCGGCAGGCCGCCCTCGGGCGTCGCGGGGTCCTTACCGGTGTCGATCACCATGGACTAGTCCTTTCAGATCGCACTGTGCGCTCCGCATTGCGGCCGCACGCGCGACGGGGACCAGCCGATTTTCGGTCCCCGCCGGCGCCCGCGACCGCGCCGCCGAACGGATGTACCGGGAAAAACCGTACCGCCCCGGTGCACGGACGACGCACCGAACACGTCTTCGGACCGATTCGTGCCGTCTACCGGGGCGCACCCGGCAGACGGCGAGCGGACCCATCGCGCGCCGTACGGACAAGTGTCCGAATGAGTTTCCGTTCCGATGTTCGGTTCCGTGTACGGCGAACCACCGGTCCTGCGAGACTCTGCACACAGCTTCGGATACGCATGAGGGCAGAGGAGGCCGGCCAGGATGGCGGATCCCGGGAAACTGGTCATCGGCGCGAGCGGGTTCCTCGGGTCGGAGGTGACCCGTCAACTGGCCTCGACCGGCGCCCCGGTCCGCGTGCTGGTCCGGCCCACCAGCGACCTCCGGCCGATCGCCGGTCTCCCCCTCGATATCCACTACGGCGATCTGTTCGACGACGATGCCCTCCGGACCGCCATGCGCGGCTGCGATGTGGTCTACCACTGCGCGGTGGACACCCGGGCGTGGTTACGCGATCCCGCACCGCTGTTCCGCACCAATATCGCCGGCCTGCGCCATGTTCTCGACGCAGCCCGCGGCGCCGGCCTGCGCCGTTTCGTGTTCACCAGTTCGGCCGCCACCATCGGCCGCCGCCCGGGCGCGATCGTCGACGAGACCGTGCCGTTCAACTGGGCCCACCTGGGCGGACCTTACGTTCGGTCCCGGGTCGAGGCCGAGGATCTGGTGTTGCGCTACGCGGCCGAGCGCGGCCTGCCGGCGGTCGCGATGTGCGTGGCCAACACCTACGGGCCGGGCGATTGGCAGCCCACTCCGCACGGCTCCTTCGTGGCCGCCGCCGCGCTCGGCAAACTACCGTTCCGGTTCGCCGGGACCGGTTCGGAGTCGGTGGGCATCGCCGATGCCGCCCGCGCCCTGCTGCTCGCGAGCGAACACGGAAGGACCGGCGAACGCTATATCGTCTCCGACCGCTTCCTCAGCAGCGCGGAACTGCTCACCACCGCCGCGCATGCGGTGGGCCGCCGGCCGCCGCGCCTGGCGATTCCGCGGCCGGCCCTGTATGCGGCCGCGGGGATCGCCGGTACGGCGGCGCGGATGCGTGGTCGCGACAGCCGTCTCACGGTGACCTCGGTGAATCTGATGCATGTGATGTCGCGGATGGACCACGGCAAGGCCGGACGCGATCTCGGCTGGGAACCGGAGCCGGTGCTGGATGCCGTTGCCGACGCCGCCCGGTTCTTCGTGGAGCGGCGAGCCCGCCGGCGCGCCACAACGGCCGGGTGACCGCTCCGCAAGGCCGGTGGACAGGTATGCGTTTGCATGATGCAACGAGTGTGTAGGATACAAACCAACCCCGGCGGCGTGGTATGACGATCGGCGGGGCGCCCGCCGGGCCACCACGGCATGAGCACACGAGCAGGACACCGCCATGGACAAGCCGACCGACCTGATCGAATTCGAAACCATGCTGCTGGGGCGGCACAGCCTCAACGCGCATCTGCGCCGCCCCGACCATCTGGAACGCAGCGCCTACCTGGTACTGAGCCGGCTGTGGATCGAGGGCGCGATGTCCATCGGCGAACTGAGCGAGGCATTCGGCCTCGACACCTCCACCGTGCACCGGCAGACGACGGCCATCATGAAGGCCGGCCTGGCCGAGCGCATTCCCGACCCGGCCGGCGGGGTGGCCCGCAAGTTCCGGATCACCGCCGAAGGTGAACGCCGCCTCCGGGCCGACCGCGACTACAACGTCAATGCCCTGGACCGAGTGTTACGCGGCTGGAGCGAAGAGGAACTGCACACCTTCGCCGCCTACCTCGAGCGGTTCAACACAGACCTCGAAGCGCAGGAATCCCGGCCCTGGCCCCGCCCCTCGTATACCGAGCACCGCGGATAGCCGCGTCAGAACTGCGTCATATCGACCTGCCGCCGCACATTGGATACCGCGGTGACCACCGCCGTGCCCAGCGGCCCGCTCCGGTCGTAGAGGCTCACCGTGCCCACCGATATTCCGGCGGCGGCCACATGATCCTGCGCCAGCACCCCGATCCCCGGTCCGATGGGTAGCCGGGCCAGCGTCAGGGTCACATCGGAGTTGATGTAGCCGATCCCCGCGCTGCCCCAGTTGCTCATGAAACTCGCCGCGTCCCCGGCCATCGCGACCCGCTGGAACGGGGTCACCGGGTCCCCGGCGACCACGGGCAGCATGTTCTGCCAGATCGCCTTGCGGTCGGCGTTCTGGTTGGCGCCGAAATTGCGCGTCCACTCCTGGTCGCGGCTCTTCAACAGCGGATGCGCGCCCGCCTCGGATTCGTCCGGGACGTCGGGCACCGGTAGCTCGCGGCCGGGTTGCCACAGCTCACCGGCCGGGACCTCACCGGTCCGCAGGTACACCACGGTGGCGCGGGAGCGCACCTCGTCGCGCTGGATCAGTTCGGCGTCGGCCACGCAGATACGTTTGCCCTCCCGGACCACCGTGCTGCGCACCGTCGTGGGCTCATCGGATACCGCACTGAACAGGTCGACGGTGAGCCGGGCCGGGACGAACTCCGCGCCCGGCGCCCGCGTTTCCAGCTCCCGGGCGAGCAGCCCGCAGATGGCCGGCCCGCTGACCTGGGTCGGGCTCCAGCTGGATATGGCTACCCGGGTGGGCAGATAGTGCTCACCCTCTCCGGTGAAGAATGCCAACACGGTATCGACTCCTCTCGTGGGCAACCCACACCAGAATTACAACACGTTCTAGTTTCCCCCTTCCGAGAGGTGTCCGGCAGCGTCGTGTCGCCTCCGTGGTCGCGCCTGCCCCGGTTTCGGTGACGACGCGAATTCCGGCCGGCGGCTCAGGCGCCGGCCGGTACCGGGGCCTCGAGCTGCGCCAGCACACCGTCGGTGCTCAGCACCATGCCGCAGCGCCGCGCGGTGTATTTCAACGCGATCGCATGCTCGTCCCGGCTGAAATCCGCGACCCCGTCGTGCACCATGAACGCGCGGATATCGTTCATGAACGCCTCCGCGGCACTGAGCATGCAGCCCATATGCGCGTACACACCGGTGACGATGAGCTGATCGCGATTGCGGTAGCCCAGCAACTGACGCAGATCGGTGCGCTGGAACGCCGAATAACGCCATTTGGTGACCTGGATATCGGTCTCATCGGGTTTCAGCTCCGCGATGACCTCGGTATCGGGACCGTCCGACATCCCGGTGCCCCAGAAATCCGCGAGCAAGCCGCGCCGGTCGGGATGCTGATCGCCGGGCTGCATACTGTAGATCACCGGAATGCCCAGTTCATGGCATTTATCGCGTAATCGGGAAATATTGTCGATCATCGTCCGGGCCGGATCGCGATCGAGCTGATATGCGGTGAGGAAATAGTTCTGCATATCGTGGATCAGCAGGGCGCATCTGTCGGGTTCGATCCCCCAGGACACCTGGTTGGCGATCTCCTCGTCCAACGGCGGCATCGCATAGGGCGCGATCGGCTGCATGGGCATGACCAGAACTCCTCATCATTTCTTGTGGCCCGCAGCCTTCCGGTGGACTGCGGACCCGGGCGCAGTAGCAGTAAGTCGTTTTCGGTCAGGACACGGTCGCGGCCTTCCCGCCGACCCCCAGCGGTCCGAGGACCCGCTGGAGTTTTCCGGTGGTCTCGGCCAGTTCGTCCTCGGGATCGGATTCGGCGACGATCCCGCCACCCGCGTAGGCCAGCAGGGTCCGGTTGTCCGCGGCCAGTTCCGCGCAGCGGATGCTCACCATCCATTCGCCGTTGCCGTCGGCATCGCACCAGCCCACCGCGCCCGCGTAGAAACCGCGTTCACCCTCGAGCTCGGCGATCAACCGGGCCGCCGCGGCGGTCGGTGTACCGCAGATCGCGGGGGTGGGATGCAGGGCGTCGGCCAGCTCCAGCGCGGTCGGCCCGGTGGCCGGCACCGTCGCGCCGATCGTGGTGCCTAGATGCCACATGGCCGGGGTCTCGGCGAGTTCGGGGGCGGCGGGGGTTCGCACATCGGTGCAGCGGTCGCGCAGGATACCGGCCACATGGTCGACCACATAGCCGTGCTCATGACGGTCCTTGGCGGAACCGAGCAGGGAGTCGGCCGCGATCCGATCGGCCACCGGATCCTCCGGTATCCGGCGCGCGGAACCCGCCAGCGGATGACTGGTGACCTCCGGCCCCAGCCGCCGCACCAGGATCTCCGGGCTGGAGCCCACCAGGTGCCGGCCGGTGTAGACGCCGCCCGCAGCGGACAGGTCGACCAGGTAGCCGTTACCGGCGGGGTCGGTGGAGACCAGCAGGTCGAGCAGGTCGACTGCCCGCACGGCGCGATCGGCGCGGGCGCGAAGCTTTCTGGCCAGCACCACTTTCCGCAGCGCATGCGCGGGGTCGGCCAGCAGCCGCACGGCGGCACCCACCCGGCGGACGTGTTCCTCGGGTTCGGGCAGGTTGTCGGTGATCGCGATATCGGGAGCGGTCACCGCTCGCGCCGCCCGCGGCCCGTCGGTCACCGCAATCGTTTCCGGCGCCCACAATGCGGCCGGGGCACCGGGTGTGAACGGCAGCGCGCCGACGATATGGGTCACCCGCCGGGCCCGCAACTGGGCAGCGGCCTCGGCGGCGCTGTGGAAGACGCGACCCCCGGCCGACGCGGTGACAGTACGTTGCGGCCGGGACAGGACAAAGGCAGGATCCGCGGAAAAAGCGGGGTTCTCGGCGTTGATGATGATCATCCTCTCGTGTCACATATCCAGCGTTGCGCCGCCGTCGACCCGCAGGTCGTGCATGGTGATATGGCGCGCGGCGTCGGAAACCAGGAACTGGACGGCGGCGGCGATATCGGCCGGTTCGGCGATCCGCCGCAGCGGGATTCCCAGCCGGTAGTTCTCCGGATCGCCGTCGAGCAGGCTGGTGCGCGCGGCATCGCCGAGTCCGTGTTCACCGGAATCGGCATACATTCCGCGGAGCAGAGGAGTATCGGTGGAACCCGGCGACACCAGGTTCACCCGTACTCCGTGCGGTGCGACCTGCAGCGCCAGCGACCGGGTGAACGCCGTGGTAGCGGCCTTGGCGGCGCCGTAGGCAGCCAGGCCGACCCGGGGTGTCGTCGCGGAATTCGAGGAGACCACTACGATGGAACCGCGCCGTACCGCGACCATTTCGCGGGCGGCGCGCTGTGCCACGTACACGGCGGCGTTGGTGTTCACCGCGAGGCAGCGCTGCCAATCGCCGGCGCCGGTATCCAGGGCGGAGCCGCCGATCATCGCGCCGGCGGTGTGCACGACGGTGCGCGGTGCGCCGTTCTCGGCGACCACGCGATCGAATGCGGCGGTGACCGCCGCGTCATCGGTGAGATCGATTTCGATGCCCCGCGCGGCAATTCCCTCGTACTGCCGCGTGAGCCGTTCGGCCACCTCGTGTACCCGGGGATCGGTATCCCACAGTTCGATGAGCGGAGTAGCGCCTGCGAGTGCGGCGGCGACGGCCGCCCCGATCCCCCCGGCGGCTCCGGTGACGATGACCCCTTCGCCCCATTGCTTCGTGACCATTAGGTTAGCCTAACCTGAAGTTACACCGTAAGGCTAGCATTCCGGTGTGACATCGAACAAGATCGCCGATCGGAAAGAGGTGCGCCATGCCATCGTCCGTCCTGCCCGGTTTCACACCCTGGCCACCGGAACTCGCGACGCGGTATCGCGATGAAAAGTGCTGGACCGGTGAGACGTTCGCGCAACTGCTGAGCACCCGCGCCGCACAGACCCCCGAGGCGATCGCCGTCGTCGACGCGACCCACCGCTGGAGCTACGCCGAACTGGACCGCCGCGCCCGGTCGCTGGCCACCGGCCTGATGCGGCTCGGCATCGGCCACCACGACCGCGTCCTCGTCCAGCTGCCCAACCGGGCGGAGTTCGTGGAAGTCGTCTTCGCACTGTTCGAAATCGGCGCGCTGCCGGTGTTCTGCCTGCCCGCGCACCGCGAATCCGAACTGGTGCCCATCGGCAACGCGAGCAATGCGGTCGCGATGATCACCTGCGCCACCCACCAGCGGTTCGACCATGCGGCGCTGGCCGATACCGTCCGGCGCCGGGTCGACACCCTGCGCCACGTCCTGCTGGTCACCGACGATCCGGACACCGAGTTCGCCGAGGGCGCCACCGATCTCGCCGGTTACCGCGACGAACCGGGCGAGATGCCCGAGCTCGACGCCGGTGACGTCGCGTTCCTGCAGCTCTCCGGCGGTAGCACCGGAATCCCCAAACTCATCCCCCGCACCCACGACGACTACCTCTACAGCGTGCGACGCAGCGCCGAAATCACCGAACTGGGCCCGGACTCGGTCTATCTCGCCACCCTGCCCGTGGCGCACAACTTCCCGATGAGCTCGCCGGGAATCCTCGGCGCCCTGTATGCGGGCGGAACGGTCGCGATGACACCGGACCCCACACCCTCGACCGCGTTCGCGGCGATCGAACGCTTCGGGGTGACAATCACCGGGCTCGTTCCGCCACTGGCGCGGCTGTGGGTCGAGCGGGCCGAGAAGGGCGGCGACCTGCCGGATCTGTCCAGCCTGCAAGTGGTTCAGGTGGGCGGCGCCCGCTGCCCCGACGAATTGGCCCGCAGGGTCGGACCCGCACTGGGCGTGACCCTGCAGCAGGTGTTCGGGATGGCCGAGGGCCTGGTGTGTTACACCCGGCTCGACGATCCGATCGATGCCGTCGTCGCCACCCAGGGCCGGCCCATGTCGGAGCTGGACCGGATCAAGATCGTCGACGACGCGGGTGCCGAAGTCGCGCCGGGCGCCGACGGAAACCTGAAGACCCGAGGGCCTTACACGATTCGCGGCTACTACGACAATCCCGAGGCCAACGCCCGCAGTTTCGACGCCGAGGGCTGGTACAGCACCGGCGATATCGTCGCGCTGCGCCCCGACGGCAACCTCGTCGTGAAGGGCAGGGCGGGCGACTGGGTCAACCGCGGCGGCGAAAAGGTCTCGGCCGAGGAACTCGAAGCCCATCTGCTCGAACACCCCGGCATCCGCGATGCGGTGATCGTCGGCACCCCGGATCCGGTGCTCGGGCAACGAATCTGCGCCTTCGTCCAACCCGCCGATCCGGCCACTCCCCCGACGCTGACCACGGTCCGCAGTTTCGTCCGCGAACGCGGTATCGCCGCGTGGAAGATGCCCGATGCCGTGGTGACCATCGAGGAATTCCCGGAGACCGGGGTCGGGAAGACCAGCCGCCGCGATCTGCGCCGGCTGCTGGCGGAGGGACACCGCGCACAGTGACCCCCGGTGCCGGGGAAAAGGGAACCCACCGGGGGTGGTGTGTGCCGGCTGCGGAGGCAAACCGCCCACCCAGAAAACCACCAAGGGGCTCCTATCCGTCACCCCTGGCCTGCTAGCTTCCTACCCCCCCCCCCC
>NZ_JBHXMZ010000017.1:0-46127 GCF_042719915.1 Nocardia sp. NPDC058499 | reverse complement strand
GGGGGGAGACACGCGCCAGGGGGTCCTCCCGGTACCCACCCCGCCTCCTCCTTTCCTCTCCCCGGTGCCCGGTCACGGGCACAGCACCTCCAGCCAGGACTCCAATACGGGGTCCCCGGCCAGCATCATCGGATCGACGGTCTCATGACCCTCCGACCGCCATTTCTCCACCAGCTGCATGATGCGCACCGAATCCAGCCCGGCGTCGAGCAGATTGGTATCGGTGGACAGTTCCGCGGCAGGTACGCCCATCACTTCGGCGACATCCTGGATGAAGCGGTCGCGCCCGGTCACGGCCGCTGCGTCGTTCGTCATGCTGTGTCCTTTCGACATCATCGGGAGCGCTGCGTGGTTACGCTGCGCTGCCTCCTCCGCGCTCGACCCGATCGTGTCGGGTCCTCTTTCTTATTCCTCGCCGTCGAAATTCGCGATCCCGTGTTTCCAATAGCCCGCGATCAGGCAGTCCTTCGACCCGACACCGAGTTCGCTGCGGACCCATTTGCGGATCGGGCGCAGCTGCCCGGCCTCACCGGCCACCCACGCGTACACGTTCTGCCCGTCGGGCACGGTGACCGTGCGAATCGCCTTCTCCAGCAGATCCCCGGTCCCCGGGGCGGCCTCGCCGCGGTGCAGCCACTGGATCTCGAACCCGGCCGGCGCATCGATCTCGATTTCCTGGCTCGCGTCGGTGACCTCGACGAACACCCAGCCCTTGGTCTCGCGCGGCAACCGTTCCAGCCACCGGGCCATCGCGGGCAGCGCGGTGATATCCCCGGCGAACAGGTAGTTGTCGTAGCTTTCCGGCACCACCACACCGCCGGGCGGGCCGGCGATATGGATACGGTCCCCCGGTTCGGCGGCCAGTGCCCAGTCGGAGGCGAGCCCGCCGGGGTGCAGCGCGAATTCGATATCGAGTTCGCCCGCATCGGCGTCGTAGCGGCGCACCGTGTATTCCCGCGAGATCGGCCGCGGTGCGGGCCATTCCAGCGAGAGACCGTCTTTCACCGGCAGGCGCAGGGCGCCGTCGGTATCCGGGAAGACCACGCGGACGTGTTCGTCTGGCACATAGCTGTGGAATCCGGTGAGCTGCGGACCGCCGAAGGTGACCCGGAGCAGGCCCGCACCCACCTGTTGCGTGCGGATCACCTCGAGTTCCCGCAATTCGATCGGATAACCGACCTTGGCCCCGTGCGAGCCGGCCATGACCTCGGCGATCCGCTCACGGTAGGCACCGCGATCCATCACACACCGTCCTTTCCTTTGTCCGCGATTCCGGTGGGCTCCACCGGCGGTTTCACCGGTGGCCCGGCGGGTTTGCCGGGCGCGGTGAGCCGGGCCAGCGGCGCCAGGAACACCATGGTGGGTACGAGCAGTACGAGCACCGCACCGCCGTAGACCACCAGGGCGGCACCCGGTTCCACCAGACCGCCGATCACACCGGCCGCCATCGACCCGAGCGCTGTCCCGGTAACCGATTGCACCAGTTGCAGACTCGACAACCGGCCGCGCATATCCTCCGGCGAATGCTGCTGCAGTACCGCGTACCGCAGGATGTTGTTCACGGCCCGGGCGATACCGAACGCGGCCAAGCCCAGGAAACTCCACGCCACCTGCGGCCAGACACCGGCCATGATCAGGCCCAGCGGCATGAGCGCCAGCGAGACCAGCAGCGCGAGACCGTTGCGGCGGGAGCGGCCGATCCAGCCGCTGGTCAGCGATCCGAGTACCGCACCCGCCCCGGGCGCGGCGTAGAGCAGGCCCAGCGTCGCCGGACCGGCATTCAGCGCCTGATCCGAGAACGCCGGCAGCAACACCAGCGGTCCGCTCACGAGCATGGCGAGCAGCCCGCTCACCAATACCGCGCGGATCACGCGGTGGCGCATCGCGAAACCGATCCCCTGCCCCATTTCCACCAGCGGATTGCGCAGATCACGCGCCGGTGGCGGGGCGGCGCCGATGGCCCGGATCAGGCCCACGGTGGCCGCGGTCGCCGCGGCGGCGGCGAAAAACGCGAACGGGACACCGATCTGGGCGATCAGCACACCGGCAATGGCCGGGGTGATCATGGTGCCCAGATCCGAGGTCAGGGTGATCAATGCGCCGGCCGCCGGCATCTTCGCGCGCTCGACCAGCATCGGCACCAGCGCCATCATGGCCGAACCGCTCACCCCGCCCGCCAGGCCGTCCACGACGGCGGCGGCGTAGATCACCGCCAGCGTGGGACTGGTCAAGATCGCGTTGAGGCCCAGGGCCAGGAACGCCAGCCCCGCCGCGGTCCGCGACCACTGCATCACCGTGCGCCGGTCGAACCGGTCGGCGATCACCCCGCCGCCCAGGCTTCCGGCGAACAGGGCGACCGCCATGGTCGTCGACACTCCGGCCACGTGCAGGCTCGACCCGGTGAGTTCGTAGACCTGCACCGGCAGGGCCACCATCAGCAGCCCGATGCCGAGTACGGAGATCAGCCGCGCGCCGAAGGCACAGCGGAACCGCCGGCTCTCCCGCAACGGGGAGATATCGATGAGGAGGCCGGCGGTGGCGCTCACTTGAACTGCTCCTGGATCAGGTCGAGGGTGTTCATCACGCCGCGGTAGTCCGGCCGGTAGCTGGTGGCCGGCAGTTCGTAGACCTTCTTGTCCTTGAACGCGGGCAGCTGGGCGAACATCGGGTCCTCGGCCAGATCGGCTGCGCTCTTGGCACCGCTGAGCGGAACCACGATCACCACGGGCTGGTCCACGACCTTGGTCAGCAGCTCGGGGCTGAAGTTGAACCAGTCGGCCGAGGGGTTGATCTCCGGGTTACCGGCCTTGGCCACAACCTGCTCGTCGGCCTTGAAGCCCAGTTCGGCCAACAGCGTCGGCAGCGCGGCGTTCGGCAGGATCATCTTCGGCTTGCCGTCGGCGGCGGACTGGAAGTAGCCGATCTGCTGCTCGGGCGCCTTCACGGTCTCGGCGACCTGCTTGAACTTGTCGTCGTAGGCGGTGATCAGCTCGTTCACCTTGTCGCCCTTGTTGACCACATCGGCCAGCAACTTCAACTGCCCCTGCCAGTCGGTGACATCACCGGGCACCAGCACGGTCGGCGCAATGGCGCTCAACTGGTCGTAGGCGTCCACCGACTGTTTGGCCGGGAAACCCTGGCCGCCGCCGATGATCAGGTCGGGCTGCATCGAGGCGACGAACTCCACGTTCACGCTCTGCCCGATCGGCACGACCTGGGTGCCCTGTTCGGTCGCGTCATCCGCCCACGTCGGGGGGAACTTTCCGCTGCGGTCGGTGACGCCGAGAACCCGGGTATCCGCCGCGGCCACCGGCACATCGAGGTCGTAGAGGTAGCCGGCGAGGGCGCCGTTGAGCACCACGACCCGCTGCGGGTCGGCCGGCACCTCGACGGCGCCCTTCTCGGTCTGGATCGGCCGGGTCCCGGCTTCGGCGGCAGGCTCGGCATCGGAGCTACAGCCCGCGACCGCGACGACCGCGACGAACAGACCGACTACAGCATGTAGCCAGGCCGCGAAGCGGCTGTGGGATAACAGCGACATAGGTGTTTCACTTTCTTTCTCGAACTACCGGGGCACCGGATGGTGCCGCGGCAGAGTCTCTGGGGCCGGGCCGCACGGTCACGTCCGCAACGCCGGGTCGGTATCGAGCAGCGCGGCAACCTCGGCCCAGCCGTCGTCGGCGACGATCCCGAAATGGGTGTAGGGCAGGCGGCGCGGGATGATCCGGGCGCCGGCCGCCCGCCAGCCCGCCAGCTGGGCGGCGACGCGCGGGGCGTCCTGCTCCTCACCGGGGTCGGCGGCATAGAGCGCCATCGGGCCGGAGTACCGCGGTGCCGCCGATTTCGTGACCATCCGCAGCAGTTCGCCCGCGGCACCGCGGATGAGCGCGGCGAGATCCGGGGCGTCCTCTGGCAGTTCCGGAAGCAGCCGGTCCAGCCGGGCGGGATCGGCCAGCGCCCCGGCAGCCTGTTCGGCAAGATTGGCCAGCGGATGCGAATCGACCAGGCCCACGAACGCGACCTCCGCACCGGCCGCGGTGAGCGCGGCCGCCATAGCGTGCACGATATTGCCGCCGAGCGAATAGCCCAGCAGGTGATACGGGCCCTCCGGCTGGATTTCGCGCACGGTTTCCAGATAGCGGGCGGCCAGTTCGTCGATGGTCGCGGCCCCGGAATCCACACCACGCAGGGCAGGTAACTGCAGCCCGACCAGCCGCCGGTCGGCGCGCAGCCGCCGGGCCAGCGGGGCGAACTGCCAGGCGGTTCCGCCTACGGGATGCACACAGAACAGCGGCTCGGCCGCGCCGCGGTCGCGTAACCGCAGCACATGGTCGAGGCGGCGGCCCAGCATGGCGATCTCCTCGGACACCGGCTTCGTGGAGGCGGTCTCCGGTGTTGGGACCCCTGACGCGGCGGTCTCCCGCGCTGCGGTATTCGGCGCTGCGGTATTCGGCGCTGCGGTATTCGAAATAACGGAACCCGCGTCGGCGAACCCGTTTTCGCGCGCCGGTGTCGCACCTTCGATACGTGCTGTGAGGGCGCGGACGGTCGGCGCCTCGAAAACGTCGTCGACGACAACCCCGTATCCGGCGCGGCGCAACCGCCCGACCAACCGCACAGCGGTCAGGGAATGACCGCCGGCGGCGAAGAAATCGTCATCCGGCCCGATCGCCGCGATACCCAGCACCGCGGCCATGGCCGCGGTGATCGCACCGGCCACTCCCGGTAGGCCTGCCGGCTCACCGGAAACCGCCGTCGACGCATCCGGCGCCACGACCGGTACTCCCGGAGCCGCGGCCGCCATGTTCTGAGCCGCGGCCGGCATTCCCGGTGCCACGGCCGGAACGCCCGGATTCGCCGCGGAGACATCCGGACCTGCCGCCGGCATATCCGGATTCGCCGCCGCTGCACCCGTGGCAGCGGGGTCCACGACCGGCGCAACCGGCACGGCAGCATGGGACACGGCCGGTACACCCGCACCGGAAGACTGCGGCGACGCCGGTATACCCGCACCGGCAGCCGGGGCCGCCCCCGGTGCCCCTGGTGCGCCGTCCCGAGGCACGGCCGGCGCCTCCGGTGCGGCGGCCTGGGCTACGGCCGGCACGCCCGGTCCGCCGGCCTGGGTCGCGACCGGTGCGGCGGCCACGTCCACCGGGTATTCCGGCACAGGCAGCGCCTTGCGGTCCAGTTTGTCGCTGACGGTCATCGGAATCTCGTCGAGCTCCACGAACGCCGCGGGAATCATGTAGGAGGGCAGCACGTCACGAAGCGCGGCCCGCAGCTGCTCGGTGTCCACGGTGGCGCCGGAGCGGGCTCGCAGGTAGGCGACCAGACGTTGGTCGCCAGGAATATCCTCGCGCAGGATCACTGCGGCCTGGGCGATCTCGGGGCGGCGCAGGACCGCCGATTCGATATCGCCGAGTTCGATCCGCTGGCCGCGCAGTTTCACCTGGCTGTCGGTGCGGCCGATGTAGTCGAGTTCGCCGTCGGTGCCCCAGCGCACCAGATCACCGGTGCGGTACATGAGTTCACCGCTGCCGGCGGGGTCGGCGACGAAGGTGTGTGCCGTGCGCGCCGGTTCGTGCAGGTAGCCGCGGGCGAGTTGCACGCCGGTGAGGTAGAGCTCGCCGACCGTGCCGAACGGTACCGGCCGCAGCTTCTCGTCCAGCACGCGCACCCCGGCGCCGCCGGGTGGGCGGCCGATGGGGACCGTCTCCAGATCGGTGTCGTCGGTGACGTGATAGGTGATGCAGACCGCGGCCTCGGTGGGGCCGTAGAGGTTGTTCACCTCGGTGCCGGTGACTTCCCGGAACCGCTGCGCGGTCGCCGGGGGTAGTGGTTCGCCGCCGGTGAATACGCAACGCAGCGCGGAACACCCGGTGAGGTCGCTTTCCTCGGCCATGGTGGTGAGCATGGAGGAGGTCATCTGCACGGCGGTGACCTGCTCGTCGGCCATGAGTTCGGCCTGGTAGTAGGGGTCGCGGTGACCGTTGGGCCGGGCGAGCACGATCCGGGCACCCACCAGCAGCGGCAGGTAGATCTCCAGCAGCGAGGCGTCGAAGGTGGCCGGGGTGCGGTACAGCATCGTGTCACCCAGCCCGAACCGGTGCTGTTCCTGCAGCCAGGCGAAGGTGTTGACGATGGCCGCGTGGCTCACCGATACGCCCTTCGGCACACCGGTGGACCCGGAGGTGAACAGCAGATAGGCGGCGTTGTCCGGGCGCAGCGGCGCGAGCCGGTCCGCGTCGCTGAGCGCACCCGCCGCGAAAGGGGCGAGGTCGAGGGCGTCCGTGGCGACGACAGGTGCCCGTCCGGTCGCGAAATCGTCGGTGCTCGTGGTGAGGACCAGCGCCGGAGCCGCGGTCGCGAGAATCGTGTCCAGCCGTTCGGCGGGCTGCCCCGGGTCCACCGGAAGGTAGACCCCACCGGCGCGACTGATCGCGTGGGCGGCGACAACAGCCTCACCGCAGCGCCGCATCGCGACCACCACCACCGTTTCCGGGCCGATCCGCTGGGAAATCAGCCAGCGGGCCAGGCGATCGGCGCGTTCGTCGAACTCGCGATAGGAGATGGTGATCCCCTCGGCGGTGAGCGCCGGGGCGGCGGGATCGATCTCCGTGTGCGACGTCCAATCGGCCAGCGTCGCACCGTGACTGTCCGGATGCCGGGTGCCGTCGAGTAGGGCGCCCACGGTGGCCGCCGGATCGCCGGCCAGCGCGGTGAGCACGGCGCCCAGCCGCGCCGCCATCCGCTGTCCGTGCGCTTCCTCGATCGCGCCCGGCGCGTAGTGCAGCATGAGCCGGAACCGGTCGCCGGGCAGCGCCGTCACGGTCACCGGATAGTGGGTGAGGCTGTGCACGGCGACGTCGGCCACGCCTACCTCGTGCGTTTCCTTCGGCGCCACACCGGTTTTGGGGAAGTTCTCGTAGACGACCAGCGTATCGAAGAGCCGCCCGACCCCCGCGGCACGTTCCACGGTCGCCAGGCCCAGATAGCCCTGGTTCTGTAGCCCCAGCGTGGTCTGCTGGAAGGCGGCGAACTGCTCGGCGACCGGCCGCCCGGTATCGAGGGTCATCCGCACCGGAACCGTATTGCTGAACAACCCGACCATGCCGCCCACCCCGGGCAGCTCGGCGGGCCGGCCCGACACCACCGCACCGAACACCACATCGGTCCGGCCGAGCTGTTCGGCCAGCACCATCGACCAGGCGCCCTGCAGCAGGGTGTTCATCGTGAGCCCGTGGGCCCGGCCGACGGATTCGAGCGCGGCTGCGGTGTCTTCGGCGAGCGGCACCGGCAACCCGATCGCGGCCGAACGCGGTCCGGGTGCACCGATCAGGCTCGGCGCCTCCAGCCCCGCCAGATAATCGCCCCAGCGGCGGGTCTCCGCGACCGTATCGCGGGCGGCGAGCCACGCCAGATAGGTGCCGTAGTAGCCGGGTTCGGGCAGTTCCTCACCGTGATAGCGGGCGAGCATCTCGCGCAGCACGATCGGGATCGACCAGCCGTCGGCCAGCAGGTGGTGGGCGGTGAGCACCAGCCGGTGCACGGTATCGGAGAGCCGGATCAGCAGTGCGCGCAGCAGCGGCGGATCGCCGATATCGAACAGTTCCGCGCCCGCGGCCTGCTCCAGCGCCAGCGCGCGGTCCGCGGCGTCCGGCAGATCGCGCAGATCCTCGACCCGCCATGCGACCCGCGGCTCGCGGGGGATCACCTGGATCGGTTGATCGACCTGGTCGTAGTGGAAGGCGGCACCCAGGTTGGGGTGCCGGTGCAGTACTTCGGTGAAGGCGGACGCCAGCCGGCCGGGGCCCACCGGGCCGGACAGTTCGAAACGTGCCGTCAGGGTGTAGACGTCCGCGGCGCCGTCGCGTAACGCATGGAACAGCAACCCTTCCTGCAACGGTGACAGCGGCAGCACATCGGCGACCGGCCCGTGCACGGCGGCGAGTTCCGCAAGACCCTGCGGCGGCAGCGCGATCGTGACGGTTTCCGCACGCGGCGCGGGCTCCGGGCCGGTATCCGCCGAAACCGCGACGGGTTCTGCGGCGGCCGCCAGGTCGGCGAGACCCCGGCGGGTCAGCAGATCCTGCGGTGCCAGGACGAAACCGCGCTCGCGCAGTTTCGCGCAGACACCGATCGCGGTAATGCTGTCGCCGCCGGCGCCGAAGAAATCGTCGTCGATATCGACGGTCTCGCTCTCGCGGCCGAGCAGTTCGGCCACCACCTCGGCGATCGCCTGTTCGGCCGGTGTCGCCGGCGCCCGCCCACCGGTGGTTTCCACCGGATCGGGTAGCGCCGGCCGGTCCACCTTGCCGTTCACGGTCCACGGGAGTTCGCCGAGCACCTCGATCCGGGTGGGGACCATGGGGTCGGGTAGCGAATCGGCCAGCCGGTTACGCAGCCGGGCGCCCAGATCCGCGGCGCCGTCACGTACCTGCGCCGCGGCTTCGCCGGTAGCGACCACGTAACCGATCAGGCTCGGCCGCCCCGCGAGCTCGCGGATATCCGCGGCCGCTGCGACGACCTCGGGCAGTCCGCTCAATGCGGCTTCCACCTCACCGATTTCGATCCGGTGCCCGCGGATCTTGATCTGCGCGTCCGCCCGGCCCGCATAGAAGTAGCCCTGTCCCGGCATCCAGCGCGCCAGATCGCCGGTGCGGTACATCCGGGCGCCGGGCGGGCCGAACGGGTCGGCGACGAAACGGTCTGCGCTCAGCCCGGGCCGGCCCAGATAGCCCTGCGCGATCCCGGCCCCCGCCAGGTACAGCTCACCGGGCCGCCCGTCCGCAACCACCTGTAAACCGTTGTCCAGCAGGTAGGCCCGCACACCGGGCAGCGGCACCCCGATATGCGGATCGGTGCCGCGCACGGGTGCGCCGATGGCGTCGACCGTGGCCTCGGTGGGCCCGTAGAGGTTGACCGCGGTGATCCCGGCGGTCTGCACCTGCTGCCAGAGGTCCGGTGGGCAGGCCTCACCGCCGAGGACCAGCAGCTGCGGGGGCACCTCGGCCAGCCCGTGCGCGAACAGGGCGGCGGCCAGCGTGGGGGTGCCGTCGGCGACCTCGATTCCGTCCGCGCCGAAAGCGGCCACCAGCGCGGCGGGGTCGCGGCGGACCGCGCTGTCGTACAGGTGGATCCGGTGCCCGTCGAGCAGCCACAGCAGCGGGTCGAGCGCGGCGTCGAAGGCGAACGAGGTGGTGTGGGCGATGGCCAGCCGGTGGCCGCCGGCCCGCTCGACGGTTTCGGCGTAGATACCGGACCGATGCCCGGCGACCAGCTGTGCGAGGGCGGTGTGGTCGATCACCACGCCCTTGGGGGTGCCGGTGGATCCGGAGGTGTAGAGCACGTAGGCGGCGTGGTCGCCGCGGACGGCAGCATCGGCCGGCCGGCTGTCCGGGTAGTCCTGTACCGCCGCGCGAACCTCGTCACCGTCCACTGCGACTGTGCGGCAATCGAGTTCGTTTACCAGCGCGTTGTCGGTGAGGACCAGCACCGGGGAGGAGTCGTCGATCATCGTCTGCAGCCGCGCCGCCGGATGTTCCGGGTCCAGCGGTAGATAGGTCGCGCCCGCCCGCCAGACGGCCAGCAGCGCCACCACCAGATCCGCCGTGCGCGGGAGTGCGACACCCACCCGGTCGCCCGGGCGCACGCCCTGGTCGCGCAGATACCGGACCAGCCGATAGACCTGCGCGCCCAGTTCGGCACCGGTATATCGCCGCGCGCCGGCGACCAGCACGGTATCGCCGGCGTATTCGGCGACCATCCGGTCCAGCGCCGCCGGAACCAGCTCGGTGCCGGCGGCGGCCGCCGGCCCGCGACGCTGTGCCAGCAGCCGGGCGCGGTCGTCGCGGTCGAGCAGCTCCAGCGCGCCGACCTGCACCTTGTCCAGTTCGGTGAACGCCTCGATGACCCGGACCAGCCCGGCCATGCGGCGATAGGCGGTCTCCGGATCGTTGGTGCGGGCATCGCATTCGAAGTTCAGCAGTACGGATTTATCGGGCAGCGGGGTCGCGACCAGGCCCAGATCTTCCGGCGGCCCGCCCGCCACATTGCGCAGCACCCCCTTGGCGCCGTCGAAGTCGAGCGCGAAATCGAAAACCTTCAGGTTGATCCCGACCCCGTGCAACAGCTCGCCGGCACCGAATCCGCTCAGGTCCCGGGCCAGATCGGCACCGCTGTAGCGCTGGTGTTTACGCATCTCGCGCAGCGATTCCGCCACGCGGACGCCCAATTCGCCCACTGTCTCGTGTGCGTGCACGGCCAGCCGCAGCGGCAGCACGTTCACCGCCATCGACGGTGTACTCAGCGCGACCCGCCCGACGCGGCCCATCATCAGCATCGAGAGCACGACATCGGAGCTGCCCAGCTGCCGTTGGATATACGCGGCGTAGCAGGCGATCAGCCCGTCCGCCCAGGTGATCCGGTAACGCTCGGTGCACTGGCGCAGCCGGTCCAGGGTGGCGACCGGCAGGATCGCCTCGGCACGGATCGTGCGTTCCACCGCGCCGCCGAGCGCGGTACCGCGCCCGTCCAGCGTGGGTGCGGGGCTGAGCTGGTCGCGCCAATACTGCTGGTCGGCGGTGAAATGTTCGCTCTCGCGGTAGGCCTGCTCGTCGGCCACCAGGTCGGCGATGGTGCCGAAGGTGGCCTTGGGGGGTTCGGTGCCCCGGCGCAGTGCGGTGTAGTGCGCGGCCACGCGGCGCGACAGCAGGGCCGCACTGTAGCCGTCGACGATCAGATGGTGGTAGAGCTGCACACACCACACTTCGCATTCGGTGAGCCGGATCAGCGTGTAGTTGTACAGCCGCCGATCGACCATTCCCCGGCAGCGTTGGGCGGCCTCGTGCCGTTCGAGGGCAACGGCCTCATGGGCCAGGGATACCGGGTCGGCCGCACCCCGCAGGTCGATCATCGGACGCAGGACGGCGGGTTCGTTGCTCACGAATTGCCGGGGGCCCGAATCGGTATCGCGGAACCGCAGCCGCATGTTCTCGGCCTCGGCGACGGTCGACGCAATGGCCTCGGCCAGCGCGTCGATATCGATCGGCTCCGAGCCCGATATTTCGAGGACCTCGCCGACCAGGTAGCGGCCGGATTCCGGATCGAACTGCTGCGCATTCCAGATTCCCAGCTGGGGGCCGGTGAGCGGTAGTCCGGTACCGCTGATCGTCGACGCGTTCTGCACTGCCGCCGGCACGGCAACTCCCTTCGCTGTGAACCACTTTCGCCTGCCGTGCCACCGGTGGGAACACCGCGGCACAACACACGACCACAGTTGAGGTTAGCCTAACCTTTACTAAAGTGAAACATCTTGACTGTAGTCGGACTTTGCGCACGGCCCCGGTGATCAGCCCACCCGGACCGCCTTTTCCCCCAGCGGAACCACCAGCGGCGTGCCCGTTTCCGGATCGTCGATCACCCGGCAGCCCAGGTCGAAGACCTTCTGCACCAGTTCCGCGGTGACGATCTCCCGCGGCGGCCCGGCCGCGACCACCGCACCGTCGCGCATGGCGATCAGATGATCGGCATAACGGAACGCGTGATTGAGATCGTGCAGCACCGCGACCACGGTCCGGCCGGTATCCCGGTTGAGTTCCCGGCACAGGTCGAGCAGCTGGATCTGGTGCGCGATATCGAGGAAGGTGGTGGGCTCGTCGAGCAGCACGATCGGCGTCTCCTGGGCCAGCACCATCGCGATCCACACCCGCTGCCGTTGCCCACCGGACAATTCGTCGACCAGCCGCCCGGACAGATCGGTCACCCCGGTGGCGGCCATCGCCGCGGCCACCGCCTCTTCGTCGTGACGCGACCACTGCCGGACCAGCGACTGGTGCGGATACCGGCCGCGGGCCACCAGATCGGCGACCCGGATCCCCTCCGGCGCGGTCGAACTCTGCGGGAGCAACCCGATACTGCGGGCCACCTCTTTCGCCGGATAGGAACCGATCGCCTTACCGTCCAGCAGTACCGCGCCGGATTCGGGCGCCAGCAGCCGCGACAACGCCCGCAGCAGCGTCGATTTACCGCAGGCGTTCGGCCCGATGATCGCGGTGAAGGTGCCGTCGGGGATATCGACGGTGAGTTCGTCGCTGATCACCCGGTTGCGGTAGCCCAACCGCAGCCGGTCGGCCCGCAGCCGGGCGTCCGTGGCGGCGGGCGGTGTGACGGCCTGCTGCGCAGATTCGCTGCGCTCGAGTTTTTCGTCCACGAAGATTCCTCAGTTCCGTCGAGCCTCGACCACCAGCAGATAAGCCAGGTATGCACCACCGACCGACGCCGTCACCACACCGACCGGCACGGAGGTCGGCGCGAATACGCGGCGCGAGATCCAATCACAGACCGCCAGCAGCAACGCCCCCATCGCCGCCGCCGGAAGCAGCGCCGTGGTCGGCGTCCGGGCCAATCGGCGGCCCAGCTGCGGGGCCGCCAGCGCCACGAAGGCGATCGGTCCCGCGACGGCCGTGCCGACAGCGGTGAACGCGACACTGAGGATGGTGAGCAGCAACCGCGCCCGGCCCACCCGGATCCCCAGCGCCTGCGCCGCATCGTCCCCCAGTTCCAGAATCGGCAACTGATGCGCCGCGGGCACCACCGCGACAGCGAGCACGGCCAGCACCACCAGCGCCGGCGTGATCTCGGCCCAGGTCAGCCCGTCCAGCGTGCCCACCCCCCAGGCCGCGGCCGACATGGCGGTATCGAGGTCGGCGCGCAGGATGAGCCAGGTGTTGGCCGCAGCCAGCATCGAGCCGATACCGATACCGACGATCACCAGCCGGAATCCCTTGATGTTCTGGCGGAAGGCGAGCAGGAAGATCGCCAGCGCGGTGACCAGCCCACCGCCGATCGCACCGGCCGCGGTGGCGTAGTACCCGCCACCGGCCAGGATGACCAGCAATGCGCCCGTGTACGCACCATTGTTGAAGCCGACGATATCGGGGCTGCCCAGCGGGTTTCGGGTCACCGACTGCAGGATCGCGCCGCTGATTCCGAGCGCCGCGCCGAGCACCAGTGCCATCAGTACCCGCGGGAACCGCCACTCCAGCACCACGAGTTCGTCGGTGCCGACCCCGCTGCCCAGCAGCGCCTGCAGCACCCGGTCGGGCGGGATATCGAAATCCCCGGTACCCAGCGCCAGTAGCGAAACGACGCAGGCGGCGACGAGCAGTACCGCCGACACCACCACGCTGCGTACGCCGAACCGGGCCGTGAGGCGGCGCAGCCGCAGCACGCGGACCGTGCGGCCGAAGTCGACACTCGCGACGGCGCCGATCCGCGGTTTTTCACGCAGAGTCACGACTACCTCATCTCCGAACGACGGGCGAGCCAGATGAGTACCGGCGCCCCCAGGAAGGCCGTGACCACACCCGCCGCGATCTCGTCCGGCGGAATGGCGATGCGGCCGAGCACGTCGGCGAAGAGCACCAGCGTCGGCGCGAGGAGCAGCGAATAGGCGACGATCCAGCGATAGTCGGGACCGACGATCCAGCGGGCGATATGCGGTACCGCCAGGCCGACGAAGGTGATCGGCCCGACCGCCGCGGTCGCCGTACCGCACAGCAGGATCAGCGCCAGGGCGGTGAACGCGCGGGTCCGTGTCACATGTACGCCGAGTGCACGCGCCATATCGTCGCCGAGTGCCACGGCATTGAGCGAGCGGGCGGCGACGGCGGCGAACACGATCCCGATGAGGATGAAGGGGGTCGCACCGGCGAGGACGTCGTAGCCGCGGCCGGTCAGCGCACCGGCGTCCCACTGCCGCATCTCTTCGAAGGCGCTCGAATTCAGCAGGATCAGCCCCTTGGTGATACCGGTGAGCACGGCTGTCACCGCGACGCCGGCCAGGGTGAGGCGAATCGGGTCGGTGCCACCGCGACCGACGGTCCCCAGCCGGTACACCACCACCGACACTACCGCCGCGCCGGCGAATCCGAACCAGACGTAGGAGGCGATACCACTGGCGCCCAGATACGCCACCGCGACCGCAATCGCGAAGGCCGCACCCGCATTGATCCCGAGCAGCCCGGGGTCGGCCAGCGGGTTGCGCGTCAGCCCCTGCATGAGGCATCCGGCGATCCCGAGCGCACTACCCGCGAGCAGGCCCAACAGGGTGCGTGGTAGCCGGTATTCGCTGATGATCAGGTCGTCCGGCGAGCCGCCGGGCTGCCACAGCGCAGTAATGATCTCCGTGATCGGAATATGCTTGACCCCCACCACCAGGCTGAGTACGCAGGCAAGTATCAGAAAGGCGGCGGCAAGTAACCAGCCCATCCACCTGCGGACCGAGACCCGGGTGTGGTATTCATAGGACGAACCGGCCGTCATGACGCGGTGCTACAGGAACTGTGCATCGAATCCGTCCCTTCCCGGCGTATATGAGATACGTCACGGTCATAGCTCACAAATTTTGTTAACCAACCTTTATAGTGAGCGCAGGCTAACCTAACCTGAACAGGCTTAGCAACAGACTGTGCCGAGGAGCGAAAGGATGACGGGATGCACTCCGCTGCCGGCTGTATCGCCTCCCCATCCGCTCCGTCCCGGCGCGTGACCACCGGCCATACCTGGCCGGGTTGTCAGAGATACACAGGGATGAGGGAATTGATGGCGCAGTATTTCGTCACCTGATCGCCCAGGCTGAGACGATCCGAACCGCCGGTGGGCATTCCGTACCCACCGGATTTCACCTGCGAGTGCGCAGCAACCGGACATGACCCGCGTTTTCGCGCGTCCCGATCCGGGATTCCGTGCTGCCGCTTTCGCCGGCTCCCGCGGCTGCGGCCGCATCCGGCGACATTCGCTAGACCATGAGGGACACACGATGAACATCAAAGGGATTGCTGCCGGCGCGGCGATGACGGCGGCGGCGGTACTCGGCGTTGCCGGTGGAACGGCAACCGCGGACACCTTCGTGCCGCTGCCGGGCGGCGAGAAGGCCGGCCCGAACGGGAAGGTTGCCCGCGTCAACGAGAGCGCGCTGATCTCGCCGTCCATGTCGGCCAACGGCGCGGGCCGGGTGGCCTGGGTGAGCGGACAGATTCACGCGGACGTCACGCAGACCCCCGAGGGCGACCCGGGACCGTGGAAGGGCCCGACCAACTCGCCGGGTACCAACAACTCCTCCACCCACGGCTCCTCGCGGCTGAGCACCGGCTACATCGTCGGCTGCCAGGTCAGCATCGCCGAGAACGCCTTCCAGGCCGGTATCGGTGGCACCCTGAGCACCTCGTCCCTGGGCGGCAGCGGATCCCTGAGTGTGAAGCTCGGACCGGGCGAAGTGAAGTTCGTCCACATCGAGGGCGTCGACATCAAGAAGCCCGGTCCGTACTGGATCGACTACAAGGATGTCGAGATGAACATCGAGGGCTGCGGCGGCTTCGCCCAGGCCCGGTCCTACACGGTTCTCGAGATCATCGGTGACCACTACTCCAAGTCCACCCTGTACGGAGCCCCGTTCAGCATCGGCTGACGCTCGTCACCACTGGTCGATCAATCCGTCGCTGAACGGAATATCTCTTCCGAGAGGGAAAATCTCATGTCTGTAGTGAAGAAGAGCGCCGTGCGCATCGCGAGCGTCGCTGCCGCGGCCGCCGCCGCTGTCGGTCTGTTCTCGACCGGCGCCGCCAACGCCGATACGTTCGTGCCGCTGCCCGGCGCCGAACTCCACCACACCCTGCCCAACGGGCTCGGCGTCACCGCGCGGATCGCCCACGAATCCGCGCTGATCAACCCCTCCATGGGTTCCACTCCGCTGCACCGCAACGCCTGGGTCTCGGCAAGCGCGCAGGTCGAGGTGCACGGTAAGCACAACGGCACCAAGATCACCCCGGGTTATGTCGTGGGCTGCCAGGTCGATATCAGCGGCGGTGGCGCCAACGGCGGTGCCGACGCGACCACCAACGGGGACACCGTCACGGGCAAGCTCAGCACCGGCGGCAACCTCACCCTGGGCCCCGGCCAGGCCACCTCGTTCCTGCTCCTCGATATCGAGAAGCCGGACGTGTACGGCAACGAAGGCCATACGTTCGCCACCAAGTTCACCGGCCCCAGCGGCTCGGTGACCTGGTCCGACAGCACCATCGCCCTCAACGGATGCGGTGGCTACGCCCAGGCCCGCGCATTCGTGCGAGTCGAGGTGGCCACCGATAACGGCACCTCCGAGTTCCGTGTCTGGGGCCAGCCCTTCAGCCTCGGCTGATCGAGCACGGTCCGCAGAATCGACGTAGCCCCGGCCTTTTCGGCCGGGGCTACCGTCGTCCCGCGGCCGGGCTGCGAGCGTATGCCGCCGCCCGGGCGGTTCAGCGGGTCCGCCCGCGCGACCGGTGCGCGGCCGCCCGCAGCACCGCGGACAGCAGGAAGAGCACGAGGGCGACGGCCAGGAAATAGATGAGCGAACCGGCCGGCCCGAAACGCGGGAGGAAAGCCATTTCCTGCCCGGTCGCCGCCACCCCGTTGAGGAACGGCGCATACGCCTGCAGGGCATAACCGTTGGGCAGCAGGCTGATCGAATTCTCGGCCAGATGCACCCAGAACAGCACCACCGCCACGGCTGCCGCGGGAGCGCGTACCAGCGAGCCGACGGCAATACCGATCCCACAGGCGATGAACGCGTAGAGCGGCACCGCCCACAGGAACCGGATGCCCGCCGGGCTGCCGATATCGACCGCGCCGTAGACGTGCGGGAAGCGCAGCGGCAGGACCGTCATGATCAGCGCTACCAGTATCAGCGTGACCAGCGCGGCGACGGCGCCGTAGAAAATCCAGCGCGCCAGCGCCGCTGTCCAGGACCGGGGGAACAGGAAGGCGGCGAGATCACTGGTGCGGCCCTGCTGCGCGGCGGCATGGGCGTAGGCCGCGGTCACGGTCAGTACCGAAACCGCCAGCGTGATCACCCAGTACACCGAGTTCGTGGTGGGTACCGACATCACCTCCAACTGCCCGGGAACTGTCGCGAATCTTTCGGCGACCGCGGCGATTCCGAAGGTGACCAGCAGCGGCAGCACCAGCGCCAGCGGTACCGCGGCCGTCCAGAGGAAACCGCGTCCGGCTGTACGCGTCCATTCGGCGGTGATACCTCGGCAGATCAGGGCCGCGGTGTTCACGGCCGCCCGCCGATCCGCTGCGGTTCGGCGGGCAGACCGGCGATCCGGAGGTAGATGTCCTCGAGCGCCGCCTCACCGGGGCGGCGTGATTGCAGCAGTCCGGTGAGTGTGTCGTCGGCGAGTACGCGGCCGCTGCCGAGAACCACCACCCGGTCGGCGGTGCGTTCGACCTCGTCGAGGGTATGTGTGGTGACCAGGATGCAGGTGCCGGCGTCGGCCAGCTCGCGCAGTAACCGGCGCAGCCAGAGAATGCCCGCGATATCCAGTCCGTTGAACGGTTCGTCGAGCAGTAGTGTCCGCGGCGCCGGCAGCAGGGCCGCGGCGATCCCGGCGCGTTGCAGCATGCCGAGCGAATAGTGACCGAGGCGCCGGTCGGCCACCTCGGTGAGGTGAACGGTGTCCAGTACCTCGTTCACCCGTCCGCGCGGATTACCGCGGGCGCGGGCGATCCAGCGCAAGTGCCGCCGGGCGGTATGGCGTGGATCGAACGCCCGGTAGTCGAGATGCATCCCGAGGGTCGCCGGGGTTTCGCGGTGCGCGCGCACCGGCTGTCCGTCGACCCGCACCGTCCCCGCGGCCGGTGCGATGATCCCGCAGATACCACGGAGCAGGGTGGTCTTTCCGGTGCCGTTGAGTCCGAGCAGGCAGGTGAGCGCACCGTCGGGGACGGTCATCGACTCGACCTCCAGGACGGTCCTGCCCGGGAAACCCACGGCGAGGTCACGGAGTTCGATCATCGCCCGCGACCCCGGTCAGAACGTGCACGGGATGGACAACCCCACCGCGTCCACGCCCGCGCACAGCGAGCTGTTGGCAAGTTTCCACGTACCGTCGATGCGCTTCCAGGTGACCTCCACGGCCAGCGCCGGCCGGCCCGAGGAGCTGGTGCGCAGCATCGCGGTGTGCTCGGTGGCGGTATGGGTTTCTGGGCCGGTCACTTCACTGGATCCGAGTGGGGCACGGAAGAGTCCCAGGCGGTAGACGGTGCGCGGGACGACCACCGCGTCCATCCCACCTTCCAGATTGGCTGCCTTGGCCTCGTCGGATGCGGAGGTGGCGACCAGGAACCGGATCTGTGCGTTCAGTTCCGCCAGGGTGGGAACGTCGCTGGTGATCCGGTATTCGCCGGGTTCGGCGGAGGCGGCCGGGGCCGACAGCAGCGCGGAACCCGTCAGGATCGCCACGACCGCGACCACGGCGGCCGCGGCGCGGGCAGCGATACGGTGAGTCTTCATTTATTTACCTCTGGAGATGATGCAGTGACAACCGATGAGGTCGGCTAAAGTACCTGTTGACACCAGCAAGTTAGCGTAGCCTAATTGATTGGGTCAATACTCATTTAAATGAGCAGTGCACAAGCTGGCGGCACACGCCGGGAAGGAGGCGAGACGATGCCCGATTCAGTTCGCGCTCGGTATGCGGCTGCTCAACCGCAGGGTGATACCGCACTCACCGGCGGCGTCCGGCGTGATATCTACGTCGTACTGCGCCGCCAGAGCCGCCGAGTACCGTTCCAGAACCCGCTCGATCAGACCCTGCTGGATACCGATCACGATCTCCGGTGCGCCCCGCGCGATACGCCGCAGCGGGCAGTTGCACATCCGGATCTCGTGCACCCCGAAACTCGATACCGTGGAAGCGATCTGGAATCCCAGCCGGTTCAGCGTCGTCGCCACCACGGTGACCGGATCGGGCACCTCGTCGTCCGGCGCCGCGATACCCGTCAGGCCGTCGGCCCAGGCCCGGCCGGCCGCGGCCCCGGCGGCGCGGCGCAGCTCCGGTGTGTCACCGAGCTGGGCCAGCAACGCGTCCAGCACCATCGCCATCGGGTCGGTTCCCACCGCGATATAGCCCTTACGCGGCCGACCGACCGTCGCCGACGGCAACCAGGTGCCTTCGACCAGGCCGTCGTCGATCAGCGCGTTCAAATGGAAACGCGCGGTGGTGATGTGGATACCGAGCGTGCGCGCGATCACCGGCGCGTCCAGCGGTTCCAGCGAATCCCGGACGAGCGCCAGAACCCTGTCGCGCTGCTTCCGCGCCCCGGCCATCGCACTCCTCCTCACACCACCCGATCACTCCCCCGCAATGAATTGTAGAACCGCCGACCCGGCAGCCAGGAGCCCGCATGAACACTCCACTCCCCTACGAACAGCGCGATTCCGCGCATCTACCCGGCCACTGGTTACTGGCCCGGCTCGGTAAACGCATTCTGCGCCCCGGCGGGCGCGAACTCACCGAACGGATGCTCGACGACGCCCGGCTGACCGGCGCCGATGTCGTCGAACTCGCCCCCGGGCTCGGGAAGACCGCCACCGAGATCCTGCGCCGGCGTCCGGCGAGCTACCGGGGTGTGGAGGCCGACGACGCCGCGGCCCTGCTGACATCCGCCGCGATCGGTGACGCCGGCACGGTGGTCCGGGGCGATGCGGCGGCCACCGGCCTGGACTCCGGATCCGCCGACGCGGTGGTCGGCGAAGCCATGCTCACCATGCAGACCGATCCGCACAAATCCGCGATCATCGCCGAAGCGTTCCGGGTCCTGCGCCCCGGCGGCCGCTATGCCGTCCACGAAATGGCGCTGGCACCCGACGATCTGCCCGACAGCGTGAAAACCGATATCCGTAAAGCGCTCGCCCGCTCGATCAAGGTCAATGCCCGGCCGCTGACCCGGGAGGAATGGGTCGCGCTGCTGGTCGCGGGCGGGTTCGAGATCGAAACCGTGGGTTTCGCCGCCATGGCGCTGCTGCGCCCGCGCCGTGTCCTGGCCGACGAGGGCCTACTGGGCACCGCCCGGATCGTGCGCAATGTCCTGCGCGACAAACCCGCCCGCACCCGCGTGCTCGATATGCGCGCCACCTTCAACCGCCACCGCGACCATCTCACCGCCATCGAAATCATCGCCAGGAAGCCACACGCATGACCGAGACGACCACCAGCCCCGTAGCCACCGGCACCACCGACTGGACACCCCGCGACGGCGCCGCACCGCACGCCCGGCGACTGCTGAGCGGTAGCGGCCTCACCATGGTCCGGATCAGTTTCCGCCGCGGTCAGATCCTGGACGAACACCGCGCCCCCGGTCCGATTTTCGTCCAATGTGTCAGCGGCGATATCGAATTGGACGTCGACACCCCGGCCGGCCGGGAAACCCACCGGCTCGCGGCGGGATCGATGCTCCATATCGAGGGAGGCCTGATGCACCGGCTCACCGCGGCCGACGATTCGGTGGTGCAGGTCGTCTTGCACCGCAACGTACCCGGTCCTGCCCCTTCCTGACACACGCCCCATGGCCGGGCCCTCGGAACGCTTCCGTGGGCCCGGATCGCCCACCGGAGGCTCCGAATTCGGACTCCCCACGGCCACTGCCGGAGCGTACGGGGGCCCGCCGGTGCGTGGCGCGGACCGTGAGTGCCGGGCCATACGCATGGCCACATCGGCCGGCCCGGGTATTAGGCTGACCTGCCTATGGCTATCGGCGCGACTCTGCACACCTTCGCAGTCCAGCTCTCCGACGTCGATCGCGGCGTCTATCAGGAGTTGGAGTTGCGCCTGGCCCGGCATCCGTCGGAAACCGCGGAATTCCTGGTCACCCGGCTGCTGGCGTACTGCCTCGAATACGAGGACGGGATCGCGTTCAGCGACGGCGGCGTGTCCTCGACCGATGAACCCGCCGTGCTGGTCCGCGATCTCACCGGGCAGATCACCGCATGGATCGAGGTCGGCGCCCCCGATGCCGAACGGGTCCATCGCGGCAGCAAACTCGCCGGCCGGGTCGCCGTCTACACCCATCGCGACCCCGCGAAGGTCCTCGCGGGGCTGGCCGGGAAACGGATCCACCGGGCGGAGTCCATCCCGCTCTACAGCCTCGACCGCAGCTTCGTCGACGCGGCGGCCGCCGCCCTGGAACGCCGCAATACGGCCACGCTGTCGGTGCTGGAACGACAGCTCTACCTCGAACTCAACGGCACCGATCTCGCCGGCCCGATCGACGAGCACCGGCTCCCCTGACCCCGCTGTTGACATCAAGTCCACTTCAGGTTTCAGAGTTGTCGTATGCATCCGGACGACGAACAGACCATCAGGGCGACGCTCGCGACCCATACCGCGCTGTGGACGAGCCACGACATGGACGAATGGGGCACCTACTTCACCGAGGACTCGGATTTCATCACGCATCGCGGAATCTGGTGGCGCACCCGCCAGGAGAATATCGACGGCCACAAGGACGTCCCCGAGCCGGTGTTACGGCAGAAGAAGAACTACACCCAGCAGGTGCTGGATATCGCCGCGCTCACGCCCGAGGTCGCCCTGGTCCACACCCGCTGGAGCTGGCCTGAGCATCGGTTACCGGGTGCGGAAGCGACCGAGGACCGCACCGGCCTGATCACCTTGATCATGGTGAAACGCCAGGGCCGATGGCTCATCAGGGCCGCGCACAATACGCGGACCAACGGCCTCGACGACTTCACCCCGGGCCGCGGAACCGGCGCGTAGCGAGCGCGAACACCGGGCGTCCGGGCCGCCCAGGGTGTGGCCGGTCCGCCGCCGAATCGCCCGTATAGGAAGACGCCCGGCGCGATCCGGCGATCAGGGTTCGATGAGACCCGCGCGGATGGCGTAGCGGGTGAGGGCGAGGCGGTCGCGCAGGCCCAATTTCTGCAGGATGTTGGCGCGGTGGCGGTCCACGGTTTTCACACTGATCACCAGATCCGAGGCGATCTCGCGCGACGAGTACCCCTCGGCGACGAGTTTGACGATCTCCTCCTCGCGCGGTGTGAGCAGTGTCTGCGGAACCGGTTCGTCGCGTTCCGCGCGTTGCAGCCATTCGCGGATCAGGGAATTCACGGCGCCGGGATACAGGTAGGGCTCGCCGCGCAGAGTGGCGCGGCAGGCTTCGAGCAGATCGCGGTCGGCGACGGATTTCAGCACGTAGCCGGAGGCGCCGACCCGCAGGGATTCGAAGAAATACTGTTCGTTGTCGTACATCGACAACATCAGGATCCGCACGCCGGGTGTGATGCGGTTGATCTCGCGGGCGGCCTGGATACCGGTGAGCCGGGGCATGGCGATATCCAGGATCGCGAGATCGATGGGTACGGCTCCGGCCTGCTGGACGGCCTCGTGTCCGTTGGCGGCTTCGGCGACCACGGTGAGATCCGGTTCGGCGTCGAGGATCATCCGCAGCCCCGACCGGACCAGTGCGTGATCGTCGGCGAGCAGGATGCGGGCCGGTGCCGGTGCTGTCATGGCGCACTCCCTTCCCCGCGGTGCGGGATGGTCAGACAGACCACCGTGCCGTGTCCGGGTGGTGAATCGATGGTGAGGGTGGCGCTCACGAGCAGCGCGCGTTCGCGCATCCCGCGGATCCCGGCACCGTCCTCGGCGACCCCGCCGCGACCGTCGTCGGTGACTCGCAGTATCAGCGCCTCCTCGCCGACGCGCAGGCTCAGCCCCACCCGGCCGGCATCGGCGTGGCGTGCGATATTGGTCAGACTCTCCTGCGCCACTCGGTAGCAGACCAGTTCGATATCCGGCGGCAGCCGCGGCAGGTTCCGGTCGACCTCGCGATGCACCCCGATCCCCGCGGTGGAGGAGAATTCACTGCACAACGCGCTGAGCGCACTGGACAGCCCGAGATCGTCGAGGACATCGGGGCGCAGCCGCCGGGCGATCCCGCGGACCTCGTCCAGGCAGCCGCGCACCGTCTCCTGGGCACCGTGCAGCACATCGACCACATCGGTGGGTGCGCGGTCGGCGGCCCGTTTCATCGACAGCAACGCCACCGTGAGACTCTGCCCGATCTCGTCGTGCAGTTCGCGGGCGATACGCTGCCGTTCGCCTTCCTGAGCGGCCAGGGCGGAGGCGCTGGCCGTTGCCCGCTCGGTTTCGAGCCGGTCGACCATGGCGTTGAACGAATCGATCAGATGGGCCAGATCGCCGTTGCCCCGGCCGTCGACGCGGCCGCTGCGGCGCAACGGGTCGACCCGCCGCATGGAGGCGATGAGTTCGTCCAGCGGCGCCAGGCTCGTCCGCAGCAGGAAGGCGTTGGCCGCGAGGATGACCGCGAGGCCCACCGCCAGCACCGGTATCTCGGTCAACCGCACCCGAGACGACACCGTCGCCGGTGACAGTGCGAGCACCAGCGTGCCCAGCGTGAACACCAGTCCGTTGATGAGGAAGATCCGCCGGAACAGCGCATCCGCCGGGGTCCGGGTGTGCCGCCGGAACAGGCCGATACCACTTCCCGGACGGTCCATGACCTCAGTCTGGCCGCTGACCGCCGGGGTGTCCATGAGGCCGGGCACCCATTTTCCGGGCGGGGATCTACACAGCGCCGGCCACCACAGATGGGTGCCGATACCGATGGTCGGCGGCACCCTCGCTCGCGAAAACTGAGAGCGCAGACAAATGGTGGCGGGAGGAGCGTTCGGGTGCATATCGACCGCAGCACCGTGCCGGGCCAGGGCACCGTGCACCATCTGCGGACCCGCAGCGGTGACCGGTTCGCGCTGGTCACCGGCGCCGACGGCGGGAAACATATACTGGTCTATCACGGCGCCGGCGACGAACCCGTCCAGTCGGTCGCCCTGGGGACCGACGAAGCCGACCAGTTCGCCGATCTCCTGCACAGCGCACCGCTACCCGACCGGGTGGCTCGGCTGGAGCGGCTGGTGGACCGGCTCACGGGCGACAGGTTCCGGCCATGACCACGCTTTCCCCGCACGCGCGACGGGACCCTCCGATGCAAGCTCACGATATCGCCGTCCACCTGCCGACCGTCCGGCCCGGCGACCCCGTCGCGAAAGCCATGCGCCTGATGGTCGTGAACCGGCTGCCCGGCATGATCGTGGTGGACGAGGTGGATCGGCCGGTGGCCGTCCTACCGGGCACGCAGGTGCTGCGGCTGGCAATTCCCAGTTCCTATCAGAACGATCCGGCTCTCGTGCGCACCATCGACGAGCTGAATGCCGAACTGTTCTGGCGCGAACCGGGTCATCTCACCGTCGGGGACTGTCTCCCGCAGCACGCGCCGCGGCCCGCGGTCGTCCGGCGTGACGCGACCCTGCTGGAGATCGCGGCGCTGATGGCACAGCGGCACAGCCCCCTGGTTGCTGTGGTGGACCGCTCGCACGCCCTCATCGGCGGAATCACCCTCGAACGATTGCTGATCAGCCTGGCCGTCGCCGGGCCCGAGGACTGAATCCCGCCGGGCCGAGGCGAGGTAGCCGATGAATCAGATCCTGGCGGTAGCCATTTTCGTCGGAGCGTTCTGGTTCATCGCGACCGAACGCGCCGACAAAGTCAAGGTCGTGCTGATCGCGGCGGCGGCCATGACCGTGCTCGGGCTGGTGCCGGGTGAGGACGTCTTCTACAACGCGCACGCCGGGATCGACTGGAATGTCATCTTCCTGCTGCTGGGCATGATGCTGATCGTCGGCGTCGTCAAACACACCGGCCTGTTCGACTTCCTGGCGATCTGGGCCGCGAAACGCTCCCGCGGCAGCCCGTTCCGGCTGATGGTGATGTTGATGATCATCACCGCGGTCGCCTCCCCGCTCCTCGACAATGTCACCATCATCATGCTGGTCGCGCCGGTGACCATCGTGGTGTGCGGGCGGCTGGGTTTCGCCGCGCAGCCGTTCCTCATCGCCGAGGTCCTCGCCGCCAATATCGGCGGCGCCGCCACCCTGGTCGGCGACCCACCCAATATCATCATCGGCAGCCGGGCGGGCCTGAGTTTCAACGATTTCCTGATCCATATGGCACCCGCGGTGACGGTGATCTTCGTACTGTTCGTGCTGTTCACCCGCTGGCTGTTCCGTGCGCATCTGCGGGAGCCCTCGAAGCACATCACCACGGTGATGACGTTGCAGGAGCGCCGCGCCATCACCGACCCGCGGCTGCTCACCCGCTCGATGCTCGTACTCGCCGGGGTGGTGATCGGATTCGGCCTGCATTCGTGGCTGCATGTGGCGCCGTCGATCATCGCGCTGCTCGGCGCCGGCGCCATGGTGCTGATCTCCGGGCTCGATATCCGCGATATCCTGCGCGAGGTCGAATGGGGGACGCTGGTCTTCTTCATGGGCCTGTTCGTGATGGTGGCCGGTCTCGTGCACACCGGTGTCATCGGCCTGCTCGGTGATGCCGCCGTCGCCGCCTTCGGCGACAACCCGCTCCTGGCCTCGGGCGTCCTGGTTTTCGGGTCCGCGGTGGTGGCCGCGTTCATCGACAACATCCCGTACACGACCACCATGGCGCCGGTGGTCGAAGGACTGGTCGAACAGACACCCGACCCGAAGCAGGGGCAGGCGCTGTGGTGGTCGTTCGCGTTCGGCGCGGATTTCAGCGGAAACGGCACCGCGGTGGCCGCGAGCGCGAACGTGGTCGCGCTCGGAATCGCCCAGCGAGCGGGGCATGCGATCACGTTCTGGCAGTTCACCCGCTACGGCATCGTCGTCACCGCGCTCAGCAGCGTGCTCGCCTGGGCATATATCGTGCTCCGCTATTTCTGACCACCGGCAGCGGCCGCGTGCACCTCGCGAGCCGCTCCCGGGCACCGGTCAGCGCCGGCCACCTGCCGTATCGAAAACCGCCTTCAGATAGCGGTCGCATCGATCGGAACCGATCAGCCCGGTCGCCATCCGATTCATCGTGTAGGCGAAGGTGATCCGCCGGTCCAGGTCGTTGACGACCATCGCACCGCCGTAACCGGACCACCAGCACACCCGCAAGTCCGGCACGTACGGCGCGGTCTGCGGATGCGGCAGGCCGTAGCCGATACCGAAACGCAGCGGGGTCAGCAGTGCCATATCGACACCGTCGGCCTGCTCCCGGAAGATGAGGTCGAGGGTGTCCGGTGACAGGTAGCGCCGCCCGTCCAGCACTCCCCCACACGAGATCAGCGACTGCACCCGGGCCACCGACCGCGCGTTACCGTGGCCGTTGACCCCGCCGATTTCCGCTGCCCGCCACGCCGGGGTCGCGGTTTCGGCAATATCGAGCAGTGGGCTGGTGAGGGTTTTGACGAGCACGCTGTCGCGGTCGAGTGCCGCCATATCGAACTGAGTCGCCGCCGGCGGTATCAGGGTCGCGATGCGGCCGGCCTTCTCGGGGCCGGTGCCGATGGAGAAGTCGGCATTCAACGGCCCAGCCAGTTCCGCGGCGAAGAACTGCCCGAGCGAGATCCCGGTGATGCGGCGCACCAGTTCGCCGATCAGATGGCCGTAGTTCAATGCGTGATAGCCCGAGGCAGTCCCCGGTTCCCACCACGGGGCCTGCGCTGCCAGCCGGGCGGCCGCGGCCTCGGCGTCGTAGATATCGGCCAGCTCGATCGGTGGTTCCCAGCCCGATACACCCGAGGTGTGCGACAGCAGATGCCTGACCTCGATCTCGGATTTCCCGTTGGCTGCGAACTCCGGCCAGTAGTGGGCCACGCGTTCATGAACATCCAGGTCGCCACGATCGACCAGCAGCAGCGCGCACAACGCGGTCATGGTCTTGGTGACCGAGAAGACGTTCACCAAGGTGTCGGCTTCCCACGGTCTGGTACGTGCAGGATCGGCGTAGCCGCCCCACAGGTCGAGCACCGGCTCCCCGTCGACGGTTACGCACAAGGCCGCACCGAGCTCGGCCTGCGATTCGAGCTGTTCGTCGAACACCGCACGCACCTGCGCGAATTCGTCACGGCAGAACCCAGCGGAGCCGCTCATCACCGAACGCCCTGCATCGCAGCGGCAGCCACGGGTAGTGAGTTGCCCGCGGCGGCAGCACGGGCTGCACCGGCCTCGAGCTCCTTCGTCAACCGCTGGACATAGGGCAGGAACTCGACCTGGATGGTGTGCCGCGGCGAATCGTAATACCGCCCGCGGCGCCGGGATTCCTGCTCACGTAGTTGCTGGTCGACCTCCGCACGCGGCGGCAGGTGGTAACGCCCGGTCAGGTAGGCGGCGACGAATTTGCTCTGCTGTTCGGCGAAATTGACCAAGGTCGGCAACGGCTGCGCCAAGCCGAGGAAGAAGAGGTTGTCGATATCCGGTTTCATCATCATCGCGAACAACGGAAACCGATTCTCCGTATCCGGGAGCAATGTGGGATCGGCGAAGAACGGGAAGCTGATGTGATAGCCGGTGGCGCACAGCACGACGTCGATCTGTTCACTACTACCGTCGGCGAAATGGACGCGGTCACCGTCCAATTCGGTGATCGCCGGTTTGAACTCGATATCGCCACAGCCGGCGCGGTGCAGAAATTCCTCACTCGCCGAAGGATGCGCCTCCAACGGTTCGTGGTCCGGAGCCGGCAGCCCGTAGTTCTGCATCTCACCACGGAATTTGCGCACGGCCCGCTGCCGCAGTTTCAGGCCGAGCTTCGCCGGGATCCAGGAGGGCATCGAACGCCTGTCACTTGCTTGGCCTTTCACATATTTCGGCAGTACCCAGACACCGCGCCGCGCGGAGACGAACAGCTTCTCGGCGAGGAACCGCTGCGACAGCTCGGAGGCGATATCCAGGCCGGAATTGCCCATACCCACCACGACGATCCGCTTACCGCGCATATCGATGGGGTCGAAGGGATCGTTGTAGGCGTGGCTGTGCATGAGTACGCCGTCGAATTCGCCCGGATAGTCGGGGAATCGGGGGTCCCAGTGGTGACCGTTGCAGACGATGAGCGCATCGTAGATCTCGGTGTCGCCGGCGCTCGTCGTCACCGTCCACAGGCCGTCCGCGGCGCGTTCGGCGCCGGTGATCAGTGTGTTGAAACGAATCCGGTCGCGCAGGCCGAAGTGGTCGACGTAATCCTTGAAGTACTGCAGCAGCTGCGAATGATGCGGGAAGTCCGGCCAATCCGCGGGGGCCGGGAAATCCTCGAATTGCAGCCGGTACTTCGACGTATCGATATGCAAACTCTGATAGCAGGCCGACATCCCGTTGGGGTTCTTGAAATACCAGTTACCGCCGACCTCGTCGGATGCTTCGTAGCAATCGAACGGGATCCCGTATTCGGCGAGACGTTTGGCGGTGGTGATCCCCGAGGGACCGGCGCCGATAACGCACACCTTGGGCAGTTCCGGTGAACTCATGCACAACTCCTGTCCGGCCGCGATCAACGGCGCCCCACCGCCGTGACCTGAACCACAACGTAACACTCGCTGGACACACCGTCCAGTGAGTGATTGCACCGTCTAGGATGGCGCTCATGCCGACCGAACCGCCCGCAGTCCGCCGCGGCACGCTGCGCGAGGAACAGAAGCGCTCGACCACGGCACGTATCGTCGACGCCGCACGCGACCTCTTCGAAACCCGGGGCTATTCCGCGGTGCGCGTCGACGACATCGCCGCCGCAGCCGGATGCAGCAGAGCCACCTTCTACCTGCATTTCACTGGCAAACCGGAGGTGCTGCGCGCGATCGCCAACGGGGGCACCCAGGCGGGAGTCCGCTTCGTCTACGCCGACCTCGACCGAGTTCTCACCACCGGATCGCGGGAAGAATTCGCGGTCTGGATGGGCCGGGCCATCGATTGGTTCTTCGAGAACAAGGACATGCTGCCCGCCTGGGACGAGGCCACCGCCCTCGAACCGGAGTTCCGCAAGGCCGTCCGCGAGGGCATCATGACACTCGCCGACAGCATGCCGGATTTCCTCGCCCGCTGGCCCGCCGCACGCCGGGACGAGGCGCGGTTGCGTATCGAACTACTGGTCGCGCAGCTGGAACGGTTCTTCACACGCTGGGCCATGCAGGGCACCATCGAGGTCTCCGCGGAGCAGGCCGCCGAGGTGCTCACCGGTATCTGGTACCCGGCTCTGCAAGCACCGGAGCGCGATCAGCCCACCGAGCCGCCCGGACTTGCCGGGATACCATGACCGGACGCCTCCTCGGTCGATCGGAGCCGCCATGCACCCACCGCCGCTCTACTATCTGGCCGGTCCGGCGGGCCACCCGAACTACGGGGACGAGCTCATCACCGCCGGTTGGCTGAGGTACCTCGCCGACACCGCGCCCGAGGCGCAGGTGTGGGTCGATACGCATTCCCCCGGCCCCGCGCAGGTACTGCTCGGCGATCTGCATCCGCGGGTGCGTTTCACCGATACGCTGTGGCGGCTGTGCTGGGAGGCGCCGTCGGACGACCCGTGGCAGGTGGCGTCCTGGGTGCGCCGGGCGGTAGGCGACCCCGGTCTGGCGCCGCGGTGGGATCGCGGTATCGCGCTGCTGCGGCGCGCCGACGTCATCCATCTGCTCGGCGGTGGCTATATCAACCGGATCTGGCCACGACATATCGGGCTGCTCGCCGGGGCCGCGGCGGCCGCCCGCGCCTCCGGTGCCCGCTGCGCGGCGACCGGCCTCGGCTTGTTCCCGGAGCCGGATGGCGCCGCGGAGCTGGTGCGGGCCACCGCCGCCGAATTCGCGATCGCCGACGTCCGCGACCGGCCATCCGCGGAACTGCTCGGCACCACTCCCGGCATCGACGACGCGTTCCTGGCGCAGCCGAAACTCCGGACACACGAGGACGACGACCCGCCCGAGGTGATGCTGTGCCTACAGGGGGATCAGGTCGATATCGGTCTCGACGCACTGGCTTCGGCCGTATTGCGGATTCTGCGCGCCTGGGAGGTTCCGCCCGAACGGATCGGTGTGGTCGAGGCGATCCCGGGCGAGGACCGGAAGGTATTCGATCTCATCGAACACCAGCTGCCCGGCGCCCGCTTCTACCCCTTCGTCGACATCTGGGAGCACGGGTTACCGATCACGGCCGGGCAGTCCTGGCTGACCACCCGGTTCCATATGCATCTGGTCGCGGCGACGGCGGGCGCCACCGGGGTGGCGATCCCGGTCAGTAGCGATTTCTATGCCACCAAACATCGGTCGCTGATCGAGCTCGGGTCGGGCTGGACGATGCTCGACGACCTCCATCAGGTGCCGCAGCGCCCCGCGGGCACCGGCTTCGACGCTACCGTCGTCGAGGGGGCAGGCCGGGCGAAGCTCGCGCTTGCCCGAGCTGTCTACGCCCCCACAGCGCCGGCCGACGACATCGCCGCTCCCCCGCCGTGATCGTTTCGGCCGCGGTATGACCATCCGCCCACCGCACGAACGCCGCATGAGGCATGCCGACCGCAGCCCGGTACCGACGGCAAGTCCATCATTGCCCTCACATCGTCGAACGGCCCCGGGCCCTTGCGGTGAACCTGTTGCCATACCGGGCGAGGACCGGACCACTCGCCGACAGGCCCCGCACTAGGGTGGCGCTATGCGGGTTCTGGTCATCGGAGGAACGCTGTTTCTGGGTCGGCGTGTTGTCGAACGCCTGCATGCGCGCGGCGATCACGTCCTGCTGATCCACCGGAGCCATAGTGAACCTGCGGACTGGTTACCGGTCGAGCACTTACTCAGCGATCGACACGATCTCGCACAGCATCGCGACCGAATCCGTGATTTCGCCCCGGACGCCGTAATCGACAGCTTCGCACTGACCGCTGCGGGTGTCGATGCGGTCCTGCCCTTCCTACCCGAAGTGCCAACGGTGGTGCTGTCCAGCCAGGATGTCTACCAGGCCCATGCGGCGCTGCTGGCCGGCCGGTGCGATTCGCCGGTGCCGCTGACCGAGGATTCGGAGCTGCGGCGCAACCGTTACCCGTACCGTGGCGCGGATCTGCCGGAGGTCCCCGACGACTACAGCAAACGCGATGTCGAAGACCGCTGGCTCGCGCGCGGCGCGGTGGTGTTGCGGCTACCGCTGATCTACGGACCGCACGACCGGCAGCACCGGGAAGACCTGATACTCCGCAGGTTACGAGCCGGTCGCACCCGGATCCCGATCGGCGCGGGAAACCTCCTCTGGACCCGCGGATATGTCGACGACCTGGCGACCGGTGTCCTCGCCGCCCTGGACCACCGGACAGCAGACGGACTGCCCGTCAACCTGGGTGAAACGCAGACCGTGCCGATCCGCACCTGGCTGGAGCAGATCCTCGACGCCGCCGGCTCGACCGCGGAACTGGTCACGGTCCCCGACTCCGTCCTGCCGCCGGACCTGGCCCTGACGGGCGCACCGGCCCAGCATTTGCTGATCTCCGTGGCCCGCGCGCAGGACCTTCTCGGCTGGGCACCGGCCGATCCACTCCAACGGGTAGGCGAGTCCGTGCGCTGGCATATCGAAAACCCACCGTCCGACGCCGGCTGGACCGATGCGGACACCGCCGCGGACGACGCAGCGCTGGCCGCGGCCGGCTGACCGGAGAGCGATATGAACCCGGGCAGCACACCAGCCGTCCCGAAAATCGGCTTGTTCGCGGGCATTTCGACCGTGGATATCGCCTACCTCGTCGACAGCTATCCGGCGGAGGACACGAAAACCCAAGCTCTCGACCAGTTCATCGGTGCGGGCGGGCCCGCCACCAACGCCGCAGTTGCTTATGCCGCGCTCGGTGGCGCTTCCACTCTCGTGACCGCGGTGGGAAGCCACCGGCTCGGCGACCTGATCCGCAACGACCTGTCCGCGCACGGCGTGCGGGTCGTCGATGTCCGCGCCGGTAGTGACCACCAGCCTCCGGTGTCGTCCATCGTGGTTGCGGAATCGGCGGCCACCCGCACGATCGTCTCTCTCGACGGGGCCCGGATCGCCGTCGAGTTCGACCACCGTCTCGCCGATCGGCTCACCGGTGTGAATGTCGTGCTGGTCGACGGGCACTATCCGGCGTTGGCCGCGGGACTCTGCGAACTGGCCCGCGCGCTCGGCATTCCGGCCGTTCTGGACGCGGGCCGGTTCAAGGACTCCCATGTCGCCCTGCTCCCGCATATCCGGTCGGCGATATGCTCCGCCGCCTTCGCACCACCAGGTATCGCTGCAGGAGATACCGATGCCGTGCTCACGTACCTGCGCACCGCCGGCGTCGAGAACATCGCGATAACCAACGGCGACGAACCGATCATCGGACTGACCGGTGACCGCGAATTCCGCATCGATATCTCGGAAACCCGTGCCGTGGACACGCTGGGTGCGGGCGATATCCTGCACGGCGCGTTCTGCTACTTCACCGGCACCGGCCACGATTTCGTGCGCTCCCTGACACTGGCGTCGGAGGTGGCGAGCTTCTCCTGCCGATTCTTCGGCACCCGGGAATGGTGCACTCGCCTCAGCGAGCTCCCCGGACGAGGTACCCCGCGCCCCGAGGCGTGAGCACGAGATCGGCCCGCGCACGCGTTCCGGCGACGAGTGCGGCATTGGGCACGTCGTTGTGCGCTATCCGTGCGTGTGCGATCTCGGGCGTCTTCCCTCCGGCGAGGTGCCGCTCATAGAGCCGCTGTTCGATCGTCTCGGTCCCGGCATCGAGATACCAGCATTCGTCGAGGTACGAACGCACATCCCGCCAGCCCGGTTCGTCCAGCAGCAAATAGTTCCCCTCGACCACGACGATCCGCTGCCGCCGGAATACCACACCGTCCGGCACCGGGTCGTGGATCCCGCGATCGTAGACCGGCCATCCGACCTCGGCGCCCACCGGTGTCGAACGCAGCTCGCGCAGCTTCGCGGTGAATCGACCGATATCGAAAGTACCCGGCTGTCCTTTGTTTTCGAGCTCACCCGCATCGGAGAGGTCCCGGCTGGTCCGGTGAAAGCCGTCCATCGGCGCGACACCGGCGAATTCCTCGTCCGGCGAATTCAATGCTGCGCAGAGTGCGAACGCAAGCGTGGACTTTCCCGCACCCGGCGGTCCGGCCAGCCCCACGAAATACCTCCGATCCGGGCTGTCGGTAGCCGCCCGCACCCGGCGCGCCAGCTCGTCGAGGGAGACCACGTTCACCGCTGTCCGCCGCCGCACGCCGCGAGCAACCGCAGGAGAGCGGTATCCGGCCACTGCTGAACACCGCCGAGAGCATTCGGTGTGAACATGCGATGTCCACCGCTCTGCGCAGCGAGGATTCCTTCGTCGCAGTAGAAACGGATGGTGCGCACCGGTAGGCCGGTGCGGTGGGGAGCTTCCCCGAAGCTCACCGCATTCGACGAGATGTAGGACACAACTCTTGGGACCTCCGCCCGACTGGAATTCCTACGCTACCGGAAACGGTCGAGCACAGGAGGTCTGCCGATGAACGACACCGACACCACCGAAGGACTCACTCGGACCGCCGTCGCCGCAGAACGCGCCGACCTACCGCAAGACCAGACCGAGGAACAGTGGGACCACTCGTCCTTGTGCGAAGTCGGCGAGTGCGCGACAACAGCTATGGCCGTTCGGCGAGGAGCTCGCCGGCCCGGCTCCGGCAATCGCGGTCGGCCCGCCGGAATACTGGTTCCTTGTCATCGAACACCTCGCTTGTGTCGAGTACCGAGACCCCGACCACGGAATCATGTTCGAAACGTCAAGCGGTACATAGCGGGCGAGTAGGCAGGGTGTGCGCCGGGGCGGCCTTCGAGCGGGGGCGCAGGCCCATCCGAAACTGCCCGGGAGCGCCTACCCTCGGAGCAGTTCTACGACAGGAGCACTTGTTCTCCCCTCACCCCGGCGAACTGCGCCGCCATCGGGTGCCGTCCAGTTCAGTCGCGAACATCCTCGCATACCCGGTTATTCAGTGTCGTCGCCGACGTTGGTCTCACACAGGGTCGCCGAACGTGACGCGAGTTCCGGTTCCCTCGTCCCTCACGCTCCGGCTTCCCCCCGCGGGGGCACCGTCATGGTGAGTGCTTCGAGTACGGCGGCGAGGGCGGCACGGGTATGACTCGTCAGGGAGGCCGGACCCGTATACCCGGGCTCGGCACTCCAGGTGTCGAGGGCACAGTGGAAGGCGGCGACGGCGATATCGAGGGCCAGGCGGGGGCGGCTATCGGCGCCGGGGTCGATATCGAATCGCTCCCGCAGGATCTCCAGCGCGGCCCGTACGGTGCGGGCACAGAACTCGAGGTTGCTCGCGGCCATCGACGGCGTGGACTGTGCGAGTCGGTGGCTGCGCACGGCGCGGCCGGCCCAGCCGTCCCGGGGCATCCGGTCCAGCGCCGCGAGCAGGCTTTCCTCGAGTGTTCGCGAGAGCGGTCCGGGTTCCGGTTCACGATCGGACAGTTCCGTGAGGTAGGCCGACCACAGGTCGCGCAGCGGCGCCATGGCCACGTCCTCTTTGCTGGCGAAGGTCCGGAAGAAGGTTCGTTTGGACACCTCGACGCGATCGCAGAGTTCGTCGAGCGTGACGCTGTCGAAACCGCGTTCGGTGAACAGTTCCAGCGCTGTGTCGATCAGCGTCTCGCGCGTGCGCTGTTTCTTTCGCTCACGCAGCGGCAACCGCTCGCTCACCACATCGGCCATACCCACACGATAGCTCTACTGCCTCCGGTTGACTATTGCCCCTTGACATCATTTGCCACTGAGTGGCACTTTCAAGTCGGCAGATACCCCACTGTCACGCCCCGCATTCGAAAGGCACCGCCACATGTACGCATTGGTCGTCGACCGGTCCGCACCCTCCGGACTACGCCTCGGCGAAGCCCCCGACCCCGAACCCGCACCGAACCAGGCAGTAGTGCGTGTAACCGCCACCTCACTCAACAGCGGCGAAATCCGGCACGGCCTTGCCGACGCCGCCGACGGTGCCGTTCTCGGCTGGGAGGCGGCCGGGATCGTGGAACGAGCCGCCGCCGACGGCTCCGGCCCACCGGCCGGAACACCGGTGGTCACTCTCGGCCCGGCCGGCGCCTGGGCGGAACAACGTGCGGTCGACACCGATCTGATCGGCACGGCTCCCGCACACGCCGATCACGGCGCCATCAGCACGATCCCGGTCGCCGGAACCACCGCATTACGCTCACTGCACCGGCTCGGCCCGATCCTCGGACGCCGAGTCCTGATCACCGGCGCAACCGGCGGCACCGGCCGCTATGCCGTCCAGCTCGCCCACCGCGGTGGCGCACACGTCGTCGCGGCGACCGCCGGCCCGGACACCCATACACCCGGCCTGCACAAACTCGGAGCGGCCGAAGTCGTCACCGGACCCACCGACCTTTCCGAGCCGGTCGACGGCGTGATCGATCTGGTCGGCGGCCGGCAACTCGTGGACGCATACCAGCGCCTCTCCGAAGGCGGCACGCTGGTGGCAGTGGGCCATGCGGCAGGCGCCGCGGAAACCTTTCCGTACGGGGCGTTTCTCGGCGACCAGGGCGGTCACGACCGGTCGATCACTACCTTCTTCCTCCTCGCCTGCACCGGCCTGGACCGTGATTTCGGCTGGCTGGCCACCCAGGTGGCAACCGGCGCCCTGGATCCGAACATCACCTGGCGCGGGTCGTGGTCGGAGGCAGATACCGCAGTCCAGGCTCTGCTGTCACGCCGCCTACACGGCAAAGCCGTGCTCGAGCTGCACTGAACGTCCGGCGCGCTCCCGCGGCCTGCCGCACCGTCAGCCGCTACTCGGCCCCAGCGAATGCAGGAGTGCGGTGTCCAGCCACTGCTGAACACCGCCCGTGGTGTGAGCAGTGCCGAGCGCTTCGGCCGTCAGCGTCCAATAGCGTGCCGACAGGCGGTCGTTGATCGTGGTACCGCGGGCCAGCTCGCGCCGGAAACCCTCGGTATCGCGGCGCCCGCGGGCCGTCGCGTGCGCGGCGACGTACAGGTCCAGTTCCGGCCCCGGATCCGGCGGGTCGTCGGCGACCAGCCGCTCCGCCGCAGCGGTGTGCGCGGGTGCGAGGGCGGCGAGAAACGCTCGCCGGTCCCGGATCGCCGATTCCCCGGCGCCCCAGATCTGCCGGGAGATCACTCGGGCAAGCTCGGGCGAGCGCGCCAGCTGCCCGAGTTCGGCGAAGAGGAGAACGTGACGCGGCGACGGCGCCGCGGGAACCCGTGGAATATCCATTTCGACGAATCCGTCGAACTCCGAAGCCGGCATGACCGCCAGGTTCCGGCGCCAGAAGTCGATGAGGGTGGTGCGGGCCGCACCACGCTCGGCAACTGCTGCCAGTTTCCTGAGCGTCAGCGGATCGCCGGCCTGTTCGATCGCGACCAGCACCGCATGCCGCCAGGACAGCGCAGCGAGATCGGCCTCCACCGCGGCGCGCTCGACCGCGACCACCTCCGGGACAGCACGCGAACCCGTGAGCACGTCGGCGATTGCGACCAGCCCGAGACCTATTGCCCGCAGTTCCCGCACCAGAACCAACCGGTCGAGCGTCTCCGGTGTGAACATTCGATGCCCGCCGCTCGTGCGCTGCGCCGCCAGAATCCCCTCGTCGCAATAGAAGCGGATGGTGCGCACCGGGACGCCGGTGCGCCGGGATGCTTCCCCGATACTCACCACATTCGACGGATAAGTGATGTAGGCCACAATTAGTTGAACCTCCACCCGACTGGAATTCCTACGCTACCGGAAACGATCCAGCACAGGAGGTCCGCCGATGCACGTCACCACCGAAGAACTCGCTTGGACGGCCGTCGCCGTCGAACGCACCAGCCTGGCCGGCCTACTGCAAAACCTGACCGAAGAACAGTGGGACCACCCGTCCTTGTGCGAAGGCTGGCGGGTCCGCGATGTGGTCGCCCATATCCTGCTCACCTCGCAGGCGAAACTCCCCTGGCTGCTGTGGCAGACGGCGCTCGCGGGCGGAAGCATCACCCGGATGAATTTCGGCACCGCCCGCCGCTACGCCGACCGCAACTCCGCACAGGATCTGCTCACCGAACTCCGCGCAATCGCCACCCTCCGCCACCAGCCGATCGCCACCAACGCTGTGGACCGCCTGATGGATCTACTGGTACACGGCCACGACATCGCAACTCCCTTGGGAATCCCCCGCGAAATGCCGATCGACGCCGCCCGCTGGTCCGCCGACCGGGTTTGGCAGATGGGCTGGCCTTTCCACGCCCGCCGCACACTCGCCGGCCACCGCTTGACCACTACCGACACGGACTGGTCCGTAGGTTCGGGGACACCGGTCACCGCCCCGATCGCCGACCTGCTGCTGCTCGTCACCGGCCGGAAATCGGTAGCAAACCTGCGAAGGGTGTCCAACGGACCCGGAGGTTCCTAAACTGATCCAAATGTCGAGCACCGAAGGTTCATTGCCGTATTTCTTCCCCAAATGGATCGATCGGCTCGGCTTCCGGTACATGAACCCATGGATGCGACGACTCGCGCCCTCACTGCCGGGCTACGCCGTGGTGGAACATATCGGCCGGAAATCCGGTAACCGGTACGAAGCTCCGGTCCGCGTCTTCCGGAAGGGCGATGTGATGGCGGTACTCTTGCTACACGGCGAAACCGATCGGGCCCGGAACGTAATCGCCGCGGGCCGAGCCACGTTGCGCCACCGCAGAACCACTGAACCGCTGCGCGACCCCCGGATTCTCCGCCCCCGTGAGGCGACACCGGATGTGCCACGCCTCGCACGCCTGGTCAACCGGATCGCGGGAATCCTTGTGTTCCGCACCGACGACGACACCGCCCGAACCCATCAGTTCGAACGGGACAACCTCGACGAACTCGTCACGGCGGCCGAAGCAGAGCACGGGCCGATCAGCGACGAAGAGATCAAGGCGCTGCGGGGCCAACTCCGCAACGCTCGCCCCGGGGACGCCGGCACCGTGTGAGCGGATACGCCGCTCACGACCGAACAGGTACAACTATCCATTTCCACGACCAGGTTTCCGAGCAGGTATCCTCCCAACTTATGCCCTGAACAGCACGACGGTGACACCCACGAGCCCGATCACAAGCACGACCAGAGCGATATCGGCGCCCGTCACCGGTGATTGTCCAGTTCAGCCAGCGGCCAGCGAAAGCCGCGCGGGTAGGTCTGCATCGGAGTGACGAGCGCGGCGAGTTCAGTGATCACATGACGCACCGAATCTGCGTGCTCGAAACCAGGGACGATCACTGCGGTGGCGTCGTGCTCGTATATGTGCTGGGCGATCACCAGCGCCGAAACCAGCGGACCGGTATCGAGGATCACGCTGTACACCACCCGATACCCGCGCTGTTCGGCAAGCGCGTGGATATCGGCGCCGCGGCCTATGACATCCCTTCGGACCATTCCGATCGCCTTCGGCAGTTCGCCGGCCATATCACTCCCCTTGTCCCGTGTGTCGGCATGGTGTGCACCCGCCGCCGGGGCTATCGGGTTCAACCCGGCGGCGGGGCTGCGTCCACATTCGCTGACCATCCGGCCGCGATACGACGACTGAGAAGGCGTCAATCAGTACATATTTCAGGCGACATTAAGGCGTCCAAACGCTAAAGTGCAACGTATGGCTACCACACCGAATACAGCTCTGCGCGCGGCGCGCAATGCCAGACTGATGAGTCAGGACGACCTTGCCCGTGCGCTGCGTGAAGCCGGATGCTCCAGTGCCACAAAGCGACTCGTTCAACGCTGGGAAGCGGGCCGAACACTCAACCCGCGCCCGTCACATGCCCGCGCATTGGAAAAAGTGATGGGGCTACCGATCGAGACACTCGGTTTCGGCGCGGTCATGGCCGGCCGCAGCCTATCCGGCCCCGACGGAAGCCAAGAGGTGGAATCCGCTATCAGTGAGGTGGGGCCGGGCCAGAGCGCGATGCCCGCCGGTGGAACCCATTCCCGGCTTCCTGGCTCGTACTCCGGCGTGTGGCTTTCCCGGTACGAGTACTACTCCAGTGGGCGGGACGCGACGTTCACGGCCGCCCACTATGTCGTCATCCTGCAGCACGACGACCGGCTGACCGTTCGCAGCCTGCCGGGATCATCCCCATCATCCTTGGAGATGGATCTGACTGTAGACGGCCATGTGACAACCGGGACATGGAGCGAACTCACCGCGCCAGGTGGCTACTACCGGGGAGCCCGCTATCACGGTTCGATCCAACTGCTGATCGAACTGACGGGCACCCGGATGGCCGGGAAATGGGTCGGGTTCGGCAAGGATTTCGAAGTGAACACCGGACCATGGGAGTTGGTGTTGCAGAACTCCTCGACCTCGAAAGCAACTATCGACGCCTACAACAAATCGCCGGAGCTGGACACCCGGTGACAGCTGGATGCCCGACTGGTTGAAATGCTCGAACGATGACCGACCACGATCCGACCGAACTGAACCTCGAAATCGCTCGCAACATCTACCCGGTCGGCCAACAAGTGACCGGCACGGTCGCAGATATCCCCAAGCCAGGCGTAATAGGTTTGTTTGTCGACTTGGGCACGGGCACGCCGCCGTGGGGATTCGTCGATGTACTCCATCTTCCAGACACCCCGGAGCAATGGCCGGCCGTCGGCACGATCACCGAGTTCGAGGTCGTCCATCACACCCATGAAGGACACCAAGTCAGACCCTTCCACTCGATCCCACCTACCGTGCGAGTCCTCGGCCGCCGCTAAGAGAGCAGCGACTACGTGCGATGAAACGCTCTCTATCGGGTGACGGATAGCTGATCAGCCGTTCGCGTCGTTCCGAAACGAACGCGAATCACTGACGCTCGCGACGCGGCTCGGTGTTACCGCCTGACTCCCGCGCCGGCCCGGCCCTGCACGCTGGAAAATCTCGTCACCGTGCAAAAGATGGTCGATGTCACGCCGACGATCGGCCCGGCACATCCTCGGCGTCGGTGTTTCATCGTGACGCGCAGAGCACATGGGAGCATTCGAAGCCTCACCGAGCCGCCGGTTCGGCGCGCGGACGGGCCGGCGCCTATGCCCCGCCCCGTGAGACTGATTCGTCCGAGTGCCAACTGGTATCGTCCGATCAGTTGGCTCAGCAAGAACAGGGAGGGGGGCCGGGTGACGAGACCACTTCAGGTCGATATTGATGCACTTGCGAAAACTGTTGCTGGACTGAGGAATTCGCAACATATACTCGAAGGCGCATTCAGGGCGATGGCCGATGTGGGGGCCGCGAGCATCGGCACCCAGACACTCGACGACGCCGCCGACAGTTTCCAGCGACGATGGCATTTCGGGGTGCAGCGCATCGGCGAACTCTCCCGGACCACCGCCGACGGTGTGGATCAATGCCTCGCCGCCTACCACGCGATTTCCCGGAACTGTTCCAGATCGAGGTGACAGTGCCTTCAACGGACGGCGCATCGATCGCCGTAGTGGAACTGTCGACGGCCGACCCCGAAACCGGGCCACAGTACCGCGGGATGGTTCTCGATATGGCGGCGTCGGTGACCTTCCCGCAGCCGCCACCGGACAGCAGGAGTTCCAGTCTTGCGCTCTGACGAAACACAACAACGAAACATCGCCGCAGTTCACGGCACCGGATTCGGGGCGGAGGGCTCAGCAGTGGACCTGGACAAGCGCGCTCCGAACCCTATGAGACATAAAGTACGCGCCGCCGGCAGTACCGACCCGAAGAAGACCACAGACGATCTCATGGCGGGCGACTGGGCGTCGCCTCACGCCTCGAAGGCACTGAGGTACACGCTGGTCACGATCGGATTCCTCCTGGATATGCTGTTGCATTTCGCAGTGGGCTTCGCAATGTGGCACAATTTCGGCAATTCCCCAGAACCACCATGGAACCCGATAATGTCGGGTGTGCTCGCCGGGGTCGCCGCCTCGTTCATCCACCGAATATTCGTCCAGCGAATAATCCGGACCACGCTCGGTAAGGGTTTGTTCGGCCTCCGGTTGCGGCAGAATGACGGCACCTATCCGACGCTGGGTCAGTTGATCAAGCAGTGGTTCATCGGCATTGTCGCCACGCTGGAGGCTGTCACCACCTTCGGTTGACACGGATTCCGACGGTGGGTTTCACGGTAGAATCCCGTTCATTACGACATGTCTGCGTGCTCTGAACCGCCGAATATCGCCCGGCGCGCGGCGCGCAACGCCAGACTGATGAGTCAGGATGACCTTGTCGACGGCGACATCACGCACGCATCCGCTCGATGCCGCGCCTATTCTGTGGATCGTGGCCGTCGGAGACCTAGTCCAGAAATCTGGTGCTCGCTGCCTTGAAGGAGTGGAACCGATGCCCAACCTATCCACCGCAAACTGGTTCAAAAGCAGCCGCAGCTCTCACAGCACAACTGCGTAGAGGTCGCGTTCCTCGGCGGTGGGACGGTCGGCGTGCGCGATTCGAAGAACGCAGCCGGACCGGCGCTGACCTTCGGCCCGGCCGAATGGGACGGATTTGTTTCGGCCCTCGCCACCGGAATGCTCCGGCACTGACGGACGCCGCGGCCGGCCGCACGATCAACCGACCGGGCGGCCAAACCGCGAAAGCTTCCAATAGTTCATGAGCGGTTTTGCGACCCGGTTCATGCCCTACTCGGGTGGGAGCAGATACTGGCCGTTCGGGGTGAGTACGTCGTGGCGGAGTACTACTGGAGGTATTTTTCCGATGAAGAAGAGCTTGTCAGGACCGGTGTAGTGCACCGTCTGTACGGGGTTTCCGCCATCCATAAAGAGATACACTCCCTCTGAGGTTCCCTCAGTCCACGCGACATCATTGGTGAGTCCCTCCCAACATACAGAGGCCGGGCCTGCCCAGGACACAAGCTTTTCGGTGGTGGCGTGTTCGGAAACCTCAATCATTCGGTCCCAGTTCCCACGCCAACCCGCGACTGCCGCGATGGCGTCCAACGTGGTCGGCTCCGCCCCGGTTGCCGCTCGATGCGCCTCGATATTGAAAGGTTCGTGCGGCCCCAGCACTTCCCGCGTATTCCACAGATCGAAGGCAGGGCCGTTGCAAGGCGATTCGGGTCTCGGATTCGTTCCGGGTGCTTCGCGGACCAACGAGCAGCCACTCGTAAGCATTGAAATGCAGGTTACGGCCGCCACAAGCGCATATGATGCTTTCATCTCCTACCCTACTTCTTCCAACGGAGCAGACGCGTCATACTTCGGTCATGGGGTTCGAGACACTGCGGGGGCACTCTCGCAGGGGATGTTCGGGCGGAACCTACGTGAGATCGTCCATCCGCGTCACCGACAGGCCCCCGCCTCGCCGACGCAGCGGCCATTCCCTGCGCAACCCCGGATCCCGCAGCGCGTCGATCATGCCGACCCTGTGGGCTCTCGGGACACTCCTGGGCGGAGTGATCCTCCTGCTGGCGGTGCTGACGCTCACCCATCTGGATACTCCGGCCGGTGCCCTGGCGCAGATCGGCCGGACTGACCAGTTCGCCGCGTCACCGTGAATGGGATCCCGGACTGGAAGAGAACTTTCATACTCATCCGGACTTCGACACACCCGAGTGTCGTATCCGGGCGAGCACCTTGGCCCGGCCGGTCATCGCGCGCCCTCGTCTCGTGGTATGGCGTGGCCATAGTTCAGGTCGTAGAGCCGCACCCCGGCAGGGTCATACCAGCCGTCGTCGCGGCGGGAGAGCAGGATGTTGCCGTCGCCGTCGTACCAGTGATCGGCGTCGTAGGTCCATTTCTGTTTCTCCGGGGTGAGGTATTCGTTGGCGCGGGCTTCGAGTACAGCCCTCGTTTCGGAGTCGAGTTCGGGCGCCAGGGTCGGGTCGGCTACCCGGGCCGCGCGCTGCGCGTTGAGTTCGGCGTTGAACTGGTCGAATATTGCCTGGTTGCGGACGTATTCGTCGCTGTTGAAGTAGTCGTCGCCGGTCAGCACCGGCGGCTTTTTCTTGCGGCCGGTGAATCGTTCGAACACAGCGGGGACTCCTTAGATTTCGGTCACCTGAATGATGGTGCGCCGTCCGGAAGCGTGATCCTGTTGTGCACCTTGAACCCGGTCCCGGACGGAAACATCACTTCACCGTCATGTGCGGCAAGTTCCCCGGTCGGCTTGCCGGTCCTGCTCACAATCTGGAGCTCGGTGTTCTTGGACGCAACGAATTCCTCTTCGAGGCCCTTGGGGTCACGGGTGGCGTGAGGAAGCGCGCCGCGCTGTCGATGCCGTAGCCGCATTCGCGACGGCGATCCGGCTGCAATACGAGGCCGAATACATCGACCCCAGCACCTGAAACATCCCCATGAACAGCGCGAAGGCCGCCGCAGCATACATGCTGCGGCGGCTTTCTGCATCCCGCCCCGGCGAGGCTGCCCGACCTACACCCTCAAACTCACCGATCCCGCGGCGGTGGCGGGTCGAACGTGCGGCGTTCGTGGTCCGCGTAGCCGGGGGCGTCGGGATCGTATTCGGTGCCGGCCAAGTCGTCGGAGAATTTGCCGCCGAACCCTGCGACGGGGCCGGGGGCGTCGGCGACCTTGGAGCGGACGTTGCGATCCCATTCGTCGAACTGGGCGATGGCGGCGGCTTTTTCTTCATCGCTGAGCACGCGGCCGCCGTCCGCGATCACCTCGGCTTCGGTCCGGAACAGCTTTCCGGCGATCCATTCGGCCATCAGGGTAACCCTTTCTTCTAGACTTCGACCAGCCGGAGCACGGTGCGGCCGGATACGGGATCGGTGAATCGCTGTACACAATTGAACTGCGTTCCCGACGCAAAAAGCACTTCCATCTCTTCCGGCGACTTCGACAATGATGAGACGTCCTTGCCGGTTTTGGAAATGATCTGCATTTCCACGCTACTCGCTTCCGGCCACAGTGTGTTCGCGCCGGCGGGGTTCTTGCTGGTCGAGGTGAACGCAGCTTCGGTGACAGTTTTACCTTCCTGATACTGGTCGAGTATGTGGGGAGGCAGGTTCGTGTGTCGTGTTACCGGGCCTTCGTGATTCGGCAGCTTGCCCAAGGCTTCGTTGAGTGCGTCGATCCGTGCTTGCTGCGCGGGGTCAGGATCGACCAGCGGGTTGCGTAGGACCTGGTTGATGTCTTTGAACCCCATGCCCGTGTACGAGTTGATGGCAATGTGCTCGTCTTCGGTGAGTAGGTCCTTCGGCCGCGGTCGGTGTGCTGGCGGTTTCCCGGTGCTGGCCTTCTGCGGTTTCAGTGCGGCCAGCTGTTTCAACGTCGGTTGATGAGTGGCAGCCTGGTGGGTGGTTTTGACCCCTTTGGCCAGCTTCATCGATTTGAACGTGGTGATCAGGTTGCGGATCGGTCCGGCGAATTTCCGCACGGCGTTGGTGGCGCGCGCTGTCGCTACTGCGGCCCCGAATCCTGCGGTGACAATAGTCAACCCGACACCGATCAGGGCCTCGGTGCCCATGTCGATGGCGAGCTGTTTGAGCTGTTCACCGAGCTTGGTGCGCATGTCTTCCAGCCCGGCGCGGTGATCCTCGGCGGCCGCGGCGATTTCCCCCATCATGCCGGTGACAGCGGCGGCCGCGGTCGACATCGCACGCAGATCCTCGTCGATGAAGACGGCTTCCGAGGTGGTCACGGTGGCGAACATGTCGGCGAGGCGGCTGAGCTCGGCCGAGAACCCGGCTACTGCGGGATCGGCGGCCATCTCCGACCAGATGCGGTGTGCGTTGCCGAGTTTTCCGGTGTCGCCGTCGGGGATGATGATGTCGATTTCGTCGAGCAGGTCGATTGCGGCCGACAGACCTTCGGTGATCAGGCCTTGCCCGGGTCCGCCGGCAGACGGTAGCGGCGGCCGTTTCGACAGCGTGATTTCTTCGGGATCGGGCGGGCGGTGCGGGGCCGGCCACGGGTTGTCGATCACCGAGGCGTGATCGGCGAGCGCGTGGTTGTGGCCCATTTCGGTGAGCAGGACCGCATACCCGCGAGCCGCTTCGGCCAGCAGCACGGCGGTGTCGATGGCCTCGTCGGCGCGGGCGTCGTAGTCGAGGGCCCAGGCTTTCGCGTCGTCATAGCTGCCGGTCATGTGCGCGCAGTCGGCGAGTGCCTGCCAGCGGGTGTCGAACGCCTTACCGAACGCCACCGCGCCGCGGCCCAGCACGGCCGCGGCCTCGTAGTAGGTGTAGGTGTCTACGTCGATAACGTCGGTGCTCACTGCCCGCCCTCCGGAGCGGGCCCGCGGCCGAGCATGGAGACGTTGGTTTGCGCGGCATTGGTGTAGTTGGTATACGCAGTTTTCGCGGCTTCTTGCATGCGGATGAGGCCGTCTTGCATGTCTTGCATGCCGGTGAGCCAGTCGCGGTGCGCGGTGTCGTATGCGGTGGCGGCCTCACCGGTCCAACCGGCGCGCAGTGTCGCGGCGCGGCCGTCGATCTGGGCCAGTGAGTCCTGGACGAACCCGATCAGGTTACGCAGCCGGTCGGCGGTGGCCTGCAGTTCGGCCAGGTCGACGGTATAGCCGTCGATGGTGCTCACGTGGTATTCCCCCTATTCTTCAGATGTTGAGCGAGCTGGGGGCGGCGGCAGCTGCGGCGGCTGCCACCGTCCCGGATAGATCGTCGTCGGTGCCGGTGAATTCGAGGCCGTTGACACCGAGCACTTCGGCCATATCGCCGAGTGCCTCGAGTACGTTCAATGCCCCGGTGCGAGCCTCCTCCCAGCCACCGCCATAGGCGGTCGCGGCCCGCGACCGCCACGATCCTTGTAGGGCAGTCATGTGGTTGTCCACGTCTTTGACGGCGTTGATCAACGTGGTCGCCATGGAAGCGAAGAACTGGGCGGCATCGGCCATTGCGCCCGGGTCCACGGTGATCGGCTCACCTGGTGTGCTCACTTGTCTCTCCCTGCTTTCACGATGTGTCACCCGTTCCTGAGTGTCGGGCGACGCGGCCGGCGGTCATCTCCTTCGAGAGGGCGCCGATCTCGCGGCTGTGGCCGCGGTGGCGGCGCGCGCGGCAGCCGGGATCGGCGCGCACAACGCCAAAGCCTGCTCGAGGTGGTCAGTTTCGGCGAGGTGCATGCGGCGGAGGCTGGCGCACCACCTCGGCCATAGCGGCCTCACCGAGCGTGGCCAGCCGGTCGGCGCGATGCTGTGACATCCGATACCCCTTCGGGTTAGAGATTGAGTGAGCTGGGCTGTGGTTCGGTAGCGGCGAGTTCGTCGCGTAATGATTCTTCGACTTCGGCGAACTGGACCGATTGCACCCCGGGCAGTTCGGCCATACCTTCCAGTGCCGAGCGCAGTTGCACCGCACCGGCGCTGGCCTCGTGCCAGCCGTCGGTGAACGACACCGCGGCGGGCCCGGACCACTAGAGCCTGTTTCATAAGCGCCCGAGTTGTGGGGCGGAACCCGTTGTCCGGGTGGAGAAGTTGGTGATGTGGCGAGGTCTCCGGTAACTGGTT
>NZ_JBHXMZ010000016.1:0-101755 GCF_042719915.1 Nocardia sp. NPDC058499 | reverse complement strand
GCGCAATCAAAAGTACAAACTAGAGTCCGAAAACCTAGCAAAACAATCGCCAGCCGGAATTTAGCTGACTTAAATGTTCGGCCCTCCACACGGGGGTATGAAGAACCGAAACCAAATCAAATATTTGGCACTGACATTCATCAACACACTATTGAGTTCTCAAAGAACACACGCACACAACTCAGTGACTGGCGAACCAGTACTTCGTTTGGGGCAGGTTTTCTAGCTTAACCGGCCAGTGGCTCAGAGTCAAACTCCGCATCTTCGGCCGATCTGCCAGGCGCTCCTCGTACAACCTCGTTTCCCTGGTCCCTCCGGCTCGGCGTTTCCGCCTCGCTCCGGGCCCCTGGTCGGTGTCCGTGTCGCTCTGACGTTGAATAAGTTACGCGGCGGATAACGCTACGTCAAATCGCCACATCGGGACTATGTTTTCGCAGGTCAGCGGCTTGTGGATGGGCGATCCGGTGGGCCGGATCGCGAATTTGTGACCCAGCCCACCAAGATCAATTTCAAGCACCCCGCCGGACCCCTGCGAAATTGCGCTTTCCGCGACGGAGTACCAGCCACTTACCGTGCAGGTAGTCACCGGTTTCCGGCGTCCAATCCAGATCCTTCACGCGCTCGTTGTTCACCGATGCCCCGCCTTCGTTCACCGTGCGGCGGGCCGCGCCGCGGCTCTCACACAGGCCCGAGGCCACCAGGAGGTCCACGATCGTGTCTTGGCCTGGCACCACCTCCGCGGGCTCGCCCTCGCCGGCGGCCTCGCGCAGTGCCGCCGCCAAGGTCGGCTCGTCGAGATCCCGGAGTTCGGCGCGGCCGAAGAGTGCCTGGCTGGCGAGTTGTACGGCGCGGGTGTTGTCCGCGCCGTGGACGAGCGTGGTCATCTCGGCTGCCAACCGGCGCTGGGCCTCACGGGCGTGCGGCCGTTCGGCGGTCGCCACCTCCAGTTCGGCCAGCTCCTCCTGTTCCAGGAAGGTGAACCAGCGCAGGTAGCGGACGACGTCGGCGTCGGCGGTGTTCACGAAATACTGGAACCAGGCGTAGGGACTGGTGAGCTCCGGATCCAGCCACAGGCTGCCGCCACCGGTGGACTTGCCGAACTTCTTGCCGTCGGCCGAGGTCACCAGCGGAACGGTCAGGGCGTGGACCGCTGCCCCGTCCACGCGCCGGTTCAACTCGACACCGGCGATGATGTTGCCCCACTGATCCGAGCCGCCCACCTGCAGTACGCAGTCGTGGGTGCGGCGCAACTGCAGATAGTCATTGGCCTGCAGCAGCATGTAGCTGAACTCGGTGTAGGAGATCCCCTCGCCCTCGAGCCGCCGCTTGACGGTGTCGCGGGCCAGCATCACGTTCACGGAGAAGTGTTTGCCGATATCCCGGAGGAAGTCGACGGCACTCAGCTCGCCGGTCCAATCCATGTTGTTCACGATGAGGGCACCGGTCGGTGAATCGTCCAGGTCGACGAACCGTTCGAGCTGGGAACGAATCCGGTCCGCCCAGGCGGCGACCGTGTCGGCCGAGTTCATCGTGCGCTCGCCGACGTCGCGGGGATCGCCGATCAGTCCGGTCGCGCCACCGGCCAGGACGATCGGCCGGTGCCCCGCTCGCTGGAACCGTTTGAGGGCCAGCAGCGGGACCAGATGCCCGGCGTGCAGGCTGGCGGCGGTGGGGTCGAAACCGGCATAGAGATTGCGCGGGCCGGCGGCCAGCGCCTCCCGGAGCGCGTCGAGGTCGGTGGACTGCGCGATGAGACCGCGCCAGGTCAGTTCGTCGATGATGTCGCTGCTCACGGGTTCATCTTCGCGTATTACCGCAAGCGCATTGCGGGCGGTGCGATCGGATCCCCGGCCCGCCTCAGGCCGATTCCTCGATCTGTGGCGCCCGCGGGCTGCGCCGGTAGACAGATACCGCGCGGGAGTCGTGCAACCAGAGCCGCCACGGGCGGTCGGCCTCGGTACTCACTCCCACCCGCGGGCCGGCGAGAATCCGGGACGGATCGGCGGGCGGGCCCAGTTCCAGCCGGATCACCGAGTCCGGGTCGAAGACATCGGTGCCGTAGTCGTCCATATGGATCCCGAGGGCACTTCCCAGGTTGCCGGGGCCGCGGGCCAGGCCGTCGGCACCGCGGGCGGCCGGGCGGCGGGCGCGGGCGATGTCGTGGCCGGCGATGATCTCCGCGGAGCGCAGGAGCACACCGGAGGCCACGCCGTCCGGGCCGCTGACGATATTCGCGCAGGTATGCATTCCGTAGCTGCGATAGACGTAGAGCCTGCCCGGCGGGCCGAACATCGCCGCATTACGCGGGGTACGACCGCGACCGGAGTGGGCGGCCGGGTCATGCCAGGGTCCGGCGGGGTCACCACCGTAGGCCTCGACTTCGACCAGGTAGGCGCCCACCGAGCCCGACCACAGGGTCGCGCCGAGCAGGCGCCGGGCGGCGGTCAATGGATCAACGGCCAGTTCCTCGGCACTCACCCGAGGATTGTCGCAACCGGTGTGCGCCGCGCGCGGCGGGGGCGGGTGCCGGGCTCTTCCTGCCCGGACGCGGACAACCCGGTTCGTCGCGTGGACGGTGGCCGGAACGATCACCACCGTGCCGATGTGTGACCCCGGCGCCGTTGTCGGCGGCGCAGGCACCGGTTGCCCTCGACGTTCATTCGAATCGGGGTGATGCCGACGGCGGATCGGGGCCGGTGCGGTCCGAGCCCGGTCGGCGAGGCAGTTCCGGCCGGGAGGTCGCACGGGTGGGTGGCCCGGGTTGACAGATTTCCCGTACAGGCCTTGCATCTGGCGGCACCCGGGCGAAGAATTCAACACACGATGAATTCCATCCGGATGAACAGGGGCGGCTCATGTCCGTGATCGGTACGCAGGACGCGGTGGAGGTACGGAACCTCACGGTGCGACGCGGTAAACGGGAGGTATTGCACGATATTTCGCTGACGATTCCCCGCGGCTCGATCACCGGGCTGCTGGGGCCCTCGGGCTGTGGGAAGACCACTCTCATGCGCAGCATCGTGGGCACCCAGATCGTGACCGCCGGGCAGATCACAGCGCTCGGGTCACCGGCGGGCAGTGCGCGGCTGCGGCGGCAGATCGGCTACGTGACCCAGGCGCCGAGTATCTACGCCGATATCAGCGTCCACGAGAATGTCGCCTATTTCGCCGCGCTCTACGGCGCCGGCCGCGGGGCGGTCGATTCGGCACTCGACGCTGTAGGACTGTCCGACCATCGCGACCAGCGCGGCGACGAACTCTCCGGGGGACAACGCACCCGGGCCTCGCTGGCATGCGCGCTGGTCGCCGCACCGGAGCTGCTGGTGTTGGACGAGCCGACAGTCGGGCTGGACCCGGTGCTCCGAGTGGAACTGTGGAAAAAGTTCCGGGAACTGGCTGCCGGGGGTACGACCCTGCTGGTGTCGAGCCATGTGATGGACGAGGCCGAACACTGCGACCGGCTGCTGCTCATGCGGGACGGCCGGCTGCTGGCTCAACACAGCCCCGACGAACTGCGCGAACGCACCGGCGAGCAGAACCTCGAACGGGCTTTCCTGGCCCTCATCACGTTGGGAGAACCGGTATGAGCGGATCGAGCCCGGGGGACGTAGGAAAACCTCACCGTGCGGCACCGAGTGCGAACACCGCACCAGGACACCCCGGACCCGCCGCGCAGGTCATGGATCGCGGCACCGGACCGCGACCGTTCGCGGCATATGCGGCGACCACCACCCGGATTCTGCGGCAGTTGCGCAACGATCACCGCACGATCGCGATGATCCTGGTGGTGCCGGCGCTGCTGATGACCCTGCTCTACTTCATCTACCAGGATGTGCCGGCCACACCGCAGCAGCCGGTGAGCCTGTTCGACCGGGTCGGGATCAGTATGCTCGGGATCCTGCCGTTCATCGTGATGTTTCTGATCACCGCCATCGCCATGCAGCGCGAACGCAGCTCCGGCACACTCGAACGGCTGCTCACCACACCGTTGAGCAAACTCGACCTGCTCGGCGGGTACGGGACCGCGTTCTCGCTCGCGGCCGCCGCGCAGGCGGGCGTGGCCTGCCTGGTCTCGTTCGGTCTGCTCGGCCTGGATGCGGCCGGAAACCCCGGGTGGGTGGTGCTCATCGCGATGGTGGATGCGGTGCTGGGGGTCGCGCTGGGGCTGTTGTGCAGCGCCTTCGCGCGGACCGAGTTCCAGGCGGTGCAATTCATGCCGGTCGTGGCGGCGCCGCAGATCTTCCTGTGCGGGTTGCTGGTGCCACGCGAACAGCTGCCCGACTGGCTGGAGGTGATCAGCAATCTGCTGCCGCTCAGCTATGCCGTCGACGCGCTGCACGAGGTCTCGGTACACAGCCAACCCACCGGGCTGATGTGGCGGGACCTGGGGATCGTCGCCGGATTCGCCGCGGTGGCCCTGTGCCTGGGCGCCGCAACGCTACGCCGGCGCACCGCATGAGCACCGCTCCCGAACCTCGTCCCGGGCGGCCGGGACGCAGGCCGGGCACCTCCCGCACTCGCGCAACGATCCTGGATGCGGCCCGGCAGCGCTTCGCGAAAAACGGGTTCGACAAGACCTCGATCCGCGCGGTGGCGGCGGATGCGGGCGTCGACCCGGCCCTGATCCACCACTATTTCGGGACCAAGCAGCAGTTGTTCGCGGCCGTGGTGGATTTACCGGTCGACCCGGAGGTCGTGCTCGCGCGAGTGGATACGACCCCGCTGGATCAACTGGGCGAAACCCTGGTGGGCGCGGTGACAGCCGTCTGGGATTCGCCGGCGGGTACCGGTGCCGTGGCCCTGTTCCGCAGCCTCGTCGCCGGTGGTGACACCTCGCCGGCGCGGGATTTCCTGCTCTCGGTGATCTTCGAACGGATCCGCCGGCGTATCGCCACGGATACCGACGACGGCCGGCTCCGGGTGGCGCTGGCCGCGTCCCAGATCATGGGCGTGATCATATCGCGCAAGATCGTGAAGCTGGATCCGGTCACCGAGCTGCCACTCGACCGGCTCGTCGCCGCCGTCGGCCCCACGGTGCAGCGCTATCTCACCGGCGATATCGGTGAGGTTCCCGCGGCGGGCGGCGCGGATTGAGCGCCGGCGCTATTCGCCGAACTGCCGCGCGAAATCGGCGTGCTCGGCCTCGTCGGCCGCACGGGCCTCGTCGGCGAGCAGTACCGGGATCCCGTTGTCGATCGGATAGGCCACGCGCAACCGCGGGTTGTACAGCACCTCTGCGCCGTCGCCGGTGCGGACCAGGTGCAGTTGCCCCTTGTCCTGCGGGCAGGCCAGCAGGCTCAGCAGCGTGGGATCGAGAATGGTGTGCTCGGACATGGAATGGAAGCGTACCCGGCCACGGATCGGGCACCGGCGCCCTCCGATATCGCGCTCACACCGCAGGCCGGCGGAACGAGATGTACTGGTGGCCGAAGAAGGTACCGGCGGCGACCGCACCCATGACCACCACTGCGGAAAGCGCGCGCGGGAATCCGAACAGGCTCACGGCGAGCTCGAGCAGCACCGCGTTGGCGACCAGACCCCCGCAGTTCACGGCGGCGAACCCGAGAAAATCACGAAGGACCCGCCCGCGGACCCGGAACACCAGCCGGCGGTGCAGGACGAACGCGACACCGATCCCGGTGACGTAGGCGGCAACAACCCCCACGGACGGCGGCACCGCATCCCCCAGCAGCGCCAGCCAGGCGACGGTGAGCCCGATACCCATCGCTGTATTCACGACGCCGACCATCGCGAACGCGATCTCCCGGCGCCTCGCCAGGCGAAGCAGCGTGCCCGGTCCATTGCGACGGGCCCTTCCCGCGCCGGCACCGGACAGCGATGCGGCCGGAACGGCCGAGCGCCGCACGGCGTCGTCCGGTGGATCTCCGAACTGGGCTGCGACCGGCACCGGGCCTCCAACGGACGTTTCCGACTCCTTCGAGAGCTGGACCCGATCGGCGGCGGATTCCATGGTGTGCCGGGAGTCCGTGGAGAGACGGTCCGGCTCCTCGTGATCGCCGGGTCGACGATGTTCGCGCGCGAAACCGTCGTGGCCGGCGCCGTAAGCCTGGGTTCCGGTGTGCTCTCTCGTCATGACTTCGCGGCCACGAGCTCGGGTTTTCCGGTCTCCCGTCCGGTGCATGCCGGGCCGCTTCGCCGAGGACCGCGCGGATGGGCGATCTGGAGAAGTGCCGGCCCGAGTGAACCTGCGCCCGCCGCATCGCCGATCTTCCAAGCCGGGTCGCGCCGGGTGTGTTCGAGTTCGGCCTGCGGTCGATCGAGCAGTTCGGCTTTTCCGATCGCGTGCGCACCGGCCGGCCGGTGCTCGGGCACCAGCACCGCGAACTTCCCCTCCCACAGGGAACGTCCGGTTATCACCCACAGCGGCGCGTACCGGGCCTCGGTGTCGCCGCGGTGGAAATGCCGGGGATTCGCCCGCAGCGCCGCCGAGTGGGCGGCCACCGCCCCCGCCGCGTACACCGGAGGCCACCGCAGTACATCCCGCCGATCATCGGCTCGACCATCCACCACGGGTCCCAGACCCTACCGGCTGCGGCCCGGGGACCGACCGTAACGACGCATATCGAATCTACCCGCGCGACGCCGGGTACACCTGCTAGAGTTCGCATTTCTCGGGCTCACCAGCGTCATCGAGACCCGGCACGCGTTATCCTCCGTCGAAAGTCGATCTCGCCAATGCCGTTTCCGCCCAAGTCCGTTTCCGCACCGGACATCCGCCGGCCGGCGACAGCCGGCACCACCACCCACCCGGCTTCGGGGTCGCCGTGGCCCCCGCCGGGCACGACATATAACGGGCCGGATCCCGATTCGCCCGGAGTGTGCGGGGTTTCGGTGGTCGTACCGGTCTACCGTGGTGAACAGACAGTCGCCGGGCTCGTCAGAGAACTCGACGAATTCGCCACGACCACCGCCACGCCGGGCGGTCTGCGTTTCCGGGTGACCGAGATCGTGCTGGTGCACGACTGCGGGCCGGATGGGTCGGATCTGGTTCTGCAGCGGCTGGCCCGGGAGAACCCGCTGGTACGGGTGATCTGGTTGAGCCGCAACTACGGTCAGGACGCCGCCACCATCGCCGGCATGGCCGCGGCGCGCGGCGGCTGGATCGTCACCATGGACGAGGACGGCCAGCACGATCCGGCCTGTATCACCGATTTCCTGGACACCGCCTACCGGCAGCGCGCGGATCTGGTGTATTCGCGGCCCACCAACACCCGCCCGCACGGGCCGCTGCGCAACCTCACCTCCCGCGGCGCCAAACTCGTTCTCGCCACCCTGTTCGCGTTCCCGGACTCGACCCGGTTCGAGAGTTTCCGGCTGATCCGGGGCGATATCGGGCGCCGGCTCGCCGAAGTGGCAGCCAACGGCGCATATCTCGATGTCGCACTCACCTGGGTGGTCGGCCGGACCGCTACGGCTCCGGTGCGGTTACGCAGCGAAGGGCGCCCGGAATCGGGGTACAACTACCGGCGTCTGTTCTCGCTGTTCTGGAAGATGGTGCTGTGCAGCGGAACTCGCGGTCTGCGCGTCGTGAGCCTGCTCGGGGTCACGCTGGCGGTAGCCGGCACGATCCTGGCCGCCGTGATCATCTGGTCCGCGGTGACCGGCGGCGACGGCAATCCCGAGGGCTGGGCGTCGATCATCGTCGTGCTGCTGCTGTGTTCGGGCGCGCTGCTGTTCTCGCTCGGGCTCATCGCCGAATACCTCGGCGTGGTGCTGCACATCCTGGTGGGTAAACCGCTGTATCTCACCATCGAATCCCCCACGCCCAGGCCGCCGGCCGATACCGCGCAGTCGCTCGCCCGGCCGCGGGCCGAGGTGGCGGCCGGATGAGCGGGTCGGCCACGGCGACGACAGCGCGACGTAACCACACCGCGCCTGCTCCCCTCCGCGGAGAACGCGGCGATGACCGGATCATCTTCAGCCGGCCGTACCGGGCGGCCGGCGAGCTGGCCAACGTGACCACGGTGCTCGAATCCGATCACTGCCACGGAGACGGCCCGTTCACCGCCACCGCGACCGCGAAACTCGCCGAGATCACCGGCGCCCCGCACGTTCTGCTCACCACCTCGTGCACGCACGCGCTGGAGCTGGGCGCTCTACTGCTCGAACTGGGTCCCGGCGATGAGGTGATCGTGCCCAGTTTCGCGTTCACCTCCGCCGCCACCGCGTTCGCCGTCCACGGCGCGACCTGCGTTTTCGTCGATATCGACGAGACGACCGGCAATATCGACCCCGCGGCCGCCGCAGCGGCGATCACCGAGCACACCAAGGCGATCGTGGTGATGCACTACGGCGGGGTGGCGGCCGATATGGCCGCGCTGGGCGATCTCGCGCGCGGGCACGGCCTGGCACTCATCGAGGACAACGCGCACGGCCTCGGCGGCACCTGGCGGGGCAAGGCCCTCGGTACGCTCGGCACCGTCGGCACCCAGAGTTTTCACGACACCAAGAACGTGCACTGCGGCGAGGGCGGGGCCCTGCTGCTGTCCGACGATATCCTGATGGGGCGTGCGGAGATCATCCGGGAGAAGGGCACCGACCGGGCGCGTTTCCTGCGCGGACAGGTGGACAAGTACTCGTGGCAGGACATCGGATCCAGCTATCTGCCCAGCGAACTGAACGCCGCGGTGCTCGACGCGCAACTGGCCGAATTCCATTCGATCCAGCGCGCCCGGCACCGCGTCTGGCATACCTATTCGGCCGGGCTGGCGTCGTGGGCGGCGAGTCAGGGTGTCGCGCCGATGACCGTGCCGCCGGACCGGCGGCATACCGCCCACCTGTTCTATCTCCGCATGCCCGGCGAGGACACCCGCGACGCCTTCATCCGGCATCTCGCCGCGCGCGGCATCGTGGCCCCGTTCCACTACGTACCGCTCGACTCCAGTGCCGCGGGACTCAAATACGGTCGTGCACCGGTCCCCTGCACCCGCAGTGCGCGGTTCGCGGCGACGATCGTCCGGCTACCGTTGTGGCCCATGCTCACCCGCAGCCAGCTCGACCGGGTGCTCACCGCCGTCACCGAGTTCCGCTGCTGAACGCCGGGTAGCCGGCCGGCGCTGCTGATCCCGAGGCAGCACCCGGCCCTACCGATCGCCGCGGCAGCGGCCGGATTCAGGTGAGCAGTCCCAGCGAACCCACATCGGTGAGATCCTCGTAGGCCTCCGAATCCGGGTTGTACCACCAGGTGTGGGGGCCGGGCCGGGGCGCGTAGGTCTCCCGCACCGCGTGGGCCGAAGGCCGGAACGACGGACTCCGCGGAATATCGTCCACGACGTAGACCACATCGGGACGCTGCCCGGGTGGCAGTGACCGCAGCGCTTCGGTCACATCGGCGGCACCGAGGTCGAAACCGGGCCGCACGCTCACCGCGGCCACCGCCAGTACCCGGTCCCGGGCCGGCAACGCGTAGGCGACCTCCATATCGACCGCGGCGATATCGTTGAGCACATCCACGATCGGCTGGGTGAACACCGGGCCGCGGCGGGTCCGGATCACCGTATCGATCCGGTCGGCCAGCCAGTAATCGCCATCGCTGTCGCGGCGGAACAGGTTCTCGGTGGGCAGCCAGGAATCCTCCTGTTCGAAAACTCCGCGCAATCCGCCGCGGGAGAGATCGACATTCACCCCGGCCGACCCGATCAGCAGCCCGACCTCGTTGTCCGCGCACCGCCGGGCGTACCCGTTGTCGTCCACCATGACCTGGCCGGTCACCGGGTCGAAGGCCACCAATTCGACCCGCGCCGTGCCCGGCACCGGACGGCCCTTACAGCCGAATTTCACTCCGGGCACGTTCGCCAGCACCACATCGCCCTCGATGGAGGCGTAGAACTCCAGGACCCGGGCGGGCGCGAACTGTTCCATCGTCCGCCGCCACAAACCGGCCGGCATACCGGAACCGATGAACAACCGGATCGGATGCGGATACCCGGCCGGGAAGACTTCGGCGTCGAGGATATCGCGCAGCATCGTCCAGGTGTAGGTGACGACCGTGACCCCGTACCGGTGCACTTCCCCGGCGAACTGCGCCGGGTCCAGTGATCTGGCCAGCGCGATCCGGCTGCCGCCGGCGATGGCGCCGCCCAGGCTCACCAGCAGGCCGGACGAATGATGCAGCGGCGCCAGGCAGTACACCGTGTCCTTGTGGTCCAGATAGGCGGCCGAGGCCGTACCGAACGCCGACAAGGCCCAGCGGTGGTTGGTGATGTACTTGATATCCAGGCGGTCGCCGGTGCCCGAGACCAGGATGAACGCGAGTTCACGCGCGCGGCCCGGGTCGGGGCGGTACCAGCCCGGAATGTGGACCCGCTGCGGATCGATCTGTTCCAGGTCCACGAGATCGGTGCCGGCCGGGACCGCCAGGCCCCGCGAATCGCCGCCACCGAGTACGAGCACCCGGGCTCCGGTCGCCACCGCGTGGCGTACGTTCTCCGGATCCGAGACCAGGATCACCGTCCCGGTCTGCTCGAGGGCGGTGATCAGATCGCTGTCGGGCGCCAGCAGCACCGCGACCGCGCCGATCCGGGACAGTGCCGCGAGGGTCACCAGCGCGCTGGGCCGGGTCTCCATCACCACCCCGACGCGGGTCGCCGGGCGGATTCCCACCGAGATCAACCCGCGCACGACGTTCTCGATCCGGGCATCGACCGCCGCATGGGTGTGCACCCGGTCGTCGAACAGGAAGCATTCCGCGTTGGGTGTCCGGCGGGCCTGTTCGGCCATCAGCCGGCCTATCGAGATCCGGGTTCCGGATTGGATCGTGCCGAGCCGGGTCAGCCGGGGCAGCGTCCGCGCCGCGCCCTCGACCAGCCCGACCGAGCCGCGGACCGTATTCGCGGCCACCTGTTCCAATGCCCGGCCGACCCCCGCACCGGCCTCCGCCAATGCCGTGGCGGTGTGCACGGCGCGTATCAGCGCGGTCCGCGGGGCGTTCCCGGCGGGCTGGTCGGCCATCGGGAAGATGTCCTCCGGCAGCGGATCGCCGCCCTCGACCCAGTCCACCCAGTCGCGCACTCGCGGCCAGGTGCACCGGGTCGCCATGGAACCGGCGACCAAGCCGAAATGCCCGGAAACCACCGTTGATTCATAGACTTCGGCGCGCGGCGCCGCACGGACGATCCCGCGCACCGCTGCGGGTTGACCGATTTCGTCGACCTCGCCGACGAAAGCCAGGATCGGGCATTTCAGGTCGGCCAGCGAGATCGGCTGGTCGCGGATCACGAAACCACCGAGCATCATCCGGTTGTGCACGACGAACTGTTTCAGCAGATCCGCCGCCGCGGGACCCGCGTAACCGACCCAGCCCTCGTTGCTCAGGAACCGCCGCTGGCGTTCCTTGGGCAGCAGGGCCTCGCGGTCGTGCAGCTGGCGCAGGAAATCGATCCGTGCCTTCGTGGTTTTCACCGGATCCAAGAGCTGGAATCCGATCCGCACCATCCGGTCGGTGATCGGCAGCCGGGGCACGACGTGATCGGCGGCGAAATCCACCAGATCGGTCACCGCGGCATGCGGCAGCCCGAGCGGCATCCCGGCGACGATATCGACCGGGCTGCCGAAGGTCACGATGCTCGCGATCCCTTTTCCCGATCGGAACGCGGCCGCCTGGTAGGCGAACATCCCGCCCTGTGAGTACCCCATGAGGTGCACGGTGCGGCCGGTTTCCGCGCAGACGGTGTCGATGGCGCTGTGCACGGCCAGGACATGGTCGGCCAGATCCCGCTGCCAGCCACCCTCCTCAGTCGAGGGGGAACCGAAATCGACCACCCAGCAGTCGATTCCGCCGCGGTGCAGAATCCCGACGGCACCGTCGTCACCGTTGACATCCCAGATATCGGCACTCACCATCAGCGGCGGTACGAGCAGCACCACCGGACCACCACCGGTTTCCGCGGGAAAATAGTGCCGCAACCGGTACATGGGCCGGCGCTCGGCGATCTCGAACGGCGAGGAATCGGTATCGCGTCCGAGCCCGCCGAAGCGGATGACTTCGAGACCGTTCTGCGCGGTGGCCATCACCCGCTGCGCCGATCCCACCAAACCTCGCACACTCAACTTCACGTTCCACTCCCAGCCCTGCCCGTGGCGTGGTCTACCTCACAAACCACAAGGTATGCACCAAAGCCTGCCATATCGCACTCCGGACCGGCCGTCCGTTGTGACATCTACATCATGTACCCCTCACCTCGGCGGACCTACCCGCCCGCGCCGATAGGGTGGGAACGTGACCGATACGACCCAGCTGCCGACCGCCCCCACCGACCGGGAATCGCTGCCCGTGGAACTGGTGGACGCAGCCGGTAACCCGGTCGGATCGTGCGCGGTTTCCGATGCCCACCGCGCCCCGGGCGCGCCACACCGGGCTTTCTCGGTACTCGTTTTCGACAGCCGCGGGCAGTTACTGCTGCAGCAGCGCGCGCCCGGCAAGACGCGGTTTCCCGCGCGCTGGTCCAACACCTGCTGCGGTCACCCGGCACCCGGCCAGCCGGTCGCCGAGGCCGCGGGTATCCGACTGGACGAGGAGATGGGGTTCCGGGTCGAGCTCACCGAGGTCGGGGTTTACCGGTACCGCGCCGAAGACCCGCGCACCGGCTACGTCGAACACGAATGGGATCACGTATTGATCGGGTTGCTCGACGACGCCGCCCCGCAACCCGACCCGGCCGAGGTCGCCGCATACCGGTGGATGAATCCCGACGACTTGCGCCGGCAGATGCGGGAGGAACCGCACGAGTTCAGTCCGTGGTTCGCCGGGGTGCTCGAGGTAGCTACCGCCCAGCCGCTCGTACCCTGAGATTCGACGCGGTAATCTCCGGCATTCCTTGTTGTATTGCCCCGTAGGGCCCGTCTGGTTGCATTGCCCCTCGAGCCCCTTCGGATGCTCATGCTTGGATGCGCATATCTACGTATGGACAAGTAATTCCACCTTATCCACACGCCTGCCGTGAAGTTCTGGGCCGCGTCGGGCTCCGGCCACCGTTTCTGTGGCCGACAACGAGCGCGGCGCGAGGAAGCGATCTTCCGCTCCGGTACGAGATCGGCCGGCCGATGCTGTGGCGTGTTCACGCGTAGTGCGCCCGTTGCACCACGCGGCGGTGGCGGATAGGCCGCTCCGGGGTCGATACCGGCAGCGAGAATCACCATCGAGCGCGCCGCCGGACTTCTCCAGAATCAACGCGACCGCGGGCACAGTTGCGGCGGACGTTCACAAGCGGTCGCGGGCCGGGGCCGGCAAGAGCCAACTCGCCGGTTGCTCGAAACGGGCTGGGCAGTTCGACCAATGCCCTCGCGCCCCCTCTGGAACGCGGAATAAACGCGCTGGTCAGCCCAGCCAGGCGCGGATATCGCCGGCGGCCTGCCGGACCTCGGCGAGTTGTTCGCGCACCCGCTCCCCCGCCGTGCCGCCGCGGGCATTTCGCGAAGCCACGGACCCCTCGACGGTCAGAACCTCGCGTACCTCCGGAGTGAGGGCGGGATCGATCGCCGCGAATTCGGCGTCGGTCAGTTCGTCGAGCCCCACCCCCCGCGTCTCGGCGGCGCGGACACAGGCGCCGGCCGCTTCGTGCGCGACACGGAACGGCACGCCCCGGCGCACCATCCACTCGGCGATATCGGTCGCCAGGGTGAATCCGGCGGGAGCGAGTTCGGCCATTCGCTCGGTGTGGAAGGTGAGCGTGGAGACCAGTCCGGCGATGGCGGGCAATAGCAGTTCCAGCTGGGCCACCGAATCGAACAGGGGTTCTTTGTCCTCCTGCAGATCCCGGTTGTAGGCCAGGGGTTGCGCCTTCAGGGTGGCGAGCAGGCCGGTGAGGTTACCGATCAGGCGGCCGGCTTTGCCGCGGGTGAGTTCCGAGACATCGGGGTTCTTCTTCTGCGGCATGATCGACGACCCGGTCGACCAGGCATCGGCGAGCGTGACGTAACCGAATTCGGGAGTGCTCCAGATGATGACCTCTTCGGCCATCCGGCTGAGGTCCACACCGATCATCGCGAGCACGAACGCCGCCTCGGCGGCGAAATCGCGCGACGAGGTGGCGTCGATGGAGTTGGCGGCGGCGGCATCGAAATCCAGATCCGCGGCGATCGCCTCCGGGTCGAGACCGAGCGAGGAACCGGCCAGCGCACCCGACCCGTACGGGGAGACGGCGGCCCGTTTGTCGAAATCACGCAACCGGTCGATATCGCGGAGCAGCGGGTGGGCGTGCGCCAGGAGATGGTGTGCCAGTAGTACGGGCTGCGCGGCCTGCAGGTGCGTTTTGCCGGGCATCACCGCATCCGGGTGGGCGGCGGCCTGCTCGGCCAATGCGTCCACGACGGTGACGAGCCCGGCGGCGATCCGGCGCACAGCGTCGCGCAGCCACATCCGGAAAAGGGTGGCGACCTGGTCGTTGCGGGAACGTCCGGCCCGCAACCGCCCACCGAGTTCGGTACCGACACGTTCGATGAGTCCGCGTTCGAGGGCTCCGTGGACGTCCTCGTCCGATTCGGCGGCCACGAAGGCGCCCGATGCGACATCGGCGGCCAGCCGATCGAGGCCGGCGAGCATCGCGGTGAGATCGGATTCCGACAGCAGGCCGGCCTTGTTCAGCACCCGGGCATGCGCCTTGGAGGCCCGGATGTCGTAGGGCGCGAGTGCCCAGTCGAACTGGGTCGATTTACTCAGCGCCGCCATCGCCTCGGCGGGACCGGATGCGAACCTTCCGCCCCACAACGCGCCCTCGTTGGTGCCCACTGTCTCTCCCACGTCTCGATATGCCGGCCGGGTCGGCCTCTACGGTATTGGTTCTGTATGCCGCCGCTCGCCACGACCGGCCGCTCCGGAGTGACTGCGTAGCATTATGAGATCGGTCGACGATCGGCAAAGTCGCTGTTCCGCCCACAATCGCCCTGAGGCTGTTCCGGCCACGAACGCCAATCCGTTCTCCGACCCACCCGGCCGACCCCACCGGATCCGATCCGCCGTACCGAGCGCAGCCCGCACAGTCCCCCGGCGCCGTACACCGGGCGTTCGTCGTATGCCGGCCGCTGCCGCAGCGCGCCTACCCGCCGTCCGGTCCCGGGGCGGACAGCGTGAAGGCCGGCCGGACATCGACCGATCGCGAAGACCACCCGGCCGCCGTTGCGGGCGACCGGGTGTGCGGGTTCCTACTTCTGGTTCAGATCGCGTTTGGCCGCAACCTTCGAGGACAGGCCGTGGAGCTGTACGAAACCCTTGGCCAGCGACTGGTCGAAGGTATCGCCCTCGTCGTAGGTCGCGAGGTTGAAGTCGTAGAGCGACTGTTCGCTACGCCGGCCGTTGACGGTCACATTGCCGCCGTGCAGGACCATGCGGATATCGCCGCTGACGTGCTGCTGGGTTTCGGCGACGAACGCGTCGAGGGCGCGCTTGAGCGGGGAGAACCACAGGCCGTCGTAGGCCAGCTCGCCCCAGCGCTGCTCGACCTGCCGCTTGTACCGGCCCAGTTCCCGTTCGAGGGTGACGCTTTCGAGGGCACGGTGGGCGGTGATCAGCGCGATGGCGCCCGGTGCCTCGTAGATCTCCCGGCTCTTGATGCCGACGAGCCGGTCTTCCACCATGTCCAGCCGGCCGACGCCCTGACGGCCCGCCCGGGCGTTCAGTTCCACGATCGCCTCCAGCACGCTGACCTGGCGGCCGTCGATGGCCACCGGGACACCGCGGTCGAAGGTGACGATCAGTTCGTCGGGGGCTTCGAAATTGACGGTGGGGTCGGTGGTGTAGTCGTAGACGTCCTTGGTGGGCGCGTTCCACAGATCCTCGAGGAACCCGGTTTCGACGGCCCGGCCCCAGACGTTCTGGTCGATGGAGAACGGCGACTTCTTGGTGACGTTGATCGGGAGCTTGTTCTCCTCGGCGAAGGCGATGGCCTTCTCCCGGGTCCAGGCGTAGTCGCGGACCGGGGCGATCACGTTCAGGTCGGGGGCCAGCGCGCCGATACCGACCTCGAACCGGACCTGGTCGTTGCCCTTACCGGTGCAGCCGTGCGCGACGGTGGAAGCGCCGTGGAATTTCGCGGCCTCGACCAGATGCTTGACGATGAGCGGCCGGCTGATCGCCGAGACCAGCGGGTACTCGTCCTGGTAGAGGGCGTTGGCCTGGATGGTGGGCAGGCAGTACTCGTCGGCGAACTCGTCGCGGGCATCGACCACCACGGCTTCGACGGCGCCGCAATCCAGGGCGCGCTGGCGCACCACGTTCATATCCTCGCCGCCCTGCCCCAGGTCGATGGCGACGGCCACGACCTCGGCGCCGGTCTCCTTGCCGATCCAGCTGATGGCCACGGAGGTGTCCAGCCCACCGGAGTAGGCGAGTACGACGCGATCGGACATGTTCTGGTGCTCCCTAGGATGTGTGCGTTGGTCTGCTGTTCGTTCTCGGGTGTGCGGTCTCCGCGGGATCCGGTGACCGCTGTCCAGCAGTATGCTGGCCCGTTGCCGGTCCGGCTCGCGCCGCCGTTGCAAATGATTATGCACGATGGTGCAATCTCATTCATAACCGGGGGTCACATAGGCCTTTACCTGCGGTAACCACACCACACCTCGCCTCCCAACTCGATAACAGCCCTTGGCCACCCACCGTAGAGGTGCGACGCTGGTCACATCCCATCAGCGCAATCGCGAAGGGAGGAGAAGACCGTGCAGACATTGCAGCAGTGGGCGCAGGACAACTACGAGACCATCGGCTTCATCGTCGTCACCCTGGGCAACGCCGCCCTGGCACTGGGCGTGATGGGCATCGAACTCGCCACACCGTTCCTGCAGGAACTCGTCAACAACCACTGAGCCGATCCCCCAGCGCGATGGTCGCCGACCCTCCTGAGCCGCGCGGCTGCGGTCAGCTGCGCAACTCAGGCCAGGTTCTCGATTTTCGCGGCCAGTTCGGCGCCGGTCAGGGGTTCACGGGCGATGACCGCGATGGTGTCGTCGCCGGCGATGGTGCCGACGATATAGGGCAGGGCCGATCGGTCCAGGGCGCTGGCCAGGAAATGGGCCGCGCCGGGCGGGGTCCGCAGGACCGCGATATTGCCGCTGGAATCGGTGGAGACCAGCAGATCGCCGAGGAGTTTCGCCAGCCGGCCGGTACCGCCGGTGACCCCACGGACGGGGCTGCCGTCCTCGGGGACCACATAGACACCGGCGCCGCCGTCGGCCGCGCGGAGTTTGACCGCGCCCAGTTCGTCCAGATCGCGGGAGAGCGTGGCCTGGGTGGTTTCGATCCCTTCGGCGGCGAGCAGGTTGGCCAGTTCGGTCTGGCTGCGGACCGGATGCGCGGCCAGCAGCGCGATGATCCGCGATTGCCGGCCGGCCCGGGTGGCGGCCGTGATGGGGCCGGTGGAATGTGTGCGGGCCTCGGTCATCGTCGCTGTGCGCCCTCGTGTTCCAGCAGCCAGACGATCAGGGCCTTCTGCGCGTGCAGGCGGTTCTCCGCCTCGTCCCACACCGCGCTCTGGTCGCCGTCGAGAACCTCGTCGGTGACCTCTTCCCCGCGATGTGCGGGCAGGCAGTGCAGGACGATGGCGTCGTTGGCGGCGTAGGCGAGCAGCCCGGCGTTGATCTGGTAGGGGCGGAACGGCGCGACCCGGTCCAAGCCGTCACTCTCCTGCCCCATCGAGGTCCAGGTGTCGGTAACAAGGACATCCGCCTCGTCTGCCGCGGTATACGGGTCGTCGGTGACGGCAACGCTGCCACCGGTTTCCGCGGCCCGGACCTGCGCCGCGGCGAGCACCTCGGCCGCCGGCTGGAAACCCGCAGGCGCGGCGATCCGCACATGCATCCCGGCCGTCACCCCGCCGAGCAGCAGCGAATGCGCCATATTGTTGGCTCCGTCGCCCAAATAGGTCAGCACCTGGCCTTTCGGGTCGCCTTTACGCTCGGTGATCGTCTGCAGATCCGCCAGCACCTGGCACGGGTGGAAATCGTCGGACAGCGCATTGACCACCGGGACCGTCGCGGTACCGGCCATTTCCTCGAGCCGCTGCTGGCCGAAGGTACGCCAGACGATGGCGTCGACGTAACGCGAGAGCACCCGGCCGGTATCGGCGAGGGTTTCGTCGCGGCCGAGCTGGGTGGTCTGCCCGTCGACCACCACCGCGTGCCCGCCGAGTTGCGCGATACCGAGTTCGAAGGAGAAGCGGGTGCGGGTGGAGTTCTTGTCGAAGACCACCCCGACCCCGCGCGGTCCTTCCAGCGGGCGGCGGGCGAACGGATTCTTCTTCAGTTCGGCCGCCAGGGCCAGGACCTCGGCCTGTTCGGCGGGAGTCAGGTCGTCGTCACGCAGGAAGTGCCGGACGGCGGTCGAAGCAGTCACCCCTGGGCTCCTTTCGTCTCGGCCAGTACCTCGTCGAGGATCACCGGCAGATCCAGCACCAGATTGTCGGCCTGGGTTTCGGTGAGTACCAGCGGCGGCGCCAGCCGGATGACATCGGGTTTGGCGGGGTTCACCAGATACCCGGCGGCGCGGGCGCGGGCCTCGACCTGCGGTGCGACCGGATGGGTGAGGCCGATACCGATGAGCAGGCCGGCGCCGCGCACCTCGGCGATCAGCGGATGTTCGAGGACCGCGATACCGTCGCTGAGCCGTTTGCCGACCGATTCGACATGGTCGAGCAGGCCGTCCTCGGCGATGGTGCGCAGGACTGCCAGCGCCGCGGCGGCACTGACCGGGTTACCGCCGAAGGTGGTGCCGTGCATTCCGGGCGTGAACAGATCGGCGGCGTGCCCGGTGGCCAGGACCGCGCCGATCGGCAGACCCGCACCCAGCCCTTTGGCCAGGGTCATCACATCGGGGGTGATGCCGAATGCCTGGTGCGCGTACATCTTCCCGGTCCGGCCGATACCGGTCTGCACTTCGTCCAGGATGAGCAGGGCACCGTGCCGGGCGGTGATCTCCCGGGCACGTACGAGGTAGTCCAGCGGCGGGACCACCACACCGCTCTCCCCCAGCATCGGTTCCAGGAATACCGCGGCCGTATCGGAATCCACCGCACGCTCCAGCATCGCCGCATCGCCGTAGGGCACATGCACCACACCGGGCGGCATCGGTTCGAACGGTGCGCGCTTCGACGGCTGGCCGGTGAGCGCGAGTGCGCCCATGGTGCGGCCGTGGAACGCCTCGTCGCAGGCGATGATTTTGCGGCGGCCGGTGAGCCGGGCCAGTTTGAACGCGGCCTCGTTGGCTTCCGCACCGGAATTGCAGAAGAAGGCGCGACCGTCCCCGTCACCGAAATGCGCCAACAGTGTTTCGGCGAGTTCGATCACCGGCTCGCTGCCGTACAGGTTCGAGACATGGCCGAGCGTCCCGAGCTGTTCCATCACGGCGCTCAGAATCGCCTGATGCGCGTGCCCGAGACTGTTGACCGCGATCCCGCCCACGAAATCGACATAGCGGTTGCCGTCCGCGTCGTACACCACCGCACCGTTGCCCCTGGTCAGCACGACCTCGGGGGTGGGGTAGTTACGCATCATCACATTCGACCACCGTTGCCGCAGTTGCGCAGTGTTCATGCTCTGACTCCGTTTTCCTCGTCCGCCGCCGGTGTGACCATGGTGCCTATACCTTCCCCGGTGAACAGTTCCAGCAGTACCGAATGGGGTATGCGACCGTCGATGACATGCGCGCCCGGCACACCGCCGCGCACCGCGCGCAGGCACGCTTCCATTTTGGGGACCATCCCCGAATCCAGCGACGGCAGCAGGTCGGCGAGCGCGTCCGTGTCGATCACGCTGGTCAGCGAGGAACGGTCGGGCCAGTCGGTGTAGAGGCCCTCGACATCGGTGAGGACGACCAGTTTCTCCGCGCCGATTCCTTCGGCCAGCGCCGCCGCGGCGGTATCGGCGTTGATGTTGTGCACCACGCCGTCGGCGTCGGGTGCGATGGTCGAGACCACCGGGATCCGGCCGGCGCCGATGAGATCCAGGACGGCGCCCGGATGGACATCGGTGACGTCGCCGACCAGGCCGATATCGGTGGCCGCGCCGTCGATATCGACGGTGCGGCGGGTCGCGGTGAACAGCCGGGCGTCTTCACCCGAGATTCCGACGGCATACGGTCCGTGCGCGTTGATCAGCCCGACCAGTTCCCGCCCGACCTGGCCGAACAGCACCATCCGCACCACCTCCATCACTTCGGGTGTGGTGACGCGGAAACCGCCGCGGAATTCCCCGGCCATCCCCAGCTTTTTCAGCATGGCCGAGATCTGCGGGCCGCCGCCGTGCACGACCACCGGGTGTACACCGACGGTGCGCAGGAAGGCCATATCGGCGGCGAACGCGCGTTTGAGGTCGTCGTCGATCATGGCGTTGCCGCCGTATTTGACCACGACGACCTTATCGCGGAACTTCTGCAGCCACGGCAGGGCACCGGCCAGGATATGGGCTTTGTCCAGCGCGGACAGCTGGTGGATCGCTTCGGTCATGAGCTGTAGGCCGAGTTCTCTTCGACGTAGGCGTAGGACAGGTCGGTGGTGCGGACGGTCGCGAATCCGTCGCCCAGCCGCAGATCGACCACCACATGGATATCGGCGCCGGACAGGTCGACCTCACGAGCACCCGGCGCGCCGGTGCCGTCGATGCAGACGGGAAAACCGTTGAACGACACCGAGATCACATCCGGGTTCAGCTCGAAAGGTGCGGTACCGACCGCGGCCAGCACCCGGCCCCAATTCGGGTCGGAACCGAACAGCGCCGTTTTGACCAGGCTGTCCCGGGCGATGATGCGGGCCGCGGTGAGGGCATCGTCCTCGCTGCGCGCCCCCTGCACGGTGATCAGGACGCGTTTGGTGATGCCCTCCGCATCGGCCATCAACTGACCGGCCAGATCGTCGCAGACCGCCAGGACCGCCGCCTCCAGTTCCTCCTGGCTCGGCGCGACCTCGCTGGCGCCGTTGGCCAGCAGGAGCACGGTGTCGTTGGTGGACATCGAACCGTCCACGTCCAGTCGTTCGAAGGTACGCCGGGTGGCTTTGCGCAGCACGCTGTCGAGTTGTTCCGGGGTGGCGACGGCGTCGGTGGTGAGGACCACCAGCATGGTCGCCAGCGACGGCGCGAGCATGCCCGCGCCCTTGGCCATCCCGCCCACGTTCCATTTGGCCGGGTGGTGCAGGGACGCTTCTTTCGGCACGGTATCGGTGGTCATGATGGCGTGCGCGGCGTCGGTACCGCCGGACATACCGCCGCCCATCTCGTGCACGATCTCGGTGACGGCGGGGATCAGCTTGTCCATCGGCAACCGGTCGCCGATCAGGCCGGTGGAGCACACCGCGACCTCACCGGCACCGGTTTCGGTGCCCCAGTTGCTCAGTGCGGTGGCGAGTTCCTCGGCGGTGCGATGGGTGTCCTGGAAACCCAGCGGGCCGGTGCAGGCGTTGGCGCCGCCGGAGTTCAGGATCACCGCGCGCAGCCGCCCGGATTTCAGCACCTGCTGCGACCACAGCACAGGGGCGGCCTTCACCTGGTTGCTGGTGAACACGCCCGCGGCGGCGTAATCGGGGCCTTCGTTGAAGACGAGGGCGAGGTCGGGTTTACCGCTGGCTTTGAGTCCGGCGGCGATCCCGGCCGCCCGGAAACCCAGCGGCGCGGTGACTCCCTGGTTGTGGACGAGGTTGGCGTCGGTGGTCACGGGGCCACTCCTACGGTGGGCAGCCCGGCGGTCTCGTCGAGGCCGAGCGCGAGGTTCATGGACTGCACCGCAGCGCCCGCGGTGCCCTTGGTCAGATTGTCGACGGCGCCGATCACCACCAGCCGGCCGGCGTCGGGGTCCACGGTCACCTGCAGGGTGACCGTATTCGCGCCGAGCACCGCACCGGTCTGCGGAAGGACGCCTTCGGGCAGTAGGTGCACGAAAGGTTCGTCGGCATAGGCTTTTTCGTAGACGGCGCGGGCCTGCGCGGCGTCGACTCGCACCGGGGCGGTGCAGGTGGCCAGAATGCCGCGCGGCATGGGCGCGAGGACCGGGGTGAAGGACACCCGCACCGGGTTACCCGCGGCAGCCGTCAGATTCTGCGCGATCTCGGGTGTATGGCGGTGCGCACCGGCGATCCCGTAGGCGCGGGCCGAGCCCATGACCTCCGAGCCCAGCAGGCCGACATCGAGTTTCCGGCCGGCCCCCGAGGTACCGGTGACGGCCACGATGTTCACGTCCGGATCGACGATGCCCGCCGCGACCGCGGGCGCCAGCGCGAGGCTGGCGACGGTCGGATAGCAGCCCGGGACGGCGATCCGGGTGGCGCCGCGCAAGAGTTCCCGCGCGCCCGGCAATTCCGGGAGACCATAGGGCCAGCTCCCCGCGTGGGGCCCGCCGTAGTAGCGGTCCCAGGCGGCGCGATCGGTGAGCCGGAAATCGGCACCGCAGTCGATGATCACCGTCGAATCGGGCAGTTCGGTGGCCAGTGCGGCCGACTGGCCGTGCGGCAGGCCGAGGAAGACGACGTCGTGCCCGGCCAGCTCGGCCGCCGTGGTCGGGGCAAGGATGCGATCGGCCAGCGGCAGCAGATGCGGCTGGAGCGTGCCCAGCGCGGTTCCGGCGTTGCTTCCCGCGGTCAGCGCCCCGATCTCGAGGCGCCCGGCTCGGTACTCCGGATGCCCCAGCAACAGACGCAGCACTTCTCCGCCCGCGTAACCACTGGCACCGGCGACGGCCACCCGCAGGGGCGCGGTCCGGTCGGGCATATCCGTGTGATCAGCCATGTGATGATTATGCACGATCGTGCAAGCTCATTCATCGACGGGTTCGGGGCACCCTCCCCATCATCCACAAGAAGCGCGGCACGTGCGCCCACCGAAGCCACACCGCGAGCCGAACAGCGCAGGCCGCGACGTCGAGGGCACCCGGGACGAGCCGTGCACCCGATGGTCCGATCGAGTTCGCGACCCAGCATATGCGCTAGGATTAGAACATGTGTTCGAATGGCGCGCTCAGCTCTCAGGTCCGCGCCTTGGAACGTGCCGTCGACGCGCTACTCGATATCGATCTCGACGATATGGCCGATGCCGAACTGGCCGATGCGTTGACCCGGATCGCAGCCCGCACCCGGAACCTGACCGGACTCACGGTGCGGATCAACCATCAGTACAAGAACCGGCGGGTCACCCGTATGCATCCGCCGGCCGCCACCGAACTGCCGTTTCCCACCGACGACACGACCACCACCCGACCGGCGGCAGCCGCGACGGGACAGTGCCGGGACCGATCGGGCATTGTTGCCGAAGACAACCGCAGCATCGTGGCCCGAGGAGCAACCGTGACCGCACCCCTGCGCGTGGAGCGCACCGGCGATATCGTCGTCTGGACCATCGACAACCCCGAACAGCGCAACCCGATCTCCGACGAGGCAACCATCGAAGCCCTGGAGACCGCGGTGGGCGAGGCCAACCGGGATCACTCCCTGCGCGTCGCGATCCTCACCGGCGCGGGCACGGCGTTCAGCGCGGGCGGCAATGTCAAACACATGCGCGACAAGGCCGGGATGTTCGGCGGCACCCCCGCCGAACTGCGCCAGGGCTACCGGCACGGGATCCAGCGCATTCCGAAAGCGCTGTACCACTGCGAGATCCCCACGATCGCCGCCGTGAACGGCCCCGCCATCGGCGCCGGCTGCGATCTGGCCCTGATGTGCGATATGCGCATCGCCGCCACCACCGCGACGTTCGCCGAAAGCTTCGTCCGCCTCGGCCTCATTCCCGGCGACGGCGGCGCCTGGCTGCTCCCCCGCGCCGTCGGCATGGCCCGCGCCAGCCAGCTGGCGTTCACGGGCGCGGCGATCGACGCGGCGACCGCCCTCGACTGGGGCATGGTCAACGAGGTCGTCGAAACCGATCGACTACTGGAAGCCGCCCACGGCCTGGCTGCCGATATCGCGGTGAACCCACCGCACGCGCTGCGCATGACCAAACGCCTGCTCCGCGAGGGACAGCACCAGAGCCTGGAAACCCTGCTCGAACTCTCCGCCGCCATGCAGGCGATCACCCACCACACCGCCGATCACGACGAGGCGGTCGCCGCCATGCTGGAGCGCCGCCCGCCCGGGTTCACCGGAAACTGATGATCTCCGACATACCGCTGGTCAGCGATAGGCTCATCCTGCGCGAGTTCACCAGCGCAGACGAGGAGGCAGTGCACGCCTACTGCAGCGATCCAGCGGTTACCCGTTTCACCGACTGGGGCCCGAACAGTATCGAAGATACTCGTGCATTTCTCGTAGACGCCATCGCGCAAGCCAGCACACCACAGCGGGATGAATTCACCCTCGCGGCCGTCCATCGCCGCTCCGGCAGACTCATCGGATCAGTGGCAATCGGTGTCACCAGCGTCCAGCATCGGCGAGGCGAGTTCGGCTTTGTTTTCCACCGCGATTTCTGGTCACAGGGCTACGCCACGGAAGCCTGCCGGCTACTGCTCCGGTTCGGCTTCGCTCGCCTGCAGCTACGGCGAATCAGCGCGACATGCCACCCGGGCAACCGGGCCTCAGCTCGCGTGTTGGAGAAAGCAGGTCTCGAATACGAAGGCAGGATGCGCAGCCACCTGTTCGTCCGGGGAGCATGGCGCGATTCTCTGCTGTTCGCCGCTATCGACAACACACACTGATAGCGGACGGCGACCGCTACCGCTGTCGCGCTGGGCCAGCAGCGCAGTTCGATCGGCCGAACGAGATCAGCAGGCTCAAATGTCAAGACGAGTGCATGGTGAACTCGACGGTGTACTGGACATTGCCCGGGGCAGTAGTGTGCCCGTTCGTGGCCGTGAAGTCACACTTCGCGTAGAGCTTGTAGGTCTTGTCCAGCTCCAGCCCCGTCACTACCGAATGCCACCAGTAATCGGCCGGGATCGCCGGGTGAGAATCGTGGTAGCCAGACTTGCCGTGCACCGACGCTCCGCATGACATCGGCCCTTGAATCAGACTCTGCACTTCCGAAGACAGGCGGAGCGACCAGATGAGACGGTTCCCGCCGTCGGGATGCCGGCTGGCATAGACCACGTCGCCGGTAAACGAGCCATGAGCACCGTCATAGCGATAGCGGGTGTCATTGGGATGAAAATGATAGACGCCTGGCTGTGCTGCTGCAGTCGCCGACCACCCCAGCATGGCCGCCACAACGGCCGCGACCAGGGAAACCAGGGTCAGGGCACGTGACGTTGCACCGATACCGCGCGGCTGGTGTACTCCCCCTGAGGCACGTCCTCGATCTCCGCGTCGACCGTGTCGCCCTCCCGCAGAGTCAGCACGTCGGGCTGCGCGACGCTGGACAGGTGAAACCAGGCCAGTGAGCCATCGGAGCGAGACAAGACTCCGGTGCCGTTGCGAATGTTCCAACGGTACACGGTTACCTGTTCCATGGGCAGAACCCTTTCTCTCACCGGCTTCTCCGTCCTGACACATGTTCGCATGGGAGCCGGAGAGCCGTTGCAGTCGAGCGGCACCCGCCGCCGAGCGACTGCGGTCGTCACTGTCGCCCACCCACTGCAGGTCGTCATTGATCAGCATTGCGCTTCCCCGTCCGGTCGGCCGACATGGCCGACCTTTGCTTGCCGAACTCTGGTAGATCCGAACTGATACGGGATTTGACGGCGCAATCTCTTGATCGGTTCCCCTGAGAGCAAATACTTGCGATAGGTTTCACTCCAGCCAACTTGCGCTGGCAACGGAACTCCCACGCGGACCGCTGCGAAGACGAATCAACCTCAGAGCCCGGTACTTCTACCGGGCTCTGAGGTCGTCATTCGCGTATTCAGGGGCGACCGAACTCGCCATCCTTGGCACCAGCGAGGAAAGAATCCCGCTCACCAAGGGGGGAACACCAGGGCAGAGCTGAACGCGTTCTTGGAGTACCGGATGCCGACCTGCCTGCAGTGCAGCGACACACTCGCTACCCGCTTGGCTACGGCTGCTCTTGAACCCACTCGTGCCGAGACAGGTCGGGCAGGGCCTGCTGAACGATCAGGTCAGAAATTCGGGCGGTTCTGCACCCAACGGAACGATGTGCTTCGCTGCGGGAAACTGTCCTGGTCGATCCGGTCGAGCGTAAGGGTGACCTGGTGGCCGTCCAGTTCACCGGTCAGCACGGCTCTGTCCGTGTCGGGTTGTTGGAAGCTGAGTGTGCCCAGTGGATTCCGAGCCTCGACAGTTTTGGTCATCGGCCTGTATTTCGGTGGCCCCTCGATCAGCCGGATGCGGCGGGAAGCCGCGTCCACGTCGGCGGGGACGGTTACCAGGGTGTCGTCCATTCGCTGAAATGTGAAGGTATCGGGGTAATCGAAGATCACTGTCTTCCATCGGGTTTCGTCGGTGGTCAGCGGCGGCACCGGATGTCCGTCCCGGGTGTACTCCGATACCGACCAGATGCCGTACAGGGCAGGCTTGGGGCGGTCGGGCCCGCCGGTGCGCCAGGCGTGCCAGCCGCCGTGCACAGCCGCTACGGCGATCCAGATACCGAGCGCGACCTGAATCACGGCCACGATACGGCGGGATCTCGCAGTGTGGAACGGATACGGTACGGCGGACGGACCGGCGGCGCGATTGAGCAGCAGCACTCGTGTCAGCCGCCGCGCCTCGGGCGCCAGCAGCAGCAACGACATGAGCAGAAGATGGGTGGACGAGATCTTCTCCGGCACATCGAAGGTCATGTTCAGTACGACGATCTGCAGCGTGTCGATCAGCGCCAGCAATGCGCCGAGCAGCGCGGTCCGTGGGATCAACAGCAGGATCGCCGCGGTGATCTCCGCCGCGCCGAGCAGCATTTCGTACGGCCGCGACACACCTACCTGCGACCACAGCACCGCCATCGGCGTGAAATCGCCGTATTCGGTCAGCAGCGTGGTCAGCGACGGCTCGGGCATCTGCGTCGGAATCGCCTTGGCGAAGCCGAAACTCAGCAATTGACCGGCCAGCAGTATCCGGATGACGAGCAGAAACCAGCCTGCGAGTGTGCGGTATTGCGTACGCCGCCGGTCCAGTACCGACCACACCGCTGTACCGGCCACCGCCACCACCAGGATGCAGAACAACAGCACCCAGAAGATCGCCTGGTCACCGACTCCGGTCGAATACAGCTGTACGCCGGTACCGAACACTTCCCGGCCCACCCAGTCGAGGAAGGACTGCAGTTTCCGGATGTGCCAGAACTGTGCGCCGGAACCCAGCTGCCGGCCGAGCGGGCCGGTCAGCTCGAACACGATCGGCGGAGTCAGTAGACAGAACAGGCCGAAGTACAGGAAACAGAACCGGAACGCGATGCGGGTGAGTGGATTCCACCGCACCGGTCGAGCCACCGCCAGTCGTTCGGTGACGAAAGTTTCGGTCGTCATCGTCGCATCCTCTGATCGTGTGCGGGGTCGGCATACATGGCAGGACAGCCGTGCTCGACCGCCTCGGGGCGCAGTTCGTAGTGCCAGGGCTCGTTGCGATAGATCTGGCACAGTCCGTATGCGGCGCCGTGTGCGGACAGCCACGCCGCGGCATCGGAACCGAGGTCGACCGCATCGCCGGACACATGCGCAGAAGTGTCCGCGGTGGCGACCCATCGGGCGGCCCTCTCCGCCGAGCCGTACTTCGCCACCGCGGCGCGCAGCAGCCGGTCCTGATACTCCCGGGAACGCCAGCCACTGTTGACGTGGAACTCGATGCCCTCGTCGCCTGCCTCGGCCGCCGCGGCGCGCAGGGCCGCGATCAGGTCGGGCGCGAGGTTGGCTACGCCGGGATACTCGTCGGCGAACACTGTGACGCCGTCCGGAAGGCCGCCGTCGTCCGCGGCAGCCCGGCCGCCGTGGTCACCGCCACCGCGGAGGACGGCACCGGCCAACCGCACCGGCGACGGTGCCGACTGATAGACCAGGGCGCCGGTGAGCGCGGTGACGGCGACGAGCAGGCCACTCGCCACCAGCCCGCGGGTCATCGATGGTAATCCGGTTCTTCGACTCATACCGCCAGTCAAGGCACAGCGGTGTTGCCGACCCGTATGCGTTTTCGGATACGCCGGCGATATGTGGCGCCTCGTACTATCGAGAACATGCGTGTGCTGGTCGTAGAAGACGAGCCCTACCTGGCAGAGGCCATTCGCGATGGGCTGCGACTGGAAGCGATCGCGGCCGATATTGCCGGTGACGGCGATACGGCCATGGAGTTGCTGGGCGTCAACACATACGACATAGCGGTCCTCGACCGTGATATCCCCGGGCCCTCGGGTGACGAGGTCGCCGAACATATCGTCGCGTCCGGTACCGGCATGCCGATCCTGATGCTCACCGCTGCCGACCGGCTCGACGACAAGGCCTCCGGCTTCGAACTCGGCGCCGACGACTACCTCACCAAGCCGTTCGCCCTCCGTGAACTCGTGCTCCGGCTCCGGGCGCTCGACCGCAGGCGCGTCCACAACCGGCCACCGGTGCGGGAGATCGCGGGATTGCGGGTGGATCCGTTCCGCCGCGAGGTCTACCGCGACGGTCGCTATGTGGCGCTCACCCGCAAGCAGTTCGCCGTGCTCGACGTTCTCGTCGCCGCCGAAGGTGGTGTCATCAGCGCCGAAGAGTTGCTGGAACGGGCGTGGGACGAGAATGCGGATCCCTTCACCAACGCCGTGCGCATCACCGTCTCGGCACTGCGCAAACGGCTCGGCGAACCGTGGCTCATCGCCACCGTGCCCGGCGTCGGCTACCGCATCGACCTCGGAACGTAAATGGCCAGGGCGCCGGGTGTGAGCGTTCGCCTCAAACTGACCCTCAGCTACGTCGGGTTCCTCATGCTCGCGGGCGCCCTGCTGCTGGCCGCCGTGTGGGTGTTCCTCCTGCGCGGAAGGTCGAACATCCTGTTCGCCCCCGATCTGTCCGATTTCCGCCGCGTCTTCGATCCAGGCAGCTTCGGCGCTGCCGTCTTCGTCCCGGCGGCACTCCTGGTACTGGGGTTCCTGCTGGTGTTCGGTCTCGTAGGCGGGTGGATTCTCGCCGGCCGCATGCTCGCCCCACTGCATCGAATCACCGAAGCCACCCGGGCGGCCGCGAACGGGTCGCTTTCCCAGCGGGTCCGGCTACCCGGCCGCAGCGACGAGTTCCGCGAACTCGCCGACAGCTTCGACACCATGCTCACCCAGCTGGAAGCCCATGTAGCCGAACAGAAGAGATTCGCGGCCAACGCCTCCCACGAACTGCGCACCCCGCTGGCGATCACCCAGGCACTTCTCGACGTGGCCCGTAACGATCCGGACAGCCACACCGGTGAACTCGTCGAACGACTTCGCACCGTCAACACCCGAGCGATCGACCTCACCGAGGCACTACTGCTGCTCAGCCGCGCCGACCGGCAATCCTTCACCCGAACGCACGTCGACCTGTCCCTGCTGGCGGAAGAAGCCGCCGAAACACTTCTCCCCCTCGCCGAAAAACGCGGGATCACTATCGAAACCTCCGGCGATATCACCCCGGCCGTCGGTTCACCTGCACTCCTGCTGCAGTTGACCACGAATCTGGTGCACAACGCGATCGTGCACAATCTGCCCGACCGTGGCAGCGTATGGGTCACGACCAGCGCGCACCCCGGCACGGTGGTGCTCACTGTCGAGAACACCGGCGAGGAACTCTCGCCACAGGTGGTTTCCACGCTTGTGGAACCGTTTCGCCGCGGCACCGAACGCCGGCACACCGATCACGCAGGTGCGGGGCTGGGCCTGGCAATCGTCCAAAGCATCACCCGAGCCCACAACGGAACCCTCGCCCTCGCTCCCCGGCCCTCCGGGGGGCTCCGGTGCACCGTGTACCTACCCGCCGCACCACCACACGCCGGCGACTGACCGTCACGGCTGAGAGAAGTGCCTGCTCGGGGTGCGCGAGGCCGGTGACCGATGCAGTCAGAGAGCGTGTCCGCCGGCGACCTGTAGAACCTGCCCCGTGACCCAGCGGGCCTGGTGGGAGGCGAGGTACACCACCGCGTCAGCGATATCTTCCGGCTCCCCCACCCGGCCCATCGGCACGATCTCCCGCGCTTGGGCGAGGACGTCCTCGTCCATCCAGCCGGTCTGGACGGGGCCCGGGGCAACGGCGTTCACACGGATGCCGCGCGGTGCCAGGTCCAGTGCGGTGGAGCGAGTGAGTGCTTCCAGCGCCGCCTTGGACGTGCCGTAGCCGGTCTGGCCGGGGAATGCTCGGGCGGCGTCGGTGGTGATGTTGACGATGCTCAGCGGGTCGTCTCCGTGGTGTAGTCGTGCCACCTCGGCGGTGAGGACCGCGGGCGCGACGGCGTTCACCCGATAGTGGCGCTCCATCGACGCATGGGTCAAAGTGTCGACGGTGTCCGGTGTTTCGCAGTGGGCGGCGTTGTTGACCAGGACATCGATCGTGCCGGCGCGGTCGGCGACCGCACGCACGAGCCGGGTTGCGCCGTCCGGTTCGGACAGGTCGGCGCCGACGGCGAAAGAGTCGTTGCCCAATTCCTCGGCGAGCTTGTCCGCTTCCTCCGCGGCGGGAGTGATGTGCGCCCATTCGGTGCCGATCGGAGCCGGCGGGTCCTGGTCGAGGTAGTGGATCGCTACACGCGCCCCCTGAGTGGCGAACCCGCGACTGATCGCTGCACCGATATTGCCGGAACCGCCGGTGACCAGAACGGTTCGGCCGGCCAGGTGAGTATTGATCATCTGAGTCTCCTCGGTGGTGGTTCGGCCGGCCGGCCACGGCCTGCATCGGATGTGCGGAGGAAATCCCCGTCGAACTCGCTGACGCCCTGTTCGACAACACCGAAATCTTCTACATCCCGGCTGTGTTCTGCTTCGTCTCCCTCATTGCCCGGCATTCTTTCGGCCGGGATCCGTAGTCGGCCAGGCTGCCAGGGCGCGGTCTATGGAGCGGTTCAGTTGTGCCAGTGCGGCACCGTCGCGGGCTTGAACGGACAGGCCGAACAGAACAGTGGCGTAGAAGTCGGCGAGTTCGGCGACGTCGGCGTCGACAGTGAGGTCGCCGTCGGTGATGCCGCGATCCAGACGGTTGCGTATATCTTCGACCGTTTCCCTGCGTTTTTCGGTGAGAAAGTCTCGGATCGCGGTATTGCGCGTGGTGTAGGTGGATCCGGCCAGCACGACCATGCAGCCGCGCGGCGTGGAGCCGTCGACGTAGGCGGTGGCATTGTCGCGCAGCATGGCCTCGACGGCCGCGTGGGCGGTGGGTTGCTCGCGGAGGGCTCGCTCGGTGTAGCTGCCCTCAGTGCAGCCGTACAACCCCACAGCCTCACGGAACAGCTGTTCTTTACCGCCGAACGCCGCATACAGGCTGGGAGAGTTGATTCCCATGGCGGCGGTGAGGTCGCTCATCGAGGCGCCTTCGTAGCCGTGTTCCCAGAACACCTCCATGGCGCGCCGCAGGGCGAGCGCGCGGTCGAAGGCGCGGGGTCGTCCACGTTCAGCCACGCCGTCCCTTTCTGTGTCGATCGCTAAATATACCTCTTGACGCGAGCCGGCGCAGTCTGGTTGATTCATTTATGTACTGATCGACACATAATTAGGGAGTGCAGTATGAACGACCTGACCGGCACCGTTGCCCTTGTGACCGGAGGCAGCCGCGGCATCGGCGCGGCGATCGTGCGGCGACTGGCCGCCGCGGGCGCGGATGTGGGGCTGACCTACCACACCGGCGAGGAGAACGCGCACAAAATGGTCGCCGAAGTCGAGGCACTTGGCCGTCGTGGACTGACCGTCCGGGCCGACAGTGCCGATGCGGGGGCGGCCGCCTCGGCTGTGCACCGCACCGTCGAGGAGCTGGGGCGGCTCGACATCCTGGTCAACAACGCCGGAATCTTCCCGGCCAAGCCGTTCGAGGAGTTCACGGTCGACGAGATCGACCGCGCTCTGCACATCCACTCCCGGGCACCGTTCGTCGCCGCACAGGCCGCGATGGCGCATCTGGGTGCGGGCGGCCGGATTGTCAGCATCGGCTCGAACCTGACCGACCGCGCGCTGTTCGGCGGGCTTTCGCTGTACAACCTGAGCAAGTCGGCCCTCAACGGCTTCACCAAAGCACTTGCGCGTGAACTGGGTCCGCGTGGCATCACGGTCAATCTGGTGCAGCCCGGCTCGACCGATACCGATATGAACCCGGCCGACGGCGACCACGCCGCCCAGCAGCTGCAGTTCAACCCGCTCGGCCGCTATGCCCGCCCGGAGGACGTGGCCGCCACGGTCGCCTTCCTCGCGGGCCCGGAGGGCCGATCGATCAACGGCGCCACCCTTACGGTGGACAGCGGCACCAACGCCTGATCCGTGCCGATCAGTCACCGGCACCGGAACCCATTGGGCGAGGCAGGTTCTCTCGACCTGGCCGGTCGGGCGCCGTACGGGTTCCGGGGGTGCGCCGGGCGAGGGTCGGGCGCAGCCTGCGGCCTCATGTCAGGGCCCGGTAGCCGTCATAGCGAGCGGTGAGCGCTTCGAGGTGGTGTCCGGCGTGTCGCGATGCCACAGAAGAAGGCGGGCCACGGGGCCGCCACGCAATCAAGGAGCCGCCGGGAAACCCTCCCCCTCACGGCGTATAGCCGATCCGGCAGTCACGGCACCGACGCTAGTGATGCTGCCGGTGGAGGTGGTTTCGTTGGCCCGGAAACCGGAAGTATTCGTGCGGGAGGTGACCCCGGACGAGGGTCGTCGCTTGCAGAAGATCCACAACCGGCTGCGTCCCGGCTCGAGGCCGGCGGTGGTGGTGTGCCGACACTGACAGTGCTGGACCGACTCGCGCGCGCACTCGGGGCGCGATTCTCGGTGACAGTCGGCGCCGACAACGCCGAAGAAAAACTCGGACTGATTGCCTGACAACCCCAGCACCATGCTGACGCGGCGGTACTCGGTTCACTGGCGGTGCGTGCCGGCAGTGTAATCCGAATCTCCGCCGTGACGACCGTCACGGCACCCGAGAACCTGTGGGCGTCCAGTTCAGCCGACGAGTTCGATTCTGCACGGTAGGCCGGGCGCCTTGCTCAGCTTTTCGTCGCAGGTAAGCAGCGGGATATCCAGCCGCTGCGCGAGCGCGACATACAAGGCATCGTCAAACGTGATGGTGTGGCGCAACGCCCACGCCCCGGATGCCAGCCACCCGTGATGGGCATACCGGTGGTCCACCAAGGTCCCGAGCATTCGCAAGCCGGTGGCGGCGGCCGGATCATCGATCATGCCCAGCCGCTCATGGCGCCGCAGCACGTGCCCGACCTCGACGTCGATCAGATGGGGGGCGTGGCACAGCGATGTTTCGAGTAATCGGCCGACTGCCACACCGACCGCGTCTTTGCGCAACAACGCGGTCGCCGCCGCCGAGGCATCCACCACATACTCGTCACTCGCCACGCGCGGCCCGCAGTTCGCTCACGATCGAGTCGGCATCCGCGCCCGCTCGCGTATCCTCCGCGAGCGCCTCCCGGATAGTGGCCATCGCCTCGGCCTTGGTGCGCCTGCGCGCCGAGGCGATCAGTTCCCGTCGCATATACGCCTGTAGTGACATCCCTGCGGCTTCGGCCCTCCGGCGCAGGATCTCCGCGTCCTCGTCCGGTACATCGCGAATCTGTATTGTGGCCATAGCGCTATTCTAGCGCAGCCTTGCATTCACATGGGCGCTGCCTCGGCCGCCGACCACTCCAGTACGGCCACGACGAGGGCCGCAGCCACGGTAGCTACAGTCAGGGCACGTGGCGCTGCACCGAAACCGCGCGACTGGTGTACTCCCCCTGCGGCACATCCTCGATCTCCGCGTCCACCGTGTCGCCTTCCCGCAGAGCCAGCACATCGGGCTGCGCGACGCAGGACAGGTGAAACCAGGCCAGCGAGCCGTCGGAGCGCGACAAGACTCCGGTGCCGTTGCGTGTGTTCCAGCGGTACACGGTTACCTGTTCCACGGGCACCTTCTCTCGGCGGGTCCTCGCACCGACATATGCTCGATTCGTGCGGTCAGGGCCGGTCGAAATCACCGTCCTCGGCGCAGGTAAGGAAGGCATCCCATTCGCCGGGAGCGAAGACCGAGGCGGGGCCCGCGGGGTTCTCGGAGTCCAGGACGCCGACCTGCCCGCCGTTCAGATGGGCCGCCTCGACGCCATGGTTCCCACCTGCACGACGGCTACTCTTGAACCTCTCGGCCCGAGACAGCTCGAGGGCCGTCGTGATTCACCCGTCAGGCGAGCGCCTCGTCGATGCTCTGCGCGCTGAGTGCTCGCTTGGTCCAACTACGGAGCTGAACCAGGCTTGCCGACTTGATCCGCGCGACAGCGGCCTCGGGCAGAGCACCGAACCGGTCGGTCATCAACTCGATCAACACCACCGCACCTCCCTCGGTGCGGCCTTCTTCACGGCCGCGGGCTTCGAGTCGTTCTGCCAGGGTCACTGTCGCCTCCTCTGCGCGTGGGCCGATCGTTGCCATCTTCGCAATCAGGTCGGCCGGATCAGGGTCACCGACCTTCATCACGTAACTGATCACGATCTGTAATTTCCTGGATGCGTTCGGCCCGACCTCCAAGGCGTGGAGGTCGTCTGCGAGCCATTTCATAATATCGTCTACCACGTGGTCGTTGCCCGGCACGATCTGCTGCAACATGAGCACCAACCGCGCCGCCGGAGCCAGATCGCGCTCCCGCAACCCCGGCAAGCCGAGCCGGGACACATCATCGAGTAGGAACCGGAACGCCGGTAGGAACGGCTCCATGGCCGCCTTCCCGCCGGCATCGAGATCGATGAGTTCGGTGAACTGCACCGGCGCCGACCACACGAGACCGGTGGCAGTGTTGTACACGACCAATGGGATGATCGCGGGCAGCAACCGGGCCCGTGGCCCGGGGGCCGCACCGGCATTACGCGCACGCCGACGTCCGGTCTCGTGCTCGTCGAGGTGACGCCACCAGATATTGACCATGTACTCGAGCATCCGTAAGGCCATGAACCGGTCACTGCTCGACTGGTGTTCGGCGAGAACATACAGATAGGCGGGGCGTCCGTCGAGGGTGGTGCGAAACAGCAGATCCCCGTAGCTGTTCGACAGCTCGGGGTCGACGAAGCTGGTGTCCTGCAACTCCATCTTCCCCCAGTCGACCCTGGCCGCGAACTCGGCACCGGCGTAGGCGGTGACCACCGGACGGAATTCCGAGGCGGCATCCTCGGCGTTACCGAGGAGCCCGCGAAAGAGCGAATCGTGCGGATTGAACCGCTGATCGGTCATGCCCGCGACCTTACGGACCGACACCGACAGAAAACGAACAGGCGGTCAGTACAGCGAAACACTCGGGTTGCAAGGTGCCGTTGCGAGGTTCCAGCGGTAGACGGTCACCTGTTCCATAGCGGAGCCCCTCTCTCGTCCGCTCCCTCGTACCGGACTTCCGCTGAGCATCAGATCTGTTCCGGTACGTTCCGCGGAGCATTCATGGCGATCGAAGCGACCTCCGACTCCGCTACCGGACTCGGAGGTCGTGATTCGAGCAGTCAGGGGCGATCGAACTCGCCGTCCTTGGCATCAGAGAGGAAGGCGTCCCACTCACCGGAGGTGAACACCAGCGCGGGGCCGGAGGGGTTCTTGGAGTCGCGGACGCCGACATGCCCGCCGTCCAGGTGGGCGGCCTCGACGCAATCGTTGCCCCCTGCACTACGGCTGCTCTTGAACCATTCGGCCCGGGACATGTCGATCATTCTTCACTCCTTCGAAATCCGCAGCATCAGGTCCTTGGATGCCGATGGCGACAACGCTACATGTCGAATACGCTCTGCTTCGCGCGAGTATTCGGCAACCTCGATATCGCGTTCCACGAACAGATTCCCGGTGAACCCCTCCATGTAGGCCACAGGTGGTTCTTGGAGCTTGGACGCATGCAGCGGAGGGAAGCTGAAGAGTACGAAGGACCTGGACAGAAGCCCAACGGGGCTTGTCTCGACGTTCGGCACTATGCGAACCTCCACTCCCGGCGTGTCCGACCGTTCCAGCAGGTGTTCCACCTGATCGGCCATCACCGACGAGCTGCCGACGGTGTATCGGAGAACCGCCTCGGTGATCAGGGCTTCGAATCTGAAGTCGGGACGATCCAGGAGATTCTTGCGCCGCTGCGCGAGGTCCAACGTCCGGTTGACCTCCTCTGAAGACTGATTCGGATTAAGCGCCCAAGTAAGCGCCTGCCGGTAGTCACGGGTCTGGAGCAAACCGGGAACCACGGTTGTCTGCCAAGAGGTCACCCAGTTCGCCGCCTCCTCCAGGGCAAGGTAATGATCGAACCCGGATACCATCGCGTCGGCGTATGCGCGCCACCAGCCGCCGCCGGACGCGGTGGCCTCTCGGATCTCACGGGCAAGGTCCAGTAGCAACGTGCGCTCCGCGTCGGTGGCGTCGTAAGCGTTGGCCAGCGCATTAAGCCCCAAATCGGTGACTTTCGTCTGCCAGCCGTCTTCGATGCGCCCATACGACTGGGGAGAAATCTCGGCCACTCGCGACGCCGCCGATTGCGTGTAACCGGCCCGTTCACGGAGTTTGCGAAGTTGTCGGCCCAGCGCCCGTCTGGGCAGCGTGGACGAGTTCGTACGTGTCGACCCTTTAACCATGTCATTGCCTTTGCTAACAGGAAGTGTGAATTCTGGAAGCCCGCACAGGGAAGCCGGTACATGGAAATCTCAGCCCCGCAATGATTGTGGAGGAATTCCAGAAATATGTCTTGGAAATTCCGGTTTCCGGCTTCCCAATCCGGCTGGGCCAGAGCTCTACTGAGGACGCGCCCGGTGCGGGCCACCTCGAATCGCAGTCGAGGACACCGGTTCGACGCCAGGAGTGCCGAAAACCGATGGTCTGTCACAACACAGCCAGTGGAGCCGAACCAGGCCACTGACACCCACGTGCCCGACCCCGCACCGGGTGCACGCCAAATCCTATGTCATGAGCGGGGATTCATCATGTGCACAAAAGAGCCATTGCCGGTGCGGGTCCGCGGCGAATCCGTGAACCGGCTACCCACCGCGTGGGCGCTACCCACTCTCGCCGACCTGGAACTGATCCGCGAAGCCCTGCGGCAATGGGCCGAGGACGGTGAGCATGCCTGAACGGGCACCGGCCGCGGTCGGTCTCATCCGGCTGGATATCCCCGCCCCGGATATCGACCTGCACACAGTCGCCGAGCGCAACGGATGCCGACTGCTGTACACGGTGCGAACGAACGCCCGGCCGTTCGTCACCGCGCACGCACTGGCCCGGTACGCCGCCGAATACGACGCGCGGGCCGTAATCGTTCCCGGACTCGCGCACGCCGGCGATATCCGCCGGATCATCACCGAGAACGCCGCGCTCATCACGCCGAGCCGGGTCTATCCCCGCGGTTACCGCTGGCGCAGAGAGGACACCGCATGGTGTGGGAAGAGGTAGCGCTCAGTGTGGTGACCCTCGGCATGCTCGGCTCGATCGGATACACGATCCTCCTCGCCCGATCGATCGACCGGGACGAGAGGCCGCGCCGGATACTGCCCACGCTGAGCGGCTACTACAGCGTTTCCACGTGGGGTAGGCGGTACACATCGAGCTGCCCGGCCACCGCGCCGTCGAACGTCGGAAACCCCCAGCCCGGGGAGAACGAGCACCGATGAGCAGCCGGCGGCCGATACACTGCACATCTGCCTGTCGACCGTCACCGGGGCCGCCTCACCCCGCCGTGAGCCCCTGGGCCAGGCGACAAGCCAGGCGTGGGCACGCCCGGGAGCCAAGGGCGTGATCGGGGGCTGGAACGTGGGCGTCAGCCGATCTTCTCCAGGATCACATTCGATTCCTCGGTGGCCGCGCGGCCGAACCGGATGTTACCGCTCCGCAGCGTCACCTGAGCCGGGACCACGGGGTATCCGGTCGGCAGTGCCCGTATCCCCCAGCGCCGCGCAGGCCGCGTCCACGGCTGCGCTCCGCAGTTCGTCCACCGGGGTATCGGCCAGCAGGACCAGGCAGTCACCGAGACCACCCAGTGCGACGATGGCGCGTGCCCGGTCCGCGACTCCGGCGTCCGGGCCGACCAGCAGGGTGGTGAGCCGGCGGCGCCAGTCGACCACATTCTGCAGAAAACCCAGTTCACCGAGGGGCGCGATATCCCGGAGCAGCAGGGCGGTTACCGCACGGTGCTCATACGAGACATCGAAATAGCGGGTGAGCAATTCGCGTGCGTCCACGGGTTCGTCGCCGGACCGCGCCTCGTCCGCGGCTATGACGGCTTCGACCTCGTCCACCAGTGGCTGCACCAGGCTGCGCAGTAGGTCTTCGCGCGAGGCGAAGTGGTAGTACAGCGCGGGTTTCGTGATACCCAGGCGCTCCGCGATCTGACGGAGGCTGGTTTCCCGGATCCCGTGGGCGGCGAACAGTTCCAGCGCGGCGGTCTGGATGCGGTCACGCGTCTCGGTGGATCGGACTCTGGGCATCAGCCAACCCTAGCGCGTTGACCGCCCGGTAAGTAAACTCGTTTACCGACCGTTAAGTAAACGAACGAGGAGCCGTGGTGGACATCCTTATTTCCGGTGCCGGCGTCGCCGGACCCGTTCTCGCGTACTGGCTGCAGCACCATGGGTTCACGCCGGTGGTGGTGGAACGCACCCCGCGGCCCAGGCTCGGGCTGGGCGGTCACGCGGTGGACCTGTTCGCACCCGCGAGCGAGGTGATGGACCGGATGGATCTGCTCCCCCGGCTCCGCGCGGCATCCGTCGAGACCTCCGCGCTGCGCTACGAACGGCCCGGCGGGTCCCCGATCGAGGTCGACCTGCGCGATATCTCGGAAGCCTTCGCCGACGACCGCCACCTGGAGATCATGCGCGGCGAACTGGCGTCGATCCTGCACGATGCCACCGCCGACCGGGTCGACTACCGGTTCGGCGATTCGGTCGCAGCTCTCGCCGAGGACGACGCCGGTATCGACGTCACCTTCGACAGTGGGCGCACCGGCCGGTTCGATCTCGTCATCGGCGCCGACGGCCTGCATTCCACGGTGCGCCAGCTGATATTCGGGCCGGAAGACGAGGTGAGCCACCACCTCGGCGGCTACCTCGCGGTGGGGACCCTGCCCAACTATCGCGAGCTGTCGACGCACACCGTCCTCTACAACGCGGTGGACCGGATCGCCGCCATGTACCCCGTGGCGCAGACGGGGCAGGCCCGCGCCGTATTCCTGTTCCGCCGCACCACCGAACTGGTCTACGAGGACCGCGATATCGATGCCCAGCGCCGGCTGCTGCGGGCGGAGTACCGGAGCGAGGACTGGGAGATCCCCCGCCTGCTCGACGAGATGGACCGGGCGGACGACTTCTACCTCGACGCGATCAGTCAGATCCGGTTGGACTCGTGGTCGCGGGGGCGGGTATCGCTGGTGGGCGACGCGGGATACGCTCCGGGTCCCGCGGTAGGCGGCGGCACCACCCTTGCGGTCGTGGGCGCCTATCTCTTGGCGCGCGCCCTCGCCGAGACCGGCGGCGCTCACGAGCACGCATTCGCCGTCTACGAACAACAGCTCGGCGACTACGTGCGACGGTGCCGGGAGGTGGCGCCCGGCGTGCTGCGGCGTGGGATCCCCCGCTCCCGTACCCACCTGCAGTTCAACGCCGCGGCCACGCGCTTGCTGACCAAGCTGCCGGCCGCGCTGCGCAAGCGGCTCCTTGCCGGCGGCGCGAGCAGCACTCTTTCGTCGTTCACCCTGCCGGATGAGGCGACGCCGCCGGATATCGAAGCACCGGAACGCGCCCGGTAGACGCAGGATTGCCTACCGTTTCTCGACGACCCGCTCCCCCTCGCCCGGCTTCCAGATCGTGATCTTCAAGGTGTCGTCGCCGACCTCCACCGAGGACGCGGAGGTGAGGTCGGCGACGAAGAAGTGGTCGAACGCCCGGCCGCGCAGGTCCATCCCGCTGTCCTCGTACAGGAACTGGGCGAAACGGGCGTGTAGCGCGGTATCCGGATCGTCGACCACGACGCCGAAGAGTTTCGCGTCACCGTCGGAGACCATGGTGTCGACCGTGGCAGTGTGCAGACAGAACCGTGGATCACGCAGGAGATCGCGGAATTTGGTGGTGCCCGGCATACCGGCGATCACCAGTTTCTCCTCGAAGATCATCGGTTCCACCGGGCTGATCCGGGGATATCCGTCCGATCGGAGGGTGGCGAGCATGCAGAGGTTGCCCGTCGCGAGATGGCGGCGGCGGAAGATCTCACTGATATGCGGTGCTTCGGCAGTGAACTCGCTCCAAGTCGTCATAGCGCCGACGGTACGACGCCGATATGACAATCGGATCGCGACGGGCCGCGCACTCTGCCTATGGCCACGGGGCACGCCGCCCGCCCGGCACAAAGAACCGCCGTTTTCGCTCCGGAAGCCGGCCGAGCGCAGTTCAGACTTCTCGAAGTACCGGCTCGGCCGGTGGTCGCCGGGCCGGGTGACCGTCGTGCCGCGGAGGTCAGCCCGAGTTGCGCAAGGCCGTCGCCAACCCGTTCATGGTGAGCAGGATCCCGCGTTTGACCAGCTCGGAATCGTCCCCACCGCGCAACCGGCGCAGCAGTTCGACCTGCATCTGGTTCAACGGCTCCAGGTACGGGAACCGGTTGTGGATGGATTCCGACAATGACGGGTTATCGGCCAGGAGGTGATCGTTACCGGTGATCGCGGCGTGCATGGCGACCGTCCGGGCATGTTCGCGTTCGATCATCCCGAAGATCCGGTCACGCAGTTCGCCGTCCTCGACGAGTTCGGCGTAGCGCGCGGCGATCGCGAGATCGCTTTTGGCCATGACCTGGGCGAGGTTCGACAGTACGGTGCGGAAGAACGGCCACCGCCGGTACAGGTCCGACAGGCGGGTGAGCCGCTCCGGATCGCCGTCCACCCACTCCTCGAGCGCGGTCCCGGTTCCGTACCAGCCGGGCAGCATCACCCGGGCCTGGCTCCAGGACATCACCCACGGGATGGCGCGGAGATCGCCGACGGATTTCGTCGGTTTGCGGGAGGCGGGCCGGCTGCCGATATTGAGATCGCCGACCTCGGCGACGGGTGTCGATTGCCGGAAGTAGTCGACGAAACCGTGGGTGTCGTGCACGAGCCGGGCGTAGGCGGCGCGGGCGCGGGCGGCGAGATCGTCCATGAGGGCGTAGGCGGATTCGGCGTCGGGGCCCAGGCCCTCGACGTCGAGCAGCGTCGATTCGAGCGTGCCGGCGATCAGCGATTCCAGATTGCGGTACGCCGAACCGGGTTCGGCGTATTTCGCGGCGATGACCTCGCCCTGTTCGGTGAGTCGCAGCGCGCCGCGCACCGCCCCGGCGGGCTGGGCCAGGATCGCGTCGTAACTGCGCCCGCCGCCGCGGCCCACGGTGCCACCGCGACCGTGGAAGAGCCGCAACCGCAGTCCCTGTTCCCGGGCCAGCTCCACCAGATCCAGCTCGGCACGGTACAACGCCCAGTTGGCAGCGAGATATCCGCCGTCCTTGTTCGAATCGGAATACCCGAGCATCACCTCCTGCCGCATACCGCGCGCGGCCAGCAGATCCCGGTACTCCGGAACCCGCAGTGCCGCACCGAGAGTGGCGGCACCGGCCGCGAGATCCTCGATGGTCTCGAACAGCGGGACGATGCCGGCCGGGCAGAACGGGTCGCCGCCGGCCTCGCCGGGATCGAGCAGGCCCCCTTCCTTCAGCAGCAGTGCCGCCTCGAGCAGATCGCTGACCGAAGTGCACATGGAGATGATGTAGTTGGGGACCGCTTCGGGACCGAGCGCGGCCACCACATCGGCCGCGGCCCGGATGATGCCCAGTTCCTTGGTGGCCAGTTCGCTCAACCGGGCGTGCGGGCTCAGCAGCGGACGGCGGGTGCGCAGTTCGCGGGTGAGCAGGTCCACCCGATCGGCTTCGGCCAGGCTCGCGTAGTCCGGATGCACCCCGGCCCACGCCAGCAGTTCGGCCACGACCTGTTCGTGGGTTTCGGAGTTCTGCCGCATATCCAGGCTCTGCAGATGGAACCCGAAGGTTTCCACGGTATGCCGCAGGGCCGCCAGCTGGTCGTCGGCGAGCAATTCGTCACCACTCGCGCGCAGGGAGGTATCGACGGCATCCAGATCGTCCAGCAGTTCCTGCGGCGACGAGTAGGCGCGGATACCGGATACCACCGATCCCCGGCCGGTGAAATCCCGCAGTGGGCTGTCGCTCGCGGCGACCGAATCCGGCAGGGTCGCCGCGGCGTCGGTATCACCGGCTCCCACGGCACGCAGCGCATCCCGTGCGGTCACCGTGAGCCGGGCCCGGATTCCGTAGAGCGCCCGGCGATACGGTTCGTCGGCATGGATGTCCGGGTCCGGGTATCCCACATCCGACAGCGCCCGCAGCGCGGGTGTCACCGGAACCAGCCGTGCCGACAGCGCGAGAGTTTTCTCCAGCTGCGCCAGATCCCGCAGGTACCGCCCGAAGGCGACGCCCGCAGCGTGCGCCGCGGCGGTCCGCACCACCTCGGCGGTCACATAGGGGTTGCCGTCCCGGTCGCCGCCGATCCACGACCCGGTGCGCAGGATCGGTTTCGGCAGCAGCCCCTGCTCGGGCCAGCGCGCCCACAGCGCCGCCCGCACATCGGCGTTGATCGCGGGGATCACATCGAGCAGCGTCAGCTCGTAATACCGCAGGCCGACCGCGATTTCGTCCTGGATCCGCAACCGGGACAACCGGATCAGCGCCGTCCGCCACAGGGTGAGCACCTGGCGGCGGATCTCCCGGTCGAGGGCGGGTCGTTCGGCCGCCGCGGCGCGCAACCGCTGCCGCATGAGCTCGGTGATCCGGGTCTGGGTGTCGAATACGGTGCGCCGTCGGGTCTCGGTGGGATGGGCGGTGATCACCGGAGACACCAGGGCATCGGCGAGCAATTCGGCCACCCGGCCCCCGGAAATCCCCGCGGCATCCAGCTTCCGGTAGGTGGCGGCCAGCGAGGAATCCTGCGGCGGCTCCCCGGCCGCCTCGTGCACGGCGCGGCGGCGGTCGCGCTGGATATCCTCGGCCAGATTCGCCAGCAGCACGAAATAGCTGAACGCCCGGATCAACGGGAGCGCCACCGCGATATCCACGCCGGCCAGCATTTCGGCGACCGCACTGCGCCGCACCTCCTCCCGGCGCACCCGGAAGGCCTCCACCCGGACCTTCTCGACCAGGTCGAATACCTCCGGCCCCTCATGATCGCGAATGGTGTCCCCGAGTACGCCACCGAGGAACCGGATGTCCTCGCGGAGCGGCCGGGTCGCGTCGTTTCCACTACCGGTCTGCGCATCGCCCATGGTCGGACAGTATGGTCGCCCGACCCGCCCCGGTCTGTGACGACGCACACGGCCGCGCCGAAACCGTAGTCGATACGCAGCCGCGCGGGTGCGCGTCCGGTTCACGAGATCCTCGCCGCGCCGCCGTGCCGGGCCGGCCTGCGCTGCAGGTCCGACCCACACCCAGCGCGCCGGGCCCCGCGGTACGTCGGTCCGTATTCCGAGACCGATGGCGTCGCGCTAGAACTCGGAATTCATCGCCCGGCGGACTGCCGATCCTGCGCCGGCGGCACCGGCATCCGCCCGGGGCCCGACAACCACACCGCGGTCGCGGCGATGCCTCCCATGAAGGCGAGTTCGGCGGCATTGGTCAGCAGCATCGGCGGCATCGCGGCAGAGACAACCGTCATCGTCACGGTCGTCACCGTCCACAGCCGGTATCCGCGCACCCGCCACACCGCCACGGCCGCGACCAGCACTACCACGACCGTGACCACCGGCGGCAGGATCCCCGCCAGGGACGAGTGTTCGGTCGTGTAGCGGATCGTCCCGGCCCATTCGGCAGGGCGCAGGGTCAGCCGCGTCAGTTCGCCGAACACACCCAGCGCGATCATCGACAACGTTGCGGCACCGACGACCACCCGTACCCACAGCAGACGCAGCCACACCACACCCGCCAGACCGGCCGCGGCGCACGCCCAGGGCATCAGCAGCGGAGTCAGCAAGAGATGCGCCACGAACCGGAATACCGATAACGTCTCCAAAGTGCCGCCCACCCCGATCCAGCGGCCCGCAGCCACGATCGCGTTGTCGTACCCGAGGGCCGCGCACACCACGGCGGGCACGATGAGCATCCGGTCACCGGTACGGCGGTACCGGTGACCGCACCAGCCGACCAGCGCCAGTTGCCCGGCGGCGAGTACCGCGAAAAGTATCGAAGCCGCCACAGCTACCTTTCCGGTCCGCCTGATCGCCGACCGCGGCCCACCTTACTTCGGGCGCCGCTGCCGGCCGGTACGGTCCGCCGTCGAGTGTGTTCACTCACCGGCAAGCAGCAGACGCCTCCTACCAGCGCGGTCACCGCGGCAGCGGCCGCCGCGCCTCGGGTTACCCGTCGCAGGTCGTCGCGACGACGCGCACAGCCGGCTCGGATGGGCGCCCGCGCAGGATGGCGCGACCACACGAGGCCACCAGCAGCGCGACCGCCACCAGCACACCGCTGCTCACGACCGGCCCGAGCGATCCCAGCCGCGTCCCCAGGGCGAGCGCGGCGACCATCGGTCCCACCGCGGCCCCGATATTCAGCGCGGCGGTCGCATAGGACCCGCCCATGGCCGGCGCCGCCGCGGCCTCGTACAGGACGCGGGTGATCAGGGTGCTGCCGAGCGCGAAGGACAGCGCGCCTTGAACGAGGACGAGGACGAGCAACACCGCGGGCCGGTCCGCGGAGACGGCGGTTGCGAACCATCCGGCGCACAGCAGCGGCCCCGCGACCGCGACCACAATCCCCGGCCGAGTGTCGGAGAACCGGCCCGCGACGGTGACTCCGGCGCAGGACCCGATACCGAAGAGCACCAGCGCCGCCGGCACCCACAAATCGCCCAGTCCGGACCGTTCCGTCACCAGTGGAGCGAGGAAGGTGAAGGCGCAGAAGGTGGCGGCATTCACCAGGGCACCGAGCAGCATGACCACCATCAGCCGGGGCCGGGCCAGTACCGCGAGTTCGGCGGCCAGCCCCGGCCCGCGGTTCTCCGCGTCCCGCATCCGCGCGGGGATACCGGTGAGCACGCCGATCGCGGCGGGCACGCAGAGCAGCGCGACCGCCCAGAAGGTGATACGCCAGCCGAAGACCGCGCCCAGCAGCGCGCCGCCGGGCACACCCGCGATGGTGGCCATGGTGGTTCCCGAGAGCAGGACCGCCAGTGCGCGACCGCGCCGATCCGCCGGAACCAGGCCGGTGGCGGCGGTCAGGGCGACAGCGAGGAAACCGGCATTGGCGAGTGCGGCGATCACGCGGGTCGCCACCAGCACCGTGAATTCGGTGGTGACCGCCCCGGCGATATGCGCCGCTAGGAACACGGCAACGAAGACCAGCAGGCTCGACCGCACCGGCCGATTCCGGGCGAGCACCGCCATGATCGGTGCGCCGACGGCCATTCCGACAGCGAACGCCGAGGTCAGCAGGCCGGTACCGGCCAACTCGACACCGAGGTCGGCGGCGATATCCGGGACGAGCCCGGCGAGCATGAATTCCGAGGTACCCATGGCGAAAACCGCCATGGCGAGCAGATAGAGAGCACAGGGCATCGAAAGCTCCGAGGTGGGAGAGACAGGAGTTCACGTCTCGCCACCCCGGCCAGCTACCCGGAGGTCGACTGTGGGCGGTACCGCCGGACGGACGGCACCGCTGTGGAACGAGGAATCAGGGGCTGACGGGGGTGACCGGCAGCCCTGCCCTGGATGCTTCTGGACTCGACATGCCCGGCAGGTTACCCACTACCCCGCTCGCGGCGCATCACCTTTTCCGGCGCCGGGTACCGCTCAGGCGCTGGTATCCGGCCGGACCCGCACCGTTACCCGGCCTTTCTCGTCGCGCCGCGCCGTCGCATGCCCGCGCACCTGCCCCTCCCGGAAATGCAGCAGGATCGGGCTGCCCTCGCCGAGGAAGTTGCGCCACCACGTTTTCTTGTCGGGCATGGCGACGCCGATGACGTATTCGTCACCCTTCTTCACGAAGTTGACCGGAGTACGGAAAACCCGGCCCGACCGCCGGCCCACATATTCGACTTCGGCGAACACCTTGCCGAGCAGCGGTCCCAGAACCGGGGCGCGCAGCAGGGCCACCATTGCGCTGTTGAACCCCCGAACCGCACGGCCCATCGGTGTCGATGTCACGGAATCCTCCTGGTCGATAGCGATATGCCCGGATGATTCCGACCCTAGCGGCTGCCCGGAGTCTCCGCCGATCGCGGACGACAGGCCGGGCCGCCGGTTCCGCAGCGAAGTGGTCCGGCGCCGAGGTGCCGGACCCCTGCGGGATGTGGGGCCGGACTGTCCCCGCGCTCCCGCGGCCGGTTTGCGCGCCGTCTGCTGGGCTGCCACTATCACCTGCCGTATGGTGCCCGGCCTCGGACGGTCACCACGATCGATCTGCCGCCGGGAGTCCCGCCCGGGCGGTGTACAGCAGCGTTTCGATACGGAGTTGGGTGCATGCTCAAGGGTTTCAAAGACTTTCTGATGCGCGGCAATGTCATCGACCTCGCCGTCGCGGTGGTGATGGGTACCGCGTTCACCGCCATCGTCACCTCGGTGACCAAAGGTGTGCTGGAACCCCTGCTGGCCGTTTTGGGCGGCAGCGGCCAGCTCGGTTTCGGCGTCACCCTGGTCGCCGGTAGACCCGCGACCTTCATCGCGCTCGGGCCGATCATCAGCGCCGCCATCAATTTCATCATGGTCGCGGCGGTGCTGTACTTCGCGTTGATCCTGCCGATGAAAACCGTGCAGAAGCGGTACCTGGCCCGTAAGGGCGCCGATACGGAGAAACCGGTACCGACCGATACCGAACTGCTGATCGAGATCCGCGATCTGCTGGCCGCCGGGGCCACCGTGCCGCAGAACGGCTCCGGTGGCAACGGCTCGGAGAAGGAGTCCGCGCGGGTGCAGTGACCGTCACCCCGCGGGTGTCAGGATCTTCAGGACCTCGTCCGAGTAATAGAACGGCTCCAGCCGTTCCCGGAGGAGCTGTTCCAGCACACCGTCGCGTTTCGCGGACTCCACTACTGCCGGGCCGTAGCGCAGGATCTCGGTGATGATGTCCTCGCCCGTCAACCCCAGCTCCCCGAGCACGGCGGCGAGGGTGTGGTCGCGGTATTTCTCGTGGAACACTTGCACGCATTCGTCGACGAGCAGGCCGAAGTACTCCTTTTCCCGGGTGGTCACCGCGATCCGGTAGCACAGCTGAACCAGTTCGTTCAGATCCTGTTTGGTGAGGTATTCGCGTAGGCCACTGATCGGTTCGTCGGCGTGCAGGTCCCAGAATTCCATCGTTGCATCGTGGACGGGGGCGTCGCGCAACATTTCGCGGATCGCGTTGTTGGTGCGTTTGAGCGCGTACATTGCGCCCTTACCGGCCATATCACCCAGGATGGTGTTGCTCTCGGCCGCTTTCCGGGCCCGATCGGCGGCGGATTGGCCGAGCGACATCAATGTGCCCATACCGGGGATCTTCTCGGCGCGCTGCCGGTTGGCCTCCACGAAATCGCCGACCAGTTTGTCCACGAATTTGGACGCGACGGTGGCCACGAGCGGACTGTCCGTGAGGCGTTCCAGTACCCGCTCCTGAGTCTGGTGCATATCGACGATCTTCTGCAGCAGCGCTTCGACCGGTTCGCGTTCGACGAGTTCGCCCAGCGTGTGGTCTTCGTTCGCGGCGATACTGTCGTAGATCGCATCGGCGAACACCCCGACCGTATCGGCGAGCACGGCACTACCACCGACCTTGTCCACGACGGTGGCGACCGTGGTTTCGAGCTGCTCGACCCCGACCACGTCACCGGCGCGCACGGTGGCCGCCACGTCCAGGACGGCCGCCACATCGCGGGTGACGACCTCGGCGAACCGGTCGCCGCTCACCTCGTCGAGCAGCCACCGCACCTGCGCGTCGAGGAGCCGGTCGGCGAGCGCGCGAGCGGTCGGGTCGGCGGTTTCGGTCATCGGATCATCCCTTTTCGACGGTGGTACCGGCCCGCCACGAGCCGGGACCGGCCGTGGGGGCGCTGTAGCGAGACGACCCTATACCGGGTCCGGCACCACCGGCACGCTTGTCTGAGACGGATCCCGTCGCCTGCGGAGTCCCGGCCCGGCCGCCCCGGAAACAACCCACATCCCACCCTCTGACCTGCGAAAATCGCCAAGCCTGCCAGCCCGGCGATAGCCCACAAGCACTCGGGTGCGCAGAATCACAGGCCGCCCGTACTACCGGCGGTCGCCCTCGTGCAGAGAGGTCCGGATCTGTTCGAGGCGTTCCCGCGCCGCCTGTTCCCGGACCTCCCACTGTTCTTCGATACCGCGACCGGCCGCGGCCTGCCGATCGAGCTCCCGGTGGCCGAACGCAGTGCCGATCCGCCGCTGGAACTTGTCACGGACAGAATCGAAGGTCGGCATACCGCCGCCGGTGTAATCGGCGCCGCCGGTTCCGGCCACGGTGCCGATACCGCCGATCGGAGTTGCCGCCCCGATCTCGCCACCGGTGGGAATCCCCGCCGGGGCGTTTCCGGCGATCACGGCCGGTGTGGCGCGGCCGGTTTCCGACAGCAACCGGGTCGCGACCTCGTACAGGGGAGCCAGTTCCTCCCGGCCCGCCGTGGCGACGACCAGCACGGCCAGCAACTGTTCGTCGGGTAGGGCCGCCAACCGCGCGGCGAGCGCGCCCGGATCGCCTGCGTTCGGTTCACTCATGCCGACCAGCCTACGACTTCCGGCCCGCCCGTTCGGACGGACCGGAAGGCCGAGGCTCAGGAACGGATCACGGCGCCCACCGCGTCCGCGGCGGCGGCCACCGCGGCATCGCGGGCGGCACTGGCTTCGTCCTCGGTGAGGGTGCGGTCGGCGGCGCGGAACCGCAGTGCGTAGGTGAACGATTTACGTCCTGCACCGGCCTGCGCGCCCTCGTAGACGTCGAACAGCGCGATATCTTCGAGCAGTTCTCCGCCGCCGGACCGCAACGCCGTTTCGACCGCCGCCGCCGGGACCTCCGCCGGCACACTCACCGATACGTCCTGCAGCACAGCCGGGAACGGGGAAATGGCGGGCGCCGGCCGGGATTCGGTCAGCGGCAGGGCGTCCAGGTCGAGTTCCACGGCGCAGGTACGCGGCGGCAGACCCGACCGTTCCAGCACACCGGGATGCAGTTCACCCGCATACCCGACGACCGTATCGCCCACCACGAGTTCGGCGCAGCGACCGGGATGCCAGGGCAGGTACTTCCCGGGCCGCCGCTCGATCCGGACACCGGCCGCCTCGGCGATCACATCGGCCAGGGCGAAGGCGTCGGCGGCCTCGGCCGCCCGGCCCGGCCCCCACGGGCCGCGCGGTTCCCGGCGGCCGGTCAGGACCAGCGCCACATGCTGCGGCTGCGCGGGCAGCGAATCCAGCAGTTCGGTGATCTCCGCATCGGAGGGACGGCGATCCACCGGCAGCGGATCCACCGGTTTGGTCTCCGGCCCCGGGAACACCACCTGGGCGATCCCGTACAGCGAGAGATCGCGGGAGCCGCGCGAGATATTGCGGGCGGCGATCTCGAGCAGTCCCGGCAACAGGGTGGTGGCCAGTTCGGCGCGTTCCACGTCGAGCGGGTTCAGCACCCGGGTGGTCGTGCGGCGCGGGTCATCGGCCGCCAGACCCCAGGTGTCGAAAACACCCGCGGGCAGGAACACCGGCGGCGGCACCTCGACGCAGCCGGCGAAGGCCAGCGCACGGCTCACCGCGCGGCGGCGGCGCTGCACCGCGGTCAGTCCGCGGCCGGCCGGCGCCTGCGGCAGCACCAGCGGAATCTGCTCGAGACCCTCCAGCCGCAGTACCTCTTCCACCAGATCGGCGGGCTGGGCCAGATCCGGCCGCCAGGACGGCGGGGTCACCACCAGCTGTCCGTGACCGCTGCTCTCGTCCACGGCGACCTCCACCTGGCAGCCGATCTGGGTGAGCCGGCCCGCGGAGGTCCCCGGGGGGTAGTGGACCCCGGCCACGCGATCGGGTAGATCGATATCGATCCGGATCGGGGCCACCGGGTCGAGCTGGGTGCGGATATCGGTGAGTGTGGGTTCGACCGTGCCGCCGGCGATTTCGGCGAGCAGGGTCGCGGCGCGGTCCAGCGCGGCCAGATTGAGTTCCGGATCCACCACCCGCTCGTAGCGTTTACTCGCCTCCGACACCAGTTTGTGCCGGCGCGCGGTGCGGTAGATGAGCAGCGGATCCCAGGTGGCGGCCTCCAGCACCACATCGGTGGTTTCGGCGTTCACCTCGGTGGAGGCGCCGCCCATCACACCGGCCAGCGAGACCACTCCGGTGCTGTCCGCGATCACCACATCCTCGGCGTCGAGTTCGCGTTCGGCGTCGTCGAGGGTGCGCAGGGTTTCGCCGGTCCGGGCGCGCCGGACCACCAGGCCACCGCTGAGTTTCGCGGCATCGAACGCGTGCAGCGGCTGCCCCAGTTCGAGCATCACGTAATTGGTCACGTCGACCGCGGGCGAGATCGGCCGTACCCCGGACAGCAGCAACCGCCGCTGCAACCACCACGGGCTCACCGCATGCGGGTCGATCCCGGTCACCCGGCGGACCCCGAACCGGGTGCAGCGCGATTCCGATTCCACCCGCACCGGCCACGCCTCCGGCCCCTCGGGCAGGCTGCGGACGGCGGGATCGGCGTATTCGAGATCGAATCCGCAGGCCAGTTCGCGGGCCAGGCCGCGCACCGAGAAGCAGTAGCCGCGGTCGGGGGTGATGTTCAGTTCGATGACGGTATCGCCGAGGCCGAGCAGTTCGTTGGCGTCGGTACCGGGCTCGGCGGTACCGGGTTCCAGGACGAGGATCCCGGAGTGGTCCTTACCGATACCGAGTTCGGCAACCGAGCAGATCATGCCGTTGGAGGTATGCCCGTAGGTTTTGCGCGAGGAGATGGCGAACCCGCCGGGCAGCACACCGCCCGGCAACACCACGACCACCAGATCGCCGACCGCGAAGTTGGTCGCTCCGCACACGATCTCCTGGAGCTCGTCCGCCCCGATATCGACCTTGCAGAAACGGATGGGTTTTTTGAACTCGGTGAGTTCGGTGATCTCGGCCACCCGGCCGACCACCAGCGGATGCTCGATCTCGCCGCCCACCGGTTCGAGCCGGTCGACCTCTTCGACCTCGAGCCCGACCCGGACGAATCCGGCGTCGAGTTCCTCCGGCGTGACCTCCCAGTCCGGGACGGTGCGGCGGATCGTTTCGGTCAGCCAGGACTGCGCTACTCGCACTGTGACGTTCGCTCTCTCGCTCGGGAAATCAGGACCGGATACCGAAGGGCAGGGTGAACCGCACATCACCCTCGACGATGTCGCGCATATCGGGGATGCCGTTGCGGAACTGCAGCGTGCGCTCCAGCCCCATCCCGAACGCGAAACCGCTGTATTCGTCGGGGTCGATACCGCTGGCGATCAGCACCTTGGGGTTGACCATGCCGCAGCCGCCCCATTCGACCCAGCCCGCGCCGCCCTTCTTGTCCGGGAACCAGACGTCCACCTCGGCGGAGGGCTCGGTGAACGGGAAGTAGTTGGGCCGGATCCGGGTGGTGGTGTCGGGACCGAACAGCGCCCGCGCGAACGCGTCGAGGGTGCCGCGCAGATGCGCCATGGTCAGGCCCTTGTCGATGGCCAGGCCTTCGATCTGGGAGAACACCGGTGTGTGGGTGGCGTCCAGCTCGTCGGTGCGGAAGGTCCGGCCCGGGCACACCACGTAGATCGGCAGATCGCGTTCGAGCATCGAACGCACCTGTACCGGCGAGGTATGGGTGCGCAGCACCTGTCGCGACCCGGCGGGCGCGATATGGAAGGTGTCCTGCATGGTGCGCGCGGGATGGTCCGGGAGGAAGTTGAGCGCATCGAAGTTGAAATGCTCGGTTTCCACCTCGGGGCCTTCGGCGATCTCCCAGCCCATCCCGACGAACACATCGGCGACCTGTTCGGAGATGACCGTGATCGGATGCCGGGCGCCGACCGGCCCCCGGTTCGCCGGCAGGGTGACATCGATCGCCTCGGCCACCAGCACCGCCGCATCGCGTTCGGCCACCAGGGCCTCCCGGCGTTCCTCGAACGCCCGCGAGACACGGCCGCGCGCGACATTGACCCGCTTACCGGCGTCGGCCTTCTCGGACTTCGGCAAGCTGCCCAGCGACCGCTGCGCCAGCGAGATCGGCGATTTACCACCCATATGATCGGTTTTCGCGGTGGCGAGGGCGTCCAGGTCGGCGGCGGCCGCGAAGGCTTTTTCGGCGGCCGCGGCCGCTGCGGCCAGGGCTTCCTCGGTGAGCGCGGATTGCTGCCCGCCGGTCGCTGTGCCTGCGTCGGTGTCGTCGGCCACGGTCTACTCGTCTCTCCCCTAGGCTTCTGTGAGCGGACCCCGGTAGGCTCCGGCGCCCGTATTGCTGCTGGTGGAATCGTATTCGATAGCCGGTGGCCGGTTCACGCCGATATCCCCCGGCGATCACTGCCGGAATGCGACGACACCTCGAACCGGTAAAGTCCCTCACGATGACGAACGCCCCGACCCGCACCGAGACGCTCGCCGGACGTGCCCGCCAGCAGGCGATCTGGCTGCTACCGCTACTGGCGATGATCGTGACATGGGTACTGATGTCGCGATCGCTGGACCCGTTCCGCGGGATCAGCGGCGAATACATCGATCTCGAGGTGTACCGGCTGGGGGTCGAGGAGTGGCGTTCCGGCGGCGATCTCTACGGGCAGCTGCCGGAGACGGCCGCCGATATCAGCCTGCCGTTCATCTATCCGCCGTTCGCCGCGCTGGCACTCGGTATCTACGCCCTGCTGCCGTGGGCGGCCGCGGTGATCGCCTATCTCGCGGTGTCGGTGGGTGCGCTGGCAATCACGCTCTACCTGGTGGCCCGGCAGCTGTGGCCCGCCCAGGACCAGCGCAAGCTCGCCCTGCTGGTGTGCGCGACGGCCACCCCGCTGGCGCTGCTGCTGGAGCCCATCTGGTCGACGCTGGACTTCGGCCAGGTCAATCTGATCCTGATGGGCCTGGTGGCGGCCGATTGCCTGACCCGTAACCCGCGCTGGCCACGCGGCATGCTGCTGGGCCTGGCCGCCGCGATCAAACTCACTCCGGCCGCATTCGTGTTGTTCTTCCTGATCCGCAAGGACTACAAAGCCGCGGCGACGGCCGCCGCGAGCGGCGCGGTGGCCACCATCATCGGTTTCGCGGTCATGCCCGACGAATCGGTGCGGTACTGGTTCGGCGGGTTCGGCAATGTCGGCGGACTGAGCGGGTCGGAGTATCAGACCAACCAGTCCATCCAGGCCGTACTGGCCCGTTTCGGGATCACCGGCACACCGGCCACGGCGCTGTGGCTGCTGGCCGCCGCCGCCATGGTCGCCCTGGCCGTGGTCGCCCTCCGGCGGGCCGGGACACCGCCGATGATCGCGCTCGCCGTGAACGCGGTGGTCGCGCTGCTCGTCTCACCGATCTCCTGGTCGCACCACTGGGTGTGGGTGGCGCCGGCCCTGCTGGCGATGGCCGGTTTCGCGACCACGCTGCCGTGGCCACGGGCCGCGGGCTGGTATGCCGCGGTGGTGGCCACCGCCGTGGTGTTCGTCCTCGCCGAACACAGCGACCTCCCCGGTAACGACGGCCGGGAGCTGGATTGGTCGGTATGGGAACAGGTGATCGGCAACGGCTACGTCTGGTTCAGCGTGCTGCTCGTCGTGCTGTATGCGACCGCCGCCGGGCGCCGCACACAGAGCACATCCCTGCCCACCCCCGCCCCGGCGGACGGATCCCTGGTCACGGTCCACAAAGGCTGATCGGCCACCACGGTGGCCGATGCCCGGCCGCCACAGTGGTCGTCGCACGCGGGGAGCCGGCGCGGAATTCCACGCCGGCTCCCCGCCGAGCCTTCATTCTGTCCGCACCCGCCCGGGTAGCAGCGCCGCGGCCAACGCTCCGGCGGCCACAATCGCCGCGCCCACCCATACCGCGGGCACCAGTCCGTCCACGTACCCCTGAGGGTCGGTGTAGGCGCCGTAGGAGGCGAACACCGACGCCAGTACCGCGATCCCCATGGCGACGCCGACTTCGCGCACCGTGTTGTTGGTTCCCGAGGCCACGGAACGATCGGCCTCCGGCACGGCGGCCATGACGACGGTCGCCAGCGGGGCGAAGGTCAGGCCCATTCCGATACCGGCCAAGAGCAGCGGGGCGACGAAGGAGCCGTAGGCGAGGTCGACCGTGGTCACCGCCGCCATCCAGGCCAGCGCGGCCGCCAGCAGTGCCTGCCCCGTCACCAGCAGCATCCGGGCCCCGACCCGATCGATCACCAGGCCCGCGAGCGGCGCCACCACCATCGGCGCCATGGTCCACGGCATGGTGCGGATACCGGATTCCAGCGGACTGTATCCCTGCACCACCTGGAAATACTGGGCGAGCAGGAAGATCGACCCGAAGACGCCGACGGAGAACGCGAAGGCCACCACGTTCGCGACGCTGAAGGCGCGAACCCCGAACAAGCGCGGCGCCAGCATGGGGGCCGCCGCCCGGTGCTCCCAGCCGATCAACGTCGCCAGCAGCAACCCACCGCCGAAGAGCGCGGCCAGCACACCGCCCGAGGTCCACCCGTCGTCGGCGCCGTGCACGATCCCCCAGACGATCGCGACCACGCCACCCGAGGCCAGGATCAAGCCGAGCGGATCCAGCCGCCCCGCACCGCCGCGCGAATCGCGCAACACGCGGGCGACCAGCGGCAGTACCAGGATCCCGATCGGCACATTGATCCAGAAGATCCACTGCCAGCTCAAACCGTCGACCACCGCCCCGCCGAGCAGGGGCCCGAGGGCGACCCCGAGGCCGGAGATCCCGCCCCAGATACCGATCGCGGCGCTGCGCAGGCGTTCCGGTACGGCATCGGAGAGCAGGGTGAGCGAAAGGGGCATCACCGCCGCACCGCCCAGGCCTTGCACCACCCGGGCGGCGGTGAGCATGGCCGGGTCGGTCGCCAGTGCGCAGGCGGCGGAGGCGAGCGTGAACAGCGCGATCCCGGCCAGGAAGACGCGGCGGCGGCCGAGCCGATCGCCGAGTGCGGACGCGGTGAGCAGCAGGGCGGCGAACGACAGCGTGTAGGCGTTGACGAACCATTGCAGATCGCTGAGCGAGGCGCCCAGATCGGTGCGGATCACCGGTAGTGCGTTGGTGACCACCAGGTTGTCGAGCGTGACCATGAACATGGGGATGCCGACCGCGGCGAGAACCAGCGCCAGCGGCTGCCGCGGCTCGACGCTGCCGCGGCGGGGTTCCGTGGCGTTCCGGCCGGTGATGGGGGTGGGTGAAGTCAGTGTTTCGGTCATGTCGAATCCTTGTTGTAATCGACTGATAACTACCTATCCGCAACGGTATGCATCGACTGATAACATGTCAACAGCCCGACCGAAACCGAGGAGGACCATGCCGGAATCGAGCAGGATCAGGATGACCGCCGAGGAACGCGGCGCCCAGGTACTGGAGGCGGCGGTCGCCGCCTTCGCCGAAAGCGGCTACGCGGCCACCCGCACCGACGAGATCGCTCGCCGCGCGGGCGTCTCCCAGCCCTATGTCATCCGCCTCTTCGGCTCCAAACAACGCCTGTTCCTCGCCGCGGTGAGCCAGGTCTGCGACCGTATCGAGGAAGTTTTCACCGAAGCCGCCACGACCGCCGGCCCGGGCGCACCACTCGACGCACTGTCGGAGGCCTACGACCGGTTCCTCACCGACCGCAGCCTGCTGCTGGTCCTCCTGCACGCCTTCGCCGCCGCGGGCGACCCCGATATCGGCCCCGTCATCCGCGACCGCTACGGCCGCATCTACCGCCTGATCCGCGAACTCACCGGCGCCCCGATCGCCGAAGCCCGCCGCTTCCTCGCAACCGGCATGCTGCTCACCGTGATGGCCGCGCTCCGGGTGACCGGACCGGAAGCGATCCCCGCCGACTGGGCCGGGGAAATGCTGACCGACCTTTACGAGTCCGGCATGTGAATCGGGCCCCGGAGAGGTCGCCGCGCATATCCGGCCCCGGGATGTGCTCAGCCCCCTCGAATTCGCTGCGAACCGGGCACTGGACAGCGGTGGCCGGTACGCTCTGCCGCTATGGGGATTTGGGTGAAGTCACCGAAACTGACTACCTCGGAGACGATTACCTGGCAGCGCTCGGCCAATCGCACACAGTCGGCGAACCGAGCAGTCGGCGGGAGGTTGTACCTGACAGGCGAACGACTCCTGTTCGAGCCCAACCATATCGACGCCCTCACCGGCGGCCGATCCTGGAGCAGCGCGCTCGCGGAAATGGCGGATATCGGAACGCAGGCGCCCACCGGGGAGAAGTTCAACGGCGGTCTGCGCACCCGGCTGCGGATCGTACTACGTGACGGCACAGCGGAATTGTTCGTCGTGAACGGCGTGGATCGGGTTGTCGAATTGCTGCGGGGCGCGGTCGCGACCGATCCCGGTAGCTAGGTCGCCGTCCCGTGCCGAACCCGGGAATTCGCATACAGGCAGATCGCGGCGGCCGCGGCGATATTGAGGCTTTCGGCCCGCCCGCGGATCGGTATCCGCACCCGGTGCCGCGCCCGGCGCGCCACCTCCGGATCGAGACCGTGCGCTTCGTTGCCGAACAGCCAGGCCACCGGACCGGTGAACAGTTCCCCGGCGTCCTCGAGGTCGAGCTCGCCGTCGGCCGCGGTGGCCACGGTGGCGATCCCGGCCGCCTCGATCCGATCCAGCACCGAATATGTCTCACGCGCACGCACGATCGGCACATGGAACAGGCTGCCCGCGCACGATCGGACACATTTTCCGTTGTGCGGGTCGACGCTGTCCCCCACCAGCACCACCGCGTCCGCGCCCACCGCGTCGACCACCCGAATGAGCGTCCCCGCATTACCCGGATCCGCGATACCGACCGGCACCGCCAGCATCCTGGGCGTATCCGCCCCGGGGACCGCAGGCAGAACACGGTCGAGCGGTACATCCACCAGATCGCAGACGGCCACCAGCCCGGGCGGTGTGACCGTCTCCCCCAGCGCCTCCGCGGCGCGATCGGTGACGAGCGTCGTCCGCACACCGGCCGCCGCGGCACCGGCGATCAGCGCATGCTCACGGGCGGCACCGTCGGCCGAGTAGAAGAGTTCCCGGACCCGTCCGGTATCGAGCGCCGCCCCCACCGAGTTGGCGCCTTCGGCGAGGAACCTGCCCGCCCGCTTACGTGCCGCACCGCGGTGCAGCTTCGCCGCCGCGACCACCCGCGAGTTCCGTAGATCTATCGGTTCTTGTCGGTCACCCACCAGGAGATCGTAGAGCCCGCCCCGGGCCGGGACCGGTCGCCGGGTCGGCCAGGAAGTCGCGGATGGCCGCCGCCATGGCACGTGGCGCATCGTCATGGACCCAGTGCCCGGCGCCCGCGATATCGACGAGGCGAGCGCCCGGCCGTTGCGCAGCCATCCGCGTCGCGAGCCGCGCCGGCAGCATACTGCTGCGTTCCCCGCGTACGACCAGCGCCGGGCACGCCGAGCCGAGCCAATCCGCCCACCAGTCCCCGACACCGCTGAGCTGCACCGCCATCATGTCCTCCCAATCGAAGAGGAACCGGCACCGCCCGTCCGGAGTCGTGACAGCGCTCTGCAGGAAATAGCCGGCCTCCGGGATTCCCCGCGCCTGCAGCGCCGCCGCCAGATCCGCCTCGGTCGGCGCCGTCGCCGGCCAGCCCTGCACCGGCAGCACGGGGTGAGCGATCTCGGGCTGCCGCATGACCGGACCGACATCCTCGATGATCAGCCCCGCAACGAGTTCCGGGTGCCGCGCGGCGAGCTGATAGGCGGTGATTCCACCCCGGGAATGGCCGAGAACCACAACCGGTGCGAGCTCGAGCCGCTCCAGCACCGCGGCGGCATCCGCGACGAAATCGGCGCAGGTGTAGCTTTCTCGCCGATCGGTGCGGCCGTGCCCACGCTGATCCGGTGCGATGATGCGGGCCACGCCGGCGAGCTCACGCGCCAATCCGGCGAAAATGCTTCCCCGACCGAACGTTCCGTGCAGCGCCAGCACCGGGAGCCCTGATCCGCCGAAATCCGTGTAGCAAACCCGTGGTCCGCCCGGCACCGAAACCCGCTGTTCACGCATCCGGCAAGGCTGCCAGCTGCCGTGGCCGGGAAGCCAATTGATTTTCCACGGTCATACCCGACGCAGGTTCGTCCGGTCACCCGTCGACACCGGCAGGGCCGGTGAGCCGCACCGTAGTGACGTGACGACCAGTGCGATAGCGGCCGACCGGCTACGCCCGGTCGCGGTGAGGCATCCTCATCATCGGCAGCCGGCCACAGAGAACACGGACGCACTCCTGGAGTTCGAACGCAAGACACCGGCGGCTCACCCCGCCTATCTCCGAGCCGACCACTTCGCTCCACCGTTGCGCACACTCGGGGCAGCCGAGGGCGAACTCGGTTCGATGCGCACCCGATCGAGACGGCCACCGGCGCGGCAGGTCCCGGCGTTCGATCCAACAGGGCCGGGTGCCCGCGAGACCTCGCGCGGCGCCCCGGTAACACCGATGGCCTGCTCCACTGGTCAGACGAACTGGGTGACACCGTCGTACTCGGCCAGCGGCGCGGCACCGAGCACGTCGTATTCGAGCAGGAGCAGCCCATGATCGGTGGCCTCGTGGCGAGTCAGCCGGAGGCCGGTCGCCGGTCCGGTCCCGGCGAGCAGCCGCCGCCCCGCCCGTAGCACGGTGGGCGCTACGGCGAGGCGGACAGTCTCGACCAGACCGGCGGCGAGCAGCGTGTCGGCGAGCTGGGCGCTGCCGTGGATCTGCAGTTCCCGGCCCGGCCGCCGCAACAGTTCGGCGACCGCCGCCACCGGGTCGCCCGGCAGCAGGGTTGCCGGCGCCCACCGCCCCTCTGTCAGGGTCTCGGATACAACGTATTTCGGAAGGGCGTTCATCCGTGCCGCGAACGGATCACGAGGGTCGGTCACGGCGGGCCAGTCGCGTGCGAACGCCGTGTAGGTTCGGCGGCCGAACAGCAGCCCGTCGGCGGCGTCGAGCCATTCCGACGTCCGCCGGACGAAGACCTCGTCCAGATAGGGCACCATCCAGCCGCCGCGACCGAAGCCGTCGCTGGTGTCCTCCTCGGGTGAACCGGGCCCCTGGGCGACGCCGTCGAGCGTGAGGAACGCGGTGAGCACCAGTTTCATACCCGGACCTCGTTCTCGACGAACGCCGCGAGCTGACCGGTGACCGTCCCCCACCCGTATTCGAAGCCGAGTTCCTGGTGCCGGGCCCGGGCGGCCGGATCACCGTGCCGGACCAGGACGCGGTAATCCGTGCCCTCGGGATGGTCGCGCAGGGTGATCTCGGCGGTCATGAGGATATCGCCGGCGGCCGGGCGCAGTGCGCTGTCGAGCGCGGTGGTGAAAACCAGGCGTTCGTTCCGATCCGCCAGCAGGAAGCAGGCATCGAGGTGCGGGACGAATTCGGTACCGTCCTCGCTCATTCTGGTCACGAAGGCGCCGACCGGGCGAACTTCCAGCCGCTCGACGCGGCACCGGGCCGGGGCGGGCAGCCACCAGCAGGCCAGGCTGTCCGGGTCGGTCCAGGCGTTCCACACACGGGTACGCGGTGCGTGGATCACGCGGTGCAGAGTGAGATCGAGATCAGGATTCATCGGTGGGCTCCGGGGTTTCGAGGAGGAATTGTTCGAGCCGGTCCGTGCGGTCTTCCCAGATACGCCGCTGTTCGGCCAGCCAGCCGTCGATCAGCGCGAATCGTTCGCGATCGAGCGTGCATCGGCGCACCCGCCCGACCTTGACCGTCCGGATCAGCCCGCTGTCTTCCAGGACACGGATGTGCTTCATGAACGACGGCAGGGTGATAGGCAGGTCCCGCGCCAGTTCGCTGACGCTGACGGGCCCGGCCCCGAGTCGCTGGACCACCACCCGCCGGGAGGGGTCCGACAGCGCGGCGAACACACCGTCCAGCGACTCCGAATACTTTGCCATATGGCTAAGTATTAGTCGACGGCACTGCATACCGCAAGTAGTTCACGGGGAACAGGAAGCCCGGACTTCCTCCGGCAACGACAAAGGCCCCCTTCTCCGCGAGTTCACACAGAGAAGGGGGCCTTCACCACATCGGAGCCGGTGCGAGGTCCGGCTACGGATTCACCACTCAGGCGGCCGGGGCGTTGACATCGGCCGGCAGCGCTGCCTTGGCGACGGCGACCAGGCCGGCGAACGCTTCGGCGTCGGAGACGGCCAGCTCGGCGAGGTTCTTGCGGTCGACCTCCACACCGGCGGCCTTCAGGCCCTGCACGAAGCGGTTGTAGGTGATGTCGTTGGCGCGGGCCGCGGCGTTGATACGCGCGATCCACAGCTTGCGGAAATCGCCCTTACGCGCCCGGCGGTCCCGGTAGGCGTAGGTGAGCGAATGCAGCTGCTGTTCCTTGGCCTTGCGGTACAGGCGCGAGCGCTGCCCGCGATAGCCCTTGGAGGCCTCGAGGATCGAACGGCGCTTCTTCTGAGCGTTGACGGCCCTTTTGACGCGTGCCACTGGTCAGTCCTAATCGATCTTGGGGGTGCTGGTTGGGCGCACCCGAGTGGGTCGGTTCATCGGCGTCCGGTCGCGTAGGCGGTACCGGACGGTATCTGCCCCGGAGCGGGGAATCAGATACCCAGCAGCTTCTTCACCCGGCGGACGTCGGCGGGAGCGACGGCCTCCGTACCTTCCAGGCGACGGGTCCGGCGGGAGGACTTGTACTCGAACAGGTGCCGGCGGTTGGCCTGCTGACGGCGCAGCTTGCCCTTACCGGTCACCTTGAAACGCTTCGAAGCGCCGCTGTGGCTCTTCATCTTCGGCATGGCAACCTCAATCTGTGTCGTGCCCGCGCAGGGGCGGACCAGGTGTGCTGATCAGCGTTATTGCGGGCTCGACGCAATATCGCTGCGGCGTACGCCGCGGGTGCGGCGGTGCGCCGCAGTGTTCACGGCTACGCCGTTGTTATTGCGCGACCGGCCGACCGGCATTCGGCGCCGCGCCGCCGGGCTGCGGCCGGGCCGAATCCTGCGCGGCCTTGGCCCGCGTCTTCGCGCCCTTGTGCGGGGCGAGGACCATCGTCATGTTGCGGCCGTCCTGCTTGGCCGAGGTCTCGACGAAACCCAATTCCGCCACATCGGAGGCCAGCCGCTGCAGCAGCCGGAAACCGAGTTCGGGCCGGGACTGTTCGCGTCCCCGGAACATGATGGTGACCTTGACCTTCGCCCCGGCTTCCAGGAAGCGCACGACATTGGACTTCTTGGTCTCGTAGTCGTGATTGTCGATCTTGGGCCGCAGCTTCTGTTCCTTGATCACGGTCTGGACCTGGTTCTTCCGGGACTCGCGCGCTTTCTGCGCGGTCTCGTACTTGAACTTGCCGTAATCCATGATCTTGCAGACCGGTGGACGTGCGTCCGGTGCGACCTCTACGAGGTCCAGGTCTGCCTCCAGGGCGACGCGGAGTGCATCTTCAACACGCACGATCCCAACCTGTTCGCCGCCGGGTCCGATGAGCCGGACCTCGGGAACACGAATGCGATCGTTGATGCGGGTCTCAGTGCTGATGGGGCCTCCTAGGTCTAGCGGTGTCATCCGACGACCGCTCGAAATGAACCCCTTGTTCAACACGAAAACCCCGCCGCGGTATTTCACCGCCGACGGGGCCCGATGTCGACCGATCCACGCAGGTGCGATACCTGCGCCACGCCCCGGTTCATCCGGGACCGTGGTCCCACCACGAAGGTGGGTGACCGGACCGTTTGACCAGGCGATCACTCGCCGGCAACGGTGGGAGTCGGGCTCCACTTGTCTGCCCCGGACAGGACCGGGGCGGTCGTCGCCGACGAGTCTAACAGTTCCGCACCGGATGAACGAATCGCCCGGTCGCAGCCCGGTACGAAAACCGGTTGCCCATCGGCGAGGGCGCCTGACAGGGTCGACGCCCGTGAGCAGCCGACGCGACCTACTCCGCTGGCAGTTCGACCTGGTCTGGTCGCTGTCCCAGCTCCATTTCGACGCCCTGACCGACGACGATACCCACTGGGCACCCGCGGAGGTGATCTGGACGGTCCATCGCGGCCCCGACGGGCGCTGGCGCCCGGATTTCGCCGAAACGGAGCCCGATCCGATCCCCGCGACCACCATCGCCTGGCTGACCTGGCATATCGGCTGGTGGTGGAGTTCGGCGATCGCGCACGCCGAGCAGCGGCCGGTACCCGACCGCACCGAGGTCTACTGGCCGGGCGATACGGCGGCCGCCCTCACCTGGATCAACGACCTGCGCGAGCGGTGGCTCCGAGTCCTCGACGGAAGCGATGACACAGAACTCGACCGGGCCACGTCCTACCCGTGGCCGGCCGACGCGGGACTCACCATCGCCCACCTGGCGGCATGGGTCAACGTGGAACTGCTGAAGAATGCGACCGAGATCGGCCAGTTGCGGATACTGCGCGCGGCCGGGGCGGCGGACCGGTAGAAACGAGTCGCGGCGCACATCCGGTCACGGCCCCGGCACGCCTGCCGCCGAGGCGCGCTTAGGCTGAACACCATGACCGAACAGCCCGAGGGCGATGGCGATGTCCGTGAACTGGCCGAGATCCCCGCCGTGGAGGTGATCAGCCGGGCAGCGGTGATGCTGATGAGTTCGGCCGCGGAGAAGCTCGGGCTCGGCGACGACGATCCCGAGAACAGCCCGCGCCGGGATATGGACGAGGCGCGGCGCCTCATCACTGCTTTGGCGGGTCTGATCACCGCATCGGTGGAGTACCTCGGCCCGCACGCCGGGCCGCTACGGGAGGGTCTGCAATCGCTGCAGAAGGCCTTCCGGGAGAGTTCCGCCATACCCGACGCCCCGGGTGCCGGGCCCGGCGAGAAGTACACCGGCCCGGTCTACTGACGGATACCTGGCGCGATTTCGCCCCGGCTCTCGGAACGCCGAACAGCCCGGTCCCTTCCGCCACCTCGCGTAAGACCGCTTGTTCGAGGTCTTCGCCCGGATGCACACCGCCGGCCGGGACCTGGGTCCCCGCCTCCGGCATCCCGACGTGATCGAACGCCAAGAGTTCGGAGACTGTGCGGCACCTGATGACGTATGCGGCCACTCGTATTTGCGGTTGCTCCATGCCGACACCGTGCCTCGAGGCATTGATCCGTTTCCGGCCCAGCAGGCGACTGCAGGGTTCGCGGGGCCGCCACGTCGCGGGTTACCGGCGCCCCGGGTGCCGGTCTACCCGGGGCGCCGATGCCCTCAGCGCAGCGCCGCGGCCTTCCGGGCCAGGCGCTTGGCCTTCTGCGGGTCCGGCGATTTCGCCGCGTTATCGGACGATTCCGGCGCTTTCGTCGTCTTCTTCGCCGCCGGCGCCTTCTTGGCCGTGGACTTACGTGCCCGTGCGGTATCCGGTTTCACCGCACCCGTATCCGTCGCCGGCGAGGTGGCCGCGGGCTGCGCCAGGATCTCCTTCAGGAATTCACCCGTGTAGCTGCCGGGGGTAGCGGCGATATCCTCGGGCGTCCCCTCCCCGACCACTGTTCCGCCGCCGGACCCGCCCTCGGGTCCCATATCGATCACCCAGTCCGCGGTCTTGACGACGTCCAGGTTGTGTTCGATGACGATCACGGTGTTGCCCTTGTCGACCAGGCCGTTGATCACCGCGAGCAGTTTGCGGATGTCCTCGAAATGCAGGCCGGTGGTGGGTTCGTCGAGGATGTAGACCGTGCGGCCGTTGGAGCGTTTCTGCAGTTCGGCCGCCAGTTTCACGCGTTGCGCCTCACCACCGGAGAGGGTGGTCGCGCTCTGGCCCAGGCGCACATACCCCAGGCCGACGTCGACGAGGGTCGCCAGATAGCGGTGGATCGAGGTCACCGGTTCGAAGAACTCGGCGGCCTCCTCGATCGGCATATCCAGGACCTCGGCGATGGTTTTGCCCTTGTAGTGCACCTCGAGGGTTTCCCGGTTGTAGCGGGCGCCCTGGCAGACCTCGCACGGCACATAGACATCCGGCAGGAAGTTCATCTCGATCTTCAGGGTGCCGTCGCCGGAGCAGGCCTCGCAGCGGCCGCCCTTCACGTTGAACGAGAACCGGCCCGGCTGATAGCCGCGCACCTTCGCCTCGGTGGTGGCGGCGAACAGGCTGCGGATCTTGTCGAACACCCCGGTGTAGGTGGCCGGATTGGACCGCGGGGTGCGGCCGATCGGGGACTGGTCCACCCGCACGAGCTTGTCCAGTTGATCCAGCCCGTTGACCCGGGTGTGCCGGCCCGGCACCTGGCGCGCACCGTTCAGCTTGTTGGCCATCACGGTCGCCAGGATGTCGTTGACCAGCGTGGATTTACCGGATCCGGAGACCCCGGTGACCGCGGTGAGCACGCCCAGCGGGAACGCCACATCGATACCGCGCAGGTTGTTCTCGGTGGCGCCGACCACGGTGACCCGCCGCTTCTTGTTCACCGGCCGCCGGATCATCGGGATCTCGATACGTTCCCGGCCGGAGAGGTACGCGCCGGTGAGCGAGGCCGGATCGGCGAGCAGTTCCGAGTAGGGGCCGCTGTGCACCACCTGGCCGCCGTGTTCACCGGCGAACGGGCCGATATCGACGACCCAGTCCGAGGCGCGGATGGTGTCTTCGTCGTGTTCGACGACGATCAGGGTGTTGCCCAGGTCCTTCAACCGGGTCAGGGTTTCGATCAGCCGGCGGTTATCGCGCTGATGCAACCCGATCGAGGGTTCGTCCAGTACGTACAGCACCCCGACCAGCCCGGACCCGATCTGGGTGGCGAGCCGGATGCGCTGCGCCTCCCCACCGGAGAGGGTGGCCGCGGCACGGGACAGGGTCAGATAGTCCAGGCCCACGTCGAGCAGGAACCCCAGCCGCGCCTGCACCTCTTTGAGGACCTGACCGGCGATGGCCGCCTGCCGCTCCCCCAGGGTCAGCGCGTTCAGGAACTGCGCGCAGTCGCGAATCGAGAGTTCGCTGACCTCGGCGATGGATTTCCGTTCCGCAGCCGCGGACAGTGTTACGGCCAGGATCTCCGGCCGCAGCCGCGCGCCGTTGCACACCGGGCACGGGACATCCCGCATATAGCCCTCGTAGTGCTCCTTCATCTGCTCGGATTCGGTGTTGTCCAGCCGCCGCTGCAGGAACGGCATCACGCCCTCGAAATCGGCGTAGTAGGAGCGTTTCCGGCCGTAACGGTTGGTGTAGACGATATGGACCTGATCCGAACTGCCTTCGAGCACGGCTTTACGCGCCCGCGGCGGTAGTTCACGCCATGGGGTGTCCAGATCGAAACCCTGCGCGGCGGCCAGCCCGGAGAGCAGTCGCACGAAGTATTCGGCGCTCTGCCCGCGCGACCACGGCGCGATCGCGCCCTCGGCCAGGCTCAGCTCGGGGTCGGGGACGACGAGTTCCGGATCGACCTCTTTGCGGATACCGAGACCGGTGCAGTCGGGGCAGGCACCGTAGGGCGAGTTGAACGAGAACGACCGCGGTTCCAGATCCTCGATATCGAGGGCGTGGCCGTTCGGGCAGGCCAATTTCTCGGAGAAGCGGCGTTCGCGATCGTGCGCGTGTTCGTCGCGATCCACGAAATCGAGGACGACGATCCCGTCGGCCAGGCGCAGCGCGGTCTCGATGGAATCGGTGAGCCGCTGTTTGGCGGTCGGTTTGACGGCGAGGCGGTCGACCACCACCTCGACATCGTGTTTCTCCTGTTTCTTCAGCTTCGGCGGATCGGTGAGCGGATACACCACCCCGTCCACCCGGACCCGGGCGTAACCCTGCGAGTTCAGCTGGTCGAACAGGTCGACGAACTCACCTTTACGGGTACGCACCACCGGCGCGAGCACCTGGAAGCGAACCCCGGGCTCCATGGCCAGCACCTGATCGACGATCTGCTGCGGGGTCTGTTTGGCGATGAGTTCGGAGCACACCGGGCAGTGCGGGACACCGGCGCGGGCGTAGAGCAGGCGCAGGTAGTCGTGCACCTCGGTGATGGTGCCGACCGTGGAACGCGGGTTGCGGTTGGTGGATTTCTGGTCGATCGAGACCGCGGGCGAGAGGCCTTCGATGAAATCCACATCGGGTTTGTCCATCTGGCCCAGGAACTGCCGGGCGTAGGCGGACAGCGATTCCACGTACCGGCGCTGCCCCTCGGCGAAAATCGTATCGAAGGCCAGGCTGGACTTCCCCGACCCCGACAGGCCGGTGAAGACGATCAGACTGTCGCGGGGCAGGTCGATATCGACCCCTTTGAGGTTGTGCTCCCGCGCGCCGCGGACGGTCAGGCGTTCCGCCACCAGGTGGGTCCCTTCTCGTATCTGTTCGTCGTCGCGCCGCCAGGCGCGCCATGATGTCGTTCCGCTGGAGCCGCCGCCACCGGCCCGGTTCGGGTGGCGGCGCGGAGGACGGCCTGTGCTACCCGGTCGCCACTTTCCGGCTGGGCCGCGGATCGGCCCGCGCTGATGCTAGGACGAGCCACCGACAAGTTTCGCCGAACGGCCGAGCCCCGACGGATACGGTGCGATTTCGCGGACCGCGCGGCGGGATGCCGCGCACATTGGCCGTGCGCACCGTCAGGACGACGGGCGGACCGGACGGGCTCCCCTCCCAGGGTAGGTCAATCGGGCCTGTCACCGGGGCGTGTCACCGATCACGCCGGACCGGCCCGCGCCCGCTGCCGCACCCGGCGCCGCCGCTCCCGGCGAGTCTCGCGACCCCAGCCGTAGCCGTCGACCGCACCGATCCCGGTGCCCGACATAAGATCGATGATGAAGTCCGGTGTCTTGCACAGCATTTCCCCTCCCCGGTCCCCGGTCGCCCGGCCCACCGCGGGAATACGTTGTGGTCGATCGCCGGAGGCATCATGTGCACAAGACGAGTTCTCTGTGTGTGGATGCCGCAGTTGTGCCGTGTTTGAATGTCCGGGTCAACCGACGATGGGGGTTGGTATGGGAGATCGCAGGGCCTCCGCCGCCGAGCAACTCGCGCATCGGTATCGCTCCCTGGTCGAACACTCCCCGGACGGAATCTTCGTCCACGAACGCGGCATCGTGGTCTACGCCAATCCGGCATGCCTGCGGCTCCTGGGCGCGACGAATCTCGCCGGAGTCCTGGGTCAGCGTGTCGCCCGTTTCATTCACCCCGACTCCCGCGAGACGATGTTCGAGCGGCTCGCCGGCCTCACCGCGGCCGGTGTCGCCACCGACCCCACCGAGATGACGCTGCTGGCGCTGGACGGCCGCGAGGTCCCGGTGGAAACCGTTTCCGTGCTCACCGCCTGGCACGATCGCCTGGCCTACCAGGTCGTCCTCCACGATCTGTCCGCCCAGCGCCGCGCCGAACGCGCGCAGCGCCGCGCCGAACAGCACTTCACCGCGGTCGTGGCACAGCTCGAGGAGGGGGTGGCGGTCATCTACCAGGACGGCATCATCGGCTCCGCGAATCCGGCGGCCCGGCGCATCCTCGGCATCGACGAGAACATGCCGGTGGTCGGCTCCAAGATCGCCCAGCTGCCGGTGGAGTGGCTGGACGCCAACGGTGCACCCCTACCCCCCACCCGGCATCCGGTCGCGCGGACCCTCGCGACCGGCGAGACGGTCACCGGCTTCGTTTTCGCGATCGGCCGCCCGGACGGGCGCCGCCGCTGGCTGAGCGTTTCGAGCCGCCTGCTCGCCCCGGACGAACCTGGTGCGGCGGCGGTGTGCTCGTTCACCGATATCACCGAATATCTGGCCGGCCGCCGCCAGCTCGAATATCAGGCCACCCACGACCCGCTCACCGGTCTGGCCAACCGCTCGTTGATCCTGTCGCAGCTGTCGGGGGCGCTGGCGGCCAGCGGGGCGCACCGCCGAGTGTCCACGGTGATGTTCATCGATCTGGACGGCTTCAAATCGATCAACGACACCATGGGTCACGCCATCGGCGATACGGTGCTGCGGATCGTGGCCCACCGATTGCTGCGCGCGCTGCGTGCCGAGGACCTCGTGGGCCGGCTCGGCGGCGACGAATTCCTCGTCCTGCTGGCCGGGCGCCCGGGTGACGAAGAACTCGAACCGCTGGTGCAGCGGCTGCGCGCGGCCATGGCGGAGCCGATCGTCGCGCGCGGGCACCGGATCGCGGTCAATGCCTCCATCGGGGTCACCACGCTCGAACCGGGCGATACCCGCACCCCGGAAGCGGTCCTGCACGACGCCGATATCGCGATGTACGAGGCCAAACCGCCGGGCCACCGCGATGCCACCGGCGGACGCGGGCTTCGCGGCGACAACAGCAACGTCTCCTGAAAACAGGGCGCCGACCTGGGGAAACGTCATGTCCCCGGAGTCCGCAGTAGACTCGACAACTCTGTGCACGCCCGAGCGCAACGCGTGCACATCGTGATTTCGTGTCCGCCGAACTTGTCCCGCCGTGGGTGAGAAGGAGCCAGAACTTGCCCGACAACCGCACCCAGGAACGTGTAGGCGCCCTGGACTCCGATGAGTCACCGCCGGATGCGGCGACCCGAGATATCGATCAGGAGCAGGCGTACCTGTCGGTGCTGTACGACCGGCTGGACGGGATGCGCGCCTACGCCGACCAGCGGTTGCGCACGGTACTGCTGGAAACCGGCGGCACCCCGCAGGCACGTACCGAACGGGAATCGTTCAGCCAGCTCTACACCGAGGACCTGGCCAAATACGACGCCGCCGAGCACGGCCTGTGCTTCGGACGGATCGATATCACCGACGGCGAGGAGGGCCCCGAACAGCGCTATATCGGCCGTCTCGGCATCCTCGACGAGGACAACGACTACGAAACCCTGCTCCTCGACTGGCGCGCCCCGCTGGCCCGGCCGTTCTATCTGGCCACCACCGCCGCGCCCGACGGCGTGGCCCGCCGGCGTCATATCCGCTCCCGCAACCGCCGGGTGACCGCGGTCAACGACGAATACCTGGATCTCGACGCCGCCCGCCGGGCCGGCGCCACCGCCACCGACGGCGGGGTCGGCACCGAGAGCGCGCTGCTCGCGGCGCTCAACGCGGCACGCACCGGGCATATGTCCGACATCGTGGAAACCATCCAGACCGAACAGGACGCGATCATTCGCGCCGAGCACAAAAGCGTTCTGGTGGTACAGGGCGGGCCGGGTACCGGTAAGACCGCGGTCGCGCTGCACCGCGCCGCCTACCTGCTCTACACCTATCGCCAGCAGCTGGCGAAGAGCGGTGTGCTGATCATCGGCCCCAATGCCACCTTCCTCGACTACATCGGCCAGGTCCTGCCGTCGCTCGGTGAGACCGGGGTGCTGCTGTCCACCATCGGCGACCTGTATCCGGGCGTGAAGGCGACCTTGGACGATTCGCTGCGCGCCGGCGAACTCAAGGGATCGCTGCAAGTTCTCGACATCCTCAAGAACGCCGTCCGCGACCGCCAGGAGGTGCCGCGCGAGCCCATCACCCTGACCTTCGACGGCTATCCGGTGACCCTGGACCGCAAGATCGTGACCCGCGCCCGGGGCCGGGCCCGCTCCTCACGCCGCCCGCACAATCTGGCCCGCCCGATCTTCGTATCGATGGTGATCGAAGCGCTCACCGACCAGCTGGCGCAGACTATGGGCGCCGACCCGCTGGGCGGTGGCCGCAGCCTGCTCAGCGCCGCCGATCTCAGCGAGATCAGCGACGAACTACGCGCCGACGCCACGGTCACCCGGGTGCTGGCCGAACTGTGGCCACTGCTCACCCCGCAGCAGGTCCTCAGCGATCTACTCGCCGACGCCGAACGGCTCGACCGGGCCGCCGGCAAGATCCTCGATCCGCAAGACCGCGCCGAACTCCTGCGCACCGGCACCGGCGAGTTCAGCGCCGCCGACGCGCCCCTGCTCGACGAGCTCGCCGAACTCCTGGGCACCGACGATGCGGAGGAACGTGAACGCGCCCGGCGGCGCTGGCGCGCCCAGCTCGCCGAGGCACAGGACGCCCTGGACATCCTGACCGGTTCGGCCCCGCAAGATCTGGAAGACGAACTCGACCCGGAAATCCTGATGGCCTACGACCTGATCGACGCGAGCCAGCTCGCAGAACGTCAGCAGGTGCGCAACCGGCAGACCACCGCCGAACGGGCCGCCGGCGACCGCAGCTGGACCTACGGGCATGTGATCGTGGACGAGGCGCAGGAACTGTCGGAGATGGCCTGGCGCATGGTGATGCGCCGGATACCGAACCGGTGGGTCACCGTGGTCGGCGATATCGCGCAGACCGGTGATCCGGCGGGTGCCCATTCGTGGGCTCAGATGCTGGAACCGTATGTGGCCAAACGCTGGAAACGCACCGAGCTGACGGTGAACTACCGCACCCCCGCCGAGATCATGGCGGTCGCGGCGGATGTGCTGGCCGCCATCGACCCCACCGCCCAGATGCCGCGCTCGGTCCGGGAAACCGGCCGCCTACCGCAGGCGCAGCGGGTGCCGGCGGCGGAGATCGCGGACACGCTGGCCGCCCTGCTCGCCGAGCAGCGGGGTCCGGGCACCGCGGCGGTACTGGCCCCGGCCGAGAACATCGGCGAACTCGCCCATCTGGCCGGCGAATCGGTCCGGGTGCTCACGGTGACCGAGGCCAAGGGCCTGGAATTCGATGCGGTGTACCTGGTGGAACCGAGCGCGGTGATCGCCGATTCACCACGCGGCCGCAACGATCTGTACGTCGCCCTGACCCGCGCGACCCAGCAGCTCACCGTGGTGCACAGCGCCGATCTCCCGCCCGAACTGCACCGCCTGGGACGCTGATCCGGGTCACCCGGGCGAGTTTCCGATCACACCCGGTATCCCGCGCGCGTTCGAATCGCCGCCATCGCCCAGCTCCCGGAGCCGAAGCGGTAGTCCGGCGACACCGCTCATCGGCGACCCGCAGCAGGGGCATCCAGCGTTGTAACGTGCGCCACACGGATTGATCCTGTGGTGTGCCGACCGGGTGCACCGGCGGCCGCGCCCGATAGCGAACGCCCCGCCCGGATCATGTTCCGGGCGGGGCGAAAAGCCGGCGATGCGGGGTCAGCGCACCGTGTGCACGATCAGGACATCGGACTTCGACTTACGCGCCACATCCGAGGGCACCGAACCCAGCAACCGCCCGGCCAGCGTATTCAGGCCCCGGTTACCGACCACGAGCAGATCCGCTTGCGTTTCCTTGACCAGGTCCAGCAGGGATTCGACCGGTTCGCCGACCATCGCCTTCTCGACGATCTCCTTGGCGCCCGCCGCCACGGCCCGGTCCCGCGCGGTACGCAGGATCTCGTTGGTGGGCGCCGAACCGCGAACCTGGTACGCCTCGTCCTTGAGCATATCGCTCGCGGCGGCGACGTCACGGTCGTCGGTCGGGTAGTAGGCGCAGGCCAGGATCAGTGTCGAACCCGCGGCTCCCGCCAATGCGGCGGCCTTGTCCACGGCGACATACGACGAGTCCGAGCCGTCGGTACCGACGACAATGGTCCGGTAGGCGGTCATTCTCTCCTCCAACTGTGCGGGGTATAAACGCGGCTGCGCCGAACGCTGCCGGAAAGTCGGCAACGGCGCAGCGACTGCGTAGACCATAGCCGTAACCGAGGCCCGAGTAACCTGATTCGTTCTACATCACAGTGCTTCGGGGCGGCATCAGTGTTTCACATTTCTGCTTCCCGGAGCGGTAGCGACCGCGTCTACCTGGACCTTCCCGTGCCCACACGATCGAACATGTGAGACATCACAAGATGAGTGAACACCATTGGCGCCGTGGGATTTTCCTCACAACCCACCGCCCGCAACCGGCGCCGGATCACCGAATAGGGGCCGCTGCTAGAACAGCGGACCGGTAATCGTCAGTCCCAATTCCTCGGTATGAGAGAAAAAACCGAACAGCATCACCAGGGCACCCGCGAGGGCGAGATCCTTGTTGAACTGAATGGTCTCCGACTGAGTTGCCTCGGGATCGGTTTCCTTCCAGAAACTATGCATCATGATCATGGTGGGCACGATCATCACCAGCAACAGCAACGCACCCAGGTCGGCCCAGATCCCCAGCAGAATGCTGATACTCCCGAGCAACATGAGCGCACCCGAGGCCCGGACCGCCATCTCCGGCATGGGCACACCCTTGGCCTGCGCGTAGCCGGCCATTGCTTTCGTCTGGGTGAAATGCCCCAGCGCCGAGCTCAGAAACAGGATGACGAACATCACCCGGCCGATCAATACCACGACATCCATGTGCAGCTCCTCGCTCTCACCGACGGGTACCGCTTATATGCCGAATCCGAAATTCGATTATGAGGCAGGCAGCACCTTGGAAGTCACCTCATCGCGCGAGCGTAACGAATTCTTCGCATATTCCAGCGGCGCCATTCCGACCTCCGCGGTGAACTCGCGGGTGAAATGCGCCTGATCGAAATATCCGAGGTCGGCGGCGAGCGCGGCGAGATCGGCGGTGCGGCCGCGGGCCAGTAGATCCGCGCCGTCCTGGAGCCGGTACCGGCGCAACACCCATTTCGGTCCCGCACCGATATACCGGCGGAACAGCCGCTGCAGGGTCCGCGCCGAGACACCGAACCGCTCGGTGACCTGATCGACCCGGGTGAGTTCCGGCTCCTGCGTCATCGCGGCCGCGATCCGCAGCACGAGCCGGTAGTTCGGGTCGTCGCGCCGGGTGTGGGTACGCAGATAGTCCTCCACCAACCGGCGCCGGTCCGGATCGGGGGGCGTAGCGAGCACCCGCTCGGCGAGATCTCCGATATCGGGCAGTACCTCCACGGCGGGCACGGCCCGGTCCCGCAACTCGCCGACATCGAGACCGGTGAACGCCCCGAACCCGCCTGGCCGGAACCGCACCCCGAAGGTCTCCCCGCGACCGGCGAGTTCCCGGACGTATTTCCGGGTGCATACACCGTTGACGAATCCCCCGAAACGGTCGCCGTCGCGTTCGAAGGTGAGATGCACACAAGGAAACGGAAGCACCTCGGCGAAGTAGGGCGCTCGCCCGCGCATATCCCACCGCACGGCCCAATACCACTCGATGTACTCGGCAACGTCCGGGCCGGTCGGCAACCGCTCGAGCGTGCGATACCGCTCCTGCTCATGCGGATGCAGAATCGCCTTCCGATCATCCGCCGCGGGCGCGGCGCGGCGCACCGAGGATTCCGGGCCGCTCACGGCACGGTCCTGTCCCGCCGGCGCCCATGACCCGCCGGGCACCGCCGAGCCCGCGGTCCCGGCCACGGTGAGCCGGATACCGATGCGCAGAACCCTCGAACTCCGGAGGGCAGCAGGCCGGGGACGGCCGCCCCGCGTGCGGTGGTGCCGGACCGCTGATCCGGGCCGAAACCGCGAGGCGGCCGTCCGACGATTCGGCCCGGACGCCGCTGCTCGCGATAGAGGTACCCGCTGCCCCTGAGCGACGGGCTGTTGCGGTGCAAGCACCGGAAAGGGTCGGCGCGCTGCACCTCCATGCCCGGCACCGACCGGTACCGGGTCACGGCGTCGACTGCGGCGAGCTGGGGCTTTCCTACCGGAACCGGTGGGCGCGCCCCGGCACGCCGAGACCCGGCGCACCTGGGGCCCCGGCTCCGATCGCCGCCCACAGAGCACCCGCGACCGGGTGCGCCGATCGGCCCCCGGACGAGGGCCACCGGTGCCACGCCGATGCGCCGGACCGGCCCGTCACCGGCTTCGGCCGGCTGTCGCATTCTTACAAGAACCGTCCGGCGTGCCCCGGCAGACTCGAACTCATGAGCGAAACAGTGAATCCGATTCCCGAGGGCTACCACTCGATCACCGTGTTCATCGCGGTCCCCGACGGCAAAGCCGCCATCGACTTCTACAGCGCCGTGTTCGGTGCCGAGGTGCTCTCCCGCAACGATATGCCCGACGGGCAGCCCGCCCATGCCGAACTGAAGATCGGCGATTCCACGATCCAGCTGGGCATGCCGGTACCGGACCAGAACGTGCTGGCCCCGACCGGTGAATGGGTGCACACCTCGCTGGTGCACTACTGCCCGGATGTCGACGCCGTCATCACCCGCGCGCGTGAGCACGGCGCGAAGGTCGCCGACGATCCGGCCACCTTCGTCACCGGCGATCGCTACGGGGCCCTGCTGGACCCGTTCGGTCACCGCTGGGTGGTGATGACCCGGGTGGAGGACGTCTCCCGCGAGGAGGCCGAACGCCGGGTCGAGGAATGGATGGCCACCCAGGGCTGACTGCCTGCGGGAACGCGACGCGGTCATTTCAATCCGGCCGCGTCCATTCCGCGCAGCTCCTTCTTCAGGTCGGCGATTTCGTCGCGGAGCCGGCCGGCGAGCTCGAACTGCAGTTCGCGGGCCGCGTTCATCATCTGATCGGTGAGCTCGCCCACCAGATCGGCCAGCTCGGCCCGCGGCATCGACTTGATATCGCGCCCCTCCACGATGCCGGCACTCACCGCCCGGCCGGGCTCCCCTTGGGCCCGCCGGCCGCGGCTGGCATTACGACCGGATCCGCCGACCGCGACCTCGTCGTCGGCCTCGGAATAGACCTGGTCGAGGATATCGGCGATCTTCTTGCGCAGCGGTTGCGGATCGATCCCCATTTCCGCGTTGTAGGCGAGCTGTTTGGCCCGGCGGCGTTCGGTTTCGTCGATGGCGTCGCGCATCGAATCGGTGATCTTGTCCGCGTACATGTGCACCTCGCCCGAGACGTTTCGGGCGGCACGGCCGATGGTCTGGATGAGGCTCTTGGTGCTGCGCAGGAACCCTTCCTTATCGGCGTCCAGAATGGCCACCAGGGAAACCTCCGGCAGGTCCAGGCCCTCACGCAGCAGGTTGATACCGACGAGCACGTCGTACTCGCCGAGACGCAACTGACGCAGCAACTCGACACGGCGCAAGGTATCGATCTCGGAATGCAGGTAGCGCACCCGCAAACCCAGCCCGAGCAGATAGTCGGTGAGATCCTCGGCCATCTTCTTGGTGAGCGTGGTGACCAGTACCCGCTCGTCGCGTTCGATCCGCTGCCGCACCTCGTGCACCAGATCGTCGATCTGCCCCTTGGTGGGTTTGACCACCACCTGCGGATCGACCAGACCGGTCGGGCGAATGACCTGTTCGACCACCTCACCACCGACGCGGCCCAGTTCGTAATCGCCCGGGGTGGCCGACAGGTACACCGCCTGACCGATCCGTTCGGCGAACTCCTCCCACGTCAACGGCCGGTTGTCCACCGCCGACGGCAGCCGGAACCCGTACTCGACGAGGTTGCGTTTGCGCGACATATCCCCCTCGTACATACCGCCGATCTGCGGCACCGTGACATGGGATTCGTCGATGACCAGCAGGAAATCATCCGGGAAATAATCGAGCAGCGTAGCCGGGGCCGAACCCGCGGGCCGCCCGTCGATATGCCGTGAATAATTCTCGATACCCGAGCAGAAGCCGACCTGCCGGATCATTTCCAGGTCGTATTGGGTGCGCATCCGCAACCGCTGCGCCTCGAGCAGTTTTCCTTTACCTTCCAGTTCGGCCAGCCGTTCTTCCAGCTCGGCCTCGATATCGGTGACCGCCCGCGCCATCCGGTCCGGACCGGCCACATAGTGGGTGGCCGGGAAGATCCGCACCATATCGACCTTGCGCACCACGTCCCCGGTGAGCGGGTGCAGATAATAGAGTTCTTCGATCTCGTCGCCGAAGAATTCGATCCGCACCGCCAGTTCCTCGTAGGACGGGATGATCTCGACCGTATCGCCGCGCACCCGGAACGACCCCCTGGTGAAGGCCATATCGTTACGCGTGTACTGGACATCCACCAGCATCCGCAGGAACGCGTCGCGATCGACCTCCGCGCCCACCTCCAACAGCACCGAGCGATCCAGATACGACTGCGGGGTGCCCAGGCCGTAAATACAGGACACCGAGGCCACCACCACCACATCGCGCCGGGACAGCAGCGCGGAGGTGGCCGAATGGCGCAGCCGCTCCACATCGTCGTTGATCGAGCTGTCCTTCTCGATATAGGTATCGGTCTGCGCGATATAGGCCTCGGGCTGGTAGTAGTCGTAATAGGAGACGAAATACTCCACCGCGTTGTGCGGGAGCATTTCGCGCAGTTCGTTGGCCAGCTGCGCCGCGAGGGTTTTGTTCGGGGCCATCACCAGCGTGGGCCGCTGCAAACGTTCGATGAGCCAGGCCGTGGTGGCGGATTTACCGGTACCGGTGGCGCCCAGCAGCACCACATCGGGTTCCCCGGCCGTGATCCGGCGTTCCAGCTCCTCGATCGCGGCGGGCTGATCGCCGGCGGGCTGATACGGACTGACGACCTGGAACTGCCCGCCGGTCCGCTCGATCTCCCCGACCGGGCGGAACTCCGATTTCGCCAGGGGAGTTTGCCCGTCGGCCTCGGTTCCGCTGACGCCGGCCGCACGGAGTTCGGTTGCGAATGCCATATCCCCAGACTAAGCCCGCCCACCGACATGATTCCGGCCTCCACCACGGGAGCGGCCACACCGCTCGGCGACCGGCGGTCCCACCGGGAACGGCGTCGCGCACATCACCGCCGTCCTGGGTAGATTCTCCAGCTGTGACCAACGCAGCCAGTGTGCACGTCCACCGGCCGAAGGTGGAGTACTTCGATATCGCGGAACTGACCAATACCGATCCGAAGGGGTTCGTCCGCGCCGTCGAGCGCTACCACCTCGAGCCCTGGGGCCTGTACATGGCCCGGACCGCCGACCACCCCCAGTTCCATTACCTCGAATCCTGGCTGCTGCCCTCGCTCGGCCTACGGGCGACGGTGTTCCACTTCCATCCGGCGCATATGCGCGATCAGGACTACTACATCGATATCGGCGAGTTCGGCGAATTCGAGCCGAAACGCTGGCGCTCTGTCGACCACTACCTCGACCTGGTGGTCCGGACCGGCCGGGAAACCCAGCTCCTCGACGTCGACGAACTCCTCGCCGCCCACACCACCGGCCTGATCGACGCGGCCACCGCCGAACAAGCTGTCGCCACCGCCACCCGTGCCATCGACGGTATCGCCGCCCACGGTCACGACTTCCTGGCCTGGACCGAGTCCCTGGACATGCCACTGACCTGGTTGTGAACTCCGTCCTCGTGGTCGGAGGCCCAGGAGCCATGGTCATCCCGGACTGTCCGCCACACCGAACCCGGGTAGGGCGCGTCACTGTGTTATTCAGCTGCGCCCGGCCGGGAAGTTCCGCGGAGTTGCGCAGCGCCGACCGGCGCGAGTGCGACGCCCGGCGCGACTGCGACGCCCGGCGGGGTCAGCGGGCACCCCTGGCCCCCAGACTCGGGGGCATGGCGACCACCCGTGACCAGCCGGGCGCCGTCGAAACCGCGAACTCGGCGGGGGGTGGCGCCCGGTAGCTTCCGGTCAGCTCATCATCCCCGGCGCTCGGCGTTCCGGCCGACCACCCGCTGGACCATTCCGGTCAGCCAAGGCTCCCGCGCCGCGGTAAACGCCGCCCACGCCTCGTCCCCCGCGAGACCCTCGGCCTTTGCCGCCGCCGCATGGACCACCTGGGAGTACTCGGCGCGGATCTGTTCATCGGCCCGCAACCGGTCGCGGAACGCCAGAGCGAATTCCTGCCGGGGGCTTCCCGCCACCCGCAAGTACACGAAAGCAGGCCGCCCCGGGTCCGCACTACCGTGCACCAGACCCTCGGTGAGCCCGCCTCCTTCCCCGAGCGCCGGCTCGTGGACCAGCGCCGGAAGTTCCGGGAATCCGGCACCGGCCAAAGCATCCCGAATACCGCCGGCGGCGGCCTCGTCGCCGACCGTGAGCTGCAATTCGAGCACATCCGGTGCGGGTAGGCCCGGAACGGCGGTAGCACCGACATGGTCCACCCGCACCGCTGCCGCGCCGGCCGCGACCTGTAACCGCGCGATCAGCCGCTGCGCCTGCGCGGCCCACTCGGGCCTGGCTTCCACGAGGCCGAACTCGGGTCGCACCGCGATACCGGCACGCATGTTCGCCTCGAACGGCACCAGCCGCCTTTCCCACAGCCCCGCGACCTCGGCTTCCACCGCGCCCGCGGCACCGTTGTTGTCCAGGAGCACATCGGCGGCGGCGTAGCGCTGTTCGTCGGTGGCCTGCGCCGCGATCCGGGCGCGTGCGTCCGCCTCGTCCACACCGCGGAAGTCGACCAGCCGACGCAACCGGGTTTCGGTGGCGGCGTCCACGACCAGCACCAAGTTCACGAACGGCGCCATATTGTTCTCCACCAGAAGCGGAACATCCTGCACCACAATGGCATCCGGTGCGGCCGCGGCGAGCAGTTCGGCAGTGCGCTGCCCCACCAGGGGATGGGTGATGGAGTTCAGGGTCGCGCGGGATTCGTCGTCGCGGAACGCCTTGGCGGCGAGGGCGGGCCGGTCGAGGCTGCCGTCGGCGGCCAGGATATCCGCGCCGAACGCCTCGACGAGGGCGGCCAGTCCGGGAGTTCCGGGGGCCACCACCTCCCGTGCGATGACGTCGGAGTCGATGATCACCGCCCCGTGTTCGGCGAGTGCCCGCGCGACGGTCGATTTACCCGCGCCCATACCTCCGGTGAGGCCGATTCGTAACATTGGGTCAGTTTCGCATCCGGGGCACGCCCCCCGCCGAACAGGTCGCACCGCGGGCGCTGCCCGACACGCCCACGGGGGCCCGATCCGGAAATGTCCGGACCACGAGATTCACTCGGATAATCTGCGCTTGCCGCAATATCGACGGAAATTGCCCTTTTTCCGATAGCACTTGTTACGACAAGCAAAGGAAAGAGTATGCGCACCAGAGAAATCCGTACAGGCCGCCACCGGCTGGGTTCGGCGGGTCGCGTGCATTGCGTTTTTATTCCGGCCGTCGCGAGATATCTGCGCGAAAATCGGCGTTCGTGGTTCACCGTTTTCCTGGTTCCGGCGCAACACAGTTTCGCCGCCAAACGGCACCGGCCCGTCGTCCCCCGGGTCCGTATGCGCTGGATTCCCGCGCCCGCGGGCTGACGGGAAACACTGGCGGACGGCCCGGCACCGAGGTGCCGGGCCGTCGCCGTTTTCCGTACCCATCCCTCGGGCGTCGACCGGAGTGGTCACCGCCCGCCCCGACTACGATGCCCGTTACCGTCTTCGCCCGAATCAGACCCTCGCCGGCCCCGAACCCGGAGCTCCACCGCCAGGCCTGCATTCTTTCGCGCCGGCGGTGATCCGGCCGCCCGTAGCGTGCTCGGGCATCGCATCGCATCCCGGATCGCCTCGAGGCGAACGACTGGGCGCGATACCGGTGGCCGTCCCGACCTCGATCGGGAGTCTCGCGGTGGAGCGCTGGACGAGGACGATTTGCGAGGTGTACCCAGCGGCGGTTCACGGCAGGGCACCGATAACGAAGACCCCCGGTTCGCAATGAACCGGGGGTCTTTGTTCGGTCTTCGGGGCTACCCGATCACGCCTCAGGCGTTACCGGACAGCTTCTCCCGCAGTGCCGCGAGCTGGGCATCGCTGGCCAGCGAACCACCCGACTCCGCGGGAGCGCTGGACTGCGCGCCGCTCTCGGAGGAGTAGTTCGACGAACCGCTGCCGTTGACGGCCTCGGCTGCGGCGTCGGCCGCCATCTTCTCCATCTGCGCGGTGTGCATCTTGTGCCGGCGCTCCGCCTCGGCGTAGCGGCCTTCCCACTCTTCGCGCTGCTTGTCGAAGCCCTCGAGCCATTCGTTGGTCTCGGGATCGAAGCCCTCGGGGAAGATGTAGTTGCCCTGCTCGTCGTAGCTGTCGGCCATGCCGTACTTCGACGGATCGAACTCGGGGCTGTAGTCCTCGTTGGCCTGCTTGAGGCTCAGCGAGATCCGGCGACGCTCCAGGTCGATATCGATGACCTTGACCATCGCGTCGTCGCCGACGACCACGACCTGGTCCGGGACCTCCACGTGGCGCTCGGCCAGCTCGGAGATGTGCACCAGGCCCTCGATGCCCTCCTCGACGCGGACGAACGCGCCGAACGGGACGAGCTTGGTGACCTTGCCCGGCACGATCTGGCCGATGGCGTGGGTGCGGGCGAACTGCCGCCACGGATCTTCCTGGGTGGCCTTCAGCGACAGCGAGACACGCTCGCGGTCCAGGTCGACGTCGAGGACCTCGACGGTGACCTCGTTGCCCACCTCGACCACCTCGGACGGGTGATCGATATGCTTCCAGGACAGCTCGGAGACGTGCACCAGACCGTCGACACCGCCGAGATCGACGAAGGCGCCGAAGTTGACGATGGAGGAGACCACACCCTTGCGGACCTGGCCCTTCTGCAGCTGGTGCAGGAATTCGCTGCGCACCTCGGACTGGGTCTGCTCCAGCCAGGCGCGGCGCGACAGAACCACGTTGTTGCGGTTCTTGTCCAGCTCGATGATCTTGGCCTCGATCTCCTTGCCGACGTACGGCTGCAGATCGCGGACGCGGCGCATCTCGACCAGCGACGCGGGCAGGAAGCCGCGCAGACCGATATCGAGGATCAGACCGCCCTTGACGACCTCGATCACGGTGCCGCGAACGGCCTCGTCCTTCTCCTTGAGCTCCTCGATCGTGCCCCAGGCGCGCTCGTACTGAGCCCGCTTCTTGGACAGGATGAGGCGACCCTCTTTGTCCTCCTTGGTGAGGACCAGGGCCTCCACCTCATCGCCCACGGAAACGACCTCGTTCGGGTCGACATCGTGTTTGATGGAGAGCTCGCGAGACGGAATGACGCCTTCGGTTTTGTAACCGATGTCGAGCAGGACCTCGTCGCGGTCGACTTTGACGATGGTTCCTTCGACGATATCGCCGTCGTTGAAGTACTTGATCGTGGCGTCGATGGCGGCGAGGAAATCCTCGGCGGAGCCGATATCGTTGACGGCTACCTGCGGCGAGGTGACGGTGGTGGGCATGTGGCGGTTTGCTCCGGACGGATTGTGATCGGTTGCGGACATTGAGACTTTCGGTACGCTGCGATACACCCAGCGGCTCCGGGTGTGATCACTTGCGGGTTCAGCGTACGCGACCCGTATCCAGCCGGGCAAACGACCCCCCGCTGCGGATCTATAAGCTTCGCGTCGTGTCCGACGACCTCGTTCAAGATCGCCACGCTCAGGCCACCGCACTACTGGGAACCACGGGTGCCGCACGCTCGCGAGTCGATTCGAAAGAAAGCGAGCGGGCGAACCGACGCTGGTGGGATGCCGACGCCGGCGACTACCACGATACCCATGGAGAGTTCCTGGGCACCGCTAGCCCGGGGGGTGAGTTCGTATGGTGCCCGGAGGGCCTGCACGAGGGCGATATGCACCTGCTCGGCGAGATCGCCGGGAAGCGGATCCTGGAACTCGGCTGCGGTTCGGCGCCGTGCGCGCGCTGGCTGGCCGGCCAGGGGGCGCATCCGGTGGGCCTGGATCTGTCGATGGGGATGTTGTCTCGGGGGGTTGCCGCGATGGAGCGGGGCGGGCCCCGGGTCCCGCTGGTCCAGGCGGGTGCGGAGGACCTGCCGTTCGCCGGCGAATCGTTCGATCTGGCATGTTCGGCCTTCGGTGCCGTGCCTTTCGTCGCCGATTCCGCGCGCGTCATGCGGGAGGTTGCGCGGGTGCTGCGCCCCGGCGGCCGCTGGGTTTTCGCGGTGAACCATCCGATGCGCTGGATCTTCCGCGACGATCCGGGGCCGGACGGCCTCGAGGCCGTGCTCCCTTATTTCGACCGCACCCCGTACACCGAGTTCGACGGCGACGGCCGCTGCACCTATGTGGAGCACCATCGGACGATCGGTGATCGCGTCCGGGAAATCGTGGGCGCGGGATTGGTGCTCGACGATATCGTCGAGCCCGATTGGCCGGAGTGGCTCGATCGGGAATGGGGGCAGTGGAGCCCGCTGCGGGGACAGATTTTCCCTGGTACGGCCATATTCGTCAGCCATAAACCGGAGTAAGCGGTTCTGGCCGCACAGAAAGGCATCCTCCGGGCCGCGGCGTCCGCGGACCGGAGGATGGGAGGAACTGTTCAGGAGTCGTCGCTGCGGGAAGTCCGCGGTGAACGGGCGGCCTGGTCGAGAGCGCGCCGGAGCGCGAACTCGATCTGCGCGTTGACGCTGCGCAGATCGTCGGCCGCCCATTTCGCCACCGCGTCGTATACCGCCGGATCGAGCCGGAGCAGGACCTTCTTGCGTTCGGCCATCAGTTGTACAGCGATCCCGCATTGACCACGGGCTGCGCCGGCCGGTCACCGCACAGCACCACCAGCAGGTTCGAGACCATGGTGGCCTTGCGTTCCTCGTCCAGGTCGACCATGCCTTCGGCGGTGAGTCGCTCCAAGGCCATCCCGACCATGCCGACCGCGCCCTCCACGATCCGGGCCCGCGCCGCGACAACCTGGTTCGCCTGCTGGCGCACCAGCATCGCCTGGGCGATCTCCGGCGCGTAGGCGAGGTGGGTGATCCGCGCCTCGATGACCTCGATACCCGCGGTTTCGGTGCGTTCGCGCAGTTCGACGGTGAGTTCCCCGGCGACTTCGGCGCCGTCCCGCAGGCTGGTGCGGTCGTCGTCGTGGGCGTCGTAGGGGTGGGTGGTGGCCAGATGCCGGACCGCGGCCTCGGACTGTGTCGCCACATACTCTTCGTAGTCATCCACGGCGAACGCGGCCTTGAAACTGTCGACCACCTTGTAGACCACCACCGCGGCGATCTCCACCGGGTTACCGTCGGCGTCGTTGACCTTCAGCTTCTGCGTTTCGAAGTTGCGGACTCGCAACGAGATACTGCGCCGGTCGGTCAGCGGGAGGACGGAGAAGAAACCGGGATGGCTCACCGACCCGATATAGCGGCCGAAGAACTGGACGACCTTGGCCTCGTTGGGGTTCACCACGGTCAGCCCGGTGACTCCGAGGAACAGCAGTACAGCCACCACACAGGCCACGATCGCCCCGGCCAGCGCCGCAGCGTTCTGGTTCTGCCCGAAGGCGACGAAACCGGCCACTGCCACGGCCGCCAGCGCGATCGTGAGAACCAGCCAGATCAGCAACACCACGAACCCGTTGACCCGTGCGGCGTCCCGGAACTTCATGACATCCTCCCTCTATCAAAGTGATATCACTAAGATAGCAACGAGCGGTCACCTCGGCAACCCGACGCTGCCTCCCGCCCGGTGCGGCCGGCCCGCGCACTCGCCGAATCTCGACACCGTGATCCGGTACATCGACGGCCGGCCGGGTGCGCTTCGCCCAGCGCGGCGAGCACGCCGACCGAGCCGGGTGCGCACTTCTGCGACGATGACCGGATGGACGGGATGGCATCGGGACAGCGGCTTCGACTGGGCCTCGTCGAGGGCGACGGAATCGGCCCCGAGGTGGTGGGTTCGGCGCGGCAGGTGGTGGACGAGTCGCTGACGGCCGCCGGATGTCCTGCCGCGGAATGGGTCGGCCTGCCGATGGGCCACCGGGCGATCGACGAGTTCGGTTCGGCCCTACCGGAATCCACCCTCGAAGGCCTGGCCGGCACCGACGGCTGGATCCTCGGCCCGCACGATAACGCGTCCTATCCCCCGCAGCACCGCATCGCTCCGGGCGGCGCGATCCGGCGTCATTTCGGCCTGTACGCCAATATCCGTCCGGCGCAGGCGTTTCCCGGAATCCGGGCCGTATCGGCCGATATCGACCTGGTGATCGTGCGGGAGAACAGCGAAGGTTTCTACGCGGACCGGAACATGGCGGTCGGGTCGGGCGAATTCTGTCCCACCCCGGATATCGCCTTGTCGGTCGGCCTGGTGACCCGCGCGGCGTGTGAGCGGATAGCGCACGAGGCGTTCCGGCTCGCCGCCACCAGGCGTGGCCGGGTGACCATCGTGCACAAGGCGAATGTGCTGCCATTGACCATGGGCCTGTTCCGCGACGTCTGTTACGCGGTGGCGGGCGAATACCCCGGCGTCGCAGTGGACGACGAACACGTCGACGCGGCGGCCGCCCATCTGGTCCGCGCACCGGGCGACTACGACGTCCTGGTCACCGAGAACCTTTTCGGCGATATCCTCTCCGACCTCGCCGCCCAGCTCGCCGGATCACTGGGCACCGCGGCCTCCCTGAACTGCTCGGCCACCCGCGCGATGGCGCAGGCGGTACACGGCGCGGCACCGGATCTGGCGGGCCACAACCGGGCGAACCCCGTGGCCCTGCACCTCTCGGCGGCCATGCTCCTGCGCTGGCTCGCACAGCGCCGCGCGCATCCACCCCTGGCGCACGCGGCGGATCGGATCGATCGCGCGGTGGCCGCGACATATGCCGCCGGTATCGCCACCGCGGATCTCGGCGGGCCGGCCTCGACCGCGGAATTCACCGAGCAGGTCACCGCACGCATCCACCGCCGTTGACGCGTTACGAGCGAGGCCCCTGGTGCTCGCCGGTCACGGAACGCGCGAGACCGCCGGTGCGGGCGAACAACGGGCAGGGATCGGTTCCGGTGATGTGGGCGATGGCCGCGCACCGCGTCCACCGGCGCCCACTGTGACGTCGGCCGACCGGCCCGGCGTACCGACTCGCCGGCACGGCAACCGGTCAGGGCAGAGTGGGGCGCGCCGCCGGTCTGTGCGCAAGGTTTGCGTACCGACCGATCCCCCGCAGCGACTGCGACGCACCGGGGATCGCTCGGTGTGCCGCGATCGCTGCGGTCCCGATGACCGGCCCAGGGGTGCGCGGCAACCGGATACCGTGCGCTGGAACAGTTCCCACCCACTACTCCAGCAATCGTGACAGGAACTCTTTGGTGCGCGCGTGTTCCGGACGCGCCAGCAGTTCCCGCGGCGGGCCCGATTCGACCACCACACCGCCGTCCATGAACACCAGCTGATCGGCGACCTCCCGGGCGAAACCCATCTCGTGGGTGACGACCACCATGGTCATTCCGGAGTCGGCGAGTTCACGCATCACCGTGAGTACTTCACCGACCAGTTCCGGATCCAAGGCGGAGGTGGGCTCGTCGAAGAGCATGAGTTTCGGGTCCATCGCCAGGGCGCGCGCGATCGCGACCCGCTGCTGCTGCCCGCCCGACAATTGCGCGGGGTAGGCATTCGCCTTGTCCGCCAATCCGACTCGATCCAGCAGTTCCTTCGCGCGGGCGGTCGCCGCGGCCTTGCGCACCTTCTTCACCTGCATCGGTGCCTCGATGACATTGCCGAGCGCGGTCCGGTGCGGGAACAGGTTGAAATGCTGGAAAACCATCCCGATCCCCTGGCGCTGCCGCGCGGCGTCGCGGGGGTGCAGTTCGTAGAGCCGCCCGGCTTTCTCCCGGTAGCCGACGAGTTCGCCGGCCACATACAACCGCCCCGCGCTCACCTGTTCGAGATGGTTGATACAGCGCAGGAAGGTGGATTTTCCCGACCCGGAGGGCCCGATGAGGCACAGCACCTCACCGCGGTGGACCTCGAGCGATATCCCGTTGAGCACGCGCAACGCACCGAAGTTCTTGTGTACCCGGTCGGCACGGACCATCGGCTCCGTACTGGTCGCGGTCATTTCGCCCGAGCCTCCCCTTGTGCGTCGGCCAACTCCTGGAGCTGTTTGGCCGTCAGCTTCCGCGATATCCCGCGGGAATAGTATTTCTCCAGGTAGTACTGGCCGACCATCAGCACGCTGGTGATCGCCAGGTACCAGGTCGCGGTGACCAGCAATAGCGGGATGGGCAGGAAGTTCACGCCGTAGATATCGCGGGCCCGGCCGAACAGGTCCGTGCTGAGCGGGATGGCGGTGACCAGGGCGGTGGTCTTCAACATGCTGATGAGTTCGTTACCGGTCGGCGGGATGATCACCCGCATGGCCTGCGGCAGCACGGTCCGGCGCATGGTCTGTGACCAGGACATTCCCAGGGCCGTGGAGGCTTCCCGCTGCCCCTCCCCGACCGAGTTGATCCCGGCCCGGACGATCTCGGCCATATACGCCGCTTCGTTGAGGCCCAGCCCGATCACCGCGAACGCGAATGCCGCCTGCAGGCTCTGTACATCGAGCTCGAACAGGCGCGGGCCGAACGGCACACCGAGCGCGACATGCTGGTACAGCGACGGCACCAGGCCCCAGAACACCAGCTGCACATACACCGGAGTGCCGCGGAAGATCCAGAGATACACCCAGGCGGTGGCGCGCAGTACCGGGTTCGGCGACAACCGCATCACCGCGAGCGTGGTGCCGAGCGCCACGGCGATCACCATCGCCAGCACGGTCAGCTCCAGGGTGACCACGGCACCGGACGCGATCCTGGTATCCCGCAGATACTGCCAGTACACATCCCAGCGATAAGCGGGGTTGGTGGCCGCACCGTAGACGAAAAGGCCCACCAGGATCAGGATCAGGACCGCCGCGAACCATCGGCCCGGGCGCCGGAGGGGAACAGCCGCGATCGGTTCGGGCTCGTGGTCGTCGCGGATCGCGACCGGGTCGGTGGTCATGGCGTCAGCTCCTCGCGCCGTTGATCACGGAGGTGCGCAGCGCACCCTCCTGCACACCCCAGTTCTCGGTGATCTGCCGGTACTGCCCGCTGTCCATCAGATGCTGCACCGCATCCCGCAGGACCGGCGCGAGCGGGGAACCCTTGGTCACCGCCCACCCGTACGGTGCCGCATCGAATACCGGGCCCGCCGGTTCGATTTTCCCGTCCGTCTGTTTGATGGCGTACGCCGTCACCGGGGAATCCGCGGACATGGCGTCGACCTGGCCGAGCACCAGGGCGTTGGTGACCGAGCTCTGCTCGTCGAACGCGTCGATGATGATCGGGTCCTTCCCGGCGGCGACACATGCTTCGCTCTTGGCCGGGACCTCCTCGATATGTTCCACGGTCGTGGCCTGGACCGCCACGCGTTTACCGCAGGCGTTCTCCGGATCGATATCGTCACCGGTGCGCTGTGCCCACTGCACACCGGCGCTGAAGTAGGTGACGAAATCGACCTGCTGCTCCCGTTCGGGGGTATCGGTGATCGACGACATCCCGACGTCGTAGGTCCCGGCCTGAACGGCGGGGATGATCTTCTCGAACGCCGATTCGGTGTAGCGGGCGCGGATTCCCAGCACCGCGGTCACCGCATCCATCAGGTCGATATCGAAGCCGACTATCGCGCCGTGCCGGTCGCGGTACTCGTTCGGCTGATACGGCACGTTCACCCCGACCACCACCTCCCCCGCCGCGGCGATATCGGGTGGCAGGCGGGCCGCGAGTTCCGGCACGGTCTGCACCGTGATCTTCGGGGGGACCGGCCCGGTGTCCTCGATATTCGTCACGCATCCAGCCGTCAGCAGCACACCGGCGATCACGCACATCATCCGCCGGATCCGGGAACCGGGATCAGCCACCGTCACACCACCTGCCGTCACAAGGAATCGGGCCCGCAGCCGCCTCGGTGGACACTGCCGGCACTTCCACTCGAGGACGTTGTCAGCACAGTAGGCGAACCGCGGGTGCAACACGGCCGTAGTAACCGAGATTTGACCCGGGCGCAGCACGAGCCCGGCCGATCCGCCGGATATCGGGCGGTCGAACGGCTACCGTCTGCAGATCATGGTGCAGTCGGTGGAATTACTGCTCGACGAGGCGTCCGAGCAGCGGATCCGGCGACAGTGGGAACTGCTCGCCGAAGCGGGCCTGCCCGGCCTGGGACGCGGGGCCCGCGCCGGGGACACCGACAGCCACCGGCCGCATATCACCGTGGCGGTGGCCCGGCAGATCTGGCCGCGGATCGACACCGACCTGGACCGTCTGCCTTTCCGGCCCTTCCCGATCCGCCTCGGCGGTGTCCTGGTGTTCGGGGCGCGGCGGCCGATTCTGGTGCGCGCGGTGGTGCCGTCGGAACAACTACTGGCCTGGCATCGGCGGGTGTATCAGATCGTGGCACCGTGCCCGGATGTTCCGGCGAACCTGCATCCGAACCAGTGGACGCCCCACATCACGCTGGCCCGGCGGGTGCTGCCACAACGGATCGGGGAGGCGGTGAGCGCGGTGGCCGCGGACAGGGACACCGCCGCGACCGTGGTGGGTCTGCGGCGCTGGGACGGGGACCGACGCCGGGCCTGGCCGATCGCCGAACACGGCTGACCGGACGCCCAGGCAAGCCCATATATGACAACGTAGGGTGGGGCCCGGTGGCGTACGACACCGCCGTGGAACAACCGCGGCCGGGGCCGGCGTTGCAGCCTGTATACCGACCACGAGAGGACGTCATGGCCACCCAGACACTGACGCAACAGAATTTCGATGAGGTAGTCACCAGCAACGACGTGGTACTCGTCGATTTCTGGGCTTCCTGGTGCGGACCGTGCCGCAGTTTCGCACCCACCTACGAGGCGTCGTCGGACACACATCCCGATGTCGTGCACGGCAAGGTCGATACCGAGGCCGAACAGGGCCTGGCCGCGGCCGCCAATATCCAGTCCATCCCCACCATCATGGCTTTCCGCGAAGGCGTCCTGGTCTTCGCCCAGCCGGGCGCGCTGCCGCCCGCCGCGCTCGAGGATCTGGTCTCCCAGGTCAAGGCGCTCGATATGGACGAGGTTCGTAAGCAACTCGCCGAGCAGCAAGCAGCCAACGGCGAAGTGGCCGAATAGAATCGACACACGGCGGCGGGCTCCACACTTTCCGGGGATGGTGTAGAGCCCGCCGTCGTGTCATATCCGGTGCCGGGTCTCGCCCCGGCACCGGATCACGGTTCAGCGCTGCGCGACCAAGCGGTTCACGCTGGCGATCATCGCGCGCACCGAGGATTGCGCACCGTCCGCCGCGAGGGCCACACCCCAGCCGCGCCGGCCGTCGAATTCGCATTGCACGAAGGTGGCGGTTCCCGCAGCGGTCCGGCGCTGATGGAAGCGCAGGATCTCCACGGGGTAGCCCGCCTCGTAGAGCGCGGAGGTCATGGCCGCGATCGGGCTACCGGCGGCCACCACCGACCGCGACCACCCCGGGAATTCGAGGGTGGCGGTGAACGCGCCGCCGCGGGCACCGGTGGACGACCAGCCCGCGAGACTGATCGGACCGGCACATTCGCCGAAACGTTCGTGGAATTGGGCCGCGGTGAGCTCGGCGCATTCGGTGCGCAGGCTACGGGGAGCGGCAGTGGTCAGGGCGTCGTTGTCCAGCGTCAGTGTGGTCATGAGCACGTAGGTCTTCCCAGAGAAGGTCGGCAGGTTGGGGGACCAGCAAAAATCGAGAAAAAGGGGCCCGCAGCGAGGGGGCCGGTCCGAATCAGACCCCGCTACGGCGGGTTACTACTACGGCAAGAACCCGCCCGGCCGGCTTCGCGATACGCGCAAGAAGCGCCGCGCCCTCGCGGTCCGCGAGAATCGGCGCGGCACGTAGGCCGTCGGCGTGGATTTGCACGGTGTCGAGGATAAAGACTCACCCGGCGGATAGCAACCACATACACGCCGCGGTTTGCGCTACCCCGCAGTAGTGTTTTCGCTGGTCATCGACACGTAACCCGGAATTTCCCCGGGACCCGCCGGTGACGCAGCAGACTCCGCACCGATAGTCCCGCCGCCCGCAGGAAGCTCGGCGTTGACCATGCGGCGTTGACCATGCGGAGCCGCCGCGCTCGAACACCGTCACCGCCCCTCGAGCGCGTTGGCCGCGCCGGCGCGGCGACCGATATCCCATGCGCTCCGCGGCACTGCCGGCTCAGTGCGCGGCGGCGTCCCAGCTGCGCCCGATACCGACCGAAACGCTGAGCGGCACAGACAGTTCGATCGCCGAGGACATCTTGTCGCGAACCAGGTCGCGCAGCTGCTCCTGCTCTCCCGGCGCCACCTCGAGGACGAGTTCGTCGTGGATCTGCAGCAGCATCCGGGACCGCAGGCCCGAGTCGGCCAGCGCCCGGTGCACGTTGATCATGGCGACCTTGATGATGTCCGCGGCCGTGCCCTGGATGGGGGCGTTGAGCGCCATCCGTTCCGCGGACTCGCGGCGCTGCCGGTTGCTGTGGTCGAGGTCGGGCAGGTAGCGGCGGCGGCCGAACAGGGTCTGGGTGTAGCCGACCTTGCGGGCCTGGTCCACGACTGCCTGCAGATAATCGCGGATCCCGCCGAACCGGGCGAAGTAGACCTCCATCTGCTCCTTCGCCTCCTGGGTGCTGATCTTCAGCTGGGCCGACAGCCCGTAGGAGCTCAAACCGTAGGCCAGCCCGTAGGACATGGCCTTGATCCGGCGGCGCAGTTCCGGCGACACCTCGGAGATCGGGATATCGAAGGCCTTGGATGCGACGAAACTGTGCAGATCCTCACCCGAGTTGAAGGCCTCGATGAGTCCCTCGTCACCGGACAGATGCGCCATGATGCGCATTTCGATCTGGCTGTAGTCGGCGGTCATCAGGGATTCGTAGCCGTCGCCGACCACGAACGTATCCCGGATCATCCGGCCGGTATCGGTTCGGATCGGGATGTTCTGCAGATTGGGTTCGGTGGAGGACAACCGGCCGGTGGCGGCGATGGTCTGGTTGAAGGTGGTGTGGATCCGGCCGTCGTCGGCGACGGCTTTCAGCAGGCCGTCCACGGTGACTTTGAGGCGGGTGGCATCGCGGTGCGCGAGCAGATGCTGCAGGAAGGCGTGCTCGGTTTTCTCGTACAGGGATTCCAGCGCGTCCGCGTCGGTGGTGTAGCCGGTTTTGGTGCGTTTGGTCTTGGGCATATCGAGCTCGTCGAACAGCACCACCTGCAGCTGTTTCGGCGAGCCGAGGTTGATCTGCTTACCGATCACGCCGTAGGCGGCGTTCGCGGCATCGGCGACCTTATCGGCGAACTGCCGCTGCAGCGCGGTGAGCTGGTCGTTGTCCACCGCGATCCCGGCGTCCTCGAGTTCGGCGAGCACCCCGAGCAGCGGCAGTTCCATTTCGTCCAGCAGCGGCCGGGATTCGATCTTGTCCAGCTCTTCGTCCAGTGCGTGTGACAGATCGGCCACGGCGCGAGCGCGCAGCATCTCCCCCTGGGCGAGTTCGGTATCGACCGCATCCTCGGCATCCAGGAGCGAAAGCTGCGGCGCCGCCTCGGTTTCGGTGCGCAATTCACGATGCAGATAGCGCAACGACAGATCGTCGAGGTTGAAACTGCGCTGGCCCGGCCGGACCAGGTAGGCGGCGAGGGCGGTATCACTGGTGAGTCCCGCCAACGTCCAGCCGCGACCCCGTAGCGCGTGCAGCGCGCTCTTGGCCTCGTGCAGAGCTTTGCCCGGGCCGGGGTCGGCCAGCCAGGCCCCGAGCGCTGTCTCGTCCTCTGGGGTGAGGGCGGTGACATCGATATAGGCGGACTCTTCGTCCGCGGCGGAGATCGCGAGCGCACGCACATCCCCCGCGGCCGGAGCACCGCTACCCACAATCGAAATACCGTGCCGCGCACCGGCTCCGGCATGCTCACCGAGCCAATCCGCGACACTGCCCGGTGTCAGCGTCTGCCCGCTGATCTCGAAACCGGATTCGGCCTCGACAGTGGGCGGGGCCAGGGTTTCGAACAGCCGGTCACGCAGGACCCGGAATTCCAGATCGTCGAACAACTGGTGGATCCGCTCCCGGTTCCAGGCGCCCTGGGCGAGCTGATCCGGGGTGTAGGGCAGCGGGACATCGCGGACCATCTCGGTGAGCTGGCGGTTTAGCACCACACTGCTGAGATTGGCACGCAGCGCGTCGCCGACCTTGCCGCGTACCTCGTCCACCTTGTCGACCAGGGTGTTCAGATCGCCGTATTCACGGATCCATTTGGCCGCGGTTTTCTCCCCCACCCCGGGAATTCCGGGCAGGTTGTCACTCGGGTCGCCGCGCAGCGCCGCGTAGTCCGGGTACTGCGCCGGGCTCAGCCCATACTTCTTGTCCACCTCTTCCGGAGTGAACCGGGTGAGTTCGGAGACGCCCTTGCGCGGATAGAGCACGGTGACGTTCTCGTCGACCAGCTGAATGGCATCGCGGTCACCGGTGACGATGAGCACCCGGTAGCCCTGCGGCACCGCCTGGGTGGTGAGGGTGGCGATGATGTCGTCGGCCTCATAGCCCTCGATCGCCATCACCGGGATACCGAGGGCACCCAGCACCTCTTTGGTGAGTTCGACCTGGCCGCGGAATTCGTCCGGGGTTTTCGCCCGATTCGCCTTGTACTCGGGGAACGCATCCACGCGGAACGTCTGCCGGGAAACGTCGAAGGCGGCGGCGACGTGGGTGGGTTTCTCGTCGCGCAGCAGGTTGATGAGCATGGCGGTGAACCCGTACACCGCATTCGTGGTCTGGCCGGTGACGGTTTGGAAGTTCTCCGCCGGCAGCGCGTAGAACGCACGGTAGGCCAGGGAATGCCCGTCCAGTAGCAGCAGCGTGGGCCGGGTTTCCGGCGATCCGGAGGTATCGGCGGTGGCGGGGAGGCTCGGCTGCGCAGTGGTCGGTGGGGTCACACCCGGAGAGTCTAGGGACTCCCCCCGACAGCCGGCCCGGCGAGTGTCGCCGGCCCAACCGTCGGCAGGAGGTGTCGCCGATACAACGGCCGGCAGCGAGCCAACGAACCCACCCGGCCGAGAAGCACAGTCCGACCCCACCCGGCGAACTCCGTCCCGCCCTCTGACAGAACACCGTCCGCCCCTCCGACTCCACCCGGCGAATACCGTCGGCACAGCGTCCGGCGAACACCCTCCCGCCCAGTGCCCGACGAACGCCTGCCGTCCAGGCCGGCAATCACCACCCGGGCCGAGTCCGGACCACCGAAACCGCGACCGAGGCGGCGGTTCGGCAGACCTGCGCGGTCAACCGACGCCCAGATACGCCGCCTGCACGGCCGGGTCGTCGAGCAGCTCGCGACCGGGCCCGGATTTGGTCACCGCACCGGTCTCCAGGATGTAGCCGCGGTCACTGCGGGCCAGTGCCTGCCGCGCATTCTGTTCCACCAGCAGCACGGTGGTGCCGGTGGCATTGATCTCGGCGATGATCCGGAAGATCTGCTGGATCACCATCGGCGCAAGACCCATGGACGGTTCGTCCAGTAGCAGCAGCCGCGGCCGCGCCATCAGCGCGCGGCCGATGGCCACCATCTGTTGCTCGCCGCCCGACAGCGTGCCACCGACCTGTTTCTCCCGTTCCCGCAGCCGCGGGAAGAGTTCGAAAACCCGTTCCAAGGCTGCGGCATGATCGCCCTTGTTCCGGAAGGGCCGGGCGTAGCACCCCATATCGAGGTTCTCCCGCACCGTCATCCCGGGGAACACCCCGCGACCCTCCGGCGCCTGCACCAGCCCCGCGAGCACCCGCCGGTGCGCCTGGACCCGGCTGATATCACTGCCCTCGAACAGAATGCGTCCGCGGGTCAGCGGGAGCAGGCCGGAGAGCGCGCGCATGGTGGTCGTCTTCCCGGCACCGTTGGCACCCAGCAGGGTCACCAGCTCCCCCTCGGCCACCCGCAGTGAAATACCGTGCAGCGCCTCGATTCTGCCGTAGCCGACGACGATATCCTCGACCTCGAGCAGCGGTTCGCCACCGGATTTCCCGCGCTCGGGTGCGGTCATCACCGGTCCTCCGATTCCTCGCCGGCACCCATGGCCGGATCGTGTTCCGCGCGCAGCGCCACGGTGGACACCGAGACATCCTCAGCGGTCAGTTCGTCGTCGGGCACCCCGAGATACGCGGCGATCACCGCGGGATCGGTCCGGATATCGGCGGGCAGGCCATCGGCGATCTTGCGGCCGAATTCCAGCACCACGATCCGGTCCGTCACGCCCATGACCAGCCGCATATCGTGTTCGATCAGCAGGACCGTGAACCCGTCGTCGCGGATCTTGCGGATCAGATCCATGAGCGCGGATTTCTCGCTCGGATTGAATCCGGCGGCCGGTTCGTCCAGGCACAACAGTTTCGGCTCGGTGGCCAGTGCCCGGGCGATCTCCAACCGGCGCTGGTCGCCGTAGGACAGATTGCGGGCCTTCTCCACCGCGCGGGGGGCGATACCGACGAATTCCAGCAGGGCCATCCCCCGGGCGATGGCATCGTGTTCTTCGCGCCGGTGCCGCCCGGTCCGCAGAATCGCGCCCGGTACGGAGGTGCGGTGGCGGGCGTCGGTTCCCACCACCACGTTCTCCAGGGCGGTCATCTCACCGAACAGGCGCACGTTCTGGAAGGTCCGCGCGATACCGAGCCTGGTGATCGCGTGCCGTTTGGTCTTGGTGAGCGGTTTCCCGTCGAAGAACACCGTCCCCGCGCTCGGCCGGTAGACCCCGGTGATGGCGTTGAAGCAGGTGGTCTTCCCGGCACCGTTCGGCCCGATCAGTCCCAGGATCTCACCGCGGCGGATCTCGAAACTCACCGAATCCAGGGCGGTGAGCCCGCCGAACCGCACCGTGAGCCCCTCCGTGCGCAGCAGCGGTTCGCCGACCTCGGTCCGGATCTCCCGGTGCGCGGCCACGGCCTCGGCCACCGCGGCATCGTCGGCGAGCGCCGGATCTACCGCGGTCACGTCCACCTCCCCCACCGATTCGGCGCGGGGTTCGGCGGTATAGCCCGCCGCCATATCCTCGTTGTCGAACAGGGCATCGCCTGCGTGCGGGCCGGTCACGAGGTCGCCTCCATGCTCTTCCCCGGCGCCGGGCGCCGAACCGCCCGCACGATCTGCCGGCCGAAAGCGAGCAGTTTCTGGCGAACCGGGAACAGGCCCTGGGGACGCAGAATCATCATCACCACCAGTGCGATACCGAAATACAGATACTTCAGGTCGCCGAGGCGCTGTTCCCCGCCTTCGTCGAAGAGCAGCAGACTGCTCAGCAGCAGTACGGCGTACACCGCCGCCAGCACGCTCACCGCGAGGTACACCCACCGTGACCAGCCCGCCAGCCCCCGGAACCGCCACCGCCAGCCCGCCAGCAGCGCCGCGCAAAGTATCGCAACGACCGCCAGCTGCACATAGGCGTCGGCCCGGGTCTCGACGATAGATACCGACATCAACCGGTTCGGCAGGTACACCACGAGGAAAGCGCCCACGATGACCCCGAGTTTGTTGCCCTGACCGCCGATCACCACCGCGCACAGGAACAGCATCGAGTTGATGATGTTGAATCCGGTGGGATTGATGAACTGCACCTGCCCGGCGAACAGCGCCCCGGACAGACCGCCGATGGCGGCGCCGATCATGAACGCCCACAGTTTGAATTTGAAAGTGGGTACGCCCATGATCTCGGCGGCGTCCTCGTCCTCCCGGATCGCCACCCAGGCCCGGCCGACCCGGCTCCGTTCCAGGTTGCCGACCACCAGCAGCACCACGACCACCGCGAACATTCCGACCCAATACCACCAGGTGCCGGAACTGGCGCGGTCGAGCAGATTCGAGCTTTCCGGTGCGCCGACATTCCCGGCGGAGAACACGCCGTTGGGATGCGTCTCGGATTCGCCGACCCGCGGGTAGGCGATACCGGACAGGCCCAGGCTGCCGTTGGTGAGCTCGCCCAGGTTGTCGGCGAGCAGGCGGACGATCTCACCGAAACCGAGGGTCACGATGGCCAGATAGTCACCGCGCAGGCGCAAAGTGGGCGAGCCGAGCAGCAGACCCGATACCGCGGTCACCATGATGGCCAGCGGCACACAGGCCAGCCAGGCCCAATCGGAGTTCAGCCAGCCGCCCTCGGTCTGGTTCCACGGGCTGTTCGGGCTCGTCAGCAGACCCACCGTGTACGCGCCGACGGCATAGAACCCGACATAACCGAGGTCCAGCAAGCCGGCTTGTCCCACAACGACGTTCAGGCCGATGGCGATCAGCGCGTACATCGCGAACTGCGCCAGCACACCACCGAAACTGGTACCAGGGGTGTCCAGGAGCGGAGGCGGGAACAGCGGAAGCAGCGCGAGCAGCAGCAGCGCCGGTATCCCGACCGCCCACTGCGCCGGCCTGCTGAGCCCGGTCCACCACGCCCGGAGCTCGTCGCCGAACCCGTGACCTTTCTTCTCGGTCGCCGCAATACTCATGTGCGCGCCCTTCCGAGACTTTCCCCCAGGATGCCGGTCGGCCGGAAGAACAACACCAGCACGAGCACCAGGAAGGCCACCACATCGCGCCATTCGGTACCGAACAGCATCTGCCCGTAGTTCTCCACCAGGCCGAGCAGCAGTCCGCCCAGCACCGCGCCGCGCACATTGCCGATACCGCCCAGCACGGCGGCGGCGAAAGCCTTGATACCCAGAATGAATCCGCCGTTGAAGATCACGGCATGCGGAATCTTCATCACGTACAGCATGGCGGCGGCACCGGCCAGCAGGCCGCCGATGAGGAACGTGAGCATGATGACCCGCTCCCGCGAAACCCCCATCAGGGTCGCGGTATCGGGGTCCTGGGCCACCGCGCGGATACCGCGGCCGAACCGGGTGCGATTGATCAGCACCTCGGCCAGCAACGCCAGCGCCACCGCCGATACCACGATCACCAGGGTCACATTGGTGACCTCGGCCCCGGCTATGGTGAACTGCGTTTCGGGCTCGACCAGGGTGATCTGCTGCTGGGCGTTGTTCCCGCCGAGGCCCGGCCACAATTCCGGCAGCACGAAATGCACGAACTCCTGCAGTACGAACGACATACCGATCGCCGTGATCAGGAAGGTCAGCGGTTTCGCGCCGCGGCGCCGCAGCGGCCGGTAGGCCACCCGCTCCAACCCGACCGCGGCCGCCCCGGACACCGCCATACCGATGAGCATGGCCACTCCGAGATAGACGACGGTGAGCACGATGCCCTCGCTGTAGGCATTACCGCTGGGCGCGAAACCCAGCAGCATCAGGCCCACGTACTGGCCGAACATCCCGAGCATGAACACTTCGGAATGGGCGAAGTTGATCAGCCGCAACACCCCGTAGACCAGGGTGTAGCCCACCGCCACCAGCGCATAAATCGCGCCGTAGGACAGTCCGTCGACGGTCAGCCGCCAAAACTGATCTATGACCCCCTCGTAGTTGAAATCGATCGATCCCTGCGCCCAGACGGCCACATCGGCCGCAATGGCTGCTGTCATCGGCTATCCGCCCTCATCCATCGGATCTGCACCGGGGCAGCGAGCGGTACGCGCCCGGACCCGGCCCGGTGCGCGTACCGCTCGCGCAGCGGTCAGCCGACCTCGTACACCCAGATCAACGCGGCGGACAGTTCGCCGTCCGCGTCCCACTTGTAGTGCCGGGCGAGGCCGTCACCGTCGTAGCCGCGGACGTATTCCAGCAGGTCGGCGCGGGTCAATTCACCGGCGTCGATACCGGTCGCGAGGATGGTGGCCAGATCGTAGGCCTCCACGGAATACACGCCGGGGGCCTGACCGTGCAGTTCTTCGTAGGCGGTGGCGAACTCTGCCGGCGCCGGACCGCACGGGCAGGACAGCACCGCACCGGCCGCCGAATCGCCGGCCTGGCTGACGAACTGCGGATCGTTGGTCCCGTCGGCGGAGACGAACGTCGCTTCCACATTGCCGTCCCGCAGCTGCTGCACCAGCGGCGCCGCCTCGGCGTAATAGCCCGAGTAGAAGATTGCGTCCGGCTGTGCGTTCGCGATCTTGGCGACGGTGGCGGAAAAATCCTTGTCGCCCTTCTTGATACTGGCCGCGCACGCCGGATCGGCAGCCGCACCCAGACTCGCCGTGATGCTTTTCGCCAGCCCGACACCATAATCGGTGTTGTCCTGGACCACGCAGACCTTCTTGTAGCCGGCCGTATCGACCAGGTACTTCGCCACCGACGGGCCCTGCACGTCGTCGTTGGCCAGACCGCGGAAGAAGGTCTTCCAGCCGTTCTGCGTGAGGGTCGCGTTGGTTGCCGACGACGACACCGCGACCAGCCCGGCATCACTGAGGATCTGCCCGGTGGCCTTGGTCTCGCCGGAGAACGCGGGGCCGACCACACCGATGACCGACGGATCGTTCACGATCTGCGGAATGACCTGGCTCGCCTTCTGTGGGTCGCCCTCGGTATCGAACGGCTTCACCTGGATCTGGCACCCTGGATTGGCCTTGTTGTGCTGGTCGATCGCCAGGTGCACACCGTTGACGATATTGATGCCGAGTGCCGCATCCGGGCCGGTCAGCGCACCGGCCATGGCAATGGATGTGGTCGGCGGGCAGGTCGCCTTACCGTCGCCCGCCGGATCGGCCGCGGCGGCGGCATCGGCGGCCGGGACTTCCTTGCCCGCGGCATCGATCTGCATCAGCGGTTGGATGGACAGTCCGCCGGCACCGGACCCGTCCGCATCACTCGCGGATTTGTCCCCGCAACCTGCCAGAACCAATGTGGCCGCTGCGGCGACCGCCAGAATTCCGCGTACTCGGCGGCTTCGCCGCGGCATACCCGACCATGTCGAAACGAACACGATCTACCCCTATGTTCCTCATCAATCCCCGGCCGGACCGGGGTAGCCGACTACGCCGGCCTGTGAGAAACATAACTCCGGTATGTTGATCGCGCGTGACATTCGGATCATCGCGATGATCTCGTCGCGGATTCTTGCCCGAGTATTGTTTCGAGCTGGTAAAACCGTCCCACTCACCGGGAACTCGCCGGCGAGCGGGTCGTCTCACTGCGGCGCGAGATTCTCCAGCACGACCTCCGCCACCGCCTTCATCGTGGTGCGGCGATCCATCGCGGTGCGCTGAATCCACTTGAACGCCTGCGGTTCACTCAGCCCCTGCGTCTGCATCAGCACCCCCTTGGCCCGCTCGACGAGCTTGCGGGTCTCCAGCCGCTCCCCCAGATTGGCGACCTCGCTCTCCAGCGCCGTGATCTCGTGGAACCGGCTCGCCGCCAGCTCGATCGCCGGCACCAGATCCGATTTGGTGAACGGTTTCACGAGATAGGCCATGGCACCGGCGTCCCGCGCCCGCTCCACCAGGTCCCGCTGACTGAACGCGGTCAGAATCACCACGGGCGCAACCCGTTTCGACGCGATCTCGGCCGCCGCATCGATCCCGTCGCGGCGCGGCATCTTCACATCCATGATCACGAGATCGGGCCGGTGCTCCACCGCCAGGTCGACGGCCTGCTGCCCGTCCCCCGCTTCCCCGACGACCTGGTAGCCCTCCTCGGTCAGCATCTCCACCAGATCCATCCGGATCAACGCCTCGTCCTCGGCGACAACCACACGTTTCGCCGCGGCGTCCGCACTAGTGCCCATAAACGACCCCTCTGGTTCCGATGCCTCGTCCCGATATCGCGGACAGCGGATCGACACCGATGCCCGGCCGTCGATCCGCCGTCACGCGATCGGGTGGTGTAGAGACTACCGTTCACCAGGAACGCCGTCGCATTTACCCTGCTTACCGCACCGCCCACCCCCGCACCCGACCCGGAATTCGGCGATCCGGCCGGCGCGGGCTATCATTTGCACCCGGTGCGCCGAGTTGGCGGAACTGGCAGACGCGACGGTCTCAAAAACCGTTGTCCGAAAGGACGTGTGGGTTCGAGTCCCACACTCGGCACCAAGGTCGGACGGTGTTTCCGATTCCCGGCCATCGCTCCCACCTTCACGCAGTCCGCAGCAGTCCAATCGTGGGAGTCCATTCCGTCCGCCACCGCCTGCAGATCATGGGGAAACATCACCTCGTCCAGATCAAGAGGCACCGGCGCGGCGCACCACCACCGCCGCACTACAGCCCGGCGCAGCGGGGTTCGCGCGCTCTGTCCACTGAGACGCAGGTGCGTCGTCTACGCGCTGAGCCGTCACCGCGCGGCCCCGACTCCGGCGTAGACGCATCCTCGCCTCACCCCTGCGGAGCGCGACCAATGCTCGAGAAATCCGCAACGTCAGCGTGATAAATCCGCAACTCTCCCTCAAGAAATCCGCAAAGTTGGCTCGAAAAATCCGCAGAAGCACTTCGAAAAATCCGCAACTCATGCCTACCATGGCAGGCATGACAAGCGATCTGATCAGGCGGAACGCGGCTCCTCTCGCCCAGGAGACACTCGCCGATACACCGATCACAGTCATCAGTGGCGCGCGTCAGGTCGGCAAGACCACCCTCATGCAGCAACTCGTCCGTGATCGTGACGCACGTGTGGTCAGTCTCGACGACACCATCGACCGCGAAGCCGCAGAAGCCGATCCCGATGGGTTCGCTGCGCAGTACCCGGGGGGACTTCTCGCGATCGATGAGATCCAGCGAGTCCCCGCGCTGCTCACCGCATTGAAGGCGGCTGTCGACCGGGACCGCCGCCCCGGGCGATTCATCGTCACCGGATCCGCCGACCTACTGTCCCTGCGAGGCGCGCAAGAATCGCTCGCCGGACGCGCACAGACCATCCCGCTCGAGGGACTCAGCCGTGACGAGTTGTCCGGCCGATCCGCTGATTTCGCTTCTTTCGCGTGGTCGCTGCCGACCACCGGCACCCCAGACGATCGATCCGGCCTCACTCGCCGCGACTACTTGGAACTCGTCACCACACCTACATTCCCCGAGATCGTGGACCGCACCGCCCGGCAGCGCGACCGGTGGCTGTCCAACTACACGCAACGCGTGGTGTCGAAAGATTCGAGCGATATCACCGGCATTTATCACCCCGACCGTCTCGAACCACTGCTCAGCGTGATCGCCGCCCGTAACGCGGGCGAGTTCGTCGCCGCTCGTGTCGGCCGCGAACTCGATATCCCCGAACGGTCTATCCCCACCTACCTGCGCGCGCTCGAATCAGTGTTCCTCGTACGGTCGATTCCGGGATGGTCGAAGAATATCGCCTCCGGTGCCATATCCCGGCCGAAGGTCGCCATCACCGATACCGGACTCGCCGCCCACCTGACCGGCGTCGAAGTCGACGGCCTAGAACGGGAGATCTCGTCCACGCTGACCGGTGGCCTCGTCGAGGGCTTCGTCACCGGCGAACTCGCCAAGCAGAGCACGTGGTCGGCGAAGTCGACCCGGGTATCGCATTTCCGTGGCCGGGGCGGATACGAGGTCGACATCATCCTCGAAGACCGCCGGCGCGACATAGTCGGCATCGAGGTAAAAACGACCACCAGCCCCCGCAGTCCTGACTTCAACGGGCTCACGTTCCTCCGTGATCTCCTGGGCGACCGATTCATCGCCGGGGTCGTACTCCATACAGGGACCGCCTCGCGATCCTTCGGCGATCGACTCTGGGCGCTCCCGATCTCGACACTGTGGGATCACTGAGCCGTTGGCCTACTCGTCCGGCGAGGTCACCAGACCGACTCTCGAAGAATGGTGGAACCCCGGAACCGGTCATACGCAACGGTAGTCGCGAAGTCGAGCTGGTTCAGAGCGGCAGGTTGTGCATCAGTACGTCGAAGGCGGGAGCATCCTCCCAGTTCGGACGCAGCCGGAGGCCATGGGGAACCACGCTCGGCGAGACCGACATCGCGGGCGGCCGGGCCGAACACCCAAAGAAACTCGGTCGAGGCACCGAGTACCTGATACAACTGCTGCCGTTCGGGTCAGATCCGAACCAGCGTCGCACGCGCGGCGACGAACAAGCCGCCGCGTTCGATCGCATACACAAGCCCTGGTTCGGTAGCGCGCCGGTCGGTCGGCGGTACGCTACGCCAGCACGCACCAATCCGAATTAACTGATATTCGGTAACAGAGAAGTGTGGGCACGACGAATGCCGTACCCGAGTTGCCTCCCGCAGTCGTGCCGCGAGCGGTACTCCCCCAGCCCGGTGACCGGTCGCGGTGGCGTATCGACCTCGGATACGGATGACCCGCTCCCCATGGATGCGACCAGCCGGAATTAGAGTCTCGTTGGCCCTGGTGAGGGCCAGAAGGGACGATAGGGACCATGGCTGGACGCAA
>NZ_JBHXMZ010000015.1:0-121229 GCF_042719915.1 Nocardia sp. NPDC058499 | reverse complement strand
TCGATTTTTGGTCTTAAGCAAATCGATTATCGCAGGTCAGAGCACCCTTTCGCCAATTCCGGCACTACGTGCCGGAATTGCACGAACAGGGGAGGCTAGCCGGTCTCGTGGCCGTGGTGGTAGCTATGACGGGATGCGGCAACGAAAGCCAGGACAGCGGCCGCCGGACCGTAACGAGCCGGGCGGCGAACGCCACCGACATCGTCAGGGAAGCCTCCGAATTCGCCGGAATCGTCATCCCGGGGAACGCCGCCGTGCTGGACGCCGAAACCGAAAACGGGATCGACACGCTCTACCGGCTTGCCCTGTCGACGGACCCGCATGGCCTCGAACAACTCCTGGCCGCATCGAAATTCTCCACGCCACTGACCAAGGCCTACAGCGTCACCGAGACCACCATCGCGGGTCCCCCGCTGGAGGCCTCCCCGTCGATACTGAGGGCGGCGGATACCTTCCGGAACGCTGAGGGCAAAACGATCAACCGGAACATCATTGTGGACGAACGAGACCCGTCGACCCGGTTCGTGCACCTGCAATTGTTCGACACCTGATCCGCGTGGTCATCTGCACTCGGGGACGCCCTGATGACCGATGTCACTGTTGACCTGGCCGGCCTCGCCGGGTTCGAGCTGGGCGCGGGCGCGCCGCCGCCGATGAACTCTCCGAACTGGGACAGGAACTGAGTACCTGAAACGGCCTGCGTGCGTAGCCGACGCGAATGTGCTGCAAGGCAACACGGTACGAACGACAGCAGCGCGCACTTGTACCGAATAGGATCACAGGGGGCCGTAGGCCATAATCGACAGCTCGTCGCCGGAATCGAAAGTAGGGGGAAATGAAGCTGGCAGAGGCTTTGTCGTTGCGTGCGGACGCAGCGCGTCGTGTCGAACAATTGCGCACCCGGATCGTGGGCAACGCCGGTACCAGGAGGGCGAGGAACCCGCCGAGGACGCCGCAGCGCTGCTCGAGGAAGCCGGCGCGGTACTCGCGGAATACGAGGTACTGGTCCGTCGGATCAACCGCACCAACGCCGCCACGAATATCGGTGCGGACGGGACGCTGACCGACGCACTCGCCCGCCGGGACGCACTCCGGCTACAGCATTCGGTGATCACCGACGCCGCGGACGCTGCTGCGGGCAAGAACCGTGGCGGTTACACACGGCAGCTACGGTCGGAGTTGAAGATCCTGTCCGCGCTACCGGTCGCAGAACTCCGCACCCGGGCCGACGGGCTCGCCGCGCAACTGCGTGAACTGGACGTCCGGATCCAGCGGGCCAATTGGGAGGTCGACCTCCTGGACTGAGCAGAGCAGTGGAGCAGGTAACCGGCACGGAGGCGCGCACCGACCCGCTGGACCGACGGGCATTCGGTCACCTCCTGGCGCACGGAGGGCAGTGCGAGGGGTTCGACTCCCCTACCCACATCGCAGCCCAGCAACGCGCACAGGTGAAAGTGCACAGCGCACATCACACAACCGGGTGCGGATCCGCGACGGTGAGGGCGGGAACGGGGTACTCCACTCATATTCCGACGCCGCGGCGAAGGCGGCCTGGACCGCCGCTTCGGTAGTCCGGCAGAGGCGACACAAGGCATGACTGCGGGTCGGGCCGCAAGCGTGTGTACGCGAGTACGCTCGGTCCATGCTCACCGGGCTGCACACCTTGATCTACTGCGAAGATCCCGAGGCGGCTCGCGCCTTCTGCCGTGATGTGCTCGGGCTGCCGGGGGTCGATACCGGGGGCGGATGGCTGATTTTCAAGACCGGCCCCAGCGAGCTCGGCGCACACCCCAGCTCGTGGGAATACGAGGGCGAGGTGGGCGGCACCGACCAACGCTTCGATGTGTCGTTCATGTGCGACGACCTCGCCGCGACCATGAGCGAACTGTCCGCGAAAGGCGCCGAGTTCTCCGGTCCGCCGGTCGAGCAGAGCTGGGGTATCGCGGTGGGCGTCAAGGTTCCGGGAGCCGGGGAGATCACCATCTACCAGCCCAAATACGATCCTCCGGCGATGCACTGAACTGCGGGGGTGACCCGGCCGTCGGCGTAGAGCACTGGTGGGGGCAGCGCCGTCCCGGTTACCAGAGCTGCGCTGGAACCAGGATTGTCCAGACCTGCCCGGGCGCGAAGGGGATGGCTGTTCCGGTGGGGGTGGTATAGGTTGTGCCCGCCTCTGGGGAGGGCCGGGACCACGAGGCCGGGAATTCTCGACCGTCCCGCAGTACGAGCGCCGGACCGCTACCGGTCGTCTCGGCCAGAGGTGAGACGCTCCCCGCGACGTCGCTGATGGCCGAGTTGCGCACCTGCACGCTCTGTAGCACGACAGTACTTGCCATGAGCTGTCCGGTATCGGCAGCGGTGTAGGCGGCACCGTCCATAGATACCAACCACCGTTGGTCGCCGGGTGACCAGTCGAAACCGATCACCGCGTTCTGATACCGCGCTTCCTGATGTTGCGTGGGCCGGCCACCGGGCGGCGTAGGTCCGAAATGCAGTTGTGCAGCCTGCGGCCAGTCGCCGCCTTCGGGCAATTGTTCCGAGCGGACGAACAGGTTGTGCGGTGCGGCGCGACTGTAGTCGCGGAAGTACGCGGTAGGTAGCCGCTCGGCCGAGGCGTTCTGGAGCGAGGAGCGATCGACGGAGGCAAGTAGCTCAGGTGCGGCACCGGAGGATGCGAGTGTCGGATTGCCGAATTGCGCCAACAGCGTCAGATCCGTTTCCCGCGCGCTTCGGACAGGTCCGATCACCGGGGGTTGATGGGTCGAGAACACGGCGGCCAACCGGCTCAAACCACCCTCGACCGGCTCGACGTAGACCACATCGGCGGCTTCGAGCCCTACCGGTGGTCGTGCCTGCGGACTGTTGTCTATCTTCGCGACCAGCACGGGCTCCCCTACCGGGGAGGTTGTGCCCGGGACGGGAGGAGCACGGTCGGTTTGGGTGCCATTACCGCACGCGACCACCGCGCACATCCCCAGTGTCGTCAGGAACGCGGCTGTCCACACCCACCATCGCTGTTGCATAGGGGCAACCTCTAACGCCCGCAATCCTACGCCGCACTCGATGGAGGAAGGAGTGGTCGAGCCGGCCGCTGGATGAGGTTTCTGCCCCCGGTGGACGCTCGGCCCGAGTCGACGATGCCGTGGGCTGCGCGCTGCTCACAGATACTGCGGGAAATCAGTGCTCATGGCCAGATCCTTACCCGTTTCGAGATCCGCACGCAGTGACTCCACCTTCGCCGATGCGAACGCGTGCGCGTCGGAGCCGAGAGCCTGGCGTAGTGGCCCGTCACCACGGTCGACCAGTTCCAGGATCGCGTGGACGCCACGCACCGGGTCACCGAGTTGCGTGCCCTGGAGCGCCAGATGATCGCGGGTCATCTCCCGGATCGGCTCGTAACCGCCCGTAGTGACCGAAGGCAGCGCCAGCGAATCGGTGGTGAGGAAATCGGTCCGGAAGTAGCCGGGCTCCACCAGAGCGACCCGGACCCCGGCATCGGCGACCTCGGCCGCCAGCGCTTCGCTCATCGCCTCGAGCGCGAACTTCCCCGCGCTGTACAGGCCCCAGCCCGGCATCGTGGTCAGGCCGAGGATCGACGAGATATTGACGATATGGCCCCGGCCGCGAGCGCGCAGGTGCGGCAGTACCGCGCGCAGGACGTTCCATGCCCCGAAGACCTGGATGTCGAACATCTGCCGGGCAGCGCTGTCGGATACCTCCTCGATGGCCGCCAGATAGCCGTAGCCCGCATTGTTCACCACCACGTCCACTGCGCCGAAGCGGTCGAGCGTATGCCGCACGGCATCGCGCACCTGTGCCTCGTCGGCGAGATCGACGGTGAGTACGAGCAGCCGGCTGGTGTCGGCTCCGGCCAGCCCGGCATACAGTCGTTCGGCGCTGCGGGTGGTGGCCGTGACATTGTCGCCGCGGTCGAGCAGTTGCTTCACCAGTTCCAGTCCGAGCCCCCGGGACGTGCCGGTCACGAACCAGGTGGCGGGTGCGGATGCGGTCATTCTTCCTTCACTCCTTCGCTCTGCGAGCCTCCTGCCGAGGCCCGCGCTGACCCCAGTTTGGTGGCAATCCCCCCTGTTCAGAGCCTTATATCTAGCCCACCCGGACCTGGGATCGACGAACGTAGGACGGCGCGACCCAGGCACCGCCGTACCTGGTCCGGGATAATCCGAACCATGAGCGAGCCGAATCGGGAACTGGCCGACTTCCTGCGGCGCGCCCGCGCCCAGATCGACCCCGCCCGCGCCGGCCTACCGACCGACAGCCGGATCCGGCGGGTGCCCGGTCTGCGCCGCGAGGAGGTCGCTCTGCTGGCCGGGGTATCGACCGACTACTACACCCGGCTCGAGCAGGGACGCCGGATCACTCCCACGGCCGGTGTCGTCGACGCCATCGCGCGCGCCCTCGATCTCGACGCCGCCGGCCGGGCACACCTCGGGCATCTGATCGGACGGCCTGCCACCGGCCGGGCTCGGCGCAGCGTCCCCGTGCAGCGGGTCCGCCCCGGGGTCCACCAATTGCTCGATTCCCTCGACGGGATCCCCGCCCTCGTTCTCGGCAACCGATCCGACGTACTGGCGAGCAACTGGATGGCCAACGCCCTGTTCACCGACTTCGCCGCGATGCCCGCCACACAGCGCAACTACGCCCGCTGGATGTTCCTCGGCGATGAGCCGCGAGCCCTGTTCGCCGACTGGGAACTGCAGGCCCGCGCCGCGGTCGAGAGCCTGCGGCTCGAGGTGGGCAACAATCCCGACGACCGGGCCGGGCGAGCCCTCGTCGAGGAGCTGAGCAGCGAGAGCACCGAATTCCGGCAGTGGTGGCGCGAACATCGGGTGTTACAACGCACCCACGGAGCCAAACGGTTACGTCACCCGGTGGCCGGCGAACTCACTGTCGAGTACGAGACACTCACCCTGCCGGGTGATCCGGAACAGACCCTGTACGTGTACACGACCGAACCGGGTAGCGCGTCCCGGGAGGCGATCCGCATGCTGGCCAGCTGGTCGATGCCAGGGCATGCCACCCGGACCCGCTGAAGTGAACACCGTCAACCGGCCGCATTCACCGCGGCCGCCGGGCCTCGGCCTCGAGCTCGCGCCGGGATCGGAGGCCGAGTTTGGGATAGACGTTGCGTAGATGCCATTCGACCGTGCGGGGACTGATGAACAGGCGGGCCCCGATTTCCCGGTCGGTGAGCCCTTCCCGGACCAGTTTGACGACCTGCGCCTCGTCGGCGGTGAGGTCGTTGCCGGCCTCGGCGGGGTGTTCACGGAGGTTCTCGCCGGTGGAGACGAGGGCGCGGGCGGCCCTGCGGGCGAAGGCCGCCATGCCCATGGCGGTGAACATTTCATGGGCCGTGCGCAGTTGCTCACGGGCGGCGGGGCGGCGGTGCTCACGGCACAGCCATTCGCCGAAGAGGAGGTGGGCGCGGGCCAGTTCGCCGCGCAGCGTGGTGCGGGCCAGATGCGAAAGTGCCGCGCGGTACCGGTTTTCGGCCCCCGGCCCGTCGCTGATCAGGGCATACGATCGGGCCTCGATACCCATGGCCCAGTCGGACCCGCTGGGGCGGGTGACCTCGGTGAGCCGGACCAGGGCGTCGAATGCCCGGTCGGTGGCGCCGATGCGGGTGGCGGCCTCGATGTATTCGACCAGCGACCAGACGGGGATCCCCACCTCCAACTGCACATACTCTTCGTTCGACGCCCGCGCGGCCTCGGCTGCCTCGGCGAACCGCTCCAGGCCGTTGTAGAGGACGGCGCGCGCATAGCCGCCGACCACCGGGCCGATACCTTCCCCGCGGCGCTGCTCCCCTTCGTCGGCGCGTCTGCTGAGCTCGAGGCATTCGGCTTCGCGGCCCCGCCAGCCCGCGGCGAGGAGTGCGGGATAGACGGGAGCCGCCGCGGAAACCGCTTCGGAGACGGTCTGGATCTCGGCCGCCAGTGATTCGGCCTCGGCGAGCTCGCCGTCGAGGATGTGGACGACACTGCGCAGAGTCAGGGCGATGGGGAGAGCCGAAGCTCGCCCGGTGGCTCGGACCAGTTCCAGATTCCGGATACTCAGATCGGACAGGGTCTCGTCGTCCCAGAGGCCCACAGCGGTCACACACGTGAGCCACAGCCAGCGCAATGCCTCGTTCGGGGACAGCGGCGATCGGCGAAACGCGTGCAACGCATCCCGGAGAGCGGGTACGGCCGCGGTGTGCCCGTCGAGGATCCTGGTGGCCAATGCGTCGAGCAGGATATCGGCCGGACGCGGAACGGGCGGGGCCTCGGTGGCGCGAGCCGCGACGGCGGCCTCGTACTGTCCACGGCGGTACGCCTTGGGACCGGCGAAAATCGCGGCGTCGATCACCTCGAGATAGGTCTCCCGGGCACTGTCCGCGTCGTGCACAGCGAGCCGGCGCGCAGCGTCGAGCAGCAAGGCAGGCGCCGCGATACCGCGGTCGGTGGCGAAGGCGATCCGGGCGCGCACCAGCTCGGCTTCCGCGCGTAACCGATCGTCGGGCAGGCCGGTGTCGGCCAGTGTCAGCAAAGTGAGGGCAGTGTCCGGGTTTCCCGCCTCGTGGTTCGCGCGTGCGGCGACCAGCGCCCTGTCGCGGCGGCGCCGGGGGTCGGGTGTCAGCGCGACAGCTCGCGCAGTGAACGCGGCGGCCGCGGCGAGACCACCGCGCACGCGGGCGCGCACGGCGGAACGCTCGAGTTCCGCCGCGACGGCTTCGTCGGGGCCGGCCGCGCCGTGGGCGGTATGCCAGGCGCGGCGGTCGGGATCGGTATGCGGATCGGTTGCCGCGGCCAGGGCGCGGTGGGCGTCGCGCCGGGCATCGGGCTCGGCCGCCCAGTAGACGACGGACCGAACGAGAGGGTGGGCGAACCCGACGCGGTGCCCGATCTCCACCAGGCCGGTGGCGACGGCCGGCTCACCCGCGCCGAGGTGGATTCCGAGATGGTCGGCGGCGCGCCAGAGCAGCGCGGGCTCGCCGGTCGGATCGGCCGCCGCGATCAGCAGAAACCGTTGGGTTTCCGGTGGCAGGGCGGCTACCCGCTGCAGGTACGCCGCCCGGATCCGGGTGTTCACACCCCGCGCGGCCGGTAGACCGAACCCACCGGACAGTTCCACCTGACTCGCCGTCTTCGGAAGTTCCAGCAGGGCCAGCGGATTGCCGCGGGTTTCGGCGACGACCCGGCTGAGCACCTTCTCGTCCCACGGGCCGGGCATCGTCGCACGTAACAGCCCGCGGGCATCGTCGTCGCTCAACCCCGTGAGCAGCAGCTGCGGTACACCGGCGGGCTCCACCGGGTCGGACTCGACGCCGCCGGGAGCCGACCGGACCGCGAAAACCACGGCGACCGATTCGGCGACCAAACGGCGGGCGGTGAACGCCAGCGCCTGCATCGACGTCTGATCCAGCCACTGGGCATCGTCGACGACACACAGCAGCGGCCGCTCCCGGGCCACCTCCGACAGCAGGCCGAGTACACCGAGCGCCACCAGGAAACCATCGGGAGCGGGCTCACCGCCCTGTCCCAGCGCCGCGGCGACCGCCGTACGTTGCTGCGGGGGCAGCGCGTCCAGCTCGCTGATCATCGGTGAACACAGCTGGTGCAGGCCCGCGAACACCAGCTCCATTTCCGACTGGATCCCGGTGACCCGAGCGATCCGGAACCCGCATGCGCGACCGACCAGGTACTCGAGCATCCGCGTTTTACCGATACCGGGTTCGCCCCGGATCACCAGGGCACGACTATGCCCGGCACGAACGGCGCGGAGCAACTCGTCGAGCTGTTCGCATTCACGGTCTCGTCCCGGAACCCTCGCAGACATCGTCCCTCCCGTCGGCACGTCGAACGGGTTCGGGATGCTCCCACAGCAGAAGCTCCACCCGCACCCCGCACGCAGCTGGTCCCGATCGGTGCCGGACGCGAAGGACCAGCACAGTTGTCCCCGAGGGGTTCAGCCTAACCAGACTCCCGCCGGCCGGGGCAGGTTCTTCGCCACCTCGAAACCCTGCTGGTCCTGCTGGGGCGGCGATCCGGAGGCTGCCACCGGAAACTCGTCGGATGAGACCGATCGCGAGCCGGTGGCATCAGCGACAAGGACGGCCAGGTTTCCGGGCAGTGTTCGCTGCCCTCTTTGCTATCGGAGGCGACAGTTATAGCAGGTATGCATGATCAACGGCCCCTACTTACAGGGTCTTGCGTTGAATTCGGGGTTGTTATTTCTACTCGGGGACAGCGTTATTGGCGTTCGCCGGGCAATCAGAAGCAAAGTCCGGCCGGAAGAAAATGCGAGAAGTTGATGTAACACTTCGCACTCTCTCAGACATAAGGGGACGTAACCACAACTGTCCCTGCGTGGGACAACAATGAAAGGAACAGGTGTGAGACATAGTCTTCGCACGTTTGCCGCTGCTGTATCCATTGCTGCCGCGGGTCTCACCGGCGCTGCCGGTGTCGCCTCCGCCGCGCCGGTGCAGCTGACCGAAGCGGCCCCCATCGATGGGACTGACCCCGCCCCGGGCACCGGATCCGCCGAATCGCTCGGTCCACTGTTGGAGCTGCTGGCCACCGGGTCGGCCGGCACCGAGGCCTCGACGGCGCCCGCTGCCGCACATATCGACGGGACTGAACCTGCCCCGGGCACCGGATCCGCCGAATCGCTGGGCCCGCTGCTGGAGCTGCTGGCTGCCGGTTCCTCCGGCACGCAGAACCCTGCGGACTAAGCACCCTCCCGTACGCACCTCCATGGACGATTTCGGCCCCGGGTCGCCGGCGCGGCCACTTCAGTGAGGGACGTACTGCACCACCCCAAATCTGCGTAGGCTCAGGACCATTGCTTTCCGAGCCGCCGAACCCCGGAACGCCACTCGGCGGTCCGGGGTTCGGTCTGTTCCGCCCCCGCACATCTCATGCTCCCCCGGCGCCACTTCATGGATACACGCTGACCGAGCACAGCGACTACGGGCTGTTCATTCCAGGACGACGACCGGCAGCTCCAGGACGAAATCCGCGCAGCGCACAGGGAGTGATATCGGCACCGGGCGCTACCCGGCCTCCGACGGGATCGGCCGGCCGACGATCCATTCGTGTCCGAACGGATCCCGCACCCGGCCCTGCCGCATCCCATACGACTGATCCGCGACCTCGAAAACGATCTCTCCCCCACCGGCGGCCATCCGCTCGGCGAGCCGATCGGGATCGTCGGCCACCACGGTGAGCAGCAGGCCGCGTCCGCCGAGCCGCAGTGGGTCCTTGTCGATCTCGTCGGCGTCCTTGAGTTGGAAACTCGCCCCGCCGGGAAGACCGAGTTCGGCGAAGACGACCCGCCCTCCGGCCTCGTCCCGCCGCCGGAGTACCGCGTCGAAGACCTCGCGGTAATACGGGATCGCCTTATCGGCGCCCTCGACGACCAGTTTCGGGGTGATCTGCTCAATGTTCATAGACGTGAGTATCGGCGGCTGCAGCGTGGACGGGCTTGGAGATTTGTCGCCGGCGGCACTCGGGGAACGCAGCTCGACCGTATGCAGAAGCACTCGCCTGCGCGCTCCGGTGCACCGCCGGTTTCAGAAACTGGCGACCTTGCCGCGGAAATCGGTGGGTCGCAGTCCGCGGTGCCGTTTGAAGGCCGCGCTGAAACCGAAGGCGTCCGCGTAGCCGACGGCCTTCGCGACCTGCGCGACCGTGAGATCACGATCGGCCAGGAGTTCTTCGGCTTCGTCCATCCGGCATTCGGTGAGGTAGGCCAGCGGTGACTGGCCCATGACATCGGTGAAGCGTTTGGCGAACAGCGCCCGGGACACACCGGCTTTCGATGCCAGGGTCGCCACCGTCCAGCCCGCGGCGGGGTGACTGTGCATAGCTTCCAGGGCGGGGCCGACCACCGGGTCGGCGGGGCCGCGGTACCACCCCGGTGCGTCGGTGTCCTGACCGTCGAACCAGTCGCGCAGGGTGCACACCAGTGCCCAGTCGAGCAGGCGGTCCATCATGGCCTGGGCGCCGGCGGGGCGGGCGGTCGCGTCGGCGGCGATGGAGGCCATCCAGGCGCAGGTCTCGGCATCGTCGGTGACCACCAGGACGGGCGGTAGCGCGCGCAGAAGGCGTTCGTGCCGGCGACCCGAGGCGCGATAGGCACCGACGATCAGGGCGGTTTCCCCTGCGGGATCGTTACCCCACTGCCCGTCGCCCAGGGCGGCTTCGCATACGGGGTCCCCGGTGAAGCAGGCGATCTCGTATTCGGCGTGCGGGAGCGCGACCGAATCGGCGCGGTCGGCGAGCAGGAAGGGTTCGCAACCGCGCACTATCGCGGTGTCCCCGGCGGTGATCCGGCGTTCGGTGCCGTCGGGCAGGAGCAGGGTGCCGCCGCCGCGCAGTACGGTCATCATCGTCAGGGGCGCGCGGTCGGCGAAGCGGATGGTCCACGGCGCCTCCAGGACCGCGTGGGTGAGTACGGCGCCTTCGGCCCGGATACCGCCCAGCAGTTTGCTCAATGGGTCCACACCGTGGAGCGTAGACGAATTCCTATCGAATGTGGATCTTCAGCCATAGATCGTCCAGCTGTTTCCGGGTGGAATGGAACCGACCGAACAGCCGAGAAATCGGATCACCCTGGAGGATTCCGTGCCACACACCCCGCCCGAGGACACCGCGACCGCTCGCACCGCACTGGTCGTCGTCGCCCACCCGCGACCCGATTCGCTGACCGCCCATATCGCCCGCCGAACCGCCCGCCGGCTCACCGACGCGGGCTACCGGATCGACCTGCTCGACCTGACCGCCGAGAAGTTCGATCCCCGGATGACCGACGCCGACCTGCCGGACTGGAACAACCGGGAAAAGGCCTACTCCCCCGAGGTCGAAGCCCATATGCGTCGCATCCTCGCCGCCGATGTGATCGTCGCGGTGTTCCCGGTGTACTGGATGCAGGTCCCGGCAATCCTCAAAGGCTGGATCGACCGGGTGTGGAATTACGGGTTCGCCTACGGTCGCAGCAAGCCCCGGCTGGCGGGTAAGCGGATGCTGTGGCTCGGCCTCGCCGGCGCGGCCGACGACGACGAGGTGGTCGGCCTGATGCAGCAGGCGCTGAGCGCCCAACTCGACGACGGTATCGCCTACTACTGCGGGCTGACGCATTCCTCGGTGGGGCTGCTGCCCGGCGCGGAGGAGAAACCGCAGCGGTTGGATGCCGACGGCAACTTGCTGCTGGATGAAGCCCTCACCGGCGCCGCGCGCGACGCTCATTACGCCGCGCTGGAGGCCAGGGCGACCGGTTTCGTCGACGATTTCCTCGCCGGCGACCGGGTCGCCGCCTGACCCCGGATCGCGCGACCGGCCTCGCCCCGGAGGTGCCGCGAAATCACGGCGACTCATCCGCTCGCGCGATCCGGGCTTCGATGCCCGCGACAATGGTGTCGGCGACCAGCCTCGCGTGCCGGCGCACCGCGGCTTTCCCGAGCGGGTCCGACGGGGACATCCGGGTCGCCAGCGGGAGGGCAGCGTACGGCGCCGTGGCACCGTGGGCGATGAGGAAGTGCAGCGAGCGCAGATCGTCGCGGCGCAGGATCTTGCGTTGCAGCAGCGGTTTCAGGGGTTCGGCGAGCAGGACCGATATCGGCTGGATGTGCCGGTCGTAGAGGTAGGTGAGGCGGGGGCTTTCGATTGCCGCTTCGGTGCTGATCAGGCGCACCACGTCGGGGTAGCCGGCCTGTAGTTCGAGGAACCGCACGATTCCGGCGTGGAATTCTTCCAGCGGGGACAGGTCGGTGCGTTCGGGGCGGATCTTCAGCAGGGTGACCGCGTGGGCGAAGATCCAGTCCGCGACCGCGTACCAGAGCGCCTCCTTCGATCCGAACCGCTGGTGGATCAGGTTGTGGCTCACGCCGAGTTCCCGGTTGATCGCCGCGACGGAAGCGCCGGTGAACCCGTCGCGGGCGAAAACCCGCAGCGCGGCCGCCAGGATCTCGTCCACCGAGGCGGGTGTTTCCCCGGCCGGGGGTCTACCCCGTCCCTTGCGCGGCCCCCGCGGCTCCGGTGCGATATCCATGGCCGCGATTATATTGACTGCAATCAATTTATCTGCGACTGTGAGCCCAGCCACTTCGCGCTACGGGGACAAGGGATCGCGGCGGCTCCGCCCGGCCCGCGCCCGCCTCCGCCGCAGCGCCCGACGAGGACTGGATGCTGCTATGGAATCCTTTGTGCACCTGCGGAAAGGCACTACTCCCGACCGGCTGCACGCCGATCTCGGCGGGCTCAAGGACGACGAGCTGGGGCGCGGCGGTTTCACCGGGCGTACCGCGCAGTTGTATCGGCGCAACGATCCGGTGAACTACACCGCGACCGGCCCGCTCGCCCCGGTGGATGTGCTCGCCGACGCACTGAAACCCACCGACTCGGCCGATGCCGCCGGGTCCCCGTTGCTACTGTTCTCCAACGCCGACTGCCGGATCTCGCTGAGCCGGCGCGCCCAGGAGATGCCGTTCTTCGTCCGTCACGTCGACGGCGACCTGCTCTCGTTCGTGCACAAGGGTTCCGGACTGCTGGAAACCGAATTCGGGCCCCTTCGCTACCGCGAAGGAGACTGGGTGTACGTGCCGAAGGCATGCACATTTCGGCAGGTGCCCGACAGCGAGACGACCCTGCTCATGGTCGAGGCGACCGAGGAGTTCCGCGTTCCGCCTGCGGGGCCGCTGGGCCGGCACTTCCCGTTCGACCCGAACCGGATGACGATCCCCGAGCCCGCTGCCATGGACGACGACGGGCGCGAAGCATACGAGGTACGCCTGATCCACGACGGTGGCCCGACCTCGCTGTTCTACTCGCATCATCCGCTGGATGTGGTGGGCTGGCAGGGCGACAATTTCCCGTTCACGTTCAATATCGCCGACTACAACGTGGTCCTCTCCGATACGGTGCACCTGCCCGCCACGGTGCATCTGTTCATGCAGGCCACCGGCGTATACGTGATGAACTTCCTGCCGAAACGGGCCGAATCGGCGCCGGGTACCGAAACGATTCCCTGGTATCACCGCAATGCCGACTACGACGAGATCGCGTTCTTCCACGGCGGCGATATGTACGGCGTGCCGATGCCGCCGGGGCTGATCTCGCATGCACCGCAGGGCGTGCACCACGGGGCGCCGGAGAAGATGCGGGAGCGGGCGCGCCGTAAGCGGGAGGAGATCAGCCATATCGGCTGGACCACGATCGCCGTCGATACCCGCCGGCGTCTCATCCCCTCCCCGGAAGTACTGGCGAACAACCTCGGCGCGCACTGATACCGCACCGGACCTCTCTCCTCCCGGCCGCAGTCGACCGTGCCCGTAACGCAGGCCCCGGCGGGAACTCTCGTATCGAAAGACGAAGGCAGGCACCCAATGTCGCACCATGTCGAACGCACCCCGTACGTGATCGCCTACGCGAACACCTCGGGCACCCGGGACGCCTACGGCGGCCTCACCGAAATGGTCACGCTCGATTCGATTCTGGTGAAACCGGCCGGCCTGGACTCGGAGACCGTGCTGGTGCTCATGCACCCGGTCTCCAGCGGCACCTACCTGCCGATCGTCACCTCGCTGGCCAAGGCCGGCCACCACATCATCGTCTGCAACAGCCGTTACCGGGGCGCCGATTCGGCACTGCTCATGGAGAAGGTAGTGCAGGATCTCGGCGAATGTATTCGTGACGCGAAGCAGCGGCTCGGCTACCGGAAGGTGGTGCTGGCGGGCTGGAGTGGCGGCGGATCGCTGTCGGTGTACTACCAGCAGCAGGCCCAGCATCCGACGGTGACCGCGAGCCCCTCCGGCGACGGCCCGGACCTCACCGAACTGGATCTGCCGCCCGCCGACGGGATCCTGCTCATGGCCGCCCATATCAGCCGCCACCACACACTCACCGAATGCATCGACCCGTCGATCCTCGACGAAGCCGACCCCACCCGGCGCGATCCGGAACTGGACCTCTACCACCCCGACAATCCCAACCAACCGCCGTACAGCCCCGAATTCGTGGCCCGGTTCCGCCAGGCGCAGCACGACCGCAACCGCCGGATCACGGCCTGGGTGAAGGAGAAACTGGCCACCATCCAGGCCTCCGAACGCCCGCAGGACGAATACTGTTTCGTCGTCCACGGCACGATGGCCGACCCCACAGTCCTCGACCCGGCGCTGGACCCCAACGACCGCACGCCGGGCGAGTCGTATCTCGGTGAACCGCAGGAAGTGAATATGGGCGCGTTCGGTCTCGCCCGGTTCAGCACGCTGCGCAGCTGGTTGTCGCAGTGGAGTATCGACGATGCCCGCGGTGACGCCGTGGCCTGCGGCCCGGATATCGCCGTGCCGGCACTGGTGCTCTACAACGCGGCCGACAATGTCTGCACCCCCTCGCACGCCCACCGCATCTACGAGGCCCTCGGCTGCACGGACAAGGAACTGCACGAGATCCCCGGCGCCAACCACTACTACCTGGGCCCGGACCAGCGCGAACCGCTGGCGAAAGCGATCGGCCTGGTCGACGGCTGGCTACGGGCCCGCGATCTCGGTCCAGCGGAATGAGATAATTCCGTGATGGACTCCGCGACAACCGGCGCATTGGACGGTATCCGCGTACTCGAGATCGGCACCCTGATCTCCGGGCCCTTCGCCGGGCGGCTACTCGGCGATATGGGCGCCGAGGTGATCAAACTGGAACCGCCGGACGCCCCCGACCCGCTGCGCACCTGGGGCCAGGCCGAACTCGACGGCCACCATTTCTTCTGGACCGTGCATGCCCGGAACAAGAAGGCCGTCACCCTGAACCTGCGCGAGGACGCCGGCCGCGATCTGTTCCTGGAGCTGGCGGAAAAATCCGACATCATCGTGGAGAACCTGCGGCCGGGGACGCTGGAACGGTGGGGTCTCGGTTACGACGTGCTTCGGGAACGTAATCGCGGCATCATCCTGGTGCGGGTGTCCGGTTACGGGCAGACCGGCCCGGACGCGCAGAAAGCCGGGTACGCCTCCGTCGCCGAAGCCACCAGCGGGCTGCGCCATATGAACGGTTTCCCCGGCGGCCCGCCCCCACGCCTGGCGCTGTCCCTCGGCGACAGCCTGGCCGGGATGTTCGCCGCGCAGGGCGCCCTGGCGGCGCTGTACCGCCGGACGGTCACCGGCGAGGGCCAGATCGTCGACGCCGCCCTCACCGAGGCCTGCCTGGCCGTCCAGGAATCCACCCTCCCCGACTACGACGTCGGCGGCGTGGTCCGCGGCCCCTCCGGCACCCGCCTGGAAGGGATCGCCCCATCGAATATCTACCGCACCGCCGAGGGCAGCTGGGTGGTGATCGCCGCCAACCAGGACACGGTCTTCCGCCGCTTGTGTGCGGCCATGGGACGTCCGGAACTCGCCACCGACGAACGTTTCGTCGACCACACGGCACGGGGTCGTCACCAGGACGAACTCGACAAGATCATCGGCGAGTGGGCGGTGCAGCGGCAGCCTCGGGAGATCATCGACCTGCTGAACGAAGCGGGTGTGATCAGCGGCCCGATCAACACGGTCGCCGAAGTGGTCACCGACCCGCAACTCAACGCCCGCGGGATGATCGCCGACCACTACGATGAGCGCATATCCCGGAATGTGAAGGGTCCGGGCGTGATTCCCGTCCTGTCGGCGACGCCGGGGACTATTCGCAATGCGGGCTCGGCGCGGCCGGGTCAGCACAACGAGGACGTCTACACCGGTTTACTCGGCAAGGCCGTCGACGAACTGGAAGTGTTGCGGGCGGGCGGCATCATCTAGTGTCGAGCAGCCCATCGGCCCACGAGCCCCGAACCACACCGCGCAGCAACACCACCCGACCGGACCTCGAGGACGCATGATGAACGTCCTTACGACGCATCATGTCCTATTGAGTCGCCTGCTACCTGACGACGAGCGCAACGGTCTTGTCCTGCGCCAAGGCCAATTCCACGATGTCGTCATCGGCTCTGATCGCGTGGTGTGCCTTCCCCGCAGTCGGGCAGCGGCCGCACGACTGCCCGAACGGGCGGACACTCTGCGCGCACTTGCCGGGCTCGACCTCGGCGTCCGCACACCTGAGCCGCTGACGCACGACGGAATCGACAGCACCGACGAGACGCCGTTCCTGCTGCTCAGCCGCGTTCCCGGGGAGCCGTTGGAAACCGCTGCGCTGGACGATTCTCATGTGGCCGGAACCGTAGCGGAGCAGTATGCGACACTGCTGGCCAGGTTCGTCCGTGCCGGCACAGACGAAAAAGTGCGAGCAATTCTGCCGCGCGCATCAGAAGGCCGATGGCGGCGGTTCGCGGAAGACGCCCGCGCAGAGTTGTTCGGGCTGATGTCGGACAGCGGGCGCCGTCGGGCCGAACAGGAACTCGCCGTGCTCGGCGGCCTGCCCGACATCACCCGAGCAGTGGTGCATGGTGACCTCGGGGCCGAGAACGTCCTGTGGAAGTGGGAACATGGCCTGCCGCAACTCGTCGGAGTGCTCGACTGGGACGATATCGCGCTGAGCGACCCGGCCGAGGACCTCGCAGCCATCGGCGCAAGCTACGGAAACGAGCTCCTGGACCGAGTGCTCACCCTGGGCAATTGGCCGGATAGCGGACTCGCCGGCCGCATCGCCGCGATCCGCGGCACATTCGCGCTACAACAAGCCCTGTACGCCGTACGCGACGGCGACGAAGAGGAACTGGCAGACGGCCTGAGTGACTACCGCTGAGGCATATCGGCAGAGTGCCGGCATGACCAGGCGCTGCGAGCGCTGCACCGGCGGCGGCAATGCCGGTGGCACCGATCCTGTGCGAATTCGTGGAGCGGGTCGTTTCCCAGCCGATGCACTTGCTGACCGGGCTGCCTGCCGGCCGACCCTGGTGAGACCGCGCTCAGAGGAGTGCGGTGCGGGGGGCTTTCAGGCCGAGGGCGGTCGCGCCGGCGAGTTCACAGGTGGTGTCGTAGTCGAAGACCACGTGGCCGCTCAGTACGTCCACATCGCGTTTCAGGCGTTGCATCGGGTGGTCGGTGAAGTGGACGCTCGCGCCGGAAGCGTGCAGGAGATCGGCGATGATCGTGCGGGATTCGCGGACGATATAGGCGGCGGCGAGGCGGGCCTGGGCGCGAACCGGGACCTGAACGGGGGTGCCGGCGTCGAGGAGGGATTCGATTTCGGTGACCGTATCGTCGAGCAGGCCGCGGAGGGCGCGTAACCGCACCCGCGCGTGGGCCAGGTGGGCTCGGGCCATGGGTTTGTCCTGCTGGCGGGCACCGCCTTCGTAGAGGAGGATGCGGCCTTCGAGGCGGTCGGCGTAGATATCGGTGGCTCGTTCGGCGGCGCCGAGGGCGGGCATCGAGGCAGCGAGCGCCAGGGCGGGGACCAGGGGCCAGCGGTAGGTCGTGGCGTCGTGCAGGGCGGCGCCGGGGGCCGATCCGCTGTTGATATCGAACGAGCGGACCAGCCGGTGGTCGCCGACGTGCGCGCCCTGGATCACGACATCGTTGGAGCCGGTGGCGCGCATACCTTCGGTATGCCATACGTCGTCGATCGTGATGTCGGCGGCGGGCAGCAACGCCAGGGCCGGGTAGAGGCCGTCGTCGGGACCGCACAGTGCGCCGACCATGATCCAGTTCCCGCCCATCACACCGGTGGCCCAGGACCAGCGACCGGACAGGGTGATACCCCCGTCGGCCGGGATCCCGCGACCGGTCGGCGCGAGCGGAGCGGGGCACAGGAACGGGCCGCTGCCGTACGCCTCGACCTGCGCTTGTTCGGGGAACAGGGCCAGTAGCCAGTTGTGCAGGGTGTAGAAGCCCAGCGTCCAGGCGCTGGAGACGCAGCCGTGCGCCATCCGGCGGATCGGGTCGAGGATGGCGGGGAATTTCTCCTCGCGGCCGCCGAATCGTTTCGGTACCAGATATTCGAGGAATCCGGAGGCGACCGCATCGGCGAGAGTCTGGTCCGGTAGGCGGCGCAATTGTTCTGCGGCCTGGGCTCTTTCGGCCAGCGCATCGACGAAGTTCTGGGTGATTCCGGGTGTGCTGTCCGGCTCGGCCGCAACCATGGTCGCGACCGTAACATACCCAAAAGTATGGAGTAGGCAGCTTCCGGAATCCGGTAATTCGACCGACATACCGCGGCAAATACTGGCATTTACTGGACTTCCCTGGAAACGCGCCCTAGATTCTCCTCCATGCCCACCGCCGAGGCGCTGGAACAGCGCATAGCCGAGCTGCGCACCCAGGTGCGCCGCGCCGCCGGGTCCGGTGACCGGACGGCGGCGCGTCGGTTGCGCGCCGAATTACGTACCGCCGAAGCAGAATGGGACGCAGCAGTTCTCGGAACACCCGGCCCCGCCGTGCCCCCGCGGCAGCAATCCGGCGCGGTGCCGGTGCGCGAACATGTGCACCGCGCGCTCACCCTGCTGTCGGTGCCGGCCGCCCCGAAACTCGTGCTGGCGGTGCACGAGGCGTTCTTCTCGGGCGACCTCGTCGCGGCCCGCCTCACCAGCCTGCGCCGGGACGAGGAGCGGTCCTTCCGCGCGGCCCCGTACGCCCGCCCGTACTACATCTGCGCGGCCCTCACGACGGATCTGCTGGCGCCGGCGCGGGGGCTGCTGGCGGTGAGCACCTGGCCGGCGGCGCAACGTATGGTCGGGCCGCTGAGTCCGCGAGTGGATCTGCTCACCGCCGCGACCCGGCTGGCCCGGCACCTGGCCGATCACGGCGATACCGCCGCGGGACAGCGGGTGCTGTGGCAGCTGGCGGTTTCCATCCCGGGCGCCACCGACGGGACCGCGATCGACCCGGATGTGGTGCTGGCGGCCGCGGAACGCGAACTCGAGGTGCACAGAGAAGACGACATACAGCAGCGGGCCGACGCCGCGGAGCGGGCACAGCGGCAACTGGCGGACCCCGCGGCGCAATTGTTCGGCACACGGCTGGCCGTGGCCGGACGGCGAAGGAACGAGGCCTGAGATGACGCTTGCGCAGAATTCCCTGACCGACCGCCTGGACGAGCTGCGCGGCGCGGCCCCGGCCAGCCGGCACAATGCCCGCACCATCGCGGCGCTCACCGCGAATCCGGGGTGCGCGCGCCGGGCGCTGCTGGACGCCGCGGCCGTGGACAAAACGGTGATCGCCCGCGAACTGGGGTTCCCGCCGCAGTTCGGCCAGTCGCCGTTCGCGATCACCCGCGGCAATTCGTTCGAGGCGATGGTGAAATCGCACGGTTGCGCCGAACTGCTCCGGCTGCTGCGTGAAGAACTGGGACTGAGCATTCCGGAAGTCGGCTACCACGATCTGGCGACCGTGGGCGATAACGCCACCAACTCCATCCGCTACCAGCGCACGAAACAGCTACTGGGGCAAGCGCTGAGCTCGGGGCAGGGCACGCTGTTCGACCATCCGATGCTGCGCCTGGAGATCGCCGGCGCCACCGCCTATCTGGAACCCGATGTGGTGGCGTTGCAGATCGGCGGAAAGTTCTACGTCGTGGAAATCAAATCGTTCGCCATCGTCGACGGCCAGGCCGATCCCGCCCAGGTGGCCTCGGCGGCACGGCAATCGGCGGTATACGTGCTGGCGATGCGGGAACTATTGCGCGAGCTGGGATATTCACCCGACGATGTGGCGCACGAATCGATCCTGGTGGCCGCGCGAGATTTCACGAACCGGCCGGTCGCGGCGAAACTCGATCTGCGTAAACAGCTCGCGGTGATCGGGCGGCAGCTGTCGCGGCTCACCACCATCGACTCCCTGCTGGATCTGGTGCCCGCCGGCGCCTCGTTCACACCGGGTGAGGGGCTGTCGGATACCGTCTCGGCGATTCCGTCCCGGTACGCGCCGGAATGTATGTCCAGCTGTGAGCTCGCATTCGCCTGCCGCGCCGAGGCCCGGGCACAGGGGTCGGTGGATACGCTGGGCCGCGGGGTCTGCGACGATCTCGGCGGGATCGACAACCTGGACACCGTGCTGGCGCTCGCCGAGGGCACCCTCGACCCCGCCCCGGAGCACGCCGATATCGCGGAGATGCTGCGCCAGGCACAGACACTGCGCCTCGAGGTCGCGGGATGAGCGGGTCGAGCCCGGAGGCGGCAGTATGAGCGTGCTGAGCGCGCTGGCCAAGGCGACCGCGGCGCGGACCGGCCGGGCCGAGCCCATTGCCGCCCGGCGGCATTACCACCTCGCGGACCGTCCGCTGGTGCTTGTTCCGTTGCGGCTGGCCGGTGAGGCCGCGGCGCCGCTGGCGGTGATGCTCGGTTCGGCGCCGGAGGATTCGACGGTGCTGCTCGTGGCGCAGCCGCGCGACCGGATTCTGCGCCTGCGTTTCATCGAACAGCTGGCCGACCGTGTGCTGCCCTATATTTCGGCGTTCTGCGAGGACGCCGAGGAGCTGACGGTCAAATCGACCGGCGAAACCTATCTGCGCTATCTGGATGCCCCGCAGCTGCTGGTGCCCAATCTCGGTGGTGTGCAGTTCCTGCGGCTGCTGGGGCGTTCGGTGCGGTTCCATCGCACCGAGGGTGAGAACGCCGTCCCGGAATCGCTGCCGCTGCTGGGTCGCTGGCTCACCTGGTTCGGTGACCGCTCGGATTTTCCGGGATCCAGTGTGTGCCTGGCGATGACCTCGGTGCTCACCGCGCATTGGGCGTCGGGCCAGTCGGCGCTGGAGGATGCGAACCTGGCCGCCCTGCTCGGCTGGATCGACCCGCCCGCCGGGCTCACCGGCGCACAGGCCGCCGCCCTCGCCGAGGATCCGCTCGCCTCACCGCCCGCCGGGCCCGCCACCGATCCCGGATTCGACAACGAAGAGCTGGCACCGCTGATCGCCGCCTACGACAGTGCGGAACACGAGTGGGCGAAAGTCATTGCCACCGAACGACTCGAGCAGGCGTTGCGTGGCCAGCTGGAACCCACCTGGCGGCTGATGTGGCGGGCGGTGGAGCTGCTGCGTGAACTACCCGAGGGCGCGAGCGTGGACCGGCGCTGGACCGACGATCGGTCGGCGTTCTCCTGGTTCGTCTCCGATATCCCGGAGGGTTATCCGCAGGCCCGCCGCGACTCCGCCGTCTCGGCGACCCGGCGGCTGCTCAAACAGGAACAGGCACTCGACACCTTCCAGGCGCAGCGGGCGTTCGACGATCCGCGCGTGCTGATCGAATACCGGCTCGTCGGCGAGGCGTTCCAGGGCACGGTCACCGACTGTGAGCCGCAGCGGCGGGCGAAACCGAAGTCGCGGGAGGTACCGCGGCCTTACGTCTGGGTGCATACCACCGATCCGTTCCGCGGCCGCGTCGGCGAAACCCTCTTCCGGATCGACCGGCCCGCGCAGAAAGCCGAAGTGGTCGCGGTCGAAGACGATGTGGTCCAGCTGGAGCTGGTGAGCGGGATGGGTCAGGGCAAGAATCCGGCCGTGGGCAGCGTGCCCGAAGAGGGCGACCCGATCGGTTTCGCCCGCTTCTCCCCCAGCGGATTCGGCGGGCCGCCCGCCAAACTCCCGCCGCGCGAGGAGACACCGTGGACGCACGGCGGCCCCCCGCCCGACCCGTCGGCCGAACACCAGGAGGAGTGGTCTTGAACGAGCGACGGCGGGGGAACCATCAGCACAGCGCGCACGTGCGCACGAGGGAACCGAGCGCAAACGAGGCGCAGTCATGAGTACTGCCGACGCGGTGATCGGCGCGATTCTCACCGATCTCGACAACACCGCGCACCGGGCGCTGGTGGTGGATTCACCGCCCGGCGCCGGGAAGTCCACGCTGGTGGTGCGCGCGGCCCGGCAGCTGGCGGCCGCCGACGACGAGCAGCGGATGATCGTCGCGCAGACCAACGAACAGGTCGACGACCTCATCGATCGCCTCGCCACGGCCGATCCCGAACTGCGGATCGGGCGCCTGTCCGCCGGCGACTACCGGCCCAGTGCCCGGATCGACCGCGCGAACGTGGATGTCGCGAACCGCCCGGCCGACCTGGAGCGCTGCGCGATCGTGATCGGCACGGCCGCGAAATGGGCCACCCTGGACGAGGGCCGCTGGTCGTACGCGATCGTCGACGAGGCGTACCAGATGCGTTCGGATATGTTGCTGCGTATCGCGAACCGGTTCGACCGTGGACTGTTCGTGGGAGATCCCGGTCAGCTCGACCCCTTCGCCACGGTCGATTCCGACCGCTGGGCGGGCCTGTCCTGGGATCCGACCATGAGTGCGGTCGCGGTGATGCTCAACCACAACGACGGTATCCCCGTGCACACACTGCCGGTGTCGTGGCGGCTACCGCCCTCAGCGGCGTCGGTGGTCTCCGCCGCGTTCTACCCCTTCGCCCCGTTCCAGGCCGGGACCCGGCCGGAGCAGCGGCGGATGGAATTCGGCACCCGCGGTCTGCGGGGTCCGGTGGACGAGGTGCTGGACGAGGCCGCGGTCCACGGCTGGGCCTATTACGAACTGCCCGCCCGGCACACCCTGCGCACCGATGCCGAAGCGGTGGCCGCCATCGCCGACCTCACCTGCCGGTTGCTGGAACGCGGGGGTATCGCCCATTCCGAACAGGGCACCCGGGAGATCGACGCGACCCGGATCGCCGTCGGCACCGCGCACCGCGACCAGGCCCAGGCGGTGCGGGACGCGCTGGCTGCGACGATCGCCGCCGAGGTCACCGTCGATACGGCGAACCGGCTGCAGGGCCGCGAATACGATGTCACGGTCATCCTGCATCCGCTCTCGGGCCGCCGCGATGCCGGCGCGTTTCACCTGGAAGCCGGGCGGTTGTGTGTACTGGCGTCGCGGCACAGGCACGCGTGTATCGTCGTGGGCCGCCGCGGGATCGACGAACTCCTGGACGCGCACCCGTCGGCCGAACCCGTCTATCTGGGTGTGCCGGTGAAATTCCCCGACGGCTGGGAGGCCAACCAGGCCGTGCTCAGCCGGTTGGCGGCCCACCGCATCCAGGCTCGCTGAAGAAGGACTCGCAACAGCGGCAGCGGGCGAATCCGGAAACCGGCGGGAGACAACCGCGCCGCGGGACGATCGGCCGGGGTTGCGCTCCGATTGCCATGTCCGCGGTAGCGAGGCACCATTGCGGGCATGCGAGTCGTGATCGAGCTCCGCCCCGCCCCCGAACAACTCTCCGCCGCAACCGGTTCGGCTACCGGGATTTCCGCCACCGATCTCGCCGGCGAACTCCCCGGGTTCGCGCTGGACTCCGGATTCGCCCCGGTGGCCCTGCCGCCGGGCGCGCGGGCGGTGGGCGATACGGCGCAGCAGGGAACCGGCTCGTATCTGGTGCGCGGGGAGATCCCCGACGGTGATCGCGCCGCCCGCGAGGCGCTCGCCGGCGCCGCGGGCGTGGCCGGTATCTTCTCGGATCCGGTGATCGAACCGGTGCTCACCTGCGGTGACGACGGCGCGGTGGGTGACTGGAACAAGGTTGCCGAGCTGCTGGGTCGCGCGGAACTCACCGCGGCCGGGCTCACCGGCGAGGGTGTCGCGGTGGCCGTACTCGATTCCGGGATCAACGCGGGGAAGGTGCGGGAGGCGAGCGGCGGCGAGATCACCGTCGATACCGCACGCAGCTGGAATCCGGCCGGAGTAACCGGTAAGGCCGGTGAATTCGCCGTGGGGCACGGCACCATGTGCGCTTTCGACGCGCTGATCGCGGCCCCGCGCGCGACCTTCCTCGATATCCCGCTGCTGCAGAGTTCCCGGACCGGTGGCAGTGAGATGGACGGTCTGCTCTCCGATGCCCTGGCCGCTTTCGCGCATCTGCGCACCGTGCTCACCCAGCAGCCGGAGGATCGCCGCGCTCTGGTGATCAGCAACAGCTGGGGTGCGTTCTCACCGCAATGGGATTTCCCGGTGGGCGATCCCGGCAACTATTCCGATAATCCCGGCCATCCCTTCAATGTCATCGTCGGATCGCTGGATGCCGCGGGCGCCGATATTCTCTTCGCCGCCGGTAACTGCGGACGGGACTGCCCGGACGGGCGCTGCGCCTACCCCGAGCGGCCGATCACCGGGGCCAATTCCCATCCGAATGTCCTGTCCGTGGCCGGTGTCGATACCGGCGGTCAGCGGGTGGGGTATTCGTCGCAGGGGCCCGGCCGGCTGGCCGACCGCAAACCCGATATCTGCTCCTACACCCATTTCCTCGGTTCCACCGCCTTCGGTGCGGATACACCCGATACCGGGACCTCCGCGGCGTGCCCGGTGCTGGCCGGGGTGGTCGCGGCATTCCGGACGAGATGGCCGGCCACACAGATCCCGTCGGCCCGGCTGCGCGAACTGCTGCACGGCACCGCGGCCGACCGGGGTGGTGCGGGATTCGATCACGATCACGGATACGGGATCGCCGAACCCCGCGCCCTGCTCGCCGAACTCCAGAAAACGGCCGCCCGGGCGTAATCTGGTCTCATGCCGCTGCTCACCGTCGATCTGCCACCGGGCTCGGTGCTGGCCGACGCATTGCGTGCGCTGGACCTCGCCAAGGACGAGGTCGACTGCGAATACGGGCTCATCGCGCTCGACCCCGACGCCGGTCGTTTCGCGTTGCGGGTCGGCGCCGCGGCCGCCGCCCGGCTGACCGGCTCGGCGGCCCGGGTGTTCGCCGATCCGGCTATCGAATCCAGCACCCCCGACGAACCCCCCGAATAACCGAAATATCCCGAATAACCAGCTATTTCACCGATTTTCACGGGCCGACCCCGCACATATGGGGTGCTGTGAACGGTCACAGGATGTGGTATCCGTTGCTCGTGGAAGGAACACCGTTCGGTCGCTACCGGCTGCTCGATCTACTCGGGGCCGGAGCCATGGGGGAAGTACACCGCGCCTACGACACCGGAACCGACCGGCTGGTGGCGGTGAAGGTCCTCGCGCGGGAGTTCGCCCACGACGCGCTGTACCGCAAACGCTTCCAGCGCGAAGCCCAGGTCGCCGCGCGGCTGGCCGAACCGCATATCGTGCCGATTCACGATTTCGGCGAGATCGACGGCCGGCTGTTCCTGGATATGCGACTGGTGCAGGCACCCAATCTGGCGGAGCTGCTCGCGGAGCGGGATCGGTTGGAAGCCGGCGAAGCGGTGGAGGTGATCGCGCAGATCGCCGCGGCGCTCGATGCGGCGCATGCCGAAGGACTCGTGCACCGGGATGTGAAACCGTCCAATATCCTCGTCACCCCGAAGGGTTTCGCCTATCTGATCGACTTCGGGATCGCGCGCAGCGACGAGGACACCACCGTCACCACCACAGGCGCGGTGATCGGCACCTTCGCCTATATGGCCCCGGAACGGCTCGCGGACGACGAATCGGACACTCGTTCGGATGTGTACTCGCTGGCCTGTGTTCTCTACGAATGCCTGGTGGGGGCCAAGCCCTACCGCGGCGAGAGTATGCAACGGCAGATTGCCGCGCACCTCAACGACGAACCGCCGCTGCCGTCGAATGCCGGTGTGCCGCGACCGTTCGATGCCGTGATCGCCAAGGGTATGGCCAAGTACCCCAGAGACCGCTACGAAACGGCCGGTGAACTGGCAGCCGCCGCCCGGGCAGCGCTGTGGGAACCACCGACGGAAGAGTCACCGGTTCCCGCCGCCGCACCGGTTCCCGCCACCACAGCACCGGCATCGGTTCCGGCCACCCCAGATTCGGAGACTCGAGACCCGCATACTTCTCCCCCTGGCACGCCGGTAAGCCCCGCGGAACCGACTCCGGTGCCGACGGCGAACCCGGCTCCGATCACTACGCGGGACCCCACCCCGATCACTACTCCGGACCCCACCCCGATCGCGTTTTCGAACCCCACTCCGATCGCGTTTGCGGACCCCACTCCGGTTGCGACTCCGGAATCCAGGCCGGGCGCCGCTCCGACTCCGCGGCCACCGTGGCGGGCGATTATCGTGATGTCCGTGCTGGCGCTCGCCGTCGCCGGGACATCGGCGCTGGCCCTCACCCGGGACAACAGCACACTCGTCACCGAAACCCCTGAGAAGGCTCCCCCGGCATTGAGTTCGACCATCCGCCGGCCGGCCCCGTCCACACCTGGTCCGGTGCCCCCTGGACCGCCGCCCGCCCTCGCGCCGCCGGTGTCGGTCACGGAATCGGTGCCGGTCACGCCGGTGGTGCCCGGCGGTCCGGTCGCGGACCCCCCGCCGGTGTGGACCGAACCCCAACCACAACCCAGCGGGCCCCCGCCACCACCACCGGTCACCACGACTCCGTCGCCACCGGTCACCACCACAACCGCCGAACCCACTGAATCCGAAACCACAACTCCGGAAACGACCACGCCGGTCACAACCACGCCGGAGACGACGACTCCGGAAACCACGGTGACCACGACCGAAGAAGAGGGTGAGGAAGTAGCGGAAGACGGCAGCGCCGACGCCACCGGCAGCACCATCGCGACCTCGTCCCCAATCGGGCCCACAGACGGCACCGCTATCTCTCCCTCGGGCGGATCAGCTACGGATACCACCGCGTCCTCGTCCACCGGGACTGCGGTCGATACCACCGCCCCTTCGTCTACCACCGGAGTCACGGAGGGCACCACCCCACCGGCCAACGGCACCGGCCAGGGACCCGCCCCGGCCTCATCCACCGACCCCGTCACCGCGGCCCCGCCCACGGCAGCCGATCCCGGCTGACTCCGGGATCAGTATTTCGGACATGCTCCCGACCCGGTGCTCCTCCCACGAACCCGGCGATGTACCCGCACTGGGTCCCCGGTCTACGGTCTTGCCGGACCACGCATATGTCCGCGGGACCCATCGAGCAACTCAGGTATGGGCGCAGTGGAGCCGACGGTGCAGCGGCCCGGGTCCGCGCACAGCCGCGGGCGGAACTCTTGGCGGTTCATCAGCGGCACTGCCGACCGAATATTCCGATCCGCGGGCGGGAATCGGGCATCGGATACCGCGGATGGCTCGGCACGAAGCTGTCCACCTGCTCCGCGGCGACTCGAACGAGTCGAATCACACAGCGCTCACCCGCTGCGCCCGCGCCATAATCGAGCCAGGACGGGCAACGGTGCCCGATACGGGAGGTGGGGATGACCGGCGAATCCAGCAGACAGCAACACCGGGCGGTCGTGGTCGGGGCAGGTATCGCGGGGCTCACCGCGGCTGTCGCGCTGCGGCAGCGCGGCTGGCAGGTAGAAGTCCTCGAACGAGCCGGCGAGGTGGGGCCGGCGGGGTCCGGGTTGAGTCTGTGGCCCAACGGTTTACGAGGACTGGATACGGTAGGCATCGGAGCGGCAGTCCGGGAACAGGCACTGTCGGCCACCGAAGCGGGGATGCGTGACCCGTCCGGCCGGTGGCTGGCACGGACCGATATCTCCGGAGTCCGCGACCGCTACGGCGATCTGGTGATGATCCATCGGACCGACCTGTTCGAGATCCTGCGCGACGCGCTCGGGGACGAACCCGTCCGGCTCGGCGCGGCAGTGGACGCCGTGGATATCACCGACAACGGGGTCCGGGTCCGGCACAATCTCGGTACTTCCGAGGCGGATCTGGTGTTCGGTGCCGACGGCATCAACAGCACTGTCCGGGCCCTGCACTGGCCCGGTGCCGCGCCACCGGAGTACGCGGGTTACACCGCCTGGCGGTCCATCGTCCGGCCCCGTACGCCCGTCACTTCCGGCGGCGAAACCGTCGGGCGTGGGGACCGTTTCGGTATGGCCCCGCTGCGGGACGGCCGGGTGTACTTCTACGGCTCTGCCACCATGCCCGCGGGTGCCGACAGCCCGGGCGGCGAACTCGCCGAGCTGCGCCGGCGTTTCGCCGACTGGCACGATCCGATCCCGGATCTGCTGGCCGCGACCGATCCGGCGACACTGCTGCGGCACGATATCTACGAACTGCCACGGCTCGACAGCTATGTGCGCGGGCCTGTCGCCCTGCTCGGGGATGCCGCCCATGCCATGACACCGAACCTGGGGCAGGGCGCGAATCTGGCCATCGAGGACGCGGTCACCGTGGCGGCACTGCTCGACCGGCACCGGGATATCCCGTCCGCCCTCGCCGAATACGACCGGCTCCGGCGGGCGCGGGTCGAACCGCTGCAGCGGTTGTCACGCTGGATGGGAACCGCGCTCCAGGCGTCCTGGGCCCCGGCGGTGGTGATACGCGATGCGGTCATGCGATTGACGCCCACGGGCCCGGCGCTGCGCGGCTTGGCACCCGTGCTGAATTGGCAACCGCCCAACTGAGTTCTCGTGCGGGGCTCCGCTCCTTCGAGCCTCAGCCGGGCCGGCGCATCGAAGGCCGGCTGGACACCGTCGGCGCCCGGGTCCTACACCCATTCCTTGCGCGCCAGGTCCAGGATTACCGGGTGCATCAAGGTGGAGGGTTGCTCGCCGGTATCGCGGCGGTCGGGCGCGAAAACCTTGGCCGCCTGCAGACTCGTCCGGTCGATCGACCGCAGCGGAGCCGGTGGGTCCAGACGCAGTTCGGGGTTCGGGTCGCGAGTGGCGAGCAGGAAACCCCAATCGCCGAAGCTCGGCACATCCACGTGATAAGGCAGCACCGTCAGCCCTGACGTACGAACCGTCGCCGCGATACACCAGTAGGAGTGCGGGGCGAAGAACGGTGAACCCGCCTGCACCACCATGGTGGCTTCCGGGGCCAGCACCCGGGCGGCCATGGCGTAGAACTCGGTGGAGTAGAGCTTGGCGATGGAGGTCTGATCCGGGTCGGGCAGGTCGATGATCACCGCGTCGTATTCCTGATGGGCGGTGCGCAACCAGGTGAAGGCGTCGGCGGTGACCGTCCGGACGCGGGGGTCGGCGAAGGAGTTCCGGTTGAGTTCGGTGAGCCGCGGGTCGGTGCGGGCGAGGTCGATCATGACCGGATCCAGTTCGACCAGGGTAACGGTACGGACGTCCGGGTATTTCAGGATCTCGCGCAGGGCGAGCCCGTCGCCGCCGCCGATGACCAGGACGTTCTCCCGGTTTCCGGCGAGCGCGGGATGCACCATCGCCTCGTGGTAGCGGTACTCGTCGACCGAGGAGAACTGCAGATCGCCGTTGAGGAACAACCGGGTGTCGCGGGTGCCGAACGGTGAGGCCGATTCGGTGAGCACGATCTTCTGGTATTCGGTCTGGTGCTGCCACACGATCGGTGCCGCGAACAATGCCTGCTGGGCGGTGGCTTCGAACCGGTCGGCGTAGATATAGCTGCCGATCAGGACACCCGCAACGAGCACGGTGACCATGCCGAAGGTCGCTTTGACCAGATGCGATAGATCCGCGCGGAACCAGATGAACACCAGCGCCAGCCCGGCCAGCGCGTTCACCACACCCACGATGAGGCTGCCGCGAATCTGCCCGAACACCGGCAGCAGCAGGAACGGGAACGCCAGACCACCGAGTAGCGCGCCCACATAATCGGCCGCGAACAGATCGGCGACCGCGCTGCCCGCCTCCTGTTTGCGGATACGCTGCAGCAGTTCCATCAGTAACGGAATCTCGGCACCCACCAGGGCACCGATCACGCAGGAGGCCACCACCAGCGCCGCGGTGTAGAGGTTGAGCCAGGCGTAGGCGGCGTACAGGCCCAGCACCGACAACCCGCCGACCAGCGCCAGCGCGATCTCGACCGCCAGGAACGCCGGCGCCGCCAGATGCCGCAGCGGTTTCGCGGCCAGCGCACCGATCCCCATCGCACACACCATCACGCTCAGCGTGATCGAGGCCTGCGTGGCGGTATCACCGATCAGATAGCTGCCCAGTGTCACCAGGGACAGTTCGTACACCAAACCGCAGGCGGCGCAGACGAAAACGGTGATCAGCAAGGCGATCCGAGGGAATCTCCCGGGGACTCCCGGCGGCTGTACCGCGGAGTCGGCTGCCGCGCCGCCGGGTTCCACCGGCGGCTGTTCGGCTGTCAGAGTGCTCGCCGACACCTTTACGTGAGTGCGGAGGCGACCACGGCCGCGACCGCGATATGCACCGCGGCGCTCACCCACACCCCGGGATGCAGTTCGTGTTCGTTCACCACACCTCGAAATTCGCCCGGTGTGGCGAATTCCAGTACCAGGAACGCCAGGCCCATCGCGACCAGGCCGATGATCCCGTAGACCGCGCTCGAGATCAGCGCCTGCCCGATCGCACCACCGGAGGTCCAGATCGCGGTGGCGACGATGATGCCGACACCGAGCATGTTCGCGGCCACCAGCAGGGCGGCGTTGCGGTTGCGCTCCACCCAGATCTGGTGGCGCAGGTTACCGGGTGTGAGCACATCCACCAGGACGAACCCGAGCACCATCAGCACGATGCCGAGGCCGGAGTAGGCGGCCGCGGCACCGGCGTCCGCGGGCAGGTCTTGGAGCATTGTTTCCTCCTGGAAGGGGTCGATAGGTCGCGCGGCGGAGCCTATTTTCCGTCGCCGGAACCGCCACCGCGGAAGCCGCTGTTATCGCTGGGCCAGCCGAAGACACTGACAAAGGCGTGGTGGCGCCGGTAACCGTTGCGGTAGTCGTCGACCAGGATCTTCGATCCGGAACCGTACGGGGAGATCGCGATGATGTCGTCGCGGTACTGCAGGAACGTCGTCGGTCCACTCGAACGCCGGTCCAGCGGCCGCGCTGCCTTGGTGATCTCGTCGGCGACCGCACCCGGCTGTTTGCTCGCGGTATAGGCCCGGCCGTTGTTCTTCTCGTCGAGATTCGCGGCACGGGTGTAATGGGAGGTGATGTAGGAGCGCGCGCCATCACCGTCGTCGTCGTCGGAGCCACATCCGGACAGCACACAGGCGAGGATCGCGCAGACAGCAGCGACCACCCACGATTTACGACTCACAGAAAACCTTCCCCCGTCTGGTACCCAGCCCGTCCGGTAATGCAGCTACTCAAGACGGCGACTGTGGATAGATCATAATCGCACTTCGGTACAGGAGCTGCCCGATTGCCGCTTCCTTCTTCCCCGAATCCCCGAAATCCTCGAACGACAGGCGAGTTCCGTCCTCGGCGCGATAGTCGTAGTAGGCCACCGTCCCGGACGGAGTGAGCCCGGTGGTCGCCTCCCCGATATAGCGGGCGGTACCCGACTCCTCCAGCCGGAACCGTTTCCCGTCGTGCTCGAGCTCGTCACCACCGGGCGCCGGGATACCCGGCGTCTCCGTCCACAGCACCAGCTCGAGCTCGGGATCCTCCTCCACCGACAGCCATTTACGGATGCCCTTGGCGTTGTCCAGCAGATGCTCACTCCACTGGTAGCCGCCCTCCTTCAGCCGCAACGAACCGCGCACGGTGTAGGTCTCGCCGAAGATATCGGCGATATCGCCGGCCTTCAGCGCCCGCGGGTCACCGCGCAGGGCATCGGAGTCCTGGTCGGCGAACGGGTCGACCGGTCCGGGTGGCGCGGCAGGCGCACTCCGGCGCTGTATGAGCAGGTATGCCACGATGCCCGCCAAGACGAGTACCACGATCAACACGACGATCCACAATGCGGTGATGGCTGCCTCCCTCCGGCGATCTCAGCGGAGAGTAGCATTCCCACCTCCCGCACGCCGGTCACCGCGTCCAGCTACCCCACGATGACCGGCAACCGCCTACGTCTGCTCGGGTCCCTGGATCGGTGGCGGCTCGGGCGGCTGCGATGCAGTGATCTTCGGCTCCGGCATCTCCGTGGGCGCCTCGGGAATCTGCATATTCGTGCCACCGGCGGCATCCAGGCCGGTCGGATGGAAGTAGTTCTGGAACTTCCCGTACTGGGGATTGTCCAGATTGCTCTGATTCAGCGGCACCAACTGGCCGTTCTCCAGATAGTGCGGCCCGTTACCGTTGTCGACGACAACCGCGCTGTGGTTCTCCCACGCGATCACATCACCCGTCCGCAGGGCCGATACATCGACCACCTGCCAAGGATGCTCGACGGTCTGCTCCCCGGGTGTCCCGGCATAAGCGGTGCCCGCATCAATCGCAGGATTACCCTGCTGCCGGGTGAGGGCATCGGAAACACCCTGCGGAACCTTGATCTTCGTCTCCGGGTCACCGGGCATCGGCCAGTCCACAGTGGCGCCGGGAGTACTGACTATCGGCGGAGCCCCGGTATCGGTCGGCGCAGCGACGGCCGGCTGAGCGGTGGCAACGCCCGGGTCGGCGGTGACGGGCACGCCCGGAGACTGCTGCGGCGGACCGGGAACCTGCCGATCCTGGTCGCGGCGCGGGTCGTCATCGTCCTTGCCCTTGTCCTCGCCCTTCTCGCCCCCGCCCAACGGGCCCTGGCCGCCCATGGCGTTGGCCAGCAGCGGCGCCATCATCATCGTGGACGGGTCCATACCGGCCTGCTGCGGCTGAGCCGGCGCCTGAGCCTGCGTAGCACCGCCACCCGCATTTCCGGTGTCGCCGTTGATGTACTCCATCACCCGGTCCTCGAGACTCGAGGGTTTGTCCTCCTCGCCCCCACCGAGCAGATCCTCCGTGGCCGAACCTTCCGGCGTGGAATCAGAGCCTCCCAGGATATTCGAGAAATCGTCGCCCAATGCCGCGAGTTCCGCGTCGGGATCAGCACTCGGATCGGTATCGGTGTCGGCACCTGCATCAGGATCGCTACCCGAGTCGAACTCGCTGTCGCCGCCGTTGTTTCCGCCGCCGTTGTTTCCGCCGCCGTTGTTTCCGCCGCCGTTGTTTCCGCCGCCGTCGTCGCCACCACCGTCGTCGCCACCACCGTCGTCGCCACCACCGTCGTCGCCACCACCGTCGTCGCCACCACCGTCTTCGGGCGGCTTCTCCGATTCCGGATCATTCCCAGCGTGCCATTTACCGTCATCGACACGTTTCGCCCACTCGGGGTCATCCTCGGCGAGGCTTTCCGCATCCTTGACGTACATATCCACCCGAGCGGTGCAGTCGAGCACTCCGCGTCGTATTATCTCGTAGAGTTCTAATTCTTCGACGACATGCTGTATTCCGACCTCAGTTAGTTTCGGGTCGTCGTCTTTGACTTCCCCATTTTTCTGCTCTTCGCCTTCGGTGAGACCACTCTTACCGGACCCGACCAACTGCTCGGCCCACTCGTCATCATCGTCGTCCTCACTGAACTTGTAACTACCCACAAGACTGAGGGCCATTGCCTCGTTGATGTCCTGAACTTTGTCGAATACGTCCTGGTACGCTTCCAAGTTGTAACGATCGATTTTGACTACCATACCGTCGAACCTTGCGTCGATATCACGCCAGTCGTCCAGCAGGTCCCCCATACGGCCGTTCGCCTCCATCTCGGCCACTGCCGAATCCCCTTCGGCAGCCAGATTGGTGCTGAATTCCTCATCGAGGTTATCGTCCAAGTGCTTGTCGTCACCCTTGGGGTCCAGGAGGTATTCCGGCTTGTTGATATCTCCTGTACCCAACTGACGGCTCAACCACTTCAACTGTAGATTTGCGAGGTCGATCGCATCTATTAAATCACCCGAAGGGCCTACACCGATGCTACTCGTGGGTTTTTGGATCTTCAGCGGGAAATCTTCATATGACGCATAAACCCAATCGCCCTTATCGTTCTCCGCATAAATATCGCTGGATTTTTTGTGCTCGTAATTATCGCCGAAAGTTTCGGTTATCGATACCGGGTCGTCGTCCTCTTGCCGCTCGTCACCAGCAGTATACGTGTCGGTATTGACGTCAGGAGTATCCGGATTGTTATCGGCGTCTGTGTACTCGCTACTTTCTTCTTTATTATAGGCCTTGCCATCTTTTGTAACCAGATATTCTGATTCACCCGCGTCGAAAGTATCGACGACAACCCTCTGACCGGACCATGGGTCGATCTGACAGAGGGTGACCTTGCCGCCGACTTCGTCTTGCTCGTAGAAGTATCCCGATTCAGGTTGCGAATCCGGTGTTTCGCGCTCACCGTCATCTGTATATACGTAATACTCTGTCACAAGCCCCCCTCAGAATTGAGGATTCCGCTGGTTTCCACCCTCCGGCCATCCCGTAAAAGCCGGATTCCGAGCACCACATCTCGCAGTGTCATGCGCGTGACGTACTCATACGTCGTCCGTTACGCGATTCACCCTTACCTCGCCGTCGCCATCGCCATTCTCGAAATCAACGGCTCCGCGATACCCGGAATCGCCCGATTCTTCAATTCCGTCCGCAAAGAATGTCAGGTTCCTCCGGCGGTTCTCGCGTCTTTCACGTACATTTTCCACAGCGCCATACGCACCGAAGCCGGCGGCCATGAGCAGTTGCTCCGGATAGTCGGCGTCCCCCTCGGCATGGGCGCGAACGCCAGGTGTCACCCGATGTTTTCCTCCGGCACGGTGGCGTACATCGTCCGGAGTTTGATCGAAGCGTGCCGCCATCTGCTGAAGCCTTCCTTCTCGCGTTCGCAGATCAATTGTCCTGTATCCCCACTGTCGGGGAGCCGACGCGACGAGACCTGGAGACCAGTGAGTAGCGGTGCCGGATCAGTGCTACTCGCCGAACTCCGCCGCCTCCGCACGACGGTAGTCCGCTTCGCTCGGCAGCCCACGTGCCTCCACCGCGTGGGGCAACATTCCATCGTCGAGCAGTGCCTGACGCCGCCCTACCTCGGACTTCATACGCGCAAGACGGGCAAGCCGCAGGATCTCGGTAGCCAGCCATTCATCGGACTCGTCGAGTACTTCATCACTCAGGTGTAATCCGACGATGATTCCCGACATGCTGCACGCCACACCGACCGTGTAATCGGGGTTGAAAACCTCGAAAAAGCGCTGACCATGCGAGAAATAACCTGGTGATACAACTACTTCCATGGCACTCACCGCCGGCATCCAACGCCCGGCGAGCCGGACAGTCGACGCCCGGCTAGCGCAGCCGCCGCGGCACCCATGGCACTTCGGGTATATCGGGCAAGTCGGTTTCCGCTATGGCGAGTTTGTGCCGCCGTGCCGCGTCCAGCGTACTTTCGTTGATGGCAGCCATGATGTCGACAGCCAGTTCTCGGCTGCCGGCCGAGTGTGCGACTGTGCCGGGCGCGATGTACAGGTCGGTCAGTCGAAATATCCCGTCCACTTCCGGGATCACCCGGCCACTCGGAGAGGGCCGTCGGACCCGAATCCCCTGCACCCGCTCCAGCATATCTGCGAGGGCATGGCCGAGGGCGCGCCCCTGCGCAAGCACCTCGACGGTCTCCGGGTGCCTCATTCCACCCCCTCGGAAGACTGCGGAACTCGCTGCTGGCCGGACGAGGCCAACCCTCGGATCGCTACTACCGAAGCTCGCACCGTGCCAGCGCGCGACATCAACAGCGACAACACTCCTCCTTCGGCCTGTCGGACCCACCCAATCTTCCACAACAGACCGCAGTTATCACTGTTGGGAAGTTTTCGGAGGGCTCCGCGCTAGTTCGGCTTCGTACCCATCGCAACCCCGGTCATATGACGATTCCGGCAGTAGCCGAGGCCCGTGAATCCGGCTGCACTCAACAGCGGTGTGTAGCGCCGGATGTCGATGGCCTCGAAAGGGTCAGTGCCGTGCCGCGAATCCGCAGACCGGCCGAACAGGAAGCGCATCCACGGTGTCGGGCGGGCATCGGCGAGCAGCAACCGCCCACCCGGCCGCAACACCCGCCACATCTCGGCGATCGCCGCCTCCCGGTGTTCCTCCGGAATGTGATGCATAACGAAAGTGCACGTCACCACGTCGACGGAAGCATCGGGCAGCGGCAGTTCCTGGGCCGGGGCCCGGAGGTAGCGGTGGTTCGGGCGGGTGTCACGGCGGGTGTTGTAGTCGATGGCGGTGGCGGAGGGGTCGATACCGGCCGCACTGCCCCGCGGCCCGACCCGCGTTCCCAGTGCGCGAACGAGTTTCCCTGGACCACAACCGATATCGACGACATCGTCGCCGGGTTCGGCACCACTCGCCCGGACCAGTTCGGCGAGCAACCGGCGATGCCGGCCGAGGAACCATACGGTGGTGAACAGGTTGTATCGCCGCATGCCCTCGATGACCAGGCCGGTATCGGGTGCGTCGACGAACATCGGGCTGCGGGTGTGCTGATCTGATGTCATGGGTCGATCGTCGCCACCGCGGCCGCCGTCGACCAGAATCATATATGCCCGTTCTGTCCGTTACCGGACAGGTCGGGCGAAACTGTCCACCGAGGATGACCTATATGAGCACCCCTGATCGCAGGGTCCGGCGCACCCGGGAGACTCTGCACCGCGCCCTCATCGAGCTGATGATGCAGCGCGCCTACGACCGCATCAGCGTGAGCGATGTGATCGCGCGGGCGGATATCGGGCGTTCCACGTTCTACGCCCACTACCGGGACAAAGACGATTTGCTCGTGGTGAGTTGCGGTGAACATCTGCGCCAGGAGATCGCCCGCTCGTCCGACCGCGGCCGCTGGGCACCGGTCCGGGTGATGATCGGCCTGGCCGCGCGTTATCCGCAGGTATACGAACCGTTGATCGGGCCCAAGGCCTCGGCGACGGCCCTGCGTGGGTATCGCAGCAGTGTGGCCGCCATCCTGCGCGAACATCTCGACGAGCAGTCCGGCCCTCGCGCCGACGACCTCACCGTCACCACACTGTCCTGGGCACTTGTCGGCCTGCTCACCACGGTCACCGACCGCACGAACCCGGTCGCACCGGAACTCGCCTGGCGCCACTTCGAGGCGATCTGTCGCGGCACGCCCCCGTTTCCCGAAGGCACCTGAATACGGTTCAGCGAACGGATGAATCCCGGGCCCGGCTCGGGAAACGGTCAGCTACCCGAGTGGAACAGGGATGCCGACTGCTGCCGCACCCGCTCAGCGATCAGTTCGAGACTCGCAGTCGCGGCTCTCGGCACCAACGAGAGCGGTCGGGTATGGACCAGGATATGGTCGAGCAGCCCGCAGGCCGGATCATCGCGGAGCGCGGTCACGACCTCGTCCGGGTTTCCGATCAGCACACTGGGTGGCGCCTTCCGCGCCCGGCGCGACTGTTGTTCCCACTCGCGGAGCCGCTGCGCGAACTCAGGGTCGGTAGTGGCGATGATCGGCCGCGACACCGCGACGCGCGCACCTCGGCCGGCCCCTGCCCGGTATCTGCGAATCAAGTCCGCAACCCGGGAATCTTCTGCCCGTGGCCCGTGTCCGTCGACCGCGCGCCGGCCCACGATCAACCCCAGCTTTCGCTCGACGGCGGCGCGTACCCCGTCATCACTTCCCGTGGTGACCCACATCCGGTCCCGTAACCCCAGCGTCGAAGGTACGACCGCCGACCGCCTGTCGCTGCCGATACCACGCACTGCCCCCTCGGAAACCGCATCGACCGTCGCCCACAACTGGTCGCGCCGCCGCTCGTGGTCGAGACCCCAGGCCTGCGACGCCTGCAGTGAGGATCCGCTGCCGAAGCCGAGCTCCAGGCGGCCACCGCTCAGGACATCCAGCACCGCAGCATCTTCCAGCAGCCGCCGTGGCTCCTCGAAGGAGGCTGCGATCGAGGCAGTACCCAGCCGGATACGTTCTGTGTGCTGCGCGACCGCCGCCAGCAGGATCAACGGGCTGGGCACCGCCCCACCCTGATGCCCGAAGCGGTGCTGGGCAACCCAGAACGAGTCGTAACCCAGCGATTCCGCCACCCGGGCCGATTCGACGGCGTGGGCTATGGACTCGGAAGCGGTCACGCCCGTGTCGACATGGGTGAGCACACCCCAGCCGCTCACCGCAGCACCACCAGCGGCGTCCCGTCCACCGGATGCGCGACAATATCCGCCTGCACTCCGTACACCTCCGACAGCAGGTCCGGGGTCAGGATCTCGGCGGGAGTGCCGATCCCCCAGAGCTTTCCGTGGTCCAGTACCGCGATCCGATCGAACCAGCGGCCGGCCAGCTGCAGATCGTGAAGCGCGACCACCGCGGTGCCGGAGTGGTCGCGGACCGATTCCATCAGCGCGCGCTGGTGGCGCAGATCCAGATGATTGGTCGGTTCGTCGAACAGCAGCACCGGCGCCCGGCCGGCGAATGCCTGCGCGACCATGGTGCGTTGGCGTTCACCACCGGACAGCGTCGCGAACGCAGTGTTCGCGCGCTCCTCGAGGTCGACTGTCCGCAGACTTTCGATCACGACGGCGCGATCGTGCGCCGTGTCGAGATCGAACATCCGCTTGTGCACGGCGCGGCCGAGCAGGACGACGTCGGAAACAGTGAGCGGGAAATCGGCGAGATGCTGCTGGGTGACCACACCGGTCCGCTGCCCCACCGCACGTACCGGCGAACGCCATACATCCAGGCCGTCGAGCAGCACGGAACCGGCAACCGGCCGGCAGGCGCGATAGGCGGTGCGCAACAGCGTGGATTTGCCGCTACCGTTCGGCCCGACCAGCGCGACCCGCTCGCCGTCGGCGATATCCAGGCTGACCGTATCGACGAGGGTCGCGGCACCGGCCCGCACAGTCACCCGATCGAATCGAAGCATCAGCGACTCCCCGTGCGCCGCAGCAGCCAGACGAAGAACGGGCCGCCGACCAGCGCCGTCACGATCCCCACCGGGATCTCCTCCGGAATCATCACGGTCCGCGCGGCCAGGTCGGCAGCGATGGTGAACATCGCGCCTACCAGCACCGCAACCGGCAACACCCGGCGATGATCGGAACCGACCAGCATTCGCGCGATATGCGGAATCATCAAACCCACGAAGCCGATGACGCCGCTCACCGCGACAAGTGCCCCGGTGAGTACCGCGCACAGCACGATCAGCCCGAAACGTAACCTGCGCACATCCAGGCCGAGCGCGGTGGCGCCTTCTTCGCCGGCGAGCATCACGTTGAGGTTGCGCGCCAGCGGAACCAGCACCGCGCACGAGACGACGAGCACAATCGCCGGTACCACGAGCCGGTCCCAGCGCGCGCCGCCGAACCCGCCGAGGGTCCACTGCAACACCTGCGCCGCCAGGCTTTCATCGGGCGATGTCAACACCATCAGTGAGGTGAGCGCGCTGAGCACGGCGGATACCGCGGTGCCCGCCAATACCAGCCTGGCCGGCTCCACACTGCCGCGCCGACCCGCGACCGCAAGGACAACGAATATCGCCGCCAGTGCGCCGAGGAACGCCGCGAGCGGCAGCAGAACCGCCGGCGTTCCGAGACCGAACCGGAGCACTGTCACCGCACCCACTGCCGCACCGGAGGAGACGCCGAGAACTCCCGGGCCAGCCAGCGGATTGCGGACTACCGCCTGAATGGTGGTACCTGCCAACGCCAGACCGGCGCCGACTACACCTGCGAGCAGCACCCGGGGTACTCGGGTGTCTGCGATGATCAGGTCCTGGGAGCGGGTCCAGTCCGGTTCCACCAGGCCCGGGCCCGTGATCCGGTGCGCGAGGATCCGCACCGCTGTCGCCGCGTCGATTCCCACCGAACCCACCAGGATGCCGGCGATCGCTACGACGACCAGCAGCACTCCGGCGGCCACCGCGACCACCGTGAGCCGGGTGCGCCGGTACCCGATCACCGGAACGCGTCGGGATGCAGTTGCCGCGCCACATGTTCGACGCCGTCGATCGAGTACGGTCCGGGCTGCAGCTGCGACAGCGTGATCGTCGCGAATTTCCGGTCCCGAATGGCGGGGGTGTCGGCGATGGCCGGGACTCCTTCGAGGGTGGCCACCTTCGATTCGACCGACGGTGACCGGTACTCCGGGGTGGTTCCCTCCTCCCGGACCACGATCACGTCCGGAGCCCGTTCGGCGACCTGCTCCCACGACACGTTCATCCAGCGCTCGGGCATATCGGCAAAAACATTCACGCCACCGGCCGCCTCGATCAGCGCGGTGGCCATACTGTTTCCTCCGGTTGTGGCCGCGCTGTCGGTCCCCGAGGCATACAGGAACACCCGTACCGGTTCCCGATTCCCGAGCCGGCCGCGCACCGCGTCCAGCCGGGCGCGCAGCGCATCGACCGAGGCAACCGCTCGATCCGGCACCCCGAATATCTTGCCGATCACTGTGATCTCGGTGAAGATATCGTCGAGCCGCACCGGGCCGGTGGCGCATCCCTCCGGATTGAGGTGGGTCTTGATGCCCAGCTCACCGAGTTGCTCGCGGGTGTGACCGTTCTTCTCGCTGAATCCGTCCGGGTAGCCGGAATAGACGAAATCCGGTTCGGTGGCGATCAGTTGCTCCATCGTCGGCTGCTCCGAGGACAGGACCGGGACCCGCTGATACGCGTCGGTGTATGCGGGGGCGATATCGCGGCCCCGCATATAGGCGGTACCCGCCATCCGATCGGCGAGCCCGAGCTCGAGCATCGTTTCGGTGGCGTTCGAGGTGAGGGTGACGGCCCGCTTCGGCGGTGCGGTGTATTCGGTGGTGATACCGCAGTTACCGGCGTCCACGAAGTGAACGGCCGTCCCCGGGCTCTCGGTCGCCGGCACCGCCTCACCGCAGGCAGCGAGCGTGGGCATCGCACAGACCGAGACGGCCGCCACGGCCAGTCTGCGCAGCAGTGGGTTCTTCCGGAACACAGCGATCCTTTCCGAGGTCACACGCCTCGAACCGGAGCCGGACAGCTGAGCGACCTGACTTACGGCACCGAGTCGATGCCGATCACAGTGGCGGGACCGCGCCGGATTCACACCGGACTTCCACCCATGGTTGCTGCCGGGTTGGATGGGACCGGATGATCTTACCGAGTACCGAACTGGACGGTCGAGCGGCAACCCGGCAATCCAGCCCCGCCGGCGAAGTGGGGGGCCCGGATCGAATTCCCGTTCCCGATCACCACCGGCCGGCCCGACCTGGAATACTGACCACGCGTGAGTGCTGCGCAGGACCGTGGCCCGGTCTTCGACGGCGTGAAGATCGGCCGCCCCGCGACCGGTGCGCTGATCGACGCGGGCTACCGGACCCTCGCCGACCTACCGGAGCCCCTCGACGAACTGCTCGCACTGCACGGTGTGGGCCCGCGGGCGGTGCGGTTGCTGGATGCGGCGCGGCGCGGCGAACCCGGCTGATATCCGTTACCCGGGCCGGTCAGTCGCAGGAGTGGCGGCCGAGGTCGGGCCAGGGTGGGCGGCGCAGGATCGCGAGGCTGGTGATCACGGCCGCGAACAGGCCGATCAGCTCGCCCAGTAACGCGATGCGGTTGATATCCACCGCCGGAACCCATGTCGCGGCGCCGTCGCGGACGACGAAAACCCCGGCGGGCCGCATCACCGGGCTGATCACCCCGCGGCGGGCGACGGTGATGACTATCGCGCCGTCGGCGGTCTCGAACGGTTCACCGTAGACCGGTGCGGGTTCGGCCGCCGTGAATCCCAGTCGCTCCCGAATCGCCATGCCGTCGCCCCAATCCCTCGTGACCGGTCTCTGCCGCCACTCTCGTGCCGGTGCGGCGAAGCCTACGGCCCGACCCGCCCGCACGACGGGATTTCGCGCCGCCGCACTCAGCGGCGGCGGCGTCGTTCGGCATGATCCGCGGCGGGCAGGCACCCCTCGTGCGCTTCGGCCGACCCGCCCGGCAGGCTGCCCACAACCCTCAGGCGGCCCATTTCTCGGGATGCAGATGATGCTGGGTGAGTGCGTTGGCATGCCCGTGGCCGAAACCGTGCTCGGTCTTCAGGAATTCGACGAGCTCTTTGTGCGACGACAGCCCGGAATCACGCAGGGCGGCCTTCCACTCCTCGATACTGCGGCCGTACTTCGCCTCGATGGACGGGAAGTAGGACGCGGGGCCTTTCGGCTGTGCGGCCATAGTCGGTCTCCTTGTTCCATACAACGTTCCTCGCATAGGACGGGTCATCGGGCGGAAACTCGTCGGCGATCGAGCTGTGACCCCGACCACATACATCACCGGCTTTCACTGGTACTGCCGGAGCATCGCTGCCGCCAGCTCGCGGATCCGTTCACGCGCCTGCGGCGGGCCGGTCACCAGGAAATCGTCGGCGAACTGCAGAAGTTGCCGCACATCCTCGACGACCCGGCACGCCACACCGATACGCACCCGCCCGCCCGTTTCCGCAGACAGGACCGTCAACCGGGTGCCGAGGATACGTTTCGCGCGTTCCAGCTGACCGGCGGTCAGTTCACCCTCGATCCGGACGGCTCCCGCGGTTTCCCAGCTCGCCGACAGTTCCGCGGCCACCGCCTGCAAGGTCGCCCCGGGCCGCAGTCGCCGGGGCGTGCGCAACGGGCGCCAGCCGGCGACCCGTTCCAGCGAATACAGGCGCGGCCGGGAGGAATGGTCGGCCACGAGATACCAGCGGCCACCCTTGGCCAGCAGACCGTAGGGGTCGACGATCTGCCAGGCCGGCTCGGTCTCGTTCGACCGGCGGTAGTTCACCCGTAACCGGACACCGCGCCGCAGATCACCCAGCAGTTCCGCGGGCCCGATCCCCGCACCGGGCGGCCCGAACCAGGGCCGGTTGTCCGTCGTGACCACCGCATGCGCCGGCAGCAAATTCTCCGGCCGCATCCGCCCCGGCGCCACCTTGCTCCTGGCCCGCCGGCTGTCGGACCCACCACCGAGCTGATCGCGCTGCGCATCGTCGAGCCCGGACAATGCGAGATGGTCGCGTTCGGCCGGGGTGAGCCGGGCGAGGTCCAGGGCACCGCCGGGTAGCAGCGTCACCCCGCCCCCTCTCCCCCGCCGGACCAGTATCGGGAACCCGGCGTCCTGCAGCCATTGCACGTCCCGGAACACCGTCCGCACCGATATGCCCAGTTCGGCAGCCAGATCGGTGGTGGTGACGATTTCCCGGGACTGCAGGGCGATCAGCAGGGAAAAGAAGCGATCCGGCGTCATACCCGAACATTCTTCCGAAAACCTGCCGGATCCTGTCAGGTATGGCAGCGAATCTCGTCTTGTCCACAACAACGGCAAGAGGAGAACACCCCCATGACCACACCGAACATGTTCATCGTGTACGTCCGCGACGCGGCCGCCGCCGCCCGCTTCTACGGCGACCTGTTCGAGATGAAGCCCGTATTCGAAACCCCGCGCTTCATCGCGTTCGACCTCGGCGGCGGCATCCAGCTCGCCGTGTGGAGTGGTGTCGAGGAGGGCTTCTCCTTCACCGGCCCACGCACCAGCGAACTCTGCCTGGCCCTGCCCGGCGGGCCCGAGGAGATCGACAACCACTTCCGGAAGTGGGTCGACAAGGGTGTCGATGTGATCGCCGAGCCCTACGACGAGGTCTTCGGCCGCACCTTCGTAGTCGCCGACCCCGACGGCAATCTGATCCGCGTCGCCCCGGTGGACTGAGACGCCCGAGTGCGGGGCGGTACTCCTGCCCCGCACACCGCGGGCGGTGCCCGGCGGAAAGATCGTTGCACCCACCGGGTCTCCGCACCGGCACCCGCCCCGCCGGTCGGCCATCGGGATGCCCACCGGTACGGAGCGGCCTGCGCCGTATCGCAAGAGGCGACCGGGCCCGCGTTCCGATTCGCACTACGATCTTTCTCCAGTGCCGGTTTCCGGTTCCGGCCGATGCGAGAGGGTCGCCGATGCGACACGTACTCAGAGGCGTGGTGCTGTCTCTGCTACTGGTGCTCGCCGGGGCTACGCACGCAGGCGTAGCGATGGCGCAGGACCCGGATCGACCGGTGGTGAAGGTCGGTACCGAAGGCACCTATCCACCGTTCTCGTTCCACGACCCAGGCGACCGGCAACTCACCGGCTACGACATCGAGGTGGTCCGGGCGATTGCCGACCGGGCCGGTTGGGAACTCGAATTCGTCGAAACACAGTGGGACGCGATCTTTCCCGCCCTGGACTCCGGGCGGATCGATCTCATCGCCAACCAGGTATCGATCAACGACGAGCGCCGGGCGAAGTACGGGCTGTCCGATCCCTACACCTACTCCCGCGGCGTGATCGTCCGGCGCACGGGCGACGAACAGATCCGGACACTGGACGATCTGGCCGGGCGCACCACCGCGCAGTCGAGTACCAGCAACTGGGCACAGGTCGCCCGCGACGCCGGCGCGAACGTCGAAGCGGTCGAAGGGTTCGCACAGGCGGCGGCGTTGCTCACCCAGGGACGCGTCGACGCGATCGTCAACGACAACATCGCCGTGCTCGACTACCTGGCCAGTACCGGGTCCACGGACATCGAGATCGCCGGCGATGCCGGAGCGGAGACCAGTGAGCAGGTCCTCGCCTTCCGGAAGGGCGACGCCGCATTGCTCGACCAGGCGAACCGGGCACTCGCCGCGCTGGCGGCGGACGGGACACTCGCCGCCATCTCACAGAAGTATTTCCGGGCCGATGTCTCGGTACCCGATGGCGGGACCGCCGACCTGTCCGAGGGGCGCGGCCCCCGGAGCACCTGGGATGTGTTGCGCGGGGCGGCGTGGCCGATGTTCGTCGGACTGGTGAAGGTGACGGTTCCGCTGACCGCACTGAGTTTCGCTATCGGTCTCGTGCTCGCGCTACTGGTCGCGCTGGCGCGGATATCGTCCTATCGCCTCCTCGCCGCACCTGCCCGCGCCTTCATCTCCATCATTCGCGGCACACCGCTGCTCGTGCAGCTGTTCATCGTCTTCTACGGGCTTCCGCAGATCGGGTTGAAGTTCGATCCGTTCCTCGCTGCGGTGATCGCGTTCAGTCTCAATGTGGCCGGTTATGCGGCCGAAGTGATCCGGTCGGCGATTCTTGCGGTACCGAAGGGGCAGTTCGAGGCGGCGGCAACGGTCGGTCTCGGGTATGCGCAGACACTGCGCCGCATCGTTCTCCCGCAGGCGACCAGGACAGCAGTGCCACCGCTGTCCAACGCCTTGCTCTCACTGCTCAAGGACACATCGCTGGGCTCGGTGGTGCTGCTGACCGAACTGTTCCGTGAGGCCCAGCTCGCGGCGGCCGAGAGCAACGACTTCCTCGCCTTGTACACGTTCGCCGCGCTGTACTACTGGGTGATCTGCGCGGCCCTCTCCGCCGCGCAGAAACGACTGGAGTCCCGACTCGACAGGTTTGTGGCCAAATGACCGACACCACTGAGCACGACACCGAGCCCGCCCGGATACGGGTCCGAGGCCTCGAAAAGTCCTTCGGCGAGCGGCAGGTGCTGCGCGGCCTCGACTTCGAGTCTCGGCGCGGCACTTCGACCGTCCTGCTGGGGCCCTCGGGTTCGGGCAAGACAACCGTGCTGCGCTCCCTCAATGCACTGGATATCCCGGAGCGCGGGATCATCGGCATAGACGATGTCGAGATCGACTTCGCCCGGCTACCCCGTGGCCGTGCGGGGCGCCGGGAAGCGAGCCGGCTCCGCGCCCAGAGCGGGATGGTCTTCCAGTCCCACAACCTCTTCCCGCACCGCACGGTGCTGGAAAACATCATCGAAGGCCCCGTCGTCGCCCAGCAGCGGCCCCGGGAAGAGGCCGTCGCCGCAGCCGAGACTCTGCTGGAGCAGGTGGGGCTCGGTGACCGTGCGGACGCCTACCCCTTCCAGCTTTCCGGAGGCCAGCAGCAGCGCGTCGGGATCGCCCGCGCCCTGGCCCTGAAACCCCGCGTTGTGCTGTTCGACGAACCGACCTCGTCGCTGGACCCCGAACTGGTCGGCGAGGTGCTCGCGGTGATCAAAGACCTCGCCAACCAGGACTGGACGATGGTGATCGTCACCCACGAAATCCGCTTCGCCCAGCAGGTAGCCGATCAGGTCCTGTTCCTCGACGAGGGCGCCATCGTCGAGCACGGCCCGGCCGACCAGGTTATCGGCGAGCCCCGGGAGGAACGAACACGCCGATTCCTGAAACGCGTACTCGACCCGGGATAGGTTGTCCGTACGGCAGCGATATTCGACGCAGCCGTACGGTTTCGCAAGCCACCGGGGGCAGGTGGCCGCTCGCTCGTGCAGCCACCGCAACGAGAATCGTTCGCGTGCGTAATCCTTCAGAAGAGTTCAGGTGTCGTCGGGGGCACATCGTCGAGGAACGAACGCACCATCGGCACCAGTGCCGCCGACTCCCCGCTGATACCGATATGCGAGGTCGCGGGCAGAATCACCAACCGCGCAGCCGGTGCCTTGTGCAACATCCCCGATGCTGCCGCCTGCTCGTCACCGCCCCCGCGCAGCATGAACATCTGCAACGCATGCTCCGGTTTCACGCCGTCCGCATCACCGACTATCACCATCGTCTTCGCAGAAATCGAACGCATCTGCGCGTCGCTGATGTTCTGGTCTTCGATATTCAGCACTTTCATCTTTTCGATGTAGGTGTCGAAAGCCGTGGGATCCGGTGTGTGCTCCCTGAAGGCCTTCTCGACAGCTGTACCGGCGAACGCTGTCGCGTCGAGACCCGCGATGACCTCCGGTACCGAGGGGTACCAGCCGTCCCTGCGGAAGGTGGCCGACATCGAAACCAGCTTGTCCACGAGTGCCGGGTGGCGGAGCGCGAGCTGCAGCGCGACCCCGCCACCTTGCGAGTAGCCCATGACATCCGCGCGCTCGATATCCAAGGCGCGCAGCAATTCCGCCGCATCGTCGGCGAATTGCTCGTACGACATCGCCCGCGAAGTATCCGGGGTACGGCCGTGCCCTTGCTGGTCGAAGACGATCACCGCCCGCTCACCCGCGAAACCGGATACCCACGACGTCATCGAGTCGGTGGCCATGAACGCGCCGGGTATCAGCAGCAGCGGCGTGGTTTTCGAACTGCCGAGATCACCGTGCACTTCGTAATACAGGCTCAGGCCATTGATCGGCAGGTGACCACTGCGCGAAGGGTTCGGTGCCGTCATTTCGAGCTATCCGTCGCGTCCCGGGAAGCGGTGACCCCCGCATCCGGACCGTACAGCCGGGCAACGTCAGGAGAGTCGAGCCACTTGGAGTAGGTCGGCGATTTCGGCCATCCGTCGGGTGAATCCTGCCATTCCTCCTGACGACCCCACGGCAAGAGATCGACCAACGCGAACGTGTAGCTGAGCTGCTCGGTACCGCGGCCGTTGGTGTGCCAGGTGCGGTAGACCTTGTCGCCGTCGCGGAGAAAGACGTTCACCGCGAAACCGCCGCCGGGCGGTGCGTCCACATCCGCGCCGAACGAACTCTCCGACGACGAATACCAGTCCATCCTGTTGCCGACCTTCGCCTTGTAGGCCAGCGCCTCGTCGATGGGTCCGTTGGTGACGATGACGAAGCGGGCATCGTAGTTGTCGAGCCAGCCCAACCGGACATACTGCGACGTGAGCCCGGTACAGCCGCCGCACTGCCACTCCGCACCATCGGACCACATATGGTTGTAGACGATGAGCTGAGAGCGCCCGTCGAATATGTCGACCAGCCGGATAGGACCGTCCGGTCCGATCAGTGTGTAGTCCGGGAGCTCGACCATCGGCAACCTGCGCCGTTGCGCGGCGATCGCATCCAGTTCACGAGTGGCGGCCTTCTCCCGCTTCCGCAGGTCGTCGAGCGCGGTCTGCCATGTCTGCCGGTCGACGATCGGCGGCAGCGCGCCGGCGGTGTGCTCGGTCATATTTTCTCCCAGAGTTCGGAAATCTGCTCTGGAAGTGATGACCGGAGCCGCACACAGAAATCATCGCTCTCCCGGCGTCCACGAGAATCTTCCGCCCCATACTCGCTTTGTTGAAAAACAGTGGGACGCATTCTTCCCGCCTTGGATCCCGTCAGCGCCCCGAACGGAGAGCAGCAACCGATTCCAGCATTCCCGCTCGATCGAGTGCATCTAGCACGTCCTCGGCGGTTTCCGGAGGGTGGCGCCGCGAATCCGCAATCTGCTGGACACACGCCCACACTCGCCGATCGTCGATGCTGATCTGCTCGAGAAGGAAGTCGTCGGGACTCTTGGCCTCCACGTTCCACGGGTTCAAGCTTTCCAGTGGAAAGTCGGAGAGATTCCACGTGACGATCGTCGACGCGTGGCATTTTATCGCAGCGGCCAATACATGCCGATCATCTGGATCTGGGAGCTTCAGCCCCTCGATCAGTGGTTCGTAGCCCGTAACCAAGCTGTCCGGAACCGCCGCATTCATCAGTACCCGCAGCCGGTCGAGCTTCGCTCGTTGAATCTCCGGGCGGCGCACAGCCAGACTCTCCAGCGCCTCGTCGAGGATTCGTTCAGTCCACTTCGCCTGCACCAAACGGGATCGGGCAACCCGTATCAACATGTCCCGCAGGGTGTTGCCGTAGAGAACGTTGGCGTCGTAGACGACCACGCAAGCCATGTCAGATACCCAGTTCCTGACCCAACTCGGAGAGCTCGTCGGCCGCGGCGCGCCCGGACTCTTCGAGCCGGCGCTGGTAGGCACGAAGGTCGTCGAACCTGACGCGCCGATGAGTGCCCACCAGCCGGAACGGAACCTCACCCGATTCCAGGAGACCGACCAGATAGGGCCGCGAAACGTTCAGCATGTCCGCCGCCTGTTGCGTGGTCAGTTCCGCGTCGGAGGGCACGATGGTGACGCCCCGGCCACTCGCCGCTTCCGCCAGCACGAAGGCAAGCAGATCGACCACAGTGCGTGGCACCACCAAGGCATCATCGCTGCCGACCTCCCGGCCGACCGAAATGATGTCCTCGTCGGGATGCCGAGCAAGATAGTCGCGAATGCGGCGCATAGCCCGCGCAGCGACCTCGGCATCGATCGCACCCGGCTCTATCCGTTTCGCAGTATGTACACCCGTCATGACTTACCTCCATGAACAGCCTAGCAATAAACGAAATAAACGAAACGCATGTCCATGCGATGGTGTGGCCGGACTGAAGTTCTCCGATGTGCTCCCACCTGATCTCACGCCTGCAACCAGGGGATACAAACGAGTCCACCCGCCGAGTGATCTTGCGATCACCGAGCGGGTGGACTCGAAACCTTCTACTGCATATCCACTGCATACCGGAAGCCCGGAGCAGAGGTAGAACCGCAGGTCAGGATCACACGTCGAAGTACAGCTCGAACTCGTAGGGGTGCGGGCGCAGGTTCACGGGGGCGATTTCCTGCTCACGCTTGATGTTGATCCAGGTTTCGATCAGGTCCTCGGTGAAGACATTGCCTTCGGTGAGGTACTCGTGGTCGGCCTCGAGGCGGTCGATCACCGACGACAGGCTGGTGGGGGCCTGCGGGATGTTCTTGGCCTCCTCCGGCGGGAGCTCGTAGAGGTCCTTGTCGACCGGGGCCAGCGGCTCGATCTTCTTCTTGATGCCGTCCAGGCCGGCCATCAGCATGGCGGCGAAGGCCAGGTACGGGTTGCCCGAGGAGTCCGGCGCGCGGAACTCGATGCGCTTGGCCTTCGGGTTGTTGCCGGTGACCGGGATGCGGACCGCGGCGGAGCGGTTGCGCTGCGAGTACACCAGGTTGATCGGGGCCTCGTAGCCGGGGACCAGGCGGTGATAGGAGTTCACGGTGGGGTTGGTGAACGCCAGCAGCGACGGGGCGTGGTGCAGGATGCCGCCGATGTAGTGGCGGGCCAGGTCCGACAGTCCGGCGTAACCGGCCTCGTCGTGGAACAGCGGCTTGCCGTCCTTCCACAGCGACTGGTGGGCGTGCATACCCGAGCCGTTGTCGCCGAAGAGCGGCTTCGGCATGAAGGTGACGGTCTTGCCCTCGGCCCAGGCGGTGTTCTTGACGATGTACTTGAACAGCTGCAGATCGTCGGCCGCGGCCAGCATGGTGTTGAACTTGTAGTTGATCTCGGCCTGACCGGCGGTGCCGACCTCGTGGTGGCCGCGCTCCAGCTCGAACCCGGCGTTCTGCAGGTTGGTGGAGATCTTGTCGCGCAGGTCGACGTAGTGGTCGTAGGGGGCCACGGGGAAATAGCCGCCCTTGTTACGGACCTTGTAGCCGCGGTTGGGGCTGCCGTCGGGGTTGGTCGCCGCGCCGGTGTTCCAGGAACCGGAGATGGACTCGACCTGATAGAAGGCGCCGTTCATCTGCGAGTCGTAGCGGACCGAGTCGAAGATGTAGAACTCGGCCTCGGCGCCGAAGAACGCGGTATCGGCGATACCGGTGGAGCGCAGGTACTCCTCGGCCTTGCGCGCGATATTGCGCGGGTCGCGGGAGTAGGCCTCGCGGGTGAACGGGTCGTGCACGAAGAAGTTCATGTTGAGCGTCTTCGCCGCCCGGAACGGGTCGATCTGCGCGGTGCTGAAATCGGGCAGCAGCAGCATGTCGGACTCGTCGATGGACTGGAATCCCCGCACCGAGGAGCCGTCGAACGCGAGGCCCTCCTCGGCGAGGTCGGCGGTGAACGCCTTCGCCGGGATGGAGAAGTGCTGCTGTACACCGGGCAGATCGCTGAACCGGATATCGACGTATTCGACATCCTGATCCGCCATGTACTTGATGACCTCGTCGGCCGTGCTGAACGTCACTTAGCTCTCCTTACGGATAGATCCCAGCCAGTATCGAGTGCGGGGCGTCGCGATCCGACGGTATGGACAGGGTGTTTCCCGGCCGTCAAGGGTTTGTTTCGCCAGTGTTACACGTGCCGCACGGCACGTGTCGTCGGCCACGCCACGGACATTACCGCGCCCCATACCGTCCGGACAGGCCCGCCGGACCGGCACGCAGGCCGTTGTGCTCGGCGACCGCCCGATATGCCGGAAACGGCGAGGCCTATCCTGGGGTTCATGGCACGTGCTACCGGATCCTGGCTCACCGGCCCCACCGAGACACCGGGCGATCCGGAACCGAGCGAATACGCGGGCGAACATATCGGGCTGCCCCGGTCCGGCGCGGGATCGCTGGTCGGGATGGCCCGCCGGATCACGGCGATGGCCGTCGACTGGGTGATCGCCATGGGGATCGCGGCGCTGATCGTGCGACCCAACCCGGATCGGATCATCGCCGAGACCGAACTGCCGGCGGGCGTCGCCGAGCCGACAGCGTTCGAGGCCGTATCGGGGGCATTGAGCACCCCGACGTGGCTGGTGTGGATGGCGATCGGCCTGGTCGCGGTGGCGCTCTTCGGTTTCACCCCGGGGCAGTACTTCCTGCGGTTGCGGGTTATCCGGATCGACGCACCGGTGCGGGTAGGTTTCCTGCGCGCGCTGGCCCGGCAGGTCCTGCTGACCTTCGTGGTGCCGGCACTGTTCACCGACGGCGACGGGCGCGGTATGCACGACCGCGCCACCGGCACCGCAGTAGTCCGCACGCGCTGAGCTGTATCTATGGCGCCGCCTCCGGCGGCGCGGGGTTCGGGGCCCCTGAGGTCTCGTTCTTCACTCCGCCGCTCCTCCGCTTCGCTCCCCCGCTCTGTCGCTCCAGAACGAGACGGGCCCCGAACCATGCTGGTGAACAGTCCGGGCAGGTACAGCGGAGATGTGCCGGGTCGGCGATCCGGCGAGCCATAGGACGGCGAGCGGATTACCTACTTACCTGCGGCGGATGGTGCGTTGCATACCGCGCATCTTGGCGTTCGTCGGCATCGGGCCCTTCGGCATCGCCGGGCCGCCGCGGGCGCTGAGGGCGCTGAGCCGGCCTTCGATCTGGTCCATCCGCTTGGTGTCGATATTGCGGGGCAGCTTGGTGAGGTAGCGCTGCAGTTCCTTGAGCGGAACCTGGCCTTCCTCGTTGCCGACCGTCACGTCGTAGATGGGGGTGTCGCCGACGAGCCGGGCGGTGCGCTTCTTCTCCTGCGCGAGCAGCGTCCGCAGCCGCTGGGGCGAGCCCTCGGCCACGAAGATCACGCCGGGCAGCCCGATCACCCGGTGCACGGCGTCGAGTTGGGTGGTGGCGGCGACACCGTTGCTGACCCGCCATTTGCCCTGCAGGTTGTCCAGCACCCAGGCGGCGGCTCCGGCCTGGCCCTCGGCCTTGCCGTAGACGGTTTTCTGTACGCGCCGGCCGAAGATGATGAAGGCGAACAGCACACCCAGCAGCAGGCCCAGGGGCAGCAGGAACCACTGCACATCGAACAGGAAACCGATCCCGAACAGCACCAGCGTGGTGATCACCACGGCGCCGATCAACAGCGGCAGCAGCAGTTTGTCCTCTTTGCGCTGCATCTGGAACGCCTGCCAGATCTGCTGACGACGTTCCTTCGACTGCTGTTTGCGCGCCGCTTTCGCCGCGGCCTTCGCCTCTTTGTCGGGCTTGCCTGCTGCCATGACTCCTACAATAATGCCCGCACCCGAGCCGCCGGTCACGGGACGGGCAAGCCATCCGCGCCGGTCGCGGCATCCGCCCGCCCACCACCGGATCAGCGGCGGCGGGTCGTACCGGCTTTGCCGGGACGCCGGCCGGCCGGGCGAGGACAATACAGGGATGTCCACCAACCTCGAGGCCCGTCCGTCGTCCGGCGACCCGGTCGACGACGCCACCGCGGAACGGCTCGCGGTGGCGCTGCGCTGTGTCACCGTGTCGCGCGAGGAGGTCGCCGCATCCGATGCGGGGCACGACTCGGCCGAGGCGCAGACCTCGCTCGATACGGAGTTCCGCCGGCTCGGCGCCCACCTGGAAGGGTCCTTCCCGCGGGTGCATGCCGAACTGGAATTGGAGAAGTTCGGGCACAGCCGGCTCTACACCTGGCGCGGGGTCGACGACACCCGGACCGCCGCCCTGCTGCTGGCGCACCAGGATGTGGTCCCGGCGGACGAACCCGCCCGCTGGACCCACCCGCCGTTCGCGGGTGTGGTGGACGAGGAGTTCATCTGGGGTCGCGGCGCGATCGACGACAAGAGCCGGGTGCTGGCGATCCTGGAGGCCGCCGAAGCCGCGCTGACCGCGGGGCTTCGGCCACGGCATACCGTCCACTTTGCCTTCGGCCACGACGAGGAAGTTTTCGGCGATACCGGTGCGGTGCAGATGGCGGACCGGTTGCGTCGCCGCGGCGTGCGGGCGGATCTGCTGCTGGACGAGGGCGGCGTGATCACCGACGGGATCGTCCGGAATGTCCGGGTGCCGGTGGCCACCATCATGGTCGGCGAGAAGGGTTATGCCACGGTCCGGCTGTCGGTCACCGATTCGGGCGGGCATTCGTCCATGCCGGGACGGCAGACGGCGATCGGGCGGCTGGCCCGGGCGGTGAGCCGGATACAGGACCATCCGATGCCGCTGCGGATAACACCCGTGGTCACCGATATGCTCGCCCGCCTGCGACCGCATCTGCCCGCGGCCGAACGCCGCCTATTGGGATTCGCCGGGGCGGCGGCGCCGGTGGTCGCCCGCATCCTGGCCGCGACCCCGCAGACCGAATCGCTGGTGCGCACCACCACCGCGCCGACGGTGATCCGGGGCGGGGTGGAGGCGAATGTGCTGCCGCAGCAGGCGGAGGCGCTGATCAATTTCCGGATCCTGCCCGGCGACACTGTGGAGTCGGTGCTGGCGCACTGCCGCCGGACGGTGCGTGACGCACAGGTGTCGATCGAACTGGTGGGGATGTCGGCCGAACCCTCCCCCGCGCCCACGCCGGGACCACAGTTCGACCTGATCGCCGAACTCACCCGGCAGGTGGCGCCGGAGGCCGCCGTGACCACCGGATTGGTGCCGGGTGCCACCGATTCCCGGCACTACGACGATCTGGCCGCGACCCGCTGCAATTTCGCGCCGATCCAGCTCACCGCCGCGGATCTGGAGCGGATTCACGGAAACGACGAGCGGCTGTCGCGGGTGAACTACGCCCGGCTGATCGACTTCAACCGGCGCCTGTTCACCGCGCTCGCCGAGCCGGATCGGACGCGCTGACACGGCGGGCGAAGTCCGCGCCGGGCGATGATCCTGATCGGCCGACCAGGCCATCGGATAAGCTCACCCGCATGAGTGCGGGTGTTTCGAGTCGAAATTCTGTGGTTCGGGGCACCCTGGTAGCGAAATCGCCATCGCGATAGCCATTCCGACGATCGCCGCCGTCTCGGTGCGCGGTAGCCAGACTGCGCTACCGTCCACCGCCTCCAAATCGGATGGATTCACCTCCGGGGCCGATCCCGGAGAGTCCGCCGCTGCCTGACTGATTCCACACAGCGCAGCGGCACGGCCGCGCACAGATTTCTGTGGACTTCACACCACCTGGCGATCCGTCGCTGTGCCAGGCCTTTCGCGGCAGCCACTGCCTTCTGCCCATCGGGATGTCCGGATGCCACGCGTCCGGACATCCCTTGCAGGGCCTGACTCGGCTGCGCCTGCCACCGGACAGGCGGCAGCTCTGCGTCCGATATCCGATTGATTCCACCGGCCGACGATGCGCGCCGCCGAGCGGCGCGCATCGTGCGGTCAGCACACACCGCAGGAAAGGAGAGCTGTGGATTTCGCACAGCGCATGACCGGCCGGACCGGCCGCGTCGTTCCGCCCGATTGACGCGGCGTTCGAATCCGACTGTCCGCTCGTCCCGCTTCGCGGTGGGCCGAGTCCATGACGAGAAAGTGAGAACGCTGTGGGCGAGCTACAACGCCTATCGGGGCCCGTCGTGGTCCTGCTCATCCTGCTGTTCTTCGGTGGCAGCTTGTACATATCCATCCGGATCAGCAGGAAGAAGGAGAACGCCGACGGGTATATGACCGGTGGCGGCCGCATCGGATTCGGTATTTCCGCCGCCTCGATGACAGCCACGTGGATCTGGGCGTCATCGATGTACGCATCGGCCACCTCCGGCTACACCTACGGCATCTCCGGTCCCATCCATTACGGGTTATGGGGCGCGCTGATGATCCTGCTGATCTATCCGTTCGGGCGCCGGATCCGCCAGGTCGCACCGCGTGCGCACACCATCGCGGAGGTCATGTACGCCCGGCACGGCCGATCCAGCCAGCTCATGCTCGCCGGGTCGAATGTGATCGGCAGTTTGATCAGCCTGACCTCTAACCTGATCGCGGGCGGTGCGCTCATCGGCATGCTCACCCCGTTCACCTTCAGCCAGGGCATCGTGGCGATCGCGGCCGGGATTCTGCTGTACACGCTCTGGTCGGGGTTCCGCGCTTCGGTGCTGACCGACTTCGTCCAGGTGCTTGCCATGCTCGGCGCGGTCGTGATCATCATTCCGGTGGTCTTCTTCGCCGCGGGTGGCCCCGGCCTGTTCGAGACCGGAGCAGCCAACCTGACCCCGCAGCAGGGCGATTTCTTCTCCTCCGATGCGTTCTTCAACCAAGGCGCCCCCTATATCGCGGCGGTGCTGGCCTACGCCATCGGTAACCAGACGATCGCGCAGCGGCTGTTCGCGGTGCGGGAGGATTTGATCAAGAAGACGTTCGTCACCGCGACCGTCGGCTACGGCGCCACGATCATAGGGATCGGCATGCTCGGTGTCATCGCCCTGTACGCGGGCATCGAACCGATGGACGGCGATATCAACAACCTGATACCGCAGATGGCGGCGACGTATCTGAGCCCGCTGCTGCTGTGCCTGTTCTTCGTGATGATCATCGGTTCGCTCTCCTCGACGGCCGACGCCGACCTCACCGCGCTCGCGTCCATCACGATGGCCGATATCTACGGCCACAATGTGGCGGGGAAGAAACATGCCGATCCGCGCACGATGATCCTCATCGGCCGGATCACCATGATCGTCGCCATCGCGGCGGCGCTCTACTTCGCCGGTTCACAGCTGAACATCCTCGATCTGCTCGTTTTCGTGGGGGCGATGTGGGGAGCGCTGGTATTCCCGGTGATCGCGAGCTTCTACTGGAATCGGGTCACCAATCTCGCCTTCAGCGCGGCGGTGGTCCTGGGCCTGGCCGCGTTCATCCCCGTCCGTTTTTCCTGGGTGGACCTGTCGGGCGGTCTCGGCATCGTCTCCGATGTCTGGTCGACAATCGGTATCGGCGTCGTGCTCGGGCTGATGGCGTTCGGGTTCTTCGGCACCCGGGCGGCCCTCGTCGCGGGCACGGTCACGACCCTCGCGGCCGCGCCGTTCACCATCGGGTTCCTGCACACCTACCCCGTGCTGTCCGGGTCGCTGGTGGCCTATTCCGTGAGCACGGTGACCTGCGTTGTGCTGACCTTGCCGGCCAAACGTGAGTTCGATTTCGCGCTCATCAAACAGCGCACAGGCGATTTCGACGCCCCGCCGGTGGAAAAAACGCAGCCGGAAACGCTGGACCCGGCCGGAAAGGAAACCGTATGACCGCCCTGCTCACCCTGTATGTGCTGATCTGGCCGCTGATCGTCGCGGGCGTGCTGTTCGTCATCGTGCGCGCCTTCGTCCGGGAGTGGCGTGAGGCCAAAGCAGAAGGCCGCGACATCATCTAGTCCGGCCGGCGGACCAGCAGGCCGCGAGGAGCCGGCTGCTGCGGATCCGCGGAAACGACGAGCCCCTGCCCCGGGTGAACTAGGCTCGGCTGATCGAATTCGACCGCAGCCTGTGCACGGCGTTCATAGAGCCGGGACAGGGGCGCTGAGGGGCCGGGAACCGAGAGGGCGGAAACCTCCACCGGCGCCTCGGCTTCCGCGGACCGTATGTACCGGCTGTGAGGGAGGACCAGTGACCGGCGACCAGAGCATCCGCACCGAGCGCGGGAAATTCGACCATGCGGGTCACCGGCTCGCCCGCCGGTCCTGGCTGCCGGAGGCACCGGTACGCGGGGTGATCGTGCTCGTCCACGGGGTGGCCGAACATTCGGGTCGATACGACTACGTCGGCCGGACGCTGGCCGCGGCCGGGTTCGCGGTCCATGCCCTCGACCATGTGGGCCACGGCGAATCCGCACGGATCGGCGCGCCGGCCAATCTCGGTTCGATCGACGATGCCGCGGACAAGGTGGCGGCCCTGCTCGAGCTTGTCCGCGCCGAGAATCCCGGGGTGCCCGCGTTCGTGATCGGACATTCGATGGGCGCGCTGATCACCCTGTACCTGGCCACCCGGGCGCCGCTGAACGTCGCGGGTGTGGTGGTCTCGGCGCCGCCGCTGCTCATCGACGCCGGGAACCCGGTGCAGCGCCTGCTGGCGCCGGTACTCACCCGCCTCGCCCCGAATCTGGGTGTGCTGGCCTTGGATTCGTCGCAGATCAGCCGCGACCCGGACGTGGTCACCGCCTACGACAACGATCCGCTCGTCTTTCGCGGCAAACTGCCCGCCCGCACGGCCACCGAGATCCTGACCTCCGCCGGGCAGGTCCTCGACCGGCTGCCGCAGTTGCGCGTACCGGCCCTGGCGATGCACGGAACCGCCGATGCCATCGCCGCCCCGGCGAGTACCGACCGGATCGAACAACACGCAGGCACCACGGATCTCACGGTCCGCCGCTACGACGGCCTGTACCACGAGATCTTCAACGAACCCGAACGCGATCAGGTTCTTGCCGATGTCGTCACCTGGCTGACCGACCGGCTGCCCGAGGTCGGCGAACCGGCCGACGGAGGAGTGTGATCCGCAACCCCGGTGTGCGGGTCGTACACACGCGGGACGAGACGGTGCCGGGTTCGTGTACGCCGCGGCGGCCGAACTGCACCGCTACGTGTTGTCCGCTCGGGCAGAGGTCAGGGCTCCTCCGTCATTGCCAGTAGCTCCGCGCGCGCCGCGGCAAGATCCGCACCGGTCAAGTAGGGGCTGGACCGTGCGACCGCGAGTCCGTCCGCGGCGTATCGGATGATCAGAACACGCGCTCGGGGCAGACCGTCCGCGTCGAAAGCGGCGTTCAGCTTTTCGGCGTCCCGGGTGTACAGCGATTCGACCTCGGACAGGTTGCCGAGCGCGGCGCTCAATGCGATCGGGTCGAGAATGGTCCCGTAGAGGTCGCCGCCGCCGGTCATCGCACGGATATAGCCCCGGGTGAACTTTCCCGGCCTGTTCTCGGACAGGTCGATACGGGCGTGGACCTCGGCCCAGCAGCGGTCGATGGTGTGTTCGACCACCCCGGACAGCAGCTCCGCGCGGCTCGGAAAATGATGCCGGAGACCGCTTTGGGTCACGTTCGCGGCCTTCGCGATTGCGGCGAGACTGGCCTTGGATCCATGCTCGGCGAACAACTGCTCGGCCGCGTCGAGGATCGCCCGGCGCGTGCGTTCTTTGTCTCGCGTGGCAGCCGGTTCAGTGCGGGTCATCAGCTTTTCCCTCGACATTCCGTGGCGAGGGGATCACCCGCCAGGCCACTACCGCCGAGACGACGAGAAGCCCCGCGGCAAGCAACGATGTGGTTTGCACCGCGTCGGCGAACGCGGAGCGGGCATGCTCGACGACCGCCGTATCGGTGACGGTGTCGACTGTTACGGCGAGGGACTGCTCGGCCGCCGCCGCGTCGGCACCAGCGGTCCCCGCGGGCAGGTCGAGGTGCGAGCGGTACATCGCCAGATGGACCGAGCCGAGAACCGCGATCCCCAAGGCAACTCCGAGTTCGTAGGCGGTTTCCGCGATGGCCGATGCGGCGCCCGCGCGTTCTTTCGGTACTGCCGAGACCACCGCGTCCGTCGACAACGTCATCGCCACACCGACACCCAGCCCGACGACGACCAGTGCGATACCGAGTCCCCAATAGGTGGTCTGGGAGGTGGTCAGGCCGATCCCTGCCAGACCGATCGCTCCGACCCCCAGCCCCAGCCCGATCGCCCGTCCGGCACCCAGCCGCGCCGACAGCACGGCGACGAAAGCGATGACCGCCATCGACGCCAGAGTTGTCGGTAGTTCGGCCAGCCCGGCCTGCAACGGTCCGTACTGACGAACCAGTTGCAGATACTGGGAGAAGAAGAACAGCAGGCCCACGAACGCGAAGATCGCCAAACCGTTGGCGGCCACCGCGCCCGAGAACGCGGGCAGCCGGAACAGGCTGATATCGAGCAGTGGATCGGTGAGCTGCTTTTGGCGGCGTAGGAAAACCCATCCGGCGGCCAGGCCGAGCAGTACGCAGACCGGGATCGTCCAGTCCCATCCGCTGCCGACCCAATGCTTCACGGAATACACCAGGGGCACGATCGCCACGATCGACAGTAGGGAGGACAGCAGATCGATCGGAGTGGTGGCACTTCCGCGGGATTCGGGGATCAGAATCGGTCCCGCGATCAGGACCAGCGCCATGATGGGCAGGTTGATCAGGAATACCGAGCCCCACCAGAAGTTTTCGAGCAGCACCCCACCGACCAGGGGCCCCAGTGCCGCGCCGGCCGTCGCGCCCATCGACCAGAACGCGATCGCGGTGGTGCGTTGTTTCGGATCGGCGAACATCGCCCGGACGATCGACAATGTCGAGGGCATCAGCGTCGCCCCGGCCACGCCGAGGAGCACTCGTGCGGCGATGAGGGTTTCCGGATTCGGCGCGAACGCGGAGATCACCGAGGCGATACCGAACGCCGCCGACCCGATGAGCAACAGCCGTTTCCGGCCGATGCGGTCGGCCAGGTTGCCCATTGTGATGAGCAGGCCCGCCAGCACGAACGAGTAGATATCCCCGATCCACAGCAGCTGCGTGGCGGTAGGTGAGATATCGGCGGTCAATGCCGGCACCGCCAGGTAGAGCACGGTGGCATCGACGGCGAGCAGCGTGACGACCAGCACCAGCACGCCCAGTGCCGCCCATTCCCGGCGGCCGGCGCGGAGCGAGGTGTCCAGGGGTTCGGTAGTCACAGAACCACTGTAACCGCCCGAATAAGTTGTTGAAGCGCTCGAGTGAGCTTTTACACTCGAGGTGTCATTGTTCGAAGTCGTGTTCAGTGCTGACCTGCGGGTTCGGTTCCGGTTGAAGAGGACTTCGATCATCGGCGTGCCTCGAACTCGGGTTCAGTAGCGTGCTTTTCGCTCGTACTCGTCTTCAGTAAGGGATCGCGGGATGGTCGGGGATTCGTCGGTGGCTGATCGGGGTGTGTTGACCGCGCAGGAGGCGCGCTGGCAGGTGGCGGTGCGACGGGCGGAGGTGATCGGCGCTCTGGCGAGGTTGGATCGGGTGAGCGTGGCCGCTGCCGATGAGGCCGCCGTCGAGTTGGGGGTGACGCAGCGGCAGGTGTATGTGCTGGTGAAGCGGTGGCGGGCCGGTGAGGGGGTGGCGTCGGATCTGCTGCCGCGCCGGTCGTCGGGTGGTCGGGGTGGTGAGCGGTTGCCCGATGCGGTGGAGGAGATTGTGCGGACGGTGTTGCGGGCGCGGTATCTGACCCGGCAGCGGCGGTCGGTGGCGGTGATATGCCGGGAGATTGATCGGGAGTGCAAGGTGCGCGGGTTGCGGCCGCCGTCGCGGTCGGCGGTGCAGCGTCGGATCGGGAGGCTGGATCCGGTGAAGGCCGTGGCGGCGCGGGAGGGTCAGGGCGCGGCCCGGTCCCGCAGGCCCGTCGGCGGGATGGCGCCGCCGGTGACGGGGGTGTTGGAGCGGGTGCAGATCGATCACACTCCGGCGGATGTGATTGTGGTCGATGAGCATCACCGGTTGCCGATCGGGCGTCCGTATGTGACGGCGGCGATCGACGAGGCCACCAAGTGCGTGCCGGGGTTCGTGCTCACTTTGGAGGCGCCGTCGGCGACGTCGGTGGGACTGTGTTTGGCGCATATGGCGATCGTTAAACGCGCGTGGCTGGAGCGGATCGGTATTCAGGCGGTGTGGCCGATGAGCGGCAAACCGGCTCAGCTGTATACCGACAACGCGGCGGAGTTCAAGAGTGAGGCCCTGCGGCGGGGTTGTGACCAGCACGGCATCGCGATCGACTACCGGCCGCTTGGCGCCCCGCATTACGGCGGGATCGTGGAACGCCTGGTCGGGACGATGATGCGGATGGTCCACGAATTACCGGGTACGACGTTTTCCGACACTCGCGAGCGCGGCGACTACGACAGCGACGCGAAAGCCGTTCTCACCCTGGCCGAGTTGCAACGCTGGATGGCCCTATCCGTGGCTTGCTATCACGGTGAACCCCATGACGGTTTGGGTGGGCGGACCCCGGGCGGGATGTGGGCGGAAAAGGTGGCCGAGCAGGGTGCGCCGCCGACGGTGACGAACGAGACGGCATTTCTGGTCGATTTCCTGCCGGTGGAGCGCAGATCGTTGCGGCGCACCGGGTTTGTGCTCGATCACGTGCAGTACTACAGCGACGCTTTGAAGCCGTTGATCGCGCGGCGCGAGCAGTTGGGGAAGGTGGTATTGCGCCGCGACCCGCGCGATATCTCCCGGATCTGGGCACTGCATCCGGAAACCGGCGAATATCTGGAGGTACCGTACCGGACGTGGTCGCGGCCGGCGATCTCCCTGTGGGAGCAGCGGGCGGCGGTGGCCCGGTTGCGGGAGTTCGGTCGCGCCGAGATCGATGAGAACGCGCTGTTCGCGATGGTCGAGCAGATGCGCCACATCACCGAGAACGCGACCGCGACCAGCCGGCGAGCGCGACGCAACACCGAACGCCGCCGAGCGACCCCGGCACGCAGCCGTGCCCAGACCCTGCTACCAGCACCACCGCCACCGGCGGTGTCACCGGGTGCCCCTGTGGTGGTGGCGCCGTTCGAGGTGATCGAGCAATGGTGAGTATCGGAGAACCCCTCGACCTGTCGCATCTGCATCCGTCGGCGCAGCGACCGGCGATGCTGCCGGATGCCGAACGGATCCAGTACGTGCGGGCGGACCGGTGGATCGGCTACACCCGCGCGACCGAGGCGTTGGCCAGGCTGGAGGGCCTGCTGAGCATGCCTGGCAAGCAGCGGATGCCGAACCTGCTGATCATCGGCGCAACGAACAACGGCAAGTCGATGATCATCGAGAAATTCCGCCGCGGTCACCCGCCGGCCTCGCATGCCGATCGGGAAGAGATCCCGGTGCTGACCATGCAAATGCCCTCGGAGCCGTCGGTGTCGCGGTTCTATGTCGCGGTGCTGGCCGCCCTCGGCGCGCCGATCCGGCCGAGGGCACCGCGCCTGGCCGAGTTGGAACAGTTGGTGCTGCGCCTGTTGCGGACCTGCGGGGTGCGGGTGCTGGTGATCGACGAACTGCACAATGTGCTCGCCGGGCGGGGAGGCACGCGCCGGGAGTTTTTGAACGTGCTGCGGTTTCTGGGCAACGAGCTGCGGATTCCGCTGGTCGGTGTCGGTACCCGGGACGCCTATCTGGCGATCCGTTCCGATCCGCAGCTGGAGAACCGGTTCGCGCCGTTCACGTTGCCGCTGTGGGAGCCCGGCGACGAGGCGTGCGCGTTGCTGGCGAGTTTCGCGGCGTCGTTCCCGCTGCGGCAGTCGTCGGCGATCGCGACCGAGGAGATGGCGTCGTACCTGCTCACCCGGTGTGAGGGCACGATCGGGGAGCTGACCGCGCTGCTGTCGGACGCGGCGATCGCGGCGATCGAATCCGGGGAGGAGACGATCAACCAGCGCACCTTGCTGCTCGCGTCGTATGCGGGGCCGACCGAGCGGCGGCGGATGTTCGAACGCGAGCTGGCGTGAGCCCGGCGCCGCCGCGGCGCTGGCCGGTGCACCCGCGCCCGGGTGCGTTGGAGTCGCTGTCGTCGTGGCTGGACCGGCTCGCCCGCATCTACCAGGTGCCGGTGGCCGATCTGCTCGGCCCGAATCTCGGTGTGCTGGTCGGCATCCGCAATGTTCTCGACGAAGATCCGCCGCCGGCGGTGTTCACCGCGCTGGCCGAGCGCACCGGTGTGCCGGCGGGGCAGGTGCGGGCGATGACGCTGCCCGGGTGGGTGCCGTGGCTGTTCGACGCCTACCCGTTGACCGAACGCGACGCCACCGACGGGTTCTACACCTATGTCCGCCAGTATTCGGTGTTGCTGGCACCGGGAGAGGCGCCGCGTTTCGAGATGACCAGTCGCCGCCGCTGGCGGGGCCCTTGGATTCCGCAACGCCCGTTGCGGCGATCGTGCCCGCAGTGTTCGACCGGGCCCGACCCGGCCCGCGCGCTGGTCTGGCAGTTGCCGCTCACGGTGAGCTGCCTCGAACACCGCTGCCGGCTGGCGCCCGACACCGAGACCTTCGCAGCCGAGATCGCGGATCTGCCCCACAGGCAGGTTCCGGTCGGTGACCCAGTGGCGAGGCTGGACGGCTACACCCGTCAAGCCCTCCTCGATGCCTCGGTGGGGTTGCCGGGCCGCGCCGTGCACGCCGGGGTGTGGTTTCGGATGCTGCGTTGTCTGCTCGACGAACTCAGCCTCGCCGGTTCCAGTATTTCCCGCAGATCGCAGCAGCTTCTCAAGCAGATCTGGGACGCGACCGGTGAACCGGTGCGGGCCGGGATGGCGGTGTGGCAGCCGTACGAGAGTTTGGAATGGCCCATCCAGGAAAAGCTGCTGACCGCCGCCGCGACAGCCCTATCCCTGGCCGTCGACCGGCGCATCCAACCCCGGGGGACTCTGGCCGGGTTGCTGGCCGAACCGCGCCCGCTGCCCGTTTACGACGGCGACTCACCGTGGCCACCGGCACCCGACCCGGCCGAACGGGCCCGGCGGAAGGCCGTGCGGGCGATGAACGCCTGGTACGCGCGGGCCCGCATCGATGCCGACGCCGCCCGCTCGATGCTGCGGCTGCTGACCGAGTTCGATGCGACACCGGCGCACGCCACCCGGCACCGCGACGTGCTGATCGGTGAAGGCATCCCCGCGCGATTCCTGCGCGACGATCTGCTGAGGTACCCCGGCCGGCGCACCCCCGAGGAAACTGAAACCCTGCTGGTGGCCGAAGGGTTCGATCCCGGCGAGGTGGCCTATGCGCTGGACCGGTGCGTCGACGAGACGATAGCGCTGTGGGACGTGCCCGAGGTGGGCGTGCTGATCGACAACGACGAACTCAGCCAGATCCGCACCCGCCTGGAGTTGTGAGGGTGCCCCGGTGGCCGATACACCCGCAACCGGGCCCGATCGAATCGTTGTCGTCGTGGGTCGGTCGGCTCGCCACGGTCTACCAGCTGCCGGTGAAAGTGCTGTTGGCGGACCTGTGCGCCGATTCCGGGCTGAACATGCGCCTGGTCACCACGAACTTTCCGCCGCCGGCGCTGCTGGACGCGCTCGCCGACCGCACCGGCGTCCCGGTGCCCCGGCTGGCGACGATGACCCTGTCCGGATGGGTGCCGTGGCTGTTCGAGAAACTGTGGCCGCGCGATTTCGAGCAGCAACAGCTGTTCGACAACTACGTGGGGCGCCACTCGGTGCTGCTGCTGCCCGGCACCATCGACCGCGACATCGCCCGCCGCGCCAAATCCCGATGGGACGCGCCCTGGCTGCCCTACCCGCGCAGACCCCAGACCTGCCCGGTCTGCGCCACCGACCCGGACTCCGGCCGCGCCCTGGTATGGGATCTGCCACTGATGCTCAGCTGCGTCGAGCACCGCTGCCGCCTCGAACGCATCGCCGCGGTCGCCAATGGTGACGCCCCGGTGGTCACTGTGGACGAGACAGTCACCACGATGGACGGCTACACCCACCAAGCACTCACCACCGGACTGGTGCGACTACCAGGCCGCACCGTGCACGCCGGGGTGTGGTTTCGGCTGCTGCGATGCCTGCTCGAAGAACTCTGCGTGTCCCGCCTGGCGTGCAGCGCCCGCACGGGCGCGGTCCTGGAAGCCATCTGGGACACGATCGACCTTCCGATGCACGGCCGGCTCACGATGCTGGAGCCGTATGAGTGCTTGGACTCCGAGGACGCCGAGACACTGCTGCGTGGTGCCGCATCGGCGCTGGCTCTGGCCGCCGAGCGGTCCATTCCGGCGGTCGGGGAACTCGGATCCGCGCTCGCCCCAGTGCCCTACCGGCCCGCGCTGCCCGGAGATCCCCCGGTGCGACGCTACGCGCCGTCGCGGCGCGATCTGCTGAATCCGCCCCGCTGGTGGCCCGCCGCACCGGTGCGGGCCGGGCCACCACGGGACTGGTCGCAGGTCGCTCGACGTTATGCGCTCGAGCGGGGGTTCCCGGCGTGGGTCTTCGGTGGGCTCACCGACGAACCCGGATTCGACTAGTTGTCGGGGTGATCCGGGCAGACCGGCCCGGCGTCGGTGCTTCGCCAGCGGCGCACCGCCAGCCAGCGCCGGACCAGTGCCGGGATGTCGCCGGTGTCGCGGAGTTCGGTGGCGTAGACGCCGGTGAGCAAGGGGCCGCCGTAGTCGCAGGCCGCGCACTCGATGTCGGCGATCGGGACGTCGCGGGGTCGGCACCGGTGGCAGTGGCGGGCCTCGATGAGGCCGCCGTCGTCGGCCGGTTCGAGCCAGACGACCTTGATGTCTTCGAGGAGTCGTCCGCGTTCGGAGGTCTCGTGGGCGGTGTAGCCGCAGGTGTCGTTCGGGCAGACCGTGGGTGGTTCGGGCAGGTTCATGCGAGCGGTCTGCTTGAGCCGCCACACCAGATTCGGCCGCTCGCGAGCGAACTCGCGTGTGCTGGTGCCGGCTTCGGCGTGTTCGCTGGCGGTGTTGTCGTCGGCCGCGGGTAGAGGCGGGATCGGATCCGGTTCGGGTGCGAGGCCACCGAGATCGAACAGGCCGTTCGGCGCCGCCTCCGCCATCACTGCGCTGGTACCGCCCGGGGAAACAGGTCGCCCGTCAACGGGGTCACCGGCGGGGACGCCGAGGGTTTGCGGTGTGGTGGTGGCGGTTTCGGTGATGGTCGGCACGACATCGGGCGCAGGGTCTGCCGTGTCGATCACGGTGGTGGTCGGTGCGCTGGTTGTTTGGGGTGGGTCGGCGGGTCCGGAGTGGGGTCGGGTGCCGATGCTGTTCTTGTCGAGGTGGCCGTAGAGGGTGCCGCGTTTGACGCCGAGGATGTCGGCGATCTGCTGCACTGTGTGGCGGCCCTCGTCATAGAGCCGTTGGGCCTGTTCGACCTGGTGGGCGGTGAGTTTCGGACGGCGGCCGCCTGTGCGGCCGCGTGCGCGGGCGGCGTCGAGGCCGTCGCGGGTGTTGGCCAGTATCAGTTCCCGCTGCAACTCCGCCAGCACGCTGAGCATGCCGAACATGGCGCGACCTTCGGCGGAGTCGGTGTCGATGCCCTGCTCGACAACCTTCAACCCGATACCGCGCTCCCGCAGATCGGCGCCGAGGGTGATCAGGTGCAGCACCGACCGGCCGAGCCGGTCGAGGCGGGTGATGACGATCGTGTCGCCGCGGCGCGCGAGCGTGAGGACGAGATCGAGTTTCGGTCGCGAAGCCTTCGCGCCACTGGCAGTATCGATATGGACATCGGCCGGTTCGACGCCGGCGCGACGCAAAGCGTCGATCTGGTGGGCAGGGTTCTGTTCGGCGGTCGACACCCGCCCGTAGCCGATCAACATGATGTCGAAAATAGCCGAAATCGGGTTTGCCGACATTGTTTTCCGACACGGGTTCCCGACACTCACGTCCTGGGGTTTCCTCCGCTCACCCCCGGTTGTCGGCAAACGATCGTTTTCCGACAACCGTCGAATCCGGCACACCCACCACTCAACCAGGTTTCCGGCGACACACCATCATCAATCTGAACCCCACTACAGACCACGGCAAATCATTGTTTGAAACCTGAATTAAAACGATGCACACTGCTTCTTGTCGCACCGGAGCACATCAAGGAGTGGGTACGTGGCAGTCCGGTTCAAGCTCGGATACTTCTCACCAGTGACCGACGACCTGCTGAAGCGCGAGCATGTCGGTTACTTCCCGAGAATGACAGAAGAAGAGGCATGGACCTCAGGCCGAGGAGTATGGAAGGCCAACAAAGAACGCCTATCCCGCGAACAGTTCGCGTTGATCATCGGTGACGGCCGGGTTCGCGCCGTAGGCGAGATCACCGGGGTCTCCGTCCACGATGACCGGATCGCCGTCGACGGCCAGGCGCTCGCCGAGGGCCATCCGGTGCGGGATGCGTGGATCGGGCGACCCGATCCCATAGTGAACGCTTCGAATCATCCGGTCGGCTACTGCGATCTGCCCGAAGAAGCGCAGTTCCGGGAGCGGCCCTGCGGGTGCGGGTGCGGTGAGATATCGACCCGGGATTTCCTGCCCGGCCACGACGTGCGCGCCTTCCAGGACCGCGTCCGCCGGATGTTCGCCGGCTCGGCGCTGGATTTCATCCGGTGGGTCGACCGAATGGGCGCCGAACACGGTCTTCCGCTCCTGCCCGTGCGCAATCCAGCGGCGCGGCAACCCGACGGACGTCCGGGTCCGTCGTTGGAACCCTACGACCAGCTGCTGAGCAAACCACAGACACTGGCACCGAGCCGGAGATCGGGGATGGGACGATGACCGCCGACATCGAATGCGCGGCCTGCGACTGCTGCGGCCCACTGCTGACCGGCGACTAGGCCACCGAGCTACTCGCGGCCAGCGAACTCCCGGACCTAGTCCGGCGCTGGTGTGCCGGGACCACCCCACGAGATGTAACCGGCTGTCCCGCAGACAGAGAACACGCGGGCGAGCGTCCCTAGAGGCCCGGGGCTCTGCCCGGTCCACCTACGCCCGCCCGTGTCCGGTCACCGCGTCTCGAAACCGAATGCCGTGGTGCCCGCGTACGAGAAACGGTGTCGAAATCTCGCGCTCTGGGGGACATGACTGAATTCTGCGTTCTGTGTGGATTCCGCGGTGTCTAGAGTGCCCCCGGCACAGTCAGTGGGGAATACGGTTCGAGTCCGCTTCGGTCAGCTGAGCCCACATCGGCTGGGCCTGAAACCAGCCCGAGAAGTGCCCTCCGGTCTGCTCGCGGACTTTCAGAGCCGACTCACGGTCGATCGGTTTCGGCGTGCCAGCCGCCATAGCCAGCAGCTGCGCTTGGCATGCGCGGTCCATCGACACGAACCACCACACAGCCTCGGCCACCGACTTGCCGACCGTGATCAGGCCGTGGTTCTGCAGAATCGCGGCCTTGTGATCCCCGAGCGATTCGGCGATGCGCTTGCCCTCCTCGACGTCGTTGGCGACGCCGCCGAACTCCGCGTACAGGCCGTGGTCTTCGAAGAATGCACACGCGTCCGGCGTGAGCGGGTCCAACGGAATCCCGAGTGTGGAGAAGGCCTTGCCGTGTAGCGAGTGTGCATGAGCGGAAGCCACGGCGTCCGGCCGGGCGCGGTGCACCTCGGCGTGGATAACGAAGGCCGGGCGGTTCACGTGGAAGCGCCCTTCCACGACATTGCCGTCATGATCGCAACGAACCAGGTCCGAAGCCTTGATCCGAGAGAATTCCATGCCGAACGGGTTGACCCAGAAAGTATCCGGTTCCCCGGGGTCCCGGACCGTGATGTGCCCGGTCACGCGCTCGGAGAACCCGAGACGGCCGAAAATCCTGAACCCATCGGCCAATTGTTCCTTGCGATACTCTCGCTCGGCGTCGATCGAGTCGAAAGTCGGTGGCAACGGGAAAGGCAGTTCCTGGCCGGGGGCCCCGTCCGCCATGGCAGCGTGCTCGCGCGGTCTGGAATGGGTTACGGTACTGGTCATTGAATGAATTCCCCTTCTTTGTGAAACAGTTGCGTAGGCCCGAGTGTCCGGGCCCTAGAGCCCCATAGCTGCAGGTCGTGCGATGCCGACGTAGACGGCACTCCGGCCGGACATGCCGATACCGCGCACTTCCTGACAGCTTTGGGACTCAGGGCCGCGCGGGAGCGTCCCCCTGAAGTTGGCGGGCCGAACCCGTGAGTGATGTGACGCAGGCGGGCTGCTGTGCCCCCTGCCTTACTGCGGCCGACAGCTCAGCTCAAATCGTGCCCGCAGTTACCGGCCGCGCCGCGGCGGCTGCGGCCACGTCGAGCTGGCGGCGGGTGTTGGACAGCGCGGTGATCATGCATGACCCCAGCGGTCCGGTGCGGTCGTAGAGGGTTGCGGCACCGACCGCGATGCCGTCACTGGACGCGTGGTCGCGGGCCTGCAGGCCCAGCTCTGGCCCTTGCGGCAGCCGAGACAAGGTCATGGTGACGTCGGTGTTGATGTAGCCGACACCCTCAGTCCCCCAGTTACACATGAGATTAGTGAAATCGGCGACAACGGCCGAACGCTCGAATGCGGTGATGGGCATCCCATCGACCAGGGGAGGGATGTTGTTCCACACAGTCTTGCGGTGCGGGTTCAAACCGGAGGTGAAACTGTGCGTCCAGTCACCGGACCCGGATTTGAACAGGGGCATCGAGCCTTCCAGGTGGTCGAGACGGGCATCGGGGACAGGTAAGTCCGGGGCAGGGCGCCAGATCTGCCCGGGCGGCTCGGCGGAAACAACCAGATATTGGGCGGTCGCGCGGGCACGTATCCGGTCTCGTTGGAGGATCTGCGCGTCGGCCACCCGGATGCGGTTGCCGTCCCGGACGATCACGCTGCGCAGTTCGATCGGTTCGTCGAGTACCGGGCTGAACATGTCGACGGTGAACCGGGCCGGCACGAACTCCGGTCCTGGACTGCACGTCTCCAGCCCGTGCGCCAACAACCCACAGACCGAGGTTCCTGACAACTGAGTAGGAGTCCACGCGCTCAAGGACTTGCGGCTCGCGATGTACCGATCGTTCTCGCGGCTGAAGAACGCGGTCGTGACGTCGTCCCCGCCGCCTGTGACGAGCGTGTCGACGTGACCGGGCCGACCGTCTTCTACAGCCATGGCGAGGGGGTCCCACGGTCGCCGTGGCCGCCATCGGGAACGATCGCGGCGATGCGCGCGAGGTCCTCATCGGTGAGCACGACATCTCCGGCAGCGACGTTCTGCGCGACACGATCCCGATTCCGCGAGCCCGGGATCGGCACAATGAAATCGCGCTGCGCAAGAGTCCAGGCCAGCGCCAGCTGCGAGACGGTGACGCCCTTGGTGGCGGCCAGTTCAGCGAGCTGGCCGACGATGCTCGCGTTGGCATCGTAATTCTCGGCGTTCCACCAGTCCATGAAGGTACGGAAGTCGCCCCGGTCGTACTCGCGCGCCGGTTTCGCCGCGCCGGTAAGGAATCCGCGCGCCAGAGGTGAATAGGCGACGAATCCGATGCCGAGCTCGTCCAACAACCGAAACAAGGGTTCGGCGTCAGGAGCGAAGATCGAATACTCGGTCTGCAGCACCGAGATCGGGTGCACCGCGTGGGCGCGACGGATCGCCTCGGGCGTCGCTTCCGACAGGCCGAGGTACTTCACCTTGCCGGCATCGACGAATTCGGCCATGGTGCCGACAACGTCCTCGATTGGCACGTTCGGGTCGAGCCGGTGCTGGTAGAGCAGGTCGATGCTGTCGCTTCCCAGGTGACGCAGGCTGGCCTCGACCACCTCACGAATATGCTCGGGGCGCGAGTCGGTGCCGAAGTCGGGCGTGAACCCGAACTTGGTGGCAATCACCACCTCATCACGAAACGGTGCCACCGCCCGGCCGAGGAGCTTCTCCCCCTCGCCCCAGCCATACATCTCAGCGGTGTCGAAGAAGGTCACTCCGAGATCGTGCGCCTGGCGGATCGCGGCGACCGATTCCGTGTCGTCGCTGGCCCCGTAGCCGACCACGGTGCCCATCGACCCGTAGCCGATCGCCGACACTTTCAGTCCTTGCGTCCCCAATGTCCTGTGCTGCACATACCCTCCCATTCTCAAACCAAACGGTTCGGTGTGAATGTATTTCACTTTCGCGAGACTGTCAAACCGAACCGTTTGGCGTGCTACAACCTTCATGCTGAGCGCAGCAAACCAAACAGTTCCGATTGGTAGGATGACTTAATGCCGGACTCGTTTCGTACCGATTCGACCCGTGACCGCATCGTCGAAGCGGCCACGGCCGAGTTCGCGCGGTACGGAATCGCCGGTGCGCGCATCGATCGCATCGCGAAATCAGCCCGGACCAGCAAGGAGCGGGTCTACGCTTACTTCCGAAGCAAGGAAGAGCTTTACGGGTTCGTCGCCGCCCGTGAGCTCGACGCGGTCGCCGCAGCGACGCAATTGGATCCCGCCGATCTGCCCGGCTACGCCGGACGGGTCCACGACTACTTCGTCGCCAACCCTGACAACCGACGGATCATGCGTTGGGGAGAACTCGAATTCGCCGGCACCGACGCCGCCGCCCGGGACACAGCCCGACACAAGACCGCGAAGCTCCGCCGCGCACAACAAGAAGGGCTGCTCGATCCCTCATGGGACCCGCTCGACGTCCTGGTGTTCGTCAGCCAACTCGCGGCGGCCTGGGCCGACCAACCCGGTCTGCCTTCATCTGAAGGCGCACGCAAACAATTCCTGGCGGACCGTCGCGCGGCCATCGTCGCTGCCGTCGAACGACTGTTCCCCGCCACAGATCGCATCGGGCAAACCCGAGGTCAGCCATAGCAGGCGACGGGGCGGTGAGCGCAGCGGCGAGTAGGTTACGGGGGTAGCCGTCGAGGTGCGCGAGCCCGAGACAGCGAACGAGGGCATCGACCTCGGCAGCCGCCCGGTGCACTGGGCGGCTGCCGAGGCGGTGCACCAGGCCGTAGACGTACCGCCGCCGGCCGACGGTGGTCGCGGCCCAGTTCTTCATCGCCATCGTGTTCGTACGGAACCGATTGAGTGGACTGTGGGTGAAGTCGGTGCCGTACACTTCGGCCACCTCGCCGCTGTCCATCCGCCACGGCCCGACCAAGGCGCCGTCCTGGCGGATGCGGAATCCCTTGATCTCGACCACGAGCCTTCCCAGGCCTGGGGCTAAGACAGCGCCTCACACATCTGGAACACCTTTCCTCCCAGTTCAGAGCTGCGAACCAACCTCTACACCACTGAGCAGGACTCCGAAAATCACAGAAGGCGACTTCGAAAACTGACACGAGGAACGCGCCGCAATCCAATGATCCGATCGATCAGGTTTTCGCCGATGTCACCACCCGGCTGACCGGCCGCCTCCCGGAGCCCACAAAATTCCTACTTCGAGTAGTAAAGTGGAGGCATGACGGCAGCACATGCGGAATATTCCCCCGGCGACGGCCCCGCCTCGAAAATCAGCGTGTCACTACGCGCTGGGAATGTTCGAGCGATCCGAGAGCGGGTCGGCGCACGCGGCTTTTCTGCATACGTCGATGCCGCGGTCGAACGTCAGATCGAACGGGACCTCCTCGAAGAGGCGCTGCTGGCCAACGAAGAACACGCGGGATCCGCGACTGCAGACTTTCGCGATGAAGCCGCTGCCTTTTTCCGTGCGCTCAAGGCAGATCCGGATCTGCGCCCGGAGGGCACATGACACGCCGGTCGAGCCGTCTGAGCGCCGGAACGCTGGTACTGGATTGCGAGGGACTGTCCAAATGGGTTGGCGCCGACCCACGAGTAACGGCCTACGTCCGTGAGGCGCAAGACAACGATCTGCGCGTCATTGTCAGTGCCCTCACCCCCATCGAAGCGTTCGACGTGCGATCGAACAGCAGCCGACTGCGCTGGCATCTATCCCGCCTGCGGATCGAGCCGGTGACCGACGAGATCTCGTTCCACGCCATGGAACTGCTGCGTACGGCAGGCTTACACGGCCACAAATATGCCATCGACGCGGTAGTGGCCGCCACTGCCCTCCGCGCAGTGAAACCCGTTGCCATCCTCACCTCGGATGTCGACGATATGGTGCAGCTCTGCGGTAAGCGGGTACGCGCACTCGGGGTATGAGTCGGGCCGGTGCCAGGAGACCACACGCGGGTCAGACGCCGAAGACTCGTTCCACCACCCCGCGTGCCCGGCGAGTGACCCGCAGATAGTTGTCCAGGAACTCCCCGCCGTCGTCGCTCGGCCAGCCGGCCACCCGCGCCACCGCCGACAGGGTGCGGCCCGGCGCGGGCAGTTGGTCACTGGGTTTCCCGCGTACCAGCACCAGGGCGTTGCGGGCCGCGGTGGCGGTGAGCCAGGACTGCCGGAGCAGATCGGTGTCCTCGGTGCCGAGCAGTTCGTGGCCCCCGATGACGTCCAGCGCTTCGAGGGTGGAGGTGTTGTGCAGTTCCGGGACCTCGTGCGCATACCGCAACTGCAGCAGTTGCACCGTCCATTCGATATCGGCGAGCCCGCCACGACCCAGTTTGGTGTGGGTGGCGGGGTCGGCGCCGCGGGGTAGCCGTTCGGAATCCACCCGGGCCTTGATCCGCCGGATCTCGCGCACGGCGTCGGCCGAGACACCGCCGGCCGGGTAGCGCACCGGATCGATCGTGTGCAGGAATCGCAGCCCGAGGTCTTGATCCCCGGACACCTGGTGGGCCCGCAGCAGCGCCTGCACTTCCCAGGGCTGCGCCCATTGGCGGTAGTAGGCCTCGTAGGCGGCGAGCGTGCGCACCAGCGGGCCGCTACGGCCCTCGGGACGTAGGCCGGCGTCGACCTGCAGCGGCGGGTCGGTACTGGGTGCGCCGAGCAGTTTCTGTACCTGTTCGGCGATACCGTTGGCCCATTTCACCGCGACATGCTCGTCCTCGCCCGGCCGGGGTTCGCAGACGAACAGCACATCGGCATCCGATCCGTAGCCCAATTCCATCCCGCCGAGCCGGCCCATTCCGATCACCGCGAAATCCGCGGGCGCGGGGGCACCACGTTCGGCAACACCGGCCCGGATCACCGCCCGCAGCGACGCCTCGAGCACCGCCACCCATACCTCGGACAGCGCGGCGCAGACCTGCGGTACATCGAGCAACCCGAGCAGATCCGCGGAGGCCACCCGGGCCAGTTCGTGCCGGCGCAGCGACCGGGCGGTCGCCACGGCACGTTTGGGGTCGTCGTAGCGGTCGGCGGCGGTGAGGATACTGCGCGCCACATCCGCCGGCTTGGTGCGCAGCAGCAGTGGGCCCTCGGGGCCGTCGGCGAACATCCGGATGGTTTCGGGAGCATTGATGAGCAGATCGGGCAGGTACGCCGAGGAACCCAGAATCATCATCAGCCGCTGGCCCACCGCGCCTTCGTCGCGCAGCACCCGCAGATACCAGTCCTGGTCGTTCAGGCCTTCCGACACCCGCCGGTAGGCGAGCAGGCCGGCATCGGGGTCGGGGGTATCGCCGAGCCAGGCCAGCAGGGTCGGCAGCAGCAGGGCCTGGATCCGGCCCTTCCGGGAGATACCGCTGGTGAGGGCACGTAGATGGCCCAGAGCATGTTCCGGGTCGGCATACCCGAGCGCGGCGAGCTGACGGACGGCGGCGTCGGGGCTGAGTCGCAGTGCGGCCGATTCGATACTGGCCACCGATTCCAGCAGCGGACGGTAGAAGAGTTTGGTGTGCAGGCGCCGGATCCGGCTGGTGTTGCGGCGCAACTCCACCTGCAGGACACCGGCGGCATCGCGTTTACCGTCGGGCCGGATATGCGCGGCCCGGGCCAGCCAGCGCATACCTTCCTCGTCGTCGGCGGCGGGCAGGGTGTGGGTGCGTTTGAGCCGCTGCAGTTGCAGCCGGTGCTCCAGCAACCGCAGGAACTCGTAGGAGGCGGTGAGGTTGGCAGCGTCCTCGCGACCCACATAGCCCCGCGCGGCCAGCGCGGCCAGCGCTTCCACGGTGCCCTGCACATGCAGTTTCGGGTCGACCCGGCCGTGCACGAGCTGCAGGAGCTGCACCGCGAATTCGACATCGCGCAGGCTGCCGCTGCCCAGTTTCAGTTCCCGCTCCCGCAGGTCCTCGGGCACCAGGTCCTCCACGCGGCGCCGCATGGCCTGCACATCGGGAACGAAATCCGGGCGTTCGGAGGCGGTCCACACCATTGCTTCGGTGGCCGCGCGGTACTGCTGCCCCAGCTCCAGATCGCCGGTCATCGGCCGCGCCTTGAGCAGTGCCTGGAACTCCCAGGTCCGCGCCCAGCGCTGGTAATAGGCCAGATGTGATTCCAGCGTGCGCACCAGGGCGCCGGCCTTGCCCTCGGGCCGCAGCGCCGCGTCCACCTCGAAGAACGCGGAACTGCCGACGGTCATCATCTCCGCGGCGAGGCGGGTGGCGGTGGCGTCGGCGGGTTCGGCGACGAACACGATATCGACATCGCTGACGTAGTTGAGTTCGCAGGCCCCGCTTTTCCCCATGGCGATAACGGCCAGCCGCACCGGACACGGTTCGTCGCGGCAGACCCGCGCCACCGCCACCGCGAGCGCGGTGGTGAGCGCCGCGTCGGCGAGCGCGGTGAGCTGGCGCCCCACGACCTCGTACGGGATGACCGGTTCGTCCTCCACGGTCGCGGCCAGATCGACGGCGGCCAGCAGCATGAGCTGATCGCGGTAGCGTTTGCGCAGCGCGGCCACCACTTCGGGCCCGGATTCGGTGGCGCGGAACACCATCGGTGCGGCGTTGGGCCCGGTTTCCGGTTCGGCGCCGACCACCGCGAGCAGATCGGCGATCACTTCGTCCCGGTCGGGCAGTTCCTCGCGGCGCAGTATCGTCCAGGCCTGCGGATCGGCGACCAGGTGATCACCGAAGGCGGTGGAGGAACCGATGAGCGCGAACAGCCTGCCTCGCAGTGTCGTCTCGGCGCGGATCGCGGAATCCAAACCGTCCCAGTCGCTTCCGAGGGATTCGCGGATCCGGATCAGGGTGTTGAGCGCAAGATCGGCGTCCGGTGCGCGCGACAGCGCCCACAGCACGGCGATGCTCTCGACATTGTCCCAGCCGAGGGTTGTCAGCGATTCGGCGGCCGTCGGCTCGAGCAATCCGAGCCGGCCGGCGCGGGGGACGGCGGACCGGGCGGACGGGGGGCGGACCATAAGCCAAAGTTAACCCGTTCGCGGCGGGAAGTGTGCCGGACCCCCGCCCGCCGCCGCGTTGTTACAGCCCGAGGTACTCCTGCAGTTCGAACGGGGTCACCTGGGTCCGGTAGTCCGCCCATTCACGGCGCTTGTTGCGCAGGAAGAAATCGAAGACGTGCTCGCCCAGCGTTTCGGCGACCAGTTCCGACCGTTCCATCGCCTTGAGCGCCTCGTCCAGGGTGCCGGGCAGTTCCTTGAAGCCCATGGCACGCCGTTCCGCCGCGGTGAGCGACCAGACGTCGTCCTCGGCTTCCGACGGCAGTTCGTAGCCCTTCTCGACCCCCCGCAGGCCGGCGGCCAGGAGGACGGCGAAAGTGAGATAAGGGTTGCAGGCCGAATCGGGGCTACGGATCTCGACCCGCCGTGACGAGGCCTTGTTCGGCGTGTACATCGGCACCCGGACCAGCGCGGACCGGTTGGACCGGCCCCACGAGGCCGCCGTCGGCGCTTCGCCGCCGTGGATGAGGCGCTTGTAGGAGTTCACCCACTGGTTGGTGACGGCGCTGATCTCGTGCGCGTGTTCGAGAATGCCCGCGATGAAGGCCCGCGCGGTGCCCGAGAGGTTATCCGGATCGTCGGGGTCGGCGAACGCGTTCGCTTCCCCTTCGAACAGGCTCATATGCGTATGCATGGCCGACCCGGGGTGCTGGGAGAACGGTTTGGGCATGAACGTCGCGCGCACGCCCTCGTCGATGGCGACTTCCTTGATCAGGTAGCGGAAGGTCATCACGTTATCGGCCATCGACAGCGCGTCGGCGTAGCGCAGATCGATCTCCTGCTGGCCGGGCGCGCCTTCGTGGTGGCTGAACTCCACCGAGATACCCATGGATTCGAGCGCGTCGATGGCGTGGCGTCGGAAGTTCGGGGCGGAATCGTGCACGGCCTGATCGAAGAACCCGCCGGTATCGGCGGGGACGGGCGGAAGCCCGTCGGCCTGGTTCTTCAACAGGAAGAATTCGATCTCCGGATGCACGTAGCAGTTGAACCCGACATCACCGGCCTTGTTCAGCTGCCGCCGCAGGACGTGGCGCGGATCGGCCCACGACGGCGAACCGTCGGGCATGGTGATATCGCAGAACATCCGGGCGGAATGCTGATGCCCTTTGCTGGAAGACCACGGCAGCACCTGGAAGGTGGACGGATCGGGCCGGGCCACCATATCGGCCTCGGAGATCCGGGCGAACCCTTCGATGGCCGATCCGTCGAATCCGATGCCCTCTTCGAAGGCCCCTTCGAGCTCGGCGGGTGCGATGGCGACGGACTTCAGATAGCCCAGCACATCGGTGAACCAGAGACGTACGAATCGGATGTCCCGCTCTTCGAGCGTCCGCAGCACGAATTCCTTCTGGCGATCCATGTCCGCGAGCGTAAGCATCTGGCGTTAAATCCGTGTTACATGGCGTGCTGCGCTGTGTGTCGGCTCGTCGGCGCGGCTGAATCCCGCTCAGCAGCGAAGGCCCTCGGGCGGCGATTTCAGGTCGACCAGATAGTTGATCACCGCATCGTCGACGCAGGTCGCGCCGCCGTTGAACACCACAGTGTGGCTATCGCCCTCATGGGTGATCAAGGCCGCGCCGAGTTGCCCGGCCAGATCCACGCCCGCCTGATAGGGCGTCGCCGGATCGCCTGTGGTGGACACCACCACGGTCTGCGGCAGGCCTTCCACGGAAATCTCGTGCGGTTGGCTGGTGTTCGGGACCGGCCAGCCCGCGCACAGTTCCAGCGGCGCCGCGCCGGTACCGCGGCCGTCGTCCAGGAAGGGAGCCGCCTCGCGATATTCGGTGTCCTGGCGCCCGGCGACGGCCGGATCGGTAACCCGGGGGTCGTCGACGCAGCGGATCGCGTTGAAGGCATCGGTCAGGTTGCTGTAGCTGCCGTCGTCGCGGCGGCCGTTGTACATATCGGCGAGCTGCAGCAGGGTATCGCCGCGACCGTGGCTCAGTTCGGTGAGCGCGACGGTGAGCACCGGCCAGAAATCGGCGCTGTAGAGGGTCTGCTGGACGCCGGTGATGGCATCGTCGTAGCTGAGGCCGCGGGGATCGGTGGTGGCCGCGGGGGTATCCCACAGGGGGTCCACCAGCTCCCGGAAACGCGGAATCACCTGGGCGGGGTCGGTACCGAGCGGACAGTCCGCCGAGGTCACGCAGTCCGCGGCATAGGCGTCGAAGGCCTGCTGGAACCCGGCCGCCTGCCGCAGCGATTCCGCGACCGGGTCCTGCGTCGGGTCGATGGCGCCGTCGAGGACCATCGCCCGCACATTGCCCGGGAACTTCTCCGCATACGCCGTGCCGAGCCGCGTGCCGTAGGAGTAACCCAGATAGTTGAGCTTCGGATCGCCCAGTACCGCGCGGATGACGTCCATATCCTGCACGACCTCGCGGGTGCCGATATGAGCGAGCAGGTCCGCGCCGGTGCGCGCCATACAGCGATCGGCGTATTCGCGGTTCTCGGCCTCGTCGGCGGCGATCCCCTCGGGCGTGTTCGGCTCGGGTGTTTCGGCGCGTTCGGCATCGGCCTCCTGCGGGGTCAGGCAGGTCACCGCCGGAGTGGACGCGCCGACCCCGCGCGGATCGAAACCCACCCGGTCGAATCGTTCGGCCACCGGCGTGCCGCCGCCGATCGTGGCGGTGGACAGTCCCGACATCCCCGGCCCGCCCGGGTTGAGCAGCAGCGACCCGATCTTCGAGCCGGTCGCACGCAGCCGCGACAGCGCCAGTTGCGCGGTCGGTCCGTCCGGGTCGGCGTAGTCGATCGGCACCTCGATGCGCGCGCACTGCGCCGCCGGCGGCAGGCTCTCCCCCGGCGCGACGTACCCGGCGCAGGATTCCCATTGCGGGACCTGTTCGTAGAAGCGGGTCAGCTCCGCGGGGACGGGCGCCGGTGGCGCCGTCGCCACCTCTTGCTCCTCCGCGCATCCCGCGACGAGGATCGCCACCGCCGCCAGCACACCCGCCGGCACTCCACACCACCCACTCCGCACCGGCGCCATGCTAGCGCCACCAGCGCCGACACCCGTGGATGTGACCAACCGCACCAGGTCGCGGGGTTAGTTCCGGCTCCGCCGCGGGTGCACACTGGTAGGCGTCACACCCACCCGGGGACCCGGTCAGGGCCTCGAGGAGACGAAAGGGACGATGATGTCCGAATCATCAGCCATGTCCGATTCCGCCGCGGAAACTCCCGCCTACGGTGCCGCGAAATCTCCCGGCGCGGATTCCGCGAAACCGGCCCGCCGGCCGACCCGCGTCCAGCATCTCCAGCAGATGAAGGCGACGGGCGAACGCTGGGCCATGCTCACCGCCTACGACTACTCCACCGCCCGCCTGTTCGAAGAGGCCGGGATCCCGGTCCTGCTGATCGGCGATTCGGCCGCCAATGTGGTGTACGGGTACGACACCACCGTGCCCATCACCACCGATGAGCTGATCCCGCTGGTCCGCGGCGTGGTGCGGGGTGCCCCGCACGCCTTGGTGGTCGCCGACCTCCCGTTCGGCAGCTACGAGAGCTCCCCCGAACAGGCGCTCGCGACCGCCACCCGGTTCATGAAGGAGGGTGGCGCGCATGCGGTGAAACTGGAGGGCGGCGAACGCGTCGCCGATCAGATCGCCCTGCTCACCGCCGCCGGTATCCCGGTGATGGCGCATATCGGGTTCACCCCGCAGAGTGTGAACACCCTCGGCGGGTTCCGGGTCCAGGGCCGCGGCGCGGGCGCCGAAGGCCTGCTGACCGACGCGATCGCGGTACAGGCCGCGGGCGCGTTCTCGGTGGTGATGGAGATGGTGCCCGCCGACGTCGCCGGCCAGGTCACCCGGAAGCTGACCATCCCGACCATCGGTATCGGCGCCGGTGCCGACTGCGATGCCCAGGTGCTGGTGTGGCAGGACATGGCCGGGTACACCAGCGGGAAAACCGCGAAGTTCGTGAAGCGGTTCGCCACTGTGGGTGACGATCTGCGCACGGCGGCCGCCGCGTACGCCGACGAGGTGCGCAGCGGTACTTTCCCGGGGCCTGAGCACAGCTTCTGAGCCCGCGTCCGGGCCGGAGCGGCTTCCCACCTCTGCCGGAGATGGCAAACTCGGTGTCGAGAAGTTTTCGACTCGAGTACAGAGGTACTGATGCGGCAACGCGCGTGGACAACCGTTCGGACGGCACGGGGCGCCCTGATGGTGGTGGGAGTGTGCGGGGCGGCACTGCTCACCGCATGTGGTGGTGTGCAGACCGGTTCACCGGCCACAAGCGATCCCTCCACTTCCACCACCACGACCGCGACCGCCGCGCCGACCGGCACCAGCGCCGCACCCGCCACTCCCCTCGAGGTTTCGGACAAAGCCGCGCAGAATCTGTGCGACATGATGGAACCGGAGCTGTCGAACTGGCGGGTCCAGGGGCCGACGATCGGCCGGATCGGTTTGAACCTGATGGCGCACGAGTGGGCGCTGACCAACGGTGTGGGAAATCAGCAACTGCTGGGTGATACGGCGGTTGTCGACCGGACCACCTCCGCCGCCTGCCCGGATGTGCGGACCCAGGCCCTCGAGGCGCTGGAGCTGCCCGAACTGGCAGCCGGCGTGCTGACGCTGTGATGCGCACGCTGTATCCCCCGATCGAACCGTACGACCGGGGCCTGCTCGAGGTCGGCGACGGCCAGAGGATCTATTGGGAGACATGCGGCAACCCGGCCGGTAAGTCCGCGGTGTTCCTGCACGGCGGCCCGGGCGGCGGCACCTCCGCGCTCAACCGCCGCTACTTCGATCCCGAGCGCTACCGGATCGTGCTGCTGGATCAGCGCGGCTGCGGGAATTCCACCCCGCATATCGCCGACGGCGCCGATCTGTCGGTGAACACCACGGCGCACCTGATCGCCGATATCGAGGCGGTGCGTGCCGAACTCGGTATCGAACGGTGGCTGGTCTTCGGCGGTTCCTGGGGTTCGACCCTGTCGCTGGCCTACGCGCAGAAGTATCCGCACCGCGTGACCGAACTGGTGTTGCGCGGGATATTCCTGCTGCGCCGCAAGGAAATCGACTGGTACTACAACGGCAGCGCGGGATACGTGTACCCGGACGAATGGGAGAAGTTCCTCGCCCCGGTCCCCGCCTCCGAACGCGACGGTGACCTGGTGGAGGCCTACCACCGGTTACTGCATTCCGCCGACCCGGAAGTCGCGACCGCGGCCGCCGTCGCCTGGTCCACCTGGGAAGCCGCGACCAGTTCGCTGCGCCCCGACCCCGAACGTACGGCCGATGCCGGCGACCCGCGTTTCGCGCTCGCCTTCGCCCGGATCGAGAACCACTATTTCCGGCACGGCGGTTTCCTCGACGAGGGACAACTGCTGCGCGATATCGATGCGATAACCCATATTCCGGGAATCATCGTGCAGGGCCGCCACGATATCGTCTGCCCGGCGGTCAGCGCCTGGGACCTGCACCGCGCCTGGCCGCATTCGCGGCTGCGGATCGTCGACGATGCCGGGCATTCGGCCACCGAACCCGGAATCGTGCACCACCTCGTCGAGGCCACCGATACCTTCGCGGCGGTACCCTGATGAGCTCGGAACCCGGCACGGCCGGGGCCGCACTCACCGCCGCACTACGCGCCGATATCGAACGGTTGCTCGCGGCCGAACCGGAAGTTCGTGCCGACGCGGACGATTCGGTGCACCAGATGCGGGTCGCGACGCGGCGGCTGCGCAGTGTCCTGCGCTCGTACAAGCGGCTACTCGACCCCGATGCGGCCAGCCGTGTGCGCACCGAATTGGCCTGGCTCGCGGGAATTCTGGGGGTCGCCCGGGATGCGGAGGTCCGCGGCGCCCGGTTCGCCGACCTCCTCGAACGGTATGCCGAAAAGGATTGTGCCGCATTGAAGCCCACGCGCAAACGGCTGGTCCGGGCGGAGCGCGACCGCTACCTCGCCGCACACGGCGCGGTACTCACCGCCCTGGACAGCACCCGCTACCGGGCTGTCCGCAGCGAGTTGAAGAAGTGGCGTAAGCGCCCACCGCTGCGCACCTCGGTGAGCGCGTCGCCCGCGGCCGAGGTTTTCGACGCCGTCCTGCGGGCCGACCGTAAACGGGTGCGCCGCCTGGTGCGCGCCGAACCGACCGCGGCACCCACCGACCGGGTCGAACTGCTGCACGATATCCGCAAGAGCGCCAAGCGATTACGGTACTCCTGCGAGGCGGCGGAAGCCGTGCTGGGCGAGTTCGCCGCGGACTTGGGCGGGCGGGCCAAACATCTGCAGACCGTACTCGGCGATCACCGCGACGCGGTCGAATCGTATGACGCCCTGCACGCGCACGCCGCCGCCGCGCACGCCGCCGGTGAGGACACCCACCTGTACGAAACCCTCGCCGATGCCGAGGACACCGCGGCCGGCCGCTGCCTGGCCCGGTATCCGGCGGCCGCGGCAGCCATCGACAAGTCCTGAGCCGACCGCTCCACGATCACCCATCGAAGACAGACGGCTCGGGCCGGCACCGAGATCCGGTACCGGCCCGAGCCGCGAAAAGCGTTGCCGCGCTACTGCACCGCCAGCATCGACCCGTTCAGTTCATGCAGCGGACCGAACACGGTGAAAACCACCCGACCGTTCGGCTGCGCCGACGACACCGCCGCGGCCGCGTCCAGCGCCATCCCGAACGAGGGAGCCGACGGATGCGGGATAGCCGCGAGCATATGCCCGAAATTGCTGTTGTGCACCCACTGGGTGTCCCCGGGGCTGAGGTCGACCCGCACCCCACCGACATCGGGCATCGGTGTCACCGCGACCGCACCGGCCGAACCGGCGCCCACGGTGGCGAGAACGGATGCGGCCCCGGCGATGAAGGCTCCGGCTGCCAAGGTACGTGCTACCCGCATATGTGATGTGACCTGTCTTCGATAGGTATGAATCGGCTCGACGGCGCATTCGAGGGCGACGGCGAGCCTGCCGACGCGCATACCTTATGACGCCGATCACCCTTTATGCCACCTCTGCACAAATCTCTCGCGAAAAGTTCGCCCCTCCCCCGCAACTGCTACTGTGGCGAACCGTAAGCGTTCAACGAATCCGAGTTGGAGTTTCCTCACGTATGTCCACTCTCATCTATGACTATCTGCTCCCCCTCGTCGGCCCGCAGCAGGCCACCGCACTGGCGCAGATGTTCGTCGTCGGACCCACGGCCTGATCGGCCACTGGGTGAACATCGCCCCCCGCCCGGCGGGGGACGGTGTCCACCTCGTGGAGTTACCATCCGGGCCGTGAAAAGACCCTCATTTCTGTTGCCCGCCGCCCTCGTCGTGCTCGCGATCGCCGCGACCGGCTGCCAGAGCGATAGCGCGGAGGCGGAAACCGCCGCGACCTCGTCGGTCGCGAACCCCGATACCGCGAAAATCGACCAGGTCAAGGCCGGTTCGTTCGTCATCGGCTTCCGCGGCGCCTTCCCCGGGCTGGCCGAGGGCCGCGACGACGCCGCGATCACCGCGATCTTCACCGAGACCTGTGCCGATATCCGGTCGGGTACGCCCGAGGACGAGGCCACCGCCGCGCTCACCGAACGCCTCGATACCGGCAGGACTACGCCGGCACCACAGGAGACCGACGCCGTCTATCAGATGGTCGCGGCGATGTGCGGGCAGCAGTAACAACAGCCCGTACCGGGCTTTCGGATCGATACCCGGAACGGGCTCGGACCGAAATCAGCGGTCCGAATTACCCGGAAAGGGCGGAAATCCCGCTTTGCTCAATCCCGCGCCCCGGAATCCGGGCCGAAAATCCCGGAAGCGTAGCGTGCCGCCCATTCGGCGAAGGTCATCGCCGGGCGGCCGGTGATTTCTTCGGCGATCCGGTTCGCCGGCAAGGTGATCCCGTCCAAGCCGGTGAGCACATTGTCGACGTACCAGGTGGCAGTATCGCCCATCGTCGGGGTGAGTACCCGGATCGTCTCCTCGCGGGTTGCCTGCAGGAATTCGAGCTCCCGGCCCAGTGCGGACGCCAGCTGGGCCAGCAGTTGCGCCCGGGTGAGTTTCTCCGGGCCGGTCAATGAATAGGCGCGGCCGATATGGTCGTCGCCGGTCAGCGCCGCGGCGGCCACGGCCGCGATATCGTCCATGGCGATCGGGGTGCTGCCGGCGTCGGGGTCGGGTTCACGGACCGCACCGGTCTCCCGGATCTGGCGCGCCCAGATCTCGGTGTTCTCCATGAAATCCCCGGGCCACAGATGCGTCCACGCCAGGCCGCTCGCCTCGACCGCGTTCGAGACCGTGCCCCACCAGCTGTCGGGCTCGCCGGACAGATCGACGATATGACGCACCCCCGCACCCCTCGCCAGCGCGACCACTTCCTCCACGGTGTCCGGCGCCGGCGCCAGGTACATCCGTTCGACGCCGTCGAGTGCGGCGCGCAGAGTTTCCGGTTTGCGGACATACCCGCGAAAGGCCGCAACCCCCTCCGGCAGCGCCGCCTTCTCCGGATTCACGGTCAGCGCGCGAATATCCCCCACGCCGCGGGCCAGCAGTTCGTCGACGACCTTCCGGCCGATATTGCCGGTTGCCCCGGTCACCAGAATCGTCATACATCCCTCCCGTCCCCACGATTTGCCGACGGCGACTGTAATGCGCGCAGGTTCTGCTGTCCAACCCCTATTTTCTGGGACACCCCGGGTAGTAACCCCCGGACCGGCCGGCGCGACTACACAGACAACCGCGTCGTTGCAGCGCATCGACAGGTTACCCGGCGGACCCACGGACCCTCGAAGCCCAGGCGTCCGCCACCGAAACCGACCCGCCCGAACCGAAGCGGCCGCAGCTCCGGCGAAGGCTCAGCCCCGAGGAAGTTCCGATGAGCTATATCGACATCCTGGTCCGCCTGCAGAGCACGGACCATCGGATCCTCATGGACCGGGCAGCCGTGAAGGGCCGCACCGTCACCGAGCTGGCAACCGAGGTGTTGCGGGCCGGTATCCACAGCCGGGCCCGGGAAGCCCGCGAAGCCGCCTGGGACGAGTACCGCACAACCCGCCGGATCGATGCTGCCGAGGCGGACGCGATGCGGACGGCGTTTGTCGCGGGCTGGGAAACAGCCCACGGAAGAGCCGGAACCGCATCCGTACGCCGGCCGCGTAACCGGGCCGCCACCACAACCGATCCGGAGGGCAGTACCACCACCATGCGCAAGCTGCCCTCCGCCCGGGCCGCCGCACCGGTCACCCATACCCCCCGGGTCAGCCGGATGCGGTGACACAACGTCACCACACGCATGCACTCTCGAGCTGTCGACCCAGCCCTGGATCGGGACCTGCTGTCACCGCCCCGTGTCCCCTGTGTCCCGTCGTCGCCCGGGGCCCACGGTGTGCCTGCCGCCCGAGTCGCCGAGCGCCGGCCCCGGCGGAAGACCGGTTCGGAAATGCCGGTTTCAGTGGGCAGTAGCCCGCTGTGATCATGGGATGTTCCGGGCGCGGATGAGCCGGCCTGTAAGCCGGATCCTGTCCCCGGTTCGCACCGGGTGGCGGCCATCCATCTGGGCACACCGTCGCCGGGTACCTCGAGCGGTCCACCCGCAGGCTCGGGCGAGCAGCCCTCGAACACCTGCGCAACCGCACCATAGGGTGCGGCCTTCGACCTTGCTCCGGGCGGGGTTTACCGAGCCGCCCCGGTCACCCGGGGCGCTGGTGCGCTCTTACCGCACCGTTTCACCCTTACCGCGCGGCCCTGACGGGCCACGGGCGGTCTGTTTTCTGTGGCACTGTCCCGCGGGTCGCCCCGGGTTGCCGTTAGCAACCGCCCTGCTCTGTGGAGTCCGGACTTTCCTCGGCGCCCGGCGTGACACCCTGCGAGTGTCCGTCCCCGGCGCCGCGACCGCCCGGCCGGCTCATCCGCCGCACACGATACTCGCTGCCGGCCCCGGCTCCCGCCCCGCCCAGTCGATCACATGGGCGTCAGCAGTTCCCGCACCAGGGCCGTGCCCCACCAGCGCTCGACCCGGTCCGGGGCCCACCCGCGCTCGCCGGTCAGCACGGTGAACACGTCGATATTGCAGAGTGCGGCGTAGATATCGACGGCCTCGTCCACGGTGAGACGGGGGCGCAGCACACCGTCCGGCCATCCGGAGAACACCTGGATGCGGGTCTCGTCGGCGCGGTGGCGGCCGTCGCGGTACTCGCGCGCGAGTTCGGGTTCGGCGCGGCCCGCCTCCCGCAGCAGCACGATGACATCTCCGGCCCGTTCGAACAGCCGGCGGTCGTACCCGGCCATGGCCGCCAGCTGCGCGGCCGGGCCGGGCGCGGCTTCCAGTTCGGTGATCATGCGCGGGAGGTCGCCGGAGAGGTCCGCGGCGGCGGCAAGGGCCCGGGTGAGCCCCGTCTTGTTGCCGTATGCCGCATACACCGTGGGTACGGAGACGCCGGCGGCCTTGGCGACCTCGCGCACCGTCGTAGCCTCCCAGCCTCGCGTGACGAAGAGTTCGCGGGCGCAGCGGGCGATCTGCGCGGTGGTCTCCTGGGCCTGCGCGGTTCGGCGCAGCGAATCGTATCGGCGCCGGTCGGGCTCGCCGTCCATGGTTCCCCTTTCGGTTTACACACCTTATATTGAATATATGTCCAGAAAATCCTTCGACGCCGTGGTCGCCCAGCGAACCGCCGGCGCGGCGGGAATCGGCTTCGCACTGCTCATCGTCGCCGCCAATCTCGTCCTCGTACCCGCCGGAATGCCCTCGCCCGGTTCGTCCACCGACGAGGCGACCGAATTCTTCCTCTCCACCGACCAGCCCACCATCGCGATCTCGGCACTACTACCTGCCGTATGGGCCCTGGCAACCCTGTTCGCCGCAGGCGCGCTGGCGGCGGTCCTATCTGCAGGCGGCCGGACCGCCTGGGCCTACGCCGGTTTCGCCGGAGTACTGCTGCAGAACGCCACCTTCACCGTCGTGGTCGCGATCCGCCTGGCAATGACGACGGTCGGCGATCCGGCGAGTATCGGCACCCTGTGGGCGCTGCACGAAGCGGTATTCGGATTCAACGGCACGTTCCTGGCACTGGCCATGTTCGGTCTCGGCACGGCCGGATTCACCGCCGGCCTGCTCACCCGGTGGCAGCTGGTACTCGGAACCGTCGCGGCCTGCCTGCAATTCGCCTCCGCGACCCTCACGCCGCTGATCGTCACCGGTCACGGCACCCTCTCTCTGCTCGGATTGGCCGGCTGGCTGCTGTGGGCGGTGTGGCTCACCGGCTACGGAATCACCCTGATCCGTTCCGCCGGGCACACCCCCCACGGCCCCGCGGCCACGACCCCGGCCGGTCGCGGCACCGGCGCCCACCCGGACTGACAACTTCGGCGAAACAACACCTCGGTACCGTCACTGATCATGGAGCGTGTGGAGGTCGGCTTCCCGTCGGGAGGTCAGAAATGTGCCGGCTGGCTGTACCAACCGGCCGGTCCGCCCAAGCCCCGCCCCATCGTGGTGATGGGGCACGGACTGGGTGCGAACCGGGAAATGGGTCTGGATCGGTACGCGCGGCGGTTCGCCGCCGCGGGAATGGGGGTATTGGTATTCGATTACCGGCATTTCGGTAGCAGTGACGGCGAACCGCGGCAAACGGTCAATATCGCGCGGCAGCGCGAGGACTGGACCTCCGCCATCGCCTACGCGCGGACCCTGCGGGGTTTCGACGCCACGCGGATCGCGCTGTGGGGGACGTCGCTGGGTGGCGGTCATGCGCTGGCCGTGGCACCCGACGATGCCTATATCGCGGCGGTCGTGGCACAGGCGCCGTTCGTCAGCGGATTCTCCTCGGCGCTGGCGAAGGGGCCCATCAGCTTGGTCAAAGTGGGCACCCTGGCCATCACGGATGCGCTGTTCGGCACGATCTTTCGTAAGCCGGTCCAGGTCCGGCTCGCCGGGCGGAAACGCGCCGCGGCGATGGCGACCGGGACGCAGGTGCCGGCCGGGTTCGGCCGCTTGGCCGAAGAGAGTCCGGCCTACCGGCCGAAGATACCGGCGCGCGCGGCCTTTCCGCTGCTGTTCGACCGGCCGGGCCGGCATGCCAAAGATCTGAAGATGCCGGTGCTGTATGCCCTGTGCGACCAGGATTCGATCACACCAGTGAAACCCGCACTACGCGCCGCCGGGAAAACCAAACACGCCCAGGTGAAGCGCTATCCCGCCGGGCATTTCGATATCTATTTCGACGATCTGTTCGAGCAGACCGTCCACGACCAGACCGAGTTCCTGACCGCGGTACTACGGCCGTGAAAAGCGCCGCGGTACCGGGCAACTGCGCCGTACCGGTACCGCGGCCGGGGTGCGGGCCGGCGAACACCGGCCCGCATCCACTCATTTCACGAACGAGACATTGATCGGGTACTTGTACTCCTCGCCCTTGTTGGCCGCGATACCGGCCATGATCGCGAAGACCAGTCCCAGGATCCAGACGATCGGCAGCAGGATGAGCCCGATCAGGATGATCGACAGCAACGCCGACACCATCATGCTGATGAACAGCAGGATCTGGAAGTTCAACGCGTGCACCGCATGGCGGCGGACGAACTCGTCACGGTCTTTGTACATCAGCCAGACGATCAACGGCGCGATCCAGCCGAGCAGGATACTGCCCAGATGCGCCAGCATGGCCCACATCTTCGCATCGGCGGGCGATACCGGAGCCCCCACCGGAACACCGTAGGGCTGCTGCCCCGGGTAGGCATAACCCTGCTGCGGCGCACCGAACTGCGGCTGCCCACCGAAATCCGGCTGCGACGGATACGGCTGGCCCTGCGGATATTGCTGCCCCTGCTGCGGGAATTGCTGCCCCTGCGGGAACTGCTGACCCGGCGCGTACTGCTGGCCGGACGGATACTGCTCCCCCGCTGCGAACTGCTGCCCCGGTGGGTACTGCTGCCCCGATGCGTACTGCTGGCCGGGCGGGTACTGCTGTCCCGGCGGGTACTGCTGCCCTTTGGACAGGTCGAAGGGCGGCTGAGGATCGGTCATCACATTCCAAACTTGCAGGCGACAGGACTTCCCGAGCATAAGGGCGCGAACGTGCCTACGGGAGTGCGGGTTTCCCACACCTAGGTGAATTGCGTAGTACCCCGGAATTCCGGTACCAGGGAATTCCGGGGTACTGCGACGCCCATTACGCCACTGACCTCGCTACGTCACTGTCCTCAGTGCGCCACCTTTGTCAATGGGTCGCTCTCTTCGGTCACGCCCTGCTGCTTCGGTGAGCGAACCATCGCTGCCGCCGCGATCAACACCAGCGACAGCACGGCCGCAACCAAGAAGGCGGTGTGCACACCGTCGGCGGCAGCCGCGATCGGCGCAGCGCCCTCGCCGAGCGCCGATTCGGTACCGCGGGTCATCAGCGTGATGAACAGCGCGGTCCCGGCCGCACCCGCGACCTGTTGCACGGTGCTCACGGTCGCACTGCCGTGGGAGTACAGCTCGGGCGGCAGCGAGCCCAGCGCCGAGGTCATCAACGGTGTCAACCCGCAGCTGATGCCCGCACTCACGATCACATGCGCGGTGATCACCAGCGCGATCGAGGAATTCTCGTCGAGGGTGGCCAGAATCCAGCAACCGGCACTCAGGGCCATGGTGCCGGGCAGTACCAGCGGCCGGGCACCCCACCGGTCGAACAGGGCCCCGACCCCCGGGGCCAGCAAACCCATGACCAGTCCACCGGGCAGGAGGACCAGCCCGGTCGTGAGGACGTCCTTGCCGAGCACGTTCTGCAGGTACATCGGCAGGATGATGAGTGCGCCGAACAGGCTCAGCATCAGGCACGCCATCAGGATGACGGCGAGCCGGAAGGGGCCGACCGCGAACGTTCGCAGATCCAGCAGCGCCCGGCCCCGGTCCACCAGTTTCAGCTGGCGCGCGATGAAGAGCGCCAGCGCGGCCGCACCGACCGTGAGCGATACCCACGGCGGGATCGGCGCATGGCCGGAGGCCGATTCGCCGATACTGCTCAATCCGAAGACGAGACCGCCGAATCCGAGTGCCGCCAGCGGTACGGAGAGGTAGTCGAGATGCGCCTTGCGCGGTTCGGTCACATTGCGGATGAACGCTCCGCCCAGTACCAGCGCCAGGACTGCAAACGGCAGCACGATCCAGAACATCGCCCGCCAGCTCAGGGACTGCAGGATGAGCCCGGACACGGTGGGCCCGACGGCCGGGGCCACCGAGATCACAATCGACACCAGCCCCATCGTCTTACCACGCGACCGCTCGGGCACCAGGTTGAGAATGGTCGTCATCAGCAACGGGATCATCAGCGCCGTACCCACGGCCTGCACGATCCGTCCCATGAGCAGAACTTCGAATCCGGGCGCCAGCGCCGCGATCACTGTGCCGCCGCTGAACAGCGACATCGCGGCGATATAGATCGCGCGCAACGCGAACCGCTGGAGGATGAAACCGGTCGTGGGGATCACGATCGCCATGGTCAGCAGGAAGCCGCTGGTCAGCCACTGCGCGGTGGCCGCGCTGATCTCGAGGTCCACCATCAGGGTCGGCAGGGCCACGCTGAGGATGGTCTCGTTGAGGATTACGACGAACGCCGCGACGAGCAGGATCCCGATCAGCAGGAACGCCCCCGGGGCACGCCCGCCGGCGTGGTCTGTGTCGTCGGTTGTCGTCGCCACCGAGTTGTCTGTCACGTGGGTTTATCCGCTCGATAGTGCCGCTGTTACCGAGCCACCCTAACAAAAATGACAGTCGCTGACATATTGGCATTGATTGCCCCGCCGCGACCGCGAGGAAGTACCCTGTGGCCCGTGCTCTCTGCTACGCCGCCCCTCGACTTGCGTGCGCGCCGCCGGAACGCCACCCGTATCGAGATCCGGGAGGCCGCCCTCGCCCTGTTCGAACGGCAGGGCGTCGACCACACCACCAGCGAGGAGATCGCCCGCGCGGCAGGTATTTCCCAGCGGACGTTCTTCCGCTACTTCGCGACCAAGGAAGAATGCGTCCTGTTCGACTCGTTCGGTTTCGACGAGGCCGTGCACGGCTGCCTCGAAACCGCGGATATGCAATCACTGTCGCTCACCGATATGGAGACCGCGATCGAGCAGGTGATGGAGGGCATCCGCAACGACGAACAGAGCGAAGTCGCCGCGACCGCCCTACGGATCCAGAAACTGGTCTCGGCCGACGCCGCTCTCAGCAAGGCCGCCGTCGCCCATTACGCCGACAACGCCAAACGTTCGATGACGCTCATCGAAGGACGGTGCCCGGCCGCCGACCGGTCCCGGGTGCGGACGATCGTCCAGGTCGCACAGCTCTCGGTGCAGCTCGCGTGCGAGGAATGGGTCGAGGCCTGCGCGCCGGGCGGCGGCAATTCCGACCTGGCCTCGATCTACCGCACCGTCTGCGCCCGCATCCGCACACTCTGACCACCGGATCGGTACGCACGTAGCGGTACGAGCCGCCGACCGCGCCGGACACTGTCCGACCCGTACAGCATCACCGGAGAGATCTTGTTCCGGCACCCCCTCGCTCCCGGCCCGCGCACGTTGTTAGATGGCGTAAGAACTACCGCCCACAGGAGAGGATTCGAACGTATGGCCGACAGGATCGCAGTGGTATCCGGCGCCGCCCGGGGAATCGGGGCCGCCATCGCCAAACGGCTGGCCTCCGACGGGATGAAAGTCGGGGTCCTCGACCTCGACGAAACCGCCTGCGCCGACACGGTTTCGGCGATCACCGCCGCCGGCGGGCAGGCACTCGCACTCGGCGCCGATGTGAGCAAAGAGGATTCGGTGAACGCCGCGGTCGAGCGATTGGCCGCCGAACTCGGCGAACCCACCGTGGTGGTCAACAATGCCGGCGTCCTGCGCGACAACCTGCTGTTCAAGATGAGCGTCGACGACTGGGACACCGTGCTCGGCGTGCATCTGCGCGGTGCCTTCTTGCTCACCCGGGCCACCCAGAAGTACATGGTCGAGCAGAAGTGGGGTCGTATCGTCAACATGTCCAGCACTTCGGCGCAGGGCAACCGCGGCCAGGTCAACTACTCCGCGGCCAAGGCCGGTATGCAGGGCTTCACCAAAACCCTGGCCTTCGAACTGGGCAAATACGGTGTCACCGCCAATGCCATCGCGCCCGGTTTCATCGTCACCGATATGACCGCCGCGACCGCCGCCCGGGTCGGCGTCGATTTCGAGGACTTCCAGAAGGCCGCTGCCGCGCAGATCCCGGTACAGCGGGTGGGCCGGCCGGAGGATATCGCGAACACCGCTTCGTTCTTGGTCAGCGAGGGAGCGGGATTCGTGTCCGGGCAGGTCATCTATGTGGCGGGCGGACCGCAGGACTGAGGTCGTCCCGGCGGGGTGGTATCCGGTACAACCGCACCATCCCGCCGGCCCCGGCAACGGCAGCTGGTCCACCCGGGTTTGCTATCGATTCTGTAGCGAGGCGAGGAACTCGTCGGTTTTCCGGACGTCGCCGCGATCGTAGGCACTCACACTCGCGAGGATCTCGGAGGCGCCGGTTCGCTCGAGAATGTTCGTGAGCGCATCGGCCACCAGGTCAGGTGTGCCCGAAACGGCCGCGGCCATCCAACCGTTCACAGCATCGACCTTCTTCGTACGCGCACTACCGAGCATCCGCCGCACGTCTTCGACAGGTTGCAGTGCACGAAACTCCCCGACGTCGCGGGAATCGGCGAAGGCCCAGGCCTCGGGCAGCAGAAGATCGCGGGCGCGCTCGGCGGTCTCCGCAACGGAGATATCGATACTCACCATCAGGTACGGATCAGGTGTGTGGGCGCTGGGACGAAAGTCCCGGAAATAGGCGTCGATCGCCTTCGGCTCCCGAAGAAGCGGACCGCCTATCACCACGGGCAGCCCCCTCTCGGCAGCCAGAGACAGCCCGTCCTTGATGGCGAGCAGGAACACCGGCGGCGGCTCCACCCTCGGCCGGACCGTGATATCGGCGTCTCCGTTCAGATAGGAGCGGATCTCCGCGATATCGGCCTCGTACTCGCCCGCACGCAAGGTCGTACGCCCCAGTGCCCGGCGGACCGGAGCCGTGAACCCCAGCGAACCACCGAGCCCGATATCGACCCGGCCCGGATAGAGCGCCTCGAGCATGAGCGCCTGCTCCGCGACCACCAGCGGACTGTGATTGGGGACCATGATCCCGCCGGTGCCGAGCCGGATATTGCGGGTGCGGGCCCCGATCGCCGCGAGCAGCAAGGTCGGGGCCGCGCCGGCGATCCCCGGTACCGCATGATGTTCCGCAGTCCAGAATCGCTCGAAGCCGAGCTCGTCCGCCCGCACCGCGCGTTCCACCGTGGTGGCCACGGCGGCGGCATCGGACTCGCCGCTACGTGTCCGTGCGCGGTCCAGCAGGGAGATCCGCATCAGTCCTCCTCAACGTCCCTGCTGTGGGGCAACGCATCAGCCGTGCGATCTCATCCACTCGGCAATATCGGCCACGACCTCCGGGTCCACATGGTGCGGTCGCATGTAGTCCGCGGGCATCGACGGGCCGGTCCCGGGGAAGAGCATGTGGTCGTCGGCCGGATAGGTGCGGGTCGTGATCCCCGGGCGTCCGGCCAGGCCGGCCCGCCATCCGGCCAGATCGCCCTCCACGGTGACCTGATAGTCGCGTTCGCCCTGCATGAACAGCATGGGGACGTCCAGCGCCGCGGCCACCGCCACCGGGTCGTAGGCACGCATATCCAGCCAATACGGGGCGGGCATCCCGAACGGTAACTGCTCGCTGGGTGTGGTAGGCGAAAGTTCCGGGCTGTCCACCAGTTTCGCGTGTTCGGTGGCGGTCTCCACGGTGGGTAGGACCGCAGCGGTCGCCGGATCGACCCGGGTCAGATGGTCGATGACGCGAACCATCGACCACTGGATCGGTACTGTGTCGCCGGCGAGGACGACCAGGCCGGCCGCCGCGGGTTCGGCGGCGGCCACGCGCGGCGCGAATCTGCCGCCCATGCTGTGCCCGACCACGAAGACACGGTCACCGTCGACCGTTGGCCGACCGCGCAGTATCTCGATGCCGGCGACAGCATGCGGAACGTATTCGTCGGTCGGCGTGAATCCGGGAGTGGCGGCGATCCGGTCGCGGTGTGTGTAGGTGACTTTGTCGAAGCGCAGCACTGCCACACCACGACTGGCCAGCCCCCACGCAATGTCCTTCAGGTTCTTGTTCGGACCCGCTGTGCCGTCCCGGTCGAACGGTCCACCACCGGCCAGCAGCACGGCCGCCGGAAACGGCCCCTCCCCGCAGGGCAGGGCGACGGTGCCCGGCACAGCCGACGGACCCGAGCCCACCGTCACCTCCTGCTCGACGAACGAATCCGGGTCCGCATACGCCGGCGGCTGCCATATTTCGGTATCCGCAACAGCCGGTTCGACTGAATCCATGACGGCCTCCACACCGATCATCCATTCTCAACTTTGCGAACAGTATCACGAGTGAGAAAATAGCCCTCATGGATTCCCTGGAGCTGCTGGCGCATCCGGTGCGATTACGGATCGTGCACGCCCTGTCCGGCGGACAGACCTGCACCACCACCCAGCTGTGCGCCCGCCTGACCGGCGTATCGAAGGCGACCGTCTATCGCCACGTCGATCTACTCACCACCGCCGGCGTGCTCGAGGTCGCCGACGAACACCGGGTGCGCGGCGCCGTGGAACGCGCCTACCGCCTACGCCGGGACCGCGCCACCATCGACGCGGACACGATGGCATCGGCGACCCCCGACGACCACCGCGCGGTATTCGCCGCCGCCATGGCCACCCTGCTCGCCGAATTCAACTCCTATCTCGATCGCCCGGACGCCGACCCCGGTGCCGACCTGGTCGGATACCGACAGCACGGGGTATGGCTCTCCCCCACGGAAGTTGCGGAGCTGATCGACGAACTTCGCACAGCAATCCTTCCACGCCTCAGCAATTCGCCCACCCCCGAACGCGCACAATATCTCCTGAGCCCGATCCTGTTCCCGGCCGGCGGGAGCCTCGAAATCCAGCCGCAGGAACCGTCGGAACCCCAGAACTGACAACCGCGGCCGACCGGCCAGGCGCTGTCGCCGCAGTAATCCAAGAGTGCGCCGGTGCTTCACCGATTGTTCGCGCGTGCACCGAACGGCCACCACCAGCGGCGCTTGGGATGCCGGACGGTGACCTTCGCATGCTGGACCACCCCGGAAACCCGCAGCAGTGGCAGACCGGAGACCGGCGGGCCCGCTTTGTTGGCCACGTTGCCCCACTCGCTGGTCACTTCGTCGATATCGACGCTCCAGCCCGGGGGAACTATCAGAACAATCGAGCCGTGCGCGGATTTCACCTCCACCCACACCTCCGGTGAGCGCACCACGGCCTCGGTGAAATCGAGACGGACGGCACCGTGTTCGGTTTCGATGGCAATCTGCGGCGGTACACGCCATTGCCCTTCGCGCTTCACCGAGCTACCGGTGGATCGCAGAACGAGCCGATCGGTCCGGCTTCCGTGGGCGGCCGGTACCAGGTCGGCGGTGAGCGACTCCAGTTCCGGCACGGTACGACCGGCATAGACCGCTGCGATCCGCTCGTCGAACTCGGCCAGCTCCAACCGCCCCTCGGCGAACGCCGCCTGGACGATCGAGGCGACCCGCTCGCGATCGGCATCCCCGGCCCGCAATGCGGGAAGATGTTCGGGCGTCGGCTCGATCGTCATGGGTCTCACGGTAACCGAGTCGCCACGGCGGCACAGCCGGTCACGGGCAGGCTCCGGCCCGGCACGAGTTCTCGATCGATCCCGCGGACCCGGCTTTCGGCCCGCGCCGACGCAGTGCCTGTCCGGCGAGTCTGAAAGGGCTTTCAGCTGGTTTCAGGTGTCTTTCAGCACGCTCCTGCCACTGTGGCGCTCGACATCATCAGCAACGGTGAGAGGGGCGAGCAGGCATGGAGCAGAGCGTACGGATCGACGGGAGCCCTTACCGTGTGGTCGGCCGGGCACGGTTGTCGCCGGTATCGCGTGCGTGCTACGGCAAGTATCGGTTCACGTTGCGCCGGATGACCGACGGGACCCTGTGGTCGGCATTCGGAACGAGGATCAGCCCGGTGTCGGAACTGGTGCGACAAGACGTCTGACGCGAGTAATCGTTTGCCGCATAGCGCTTTCCGGCGGAGCATTCGGGCATGGTGATACGAACGATCGGACCGGACGAATGGCCGACTGCGCGGACGGTGCGGCTGGACGCGCTCGTCGGGTCGCCGCCGGGCACCTTCTCCACCACCCATGCCGACGCCGCGCAATGGACCGAGCAGCAGTGGCGGGAGTGGACGGCCCGCCGGCATCCGTTCTTCGTCGCCGTGACGGAGTCCGGGCCGGTGGGTTCGGCGGGTGCGATCGTCACCGCCGGCGGGCCCGAACTGGTGTCGATGTGGACCGCTCCCCCGGCCCGGCGGACCGGTATCTCCGATCGGCTCGTGCACGCCGTGGCCGAGTGGGCGCGTGCAGCCGGGCACCGGGAGCTGCGATTGTGGGTGCTCGACGGCAACCGGGCCGCCGAGCAGTTATACCTGCGCAACGGGTTCACCCGCACCGGCGCCGTCCAGCCGTGCGGCGCCGACGACCCGCGGCCCGAAAACGAGATGGCATTGTCGCTGCCACCCATTCACCCGCGTTGACCGCTGGATACCGCGACCGATTCCGGTCGATGGGACTTCTTCGATCATGTCGGCAAAACTACCGTGAAGAACCGCACATGCGGGGATATAGTCCTTGATGTGACGTATCTGCGGATCAAGGATGCTGCTGGACTACTCGGTGTCAGTGATGACACCGTCCGGCGCTGGATCGATCAGGGTCGGCTGCCGGCGGTCCAGTTGGAGAACGGGCGCAAGGGGGTCCGCGGGCAGGATCTGGCCGAGTTCGCGCGGGAGATCGCCGACGCGCCCGAACCGGGCGTAACCGTGGCAGCCTCGGCTCGTAACCGGATGCGTGGCATTGTGACCAGGGTGCTCACCGATACCGTGATGGCGCAGGTGGAGATGCAGGCCGGGCCGTTCCGGCTGGTATCGCTGCTGAGCCGGGAATCGGTGGAAGAACTCGGGCTCGAAGTGGGCAGTGTGGCGGTGGCGTCGGTGAAGTCGACGCATGTGGTCGTCGAGATACCGGAGAGCTGAGGAAAACGGTGATAGGTCGCGTAGTGCGTCGTCTGACCCCGGCGGTCGCGTTGATCGTTGTGCTGGCCGGTTGCGCGTCGGAGGACTCCGGAGGTGAATCGAGCGGCGGGCCGGGTGACGGACTCGGCGGCACGCTCACGGTGTTCGCGGCGGCGTCGCTCACCGAGGCGTTCACCACACTCGGTGAGCAGTTCGAGGACGCCCACCCGGATGTGGACGTGGTGTTCAGTTTCGCGGGGAGTTCCGCACTGGCCGAACAGATCCGGCAGGGCGCACCGGCCGATGTGTTCGCCTCGGCGTCGCCGCACAATATGGAACAGGTGGTCGTCTCCGGCGATATCACCGGCGGGCCGGTCACCTTCGCGCGCAACCGTCTCGAAATCGCGGTACCGCCCGGGAATCCGGGCAGTATCAGTGGTCTCGCCGATTTCGGTCGTCCCGAACCGCGGATCGCGTTGTGCGCCGAACAGGTGCCGTGCGGGGCAGCAGCCGATAAAGCCTTCGCCGCGGCCGGTGTCACTCCGCAACCCGATACCCGGGAACCGGATGTGAAAGCGGTACTGACGAAGGTCACGCTCGGTGAGGTGGATGCCGCGCTGGTGTACCGCACGGATATCCGGGCCGGCGGCGAAAAGGTGACCGGAATCGAATTCCCCGAATCGGGCGAGGCGATCAACGACTACCAGATGGGGCAGGTGGCCGCGGCACCGAACCCGGCCGCCGCGGCGGCGTTCGTCGATTTCACGTTGACTCCGCAGGCTCGTTCGGTCTTCGCGACAGCCGGTTTCGACGCTCCGTGAGTAGCGGGACCCCGCGGCGCCCGGCAGTGACACCGCAGTCGGGCCACCCGGCGAAGCCACTGCCGGCAATGCAGCCATCCCGCATCACCGCCCTGCGCCGGCGCCGGGCCGTGCGCGGACGGCGCCCGCTGGTGCTGCTGGTGCCCGCGGTGCTGGGTCTGCTGTTCCTGATGGTTCCGCTGGCGGGGCTGCTGATCCGCGCGCCGTGGCAGGGTCTTCCGGAGCGGTTGTTCAGTGCGGAAGTCGGGCAGGCGCTGCGGCTCTCGCTCGTATGCGCGAGTCTGGCCACGGCGCTGTGCCTGCTGCTGGGTATCCCGCTCGCCTGGCTGCTGGCCCGCGGTGACCTGCCCGGGCGCGGACTGATCCGCGCGCTGGTCACCGTGCCGCTGGTGTTGCCACCCGTGGTCGGCGGTGTGGCGCTACTGCTCGTCCTGGGCAGGCGCGGCGTGATCGGCCAGTACCTCTACGACTGGTTCGGGATCGCGCTGCCGTTCAGCACCGCCGGTGTGGTGGTGGCCGAGGCGTTCGTCGCCATGCCGTTCCTGGTGATCTCCGTGGAGGGCGCGTTACGCGGCGCCGACCCCCGGTACGAGGAAGCGGCCGCGACTCTCGGCGCATCTCGCTGGCTCACCTTCCGCCGCGTAACCCTGCCGTCGATCCTGCCCGGAGTGGTGGCCGGGACCGTGCTGTGCTGGGCCCGCGCGCTCGGCGAATTCGGCGCCACCATCACTTTCGCCGGTAACTTCCCGGGCCGCACCACGACTATGCCGCTGGCGGTGTATCTGGCGCTGGAAACCGATCCGGCCGCCGCCATCGTGCTCAGCCTGGTATTGCTGCTGGTGTCGGTGGTTGTGCTGGCGGCGCTGCGGGAACGCTGGATCCGGGGGGCACTGTGACGCTCGCGGCGCAATTGCGGGTCACCCGCGGCGATTTCACTCTCGACCTGGACCTCACCCTCGATCCCGGGGAGGTCGTCGCACTACTCGGCCCCAACGGCGCCGGGAAGAGCACAGCACTGCGGGCGCTGGCCGGGCTGACCCCGCTCACCGCGGGTTCGATCCACCTGAACGAACAGGTCTGGGACGCACCACCGACCGAATTCGTTCCCGCCGACCGGCGCTCGGTCGGCGTGGTGTTCCAGGACTACCTTCTCTTCGCCCACCTCGACGCCCTCGACAACGTCGCCTTCGGACCCCGCGCCCGCGGCATGCGGCGGGCAGCGGCCCGCGAACGGGCCGCGCACTGGCTGGACCGGGTGGGGCTGACCGACTACGCCCGGACCCGGCCGCGCGAACTCTCGGGCGGTCAGGCGCAGCGGGTCGCGCTGGCGCGGGCCCTGGCGGTCGACCCGGCTCTGCTGTTACTGGACGAACCGCTGGCCGCGCTGGACGCCGCCACCCGGGTGCGGGTGCGGGCCGAACTGTCCCACCATCTCGGCGATTATCCCGGGCATACGCTGCTGGTCACCCACGATCCGCTGGACGCGATGGTGCTGGCCGATCGGCTGGTGATCGTGGAGAACGGTGCCGTGGTCCAGCAGGGACCACCGGCCGAGGTCGCGCGGCGGCCGCGCTCGGATTATGTGGCGGACCTTGTGGGGCTCAACCTGTTCCGCGGGTCCGCGGCGGGTACCCGGATACAACTCGATGGCGGCGGTGAACTCACCGTCGCCGAACCGGCCACCGGCCCCGTGTATCTGACCTTCGCGCCGGCGGCCGTCGGTCTGCATCCCGAGCGGCCTGACGGGAGCCCACGCAATACGTGGCCGGTGACCGTGGCGGGTCTCGAACAGCACGCCCATACCGTGCGCGTTCGCCTCGACGGCGCGGTGCCGGCACTGGCCGATATCACTCCTGCGACGGTCGCCGAATTCCGGATCCGGCCCGGGGCACAACTGTGGGCGGCGCTCAAGGCGACGGAGATCCACAGCTACCCGGCCTGACGGGAGCGTTTGTTTCGGCCCGTTCCAGCCTTTCGAGGATGTGGCCGACGATAACGCCGAACGCATCCACCTGTTCCGCGGTGAGCGCATCGAAGACCAGCTCACGCACAGCATCGACATGGCCGGGCGCCGCCTGTTCGATCGCCGTGCGCCCCTGTTCGGTGAGCACGATATAGGCGCCGCGGGCATCGTCGGGGCAGTCTTCGCGACGCACCAGTCCACGCTTCTGCATCCGGCCCAGGTGGTGCGACAGCCGACTCTTCTCCCACTGCAGCGCCTGCCCGAGTTCACCGATCCGCATACGGGGCTCCGCCAGGTCGGTGAGCCGGACCAGCACATCGAAATCGGCGAGCGACAGACCCGAATAGTCTTGCAGCTGCCGGTGTAAGCAGGCCATCAACTGGGTGTGCATGTTCAGGTATCCGCGCCAGGCACGTCCCTCACGCTCATCCAGCCACCGCGCCTCGTTCATATGACCAGCGTAACTTAGTAGTTGACATATCACCAATCCGCATCCAAGCTTTGCATGACATATCAACTACTTTTGGAGCACGGAGACCCTATGACGAACGTGAAAGAACTCAGCGGAACCTACGCCATCGACCCCACCCACAGCCGGGTCGGTTTCGTCACCCGGCACGCGATGGTGACCAAGGTGCGCGGGGCGTTCAATGACTTCACCGGTAGCGCCCGGTTCGACAGCGAGAACCCGGCCAACTCCTCGGGCGAGGTGACGATCCAAGTGGCCAGCATCGACACCCGCAACGCCGATCGCGACAAGCATCTGCACAACCTGGACTTCCTCGGGCTGGAAGAGCACCCCGAGATCACCTTCCGCACGACCGCGATCGCCCCGACCGGCCCGGACACCTTCGATGTGACCGGCGACCTCGCCATCCGCGGTATCACCCGGTCGATCACCATCCCGTTCACCTTCGAGGGCCAGGCCCTCGACCCGTTCGGCGATACCCGCGTCGGATTCGAGGGCTCGGCTACCATCAACCGCAAGGACTTCGGGATCACCTGGAACGCCACGCTGGAAACCGGCGGGGTGCTGATCTCCGACAAGGTCGTGCTGGAGTTCGAGGTCTCGGCCATCAAACAGGACAACCCGGCCCAGAACTGACCACCAGGGTGCGCCGATTCAGCCGAGGATCCGGCGCAGCCCGACATATTCGACCGCCGCGAACACCGCGACCACGGCGGCCCCGGCGAGCAGGAACGCAACCCCGGCCGTGGTGAGCGGCAGTACACCGGATCCGGCCAGAGCCAGCATGCCCAGCACAGAAACGCCGTTGACCCCGACCACCGCCGTCGTGTACCGCGGGGAGATCACCGGGTAGCCGGCGAGGAGCAGCAGAGCCAGCGCACCGCCGAGCATTGCCACACCGAGCGGTATCGACCAGGAGGTCGGTAAACCCAGCGGGTCCCGCAGCGGTGCCGCTGCGGCGAGTATCAGGATGCCGAAAGCTCCGGTGCCCCAGCCATCAAAGAGCAGAGCACGGCGCAGCAGATCGTCGTGGGCGGTCGGCGCGGGTGCTGCCATGGTGTTCATGTTCTACCTCTAGGTCAAAGTTGTTGGTCGTCTCCGACTGTTCTCGGGGGGAGGCCAACGACTCAATGACCTCGGAGGTCATGGTCGTGATGTCCGGCCGCCGGTTACGCTCGCGCCGTGGAACCACATGCGAGCACCGGCTCGGCCCGGATCGGCGGACTACTGCGGGCATGGCGGCAGCGACGACGGCTGAGCCAACTGGACCTGGCGTTGGCGGCCGGCTCATCGGCTCGGCATCTGTCCTGTGTGGAAACCGGTCGCGCGACCCCGAGCAGGGATATGGTCCTGCTGTTGTGCCGGACTCTTGATGTACCGCTACGCGAACGTAATACACTGCTCGTCGCCGCCGGTTACGCACCGGCGTACCAGGAGAGCAGCCTCGACGACGCTCATCTGGCCTCCGCGCGGGCAGCCCTCGACCACATGCTGGCAGCCCATGAGCCCTACCCCGCCGTCGCGGTGGACCGCTGGTGGGATGTGGTCACCGGAAACGCGGCGCTGGCTGTCCTGATGGACGAGGTTGCGCCGGAACTGTTGTCGGGGCAACCCAATGTCTACCGCTTGGTTCTGCATCCCCGGGGGCTCACCGCCCGGCTGGCCAACCCGCGGCAGGTGCGCGAACAACTCCTGGAACGCCTGGCGCGGCAGGTCGACACCACCGGAGACCGGCGGTTGCGGGACCTCTACGACGAGGTCGCCGGCTATCCCAACCCGCCTGCGGACACCGAAACAGCCGGTTCGACCGCGCCCGGCCCGTTCCAGGTGCCGTTACGCATACGCATACCCAAAGGCGAGCTGTCCCTGTTCGCCACGATGGCCACCTTCGGCGCACCCGCCGATGTGACGCTGTCGGAACTGGCGATCGAACTCTTCTACCCGCTCGACGATTTCACCGCCCACTACCTGCGGTTGCGATATGCGGTGCGTGAACCGCACGCCCCGGTGCCGGGCTGACGCCGCCACAATCGGCCTGGCCTGCCACGGTCACGGGGGCTGCTCAGTCGGCGACCACAGCCGACGACGGAGCCGGTCAGAGATAGCTCGTATCGTTGACCAGCCGAACCGACGAACCGCCGTCCGGATAGAACTCCGCCAGCGACAGCGACGCCAGGTCCAGATGTAGCCGGTACAGCAGTGACGGGCCGACGCCCAGTGCGAGCTGCAACAGCGTTTTGATGGGGGTGACGTGGCTGACCACCACGATGTTCGCGCCCGGATACCGAGCGGCCAGGTCGCGGCGCGTGTCCTCCACGCGTTCGCGGACGGCGTCGAAACTCTCCCCGCCCGGCGCGGGCAGGGCGGGATCGCCCAGCCAGCGGGCGTGCAGGTCCGGGTCGCGTTCGGCGGCTTCGCGGAAGGTCAGGCCCTCCCAGTCGCCGAAATCGGTTTCGGTGAGCCCGTCGATCGCCCGGACTTCGAGCCCGAGCGCGGCGGCCGCGGCCTCGGCGGTCTCCTGGGCACGGCCGAGTGGCGAGGTGACCACCGCGCCGATATCGCCTTTGGCGGCAAGCATTTTCGCTGCACGCGCCGCCTGCTCGCGACCTACCGCGGTGAGCGGCGGGTTGCCCCGGCCCGAATAGCGCCGCTGCACCGAGAGTTCGGTCTGCCCGTGCCGCAGCAGCAGGAATCGGGTGGGGCGGCCGGTCGCGCCGGTCCAGCCCGGCGACGCCGAAAGACGGGCGGAGGCACTGCGGGAATCGGCGACCGGGTCGGCACCCGCGAACCGGGCGGCGGGCCCCGGAGCCTCGGCGCCCGCGGAGGTGGCATCCACCATCGTTTTCCCGGCGGCGCCACCACTTCCCGCCGAGGTAGCGGCGACGGCCTCGTGGACTTCCTCGATCAGTCCACCATCGTCCATGGCTTCGTTCGCGAGCCGGTCGGCGTGCGAGTTCTCGGCGCGCGGGATCCAGCGGTAACTCACCTGGTCGAATCCCGCGGCCAGGCGGCGGGCGCGGTCGGCGAGCGGGATCATCGCCGCGTGTTTGACCTTCCAGCGCCCCGACATCTGCTCGACCACGAGTTTGGAATCCATGCGCACCGCCACTACTCGTGCGCCGAGTTCCGCCGCGGCTTCCAGCCCCGCGATCAGGCCCCGGTATTCGGCGACATTGTTGGTGGCGACACCGAGGGCTTCCTTACGTTCGGCGAGAACCGCGACCCGGTCCGCGTCGAACACCACGGCGCCGTAACCGGCGGGCCCCGGGTTACCGCGCGACCCCCCGTCGGCCTCGACGATCACTTCACGCACACTCATTCGGCCTCCCGCTCCGCGCCCACCTCACGACCCCGCCCCGGGGCCCGAACTCACAATCCGGATTCTTTGGTCCGCACCAGCAGCGCACCGCATTCGGTGCAGCGCACCACCACATCGGGCGCCGTTTTGGCGATCCGCGCGATCTCGCCGCGGTCGATTTCGATCCGGCAGGCCCCGCACCGGCGGGCCTGCAGCAGGGCCGCGCCGGTCCCGCGTTCGGTGCGCTGCCGATCGTAGATCTTCAGCAGTTCTTCCGGGAAGATGCCGACGAGGTTCGCGCGGTCGGTTTCACACCGCTGCTGGGCGACGTCGAGGTCGGCCACGGCCGCATCGCGGCGTTCGCGGGCGGCGACGAGATCGGATTCGGCCTTGTCCAGCCGGGCCCCCGCGTGTTCGTGATCGGTGGCGGAGGCCTCCCGCCGCTCCATCACCTCGAGCAGTTCGTCCTCGAGTACCGAGCGGCGGCGTTCCAGGCTGCCGAGTTCGTGCTGCAGTTCCGACAGCTGTTTGGCGCCGACCGAACCCGCGTCGAGCGCGGCCCGATCGCGTTCCTCACGTTTGCGGACTGCGTCGACCTCGCCCTCGAGTTTGCGGATATCGCGGTCCAGATCGTCGAGCACGATCTCCACGGCCACGGCCGAGTCCTTCTGCGCATTGCGTTCGACCTCGCACCGGTCGACCTCCTGCTGTTCGGGCAGAACTTTGCGCCGGTGCGCGATCCGGGTCAGCTCGGTGTCGACCTCGGCGAGACGCAGCAGCTTGGCCTGAATCGATGGTTCGACATTCAACGCGAACGAACTCCCTGCACGCTGTGGACGGATAGAACGTCCACCGTACTCGGTCGCCGGGCGGGCCGACCGGCCGCCGGTCCCAATGCCGGCGACCCGCCCCGGCCCAGGCGGCTCAGCCGCCGCAGCCGACGGTCCACGGGTCGGTCCGCACCCGCGACACCTGGGTTTCCAGCTCCGGCAGACCCGCTCGGACCACCTCCGCGGCCTGCGCGCACCACGGGAACTCGGTGGCCCAGTGCGCGGCATCGATCAACACCGGACCCGATCGGCGCAGGTGTTCGTCGGCGGGATGGTGCCGCAGATCGGCGGTGAGGTAGGCGTCGACACCGAGCCGGGTGGCGGCGTCGAGCAGCGAATCCCCCGCACCACCGCAGACCGCGATCCGGTGCAGCACGCGGTCGGGGTCGCCGGCGGCGCGCACACCCCAAGTGGTGTCCGGTAGGGCGGCGGCCGCGCGGGCGGTGAATTCCCGGAGAGTGAGCGGCTCGGCCAGTGTCCCGACGCGACCCAGACCGAGGTTGCCGGGTAGCTGGGCGCGTTCGGTGACGTGGTAGGCGGGTTCCTCGTAGGGGTGCGCGGCGCGCAGGGCCGCCAGGAGTGCGCTGCGATCGCGGGGTGCCGCGACGACTTCGATCCGGTCCTCGCTCACCCTGGTCAGCTCGCCCACCGTGCCCACGGCCGGGTTCGCGCCGGCCAGCGGCCGGAACCGACCGGTCCCGGTGACCCCCCACGCCGCCTCCCGGTACGCCCCGGAGCCGCCTGCCCCGGCGGCGAACAGCGCGGCCAGCACCGCTTCGGCGTGGTCGGCCGGCACCTGGATGCTCCACTTGTCCACGGCCGGAACCGGTTTGGGTTCGAGTGGTCCGGTGACGGTCAGGCCGAGTGCCGCCGCCAGCGCGTCGGAAACGCCGGGGTCGGCGGAATCGGCGTTGGTGTGCGCGGTGAACAGCGCACAGCCCGCACGCACGAGCCGGTGGATCAGCGCACCTTTCGGCCGGTCGGCCGCCACACTGTCCACGCCCCGCAACAACAAAGGGTGGTGCGCCACCAGCGCCTGCGCTCCCCAGGTGACGGCTTCTTCGACCACCGCCTCGGTGACATCCACGGCGAACAGCACCCGCCGCACATCGTCCCCCGGATCCCCGCACACCAGCCCGACCGAATCCCACGGTTCGGCCAGCCGGGGCGGGTAGGCCGTCTCCAGCGTCTCGATGAGTTCCGCGAGCCTCGCCACACCACACCTTTCGTCGACTTCCGTCCGGCGGGCGGTCCCGCCGGGACGTCTGCGATTCGGTCACCCGCACGGAGCACATTCTCCGACGACGCGGAAGACAGCCTCGATTTGCCGCGAGTACGGGGCAAAGCCCTCCCCGGCAACAGTAACCGGCCCGCCCGCCACGCGGATTCGAGAGTTGGGCCGCCGACACGGGTGCAGCCGCTCACTCCCATCCAAGGGACGTCCCGCGCCGGGCCAGAATCCAGCGCCGTTCTGCACCGCCGATCAGGTACCCAACCGCCCGGACACGGGCTCGAACTGCAGGCAGCAGGACGACGGCGAGCGACCACCCACACTTACCGGATCCCGGCCGGCGGCTATCGTGCCGCCGCATTGCGTGTCCGCCCGGACCGTCAACTCGACAGATCGGCGGTGCGCAATGCCTCGACCAGCCGATCGACCTCCACATCCGGCCGCACCGCGACACGGAGATGATCCGGCCCCAGTCCCGGGAAGGTATCGCAGCGCCGTACCGCGACCCCGTGCTGCCGCAGATGCTTGCGCACCAGCTCCCCGTCCCGGACCTGCAGCAGCAGGAACGGGGCCGCTGCCGGGGAGCCGACCCGGATCCCGGCCGCGGTCAACCGCCCGGCCATTGCCTCCCGGTCACGCGCGATCCGCTGCGCCCGGTCCGCCGTTTCCGCCACGGCCCGCGGCGACGCCGTCGCGGTGATCGCCGCGAGTTGGAGTGTGCCCAGCGGCCAATGCGCGCGCCCCTCGACGAGGCGCCGCAGCACCGTGGGCGCGCCGAGGAGATAGCCGCAGCGCAATCCCGCCAGCGCCCAGGTCTTGGTGAGGCTGCGCAGGACCAGCAGCTCGTCGCCGGCTTCCGCGGCCAGCGATTCCGGCTCCCCGGGTACGGCGTCCATGAACGCCTCGTCCACCACCACGATCCGTCCTGGGCGCTGCAGCGCGCGCAGGGTTCGCGCCGGATGCAGCACCGAGGTGGGATTGGTGGGGTTACCGACGACCACCAGGTCGGCTTCCGCGGGCACCAGCGCCGGGTCGAGGGTGTACGGCGGCTCCAGCACGACCCGCGTCACCGGGACCCCCGCCGCGCGCAGCGCGAGCTCCGGTTCGGTGAACGACGGATGCACCACCGCCGCCAGCCGCGGGCGCAGGCGCGGCAGCAGCGCGAACCCCTCCGCACCACCGGCCAGGGTCAGCACATGGCCGGGATCTATCCCGTGCCGGGCGCCGACCGCCTCCCGGGCCAGCCGGTCTTCCTCGGCCGACGGATACCGCCCGAGCGAATCCAGGGCCGCGGCCAGCCGCTCCCGCAGCCATTCCGGCGGCCCGCTGCCCTGCACGTTCACCGCGAAATCGAGCAGACCCGGCAGAGCTTCCACATCACCGTGATGACGTAAACCGGCGAGATCGACGTGGTCGGCGAGCATGAGACGCACCCTACGTGGCGCTCGCGGGGTGCGACCCGCCAGAATGGCTGTCGTGGGTGAGCTGCACATATCGTTCGTCTGTACCGGCAATATCTGCCGGTCCCCGATGGCGGAGAAAATCCTGGCCGGACATCTGTCGCGCACCGGCCTGACCGATCGGGTCCGGGTGAGCAGCGCAGGCACCCACGGCTGGCATACGGGCGCCGACGCCGACCCACGCACCACCGAAACCCTGCGCCGGCACGGCTACCCCACCGGTCACCGCGCCGCCGAGTTCGGTGCCGAACACCACGACGCGGACCTGGTGGTCGTGATGACCACCGACCACGACCGCAATCTCGCCGGCCGCGGGGTGCCCGCGGAGCGCCGGCGCTTGCTACGCAGTTTCGATCCGGACGCCGACGGTACGGACGTGCCCGACCCCTACTACGGCTCGACCGCCGAGTTCGACCTGGTCCGCGACCAGATCGAAGCCGCAATCCCCGGACTGCTGGACTGGGTCCGCGCGACACTCGCCGCCCGCGCCGGCGAACCGGAGCCGGTCTGATGCGCCGCCTGGCCTTCCTGCTGCGCCCCGGCTGGCTGATTCTGGCCGCGGTGGTGGCCGGGTTCGCCTACATGTGTTTCACGGTGCTGGCGCCCTGGCAGCTGGGCAAGAACGATGCCACCTCCGAACGCAACCAGTTGATCGAGGATTCGGTGGACGCCGACCCGGTCGCGGTCACCGATCTGCTCGACGGCGGCGATGCGGCGACGGAATGGCGGAAGGTGTACGCCGAGGGCAGCTATGTCCCGGATTCGACCGTGCTCGTCCGTCTTCGGCATCTCGACGGCGCCCCCGCCTTCGGTGTGCTGTCGGCGTTCACCCTCACCGACGGCCGTACCCTGCTGGTCGATCGCGGGCTGGTAGCCGCGGTGGACGGCTCCCAGCCGCCGCCGATCGAACCGGCACCCACCGGCATTCAGCGGGTCGAGGCGCGGGTGCGGGTTTCGGAGAACATCGACCCGGAACGGGCCCCGGCCGTACAGGACGGGATCCCGCACGTCTACTCGATCGACGTCCCGCAGGAAACCACCGTCCTCGGACTACCCCTGACTCCGGTTCCCGCCGGGGAGCGCGGCGCCTACCTCCAGCTCGCCGACGACCAACCGGGTGCCTTCACCCCTGTCCCCCTCCCCCAGCTCGACTCCGGCCCCTACCTCTCCTACGGCCTGCAATGGCTGGCGTTCGGCATCATGGCCCCACTCGGGCTCGGCTACTTCGCCTGGGCCGAGATCCGCGAACGCCGCAGGTCACGAGCACCGGCTCAACCCGAACCGGATGCCACCGCACCCGAGCCCGACACCAAGGAAGCACGTCTGGCCGACCGCTACGGCCGCACCCCACGCTGACAACTCGCCCGCGCCCTTCGATGCCCCGGGACGGTCACCGACCTACACGTCGACCGGGTATGCCGCACATCTCAGCCCAGTGCGCCCGGTCGTCGTCGCGTCCGGCTCCCACCGATCCCCCCGGGGCGCTTGTTCGTATCGCGGCGCAGACCCACGGCCAGCGTCACGGCCGAGGCGAGCGCAGCGTACTGCACCATTTTCGACAACCGCACCGCGCGGCGCAGGTCGGCGACGGACGGGGGCGGGCCGTCGCCGAGTTCGGGGCGCTGTTCGATTCCGTGCCGGTAGTCGGTGCGCCCGCCGAGCCGGATACCGAGCGCACCCGCGGCCGATGACTCCACCACGCCTGCGTTCGGGCTCGGATGCCGGCGTGCATCGCGGCGCCATATCCGCACGACCTCGCGCGGTCGGCCGCCGACCGACGACGACACCGCCGCGGTCAGCAATCCGGTGATGCGCGCGGGTAGCAGGTTCGCGATATCGTCGACGCGCGCCGCCGCCCAGCCGAACCGCCGGTACCGCTCGTTGCGGTACCCGATCATCGCGTCCAGCGTGTTCACCGCCCGGTACCCCAGCAGACCCGGGACCCCGGCCACCGCGCCCCACAGCAGCGGCGCCACCGCCGCGTCGGAGGTGTTCTCGGCGATCGATTCCAGCGCCGCGCGCGCGAGCCCGTCGGCGTCGAGCACCGCGGGGTCCCGGCCGCACAGGGAAGGCAGGAGTTCTCGGGCGCCGGCCACGTCCCCGGATTCCAGCCGTCTCGCCATCACCTGCCCGGTCCGCTCCAGACTCCGGCCGCCCAGCACGGTCCAGGTCGCCAGGGTCACCGGCAGCGCGCCTCCGCGGCGGACCGCGAGACCCAGGCCCACGGTGGCGCCGACCAGCACCAGCTCGTGCACGATCCCGGCTCGCCGCCGGTCCGCGTAGGTCATCGCCTCGAGGGACGCCGCGAGCATCCCGAACCCGGCCACCGGATGCCATCGCCGCGGATCGCCGAATATACGGTCCAGCGCGAACCCGGCCAGCAGACCGGCCGCCGTCGAAACACCGCTACGCACCGGCCGAGCCTAACCATCACCGCATGCAGGCGGCGGCGGGGGCGTGACCCGGCAGCGTCGGGTTCCGGTTCCGCCGCAATATCCTGGTGCTTCGCGCGGTTGTCACAGATCGCATGGCGGTGTCGTCATCCCGATGACACCGTATTGCCGGCCCCCGGGCCCGAGGACAAAGGAACCGCAGTGACCGACGGACACGCCCCCGCCGACCTGGCCGCTCGTTTCGAGGAACTGCGCCCGTACCTGCGCCGGCTCGCCTACAGCACCCTCGGCAGCCTGGCCGATACCGACGATGTGGTGCAGGAGGCGTGGCTGCGCTTGCAGCGGCATCACGAAACCGGCGGAGCGCCCATCGACAACCTGCAAGCCTGGCTCACCACTGTCGTCGGGCGGCTGGCGCTGGATCAGCTCGGGTCGGCGCGGGTACGGCGCGAAGAGTATGTGGGCGAATGGCTGCCCGAGCCCGCGGTGACGGATTGGGAGGATCCGGCGGACCGGATCTCGCAGGACGAGCGGGTCACCATGGCGCTGCTGGTGGTGCTGGAATCGCTGTCCCCGGCCGAGCGCACCGCCTTCGTACTGCAGGATGTGTTCGGGATGGCCGGTCCGGAGGTCGCCGAGGTGGTCGGCCGTACCCCGGCCGCCGTGCGCCAGCTGGCGTCGCGGGCGCGGAAGCGGGTCGAGGACGGGACGCCGCGGTTCCCGGCTTCCCCGGACGAACATCGGAAGGTGGTCTCGGCGTTCGCGCTGGCCTGGCGGTCCGGGGATATGAACGCGCTGCTGGGCGTGCTCGACGACCGGGTCTCGCTCACCGCGGACGGTGGCGGGAAGGTGCCCGCGATCCGCAAGCCGGTGTACGGTGCCGAACTCATCGCCAAGATGCTGCTCGGCTGGTATCACGCACCGTCGGCACCCGGTGGCTGGGGCCGCACGATCGAGGTGAACGGTATGCCGGGGCTGCTGGTGTTCGACGGCCGCCATCCGGGGGTCTTCTCCTTCACCGTCGATGCGGGCCGGATCACCGCCATCCACGCGGTCCGCAATCCCGATAAACTGCGCAAACTTCCGGACGATATCGGCGGGGAGTGGTTGCTGAACGAATCGGCAGAAAACACCGGCCCGGGCGAGAGCTGATGTAGATTCCCGGTTAACTTGTCGAGAACCAGCTGGGCTTTATCAGTATCTTGTCTGGTTAGTTTTCTCACTAACTTGTCGCGTGTCGGCGGGGCGTGCTCTGACTCTCGGGCCCTGGGTTTTGCGGCTCGCCGACCGTGGCGGCCAGTTGGCGGACTCGGCAGTCGCTGACGCCTAGTTCAGAGGTTGAGACTCAAGCTAGGCCATCGTCGGCCACACCAAGGCGGATCAAGGCGTTGCGACGAACGGACGCGGGCAACCCGCCCCTGATCCAGTCGCGATATCGAGCAGAAGGCACAGGACCGTGTCGATTTCGCTGGTGAATCCTGATCGGAATGTCAGCGGCAAGATCCAAAACGATCATTGCTGCACGGCTTCTACTTCCGCCTGACGGCGCGCGACTGCTTGTTCATCGCTGATGACCATCTGAAGCGAGGCCGCGGCGGCGTTGAGCTGCGCGACGACGAACTTGATCCTGGGGTCTTCCGGCAGGCGTTGCGCGTGCGGAAGAACGGTTCCCTTCATGAAGCGGATCAGCCTTTTGTGCAGCGAGGTGGTCACGTCGTGCTCATAGTCGCGCCAGACTGTCGGCGACTCGGAGAGCTGGTAGCCGGCATTTCGTGACCATGTGAGGGGTTCACTGTTGACGAGGGCGGACTCTTCCCGGACTTCGGCCAGCCCGGATCGGACCTGACTGAGGGAAAGTCCTGAGACGTCAGCGAGGTGTTTGGTGGACAGCCCGTTGGGACGCGCTTCGATCAGTGACATCCGCACACGTTCACCTTTGACGTGGCGAGGGATTCCGCGAGGCATGTCATTCACCTCTCAACAGTTGGGCCAGTTCGTCGTCCATGCCGACGTTCCCGGTGTCTGCTGCGCTTTCGATCCAGTCCGCGGTGGCGCGAACTCGGGCCGTGTTGTTGTGAATACGGCGGCGTTCTTCCTCGGTGAAGTCGTTGCCGCGCAGTTTCGGGACGATACGCGAAGCGGACGAGACGAACAACTGGCATGCGCTGACGAGGTCCACATAGTCCGCCGAGTGCTCGGTTCGCCGGATTTCGGGTGTTCGTTCGCGTACTTTCCCCAGCGCCGCTGATGATCGATCGATCTGAGCTGCGTTGACGGCGTGACGGGCGGTCTGGTCTTCCATTGCCTCGTAGGCCACCGTGGGACGGCGCAGGAAGTCGGTGATGACCCGTGTCGCTACCTGGTCGTCCTTGGCGAGATCGTGAATACGGTCGATCCGTTCTTGCTCGCTCTCTGCATGCGAAGGGCGCCATCCGACATGGCGCGCCGCGGAGTCGACGGTCCACCGATACTCGCCCGTTCGTCCAAGCAGTGGAGGGTTCAGCAGTAGCTCGTGGCGTTCTTCGGGATCGTCGGGGTCGCCGACACCGGCGAGGATCTTGTGGATGTAGTAGGAGACGCCGGCAACCCGGTACTTCCGCGGCCACCGTGATGCGACCCAGCGGTAGCCAGCGAGGGTCGACTCCGGTACCCCGACATCCTCGGCATACATTCGGATACTCCACGCGACGGTCGAAATCTCGTCGTCGGGAGCCACCCGGCCACCCGATCGAGCCCCCATCGGTTCGATCTTGAGCGCATTCTCACCGAGTTTGAACTGACTATAGGTTTGCTGCGCGACGAGCTCGAGACCTTCCTTCACCAGCCGGTCATACTGCTTCCTCGTCACAGCACCGATCATGTCTGCCATCACGGACTCCTTGACGCTCGTCCGGATCCGTTCCCAGATCTTGTATCGCCGGGCGCCCGGTGCGTGTCGGTTACTGAACGGATCGGGGGCGCATGGGACGATTCTGCGCCTTGCCAGGAGGATTTGACAAGCCCATATGACGACTATTTATGCAGGTAAACGGCTATTTCTCGGGCTTACCGTAGCCGTTACGGCAAGATGTCACTGTGTCGGATGTTCGCAACGGCTATGAGCGCGCCGCCAGGCACGAGTGCGGCAGCGGTGTGAGCAGTAGATGGCGTCCGCACGGTGGTCGATACCCACAACCCAGGTAGCCGGGCATTCCCGACAGCGCCGACGAGCGGTCTTGTCTCGTAGGGAACCGATCCGCCGCGTACGTTGCTGATGCCACCGCCAACAGCGCGACCGACACGTCGCGGAACAATACCGCGCATCCGCACGCCGCCGGCTCGATAAGCGCTTCCCACAACCAGGACAGAACCCGACCAGCCGCGACGACCGCCGCCCTGTATCGGGTTCACCTTCCACCTGACCAGCCTAAACCTGGTAGGTACTCGATCCATCGAGCGGGGCTGCTGCACGATCAGGTGACAGTGGTTAGGCAGCCTGACCGGCTGCTGCTGGGGTCATGATCGTCTCGTATTCGACCGGGGTCAACCGACCAAGCCGGGTCTGCCGGCGTCGGCGGTGGTAGGTCCGTTCGATCCAGGTCACGATCGCGATCCGTAGCTGTTCACGGGTGTCCCACCGCTGCCGGTCCAGCACGTTGCGTTGCAGGAGGCTGAAGAAGCTCTCCATCGCCGCATTGTCACCAGCCGCGCCGACGCGGCCCATCGACCCGGCCATCCGGTGCCGGTTCAAGGCGTGAACGAAACGCCTGGAACGAAATTGCGACCCGCGGTCGGTATGAACAATGCAGCCGGCGACCTCACCACGGCGAGCGACAGCATTGTTCAACGCGGTGACCGCCAGCCGGGACTTCATCCTCGAATCGATCGAATAGCCCCCGATCCGGTTGGAGAACACATCCTTGATCGCGCAAATATATAGTTTCCCTTCACCGGTTCGGTGTTCGCTGATATCGGCCAGCCACAATCGATTCCGTTCCTTCGCGGTGAACACGCGGCGGACCAGATCATCGTGGACCGGCGGACCGGGACGGCCGGATTTCCCGCGGCGAGGTTTGCCGAACCTGCTCCACCAGCGATTCGATGAGCAGATCCGCCACGCGGTCCGCTCTGCCATCGACTCACCCGCGACGCCGGCCTCGTCGGCGAGGCACCGATACCCGAATTCCGGGTCGTCGTGGTGGGCGTCGAACAGCGCGTTCGCCCGATACGCCTCGACGAGTTCGGCGTCGGTGACCGGACTGTTCAACCAGCGGTAATAGGGCTGTCGAGCAAGCTGCAAAACCCGGCACGTCACCGCGACGGGAATCCCGTCGGCGGCGAGCTCACTCACGAGCGGGTAGAGCCTTTTCCCGGAAGATGAGCTTGCGACAGATACGCTGCCGCACGGCGCAGCACTTCGTTCTCCTGCTCGAGCAGCCGGTTGCGGCGCCGCAGTTCTCGCAGTTCAGCGGATTCACCGCTGCTGGTTCCCGGCTTTGTCCCGTCGTCGACGTCGGCTTGACGCATCCATTTCGACAACGTCACCGGATGCACCCCGAAATCTGCCGCGACCTGGTCCAGCGTCACTCCGTCCTCACGGTTACGGGCGACCCTGACAACATCGTCACGGAACTCCTGGGGATAAGGCTTGGGCACAATGACATCCTTCCAGGCTCACCTACCGGCAAGCCAGATCGATGTCACCTATCCGTGCAGCAGCCCCCCCATTTGGTGGGGCAGGTCATGTCCTCGTCGACGCAGCGAGCAGGTGTCATCACAGTGGATTGTCGCTCGCCCGGCCACAGCGATACTGTCAGCACGCTGACAGTGCGACGCGGTAGAGAACTGCCGGCGAGCACAGTGGCGGCATGTCTGATGCGCTCACCATGATCGAACGCTCGGTACGCCTGCTGGCCGGCGACTCACCCACCACGTGCCCACCGACAACTCGAAGCGCCCGTGCCGCATGATCCACACCCCGGGCGGGCGCTCACCGACCCGGAACAGCTTCTCTCAGTAGGTTCGGGCATCGGCTCAGCATCGCGGTAACGGTAGCCTCGACCACCACCTTATCCGCCTCGCTCAGGATGCCGCCGATGATGCCATCATTCAACTGTGGCAACAACTTTCGAATAGGATCGCCAGACCGGGCACGCCACAACTACAGGTCGGGACGCCGCAGAGCAAAATGCCGACCAGCACGATCACGCTTCCCGCGCCAGAGCCCTTAACCCTGGGCATGCGACTTCGCCATCCCAGAGCCACAGCAGCCCAGCTGGCATGAATGCGCGAGGCCTAGCTGGGTTCCGGGAATTGGGTGGCCCACGGCGCGGGTCACCCAATCCTGGTCGATGGTCGCAGACGTTCGAAGCTCCGGCCTACGCCTCGAGTACCGGCTGGTCCACGGCCCATAGCCACGACCCGTCCTGCTGGCGGCGAGCGATCTCGACAGACACTTGACCGGTGGTTAGTGTGGTCGCCGTCATAGCCAGGTCGTCGCTCACTAGCGCTAGATGTTGCCGACCCGGTGAGAGCGTCGGCGCGGTCGCAACGAGCTGCTCGAACACCTTGCGCATCTCCGCATGCCCGGTCGCGACTTCGCCCGGTGGGAATGCCAGCACGGCGTTGGGTTCGTACAATGCCACCAGCCCGTCGACGTCACCTGCGTTGGCGCGCTCGACGAAATACTTGCCAAGGTCGTTCGGCTCGGTGGCCACCTTCTTGTTCGTCATACCGCTGAGGCTCCTAACGAATCACGACACCCGATGTATGTCGTGGAACTGTGTGTATGTTTCTGCAGATGCCGAGGCGATATCCCGTAGTCAGGGCACGCGTTGCGACAGCGTGAGCACCGCCGCGAAGGCGTCCGCGCCATCGATTGCTTCGGGCCAGGTGTCCGCGGCGACCGCCGGCTGGGTCGACAGTGTCTGTGTGGTCCGCTGGATGATGGTCCGAAGGACTCGCTGGGTGACGTCGGGGGCTGGTTGATAGGACCAGCCCAGTGCGTGGGCGGTATCCCAGGTGTGGATGACCACGAGGCTGAGCAGCTCCTCGTAGAGCGCCGCAACGTCGATCTCGCCCGGGAAGCCCTGCACTCGACAGCGCCGCCCGGCGTCTGTCACAGTGGTGAACGCGTCCTCCATGAGACGAGCGGTCCGGCGATAACCCTGGTCTAGGCCGACGCCGCCGGAGACGTATTCCACGTCGGCGTCCAGGGATGCCCGGTCAATCGGTCCGAGCAATTGCTCGCGTGAGATCGCTTCGCCCGTGATGGCTGTGGCGATGCTGATGTTCTGGTCGACGAGGTGCAGATACAGATCGCCCACATCTCGCGTCGAGGACGGTACTGGGCACTTGAGGTCACTCTGGGTGACCTCGGACAGGTACGAGGCCAGATCTTCGGTCAGGGCGTGCAGCATGGACACATCCACAGCGGCGTTCTCGCTTCCACAGTCGCGGGTCTCCACATCCCGGTCTAGATCGGTGGGGACCTTAGAGATTCCCGGCCCCGTTCTGAGGTCGGGGATACTGAACGCGCCGAGTCGAGCGCGCTAGATCCTCTACCAAGGTAGACTATATACGGAAGGGTGTCCATGACCGAGGCTGGTGAAGAAGGGAACGAGCCGGACCTGGCCGCGCTGATATTTCGCGTGTTGCCAGAGTTGGCGGCGCTGGAGGAACCGATCCTGCGTGAGGCGGGGTTGTCGATGTGGGAGTATGCGATTCTGACCGAGTTGGCGGCGGCAGAAGTTGTCTCCCAGGTTCAGCTGTCGCGCCGCGCCCGGCGCGATCCCACTCGGTTGGGCAAGCATCTGGACGATCTGGCCGGGCGCGGACTCATCGTTCGCGCTCGTGCCAGTGACCAACGTCAGCGCACCGTCCGGCTGACCGACAGCGGACGCCGACTGTTTGCAAAGGTCAAGAAGCGCGTCAGGGTCGCGGAAGACGAGTTCCTCGACTCGATTCTGGCTACCGGAGAAGCCGTTAGCTTCAGGCACCTGCTCACGAGGCTCGCGGCGCCCAGTGCGCCGGCCGATGGTTTGTGAGACGGGGAATATCGGCGCCGCCACACCGGATCGGAGCCGGTGCTGTTGGACTCCGACGTCGGGCCGACCGGCACCGCGCGGCCGGTTCAAGGCGCGGTGAGATCCGTATAGTCCGGCAACTGATACTCGCCCCGTGTGCCGAGTAGGCGGGTGAGCAGTGCCCGCACTGGCCGCAGCGGCCCTGACACCACGATTCCCAGGAGGGTGAGCCTGACCGCGAGCGCGCGACGGGTTTTGGGTAGCAGCAGCCGCACGGTGACCGCAGTACCCTTCTGCACCCCGCTCGCCAGCGGCCGCATCAATTCCTCGTAACGATCGAAGGCCCGCGTCAAATTCGTTGGCGTCGCCGCGATTTCACCGGCAAGCAGATAGGCGCCGACAAGAGCGAGGGTGGTGCCCATCCCGGTCATCGGCGATCCGCAGTACGCGGCGTCGCCGAGCAACACGACACGGCCCCGTGACCAAGTCGGCATCCGAACCCGGACCATTTCATCGAAATAGAAGTCGGGGGCGTCGGCCATGGCATCGAGAATCGCGGGAACCACCCAGCCATGCCCGGCCAGCCGCTCGCGAATCAGATGCTGCTGCTTCTCGACGTCCCCGCGCAATCCCTCATCGACGGGCATACGGATGTTGATAATCGCCGTCGAGTTGGCCGGATCCCGGTCGGGGCGCATTCCAACCGCATTGCCGGGCACCGGATACACACCGCCCCACGCGGTATCGAGCATCGTCCCCGGCGGGGTCGGCATCGTAAAGAATCCGACATAGGCGCCGAGATACTCGGTGAACTGCTCGTGTGGGCCGAATACCTGCTTGCGCAGGTCCGAATGCAGGCCGTCTGCACCGATCAGGAGATCGAAGCTGTCCACGGCGCCGGACGCGAAGCGCACCTTCACCGCCTCGGCGTCCTGAGCCAACTCTTCCACCCAATCGCCGTAGCGGTAGTCGAGCACGCCCGAACCTATTGGCAGCGCGCCGATTTCGTCGAGTAACACCCGGTTCAGATCGCCGCGGCTGAGCTCGATATCGGCGAGGAACCGATCACCCCCGAAACGCTCGGCGGACATGCGGGCCAGCGTGCGCCCGTGCTCGTCGACCACCACCATTCCACGCTCGTCGAGTTGACTTCGCCGGATGCTGGCCATCAGGCCCATGCGTTCGGCAACCGCCCGGCCGGCCCCACGGAGCGAAACACCTTGACCGCCGGGCCGCGGCGCAGGGGCGCGTTCGACGACAGTGGTGTCGATGCCCGCGCGCAACAACTGCAGCGCGACCGCGTTACCCGCGACACCGCCCCCGCAGACCAATACACGAACCGATCGAGACATACCGATTTACCCCGCCTGACGTCATGAGCCCGGTCACTGTTCCAGCGATCACCGTAGCGCACAACGCCGTGTTCGTCGCATATGTCGATCCTCACACGAGTCGGTGACGCCTCAACGAGATACCTTGCAACACCGCCGATTTAAGCACGACCAGCACGTACTCCGGGAACTGGCAGCGAAAAGGTACTGCGCGGTCCCATTAGGTCGATCTTGAAGCATTGACAGACGCTTGCGACCGACGGTATAGATCTAATTGTCCAAATCTGGAATGGAGAGTCGAGACCGCGAGTACTCAAGACCAGGAAGGCTAGCGCGGCTCGTTTTCACCGATACTTATCTATTCACTGACCGTTCGACTCTCGTTCATTTTGATCGACGCGGCCGATGTGTGCAGGACACGCACTTCCATAAACAATACGGCCCTAAACCATTTCGATCCGTCGCACTGGATCGATTACTCATGACTTGCTCAAATTGCTTTTGTCTACAGGCGACGCAATGACAAAGGCAGATTTCACATGTTTACGCACGCCTGCAGGGGAATCGACTGACGTGTAGGGGAATCCAACTGATGAAGCCAAATTGGGCCTATAGCCTGGGTGAACTATTCGACCAGAGAAGCGCCTCGGGCAAGCCGATGACATTCCATCTCTCACGTCCTCTGGATATAGATCGAGAAAAGCGATCGAGGCTCGACCTACCATCTCTGGCGGCTCTGGTGAGGCACTCAGCTGGAGTGCTGAACGAAGTTGGCGTGAAAGCCGGTGATCGGGTGATTGTCTACAAGGCCAATCATTTCGACTGCATTTTGCTGGCAGCGGCGATCGCCAGAATAGGCGCTATACCTGTCATGCTGTCGGGAATGCTTCGAAAAGAAGCGGTACACGGGCTGATTCGGCGGGTCGAACCGGTAGCCGTCGTCAGCGACATGGAACGTATAGAACGGTCGGAAATATCACCCGAATTGTTCCCGGATCTCGAAGGGAGAATTCTTGGTGTGGACGGTGCCTCGACACATGCGCAGAGTTTTTTGGAAGTCGTAGCGGAGCCTTATCCTGAGATTGTCGCGCGTCGCGACGACGAACTTCTCATGCTGACCCACACCTCTGGTACCACCGGCCTGCCGAAGTTGGTCATATTCCCGCCGTCAACCATACAAAAGGAAATGGCTCGGCTGGAATGCCGTCATTTTCCTCCGCTTACCTTCCGGAGAAATGATGTCGTCGCAATGTTCACCCCTTATGTCCATGCTCGTGCATTTACCTGGATATATTCGGTTCTGACCCTGTCGCCGGCGACGGTTCTGCTGATGGATGACAACGACCCGGAAATCGTCGACCGGTTGTTCCGGGCGCACAAGCCGACATTCGTGGAAGCACTTCCGATCGACTACACATCTATGGAGTCGCTGCTGCACACCGGGGCAGATAATCCGTTTTCGGATGTCCGCGTGTTCGTAGGAAACTTCGACGCGGTACGGTGGCCGGTCATTCGGCGCTACCTGAATGGCTCCCGACACCCGTTTCCGCTCTGGCGCGAAGGTTACGGTCAATCTGAGACCGGCGGTATGGGTATGACGATAATCTCCCGCCGGGCAGCGAACCGCCCACGCGACTACAAGCCGGGCCCACGGGTCGTCGGGCGTCCCATGCCCGGATTCGTCCAGCTGATGGTGGTGGATCCCAAAACATTCCGCCCCGTCGGCCGCGGGCGGGCGGGGCTGGTTCTGGCCAAAACCAAGGCCAGATGTGCCGGATATTATGGCGAATCGGAGCGTTGGAAGGAAAAGGTCGTCGGGGACTGGTGGAACACCGGCGATATCGGAATCTTGACCAGGACGGGCGCACTCAAGATCATCGATCGCGAGGTTAATTACTCGTCTGGAATAGGGTATCTGGAATTCGAGGATACGCTTGTGGACAGGCTCGCCGAAGGAACCGATGTCGCTATCCTTCCCCGATCGGACGGACCGCCGTTACCAATCGTGGCGACCCGCGACGGCCGGTTGGACGACGGCGATTGGACACGAGCGCGAACCGGATTTCCCGAGTTGTCGGTGCCGGTGGTGATCAAGGCGAGCGATATGCCGCGGACGGCGACAGGTAAGATCGTTCGTGAAGATCTTCGCCGAAGCTATCTTGAGAATGTCATAACTCCGGGGTCGGGACGTTGGACATGAGCAAGACCATCGGTATCGAACAAAATGACTTTATAGTCGAACCACTGACCGCTTCGTGCAGGGATGTATGGGAATCGCATCGGCACGTTGTATTCGGTGTTAGCCCCGGGAACAGCTACTTCAATGTGGATCGACTAGGTGAAATCCTTGGATGGCTGCGCGCCGAGTTTCGGCAAGTGGACGTAGTTATTCCTGATGAATCGCTCAGGCATACATTCCAGGCATTGGGGTACGACACGGACCGAGCAGCCAAGAAGGCTCACGCAGAGACAAACGTGCTCAGAAACCGTGTAATTCGTGCATGGGATTCCATCGGTGGCCCGAGAGGCTGCGATGGACTACACAGGATGTCGGAGCTATCGGCCAGTCCGATATATGCCGACAGTCTGCAAAATTGTGCAAGACAGGCCTACTCGGATCCTGGGCTCCGCGCGGCCTGCGAGGAGACAACAAGGAAAATACTCGCCTCAAAGGGGCTCGATGACGAACCGGCCATCGGTCAAATCACCGAAGCTATGAAGTACCTGGTTGCGGAATTGCCTTTCTTTGTTTCGTCCCGTCGGATATTCGGTGTCGAGGCATCGCTGAATTTCTATCATCAACCCCTTCGGTTGGCGAACATCATCTTCTCCGGAGAGAGTCTGTTGAAGGCCGAGCAAGGACAGGGCTACGCCACAATCCGAATGGCCAGCGGTTCGGCAGATAGAGGTATACAGACGGCTCGAACCAGTAGAAATAACGATGTCTTACCAAGCATTGGGCTTGGACGACTACGACGGTAATTACTGAATACGTTGCACCATGAAGGATACCGATGTCGGATAGTACGGATCAATATGACCAGATAGCGGCCAGCTTCGACGAAGTCGAAGCTGTGATCCACTTCGTCAGGGAGAACCTCGATTGGCCGTCGTTCCGGCGCGCACTCGGCGTGCTAGAGGATTGCCGGGTACTCGATGTAGGCTGTGGCGAGGGCGGATTCACTCGTCGTATCAAGGAACTCGGTGCGAAACAGGTGGTGGGTACGGACCTCTCCGCCGGTATGGTTGCACTGGCCGAGCAGGCCGAGGCCCGCGATCCGCGCGGCATCGTGTACCACGTGTATGACCTCGGAACGATGCAGATACTCGGGGACTTCGACATCGTCACCGCCATACATGTGCTGCACTACGCCGACAGTCGGTCGACCATGGCGGCCATGGCGAATGTCATGTATGCCAATCTCGCTCCAGGCGGCAGGCTGGTCGCGCTGAGCGCAAACGCGGAGTCCAGTGCCGAATCACAAGAAGCAGCGGGCTTCCGCAACTATCGGCCCGAAAGTGCGCGCGAAGGCGACAAGTTCAAGGTGGCGGTGATGACAGATCCACCGACTGAGATCGAAGTGCATCACTGGCCTACCGAGACCATCGTGAACGTACTCGGCGAGGCTGGGTTCGTTGATGTGCAATGGGAACCGGTCACGATCAAGGAATCCGTCGCGCCTGCTGATCTCGACCGCGCGCTGCGCTGCGCTGCGGATCCCACAAGTCTCATCATGACCGCAACCAAACGCTGATCCAGAATTCATGGTGGGCCGGCCTGTGTCCGGCCGTTGACTACGGAGGCGAGCGAACCGCACGGGGCAGCACGAGGTTTGGGGATTGCATCGGACTGACCGCGACTATTCGTGAGGGTGTTGGCTGGCCTGAGTGGGTTGAGTTGCTTTTTTCGCTGGTCGGGGGGCGTGAGCCGCCCCGACCAGCGGGTGGGCTGCCGGGTTCCACTAACCTCGATTTTTCGTGATTTGTGCTGATCGGTCCGGGCGGGTTTGGGGTGGTTGTTTTCGCTGTTCGGGCAGCGTCAGCTGCCCGAACAGCGGGTT
>NZ_JBHXMZ010000014.1:0-133847 GCF_042719915.1 Nocardia sp. NPDC058499 | reverse complement strand
CACACCCACCACCCGGTGGACTGCGACATCAACTGAACACCGATCACGACAAACCGACTCTGAAACCGGGTGGTCGCGTTATCGGGGACTGGTCACTGGCCCGAGAGCCGCAGCCACCAGTTCTAGGTTCAGGCCGTACGGGATCACCAGACACCGAGTCGGTCGGCAGGGAACAACCTCCCACCGAAGCCGCGCGGAGTGAAGGCGGGCGGGATCTGGATACTGAAAGCACCGGCCGTTCCACTCATCCCCAAATGGCGACGAACACGGGCAGCGATCAAAGCACTTCACCCGAGCCCACGGCAAACACCACAATAACGCGAGCATCGGAGCAGCCGGAACCAACCGACGCCAATGGCGCCGGGATCAATCACCAGACCGCCCGGACCGGGCACACCAGCGCGCCACTCGCGCCGCCCGGCACTCGGCAGCTCGCAGATCTCAGCAACTATCCAAGGGTAGAGCGAGATAGTAATGGACTTATCACTTCGGTGGACGGCACAGGGGTCGGCGACTTCGTAAACGCGGTGGCTCTCGATCGCGCAGATCAGTTTCGGCAGGCAGCCGCGAGGAATCGCCCGACGCAGGGTGAATCACAGGCACGTGCACATAAGAGAGTCCTGCAGATGCAAAGAGAGGGAACGTACGTCAGCTCATCATCGCACGGACAAGTCTCCGCGGCTGTTCTGGACCGACGTACTGGTCTGATTTACGAAGGCGTCAATGGGGTCGAAGACGACGCAATCCCTTGGGCCGATCTCCATCCGACACTGCAAGAGAATATAAATAATATGATCGAGGCCGGAAGACGTAGTCACGACGGCGGATACCCGAATCTGGACCGTCGGGGGCTTCTCGAAGAAGGGGCACCTGTTCGCGCCCACCCCCACTTCGATAGACCGACGGGACACGCAGAGGTAAAGGCGTTGAACGAACTACTGTGGGCACGTGAAGCGATTAATGAAATCCGACTGCAACAACGACTGCCCGTGTATCCAACCGGCCCGGATGCACTGGAAGAATTCTATTCTCAGACTTACAAGCCATTTAGCAAGGGAAAACCACAACCGACACCTTATTGCGCGAACTGCAATTGGACCATGGGTGGTACGGTCAATTATCACGGTCGCTACACCGGGTTCCCACCCGATGACGAGAACCTCATCGATGTCCACAACACTCCCACAGGAGGATGATAGTGAAGCGTATCGACCTGGGTGGCATGGATTATGAAATCGGTGACGATCTTCGACTGGAATACAATGGAGAACCCTTCACCGGAGAGGCGGTGGAAACCGCTGGCGGAATGGTTATCGCACAAACATTCTACGTTGATGGAATACGCCATGGGACTATAAGGCAGTGGTGGGCAAACGGAAACCTCAGATCAGATGGTGAAGTATTCCATGGTACCCCGAGGGGGGTTCATAAAAAGTGGCACTTCAATGGCCAACTTGCCCAGGAAACCGAATTCTCGGAAGAGGGTGAGATTCTGTCGCGCCGCAGTTGGGATGAACTGGGAAATCCCGTTCCACCTCGCCGGCGCCCCAACGTGAGCGGCCGGTAGCGAAAGGCGTAAAAACAAGGATAAGCGCCCATGCCCCGAATACGACCCCCGTACCGAACCAGGGGACAAGTAGCCCAGTATCTGGCCCAGATCCGTCCGTCACCCCGGGAGTACTGGATCCACGAGATCGACAACGCCTGGGTATGCCACCCGATCCCCACCGACCAGGAACGCAACAGCAGCCGGCTGGTCGGGATGACCAGCCTGGTGGTCGACGCCGAGACGGGGATAGTGCTTCAGTACCCGAGCTGGTCACGGGAGATGATCGCGGAAGATTACACGACGGCGCGGCAAACCGGCCGACGCCCGAAAGCCCGCCAGATCTACCCACCGAAAACCCGAGTCACCCTGAGACTTACCAACGAGACCGCGGACCAGATCCAGTACCAGATCAGCGCAACCTCCGACACGAACAGGGAGAACTTCCACCTCCTCATCGACAAAACGACCCTGGACTACCAACCACCAGGGACGACGTCCGCGGTAGCCGTATCGTGGATCGACTGGAGCCGTACCCAGACCGGGACGTGGCCCCAGATCGGGGCAACCGAGTACTGAACCCCGAGGTTCGGCTAGATCAGCACAACACAACAGAATCCCGAACAACTGACGAACCCGCCGCGGCGCAGCAAGTATTGCCCGTACAAACTTCACCAACTGTCGATGACAACGATTTGACCAGCGAACCCCGGCCGACTTCGCATGGTCTAGCTGGAAGCGACTCCGAGCCGAACGCGACCGCAGAAACGGTTGAGCTCCCACGCGGCGAGGGCGATCCGTTGCCGCCCAGGGAAGAGATCCTGGCCGCTTTACGGTCGTACGGCATGACACCCATCGACATGTCTCGTTACGACTCCTCGGATGGCCACTACTACGCGCAGCGGGTGTTGGCCGGAGGACGTGCCGATGGAGAGACGGTTTTCGCCGGACACGGCGACCTCGTCCGGGACGCAGGAACCACAGTTGTTCCTGAGGGCACCTACATATCCTTCTATGTTTCCGACGGCGAACTGTTGCCCGGTTTGAATGGACTCGCAGTGGAAGCCTGAGTTTACCCAGAGAACTCCTTCGTAGAGACATTCGGTCCAGGCGACACCATTCCGAATTACACACTCAGACCACCGAAAGATCTGAGCATTATGGAAAGGTCAGCCACCGCCGAGGAAGCAGTTGCCCTGTCAGAACTGCTGCAACCGGGTATGGGTAACACCCATTGGGCGGCGTGTCGAGAATGGGCACTGTCATGAGCTATGATTATGCAGTGGACCATGAGCAGGGAGCGGAGAACCTCTCCGAACGATTCGACTACTCCGAGAAGCCCTGGTATTTGGACGAAATTTCACTCACATTAACTCACCCCGATCTCGATCCGGACAGAATCACAGATCTGATCGGCGTACCGCCATCGAGATTCGCCCGGCCAGGAACTGCAATCCAGACCACCGAGGGCGTCTGGACTGTCGACTTCCGTTGCCGCGCAGAATTGGACGACGAACTGATTGACATCTTGAAGAAAATTCAAGAGTACAGTCCGAGGATAGACCAATTGATTTCGTTCGGCGTTAAAGCACAAATATCGATCTACGGGGTCGTCCGAGATGGGTCCACACTGAGATTTTCGAACCAATCACTGGAAAAACTTGCAGCCATAAAGATACCGGTCGTCCTGATACTCAACGCAAATGACCGCTGACTACATCCGAGGAAAGGGGGAACTATGGCGAATGAGTGGGAATCCGCCGCCGCCATGCTCGTAATCACCAAGGACAACCTCGATTCATCAGAGGTCACGCGCCATCTCGGGATAGCACCTTCCGTCACCATCGAACCGCGCAATGACCGCAGCTTCAAAGATGGAGCAGGCATATGGTCGATCATCGTCGACCAGAGTGCCCATAAATCGACCCCCGGCCAGATCAAAATACTAGAGGACACGATCGAACCGATTCACTCACAACTTTCCGCGCTACGCGATAACGGGTACTCAGTTGAAGTCATCATTACCGGCCATGTCGAGCGCATCCATCAGATTCCGCTCGATGCAGCGACACGTCAATCCCTTTACCGTCTGGGGCTCCCCGTTTCATTTACGACGCGTCGCGCGCCGACTGACGAGGATGCGTTCTGGGCTGAATTAGGAATTTAATAGGCTCGGCGGACGACTAGGAGTCTGCCACCAAGACACGACCGGTCGACCAGAAGGAGATGCACATGAAGGTCCTCATCGTCCTCACCTCTCACGACCAACTGGGGAACACAGGCAAGAAGACCGGCTTCTGGCTGGAGGAACTCGCCGCGCCGTACCGGCGCTTCAAGGCGGCCGGCTACGACATCACCCTTGCGTCTCCGGCCGGTGGGCGGCCGCCGCTCGACCCGAAAAGCAATGAGCCCGGCTTCCAGACCGACGATACGCACTGGTTCGAGGCCGACGCGGAAGCGTCTGCGGCACTGGCCGATACCGTGCGGCTCGACTCGGTCTCGGCCGAGGACTTCGACACCGTTTTCTACCCCGGCGGACACGGCCCGCTGTGGGACCTCGCCGAGGACCCCAGCTCCCGGCGACTGATCGAAACCGCGCTGCGCTCGGGTAAGCCGGTCGCGCTGGTCTGCCACGCACCGGGCGTGCTGCGCCACGTCACCGACGAAAACGGCAGTCCGATCGTGGCGGGGCGAAACGTCACCGGTTTCACCAACACAGAGGAGGCCGCGGTCGAGCTGGTCGATGTCGTTCCATTCCTCGTCGAAGACGAGCTGCTCGCGCTCGGCGGAAACTACTCGAAGGGTGCCGACTGGGGTTCCTATGTAGTCGAGGACGGGCTACTGATCACGGGCCAGAATCCCGGCTCCTCGGCCGCGGCGGCCGACGCGCTGATAGCAAAACTCGCCGCATAAGTGCTTGTGTCGATCGCCCGATCGTTACCAAACCTCCGGTGACCGACGAGCCGATTCGCATCTCGTTCCATGCCCTTGCCGGCGTTCGCGGCGACGGCCCGTTCACGTAATGAGAGGGAGTTGCTCAATGCTGGATCAAGCCGCCGACCCCGATCGGAGGCACGTGGCCGGTTGGCGGAAGAGTCCGGGCGAACGTGAGGCCTATGTCGACGAGCGATGAGCGGCGTAGGTGGGTGACGTCAGGGATCGGTGTCCAGACCGATTCGGCGGTCTCGCCGTTGGGTTCGGGTCGCAGTTCGCCGCCGACGATGCGGACGCCGTAGAAAATTCCCACGTTCTGATGTTCGGTCCCGGCACGGGCGACGGCGGCGGGGATAACTCTCGAATCGACGCCGAGCAGGCGTTCGACGATGCCGTGGCAGCCGGTTTCCTCGGTGAGTTCCCTTGTCACCGCGTCGAATGGATCCTCGCCATGCTCGACTCGGCCACCCGGAAGAGTCCAAGTGGACTCGCCGCCGCGGGACCTATGGCAGGCCAGCAGCACCCGACCGCCGGTGACGCACACGGCGTACGCGGCCAGCCGGAAACTCATACCCGGAAACTACTATCGCGCGCACCGCGGGGTGAGCTGCGCCAGCGCCTTGCCGATCCGCGGTTCTTCCGCTGCGGTCACGGGACCCGGGACAACTCCGGTGTGGTGTGGGCCCGGCGGCTATGCACATAGTTGGCCGAGAGTGCGGCGAAAACTATTGCGCAGCCACACACGCCGAGGGCGAGGGCCAGGGTGATGCCGGTATCCGTGGGATGCCGGTCCGAGCCCAGATGTGCGGCGAGCACCGCGCCGGAGGCGGCGCTGCCGAAGGCGCCGCCGACCGTGCGTAGAACCTGGTTGAAGCTGACGGCGCTGCCGAGTTCGGTGTCGGCGACCCGCCTGGCGATCAGTGCGGGCATGGCGGCGTAGGTCGTTCCGATACCCAGCCCGAACAGCAGCATGCCGACCAGGATTTCCCACAGTTGATCGTGGACCAGCCAGAGCAGGACGGCCGATGCGGTCATCACCCCGGCGCCCAGTGGGAGCAGGGTGGTCAGCTGGATTCGGTGCGAGACTGCACGGACCGCCCGGTTGGCGCCGAGGCTTCCGATGGACAGCGGGAGCATCACGAAGCCCGCCCAGAACACGGGAAGCGCTATTCCGTAGCCGGTGGTGGCCGGAGCTTGCGCGATGAGACTGCTGACGGACAGTCCGATGTACATTGCGGCGCCGAGCCCGATCGCGGTGCCGTTGGCGAGTACGACGTCGCGGTGGCGGAAGACCCGCAGATCGATGAGCGGGGTGTCGGTACGCAGCTCGACGAGCACCCACGCCCACAGCAGTACCGCCGCGGCGAAGACGAAACCGAGGGTTTTCGCCGAGATCCACTCCCAATTCGGCCCCTCGCTGATTGCGATGAGCAGCGCGGTGAGCCCCAGACCGAGCAGTGCGGCACCCGGTGCGTCGAACCGAGTGCGGGGGGCTTGTTCATCCGGTCCGTCCGGGATCACCTGCCACACCACGATCACCGCACTCACCAGGAAAATGGCGGCGAAGGCGAAGGCGACGCGAAAACCGGCCTCATCGGCGAGGATGCCGGTGAGCGGATAGCCGATACCGAGACCGGTCGAGGCGGTCACCGACAGGCTGGAAAGCCCCGGCCGGATCTGTTCCTCCGGGAGGTAGCGGCGGGCGAGCGCGATCGTCATCGGCACGATGCCGTAGGACAGGCCCTGCAGCGCGCGCCCGACCAGGAATACGGCGAAGTTCGGGGCGCATGCGGCCAGGACCGACCCGGCGAGAATGATGGCGAGCGACCCCAGCAGCAGACGTTTCTTGTGCGGGCCGTCGCTCAATCGGCCCATGATCGGGGTGGCCACGGCGCCGACCAGCAGGTTCACGGTGAGCATCCATTGCGCGGCACTGACCGATACCGACATTTCCTGAGACAGCGTCGGAACCAGCAGCATGCCCAGCGAACTGACGACCGCGGTGGTCAAGGCTGTGTAGACGAGCGCGGGCAGCAGCGCCGGCCGTAACTGCGGCTTACGCACCGGGCATATCCGAGGTCAGTTTGCGTAGCAGCGGGACTACGGATTCCAGCAGTTCTCGTTCGTCGGCCGTCAACCGTTCGGTCACCGCCTGCTCCAGCCAGGTGTTGCCCGTCGAACGCTCCCGGGCCAGCCGCTCCCGGCCGGCTTCGGTGAGGTCGATCCATACCCGGCGGCGGTCCTGGTCGTCGGGTGTCCGGGTGATGAGACCGAGGCCCTCCAGTTCCCGCACCGCGGTCGCGATGGCCTGCGGGCTGATCTTCTCGACCGATGCGAGCGTGGACGAGGTGGCGGCGCCGTGTTCCGCGAGATAGACCAGCACACCCAGCTTTCCGGTGGAGAGGGTCTTGTGGACGTTCAGCTGCCTCCACAGCGGTCGCAGGGCTTCACGCAATGCCAGGGCGAGCGTTGTTTCGTTCGTGACCACGCCCAATAATATACAACTAGGTTGATCAACTTGGTTTACTGGTCTGGTGGAGCGGACTACGGCGCTGCCGGGCAAGACTTCATCACCGCCGGCCGGCGCCCCGCGATCGGCCGCATACCGCCGTCGTCAAGGCTCACCCTGCTGCCTCCTCGTTCACTCGCCGGGCGTATCGAGCGATCAATTCCCCACTCGCCTCGACCGCGGCGCGGGCCCGTTCCGGACGCACCAGCCAGGTCCGCATCGGGAACGCCGGTTCCACCAGCTCCACCCACGGCCAGCCCGGTAGCAACCGGTGCGCACTGGCCTCGCTGAGCAGCACCGCATGCGAACCGGTGGCTTCGGCGCAGGCCAGAGCGTTTTCGACGAAGGACGCGAACTGCCAGATCGGTGCGATACCGGCCTCGTAGGCGGCCGAGATCAGCCGGTCGTGTTCGGCGGGGATCTGTTCGCGGGCGTGGGCGAGGACGCGGAGATCGTCGAGTTCGACCAGCGGGCAGGTAGCCCGTTCGGCGAGCGGATGGTTCGGCCGGACCGCGAGACCGAACGGCTTCTCGAAAAGTCTGGCCGAGTGCAGGTTCGACGGTGGATGCTGGTGCACGATCCCGATATCGAGGCGGCCTTCCTGCACCGAACGCAACTGGGCACTGCTGTTCGCATCGGTGAAATCGATACGGATATCGGGGGTTTCGTCGCGGAAGGCGTGGATGAGTCCGGTGAGCCAATCGGCCGGGAGGCCCGGCGGCAGGCCGATGGAGATCAGTTCGCGGGCGGCGGAGGCGGAGCGGGCGACGTCACGGGTGGTGGCGGCCAGCCCGAGCAGATGGGCCGCGTGCTGGTAGAGGGCGGCGCCGGCGGGAGTCGGTTCCACTCCGCGCGGGATACGGTCCAGCAGGTCGATACCGCATTCGCGTTCGAGTTCTCTGATCTGCCGGGTGAGCGCCGGCTGCGACATCACCAGGCGTTGCGCCGCACGAGAGATCGAGCGTTCTTCGACCACTGCCACGAAATATCTCAGATGCCGTAACTCCACCGGGTCAGGATGCCATACCTGTCAGGTATACCTGGTCGCCGAAATGGGCATTGGACGTGAGCCGAAGGTATCCCTCATGGTGTGACTCAGTCCACAGGTGTTTCCCGGCCGGCCGCCGGGAAGGGATAGGAGCCCAACGGTGACGCTCACAGAGCATGTCGATGTCGTAGTTGTCGGAGGTGGCGCCGGCGGGATCGCGGCGGCGGTCGGGGCCGCGCGCAGCGGGGCGCGGGTCCGGCTGATCGAGCGGTACCCGTTCCTGGGCGGCGCGGCGACGAACAGTTCGGTGCTCACCTTCTGCGGTTTCTTCGACCAGACCCACGAAACCGTCGTCGCCGGTGTGGGCGGCGAGGTCCTGGACCGCCTGCGTGCTCGCGGGGTGTACGCGGAGAAGGTCATGGGCTGGACCGGTAACCGGATCGTGCTGCTGGACGCCGAGACCACGAAGATCGTCTGCGACGAGATCGTCGCCGATGCGGGGGTGGAGACCCGGCTGCATTCCACCCTGATCGGGGCGACCCGGCGCGACGGGGTGATCACCGAGGTCGAACTCGCCCACCGCGGCGGCACCGAACGGCTCACGGCCGATGCCTTCATCGATGCCAGCGGTGACGGTGCGTTGCTGGCGCTCGCCGGGGCGGCGGTGCGCACGGTGGACCTCGCCGACCGGCAGACGAACACTCTCGCCTGCCGCTTCGGCGGAGTCGCCGAGGACGCCGATCTCTCGACCGACGGTATGCGCGCCGCGGTGGCCGCCTACAACCAGGAAACGGGTGCCGAGCTGCCACGCGACCACGGGATCGCCGTGCGGCTGCCGGTCACCGGTGAGGTGATGGCGCTGCTGGTCGACGAACATTTCGACACCCTCGACGCCGAGCAGAGCAGTGCCGCGGAAGCCGGTGCCCGGGCACAGTCCTGGCGCTATCTCGACGCCATGCGCAAGGGAATGGCCGGATGGCAGCAGGCCTACCTGGTCACCTCCGGCCCGCAGATCGGCATCCGGGAGAGCCGGCGATTGGTCGGCAAAACCATGATCACCGCCGACGATGTGCGGCGGGCCCGCAAACGTCCCGACGAATCCATCGGACGCTGCGGCTGGCCGATCGAGGATCACGCCGGGCCGGGGGTGACCCACTACGAGGAGATCGATGGCGGGCGCTGGTACGACGTCCCCTACGATGCCATCCGGTGCGCCGACACCGGCAATGTGTGGGGTGTCGGCCGGTTGACCAGCTCGGACGACGAGGCGTTCGCCTCGGTACGGGTGATGGGCACCGCCTTCGCCACCGGACACGCCGCGGGTATCGCCGCCGCGCAGTACAGCGAGGGCCGGCGCCACGATCTGCCCGGTATCCGCCGCGCCCTGCTCGCCCAGGGGGCGATCGTATGAGCGGGCCGCACTGGACACCCCACCCACTGCCGTCATCGCGCGAATCGGAGCACACCGCATGAGCAAGTCAGGCCCGGAGGCGGCCGCGCCGCGTAACCACGGAGGGCGCCCTGGACTCGGCACGAGCGTCCGGCACTCCTCCGCCTACCGGTGGGTCGTCCTCACGATGTGCTGGGCCGCGTTCACCATGACCTCGGTCGACCGGTCGACCTGGGGTCCGGCCTCGGCCTCGGTCAGCGATTCCCTCGCCGTGCCGATCGCCGCCATCGGTATCTTCGCGACCTGCTACTACATCGGTTACGTGGCCTCCAACGCCTTCGGCGGCTTCCTCACCGACTGGCTGGGCGGACGGATGATCCTCTCGCTCACCGGACTGGTCGCGGGCTCGTTCATGATCGTTTTCGGCACCATCGAATCGATCACCGCGGGCTTGATCGTGCAGGGCGTCGTCGGATTGTTCGCCGGCGCCGACTACGCGGGCGGGCTCAAACTCATCGCGACCTGGTTCACGCCCGCGCAGCGAGGGTTCGCGATGGGCGTGTTCATGACCGCGACCTCGCTCGGCACGGTCATCGCCAACGCCGTCGTCCCCCGGCTGATCGAAGCTTCGGGATGGCGCGAGTCGTATCACGTGTTCGGCATCGTCACCGTCGTCATCAGCGTCCTGTGTTTCGTGCTGCTGCGCGATCGGCCGCAGGGAGTCACCGAGCGGGAGACACCACAGAAATCCCGTGCCGCCGCGCTACCGGATCTGCGCCCGCTGCTGCGCAACCGCGATCTGCTCCTGCTCGCCGTCACGGGATTCGGCGGACTGTGGGGTACCTACGGCTTCGTGACCTGGTCGAATACGCTAATGGTCAAGGCCAACGGTATCGATCCCGTCGACGCCGGGACGGTTCTGGTGATCTTCGCCGGGGTCGCCGTCGTGGCGAAACCCATGGTCGGATGGATCACCGATCGACTCCGGCTGGGCCAGAAACTACCGATCATCGCGATCCTGGTCGTCTTCGGCGGCACCCTGCTCACCTTCGGATCGCTGTCGAGCCTCACCCAGTTCCTCTGGTGCGCGCCACTGCTGGGACTGGGCGCTTATGCCTACTCACCGCTCACCGCCGCGCTGACCCCGGCCCTGGCCGGACGTGACCTGGTCGGTTCCGCGGCGGGGGGCGTCAATGCGATCTGGCAGCTCGGCAGTGTGGTGGTGCCCGCGGTGGTCGGTTTCGTCTTCCACGCCACCGGCTCGTTCTACGCGGCGTTCATCGTGCTGGCGATCGGACCGTTCGCCGGTGCGGCCACCTGTTGTTTCATTCGATCCGATAGGCCCCGGGCCACCGGCGACGGGTCCACCGGGCGTACCGGAAGCCCGGGCCCGGCCGATCACAAGATCACCGTATAGCGGCAGACGAGCAAGGGCCGACCTCGCCGCCGATCACCGGCGACGAGGTCGATCCGCGTGGTCGTCCGAGTCTGCACTGCTGCGAGCCGAGCAGCGCCGGCTGTGTACAGAGAATTATGGTTCGCCAACCGTCCAGGAGTCGGCGACCGGACAGCAGCGCCGGCGCTGGGCCGAGTATGACGGCCGGGAGCCGCGGAACCCGCCGTTACGCGTGCTCGACCTGTTTGCGCTCGGCCGAGCGGGTCCGGCGCGGGAGGCTGACCAGCACGACGACCGCCATCACAAGAAGTACGGCCGCCCCGGCCGTGGTCGCCACGTGCATACCGTCGACGAACGATTCGCGCGCCGCATGCACCAGCGCCGGATCGTCCCCGGCGAATTGGATGGTCTCGCCGATGGTCGGAGCGAAATCGCCGCCGGAGCTGAAGATCACCGCCGCCAGCGATCCGAGCAGCGCCAGCCCGAGGGCGTTACCGAGTTCGAAACTGGTTTCCGAGATTCCCACCGCAGAACCCGCCCGCTCCGGCGGCACCGAGGAGACGGCCACTTCCGAGACCAGCGTGAACACGATCCCGTAGCCGACACCGGCGATCGCCGAACCCGCCACATACCAGCCGACTCCGCCGTCCACGCCGATACCGAGCAGCATCAGGTTGCCGACCGCGGCGGCCACGAGCGCCGAGGCGAACGCGCCCCGGCCACCCAGCCATTGCGCCACCCGCGATCCCGTCATCGAGAACACGAACACCGTCACCGCCATCGGGATACCGAGCAGCGCGGCGGCCAGCGGGTCGCGGCCGGTGACCGACTGCAGGTAGACGCTGGCCAGATAGCTCAGCCCCGCCAGCGACATCATTCCGGCCAGGCTGGACCCGATCGCGACCGAGAACGGCCCGTTCCCGAACAGCCGCAGATCCAGTAGCGGTTCACTGATGCGCCGCTGCCGGCGCACGAAGAGGGTCAGGAGTGCACCGCCGATCACCGCCGATATCAAGGCCACCGAGTCGATACCGAATTCGGCGGCGTGCTTGACCGCATACACCAGCGGCAGGATGCCGCCGATGGACAGTGCCACGCTCGGCAGGTCCAGCGGGCCCAGTGCGGTCGCCCGGTGTTCCGGGAGCAGGATCCGCCCGAAGACGAGCAGCACCAGCAGCACCGGGACGTTGATCAGGAATACCGATCCCCACCAGAAGTGGTGCAGCAGCACCCCGCCGATGATCGGGCCGACCGCCGAACCGCCCGCGAAGAATGCCGTCCATACGCCGATCGCGGTGGCGCGCTGCCGCGCGTCCGGGAACAGGGTGGTGATCAGCGACAGGCTGGACGGCAGCAGGGTGGCGCCGCCGATACCCATCAGGGCCCGCGCAGCGATCAGTACCTCGGCGCTGGGCGCGAACGCCGCGAGTACCGAGGCGATACCGAACATCATCGCGCCCCCGAGCAGGATGCGCCGCCGCCCGATCCGGTCGCCCAGGTTGCCCATGGTGATGAGCAGGCCGGCGATGAGGAATCCGTAGATATCGAGGATCCACAGCTGCTGGGCGGCCGACGGGTCCAGGTCGACGGTCAGTGTCGGCAGTGTCAGGAACAGTACGGACATATCCATCGACACCAGCAGCACCGGCAGCACCAGGACCGCCAAACCGAGCCAGGCGCGCCGCGAGCCGCCCGCCTCCCGCGTGGCGTGCGCTGCCTCCACGTTCGTCATCCACCATTCCCTTCCCTGTCGCGTACGGCGTACGCATGATCCGGGGTACAGTGTACGCATGTCAGTTCCGCGGTCGAAGTCAGGCATCCGATGACCGAACCGAAGCTCACCAGAGCCGCCATCGTCGATACCGCTATCTCCCTCGCCGATACCGCGGGGCTCGACGCCCTGTCCATGCGGCGGATCGCCGACCGGATGGGTGTGGGCGCGATGTCGCTGTACCGGCATATCGCGAACAAGGATGTGCTGATCGCCGCCATGGCCGACGAGGTGGCGGGCCGCTACCCCTACCCGGCGGTCGAGGGCAAGAACTGGACCTGGCGGGACCGGGTCCGGATCGCCGGCGAGATCGACTGGGAGCTGTATCAGCGGCATCCGTGGGTACTGCTGGCCTTCGCCACCCCCCGCTACAGCTTCGGGCCCAGCAGCCTCGCATGCCTGGCCTGGCTCGTCGACGGGTTCCGCGAACTCGGGGTCACCACGCACGAAGCCACCGAGATGTCGTTCGCGGTCTGGAACTACATCTCCGGCGCCACCCTCCCCCACGTCAGTTCGTCCCTGGTGACCCGTAAGGGAGTCGACAGCACAGAAGAGAACGGCCTGCGGTCATTACTGGCCGGCTACCCGGTTCACCCGACCCCACCCGCACTATCGGAACTACACGGAACCGGCGACCAATTCGCCCAGCTCGACCTGCTACACCTCGGCCTGACCGCCCTGTGCGACGGTTTCGCCCTCCGCGCCGGCCGAACCACTCCGGCAGGCCCTGCTTCGACAAGCACCATGGGGCAGCCGATCCCGCGCCGGTGACCGCACCGTGCCGATTCGCACCCGCGGAGGCTGCTCGATAGCTGCTCGGCCCCGAGGCTAATACTGCCCGGGGCCGACGTGCCGGAATAACACCAAAGCTGCAGATGAGGCGTATTGCGCTGTCGCACAGGCTATTCTGCGGCTACCGGCGAACTGCTCACTTTTGTGGACGGACCTCGATCACCGATGCACACTCTATATAACGACGACGTTCGGCACCGATAGCCGAACTCGGGGGTGAGGCAGCAGATATGACCCGTCGACCAGCAGACCGGCCGCAGTTCCTCGGCGGAGCTCCACTCGCCACAACAGGTGAGGCCAGACTCCGGTCTGCGCGGCTGGAGGACCTGCCCATCCTGTCGGGTATGGAAAAGGCCCAGTTCACCGACCTGGCCTATCCGTTCTTCATCCTGCGTCAGCTGTTCGAACTGCACAGATCACACTGGGTCGTCGCCGAAGAAGCAGGCGCAATCCTCGGATACGCCGTGGTAGGCGTCGACGGGCAGGGGTGCGCCTGGGTGCTGAGTATGGCCGTTTCCGAACGGGCCCGCCGCAACGGTCTCGGAACTCGTTTACTGGAGCACGTATTCGATCGGTGTCGGGACGCACAGGTGTACCGCGTCCGCCTCACCGTGCGTCAGGAGAACACCGCTGCGGTCAAGCTGTACGAGAAGACGGGCTTCCGGCAGATCGAGCGTGATCAGCACTATTTCGGGACCGACGAGCCCCGCGATGTGCTCGAACTCCGGTTCGATCCGGCCCCGCGGCGCTGGGACACTGCGGCCTCCGACGGCCCACAGTGGGTCAAACGCCCACGCGGTCAGCAGTTCTGACTCAGCTACTCGTTCGAGGGGACCCCCTATGCCGGATAACAGCGCCGACCAGACCCCACCCGCGGTGCGGTCCATGATCGACCTGATCGGTCGTCAATCCGCTCACTACGCGCTGCGTCTGGACGAGCTGGGAACCATCCAGGACAACGGCAAACCACTCACCGAGCGGAATCTGCTCGCCAATTTCCATCATCGGGTCGAACAGGTCGTCGTCGAATACGAGAAATCCAATGTTCCGCCGCGCGGTGATGCCCTCGTATTCGAGCAGGTGCACCGGCCGAGCCCGGACGATCCCGATGTGCTGCACGGCCCGGCCGCAAGCATCCGGAAACTACTCGCGCTGGAGGTGGAGTTCCGCGGGCCACGCCGGCTCAGCGGGACACAGAACATGTATCTCGCCGAGCTGTACGAAGTGCTCGGCGGCGTATTGAAGAAGAGCGGATTGCCCGCACACGCGGCACTCGCCTACAAACGCGCCACCTACTGTTTCGATGTCGCCGAAGATGTCACAGCCCAGGACCGCTGCCGCCTGGCCCGGGCACGGGCCAAGCGGCAGGCGACCATGCCGCGGTGGCGGCGCATCCCGGGCTTCGTCTCGGATATGTTGTGCGGCTATGGGTTCAAACCCTTCCAGCTGCTGGCCTGGATCGCGGTACAACTGGTCCTGTTCACCATTCTGTACTGGATATGGGAGGGAAAGCAGCTGACCTGGCACTCGCTGGCCGATGCGGCCAAAGTATGCTTCACCAACTACCTCAATCCGGTGGGCGTCGACGACCTCAACGCCCGCGCCCAGGTCCTCTTGCTGGTCGAATCCTGGACCGGAATCATTTTCCTGTCGGTACTTTTCGCCCTGCTGGTGCGCCGCTGGTTCCGATTCTGATCCTCACAGGGTGTTCTCGTGCATGGCCTTCCATGTCGAGACCAGCAGCCGGTTGCGCATATGCCCAACCGTGCGGAGCCATTGCGCGGCGAGGTCGGGTTCCTCGGCCAGCTGGGCCCACAGGTCACGCAGACCCGCCGGTGTGTGGGCGCCGGGGACCCACAGATGTGCGAGATGTTCCAGTACCGGGGCGAGAATTTCCACGGATTCGCGCGTACCCGGACCGGCCAGGTCCGCGCGCTCGACAGCATCGGACGCTACGGTCAGCAGCCAATCGTGGGCGGCCAGATCCTCACAGAAGCGTTGCACAGCATCGAGTTCCGATTCCGCGGGCACGACGATCAGCGCCGTCCTCGTCAGATCGTCGTGTACCCGGAACGCCACCTGCGGCCGCGTGAGGTCGCCTACCCGGGCCGCCCAGCGCAGCCGCAGCGTCCCCGCCCGCAGCGGGGCCTCGTTATCCAGCCTGCGCAGCCCGATTCGGCCGAGGAGCCGGTCGGTCGGCGAGGTCAGATCGAGTGTCGCCGAACTCGGACGGTCACCGAGGAAACCCTCGGCCAGGCGTGCCGGTGTCTCATGGGTGACCCTGGTCATCACCTCGAGAACGCCCACCCGGCTCAAATAGTGGAACCATCCCTGCCGCTTGTCCGATGCCGAGCGGGTCACCGAACACCGGGCCGAACTCTGCACGACCCGTCCCCCGACTACGGTTGCGCGCAAGGCAATGGTGCCGATCGCGCGCACGGCCGGATGCCTCGCGACAGCGAGCCCGCAATCCACCCCCTCCGCGATCGGCGGCGAAATCCCCAGCGATACCGGCCGTTCCCGCCACCGCACTCGATGGTCGGGGCTCAGCTCGAGCAGCTCACGGACCTCCCCGTGCTGTAGCGCGGTGGCCGTGGGCAGCAGGGAAGTGCTCACCTCACCGAACATTGCCAGGATGCCGGGCGGCGCGTGCGGCGGAGCCGGTGGCGACGGTATGCGCGGCTGACCGGCCGCGGCACGGGCGAGAACCCGGACAGCCCGGCCTCTTCCCTGGGCGCGGGCAGAACGGCGGGCAGAGCCACGCGGCGGCTCCGCGGCAACGGATCCGGGCATCAGGATCCGGCCAGCAGATGATGCTCGAGCCGCTCCGCGACCCGCCGGGACACCGTGATGTTCTCGGCCCTGCCACGTGCGACCACCTGCTCGACCACCTCGTGGTCGAGCTGGATGTGATCGAGAATGACCCGGACCGCGTGTTCGATACCGACGTAACGCATCGGCAGAATCGACAGCGAACGGTAGGCGGCGAACGGTTTGGCGTTCGGCTCGAGCTGAACGACCGAAGGGAGATCTTCCCAGCGGTCCGGCCACCGTTGCCGGTTCCACGCCTGCGGTTCCACCGGGGGCCGGCCCTCATATCGCAGCATGCCCAACCGCAGCAGTTGCCAGATCGCCGCCAGGTACGGACACGACCATTTGGGGACGTCCGCATCCGTGTTCGGGTGGTCCCACATCTCTACATCGAGGAATATCGAATGCCCGCGGCGGCCGAATTCCTCGGGCGGCCGGTACTCCTGCATCGGATGCAGAGCCGCCCCGGGTTCTTGATCGGTGGCCCGTTTGCCGTTGCACAACCACCCGGACTCCGCGGTCGGCGGCCGGCGGCCGTTTGCGCCCTGATCGGGCTCGGCGACGATCCGGTGCCGCACCATTTCGGCCAGCGCTATCGAGGAAGTGCGCACAACCCCGTCGCGAACGACTTCGGGAACATCGGCACACCCCGCCTCCCGGGCCAGGTAGTCGATCCTCAGCCCACAATCGGCAGCCGTGCCCAGCAGCTTGTCGAGAATTACGCCCGGGTCGGTATCGGGCCGGAAATAGTCGTCGACGAGAAAGCAGGTGCTGATCCGGGCCCGGCCCCCGAACTCGGCCTGCGCGGACCGGGTGAACGCGTCGAGCAGTGGCACGATACGCCGGAACTGTTGTTGAATGCGGTCCACCCCGTTGACCAGATCCTGCATGAGGAAGTGGCCTACCTCGACCGATATATGCGACAACGGCACAGCGCTGACTCTTCCGAGTTCGCTCGCCTCGCTGTAATCTGCCACATTCTCCACGTGGTCGGATGCCTGTTCTGCGAACGATGTCGCGGTCGAATGATTCGGGACGGCTGTCTAGTTCAGTGGAACCCATGTGCGCGGATCGAGCAACCGATCACCGAGGTGGTCGAAAGCCTCGACGGTCGAACGGTTCGCGATCTGTTTCTGCACGTCGACGTCGAGGATCAATTGCTCTCGCCACTGCAGCATCGGCTCGACCGGAATCGTACCCAGCAGGGAACTCGCACCGATCTGCAACTCACCGGCGAGTTCGTTCAGGATTCGATCCTGCCGATGCAACCACGCGGCCTGCGGGGCCGCTCCCCCGCGAATCCGGTCGACCTGGGGCACCGCGGTCCGCACGAAACGGATATTGCTCAGCAGTTCGTCGCGGTCGTGCCCAGCACGTTCGCCGCATTCGAGGATCCCGTGGGGGCCGTAGACGAGACCGCTCGCGGCATAGATGTGCTGGCGCGTCCAACGATGGAATACCAGCCACCGCGCCGTCCGCGCGGCCAGCACACCCTGCGCGGTCGCGTGCACCACGATATCGAGGGCGATGGAACGCCCCGCGCTGAGGTCGACGATCGTCAGATCGAACTCCTTGTCCGCCGTATGCAGCAGGCGGACGCATCGTTCGACCACCTCCGGGTCCCAGCGCCGGTCGAACTCTCCCCCGCCCTGATCGCCGGGAAACAGCACCAGCTGCCCGCCGCGGCCGCTTCTGCGACGGACATCTTCGCGATCGGTCCGGTCGCGAACATTGACACGGGCAGGCGCGCCTCCTGTTCCCAGCAGGTACGCGTGCAAGCCGACGCCCTGTTCGGCGCCGTCGCGATCGACGTCGGGCGCGACCCCGCGCTCGTAGCCACCGAGTTCGAACAGGGCACCCGCGGTGGGGGAACCGAAATCGAAGTCGAGATAGGCAACCCTCTTGCCCCTGGACGACAGCCGGTAACCGAGATTGCAGCTCGTCACCGAGCGCCCGGTGCCCCCTTTGTCGGAGGTCGCGAAGACGATCATGGGATCACATGTTCCTCGTGGCGTCGCGGCGTCCCGCGGCGAGCTCGTCGAGTTCGCGCAGCGCGTCGAGCGTGTGGACGAAGGCGGTCGCCGCGTCCTCCCGGATCAGCCGCCGGGCCTCGTCGATATGGCGTTCGACGCCGTACAGCGCCTCCCGGTTGTCGGAGTAGTCGTCGATCCGGACTCCGAGCATCTCCTGGTCGAAACGGTGTTCGGCGGTATTGAGCATGATCCGCGCCATCGACTGCAGATCGGGCCAGTTCGGTGGTGGCTCGCGGTAGGTGCGGTCCGCGACGACGAAACACTCGATCATGCGCTCGGTCATGTACCACGAGGGCCGCGTCTCGCCACTGCTCTGATCATCGCTGCCCGGATGGTCGGCGAACGCCCCGCCGGGATCGTCCCACAGGCCGATCGCGCCTTCGCGCAGCATGCGCGCGTTGAGATGGTCCATGGTCGCCTTCGACAGCTCCATGAGCTTATCGCGCGCGGCGACGTTGTTGGACAGACGGGCCGCCTGCATCATCCGCTTGAGCAGTACCGCCGCGAAATCCGATACCTGCCATTGCAGCTGCGGGCCGCTGTCCACTTCCTCGGTACCACGCAGAGCGAGCAGGACACCGGGCTGGTGCAATTGCACCGCCGGATCGCCGCGCATCGGCCGCCGGATGATCCGGCCCCGGCCCGCCAGCTCGTCGAAAATTGCTACGGCCCTGGTCAAATCGTCATCGGAGGCGGTCCGGGCGACGAGGTCCTGGATCAGCACGGCGGAAACGATGAGACTGTAGTAGTCGGACTGTTCGCCGTCGGAGGTCTCCCACGGGATGTCCTCGAGCGGCCAGCGACCTTCACCGAACCGGGCCACATTCGACCAGTAACGCTGGGTCAGCTCCCAGCGGGTGCGCAGCGCTTGGGCCAGCCGGTGCTGGGTTTCGTCGAGCAGGCCCAGTTCACCGGCGCGCGGGGAGACCAGGTCGTTGATGCCGTCGAGTGCGACAACGGTGAAATACAGATAGGGCCGCGACTGGGCCACGCCAGGGGTGTCCGCGATCGGTGTGGGCACGAAATCGACGGGTGAGGCGTCTTTCGCGATTCCCCACGTCCAGCCGCACTCGAAGAGCAGGGAGTCGTCTTCGAGTTCCTCCACCGCCTTTTCCTGCCCGAGCGCGATATCGCTGCGCAGGCGGGCCCGGACCCGGGCGAGGCCGGTCCGGATACCGGCGAGCACTGTGCGCTCGGTATTTCCGGACTGGTTCAGCATGCGCAGGATCGCCTGCCCCTCGGACGAGGCCGGGCGGAAGGTGTTGACGACGAAGCTACGGACCAGACCGGTCATGGCGGCGGTGAGCCTGTCGCTGAGACGGGCCGACAACTCTTCGATCTGCGCGGTGGAAGCTCCGGGCCGGACACGCGCCCGGTAATCACGAAGGAACCGCAGTCCGGCCATACACAGGGTCAGCGACATCGAATAGGAGTCGACGATATCGAGCCGCTGCTGCACATCGGTCGCCGGACGGCCCTCGCTCGAGCGCAGATAGCTGCCCCCGGCGAAGATCGGCTGACCGTCCGCCGCGGAATTGTTCTCGATATAGGACGCCAACAGCGACACCACGAAGGCACCGATACGGGTTGTGCCGCCGATGGGTTCGAAGACGGCCTGCACATCCTTCTCGATGCGGTCCGGGTCGTGCAGGGCGAACACGTCGATTTCGGTCGCGGGGTACAGCAGGCAGAGCAACTGCTCGGAATCGCTGATCGAGTTGACGGAGCGAATCCCGCCCCACTGCCACTGCTCGCCGTCCCAGCAGGCGTCGATCATCGCCTTCCAGATACCCAGAATCTGTTCTCTCGGTTGAATTCTCATCCGCCGGCGTCCTCACACCCCTCGTAGCGGTCCACCGGGCTCCAGTCGCGTGATACCGACCCGGCCGGCGATTGTGGGCAAAAGATAGCATGCGCCGAATTCCATCGTATTGCTTGGCATCAGCGGACGGTCCGGCTTTCCACGCCGGACTTCCCGAGCTCGACCTCGCCGCGGCCGCGGCCGTCCTATTCGCCGATGCGGCCGTGTTCCCCGAGCCGCGGCGGCGGACGGTAGTCCGGGGTCCAACCGGCCACCCGGATGGGCGAGGCGACCAGCCGGTGCCCGCCCGCCCGGACCACCATTTCCGGGGTGTCGTCGAGTGCCTGCGGCAGGGTGCGCACCGCGGCGGCGGGAACGCCGAGCGGACGCAGGCGGGCCTCCCAGGAGAGGGCGGTGTCGGTGCGCAGGGCGGTGGTCACCGATTGCAGCACATCGTCGCGGTGGGCCGTCCGCTCGGCCATGGTGTCGTAGCCGGTGATCGCGGCCTCCTTCGAGAACGATCGCCAGAAGCTGTCGTGGGTGATGAACAGGGCAAGGTATCCGGACGAGGTCGGAAACAACTGGGCGGGAACGTAGTAAGAGTGCGCGCCGTGTGGGCGCCGCTGGGGCTCGATACCGTTGTCGAGGTAGGCGGCGGCGTGGTAGTTCAGCTGGGAGAGCATCACATCACGCAGGGATACATCGATCTGGCCGCCGTTACCGGAGACGATCTGGGCGAGCAGGCCGAGAGCGGCGGTGAGGCCGGTGGAGTTGTCGGCGGATGAGTAGCCGGGCAGGGTGGGCGGGCCGGCCGGGTCGCCGGTGAGGGCGGCGATGCCGGTGGCGGCCTGAACCACGTAGTCGAACGCGGGATCGTCACCGTTGTCCAGCCCGAAACCGGTGAGGGCGACGCAGACGATGCGTTCGTTGTGGTGCCGCAGCGCCTCGTAGGTCAGGCCCAGTTTGCGGATGGCCGAGGGCTTCAGATTCACCAGGAGCGCGTGGGATTCGGCGGCCAGCTCCCCCAGCCGGCGCTGTCCGGCAGCCGAGGCCAGGTCCAGACAGATACTGCGCTTGCCGCGATTGAGACTGGCGAAGTAGGAATCGCCGACCTTGCGGGAGATATCACCGCCGGCCGGTTCGAGTTTGGTGACCTCGGCCCCGAGATCGGCCAGCATCATGGTGGCGTAGGGGCCGGCCAGCATGGTGCCCACCTCGAGCACCCGGATACCGCTCAAGGGCCCCGTATTCATCTGAACTCCTCGGGCGCGAGTTGATACGGCCCGCGCGGGCCTTGGCGAAAGCGGAGGTATTGCATCACCGAGGCTCCTTCGGCGCGGGTTCATGCCGTCGGCGCAGGCCGAAGCGTTGGCGGGTATCTCGCATCACCGCAGCTCCGCGGGCATGGGTTCGCGCGTATCCCGGAAACCGTGGCGAGGGCGGACTGATCGCTTCATCGCAGGTCTTTCGCGATCTGCGCGATCATTTCGCGGGTCCGGCGTTTGGAGGCGACCAGTTCGTCGCGGTTGTCGCCGATGGGCAGCAGGCGCACGGACAGGTCGGTGGCACCGGCTTCCGCATAGCGGCGCAGCCCATCCGCGATGGCTTCCTCGTCACCGGCGATGCAGATATCGCCGATATCCTTGGCTTCGCCTTTTTCCAGGAGTCGCTGATAGTTCGGGGAAACCTCGGCTTCGCCGAGTATGCGGTTGGCGCGGTCGCGGGCGGTATCGATCTCACCGGAAGCGCACAGGCAGATGGGCAGGCCGGCCACGATCCGCGGGGCGACACGACCGGCATCGGCGGCGGCCTTGGTGATCCGGGGAACCACATGGTCGGCGATGGCACGTTCATCGGCCATCCACAGAATCGTGCCGTCGGTGTGCTCGCCCGCGATCCGCAGCATCACCGGACCGAGCGCCGCGATCATCACCGGCAGCGGGGCCACCGGTCCGAGGTCCAGCTGGTTGTGCACAGTGAAGCTGCCGTTCGAGACGTCCACCGTTCCGGGGCCGTTCAACGCAGGATTCAGCACCTCGAGATAGTCACGCGAGTACGCGGCCGGCTTCTCATAGGGCAGACCGAGCATGTCCTGCACGATCCAGTGGTGCGAAGGCCCCACACCCAGCGCGAGCCGGCCGCCGGCCACGGCATGTGCGGACAACGCCTGCCGGGCGAGGGCAATCGGGTGCTGCGCCTGTAACGGCACCACCGCGGTACCGAGTTCTATCCGCTCGGTTGCGGCACCGAGCAGTGCGACCGTCACCAGCGCGTCGAAATCCGTGGGGATCTGCGGAATCCACGCGGTATCCATACCGGCCGATTCGGCCCATTTGATGTCGTCGACCATCCGGGCGGCCTTACGCGCGGTATCGCCGCGCTCGGGACCGATCATCACACCGATACGCACGGTTCCTCCACTCTCACAATCGAATCAAGGGGAGCCGCCGCCTACCGTCACGGCGGCGGCTCCGAACCCGGACGCCGGGCGTCCAGGAGATCAGGACGGGGCCGTGGCCCCGGTGAGCTCCCGCATTGCGGTGACCAGGACATCGAGCGGGGTGCCGGTCGGGAACACGGCGGCGGCACCCGCCTCCTGCAACTTCTCGATATCGCCCTGCGGGATGGTGCCGCCGACGACCACCGCGATATCTCCGGCGTCGGCGGCGCGCAGGGCATCGACCACTCGTTTCGTCAGGGCCACATGGGCACCGGACAGGATGCTCAAACCCACCACGGCCACGTCTTCCTGCACCGCGATCGAGACGATGTCCTCGATCCGCTGCCGGATCCCGGTGTAGACCACCTCGAATCCGGCGTCGCGCAGGGTGCGGGCGACGATCTTCGCACCCCGGTCGTGGCCGTCCAGACCGGGTTTCGCGACCAATACACGCGCGGCCATCAGAACACCACCGGTTGCTGGAATTCGCCCCACACCTGTTTGAGGGCGGCGGTCATCTCGCCCACCGTGCAATACGCGTTGGCACAGTCGATCAGACGATGCATGAGGTTGTCGTCTCCTTCCGCGGCCCGCGACAGCGCGGCCAGGGTGTCGCGCACAGCGGCGGAATCCCGTTCGGCCTTCACTTTGGCCAGCCGTTTCAACTGGGTTTCCCGGCCCTCGGCGTCCAGTTCGTAGGTGGAGATCTCCGGTGCCGGTTCGTCGGAGACGAACTTGTTCACGCCCACCACAGGTTTCGCACCGGATTCGATCTCCTGGTGCAGCTTGTACGCTTCGTCGGCGATCAGGCCCTGCAGATACCCGTCTTCGATCGCGCGGACCATTCCGCCCCGGTTGTCCAGGTCGGTCATGATCTCCTTGATGGCCTCTTCGGTCTTGTCCGTGAGGGCCTCGACGAAATAGGAGCCGCCCAGCGGATCGGCCACCCGCGTGACACCGGTTTCGTAGGCCAGGATCTGCTGGGTACGCAGCGCCATGGTCGCCGATTCCTCGCTGGGGAGCGCGAACGGTTCGTCCCAGGCCGCGGTGAACATCGACTGCACGCCACCGAGCACTGCGGCCATTGCCTCGTAGGCGATGCGGACGAGGTTGTTCTGGGCCTGCGGGGCGTAGAGCGAGGCACCGCCGGCCACACAGCCGAACCGGAACATCGACGCTTTATCCGTTGTCGCGCCGTAGCGTTCGCGGACGATGGTCGCCCAGCGGCGGCGACCCGCCCGATACTTCGCGACCTCTTCGAAGAAATCGCCGTGCGTGTAGAAGAAGAACGAGATCTGCGGGGCGAACTTTTCGATACTCATCCGGCCGCGTTCGACGACGGTATCGCAATAGGTGACACCGTCGGCGAGAGTGAAGGCCATCTCCTGGACGGCGGTGGCGCCGGCATCGCGGAAATGCGCGCCCGCCACCGAGATCGCGTTGAACCGCGGCACCTCCGCGGCGCAGAACTCGATGGTGTCGGCGATCAACCGCAGCGAGGGCTGCGGCGGCCAGATCCAGGTACCGCGGGAGGCGTATTCCTTGAGGATATCGTTCTGGATGGTGCCGGTGAGCTTCTCGCGCGGCACCCCCTTCTTTTCCGCCGCCGCCACATAGAAGGCAAGCAGGATCGCGGCCGTGCCGTTGATGGTGAAACTGGTGCTGATCTTGTCCAGCGGGATGCCGTCGAACAGGATTTCGGCGTCGGCGAGCGTATCGACCGCGACACCGACCCGCCCGACCTCCTCCCCCACTTCGGGATCGTCGGAGTCGTAACCGCATTGGGTGGGCAGATCCAGGGCGACCGACAAACCGGTGCCGCCCTGGTCGAGTAGATAGCGATAGCGCCGGTTGGACTCTTCGGCCGTGCCGAATCCCGAGTACTGCCGGAAGGTCCACAGCCGTCCCCGGTAACCGGTGGCGTAGTTGCCCCGGGTGAACGGAAACGCGCCGGGCGCGGGCGGTTCGGTATGCCGGTCGGTCGGCCCGTAGACCGGTTCGAGCGGGATACCCGAGGAGGTATGGACTGCATCGTTCATCGTTGAATACGATACTTGCAGAAAATGAGAATGCCAATACCGCTTCGCGGGAACGCGTAATCGACCAGGAGAGATATGTCGACCGAGCAGCAGAACCTCACCGACCGGACCCTGGTGGTCTCCGGCGCCAGCCGCGGTATCGGACTGGCCATCGCCCTGTCCGCGGCACGCCGGGGCGCGAATGTGGTGCTCCTGGCCAAGACCGCACAACCCCATCCGAAGCTGCCCGGCACCGTGCACACCGCGGTCGCCGATATCGAGGCGGCCGGCGGTAAGGCGGCCGCCGTCGTGGGCGATGTGCGGGAGGAAGCCGATGTGGCGCGGGTCGTGGAGACCGCACTCGAACGCTTCGGCCGCATCGATTACTGCGTGAACAACGCCAGCGCCATCGCCACAGACCCCACCGAGAACCTCTCGGCGAAGAAGTTCGACCTGATGCAGCAGATCAACCTGCGCGGCACCTTCCTACTGACCCGGGCCTGCCTACCGCATCTGCGCCAGGCCCCGAACCCCCATATCCTCACCGTCGCGCCGCCGCTGAACACCAGCCCGCGCTGGCTGGGCGCCCATCCCTCCTACACACTCTCGAAATACGGGATGACGCTGCTGACGCTCGGCTGGGCCGCGGAATACGCCGAGGCCGGAATCGCCGCGAACTGCCTGTGGCCGCAGACCTATATCGCGACCTCCGCGGTCGCGAACCTGCCCGACGGCACGAACCTGCTGGAATCCTCGCGCAGCCCGCAGATCATGGGCGATGCGGCCGCCGAAATCCTCTCCCGCGAAGCCAAGTTCAACACCGGCAACACCTACATCGATGCCGCGGCGCTTCTCGAGTCGGGCCGCACCGACCTGTCGGAATACGGCGGCGGCGCGAATCCGATTCCCGATATGTTCCTCGACTGAAGCAGTCGGCACCAGAGCACCGTGGTGGGCGATCCGGTTTCCTACCAGCACGTACCCGCCGCGGGTTTCGGCACCCCCCGAAATCAGGGACGCTGCCGGCGATACTGTTGCCGGGCCTCGAGCCCGTCCAGATAGTGCCCGAGGGCGAGTTCGAATGTTTCGTCCACCCCTCTGAGGCCGAATGTTTCAGTGGGCAGCATGTTCAGTTCGGCAAGCCGGCGGAAGTCGGCGCCATGGAGCAATTCGGATGCTTCGGCGTCGATTGTCGCCCACCACTCTTCGTTGCGCAGGCGGCTCTGTTGTTCGGCGCGGACTTCGTGCAGCACCCCCAGAGCCAGGCCGTGAACCAGCGCCGCCAGGGCCAATGCGGTGCGGACTCGTGTCGGCGCGTCGAGCCGTAGTTCGGCGAGGGCTTCGAGGGCCCATTCGGTATGCAGCATGGCCTCCGGGGCCAGCGGTGGACGGGTCACCAAGGTCAGCTCCGCGAGCCAGGGATGAGCCCGATACAGCCGCCATTGCCGTCGATAGACTGATTCGAGTCGCTCGCGCCATCCGGCAGGCATGGGGTCGGGTAGCGGACTCGACTTGAAAACGGTGCGGACCATCAAAGTCTCCAGCTCGTCGCGCCCTGCAACGTGCCGGTACAACGACATGGGGGACACTTTCAACACGCCGGCGAGTTTGCGAATCGACACCGCTTCCAGGCCTTCATGATCGGCCATCTGAACAGCCACGCCGAGGACTCGATTCCGAGTGAGGGCCGGGCGACTTGTCCCGTGGCCACCACGGACCACGGTGCCGGAACCGGTCCGGGTGGTTACCAACCCCTCGTCCCGAAGGATCGCCAAGGCGCGGCTCGCCGTCGCCATGGCCACTCCCCAGTCACGTACGAGCTGGCGGGTGGACGGAATCCGATCACCCGGCCCGAGCTTTCCGCTGACGATCTTCTGCCGCAACGCTGCCGCAATTCGCTGCGATGGGAGGTCATTCGATTCGGACACATCGAAAAGTGTACTAGTGCACCGGGCCGGCGGAATGGGCGCTGACTTTCCTTTCGACGCGCTGATGACCAACAGTAAAAGGAAGTGCACTGCATGGACTTTCGTGTGACTAGTGCGTAAATACGCTGTACTCATGACACATACCGAGATCGTTGCATACGTCGGCGCTACAGTGATCGACGCTACCGGTGCTGCGCCACGGCCCGACCAGACCGTGATCGCGATCGACCGCATGATCACGACGGTGGGGCCGTCGGCGCAGGTTCCGATTCCGGCCGGAGCTCACGTGCATGATCTACGAGGCAAGTACCTCATCCCGGGTCTCACCGATATGCACGTGCACAGTGAATCGGAGACCGATGACCCGAGGCACTTCGCCGGCTTGTACGTCGCCAATGGCGTAACCGCCGTACGGGAGATGTGGGGCCGGCCGGTGCTTCACCGGATCCGCCAGAAGATCGAGTCCGGCGAGATACTCGGACCACGGATGACCATCGCCAGCCCCCTCCTCGACGGCAACCCCGGCTTGTGGTCCGATGTCCCCGATACGCCGATCGTGACCATCAGCTCCCCCGGACAGGCACGACGGGCCGTATCCGAGGCGATCGACTCCGGCGCGGATTTCATCAAGGTCTACTCCCGGCTCGCGCCCGACGCATACTGGGCAATTCTTGCCGAGGCACACCGCCGGGATATCCCCGTAGCCGGCCATCGATCGGACAATGTGCCGTTCTTGGAGCAAATCGAATCAGGTCAGCGATCATTCGAGCACATGTTCGGCATCTGGGCTGCGACATCATCGGACGTCGAGCGGCTCGAAGCCGCGCTGGCCGGGATCGAGACGTCTCCGGAGTTCCACCTCGGCAGCTGGTTACGCCAGGTCGGCCAGATCGAGTCGGACGGTATCGCCTCGTACGACCACGCTGCGGCGGGTTCGGTGTTCGAACGGCTCATAGCGGCCGATGTCGCGTGCACGCCGACCCTTGCGGTCCACGCGGTCGTCGATCGGCCCGAGTCGTTCCGGCTCGGCGACGAACGGATGGACTACCTGGTCCCGCACACTCCGGAGTCCTGGGACTTCCTCAGAACACATATCTACTGCGGCGGCGGCCGGTCGCCGAGGAAGCCGCGTATTACAGCGATCTGCTCGACTGGCGCCGTGTGACCGTGGGTGCCATGGCCGAGGCGGGGGTCCGGTTGCTCGCCGGCACGGATTCGGTCGGCCCCGGCTTGTTTCCCGGTTTCAGTCTACACTTCGAACTCCAGCAACTCGTCGCCTCCGGCTTGACCCCGCTGCGGGCCCTGCAATGCGCGACCCTGGAACCTGCCAGGTTCCTGGGTCGCGAGGATTGGGCCGGCACGGTCGAGGAGTGCCGTGTGGCCGACCTGGTGATTCTGGATGCCGATCCATTGGCCGATATCCGAAATACGCAGCGAATCCATGCCGTTGTCGTCGACGGATACTACCTCGGCCCCGACGAGCGGAAGCGCCTGCTGGCGACCGTGCAGGAGATTGCGGGCGGCGACCGGTGAACAGCCCGGCCCGCATCGACGCATCCCCTCGTGACTGGGCCGGACTGGCAGTGCTGGCGCTCCCCGCGCTGCTGGCCTCGATGGATCTCTCCGTACTGTTCATGGCGTCACCGTCGATCAGCGCGGACCTGAACCCCACTGCCGGCCAGCTGCTTTGGATCATGGATATCTACGGCTTCATGATGGCCGGCCTGTTGACCACCATGGGCAACCTCGGCGACCGGATCGGGCGACGGAGACTGCTGATCATCGGCGCGTCGGCGTTCGGCGCCGCCTCGGTCCTGGCCGCGTTCGCCTCCAGCGCGGAGATGCTCATCGCCGCGCGTGCTCTTCTCGGCTTGGGCGGCGCGACTCTTGCGCCGTCCACCTTATCGCTCATCCGCGGAATATTCCTCGACGAGACTCAACGACGCCTCGCCATCGGGGTCTGGACCAGCGCATTCATCGGCGGTGTTTCGATCGGCCCGATCATCGGCGGTCTTCTACTGGAGCATTTCTGGTGGGGTTCGGTCTTCCTCGTCAACGTCCCGGTCATGGTGTTGCTGTTGATCGTCGCACCGCTGCTGATTCGCGAGTCCCGCGACCCGGAGCCCGGCCGATTCGATCTCCTCGGCGCGGCACTGACGCCGTCGTGGATCCTGCCGATCGTCTATGGCATCAAGAAGATGGCCGAGGGCGGCGTCGACTGGATTGCCCTTGTACCGATCATGGTCGGTGCGGCCTTCTTCGCGCTCTTCGTAGCACGTCAGCTGACTGCCGACAGCCCCATGATCGATCTACGCCTGCTTCGCCGGCCCGCGTTCGCTGGTTCGATCCTGTCGAACGCTGTCGTTGTCTTCGCCGCTGCCGGGACGGGTTTGCTGACGGCGAGCTACACCCAGACCGTTCTCGGCTACACGCCACTGACGGCCGCATTGTGGATGCTGCCTACAGTCGCCGGAAGTTTCCTCGGTGCGGCTTGTGCCTCCATGCTTGCGCGAACCACCCCTCAAGGGATCCTGGTCGCCCTCGGGCTCCTGATCGCAGCCGCCGGATTTGCCGGCATCAGCTTCGTCACTCCGAGCTCACATATCGGCACACTGGTCGCCGGCTACAGCGCGCTGACGCTCGGAGTCGGCCTGACCGCCACCCTGGCGACCACCCTCGTGCTGGCCACGGCGCCGCCGGAGAAGGCAGGTGCCGCATCCGCGCTCGCGGAGACGAGCAGCGAATTCGGAGGCGCACTCGGTATTGCCGTTCTCGGCGCTGTCACCGCAACGATCTACGGCGCCGCGATGCACGCCTACCCCACATCGGCAGAGAACACGGCCGAATCCATCGGAGCGGCTGTTGCCGTCGCCCGGAGCCTGCCGGACGCGGTTTCGGCGCAATTCCTCCAGCAGGCGTTCGCCGCGTACACCGATGGGTTCATCGTTGCCGCCCGCCTCGGCGCCGCTGTCCTGGCGACCGCAGCCCTGGCCATCGGCTTATGTCTGCGCAACGTGCCCAACCAGCAGATATTCGAGGCACATGAGTAGGCAAGGACGCTGATCGGTCCAGAAGTCAGTGTTTCGCCACGCCTGGCCGAGTCCCGATGGTGGCGCTTTGATCGTTCTCACTGCGGAGCGGGCGTCGAGAACTCAATTGACCGGCCACCGTCACACTCGCCGGGCCACTACCGCGAAGTTCAGCGGAATCCGGGGCGCGCCGGGCGGAAGGGTCCAGCCCTGCGAGCAAGGGACGAGATCGGGGAAGGCGCGCCAATCCATGTACGGCAGCTCGTGGACCGCTTCGATCCGCAGGCCGGCGGTCAGCAGCGAACCGATGATCTCGCCGAGGTCGTGCCGCCATTCGTGGACCGTGGCCTGGGTTATCTGCCCGGCCGAGTTGTCTGTGTAGCTACCCGAATCGGTATAGGTCCGGCGGCCGGTTCCGCCGAAATAGTCGTCGGTGATCTGCCAGGGCTCGAAGTCCATCGCTCCGAGGATCGGATGGTCGTCGCGGATCATGAACACCGCACCGGGGGCGAGGAGGTCGTGGATCGAGCGGGCCCAGCCGACAAGGTCGGGCAGCCAGATGATGGTGCCGGCGCTGGTGACGACGAGATCGAACTGCCGCTCGATCAGCGCGGATGCGTACCGCGCATCGCCTTCGACCCAGGTGATCTCGCGGCCGTCGGCCCGGGCGATGCGGTCGGCATGGTGCAGCGAATTGGGTGAGAAGTCGAGACCGTGGACATCGACCGCGCCGAGGCGGGCCCAGGACACCGTGTCGGTGCCTATGTGGCATTGCAGGTGGAGCAGGGATCTGCGCTGGATACCGGTTTCCGGCAGGTGCGGGGTCAGCACCGAGAGGTCGTTGCGCACCACCACGGAGACGTCCTCGGGGTCGGCCAGGAAGGCATCGACGTCGTACATCTCGGACCGCCGGTGCACATCGGCCCGTTCGTCCCAGTTCGCACGGTTGGCGGCTACGGCTTCGGCCTCGTCCATGATCGGCTCTCCTCGGTGGTCGGATGTCGTACCGCCGATTTTGTATCACATGCGTGATGTAACCCGAAAGCGGTTTTCTAGACTGTGCCCGTGCCTATCCGGATCGATGCCGATGCTCGACGCCGCCATATCGTCGATGCCGCCCTGAACCTCATCGTGACCGGCGGCCCCTCCGCCGCGACTTTCCGCAAAGTCGCCGCCGAAGCCCGGTTGAATATCGGCTCGGTGCGCCACTACTTCGCCGACCACGAAGCCCTGGTCGTGGCAGTGGCCACCGAAGTCGGCGACCGGATGGGCCGGCGCCTCAGCCGCCACACCACCACGCCGCCCGGCGACCGCGCTGCGGCGAAACGCCACCTGCTGCGACTGCTCGAAGAATTGGTCCCTCTGGACGACGAACGGCACCGCGAAGCGGTCATCCTCATGGAGGTCATCGCCGCCGCACGTATCAACCTCGCGTTCGAACCCGTCGTCCGGCAGATGGCGGCGGACCTACGCCAGGTCCTCGTCGACACCCTGGCCGCCACCGGCACCCCCGCCCCCGAACACCACGCCGTACACCTGGCCGCACTCATCTCCGGCCTCTCGCTGGACGCCGTCACCCCACACGGCTCGGTCGAGCCTGCCACTATTCGGGCCGTACTGGAGCAGCAGGTCGCGGCGCTCTGATCCGGTGAGAGTTGCCGGCACGGCAGCGGTATCGCCCTCGCGCACGCACCGGGCAGCGCAACGACGAACGCGGCCGGTGCTTTTGTCAGGCTTCGATCGCGGCGCCGCAGATACCACAGACCTCCAACTGACGGCGCTTCCACCGGGCGACCGGTACGAAGAACAACGTGAACTGCTTGAACTCCCGCACGCGCTGCCACTGAGTCGTGTTGTGGCAACGCGGACAGGTCCGTGTCTGCCCGAAGCCCAGGTTCTGCCGCTTGGTCCCGAAACCGAAGATGAAGAACATCAGCCCAGCGTAAAGGGCAAACCGCAGACCTACCGGCCGTGAGCGCCGACGATCGCGCGCGAGCCGCCGAGCCGGTCCGATTGGAAGTCCCGCCGATTCCGGCCGAACGCGGCCGATCGGCGACGAGCGACCCCCTGACCGACCTTCGGATAGTACTGAACTACTTCAGCACCGTGTAGGCTGGGACGATGAGCGCAATGAAGAGCCTGCCGTTCAGCGAGTTGGTACGGAAGCAAACGTCGGTCTTCCCACTACTCGCAGACGCCGATGTGCTCTTGGAGCGCAGAGACGCCGAGAACGTGGTCCTGATGCGCGATGAGCGGTATCGCGCCATGGACGGTGCGCTGCAACTTGCCGCCCGGTCGCTCGGCCTGGTCGCGAAAGCGAACCGCCAACTGGCCGAGGATGTGCTGGCCGAAGAACTACCCTGGCTACGCTGGCTACCGGCCGAACACCGTCCCGAAGCTATCGGAGAGCTCCTCGACGACCTGCTCGCCGGAGCGGATACGGGACATTACCTTCCGTTCCTCAGGGACCTGATCGCGTGGAAGCACACGGCGGAGATCTACACAGACCCGGCGCTGGTAGCACAGCTGAGCGGTCCGTTCGATGCTGCTGATTTCGTGGAGGTCGAGCGACCGGGCAGACACAAATGATCCGTCACAAGCGAGGCGACGAAGTTCATCGACCCAAACCGTGGCGGGTGTTACTGCACAATACGGAGGCCGCGCGTGGCTGGTCCGAACTGGAACGACAGGCGGTCGACGCGTTGGATCGCGCATGGGTCGCAATAACTTCCGAACCACGGAGCGTGCAGAATCCAGGCCGTCAGCACCGGCTGAAGGCGACCCTGAGCGAAGTAAAAATCGAGGGCACCGAACTGGAGCAGTGGCAGTATGAAGTCACCAGCGGGGCGCGGATCTGGTATGCGATCGACGAGCAGCGGCGGACGTTATGGGTGACCAAAGCTGAAACAGGCCACCCCGGGATAACAGATCGCGGTAAAGGCGGCGGTCGCCGCATACGGTAAACCACTGTCGGCATTGACACAGGACTGCTCGACGAGCGGCGCCGATGCGGGGTCGGAGTGATCGACCACTCCGACCCCAGGTTCGGTACCAGGTCAGAAGGAGGCCGGCATGCTCTCCCAGCCGCGGACTGTCGAGGTGGGTGAGAGTTTCGCCTGCGACAGGTCGACCTCCCATTCGGGGAAGCGTTTCAGGATTTCCTCCAGGGCGACCCGGCCTTCCAACCTGGCCAGCGCCGAGCCCATGCAGAAATGGGTGCCGACGCTGAACGCCAGGTGGGGTTTGCTTTCACGATGGATATCGAAAACGTCTCCGTCGGGGGTGAAGTGGCGGTGGTCGCGGTTGGCGGCGCCGATGAGCAGCATCATGGCGCTGCCTTCGGGGACCGTTTGCCCGTGATATTCGATATCGCGGGTGACGTAGCGGGCGACATGCGGGGCCGGGGGTTCGAAGCGGAGTAGTTCTTCGACGGCGGCGGGGATCAGGGACGGGTTCTGGACGAGTTCCCGGCGCTGGCCGGGGTGTTCGGCCAGGACTTTCCCGGCCCAGCCGATCAGGCGGGTGGTGGTTTCGTTCCCGGCGCCGGAGACGACGTTGATGTAGGTGAGGATTTCGTCCCGGGAAAGGTGGCGCAGCGTGCCGGTTTCGTCTTCGAACTCGACGTTCAACAGCTCGGAGATAATATCGTCGGAGGGGTGTTCGGTGCGCCAGTCGACATACTTCTCGAAGAGCTCGCCGCTGACCATCCCCTCCGTGGAGGCCTTCATGGGTTTGCCTTCTTCGGTGCGCATCTGCTCGTTGGCGAAATCGCGGACCGCTTCCTGATCCTCTTCCGGAATGCCGAGCAGCATACCGATGGTGCGCATGGGCATCTGGGCGCCCAGATCGGCGATGAAATCGATCTTCCCGGTGCCGACCAGCGGGTCCAGGCTCCGGCAGCAGAATTCGCGGATCTTCGCCTCGAGTGCGGAGATCTTGCGCGGGGTGAACATCCGCGACAGCAGTTTGCGGTGCATGGTGTGGATCGGCGGGTCCTCGAAAATGAGCACGCCCGGCGGGATTTCGATATTCGCCTTGATCAGTTCGATGATCGCGCCACGAGCCGAGCTGAAGATGTCTTTGTCGATCAGCGCGGCATTCACGTCGGCAAACCGGCTCAGCGCGTAGAAATCGTGGGTTTCGTTGTAATACAGCGGTTTTTCCTCGCGTATCCGCTTGAACATGGGATACGGGTCGGCATTGAGCTCGACATCGTAGGGGTCGTAGTAGACATCAGTGGGCGCGGTGGTCGTCACAGCTGAGTCTCCTTTCGGCGCAGTTGTTCGGGTTCACCACGTCACCGGCAGCCGGTACAGACCGTAGGCCAGTTTGTCGTGTTTGAATTCGACCTCGTCGAGCGGAATTGCGAGCCGCATGGACGGGATCCGTTTCAGCAAGGTCCGGAAGACGATCTGCAATTCCACGCGGGCCAGCTGCTGGCCGACGCATTGGTGCGGGCCGAAGCCGAAACCGACATGCAGGCGGGCGGGGCGGGTCAGATCGAGGGTGTCCGGGTTCGGGAACTGGTTCGGGTCCCAGTTCGCGGGCGCGAGGTCGATGATCACGCCCTCACCGGCCTTGATGGTGTGCCCGCCGATCTCGATATCGTCGAGGGCGACCCGCCGCTGCCCGTTCTGGATGATGCTCAGATAGCGCAGCAGTTCCTCGACCGCGTTGGCAACGACCTTGGGATCGTCGGTATCGCGTAGCAAAGCCAGCTGGTCCGGATTCTCCAGCAGCGCGAGTGTGCCCAGCGAGATCATATTCGCGCTGGTCTCGTGACCGGCGATGAGCACACCGGTGCCGATCTGGGCGGCTTCCTTCATGGAGATCTCGCCGGCGGTGACCCGTTCGGCGAGTTCGGTGACCATATCCTCGGCCGGATTCGCCATTTTGGTTTTGATCAGATCGATCAGATAGCGGGCCAGACCCACTCGTCCCTTCGCCGATTCCTCGGCGGTGGCGAAACGCGATACACCGGTCGTCGCGTGCTGCTGAAAGAATTCGTGGTCTTCATAGGGCACGCCCAGCATTTCGCTGATCACCAGCGAAGGTACCGGCAGGGCGAGCGCTTCGACGAGATCCGCGGGCTGCGGGCCCGCGAGGATGGCATCGATATGGTCGTCGGTGATCTGCTGGATCGCCGGGCGCAGTGCGTCGACCCGTTTCACCGTGAACGGTTTGGTCATCATCCGGCGGAATCGGCTGTGTTCCTCCCCGTCGGTATTGAATACGGAGCGGGCCCGGTGGTTCACCATATCGAGCATGCCCTCGTTCCAATGCGGGAAACCGGGCTGGTGATCGTCGGTACTGATCCTCGGGTCGGACATCAGCGCCTTGAGTTCGGCGTAACCGGTGACCAGCCACGGGGTACTGCCGTCCCAGATCCGGACGCGGGACAGCGGACGTGCGGTCACCAGCCCGAGTACCTCCGGCGGCGGCGCGAACGGGCAGCCTACGGCCCGTTCCATCGGATACTCCAGGATCGCCCCGGTATCGGAGGCGGCATGGGTCTCGGACTCAGACGTGTTCGTCATTGTCACTCCTCGTGGACGTGGATGGCCATGGCGGGGCAGACGGCGGCGGCTTCGCGCACCTCGTCGGCGAGATCGTCCGGTGGGTTCTCGTCCAGCAGCACGACGATGCCGTCGTCCTCGCGCTGATCGAATACCGCGTCGGCCGCCATCACACAGTGCCCGGCGGCAATGCATTTCCCTTGTTCGACGGACACTTTCATGAGGTCCTCTTTCTCGGGTGAAGGTGGTCGGGGCTGGGGCCGCTCAAGATTTCGCGGCGGCGGAACCGTTGGCCGCCTCGGTACTGCGTCGCAGCACGGGTTTGCCGGCGGTGGTGCCGCCGTCCACGGCCAGGACAGTGCCGGTCAGGTAGCGCGATCGGTCGCCGGCGAAGTAGACCGCGGCCTCGGCGACATCGGAGGGGGTGCCTTCGCGTGGCAGTGGGCGGTCGCGGTTCATCATGTCGCGCATGGCGCGGGTCATCCGTTCCGCTTTCTCCGGCGACATGGTGCTCGACGCCTTCGCCAGCAGGTCGGTGGGGATATTTCCGGGGGCGATACAGTTCACCCGCACGTCGTACCGGGCGAGTTCGATGGCCGCGGATTTCGTGAAATGAATGACCGCGGCTTTGGAAGCGCGGTAGGTCATCACGCCGCCGCCGGCCTGCACGCCGCCCACCGACGACAGATTGATGATCGATCCGCCGCCGTTGTCCGCCATATGCCGGGCCGCCAGCCGGGTACCGGCCATGACGCCGAGCACGTTCACCGACATCACGTGCTGGAAGTCGGCGAAATCGTCGTCCAGGATGCTTTTGTGCATCTTCCCGGAGATACCGGCGTTGTTGCACATGATGTGCAGGCCGCCGAACTCGCGAACGGCGAGGTCGACGAGCTGGGCGACCTGGCCGGGATCGCCGGCATCGGTGACGCGGAACCGCGCGGCGGCCCCACAGCGGTCGGCCAGGACCTGCCCCTTCTCGGCGTCGATATCACCGACGACCACACGCGCGCCTTCGGCAACGAACCGTTCGACCATGGCACTGCCCAGTCCGGACGCGCCGCCGGTCACCACCGCGACCTTGCCCGCCAATTCGTTACCCATGCGCTGCATATCCTTTCGTCACCAAACCCCTGCTCCTCCTCCGTGCGCCGGCTCATCCGCTGTGTGCGTACTGCGTTGCCGTTCCGGCTCGCGTCTGCCGACCCAGGAAATCCAGGAGCAGGGGGTTCACCGCGTCCGGGCGTTCGATTTGCGGGCAATGACCGGCATCGGCGATCACCGCGGATTCGGCCTCCGGGATCCGGGCGGCGACCTCGGCGGCCCAGCCGCGGGGCAGAAGTTTGTCGGCACCACCTTCGAGTACCAGTGTCGGCACCCGGATCCGTTCGAACGGCCGGTCGCCCGGTGCGGGCGGTGTCGGCGCGCCCGGGCGACGGAAGCGAGCGGCCGCGATGGCTTCCCAGGCACCGGGTTCGGTGGCGGAGTCGAACCGGCGCCGCACATAGTCTTCATCGGCCGGGTACGCGGGCGAGGCGAAGAGGGCGGTGACGATCGCGCGCATGGCGGGCAGGGTGGCGTCGAAATCGTAGAGGGCGCGCATATGCTCGTTCGCCTGGATCTGGCCGCCACCGCAGATGGTCACCATGGCGCGCACCGGCAACAGCGGATTCGTGGCGGTCGTATCGGCGAGCAGATTCACCGCACCCATCGAATTACCGACGAAGAAAGCGGATTCGATACCGAGGACGGCCAAGAAACGGACGATATGCCGGATCCGCATTCCGCGGCCGTCGGTGAAATCGACGACTTTCGCGGAATCGCCGTATCCGAGCATATCGGGGGCCAGTACGCGGTAACGCTGCGCGAGCGCGGGAATGACGTGTTCCCAGCCCAGTTCGGCACTCGCACCGAACTCGCCCCCGTGTAGCAGCACAACCGGCTCGCCCGCGCCCGCTTCGAGAAAATGGGTACGCAGCCCGTCGACCTCGATCGAACGATGCTCATATCCGGAAGCCACCGCCCCCGGGCGCCCTGACTCGCTCATGCCGTGTCTATGGGGCATGAACGAGGGCCCTCCGTGGTTACGCTCCGCTGCCGCCTCCGGGCCTGACTCGCTCATGCCGTGCCTATGGGGCATGAACGAGGGCCCTCCGTGGTTACGCTCCGCTGCCGCCTCCGGGCCTGACTCGCTCATGCCGTGCCGATCGGCTTGGCGCTCGTGAGCACTTGCATCGCCAGCAGTTCGAGCTGACCCTGCACACCGGTGTCGATCAGGGCGCCGGTGTCGTCCCAGATCTTGTCGGCCGAATTGATCGCGACCCCGATCGGTGTGGGCCAGGCCCGCAGCGCATGCCCGATCCCGCGCAGCTGGCCCAGTGTTCCGACGGCGGCCTGCCAGCCGTAGGCGCAGGTGATACAGCCCCAGGGTTTGTTGTCCAGGTAGACCGTGGGATCGGTGCGCATATCCTCGACGTAGTCGAGGGCGTTCTTCACCAGGCCCGAGATGGCACCGTGGTAGCCGGGCGAGCCGACGATCACCGCGTCGGCGGCGCGCAACGCCTCCACCAGCGCCTCGGCCTGCGGGGTGCGCGCCGGCTCGTGCGGGTTGTACATCGGCAGATTGATCTGTTCCCCGCTGAACAACGCGGTGCGGCCACCGCGCTGCTCGACGGCGTCCAGGCAGTGCCGCAGCGCTCGCTCGGTCGAGGATCCGGCGCGTAGCGTGCCGCCGAGTCCGACGACGAACGGCTGCCGATCTGTCTCCGGTGCGTTCCGATCCATCATTGTGCTTCCCGCGGTCATCGTCGGTGCCCCTGACTGTTGTCACTCACTGTCCGGTCCGGTTCCCAGCGCATCACCGCTCCTATTTGATGGCGATCGGGTTGATCGGGGAACCGACCGCGCCCACTACGCGCAGCGGCGGAGCGATGAGCTGGAATTCGTAGACGCCGTCGGCGGCGCAGTCGGCGGCCAGTGCGGTGAAATCCCAGTATTCGCCGAGCATCAGGCCCATATCGCGCAGGCACAGCATATGCATCGGCAGGAACGTGCCCTCGACCCCCGAAATGGGATTCTCGACCATGAGGTTGTCGGCGGCCACGGCGGCGATCTCGTGGTCGTGCAGCCATTTGGCGCAGGTCCAGTCGAGGCCCGAATAGGGTTCGGCACCGTCACCGGCTTCGAGGAAACGGTTCCACCAGCCGGTGCGGACGAGCACGATATCGCCGGATTCGACGGTCACGCCTTGGCGTTTCGCGCATTCGTCGAGTTCGTCGCCGGTGATCGGTTCGCCGACCTCGAGGAAAGTTTCCGCGCCACGGTATTTCACCAGGTCCAGCAGGACACCGCGGCTCGTGATCCCCTTGCTGTCGACCTTTTCGATACCGCAGTGGAAGGCGCCCATACTGGTGACCGAATCGGCCGGGAAACCGTTGTAGAGCTTGTCGTCGTAGTAGACGTGGGAGAAGGCGTCCCACTGGGTGGCGGCCTGCAGCGGCATGATGAGCATATCGTCGTTGAACCGGAACGGATTGTCGGCGAAGAATCCGGCCAGTTCGCCGGCCACCGAATTCTGCAGCCATTTCGGACCGTATTCGGTCAGGGTTTCGGCGTCGCCGCCGTCGACGGTCATCACATGGGTGGGATTGGCCCGGAATTTGAAGGCGCCCTGCGGGCCGTTGGAGCCGAAGTCGATGCCCAGCGGGAACACTTTTCCGTGCCGGACCAGTCCGGCCGCGGCGGCGACCTTCTGCGGGGTGATGAAGTTCAGTGTGCCGAGTTCGTCGTCGGCGCCCCAGCGGCCCCAGTTACGGACGGAGTCACCGAGTTTGTAGAAATCGGTCAGAGATGCCACGTTGCCTGTTCCTTCCAGCTGCTTATTTCCGCTCGCCCGGGACTGCCCCGGCGGATTCGGGCGAGCCCGCCCCGGTGGTGTGCGGGGGCGGTCCCGCCAGTTCGCCGGCCAGCCGCGCGGCGAGGTTGCCGCCGTCGACCCACAGCACTTGGCCGGTGATGTATCCGGCGGCGCGGCTGCCCAGGAACAGCAGTGCGGACGCCTGTTCGACGGGATCGGCGGACCGGCCCAGCGGTTTGGGGATCCCGTCGAGATAGTCCTGGCCGTATGCCGAGCGCAGCTGGTCCAGGATGGGGGTTTCGGTGACGCCGGGTCCGGTGCAGTTCATCCGGATACCGCGCCGCGCGAGTTCCACCGATCGGCGCACGGTGTAGAGGATGATCGCCTCTTTGGACAGCCGGTAGCCGCCGTCCGCGATGGCCTCGGGATTCGCGGTACACCAGGCGATTCCCTCCTCCATCGAGGTGGTTTCCAGCAATCCGTTGACCGCCCAGCGGTTTTCCAGGTATCCGGAGGCGGCCAGCGAGGAGACGCTGACCACCGCCGAGCCCGGTTCCATATGCGGGACGAGCGCTTCGGTGAAATGCCGCATCCCGAGGAAATTGATGGTGGCGACGCGCAACGGGTCGCCGATACCAGAGGAGACTCCGGCGATATTGAACAGGACGTCGACCTCGGTCCCGATCAAGCGTGCGGCCCGGTCGATGGACGACGGATCCGCCTGATCCATCTCGTGGAACTCGTCGAGTTCGGTACCCGGGCGCAACCGGTCGAGTCCGACGATCTCGGCGCCCAGATCCCGCAACTGCGTCACCAGGCAGGCACCGATCCCGGAGGCGCAGCCGGTCACCACCACCCGCTTACCGTCGTAACGCCACCGCCGGCCGATCGAATCCACCTCGGGCACCGCGCTCTCCTCTCCCGCTGCTGCCGCTCAGCCCTGCTGTTCCTTCAGGGCCTGCGCGGCCTTCACCCGGCCTTCGTTGATCTCGGCCATGGCCTCGGGGATCTCGCTGGCGGTGAATTTTCCGCCGCGGCCGGTGGGCAGGCCGCCGATCGAATAGCTCTCGTCGAATTCCGGCACTGCCCAGGGCCGCCGCCGCGCTTCGGCCTTTTCCAGGACCGGCTCGAGCCGTTTGGCCTTCTCCGCCCGGGCGGCCTCATCGCGTTCGATGAATTCCGGCAGGATCTCTTTGCCCATGATCTCGATGGATTCCATGGTTCCTTCATGGCTGCGCGGGTTCAGCAGCAAGATGATCTCGTCGACCCCGCTCTGCTCGTAGCCGCGCAGGAATTCGCGCACCGTCTCCGGGCCGCCGATGGCACCGCGACCGGGACCGTAGGCGAGGGTTTCGTCTTCCTTCACCGCGTCCAGGTAGCTGTCCCATACGCCGGTGCGGCCGGGGGTGTGCATACCGGTCATGTAGTAGTGCATGATGCCGAACGAGAAGAACCCGCCGCCCACGCCGAGGCGTTTGACCGCCTCTTCATCGGTTTTGGCCACCATCATCGACAGGTCACCGCCGATGGCCAGGATATTCGGGTTCATCTGCGGTACCGAGGGTGCGGCGGCGTTCTCGAATTCCTCGTAGTAGCCGCGTACACGCTCGCCGAGCGCCTCCGGCCCGGTATAGGCGAAACTCAGTGCACCGATACCCTTCTGGGCCGCCATCTGCACCGACGACGGCCGGGTGCAGGCCACCCACAGCGGCGGGTGCGGGGTCTGCCGCGGTTTCGGGATGATATTGCGGGGCGGCATGGTGATGTGCTCGCCCTTGAACCCGCTGAACGGGGTCTCGGTCATCGCGCGGACGGTCACCTCGAGGGCTTCCTCCCACTGGGCGCGTTTATCCGCCGGGTCGATATTGAACCCGCCGAGCTCGGCCACCGACGACGATTCACCGGTACCGAATTCCACCCGGCCGCCGGACAGATGATCCAGGGTCGCCACTCGTTCCGCCGCGCGGGCGGGATGGTTGATTCCCGGCGGCAGATGCATGACACCGAAACCGAGCCGGATGTTCTTCGTCCGCTGGCTGGCCGCGGCGAGGAACATCTCGGGCGCGGTGGCGTGGCAGTACTCCTCCAGGAAATGGTGCTCGGTGAGCCAGACCGTGGAGAACCCGGCTTTATCCGCCGCTTCTACTTCGTCCAGCCCGTCCTGGAACATCTGGAATTCGTCGTCGTCGGTCCACGGCCGCGGCAGGGCGAACTCGTAGAAGAGGGATATTTTCATCGGTTACCTCCGGTGGATTCGATCGTTTCGGTTTCGGATGACTCACGCTGCGCACAGTGCTGGGCCGCGACGTATCCGAAGGTCATCGCCGGCCCGATGGTGGCCCCCGCGCCGGCGTAGCTGCGGCCCATCACCGCCGCCGAGGAGTTCCCGGTCGCGTACAGGCCGTCGATCACGGTGCCGTCGGCGCGCAGCACCCGGGCGTATTCGTCGGTGCGCAACCCGCCCGAAGTGCCCAGATCGCCGAGCACGATCCGGAAGGCGTAGTAGGGCGGTTTCCCGATCGGATACAGGTTCGGGTTCGGCAGAGTGGGATCGCCGTAGTAGTTGTCGTAGACGCTGTCGCCGCGCCCGAAATCGTCGTCGTGACCCTTACGGGCCAGTTCGCCGAACCGCTCGGCGGTGGCTTCGAGGTTGCCGGCGGGGACATCGATCTTGCGCGCGAGCTCGCCCCAGGATCCCGCTTCCACCACGACCCCCGATTCCAGCCAGGCCTGCGGGACCTTCCCACCGGTCGGGACCGGCGCGAACGGCACCTTGGGGATCGGCAGATGCCCGCAGATCACATACCGGTGCCAGGACCTTTTATCGGTGATCAGCCAGCACGGGATATGGGTGGTTCCGGCCCGCTGACCTTCGATCATGGCGTGGCCGAAGTCCATATAGGGTGCGGCTTCGTTGATGAACCGCTCGCCCGCGCCGTTGACGATGAACTGGGCGGGCATCATCCGTTCGTTGAGCATGAACTGCATCCGGCCGTCCGGCCACTGCACCGCCGGGAACCACCAGGATTCGTCCATCAGCTCGGTGGCGGCGCCGGCCTTTTCCCCGGCGCGAATACCGTCGCCGACGTTCAGCGGGTTACCGAAGCTCCAGTCGGTGTCCACCTCCGGTAGTTCCGCGCGCCGCCGGTCCATATCGCGTTCGAAACCGCCGGTCGCCAGGATCACCCCGCGGCGGGCCCGGATCCGGATCTGCGCACCGTCCCGTTCGACCACCGCGCCGGTCACCCGGCCGTCCGGGTCGGCGAGCAGCGATTGCATCGGTGCGCCGAGCCAGAGCCGGATATTGCGTTCTTTCAACGCGAGCCGCAACCGGGCGATCAGCGACTGCCCGATGGTGACGATCCGATCGCCGAAGATCCGCGCACGCACCATCCGCCAGATCAGTTTCAGCAGTACCGCTTTACCGCGCCAGTTCTGCCGCACCTGATAGAACAGCCGCAGATCCATGGGCCCCAGCCAGATTCCCTTGGGCGCCAGGGCAAGTGGTTCGAGCAGTTCGTTTTCCTCGGACCCCAGCGCACGGGTGTCTATCGGCGGGACGTTGATGGTGCTGCCCTGCCCTGAGCCGCCTTCGAGTTCCGGATAGTAATCGGCATATCCCGGTTTCCAGATGAATTGCATCCAGTCGCTGCGCTCTTCGAGGAAAGCCATCATTTCCGGGGCCTTCTCGACATACATCCGCAGCCGCTGTTCGGTGACCAGCCCGCCGGTGATCGTCTTCAGGTATTCGACGACCGCCTCCGGGTCCAGTTCGAAACCGGCCCGGCGCTGAGCGGGGGCGTTCGGCACCCAGATACCGCCGCCGGACAGCGCGGTGGAACCACCGTATTTCGCGCCCTTCTCGACGACCAGGACCTCGAGGCCGTCGGCCTCGGCCTTCAGGGCGGCCGACATCCCGCCACCGCCGGACCCCACCACCAGCACATCGACGGTTTCGTCGTAGCCGGCGCCGGACTCCTCGGCGCCGGCAGTATCCGGTTCCTCCGTGGTCACGATGTCCTTACCTTTCTTCGGGTGGTCGATACGGGTGGCGGCGGCGGGCTACCCGGGGTCGGCCGGGCGCGCGGTGCGGATGGCGAATCCGGCGATCAGTTCGGGCGAGGGCCGGTAGTACCGGACAGTGGTCCGGTACGCGCCCTGCGCCGCGAGGGCCGCGAAGGCCGCCACCCAGGTCCGGATCTCGTGCGCGGAATTCCCTGCGGTACGGGTGATCTCGCTGTTGGACCAGCTGTCGACGGCTGCCAGACCTCCGGTGTCGACCAGCTCGAGGAATTCCCGGTCCCAGTCCGGGTTGAGCGGTTGCAGCGGCCCGTCCCCGGCCGTGAATTCCGCTGCCGCCGCCATCACCGCGGTCTGCCGGGCCTGTCGCTGTTCGGTGGTCATGGGCCGGCCGTGCACGATCCGCTCCAGCACCGGCGGCGGCGCGGTGGCGCGCTGCGGAACGGGCGGATCATGCGACAGTCCGCCGGAGCCGAGCACCAGTACCCGCTTCCCGAGGGTCGCGAGATGCTGCCCGACCGCGGTCCCGAGGGCCCGCACCCGGCGCAGCGGCCCGAGCGGGGTCGCGACCGAATTCAGGAAGACAGGGATCACCGGCCGGGCGGTGACGTCTCCGAACAGCTGCTGCAGCGGTTGCACGGTGCCGTGATCGACCGACATCTCCGCCGAGGTGGCGATATCGATGCCGGCCTCGAGCAGCGCCTCGGCCAGCGCCAGCGCCTGCTCCCCGGGAACGTTCAGGGGGCCGGAGTGGGTGCCGTAGTCCCCGACACCGGCCGCCGCGGTGCCCAGACAGAACGGGGGCATCAGTTTGTAGAAGAACCCGTTGTAATGGTCCGGCGCGAACAGCACGACCAGTTCGGGATCGAAGTTCCGCACGAATTCCCGGGCCTGATCGAGGGCCCCGCCGATCTCGCTCAGCAGCTCGCGGCCCGGTCCCGGGAGTTCAAGGAGCGGGCTGTGCGAGACGCAGCATACGGCCAGCGGCATCGGTACCTCCCGGGGTCAGAGTGAGCGTGTCCCGCAGTGCCGCACCGAGTTCGGGGGCGTGCTGGGCGATAGAGGCGCCGGCCACGAACCGGTCCGGGCGCAGGAACAGCACGGAATCGAGCTGGCCGTCGAACCATTTCTTCAGCGCGCCGGTGTGATCGCCGACCACCAGCACATCGGGGTCGTCGTGGCCGGCCCAGTGCAACTGGGTGGCGGGCCGGGCCTCCACGAACCGGGCGCCCAGCGCTTTCCAGCGGGCGAACTCGATATCCCCCAGTACCTTGCGCGGCTGGTTGTTCCAGCACAGCACCGCGAACCAGGGCCCGAGGGTGTCGTCGAGCAGCACGTCGGGCCGGGCCCGGGTGGCCACTCGCGGCTGGACGAACAGGGTGCCGACCGCCGAATTCGGTGACCGGGACCAGCCGTGGACCACCGCGCCGCGGTCGTAGCGCGGCATGGGTTTGAACCGCATCCCCAGGACGTAGCGTTTCAACGGCGGTACCGCGGCCAGCGCACGCACCGCCACATCCCGGACCGCGGCGACCCGCTGGTTCGTCGGCGAGATGACCCGCCCGACCATGGTCGACAGGTCGATCATCGCGCGGGCGTGTTTGCGCCGCTCCTGGTCGTAGGTATCGAGCAGGGCATCACCGGCCAGGCCCGACGCGACGGCCGCGAGCTTCCAGCCCAGGTTCGCCGCGTCCCGGATCCCGCTGTTGTAGCCCTGCCCCTGCCAAACCGGCATCAGGTGCGCGGCGTCCCCGGCCAGCAGTAACCGGCCCTTCCGGAATTCACCGGCGATGCGGGAGTGATGGGTGTAGACGCGCCGCCGGATCACATCCAGCCGCTCCGGGTGCGGGACGAACGGTGCGAGCAGCCGGGCCAGGAATTCCGGGGTTTCGGCCTCCTCATCGGTTTCGCCGGGATGCAGCAGGAACTCGAAGCGGCGGATCCCGTGCGCCAGTGAGATGGAGACGTTCGGCCGCACGGGATCCGCCCCGACCTCGACGTTCGGATGTCCGAGCGGATCACCGTCGATATCGACCACCAGCCAGCGGGTCGAGGACGTGGTGCCCTCGAAACTCACGCCCATGGCGTGCCGGGTGGCGCTGCGCCCGCCGTCGCTGCCCACCACATAGCGGGCATGAACGGTTTCCGGCCCGTCGGCGGTGTCCAACCGCACCCGGACCTCGTCGCCGGCGTCGTGGCAGTCGGTCATCGCGGTGGCCCAGCGGATATCGATACAGTCGAACCGGTCCAGGCCGCGCAGCAGTTCGGCATCGACCAGCGGCTGGATGAAACCGCTGCGTTTCGGCCACCCGAACTGCTGGTCGGTGGGCGCGATCTCGGCCAGCAGCCGCCGGTCACCGTCGACGAAACGCATGATCTGGTTCGGGTTGGTATGCGGCAGGATCTGCTCCACCAACCCGGTGGATTGCAGGGTGCGCAGCGATTCGTCGTCGATACCGACACCGCGCGGGTAGTCGATGAGAGCGGGTCGTTCCTCCACCAGCAGTGTCCGGACACCGTAGCGGCCGAGCATATTGCAGAGGGTCAGCCCGACCGGTCCCGCGCCGACGACGACAACGTCGTAGCGGGCGGGAGTGCTGCCGTTACCGGTATCCATATCAACCACCCAGCAGGAATTCGAGATGAAGGGCGTTGAACGCCGCCGGTGCCTCGTATTGCGGCCAATGCCCGCAGTCCGGCAACACCTCGAACCGGGCGCCGGGGATCATCGAGGCGATCCGTTTACCTTCGGTGACGTCGGCGGTGGGGTCGTCGCTGGTCCACACCACAAGCGTCGGTGCGGTGATCGCCCCGTACTCCCGCGCGCCCAGCAGGTTGCGGGCCCGGATCTGCGGATCCTGCAGCGCCATGATGTCGCGCATGGCGTCGACGAATCCGGGTTGCCGGTAGATCCGCTGCCGGCTCGCGACGATATCGTCGTAATCCTTGGATTTATCCGCCATCAGCCATTTGATGCGGGCCTGCACCGTCTCCCAGGTGGGCTCGGCGGCCGCGGCCATGGACAGGGTCACTATCCGCGCCATCACCTCGGGATCGGCCTGCGAACCGCCCGCGGTGTTGAGGACCAGCCGGTCCACCCGGCCGGGATGGTCGCAGGCGACGCGGGCCGCCACCCACCCGCCCAGGGATTCGCCGCTGATATGCGCGTGGGGAGCGCCGATGGTGTCCAGGAACGCGATCAGATGCCGCACATAGTGCTCGACCTCGAGTGGATGCCCGGGTTTATCGGTATAACCGTGCCCGAGCATATCGATCGACCAGGTCGAGAAATGCTCGGCATGCGCCGCCAGGTTCCGGATATAGGCCTCGGCGTGCCCGCCGGACCCGTGCAGTAGGACCAATGCCGGTTTGTTCCGGTCACCGGCGTGCAGGTAGCGCGTCCGCACTCCCGCCACATCCAGGTATCCCTGGCTGAACGCGACCCCCTGCAGATCGCACCACACGCTCTCGTATTCCGACACTGCTACCTTCCGCTCTCTCCGTTGGCCCACGCCGATCTCCCGCCCCGCACGCCCGGGGCACGGACGGGTTCAGCCCTCCGCCGACTCGCCGGTGGCCGCGTTGTATCCGGCCCGGAACCCGAAAACCATGCCCGGGCCGATGGTTCCGCCGGCCCCGCCGTAGGCGCGGCCGGTCACCCCGGCCATCGCATTGCCGACCGCGTACAACCCCGGAATGACCGCACCGCCGATATGCCGGACCCGGGCGTCGCGATCCGTACGCGGCCCGCCTTTGGTGCCCATGGCGCCGACCGTCACCGGAACGGCGTAGTACGGGCCGGTATCGACGGGCCCCAACGTGCGACCCGCGACGGTTTCGGCATCGGGATCCCCCCAGTAGCCGTCGTATTCGCTGGCGCCGCGGCCGAAGTCGGGATCCGATCCGGCCGCCACCGCCCGGTTCCAGTCGGCCACCGTGCGTTGCAAGCCCGCCGGATCGATACCGGTCCGGGCGCCGAGTTCGGCGAGGTCGGCCGATTCGCAGAACCACTCCGGTGCCGCGCCCCCCGGTTCCACACCCAGGAATCCGTACCGGCGCAGATGTTCGGCATCGAACACCATCCAGCCGGGATTGTTGACGTAGCCGCCGCGCGGATCGAGGTAGTGGAAGGCGCCCGCCATCGAGTTGTATTCTGCGGCTTCGTTGACGAACCGTTTCCCGGCCCGGTTCACGATGATGCTGCGCGGGCGGGTGCGTTCCAGCCGGACACTGCGACTGCGCTGCCGGCCGTCGATCGTATCGCCCGGCAGCTGCACCACCGGAACCCACCAGGCCTCACCCATATTGCCGAGGTCGGCACCGTGCGCCATCGCCATCCGCAGTCCGTCACCGGTGTTGTTCGGCGGCGATACCGGCCCGGTCATCGGCCCCCGCAGGAACGATTTGACCAATCCGGCATCCCATTCGAAACCACCGGTCGCCAGTACCACGCCGCGCCGCGCCCGGACCGCGATCTCCCGCCCGTCGACGGTGACCCGTACCCCGGCGATCGCCCCGTTCTCCGCGATCAGTTCCACCCCGCGCGCACCGGTACGCGGCGTGATCCCCGCTGCCAGCACACCCTCGAGCAGCCCCGCCACCAGCGCCTGACCGGCGACACAGACATCGGCGGACGCATCCCCCAGGACGGCGCGCAGCCGAGCCCGGGTTTCGGCGTCGAATCCGACATTGCTCCAGTCCAGCGGGAATGTGGTGAGGCGTTCCCGCCATTCTCCGAGCCGGGCCAGGTCGTAGGCGGCCGGGCCGATAGACCGGCCGCCGGTGGGCCGCCCCCCGGGGAGCTCCGGTTTGTAGTCGGGAAAACCCTCGGCCACTTCGAATTTCACACCGCTGTGCAGTTCGACGTAATCGAGCATCCGCGCACCGGTGCGGACGAACACCTCGACGAGTTCGTCGTCCATCGAATCCAGTGACTGCGCACCGAGATAGGCCAAGGCGTCGGCGACCGTGAGTTCGCGCTCGGCCCGCGAATGCGCGGGAATCCAGGCCAATCCGCCGGAGACCGCGCTGGTTCCGCCGACCGTGGGCGCCTTCTCGAACAATGCCACCGCGGCACCTTCGACTGCGGCAGTGAGCGCCGCGGTGAGCCCGGCGGCACCGGTGCCCAGGACGACGATATCGGTCTGTTCGTCCCAGATCGTTGGATCGGATCCGGCAACCGGCGACTGGTGCGATGGCACTGCGCTGTCCTTTCGGCGAGCAGGCGGAGTCGGGGGCGCCGGTCCGGCGGGCTGTCGTGCGGGGCACGAGCCGGACCGACTCGCGTAAAACGCTAATCTCCCTTTTTGAGAATCTTATTCTCGCAGGATGGATGCCGCAATACCCTTCCGGACCAAATGTTTCTGGATCTTGCCGCTGGGGGTCCGCGGGAAGTCCGTGGCCTCGAACAACCGCGCCGGCAACTTCTGCCGTGCAACCCCTGCCCGCTCGAAAAACGCGCGCACTTCGGCTCGCGAAGGCAGCACACAGCCCGGATTCAGGCGCAGCACAGCCCCCACTACCTCACCGAACCGGCTGTCGGGCAGGGCGATCACCACCGACTCGGCCACCTGCGGCATCGCATCGAGCACATCCTCGACCTCACGCGCGCCGACATTCTCGCCACCGCGGATGATCACATCGGCCTTGCGATCGGTGATGGTCAGGCATCCGGACGAATCCAGCACTCCGATATCCCCGGTGTGGTACCAGCCCTCGTCATCGAAGACCCGCGCGGTGAGCTCCGGATCGGTGTATCCCAGGCACAGATCCGGGCCCCGGCTGAGAATCTCCCCGTCCGGCGCGATCCGGATCTCCACCCCGGGCATCGCCCGGCCGTCGGTATCGAGCCGTTCCCGCGGCGGCGCGTCCAGCGCCGAGGCGGTGATCGACGGATGCTCGGTACTGCCGTAGGCGCGGAACGCCACCACACCCAGCTCGGTGAGCATGCGCGTCACCGCGGCCGGCACCGCCGAACCACCCAGCCCGACATACTTCATATGGGCAAGATGCTCCGGTGTGTAATCGGGGTGTTCGACCATGCTGGTCACGAAATACGGTGGCCCGCCGCCCACTACCAGCCCCTGCCCCTTCATCAGGGCCAGCGCACGGCCGGGATCCCAGACATCGAGCATATGAACCGGACGGCCGTGCAGTACCGGCAGCAGGAACGCGCCCACCATCCCGATGAAATGACCGACCGGGGTCGCGGTGAGCTGTTCACCACGATCGTCGCGGTTGCGTTCGGCGAGCTGGAGCGATTCACAGCCGAGGGTCTGATGACTGTGCACCACCCCTTTGGGTGCGCTGGTGGTACCGGAGGTGAAGGCGATCAGCGCGGGGCCGGCCGGATCCGCCGGCAGCACACCCGGCATCGGGTCCGCGGCCAGCAGCTCGTCGAAATCGCTACCCACCACACCGACGATCGGCACCTCCGCCGTCAGCTCGGGATCATGGGTCCGGCGGCCGAACTCGGCCATGGTGACGAATACCTTCGGTCGCGAAACGCGCAGGATATGCGCCAGTTCGGCGGGACCGTAGAAATGTACGACCGGGACGACCGCCGCCCCCAGGAACGACGCCGCCCAGAAGGTCGCCGCGGCCTCCATCCAATTCGGCAGCTGGAACGCGATCACATCGCCGGGCCCCACGCCACGAGCACGCAGCCCCGCGGCCAGGCGTCGCGCGAGATGTTCCACGTCGGCGAATGTGCCCTGCCACGGCCGGATATCGGAATACACCCGGAACGCCGTGCCGGGCGCGGCCGCGAGCGAGCGGCCGAGCAGATCCCCCATGGTGTCGCGGGTCCACCAGCCGGCCGATTCGTAGCGCTGCCGCAGGTCGCCCGGAACGATGCGGGTCATCGGTGCTCACCTCGTACGCCTCGGATCGTCATAACCGTTCACCCCTTTCGCGCCGCCGGAGTCATCGACCACCGTCCCGGCCGGCCCGGGAGGCACCGCCGGCTGATGAAAATTCAATTCTCTTGCAAAGAAAATGCCGAAATCGCCGATCGGCGTCCGAGCGCTGAAGCCATCATGCGAGGTAGAGCACCCGAATCGGCGGGCCGATTCGAATCGACGCATCCGGCCGGGCTTCTCGCAAAACCTTGCCGCCGACCCCACGGGTAGAGTACCGTTCTCGTATGCGAAAACGCAGTTCTTTTCGCATACGAGAACAGCCGTATGTCCGCAACCGGTACCCGGCGGCGCTGGGTCGACACCGCATCGGGGCCGCGGCCGGATCGCCGCGCGGCACTCGCCGCGCACCCTGCCCCGTGCCACCGCTTCCCGCGGTCCGGCACACCCGGGCAGGTATCTCGACAACAGATCGAAAGGGAATGCTGTGGGACGTGTTGAGGGCAAGGTCGCATTCATCACGGGCGCCGCGCGCGGTCAGGGCCGCAGCCACGCCGTACGACTGGCGGAGGAAGGCGCCGATATCATCGCCGTCGACCTGTGCCAGAACATGTCGACCATCGGTTACCCGCTGGCCACACCCGAAGACCTCGAAGAAACCGTGCGCCTGGTCGAGAAGACCGGACGCCGTATCGTCGCGACCCAGACCGATGTCCGCGATGCCGTCGCGCTGAAGGCGGCACTGGACGCCGGTGTCGCCGAATTCGGCAAGCTCGATATCGTCATCGCCCAGGCCGGTGTCGCCGGGATGAAGGGTCAGCCCGATATCCAGGCGTGGATCGACGTCATCAACACCAACCTCGTCGGCACCATCAACGCCATCCAGGCCGCGCTCCCCCACCTCGGTGAGGGAGCGTCCATCATCGCCACCGGTTCCACCGCCGCGATGATCGACACCGGAAAGATGGACAATCCGGGAGCGGATCTCGGCGGTATGGCCTACGTGCACTCCAAGCGCGCACTGTCGTACTACATCTTCGATATCGCCCGGCACCTGGCGCCCCGCGGTATCCGCGCCAACGCGGTACACCCGACCAACTGCAATACCGACATGCTGCAGAGCGAGCCCATGTACCGGTCGTTCCGCCCGGATCTGGAGAACCCGACCCGCGCCGACGCCGAACCCGCCTTCCATGTCCAGCAGGCCATGAAGACCCCGTGGATCGAGCCGGTCGATATCTCCAACGCCATCCTGTATCTCGTCTCCGACGAAGCCCGCTTCGTCACCGGTATGCAGATGCGCGTCGACGGTGGCGGCTACCTGAAGTGGTACGACCACAAGATGTGAGCCGCACCCGGCCACCCCGGCGCAGGCGGCGCGCGCATATCGCAGGCGATCGACGCGCCCGCCGCCGGCCCGGTGGCGAGTCGGCAATCCGACGATTCCCGGAGCGGCGCAGAGTTCCGGGCCCCCGGCGAAGGTTCGCCGATCAGTGACCAGCAAGGGACAACAAACCGTGACATCTACGGATAACGACCAGCGCAAGCAGAATCGGTACCACTTCGACCGGCACACTCCCGAGTACCGGGAGAAATTTTCCGAGATCACCCACGAGATGCATGCGAAATGCCCGGTGGCGTGGTCGGATACCTACAGCGGGCACTGGGTCGCCGCGGGCGGTAACGCGGTCTTCGAACTCGCCCGCTGCCCCGAGGTGTCGGTCGACCACGATGTGCACAACGAACGCCGCGGTTACCAGGGCATCTCGATTCCGAAGGCGCAGCGGGCCGCGCTGGTCCGCGGCGGCATGCTGGAGATGGACGATCCCGAACACCGCACCTACCGCTCGATCCTCAATCCGTACCTGTCGCCCGCCGCGGTGAAACGCTGGCAGCCGTTCATCGACGAGATCGTCCGGGCCAGTATCGACGAGAAGATCGAGACCGGCCGTATCGATTTCGTGGACGATCTCGCCAATATCGTCCCCGCCGTACTGACCCTGGCGATGCTGGGCATCCCACTGAAGAAGTGGTCGGTGTACAGCGATCCGGTACACGCCTCGGTATACACACCGGAGGACTCCCCCGACGCCCCCCGGGTCGCCGAAATGCACCGGACCATGGGTATCGATATCCTCACCAGCCTGCACGAGGCCAAGAGCAACCCGAAGCCCGGCCTCATCAAGGCGCTCGTCGAACTGCGCATCGACGGTGAGCCCGCCCCCGATATGGAACTACTCGGGATGATGGGCCTGCTCATCGGTGGCGGCTTCGATACCACCACCGCGCTCACGGCCCATTCCCTCGAATGGCTGTCGGAGAATCCGGACCAGCGCGAGGAACTCAGCCGTGATCGCGAGGACCTGCTGGACTCCGCCACCGAGGAATTCCTGCGCTACTTCACACCCGCCCCGGGCGACGGCCGCACCATCGCCGACGACTGCACCTATCAGGGCACCGAATTCAAAGAGGGTGAACGGCTGTGGTTGTCCTGGGCGATGGCCAATCGTGACCAGAGCATCTTCCCCGACGCCGACGATATCGTCATGGACCGGAAGGGCAACCGGCACTTCAGTTTCGGACTGGGCGTGCACAGGTGCATCGGATCCAATGTGGCGCGGACGGTGTTCAAGTCCATGCTGCTGGCGGTTCTGGACCGGATGCCGGACTACAAATGCGACCCGGAAGGCACGGTGCACTACGACACCATCGGTGTCATCCAGGGGATGCGGAACCTGCCGGCCACCTTCACTCCCGGCGCACGCCGCGGCCCCGGCCTGGACGAAACCCTCGACCATCTGCAGCGGATCTGCGATGAGCAGGGCCTCGCCGCGCCGGTCACCGAGCGGCCCGAAGCCGCGGTGATCGACTTCCAGTACTGACCACGGGTGCCGGCCGATACCGCGGGGTCCGGCCGGCACTCTCGATTTCCCGACGAGGACCGCGATGAAGGAACTGCCCGACGGCACCCGCACCCCGGTGATCGATACCAGCGTGCATATTTTCTTCCGCTCCAACGACGATATGCGCGACCATCTGCGCGAGCCGTTCAAGAGCCGCGGCATCCCCGACCCGGAGATGGACTGGTACGGCGCCCCCGGCGGTGAATACGTCGCAGGCGCCCGCGGGCCACATAAGGGGTACCCGGGTTCGGACCCGGAGTTCGTGGGGCAGCAGTTGTTCGGCGAACGCGGTGTCGATGTAGCCGTCCTGCATCCGATGACCCGCGGTATCCTGCCCGACCGGCACCTCACCACTGCAGTACTGTCCGCCCACAACGATATGATGGTGTCGCGCTGGCTCGACAGCGGCACCTATCATGAGCGCTTCCGCGGCACCCTGCGCGTCAATCCCGAGGACATCAGCGGCGCACTGCGCGAAATCGACCGGCTGGGTGATCACCCCCGCATCGTCCAGCTCGGTATCCCGCTGCAATCGCGCGAAGTGTACGGAAAACCGCAGTTCTGGCCGCTGTGGGAGGCCGCCGCGGCGGCGAACCTACCGGTCGCCACCCATATCGAGACCGGGGAAAGTATCGGTCTCCCACCGACACCGTCCGGCCATCCACGCACCTATGAGCAGTACTTCGGGTTCATGGGGCTGAACTACATCTATCACCTGATGAATATGATCGCCGAGGGCGTTTTCGAGCGATACCCGGACCTGAAATTCGTCTGGGGCGACGGCGGCGCCGATCTGCTCACCCCGTTCACCTGGCGGATGGACACCTTCGGCCGGCCACACCTCGAACAGACGCCGTGGGCACCCAGGATGCCCAGCGATTACCTGCGCGGACATGTGTATTTCGTGCACGCCACGATCGACGGTCCCGGCGATGCTCCCTTCGCCGGGGAATGGCTCGACTTCACCGGCAAGGACGAGATGGTGATGTTCGGATCCAGCTATCCGCACTGGCACTCCGGCGATACCGACATCCTGCCGGCCGCGCTGACCACCGAGCAGCGCGAAAAGTTGTACTGGCGAAATGCCGCGCAGCTGTACAGCATCGATGTAGATGCCGTCACGGCGGTCGGCTGATGTCTGCTCCGCGGTCGCGGTGCGGCCGGCCGGACCTTCCCGCAATGGTGCTCGAGGAGGCGTTATGACAATGGCCCAGGACCGGGCCCGGGTTCCCTCCACGGAACTGGTTCCGGTGCGCGTCGTCGATTCCGATGTCCACCCCGTCCCCCGCCGCGGTGATCTGGTGGAACATATCCCGGAACCATGGCGCAGTTCGTTCTTTCTCAGTCATCGTGTCGGCGACACGATCATCTACGACGCGCCCGACTATGCGCATTCGAAGGCGATGCGGGTCGATACGTTCCCGGAGAACGGCGAATTCCCCGGTAGCGACCCGGATATGGCGTTCCGCCAGCTCATCATGGACGCCGGCTCCGATATCGTGATCCTCGAGCCGACCGTGAAGGCAACCCGCCTGCCCGAGGCCACCGCCGCAATGGCGACCGGGGTCAACGGCTGGCTGAACGCGCAGTGGCTGGACCCACACAACAACTGGCATCAGCGCTGGCGCGGATCGATCTGTGTGGCGATCGACGATCCGAACTCCGCGGTCGCCGAGATCGAGCAGTGGGCCGGACATCCGTACATGGCGCAGATCCTCATCAAGGCCGAACCACGGCCTTCGTGGGGCGACGCCCGCTACGACCCCATCTGGGCCGCCGCGGTGAAACACGATCTGCCGGTGAGCTGCCATCTCAGCCGCGGCGCCTACGAGACCATGCCCATGCCGCCGGTCGGCTTCCCCAGCTACAACCACGATTTCATGGTCACCTACTCGCTGCTCGCGGCGAACCAGGTGATGAGCCTGATCTTCGACGGGGTCTTCGACCGCTTCCCGGCGCTGCGCATCGTCTTCGTGGAGCACGCCTTCACCTGGATCCTGCCGCTGATGTGGCGGATGGACGCCATCTATGCGGCCCGCGGCACGTTCATGTCGATCACGCGGAAACCGTCGGAGTACGTGAAGGAACACATCAAGTTCACCACTCAGCCGCTGGACTACCCGGAGGACAAAACCGAACTCACCCGGGCGTTCGAATGGATGGAGGCGGACAAGATCCTGCTGTACTCCTCGGACTACCCGCACTGGACCTTCGACGACCCGCGCTGGCTGGTGAAACATCTCCCGCCCGCGGCACGCGAAAAGGTGATGTTCCGCAACGGTATCGAGACCTACCACCTGCCGGAAACCGTACCGGCGCTGCCCGGACAGGTACGGGTGCACTGATGGCGGACGGAAACGAAGCTCCCCTGCGTTCTCCGGGCCCGAGCTCACCGGCGACACCCCGCGGCGCTGCACCGTCCCGGGAGCAATCCGGCAGCTCCACTGAACGACCCGAGGCTTCCCCCGCGGCCCCCGGAAATCGATCCGGTGCCTCCGCCCAGCTTTCCGGCGGTATAGCCATCGACTCGGCAGCGTCCGCCGACAGCAACACCGAGGCACGCGGCGGCAGTCCCGCACCGGCGCACGGAGCCGCTCCGCGGCTGGCACAAGGACGGGAGCATATCGTCGCCACCGTCGACGAGATCCCGCCCGGTTCGTCGAAAGTGGTGCCTATCGGGCGGCACGGGGTGGGCGTCTACAACGTCGACGGGACCTTCTACGCGATCGCCAACTACTGCCCGCACGAGGGCGGCCCGCTGTGTTCGGGTCGGGCGCGCGGCCGCACCGTGGTGGACGAATCGGTACCCGGTGATTCGGTGATGGTGCGGGACAACGAATTCATCTACTGCCCGTGGCATCAGTGGGGGTTCGAACTCGCCACCGGTACCACCGCGGTGAAACCCGAATGGAGTATCCGCACCTACCCGGTGCGGGTCGTCGGCGACGACGTACTGGTCACCGCCTGAACCGAACAGCAGATCCCGGCCGGCCGCTCACTCGCCCGGCCGCGGGAGTTCCCGCACCGGGCGGCTCCCCGAACCCTTGGCAGGAGTGTGCAATGCCCACGGCAACGGTCAACGGCGGCAAGGTGGTCTACGAGATCCTCGGTGACACCGGCGATCTCATCGTGCTCACACCCGGCGGCCGGTACAGCAAAGAGATACCCGGGCTGCGACCGCTGGCCGAGGCCCTCGTCGCCGGCGGCTACCGGGTCCTGCTGTGGGACCGGCCCAACTGCGGTGCCTCCGATGTGCAGTTCTACGGGCAGACCGAATCGCATATGCGCGCCGAAACCCTGCGCGGGCTGCTGACCGAACTGGGTACCGGACCGGTGATCCTGGCCGGCGGATCGGGCGGTGCGCGGGATTCGATGCTCACCACGATGCTGTACCCCGAGCTCGTCACCGATCTCGTCCTGTGGAATATCGTCGGCGGGGTCTACGGCACGTTCAACCTCGGCGCCTACTACGTCCTGCCCAGCCTGCAGACGGTGCGGGCGCTGGGGACCGAGGGCCTGCTGCGGATGAAGGAATGGCAGGAGCTGATCGCGGAGAACCCGGCCAACGAACAGCGGTTGCGCGCCCTGGACTCCGACGAGTTCGTGAAACTCTCACTGCGCTGGCTCAACGCCTACGTACCGAAACCGGGTCAGACGATCCCCGGCGTGGACGACGAGATGTTCGAACGGATCCAGGTACCCACGCTGATCATCCGCGGTGGCGCGAAGGATATGGACCATCCGAAACGCACCTCGCTCGAGGTGCACTGCCTGATCGAAGGCTCGACGCTGATCGACCCCCCGTGGCCCGAGGACGCCTGGGAGCGCGCCATGGAGGACCGTGCGCAGGGGCGGGCGAAGCAGTACAACATGTTCGACACCTGGGTGCTGGCCGCCCCGGAGATCCTGAAATTCCTGGGCGACCGATGACCTTGTGCCCCGCGGCGTCACACCGTGCTGATCCGGACCTCACAGTTCGTCGAGGCCTCCAGCGCGGTGTGGATCCGGCTCTCCGGGACCCGCTCGAGATCGGCCTCACGCAAACGCACCTGCAGGATGTCGTAGCCGTCGCTGCCCGGCACCCGGATGATCTCCCCGGTGAGCCCGAACCCGGCCAGCACCCCGTACGCGTCGGCATCGGTACCGCGACTGACATAGGTGACGACACCCGCAACCGGTTCGGTACCGAACACCCGGGCACAGATTTCGGCCACCCGCACCGCATCCGCCGACGCGTCCCCGGTATCGAGCAACACCTGGACCTCCCGCCGCGACCGCGGGGCCGCACCGAGATCCTTCTCCAGGACTTCGCCGGTTTCGGCGAGCGCGGCAGCCAGTTCCGCCATACCACGGGCCAGCGATTCACCGGTGAGTTCCCCGGCCGGATCGATATTCACCCGCAACACCGCAGTTCGCATGCCGACGAGCCTAACCGGCGCGTACGGGTCAGGAGGCACGATGCAGCACACCTTCTCGTCGGCCGGGGGTCTGACGGTGGTTCCGTACCCCGGTAGCGAGCCACGGCTGCTGCGGCTCGCTACCGGGGTCGAGACTGCCTACGAATACCGCGACAGCGGCGGTTACCGGCCGATCGGCGCGGTTACCGCGCTGGCCGATGCCGTCGAACGCAGCGGGTTGCGGGGGCGCGGCGGCGCCGGGTTTCCGTTCGCGGTGAAGGTGAACAGTGTCCGCGCCGCGAGCCCGGCCGGTGCCGGCGCGCCCGCCGGCTGGACGGAAACCGTTGTCGTCGCCAACGGTGAGGAGGGCGAACCCGCCTCCTTCAAAGACCGCTGGCTGCTGCGCAACCGCCCGCATCTGGTGCTCGACGGCATCCGGCTGGCCGCCGCACTGGTGAGCGCCCGGCGCGGGTACGTCTACGTATCGGACCCGGAATCCGAACGATCGGTGGTCGCGGCACTCGACGAGCTCGGCGGCGCGGTGCCCGGTGGCCCGGAACTCGCTGTGGTACGGGTCGATCCCGGGTACGTGGCGGGTGAGGAAACCGCCGCGGTACAGGCGATCAACGGTGGTCGCGCGGTACCCACCGACAAACCGCCACGGCCTTACGAAGCCGGTGTGGCCGGGCTGCCCACGCTGGTCAGCAATGTCGAAACCCTCGCCAACCTGCCCTTCCTGGATCGCTGGGGCGCCGACGCGTACCGCGCCGCGGGCACCGCGCTCTCCCCCGGCACCTTCCTGGCCACCGTCACCGCCGCGCACCGGGCACCGGTTCTATACGAACTTCCCTACGGCTTACCTGTCACCGATCTGCTCGCCCTGCACGGCATCCCGGTCGATTCGGTGCGCGGGGCCCTGGTCGGCGGATATTTCACCGGCCTGCTCGACCGCACATTCACCAGTCTGACCCTCGACCACGAAACTCTGCGCCGCGCCGGTTCCGGCCTGGGTTGCGGAGCCCTCGCTGTCCTCACCGAGGAATGCCCGGTCGCCGTCGCGGCAGCGGTCCTGAACTATTTCGACCGCGAGAACGCCGGGCAGTGCGGCTCCTGCTTCAACGGCACCGCCGCCATGGCGGCCGCCGCCACCGCGCTGGCCGAGGGCCGCGCCGCCGAGGACGACCTGGACCGCCTGCGCCGCTGGTCGACGGTCCTGCGCGGCCGCGGCGCCTGCGGCACCCTCGACGCCGCCTGCAATAGCGCGGCGAGCCTGCTGGACCGCTTCCCCCGGGAAACCGCCGCCCATCTCGACAATCACTGTCCGGACTGCGCGGGTGGACCCGCCATCGACCGCGCTCCATACCAGGTGGAAACGGAGGCTTTGCTGTGAAGATCAAACTGGACCGCACAGTCTGCGATGGTTTCGGTATCTGCGCCAAACACGCCCCCGACCACTTCCCCCTCGACGACTGGGGCTACGCCTCCCTGGCCGGCGACCCGGTCATCGCACCGACGGATGAAGCTGCGGTCACGCGCGCGCTGTTCGACTGCCCGGTGCACGCCATCACCAGACTGCCCGAACAGTGGCACGGGGCCGGGCACGCCGGAACCGCTGCGCCGGAAACCGCGCAGGAATAGCGGTCCGCGGCCTGCCCGCTCCTCGTTCCGGCTTCCGTAGCATCGTGTGATGAGTACTTATGTGACGACGAACCCGGCCACAGGTACTACTGAGCAAGAGTTTCCTGGGTTGGCCGATGAACAGATTCCCGAGGTCGCCGAACGGTCTGCCGAGGCATTCGAGCGCTGGCGGCTCACCCCGGTAACCGAACGAGCCGCTGCGCTGGCCCGAACCGCCGATCTGTACGAGCAGCGATCGACCGAACTGGCTGCCGCCATCACCCGGGAGATGGGAAAACCCACCGAGCAGGCCGTCGGCGAGGTACAGCTCGCCGCGGCAATCTACCGCTGGTACGCCGAGAACGGCCCCGACCTGGTGGCGCCCGAACAGCTCGACCCCCAGGGCGCCGACGAATCGTTGGTTCAGAAATTGCCGATCGGGCCTTTGGTCGGCGTGATGCCGTGGAATTACCCCTACTACCAAGTGGCCCGTTTCGCCGCACCCAACCTGCTGCTGGGTAACACGATTATTCTCAAGCACGCGTCCATCTGCGCTGCCTCCTCGAGGCTCATGGCCGATGTACTGCACGATTCCTCGGTTCCCGAGGACGCGTACATCAATGTGTACGCGAGCGCCGGTCAGGTTGCCGAACTACTGGCGCATCCGGCGATCCGCGGGGTGTCACTGACCGGGAGCGAGCGAGCCGGCGCCGCGGTGGCGACGGAGGCCGCGAAGAATCTCAAGAAATCGGTTCTCGAACTCGGGGGTTCCGACCCGTTCATCCTGCTGGATACCGAGGATATGGCGAAAACGGTCCGAACCGCCGCACGGGCTCGCCTGTCGAACGCGGGCCAGGCGTGCAATTCACCCAAACGATTCATCGTCGTCGATGACCTCTACGACGACTTCGTCCGCGGATTGGTGGACGAATTCGATCGCGCGGTCGTCGGCGATCCGTCGGACCCCGACACCGACGTGGGGCCGTTGTCCTCCGTTTCCGCGCGTGACACAGTCGCCGAGCAGATCAGCACCGCCGTACGCCAGGGCGCGACACTGCACACGGGCGGCTCGCCCATCGAAGGCGACGGAGCATTCCTCCGACCTGCTGTTCTCACCGGGATCACCCCCGAGATGGCCGCCTATTCGGAGGAGATCTTCGGCCCGGCCGCGATGGTCTACAAGGTCTCCTCGGCCGATGAGGCGGTCCGGCTCGCGAATGACGTCGAGTTCGGCCTGAGCGGGTCGGTGTGGAGCACCGATACCGCACGGGCGGCGGAGGTCGCCGACCGTCTCGACGTCGGAATGGCTTACATCAACGAACACGGGACCACACTGCCCGGCCTGCCTTTCGGCGGTGTCAACCACTCCGGTTACGGACGTGAACTCGGACGCTGGGGTGCAGGCGAATTCGTCAACACCAAACTCCGGCGAACCTCGGCACACTAGGCAGTCGTAGCGGCCGGATCGACCCCGTGCCCTCGTGCGGTCAGCGTGTTTCCTGCCAGCCGCAGGGCATTCCGCAGGTGATATGCGTTTCGCTGTCGGTCGTGCCGTCGGCGAAGGTGTGCACCGTGGTCGACGCTTCGGCGGTATAGCCGCAGCGTGGGCAGACCGAGAAGTAGTCGAGGACCGGATAGACGGTGACGAGTACCGGCGCTTCGGCCCGGGCCCGGGCCGCGCGGCCCGGGTCGCCGGTGCTCAGACGGGATCGAACGACGAGATCAGCCATGAGTCTTCTACCTTCGACAGCGTCACCCGGACGCTACTGGCGGCCAGCGCCGGATCGGGTTTCTCGGCGCTGGTGGTGGTCTGGTTGATGAACAGCAACGCGACCGCCGAATCGGGATGTATTTCGGCGACCGCCGAACGCACGACGCTCGCGGAGGTTTTCACCGATTTCTCCTTCGCGGCGGGCGCGATGACCTTTTCGGTGAACTGGGTGTAGTAGTTGAGGAAATCGCCGGTCATCCTCGATTTGGCGGACGCGAAATCCTGGTCCAGCGATTCGGGGGAATACGACAGCAGGGCGACGGTGCCCTCGGTCGCGGCGGAGAGCACGTCGTTCTTCGCCGCGTCACCGCGGGAATCGGGCCGGTACTGGAAGACCAGCAGCGCGGCGGCGAGGGCCACCGCTACTACGGCCAGCAGGGTGAGCAGAACCGGTTCCGGGGACCGGCGGACCTTACGGAGCAGGCTGGGGATTCTCACGGTACGAACTCCACTTTCGACATCTTCAACTCCGAGTCCTCGCGGGTGACGGTGACGCTGAGCCGCCACACCCGTGGTTCCTGCTGCGCGCCTGCCGTGTTGGTGACCCGCGAGACCGCCGAGACGAGCACGACCGCCGATTCGTCGGTCATGGATTCGACCGCGGCCGCGGTGATCTCGCCCTGGGTCGCGACCTTGGACTGCTCCACGACCTTGGTGAAATCCTCCGACCGCGTCTGGAAATCGGTGCGGAAGGCACCCGTGGAATGGTCGAGGACGCGTTTCACATCGTCGGCGGCCTTACCGGAATCCAGGGTGGTGAGCGCGATAACACCTTCCCGGGCGGCATTGAGGAACTCGTCCTCCCGCGCCTGGGCCGCGGTGATCTGCTGATGGTTCCACATCGAATATCCCCCGGCCATCAGGGAGAGGAGCACAATCACCGCCACCAATGCCCGGGCAACCATCCGGGCACTCGGCCGCCGCACCGTACTCGATTTCGCCCGTCGCCCCGCGGCCGCCAACCGGCCGGCGACCTTACCCACGCCCTTCGGGGCACGGTTCTTCGTGACGCCACCGGCACCGGAATCGGAGCCTGTCGAAGCACCGTTACTCGAACCGGGCCCCACCGAGGTATCACCGTCGGAACCAGCACTTTTCGATGCATCGCCACTTGCGGGCGACGTCGCGGTAAGCCTCAGGTGATCGTCCTCGTCCGACATATCGCCGTGCGGACCCGAACTTGTCGCGGTATCGCGCTCCGGGGGCGTACCCGGCGCGGTGCCACCGTGCGCGGCCGTCGACGCCGAACCGGTACCTTTCGACAGCGACGGCGTCTTCGCCCCGGACGACGGCGGCGCCGCGGTGCCCGATGCGGCGGCAGCACCGCCCTCCTCTGATTCATCCGCGACCGCAGCGGTCTCGGCGACAGCACCCGGATCCGTGGTGGGCGCGGGATCCGATACCCCCGAATCCGCCGGCACCGCGGCGCTGCCGGACTCCGCGTTCTCCGCATCAGCTGCCACGGCGCGGTGCTCCCCTGCCTCGCGTCGCAGTTTCGCGGCCCGGGCCCGAGCCCGGGCCGCGGTCGCGGACGCCTGCGCGGCCAGCGCCTCGGCTTCCGCCGCCGCTGCCTCGGCATCGGCTTGTTCGGCCGCCAGGATCAGCGGGTCGGTGGCGGTTTCGGGCATCTATCCCACCTCGATCACTCTCAGTCGCTTGCGGGCAGCGGCTTTGCTTCCTTGATGGTCAGCGGTGTGGCCCCCACGCTGAGGGTGCCGGCACCTGCCTTGGTCACCAGGACCTCCGCGCCCTGGTCGTCGACGTAGCGTTTGCCGATCAGGTTGCCGTCGGCGAAACCTTGCTGCGGACCACCGTCCGAAGGGGCCGCGCCACTGTCGATGGGCACCATCGGTACGCCGCCGGCCCGCAGATCGTCGAGGCTGTCGGCGGCCCGGACGATGATCACCTCGGTAGTACACACCTGACTCCGTAGCCGGGTCCCGGTTTTGGCCATGATCTTCTTCCTTTCGCGTGCGGCGGCTACGCGCCGGCGGTTTCGCGGGTGAGTTCTGCGACGAGTTCGCGCCGCAGGATCTTCCCGGTCGGGGTGGCGGGTAGTTCGGGCCGGAACACCACGCGGTCGGGGGTGCGGGAACCGCGTAGTCCGGAGCGGACATAGCCGCGCAGCTCTTCGGGGTCCGGGGTCCGGCCGGGTTCGGCGGGGACCACGACCGCGACGATGATCTGCCCCCATTCGGCGTCCTCGACGCCCACTACTGCGCAGTCGTGCACGGCCGAATGTTCCACCAGTACGTCCTCGATTTCGGCGGGTGCGATGTTCTCACCGCCGCGGATGATGGTGTCGTCGCTGCGGCCGTGGATGAACAGGTAGCCGTCGGCGTCGAGTACGGCGAGGTCCTTGGTCGGGAACCAGCCCTGCGCGTCGAGTACCGAACCGATCCCGGTGTACCGCCCGGATACCTGTGGACCGCGGACGAACAGTTCCCCGGCGACCTCGGCCGGCAGAACCGTGCCTCTCTCGTCGCGGATCTGCACCTCGATCCCGGGTACCGGCTGCCCGACCGAACCGAGTCGCCGCGCAACTTTCTCGTCGCCGGAGGCGAGCGCGGCCCGGTGGTCGTCGGGGCCGAGTACGGCGATGGTCGAACTGGTTTCGGTGAGCCCGTAGGCATTGACGAAGCCGACTTCCGGCAGCAGTTCCAATGCGGTCCGCACCAGCGGCAGCGCGACTTTGGAGCCGCCGTAGGCCAGGGTGCGCAGGGTCGGCAGCTCCGACCCGGTGGCTTTCAGCGCGCTGACGATACGGTCCAGCATGGTCGGGACCACCGTCGCGGTGGTGACCCGTTCGGTCTCGATGAGCCGGATCCATTCGCGCGGATCGAAACTGCGCAGGTAGACCATTTTGCGACCGGCGTAGAGATTCGAGAGCGCGGCACTCACCCCGGCGACATGGTAGGGCGGGACGCAGATCAGCGAAATATCGTCGTCCGCGGCGGAGGCGAATTCCACCGTGCCGGTGATATAGCTGACCAGGTTGTTGTGCGAGAGTTCGACCGCTTTGGGCTGCGATGTGGTCCCGGAGGTGAACAGGACGACGGCGGGTGAGTCAGGGTCGGGTTCGGTGCCGGCCGGTTCGGTATCGCGAGCGGCCGCCAGGAAACGCGCCGAATCCCAGAGCAGTTCGGCAGGGCCCGTCACGGCGTCGGTGTAGGCGTCGTCGTGGATCACCAGCGGCGCGTCGAGCCGGTGGATCAGTTCGGCGAGTTTATCGCCGCTGAGGCGGTAGTTCAGCGGCGTGAACGGCACACCGGCCCGGGCCGAGGCGAAGATCAGCAGCGGCAGGAGCGCTCCGCCGGTACCCACGTACGCGACACTGCGGGCCCCCGAGCCGGCGATAGCGCCCGCTCCCCCGTGGGCCAGCGCGTCCAGTTCGGCGCCGGTCCACCGCGATTCGCCCGATACGACGGCCGCCCGATCGGGATTGTTCGACGCCGCCATATCCAGCAGTAGCGAAATACTCATGCGACTACTTCCTGAATGCCGGGCGCCGCGATACAGCGCCCGGCCGGTAGTGATATCGGTATTCTCGAAAACCGAGAATAACATATCCGCTGGCCCGGGAGCCCGAATCGACCAACCGGCCGGTCCGTATCGCACTCACCCCCGGACACCCCTGCTCAGCACGCCGAACGCACACAGGTTCCACACTTCCGTCGCAGTGATCGGATGGGCACCGTCATCGGATCGGGCCCCCTGCGCCACGAACATCACCGTCTGCAGCGTCATGGCCGCGAGCCGCCGCGGACGCGTCCCCGCACGTAGGTACCCCGCGACATCGGCAGCATCCACCAGATCGGCGAGCAACTCGAACAGCGACGCGTGCGCGACCTGGATCTCGATCGGATCCGACATCAGCAACCGGGGTGCGAATTCGGTGAACAGCGGCCGATGCGCGCCGGGGTCGGGCCGGCAGAACTCGAACAGCAGTTCCACCGCCGTGCGGAGTTTGTCCAGCGGATCGGCATCATTTCCGGTGGCTTCCCGGATCTGACCGGCCACCTTGGCGATCGCCTCCTCGTAGAGAGCCAGCAGCAATTCGTGCTTCCCGTCGAAGAGCAGATAGAAGCTGCGCAGCGATTGACCCGCCTCGTCGACCACCTCGTGCATGGTGAAATCGGTACTGCCCCGCTGGGTGATCAGCGCGCGCGCCGCATCCAGGAAGCGCTGCACCTGCGCGCTGCCGAACAGTTTGGTGGTGCGCACCGAACGCGCATCGATCCGCTGCTGCAGGGTCAGCCCGCTACCGGTACTCCGCATGGCCGTACCTCCCGATTGCCGTATCCGTCGATCGGCCCGCACGGTTGCGCGCCGGCCGCTCACTCGTACCGCGGCGGGAACCACCGGAGTGGACCCGTTGCCCGGTCCGGCCACCGGCCGCGGAAACTAGAATATCCGGTTGCGAGAATGATATTCTCATATTTGGCCAAAGGAGGTACACAGTGCAGCTGACTTTCGACGAGGACGTGGAAGAGTTCCGCGCCGAGTTCATCGCGTTCCTCGACGAGCATCTGCCGCCCGAGGCGGTCGCCACCGAGCGCCCGCAGTCGAGCTCACACGTGCCCGCATGGTCACGCGCCTGGCAGAGCACCCAGTTCGACCACGGCTGGCTGGTCCCCGGATACCCACCCGAATTCGGTGGCCGCAATGCCACGGTTCTGCAGCAGTACGTGCACCGGGAGGAACTCGGGCGCCGCAAGATCTACGAAAGCTGCAACCCGCAGGGACAGGGCATCATCGCCGCCTCCCTCATCACCTTCGGCACTCCCGAACAGCAGCAGCGCTGGGCCGTACCGATCCTGCGCGGGGAAATGCCCGCCGCCCTCGGCATGAGCGAACCCGGCGCCGGATCGGACCTGGCCGGCCTGCGCACCCGCGCGGTCCGCGACGGCGACCATTTCGTCGTCAACGGCCAGAAGGTCTGGACCTCGGGCGCCCACGATTCGGATGTGATCCTCACCTTCGTCCGCACCGATCCGGACGCCCCCAAACACAAGGGCATCTCGGTCCTGCTGATCCCCACCGATACGCCCGGTGTCCGCCGCCGCCCGTTCGCCTCGGCCTGCGCCGGCGACGATCTGGACTTCAACGAGGTGTTCTTCGAAGACGCCCGGGTCCCGGTGGAGAACCTGGTCGGCGAACTGAACCGGGGCTGGACGGTGGCCACCGGCTCACTCGGCCACGAACGCACCCTGCTGTGGATGAGTTTCGCGCAACGCCTGCGCATGCTGGTACAGGATTTCCGGCCGCGCACCGAACTCGAGATCGACCGTTTCGCCGGCGTGGTCATGGACCTGCAGGCCCTCGAACTGCTCGGTTCGACGGCGCTGGCCAAAGAATCCCGCGGCGAAGCGGACGTGGCCGCGCTGTCGGTGCTGAAACTGCTGGGTTCGGAAAGCGTGCAGCGCGGTCTGGAAGCCGCCCTCGACGCCGCCGGCGCCGAGGGTCTCGAACATCCCACGGTCACCTCACAGCACAGCCTGCTCAACCTGGAAGACCACGCACCGAGCTGGTTCGAACGGTATCTGCGTAGCTTCTCCGGAACCATCGCGGGCGGCACCTCCGAAATCCAGCGCAATATTATCGCCCAGCGCATCCTCGGTCTGCCCCGCAGCTGACCACCGACTCCGGGCGGGCCCTGTCGCGAAGTAGCTGCGCTGCCAGATCAGCGCAGCTGCTCGGTCAGCCGCTCCAGGCCGTCTCGGATCAGCTGTCCGTACTCGTCGTCCCCGAGTGCTCCGATGGTGTCCTGCGCATGACGCAGGTGTTCGCGGGCCCGGCCGAGATCACCGAGTTTGCGGTAGCACTCACTCAGGTTCAGGTGCAGCGACGGATACAGACCTGCCGCGGAAACGGGCACGCCGGCCTGCGCCAGTTGCGCGTCGGTAACCAGGTCGGCGGCGGTGAGTGCGCGCTGGTCCCAGAGCAGTTCCTTACCGGGGTCGTCCTGTGTGTCGGCCATCGTATGCGCGAGCGTGCAGCGGTATAAGGGATCGCCCTCCTCACCGCCGATCTCGTCCCAAATGGCGGAAAGCAGCAGACGTGCCTCTTCCCGTTGTCCACCGTGATTGAGCTGAGCTGCCTCGCCGATCCGGAGCAGCGTTCGGTCGGTGGTCATCGATGACTCCTTCCCGCACCGGGAGAACAGAGGTGGCACGAACCGGTGCCCGAGAAGATACCGCTGGGCACCGGAAGTTCTCAGTGCATCATCGTTTCGACAAACAGGCAGACTGTTGCTCTGCCTCAGTGCGGGAGCATGTCCTCCCAGCTGCCGTGGCTGTCGGCTACCAGGTCGGTCTGGCGGTACAACTGTCCGTCCGGGGCCAGGTATTCACCGGTGTCCGGGTCGTATTGGGCGTAGGCGACCGCGGGCGCGGCCGCCGGGGCCGGGTTCGTCGCGGCTGCGGGGGCGTTGCCGGGGGGCGGGTCGAAACGCGAATCCGGCGGGATGCCCTGGCTTTCCAGTTCGGGATCGCGGGGGTACGGACCGACCACCGGCTGTTCTGGTGCGACCGGCACGAACTCCTGGTCGCTGTTGCAGATGGCCGCGGTCGGGGCGCGTTTGGTCGGATCGTTGGCGCAGGGGATGTTGCGGGCACCGCGGACCGCGACCGGATGGTCCTGCGGCAGTTTGCAGTACAGGTTGTCGGGGGTGTCGATGGTGGTGGTGTCCTGCGGGGACCGCCATTCCGAGGGCGGGAGGAAGCCGACAGTACAGGCGGGCGGGTCGGAGACACCGCTCACCCGGAAGTCACCGATACCCAGACCGGACGCATTCTTGGTCGGCTGGACGGCCTGGACCAGCGAGACCACGGGCGGGAGCAGGACCAGCAGCTGTTCGAGGCCCGCGTTGTAGGTGACGCCGAGCTGCCCGACCGAGGTCAGGTTGGACAGCAGCACCGGCAGTGTCAGATCCACCGAATCCAGCAGCGCCGACACCTCGTCGGCGAAGGCCGGGCCGGAATGCAGTACGGTGCGGATCTCCGGGTCGTTGGATACCAGTTGACCGGTGACATCGGCGGTGGCGCGGGTCCAGATGCGGATCGCGTCGGCGGTCTGCACCTGTGAGTCGAGCAGTGGCTGGGCGTCCTGCACGAGGGTTCTGGTGGCATCGCCGACGCCGTTCATCTCGGCTGTCAGTTTCTCGGCGGAGGTGAGCAGCGAATCGAGGTCGTAGCTCGCGCCGTTGACACCGGCGAACATCTCGTCGAGAAGGCGCCGGAGATCGTCCTTGGGGATCGTGTCCACCAGGGCGCTGAGTTTGTCCAGCATCGGGCCCACCGGTTGCGGTACCGCGGTATCGCGGCGTTCGATGGTGGCGCCGTCGTAGAGATAGGGCGGGGAATCGGTGCGCGGCAGCAGATCCACGTACTGTTCGCCGACGGCGGAGACACTGCGCACCTCGGCGGTCAGGTCGGTGGGGATCCGGTAGGAACCGTCGATCGCGAGCGTTGCGCGGACACCGTCGCCCTCCAGCTCGACCCCGGTGACTTTGCCGACCTGGATCCCGCGGTAGGTCACATTGCCGAAGCGGTACAGGCCGCCGGCCTCCGGAAGTTCGACGGTGACCCCGATGGTGCCGATACCGGCGAGAGTCGGCAGGCGCATGTACATCACCGACATCACCACCAGCCCGATCACCGAGAGAACACTGAAGATGATCAGCTGGGCTTTGACGAAACGGGACAGCAGCATCAGCCGCCTCCAATCCCGGGAATCTGGGGTAGCTGGATCTCCGGCAGCGGGAACGGCAGGCCGGGCACGGGCGGCGGTGCCGGCGCGGGCGGCGGCACGGGAGCCGGGGCAGGCGCCGGTGGGGCCGGGGCGGGCGGCGGTGCCGGGGCGGGTGCGACCGGCGGCGGGGCGATACCGAAACCGAGGGGATTCTTGGTCTGTTCGGCGTAGCCCGGATCGCCGACGGCGGCCTGGATGACCGCGGTCGGATCACCCCACGGCGTGCCGAGCAGCAGTTCCCGGCGCAACCGCGGAATCGTGAGGTCCACGGTGGCGAACAGGTTGATGAAATCGCCCCGGACCCCGTTGTCGACGAGGTACTGCCCGTACGGGAACACGGTCGCGAACTGGAGCGCCGAGTTGATATCCGGTCCCACATCGGCGAGCGCCTTCAAGGTGGGTTCCAGGTTGCGCAGGTTGGTGAGCAGATCGTCGTGCGCCGCGGTCAGCACCCCGTTGGCGGTATCGCTGAAGGTGCGCAGCCGGTCCAGCGCGGTGACCAGATCGGGTCGTTCGGCGATGAGTACATCCAGGGCGGGCGGAATCTTGTGCAGCGCCTCGGTGAGGACATCACGCTGGGCGGCGAAGGTGCCGCCGAGCCGGTTCAGGCCGTCGATGGTGGCCACGATATCGGCGCGCTGGTTGTCGAGGGTGCCCAGGAAGACATCGAGCCGGTCCAGCAGGGCCCGGATATTCGTCTCCCGGCCTTCGAAGGCGGCGCTGAGGCTGCCGACGATATCGCCGATCTGGCCGAGCCCACCACCATTGACCACCACCGACAGTGAGGCGAGCGTCTGCTCCGTCGACGGGTAGGTGCCGGTGTCGTCGAGTTCGATCCGCGACCCGGGCGCCAGTTGTCCCTGCGGCGGTTGCCCGGGCGGCGGGTTCAGCGCCAGATGCATCGAACCCAGCAGACTCGTCTGACCGACTCGCGCCTGCGCATTCGCCGGCACGACCTGACCGGGCTGGATGGACACTTCCACCAGGGCGTGCCAGTTCTCCACCGTGATATCGCCGATACTGCCGACCACCACATCGTCGATCAGTACCGGCGAATTCGGGGTGAGCGTACCGACATCGGCCATCTCCACGTACAGCACGGTCGCGTCCGGACCGCGACCGGTGGCACCCGGTAGCGGTAGCGAATTGACGCCGTCCCAATTGCAGCCGGTGGCCGTCAATGCCACGCATACGCAACCGAACACGGCGTTGCGCACTCTCCTCTTGCGTCCGGATTTCGCCATATGATCACCGCCCGCCGGGGAAAAGGATGTCGGCGAGCGAGGGCACGGGCGGTCCGGGCGGCGGTGGTGGCGGCGCGGCCGGGGCGGCGGGCGCCGGCGGCACCAGATGCGGTTCGCTGTAGATGACATTCTTCGGATCCGCCGAGGGTCCGAGGGCGGGATTCACCGGGACCGGCAGATAGTTGAAGTTCAACAGTCCGAGGACCGGCCCGAGGTAGTCGCGGCATTTACGCGCCGCTTCCTCGGCGCCGATATTCTCCACGCTGGCGATACCGCCGCAGACGAATTCGATCGGATTGGAGAAGTTGTTCAGCACGAAAACCCCTGCCTCGGTGCCGGTATCAGGGTTGTAGATATTGTAGAAGTTGGCCAGGCTGGTGGGGAAGATATGCAGTAGTTCTTCGAGTTCGCCGCGGTTGTTCACCAGGTTCTGGGTGACATCGGCCAACCGCCCGACCTGTTCGGCGGCCTTGTCCCGGTTCTCCGAAACGAACCGCTGCACCTCACCCACCGCGATGGACAAGTTGGACAGTGCGGCGTCGAGGTCGGAGCGGCTGTCGGACAGCACGCTCGTCAGGGTCGCCAGCCGGTTCTGGAACTGCACGATCTGCACATTGCTGTCGCGTAGCGCGGTGACGAAGGTCTGCAGGTTCTCGATCGTCGAGGCGATATCGCCGCTGCCGTCGGCCAGAATGCGCCCGACCCCCGACAGCTGGGACAGCACCTGCCGCAGTTTGTCACCGTTTCCGGCGAGCGCGTCGGCGGCGCTGTCGATGAACCGCCCGGCCGGCCCGGAGGTCTGGTCGCCGTCGGGCCCGAGCTCGGTGGCCAGCCGGGTGAGCTGGGTTTTGATCTGATCCCATTCGACCGGGATCGCGGTGCGTTCCAGCGGAATCACCGTATCGTCGGCCATGGTCGGGCCGTCGCCGCGGTAGGCGGGGGTGAGCTGGACGTAGCGGGAATCCACCAGGCTCTGGGAGACGATCACCGCGCCGGCGTCGGCCGGAATATCCACGCCGCGGTCGATATGCATCGTCATTTCCACGGTGGCGCCGCGGGGTTCGATGGCGGCGATCGTGCCGACCTTCACCCCCGAAACCCGGACATCGTCACCGGGGTAGATCGCGGTGGCGGTGGTGAAGATGGCGCGCACGGTGGACGGCGCGAACAGCGTGCGGTTCACCACGACGAACGCGGCGGCCAGCACCGCCACCGCCAGGGCGCCCGCGGCCAGCCGGATGATCAGTGTCCGCTTCATCGTGGCGCTCCCGGTTGCGGTGCGGGTTGTGGTTGCGGGACCGATCCGCCGAACGCCGCGTCGACGAACGGCCGGATCCATTGGGCCGGGATGAGGTTGGCGACGTAGGCGTTGTAGAACGGGCCGCCGGAGACCGCCTCGCCCTGGGTGAGCGAGGTTTTCGCCAGGCCCGGAATGGCCTTGGCGATATTGTCCCGGTTACGTTGCAGCACTTCGGCCACCGAGTTCAACCGGTCCAGGGCGGGCCCCAGTTCGGCCTCGTTGTCGGCGACCAGCTGGGTGAGCTGATCGGCGACGGCCGCCGTATTGGCCAGCAGGGTGGCGATCGCCTGGCGGCGTTCGTCGAGCATTCCGACCAGGCTGTTCGCATTGAGCAGCATGGTGTTCAACTGTTCGCTGCGATCGGCGAGGATCCCGGTGACCTCCTGCGAGGCGGTGAGCAGATCACCGAGCGCGGTATTGCGGCTATTGATCGATTTCGACAGTTCCGAGAGGCCGTCGAAGGCCGGGCCGAGCTGCGGTGCGATCGAATCAAGCGTGGTGGACAGCATATCCAGTGAGCTGTTCAGGGAATCGGTGTCCATGGCGGCGGTGGTGGTGGTCAGATCGCCGAGTGCGTCGGTGAGCGAATACGGCGACGAGGTGCGCTCGACCGGGATGGTGTCCAGCGGGCGCAGCCGTTCGTCGCCGTGCGAGACCAGCGTCATGATCCGTTTGCCCAGCAACGATCCCGTTTTGATCTGCGCGGCCGTGTCCGCGCCGAGCGAGACCGAATCGCCGGCGGTGAACACCACCCGCGCCTGTCCACGGTCGAGCTCCACCTCGGTGACGGTGCCGACCTTGAATCCCGAGACGTGCACTTCGTCGCCGGCCTCCAATCCGCCGGCTTCCTCGAACACCGCCTGGTAGCGGACCGTTGTCCCCCAGGCGATCACCTGCTGCGATTGCAGGCCCAGCGAGATGATGCAGACGATGAGCACGATGCCGACCAGGCCGTGCCGCAGTAGGTGTTTTCCGCGGTATCGAAACATCTCAGGGAGCGCACCTTCCGTCGGTCTGTACGGCGGCCGGTATCTCCACGACCTGCCCGGACAGATCGTTGACCCGCAGCGTCAAATCGCACAGGTAGTACTGGATGAAGTTGCCGTAGGCCCCGGTGCGCACCAGTTTCCGGAAGTTCTCCGGCGCTTTCTGCAGGGCGGTATCGAGGGTTTCCTTATCGCCGTCGATATTCGCGGCGAGCTGGTTGACCTGGTCGATCGTGCCCGCCAGCGGGGCCCGGCCCTGGTTCAGCAGATCGGCGACGGTGGCGGTGCCGGCCTCCAGCGAATCGATGGCGGAGGCGATGGGGTCGCGTTCGTTGCTGAGCTGAGTGATGAGTTGTTCGAGCCGGTCCACCAATCCCGAGAACTGCCCGCCTTCGTCGGCGAGGGTGGTCATCACGGTGTTCAGATTGTCGATCAACTGCTCGACGATCTCGTTGTTGTCGGCCAGGGCCGCGGAGAAGGAGGCGGTGCGGCCGAGGATGGAGTTCACGGTGCCCTCTTTGCCCTGCACGATCTCCAGTAACGACCAGGTCAGGGCGTTCACATCACGGGCGTTGAGCCCCTGGATCACCGGTTTCAGGCCACCGAGCAACAGGTCCAGATCGAGGGCACTGGTGGTGTTCTCGATCGGTAGCTCACCGCCGGCGGGTAGTTCGTTCCCGGGACGGTCGGTGATTTCCAGGTAGCGGTCGCCGACCAGGTTCAGATACCGGACCGCGATTTCGGTGCCGCTGGTGAGCGACAGCGAGCGGTCGGCATCGAACTCCACCCGCACCCGGTGATCGTCACGCAGCGAGACCCCGCGCACCGACCCCACCACGACCCCGGCGACCCGCACCGTATCCCCGGTGCTCAATCCGGACGAATCCGCGAAAACCGCCGAGTATTCAGTGGTGGAGCCACTGCGGTATTCGCCGAACACGATGATCAGGCAGGCCGAGAGCACCACCATGATCGCGGCGAAGACACCGAATTTCAGCAGCGGCGTATTGCGGTTGTTCATCGGGGTGCCCCCTTCCCCGCGGCGGCGGGTCCGAACAGTGCCTCGGCGAGCGAGGCCGTGTTCAGCGTCAGCCCGGACCGGAATGGCCCGGCCTGGGGGTTGGCCCCGACATCGGTGACCACGAACGGCGGGAAATCCTCGTAGGCGACGGGCAGCATCGAACACTGCGGACCACCTGACGCCGCGACCTTCGGCAGATGCTCCGGGTAGCGGTACGGTTCGACACCCCAGAGGAAGTTCGCCGACAATCCGATGCCCGGCACCTGCACCGGGGTCACCGAGGAGAGGTAACCCAGTCCGTCCAATGCGCATGTCAGCGCCTGGTGATAGCGGTTGGTCAACTCGGTGGTCGGTGCCAGGACATCCATCGCACTCACCAGGCCGGGCCCGCTCTCTCCCACCACCCGGTTGCCGGTATCGGCCAGCCCGATCAGGCTCATCAACAGCACATCGAGTTGCTGCTGTTCTTCCACCACGGTCCGGCTCAACTGTGTCGCGTTGCCGACGGTTTCCAGCAGCGCGGGCGCCGCGTCCGCATAGGTCCGGGTGACCTCGGGCGCCATCGCCAGATCCGCGCGCAGGGCGGGCAGCCCGGGTTCCAGTTTCGCCAGGAACGCCTCCAGGTCCACCATCATCTGGCCCACCCGGTCACCGCGGCCGCGCATCGCGGTGGCCAGCGCGCCCAGGGTTTCGTTGAGCTTTTCCGGCTGGATCTCGCCCAGTACCCGGGTGAGCTGTTCGAACACCGTGTTGATCTCGACCGTCACGTTTTCGGCGTCGAACACCTGCCCCGCCTCGAGGTGCCCCGAAGCGGGCTGCTCGGGGGGGACCAGCTGGATGTACTTGGCCCCGAATACCGTGGTGCTGGCGATATCCACGGTCACATCGCCGGGTATCCGGGTGAGATTGCCCCGGTCGATGGCCAATTCGATCTCCGCGGTGCCGTCGGCCCGTTCGACGATGGAATCCACGGCGCCGACGGTCACTCCGCGCAGTTTCACCTCGGCGTCGGGGTACATCACCAGACCGGCGCGTGGCGCGTGCACGGTTACCGCGACGGTATCGGCGAAGCCACCCCGGAACAGGGTCACCGCGAGTACCACGATCGCCATACCCGCCGCGATCGCCACGAGACCGGCGACCGGGCGGGCCAGCGGTTTCAGCCGGCCGGCCCAGCGCCGCCGTCCGGCGGGCCGCCGCGGCGGCGGTGCGTCCGGCGGCGGGGGCGCGGCCGCCCACGGTTGTGTTTCGTTTCCCACCAGCGCCATCCCTACCCCGACAGCTCGAAGTTTCCGTTGGACCCGTACACCGCCAGCGAGACCAGCAGCGTCACCGAGACGACCGCGATCAGAGAGGTCCGCACGGCATTGCCCACCGCGGTGCCCACACCCGACGGCCCGCCGGCGGCGAAGAACCCGAAGTACGTGTGGATCAACAGGATCGTGATCGCCATGAGGATTGCCTGCAGGAACGACCAGAGCAGGTCGATCGGGTTGAGGAAGGTCGCGAAGTAGTGGTCGTAGAGTCCCGAGGACTGGCCCAGGATCACCACCGTGGTGAACCGGCTGGCCAGGAACGAGGCGATCACCGCGATGGCGTAGAGCGGAGTGATCGCGATCATCCCGGCCATGATGCGGGTGCCGACCAGATACGCGATCGGCTCGATCGCAATGGATTCCAGCGCGTCGATTTCCTCGTTGATCCGCATGGCGCCCAGTTGCGCGGTGACACCGGCCCCGAACGTGGCCGCCAGACCGATACCCGCGACCACCGGCGCGGAGATCCGGACATTGATGAACGCGGACAGGAAGCCGGTGAGCGCCTCGATGCCGATATCGCCCAGCGAGCTGTACCCCTGTACAGCGAGGGTGCCACCGGTGGCGAGGGTCAGGAAGCTGACGATCACCACCGTGCCGCCGAACGCCGCCAGCGTGCCCGCTCCCATACTGATCTCCGCGATCAGCCGGACCGTCTCGCGTTTGTAGCGCCAGGCCGCCATCGGCGCGAACGCCAGCGCCTTCACGTAGAAGATCGCGTGATCGCCGACCCGGCCGAGTACGTCCACCGGTTTACGCAGCCGGCGGATCAGTACGGGGTACCGCGTGGTGAGCACCTCGGAGGCTGTCATCGAATCCCTCCCCTCATCCGGTCGTCAACTGGATGCCGATCGCCGTGACCATCACATTGATGACGAACAGCGACATGAACGCATAGACCACGGTCTCGTTGACCGCGTTACCCACCGCTTTCGCGCCACCGGTGACGATCAGTCCGCGATAGCAGGCGACGATCCCGGCGACCAGGCCGAACAGCAGGGCTTTCACCGACGAGATGACCACCTCGTTGATACCGGTGAGCAGGGTGATCCCGGCGACGAACGCGCCCGGATTCACATCCTGCACATACACCGAGAACACATAGCCGCCGAGCACCCCGATGATGCAGACCAGATTGTTCAACAGCAGCGCCACCAAGCCGGAGGCCAGCATGCGCGGCGTGACCAGCCGCTGCACCGGGTCGATCCCGAGGACCTCCATGGCCGCGATCTCCTCGCGAATGGTCCGCGATCCCAGATCGGCGCACATGGCGGTGGCGCCGGACCCCGCCACGATGAGCACCGTGACCATCGGGCCGACCTGGGTCACCGCGCCGAAGGCGGCGCCGGCGCCGGAGAGGTCCGCGGCGCCGAGTTCGCGCAGCAGGATGTTCAGGGTGAAACTCACCAGCACGGTGAACGGAATCGCCACCAGCAGAGTGGGAACCAGCGAGACCCGCACGATGAACCAGGACTGTTCGAGGAATTCCCGGGTCTGGAACGGGCGGCGGAAGGCGAATCGCACCGCGTCGGCGGTCATGGCGAACAGGCCACCCACTGTCTGCAGTGGGCCCTCGAAACGGTCTCGCAGCCGGACCAGGTAGGGCGTTCGGATGGTCATACCGGCCTCACGACATCGGATGCGGTGGCCGACATGCCGCGGAATTCGTCATCGAAGTACTCCTGTCGAACGATCGACGCTCGGTGGAATACGCCGGCGCGCGTTTCCACCGAGTCGGGGCGGCTCGCGAACGAACCGCGGCATGACGGGCAGCCCACGGTCTGCGGCTACGGAGTTCGATTGCGGCTTGCGGCCGGCGTTTTCGGTCCGATGGCTGTGCCGTCCCAGTCGGTGCTGCTGTCACATCTCTCGGTGCGGAAATGTCATTCTCAATTTCGAATAGGATGACATCCGATAGTCGAGAACACAATACTTGCGGGCAAGTTTCCGGAAACCACCAGCAAGGCTCGGCGCGCCTACGGCGACCATCGGCCGAAAAGCCTGCAAGCAGGCATGATAACCCCACGAAACCGGCTCCGAGGTGGGAAATCCCGCCTCGCACACCCCAGAGAATCGTGAAGATCAACGTTTCAAAATTTGCCCGGCGCGTTTACCCGGAGCACGCCGATCCGTTGAATTCGCACAATTGCGTGCAGACCCCGGCGGAACACAACGGATAAATCCGCAGAAAACCCCTCGGCAACACCGTAAAAATCGTTGGCCGTCACCGGCGAAGGCCCCCGGAACCCCGCCTCGGCCGCATCCCCAGTGACCATTGTCCGGGTCAGCCCATCACCTACCGACCCGGCCGGCCGGCCGTCGTTCATCTCATGGATATCGGGGCGGACCCACGCCCGCCGTTCCTAACCACCCCTGCGCGTCAGACCGCCGGAACGAGATCCGCGCAGACCGGCGCGTATTCCATGGCGCCACTGCGGAATATCTCGCTGGGCGTCACCGCGGCAGCCGAGAGTCCGGCCGCCACCAGAGCCTGCGCCTTGAATGCGCGGGCCGCATAACTCAGACGGTGCAGTACCGGGTCGACACCGTGATCCTGCCCGGCCGGCCAGCCGTCACCCCAGACGACGACCTCGATCCCGCGATCCTCCAGCGCCCGCAAGACACCTTTACGCGCCCGGCCGTCTCTACTGCAGACATCGGCGTTCACCGCCAGCGCCTGCGGCAGTCGCCCCGGCACCTCGGTCGCCAGCACGGAGTCGAGCTCGCGCACCTCGGCGCCGAGGATTTTCAGCGGGCGGATATCGGACGGCTGCGCGAGCAGGACCGTCACCTCCCACCCGGCCACCGAACGGTCGAACAACCATCCGCCGGCGAACTGGACCGCATCGGCCACGGTTGCCGCCACCACATCGAGCCGGTACCTCATCACATCTCCTTCGCCGCCAAGTCGCGGGCCAGCGACTCGGTGTAACCGTTGAAAACTTCGGCCAGCGGGATCGAACGATCGAGCAGCCACGAGATCTCCATTCCGTTCAGAAAGGCGACGATCTCGACCGCACGCATCCGCGGATCGATATCGCGCCGGTACCGGCCGCTGTCCTGGCCCCGCCGAATCGCCTGGGTGACGAGTTCGACGGCCGTGCGCCACCGATCGAGCATCCGATCGTGTAGTGGCGCCTCGGGCGTGAGGTTCTCGACGAGGAGGACGACGAAGGTGCCGACCAGCTCCGGAGAACGTTCCATCCTGGTGACGACCTTGCGGATCTCCACGATGAGATCACCGGCGATATCGGCGTCCTCCAGGTCCTCGGCGTCGCGGGCGTCCAGGACAGCGTGCAGCAGCTGCTCTTTGGAGGAGAAGTGATGCAGTAGCCCCGCGGAGGTCACTCCGGCGTCACCGGCGATCTGCGCCAGCGTCGTGCTGCGCCAGCCGTTGCGAGTGAGGAGACGCTGGGCTACGGCGAGTATTCGCTGCCTGCGGTCCTCCCCCTTGGCAAGGAGTGAGGCATAGGGACGAGGAGCTGTCATGGTCCGAACCCCGATCTGACAAACCTAGTGAACACACAGTAGGTTGGTTTCCGGCCTGTGACAAGGGTTACAAAGAAGTTGCTGCCGCAACAGGGTTTCACCTGCGGCCCGAGGTCGGCGCGATACGCGAATCGACCCCTCGAAGGTCCCGTCGACGTCCGTTCGGACCCCCTCATGAAAATAGCATTCTCCCTGGTTCAACCGGGCTGTAATGAGTCAATCGACCCGAAGCCGTAGAACGCCACTCTCCTATTGTGATAATGTCGTTTTCAGCTTGGCGGGTCAGCCACCCGGCTTCCGGTCGCCCGCTCCGTCGGCGCGGCGGACATGACGACATAGCGGTCCGGTATGACCGCCGCGTCGACGGTCGGTGGCCCCGGGCACGACCGCCGACGGCAAATTCGCGAATCAAACGATCCATTGGAGGGTCACGATGCCGACTTCGCCCAGCAGCGCCCCGCTCTACCCCCCACAGGGGTTCGGCCCACCCAAGGACCGCCGGGGCCGGGCCGAGGGCAGCCTCGGACTACCTGCCGGCACCGAGGTCTTCTCCGCCGACAACCACATCTCGCTCGCCGACGACATCTTCTACGAACGCTTTCCCGAGGAGCTGCGGGACAAGGCGCCGCGGGTGTGGTACGAGGAGGGGGCCTACCAGATCGGGCGTAAGGGAAAATCGTTCCTGCCCGGGGATTTCAGCCGGGTCCTGATGCAGTACGACCCCCTGGACGGCTCCGGCAGCGCCAACCTCGAGGCCCGGAGCGCGGATCTGCGCGCCGACGGGATCGACAAGGAGCTGGCCTTCCCCAATTCCCTGCTCGCGCTGCTGTTCTACCCGGACAAAGCCGTCCGCGAACGCTGTTTCCGCATCTACAACGAATACATCGCCGAAGTGCAGGAACGCTCCGGCGGCGCTATGTACGGGGTCGGTTTGATCAATTGGTGGGATGCCGACGGCGCCCGCCGGACCCTCACCGAACTGAAAGCGCTGGGGCTCAAAACTTTCCTGCTGCCGCTGTCGGCCGGTAAGGACGACGACGGCGCCGTCATCGATTACGGCAGCACCTCGATGATCGGCGTGTGGGACGCCATCGAGGAATCCGGGATACCCGTATCGCACCATATCGGCGAATCTCCGCTGTCCGCGCCCTGCGAGGTGAACAGCGTGGTGGTCGGGATGATGCACAATGTCGCCCCGTTCCGGGAACTGTTCTCCAAGTACATCTTCAGTGGGATCATCGACCGGCATCCCGGTCTGCAGATCGGGTGGTTCGAGGGCGGTATCAACTGGGTGGCCTCGGCCCTGCAGGACGCCGAACATATGCACGCTTCCTACCGGCATATGTACAACCGGCCGCTGGACCACGAGGTCCGCCACTACTGGGACAACCATATGCGGGCCTCGTTCATGGTCGACCCGCTGGGCCTGGCCATCATCGACCAGATCGGCGTGGACCGGGTGATGTGGTCGTCGGACTACCCGCACAACGAGAGCACCTTCGGCTACTCGGAGAAATCCCTGGCCTCGGTCGTCGAGGCCGTCGGTCCCGAGGCGGCCGCGCGCATCGTGAGCGGAAATATCAAGGAATTCCTGGGCGTCTAGCCCGCGCGACGCCGAGAAGGACCCTATTCGATGAGTGCGTTTCCCGCCGCGACGACCGCGGCGATCGAGATACCGGATCTCCCGGACCGTGCGCGGATGCGCCGGGAGACCGGGGCCCGCCTGCGTTCGGCCATGGCCGAACGCGGGATCGACGCGGCGATCCTGCTGCTGAACAACAATGTCGTCTACGCGACCGGAGCCAATTGGCCGCTCGGCGATGCGGGCCTGGCCCATGTCGAACGGCCGGTGGCGGTGGTGACGGCCGACGACGAATGGCCGCATCTGTTCCTGCCGTTCCGGGCGGGCGCGGCGGCGGAATCCGAACTGCCCGCAGATCACCTGCATCCGCCGGTGTACCTCGAATTCGACGAGGGCGTAGCGGATTTCGGCCGGAAACTGACCGAACTGGTGCGGCCGGGCGCCACCGTCGCGGTGGACGAATTCACCGGCGCCATGCTGCGCGCGCGAGACCGGCTCTTCCCCGGTACCGAGCCGGTGGACGCCGCCACCGTGATCGGACCCGCCAAGCTGATCAAAACACCCGACGAACTGTCCTGTATCCGCAAAGCCTGCCGGATCACCGAGGAAGCCGTCGTCGACGTCCAGGCGTCGCTGGCGCCGGGCGTCCGCCAGATCGATCTGTCCGCGGGGTTCGTGCGCCGCGCGTTCGAACTCGGTGCCACCGCGACCATGCTCGACGCCATCTGGCAGGTCATGCCGGACAGCAAAGCCGACGGGGTGTGGACCACCCACGGGGATCTCGCGCTGCCCCTGCTCACCACCGAACGTGAGCTGAAGGCCGGCGATGTGCTGTGGACCGATGTCAGCATCACCTACAACGGCTACTGCTCGGATTTCGGGCGCACCTGGATCGTCGGACAGGACCCGACACCCCGCCAGCAGGCGCAGTACCGGCAGTGGCGCCACATCCTGGAAGCAGTCCTCGCGCAGATCCGCCCCGGAGCCACCGCCGGGCAGCTCGCCCGGGCGGCCACCGAAGCGGCCGGTGGGCAACGCCCCTGGCTGCCGCATTTCTATATCTCGCACGGAATCGGCGTAAGCGCCGCCGAGATGCCGATGATCGGCACCGATCTCGGCGCCGAATTCGACGATAATTTCGTGCTCCGACCCGGCATGGTGCTGGTCCTGGAACCCGTGGTGTGGGAGGACGGCACCGGCGGCTATCGCAGTGAGGAGATCGTGGTGGTAACCGACGGAGGCTGGATGCCTCTCACCGACTACACCTATGCCCCCTATGGCGACTGAAATCCTGCCGGACGATCGCGCGCTGCGGGCTGGGCGCCGCGAGCGTGTGCTGGCACAGATGCACGCCCATGATCTCGATGTGCTGATCGCCGGACGGCAGGCCAATGCCCGCTACCTGTCCGGGGCACCCCAGCTGTGGGTCGCCGGGACCCGGCCGTTCGGCCCGGTAGCCCTGCTGATGCGGCAGACCGGTGCGGTCCACCTGCACAGCACCTGGGACGAGGGGATTCCCGAGGACATCCCGCACGAGAACCTGTACGAAACCATGTGGGATCCACGCAATCTCATCGCGGTTCTGCGCGATATCGACGGCGCGAGCACGGCACGGCGGGTCGGCACCGACGCCTTGTCACCGGCATTCGCCCAGCTGCTGCCCGTGGCGTTCCCGAATGCCGAGATCGTCGACGGCGAACTCGCGTTCCGGGCGGCGCGGCGGATCAAGACCGCGGCCGAGATCGAGACGATGCGCGCCGGGCTGCGGGTCGCCGAACAGGGTCTGGCCGCGGCCCTGGCACAGCTCGCGCCCGGAGTCACCGAACAGGGGCTCGCGGGCGTACTGCTCGAGGCCTGCGCGGCCGGCGGAGTGAGCACACCCGCCACCCAGGATGCGGCGTGGGTGACAGCCCGCGACCATCCGTGGCGGCGAGCGAGCGCGGACCGGCGGGTCCAGGAGGGCGATCTGGTCGCCTTCTCCTCGGGCGTGCTCGGCGACGGATATATCGGTGAGGTCGGGCGGACCTGGCCGGTCGGACCGGTCACCCCGGCGGTCGAAAAACTGTATGGCCGCTGGAACCGATTGTGGGAGAGATTATTACAGGCCTGCCTTCCCGGCGCTCCCGCCTCCGGGCTCCTGGATGCCTACCTCGACGCGGGTGAACCCCTGCCCGCCGTGCCGGTCGCCCGCGGGCTCGGTATGGGCTTCGACCCGCCGGTCGTGGCACCGGCACTGCGCGGTACCGCCGACGCGGAGCAGCTCGAACCCGGGATGGTCCTGGCCGTCACCGGTTATGTCTGGGCCGAGGGTGCCGGCGCGGTATTCGGCCGCGACGCCGTACTCATCGGTGACGACGGACCACAGGTGCTGACGTCGAGTCCGCACTGGGGGCAGCAGTGACCACCCGGAAACCGGCCGCGGGCGCGCGAGCCGGAAGCGAAGGAGCCGCGGAAATGCCCGACGACGGAGCCGGGAACAACGCCGCCGGTACGGCACCGAACTCAGGCGCGGCGGAAGCTGGGCAGAACCCGGACGCGCCCAGCGCCGAGGAGATCATCCGGTATTCGAAGGATCCGGCGACCCGTATCGCAACCATCACCTTCGACCGTCCCGATCAACTCAACGCCCCCACCATGGCCGCGCGGCTGCGCTACGGCGACCTCATCCACCGGGCCAGTATCGACGACGAGGTCAAAGTCCTGGTGATCCGCGGCGCCGGCGACGATTTCGGGTCGGGCGCCGATCTCGGGGAATTCATGGCCGTCCAGAACGACCCCGACCAGGGCCCACGGCTCAGCGAATACAAGATCGGCCCCGACGAGGTGCGGTACCCGCCGAAGGAATCGTTCCGGCACGGCGCCAGTATCAGCCAGTGGTACGCCAACGCGCAGGCCGGCTGCCGGAGCCTGCAGGAGTTCAAGAAGATCAGCATCGTCGAGGTGAAGGGCTACTGCTACGGCTGGCATTTCTACCAGGCAGCCGACGCCGATCTGGTGATCTCCGCCGACGACGCCTTGTTCGGTCACCCCTCGTTCCGGTACTACGGGTGGGGACCGCGGATGTGGACCTGGGCGCAGACCATGGGGCTGCGCAAATTCCAGGAGATGGTGTTCACCGGCCGCCCGTTTTCCGCGGCGGAAATGGCCGACTGCAACTTCCTCAACAGCGTGGTCCCGCGCGCCGAACTCGAGGCCGAAACCGCGAAATACGCCCTGGCCTGTGCCCGTAACCGGCCCACGGACACGGTGTTCATGCAGAAGGTGTTCTTCGAGATCATGAAACAGCAGCAGGGCGAATACATGGGCAGCCTGCTCAGCGGTTTCTTCGAATCGATGGGCGGCCATATCCACGCCGACGACAACGATCTGATGCTGGACAACGCCTTCGACGACGGCCTGAACAACTCGGTCAAGGACAACGACAGCCGCTTCCCACCGGAGTTCCGGCTCAGCAGGTCGGGCCGGCGGAAAGCCGAATAGTGGGCGACGGAATCCGATCTCCCCGGGAAATCATCGGGCGAGCGCGAGCTTCGCCACCGCCGGTAGGCCGGTCCCGGCATGCCGGGACCGGCAGCGCGCGTGCCCCGGCACCTCACTCACCGGGTCAGCGGGTGGCACGCCGGCGGTGATCGGCCCTGCTGCCGTGCGCATCCATCGAGTACCCGAGCACCGGACCCATATCGCCCCGACCGGCGGGGTGATCGAAAATCCTGCGGAGGGCTGTTCGCCCTACCGCCCAGCGGGAAGCGAGCCCACATGCCTCAGGAGCCCACCGCCGAGCCGCCGGCGGGCGGCTCGCGCACCCATACCGGGCGCGGCAGAAGTGACACCGTAGCGAAGCAGGACGTGGCACCCGGCGACGGTCGCGCCGGGAACGGGGTGCTCGCCGGGTACACCGTCGTCACACTGGCCGGTGGTATCGCCGGCGTCTACTGTACGAAGCTGCTCGCCGACGCCGGTGCCCGAATCATCTTCGCGGAGCCGCCGCAGGGAGTTACCCTCCGCCGCCGGACATCCTCGGACGCGACACCGGCGCCGGGCGTCGACGGCGCGCTGTTCCAGTTTCTCGCCGGGGCCGGGCACAGCGTCGTCGTCGATCCGTCTCGCGCGCAGGACCGCGAACTGCTCGACGCGCTGCTCACCGACGCCGACGCCGTCGTCTGGTCGCCCGGCGGTGATCCCGGCGACGATCCGCGTTTCGCACCGGCGGAGCTGCGGGAGCGCCACCCCCACCTCGTGGTCACCGCGATCACCCCGTTCGGTCTCGACGGCCCGTGGGCCGGGCGGCCGGCCACCGAATTCACCCTGCAGGCCTGGTCCGGGGGACTCGTCGGGCTGGGCCGCGGCGCACCGGAGCGTGCGCCGATTCATATCGGCGGCGAGGTGGGCGAATGGTTCGCCGGTGCCCATGCGGCGGCCGCGACCTTGACCGCCCGGCACCGCGCCCTGCGCACCGGAACCGGTGAACTCGTCGATCTGTCGATGCTGGAAACCCAGATCCTGGGCCTGTCGTACTATCCGGTTTCCTTCTACGACACCGTGAACCGGCCCTTCCGCACTCAGCGCCGGCTGAGCCGGCCCGGCGTCGCCACCGCCGCCGACGGACTCATCGCGGTGGGCTGCGGTACCGCGCAGCAGTGGTTCGATCTGTGCGTCATGGTGGGTCATCCGGAATGGATCGACGAGGATCCCACCCCCGCGATCACCGAACGCACCAACGAGAAGGCCGGCGAGATCGCCGCCTGGTTCGCCGAGCATACAGTGGCCGAAATACGGGAACTGGCCACGGCATTCCGGATTCCCAACAGTCCCGTGGTCAGCGGCGCCGATGTCGCCGAGATCGACCAGCACCGGGCCCGGGAGTTCTTCACCGCGAACCCCCGGGCCGGATTCGTCCAACCGGGCCCGCCGTTCCGAACCGCCCCCGCACTGCTGCGTTCCCCCGAACCGGCGCCCGCTCTCGGCGAACACACCGACCACTATCGACAGATCGCAGATACTGCCCGCAGGCATACTGCCGACTCCGCTGCCCGCCGGTCACCCACCGGCGCCGCGCAGCCGCTTCCGTTCGCGGGTCTGCGCGTACTCGATATGACCACCTTCTGGGCGGGCCCGTCGTGCACCCACTACCTGGCGCTGCAGGGCGCCGAAGTGATCCATGTGGAATCGGCCCAGCGCCCCGACGGCACCCGGCTCATCGCGGGTGTCCCGGTCGACGAGGACCGGTGGTGGGAGAAATCCGGGATCTTCTCCGGCCTCAATACGAATAAACGCGGCATCACCGTCGATTTCCGCACCGACGCCGGCCGCGAAATCCTGCGCCGCCTCGTCGCGTCCTGCGATGTGCTCGTGGAGAACTACACCCCGCGGGTGATCGAACAGATCGGCCTCGACTACGACACCGTCCGCACCCTGCGACCCGACGCGATCATGGTCCGCATGCCGGGTTTCGGGCTCGACGGGCCGTGGCGGGACAATCCGGCCTTCGCCTACGTGATCGAGGATGCCTCCGGGCTGACCTGGCGCACCGGTTATCCCGATCAGAACCCCGTCGAGCCCTACAGCCTCGGCGACCCGAACGCCGGCGTGCACGCGCTGGTCGGTGTGCTGCTCGCCCTGGAACACCGCAGGTGCACCGGCGCGGGCGTTCTCGTGGAAGCGGCCATGGTGGACGCGGCGCTGAACATCACCGCCGAACAGGTCATCGAATACTCCGCCTACGGCACACTGCTGGAACGCGACGGCAATCGTGGGCCGCATGCGGCGCCGCAGAATCTGTACCGCGCGGCCGGGGTCGACGAATTCGGCCGGCCCGACAACTGGGTCGCCCTGGCCGTCGCGACCGACGAGCAGTGGGCGGCACTCACCGCGGCATTGGGTGAGCCCGGCTGGACATCGGCACCCGAGTTTCGTACGGCCGCGGGCCGCCGCGCCCATCACGACGATATCGATAAGCACCTGTCCGCGTGGTGCGCCGGACGCCCGGCCGGCGAGATCGTCGACGTGCTCTGGGCGGCGGGTGTTCCGGTCGCCGAGGTCCGGCAACCGCACCGGCAGACCGAGATCCCCCAGCTCGGCCACCGGAACTTCTTCGAACCGGTCCCTCATCCGATCAATCCCACCGCACGCCACAGCACGGTCCCCGCCCGCTTCTCCGCCGGTCCGGCGCGCTATCACCGCGCGCACGCTCCATTGCTGGGACAGGACAACGACGCGGTGCTGCGCGAACTCGGGTATTCGGCGCAGGAGATCGCCGCCTTCGAAAACGACAAGGTGATCGGCGGAGCCCCGGGCCTCTGACCATGTTGACAACATACTGTCATTTTGACAGAATATTGTCATGCCTCCGAAGACCGTCCACCTGGCCGTGTACGACACCCTCGCGGACTGGGAAGTGGGCGCGGCCACCGCACACATCAACAACGGCAACTGGCACCGCGAACCCGGCCGGTACCGCATCCGCACGGTCGGCGCCGGCACCGAACCGGTCACCACGATGGGCGGAATGCGGATCCTGCCCGCCCTCGCCCTGGCCGATCTGTCCCCCGCCGACAGCGCCATGCTCATCCTGCCCGGCGCCGACGGCTGGGACAGCGGCGATCTGGGCGCCTTCGCGGACAAAGCCCGCGAGTTCACCGCCGCCGGAGTACCGGTCGCGGCGATCTGCGGCGCGACATTCGGACTCGCCGCGGCCGGGTTGCTCGACGACCGTGCACACACCAGCAACGTCGCCGAATATCTGGCTGCCAGCGGTTACGCCGGCGGCAACCATTACACCGATGAACCGGCCGTCACCGACCGCGGCGTCATCACCGCCAACTCGACCGCACCGTTCGAATTCGCCCGCGAAGTACTCGCCGCCCTGGATATCTACGAACCCGCCGTACTCGACGGCTGGTACCGGCTGTTCGGCGAAGGCGACCCGGCCGGTTACGCGGTCCTGGCGGAATACGAAGCCCGGCAGGCCGCAGTCTGACCCCGGCGCCCGCAATGGAGAACTCCGAACAGCAGTTGTTCAGCACCGCCGCCATCACCTCGTTCCGGCTCAACGGCCAGTTCCTCGCCCTGGCCGAAAAGCTGGCCGAGCCCGCCGGCCTCACCGCCGCATGGTGGCAGGTTCTCGGTGCGGTCCTGCACGAACCGCTACCGGTGGCCGGTATCGCCCGCACCATGGGCGTGACCCGCCAGAGCGTCCAGCGGATCGCGGATCTACTCGTGGACCGCGGCCTCGCCGAATACCGGCCCAATCCGGCACACCGGCGCGCGAAACTGGTGGCCGTCACCGCGGCAGGCCAGGCGGCGATCGACCGCATCGGCCCACGGCACGCCGAATTCGCCGCCCGCCTCGCGAAACAGGTGGGCGCGGAACGGCTGACCGAAATCGTCCAGGCACTCGCCGAACTGTCGGCCGCCGTCAACGCTGTCGAGGTCACCAGCGAACCGCGTTAGCACCGCTCCGGCGGCACCGGCACCCAGGGCCTGGTGTCCGCATCGGTGCCGCTCCGGCGGCCAGGACCGCCACGGATCGACGTGCCGAGTCGACGACGGCGGACAGCGGTACCGGAGCACCGCCCGGTCTGCACACCGCCGAAATCGAACCGCAGTCCCGCGAACTACACGCGGGTAGCACGGCCGGTCTGCGGGCGAGCTGCCCCTTGCCGACCGGCGCCGGTTCAGATACCGGCGATCCGGCGCACGATCGGCAGGGGCAGCACCTTCATGGCGTAACCGAACGGAACCCACGGCCACGCCGGGGTGTAGGCCTTGAACCGGCGCTTCTCGATCGCCGACACCATCGAACGCACACCGGTCTGGGTATCGACCAGGAATTTCGGCGGGTGGGCGGCCTTCTCGTTCATCTCCGAGGCGATATAGCCCGGGAAGATGATGGAGACATCCACCCCCGGAACCCCTTCCGCGGCAATACCTTCGGCCATAGCCGCCACACCGGCCTTACTCGCCGCATAGCTGGTCATCGTCTTGGGCATCCCGCGCAGCGCGGAAATCGACGAGATCACCACCAGGTGACCGCCGCCCTGCGCCCGGAAGATCTTCATGGCGGCTTCCATCTGCGCCATGGCACCGAGGAAATTGGTGATCGCGGTCTGCCGGTTCGGCCGGTCACCGCCCTTCCCGAAGGGCACGCCCTTGCCGAGGCCGGCGTTGACGATCACCCGGTCCAGACGTCCGAACTCGGCCGCGAACTCGTCGAACACCCGCGCCACGGCATCGAAATCGGTAACGTCCAGGGCAGCCGTCCGGACCCGCACCGCCGGATACGCGCCCGCGATCTCGGTGGCGAGTTCGTCGAGTCGTCCGGTCCGGCGGGCACACAGCGCCAGGTCGTAGCCGAGCGCGGCGAACTGGCGCGCCATCTCGGCACCCAGACCAGAACTGGCGCCGGTGATGAGAATCGAACCTTTGGCCACGGTGGTGCATCTCCTGGGGTCGGCCGTACCGATCACGGCGCGGCAGTGGACGGCAAGTCCGAGCGTAGTCCGCACCCCAGCGACCCACCGATCAATTCGCGCCGCCCGCACCGTCTGCAGATATGTCCCCCGACCTCCCGAAGGACTGCGATGACCGATATCGAAACCCGCACACTGGCCGCCTCCGGCGCGACCCTCACCTACGATATTCGCGGCGAGCTGCACGGACGTGAGCTCACCCCACTACTGATGGTGGGCTCCCCGATGGAAGCGACCGGCTTCGGCACCCTGGCGGAATACTTCACCGACCGGCCCGTGGCGACCTACGACCCGCGCGGTATCGGCCGCAGCATCCGCGACGACGGCACCACCTCCGGCACACCCGAGGAACACGCGGACGATATCCGCCGCATCATCGAAGCGCTCGCGGCCGGACCGGTCGATATCCTGGGCAGCAGCGGCGGCGCGGTCAACGCGCTCACACTCGTGGCCCGGCACGGTGAACTGGTACGCACCCTGGTCGCACACGAACCACCGACTGTCCAGTTCCTGCCCGACCGTAACCGGATACTCGCCGTCTCCACCGATATCACCGCCACCTACCAGCGGGCCGGGCTCGGCCCCGCCATGGCGAAATTCATCACCCTGATCTCGCACCGTGGCCCGCTGTCCGCCGACTACACCGACCGGCCCGCCCCCGACCCCGCCCAGTTCGGTCTCCCCGCTGCCGACGACGGCTCCCGCAACGACCCGATGGTGGGCCCGCATCTGCTGTCCTGCTGCGGCCACGAACACGATCCCGCGGCACTCGCCGCCGCCCCCACCCGGATCGTGCTCGGTACGGGCCGCGCCTCGGCCGGCGAACTGTGTGCCCGCGCCGCCATCGCCTTCGCCGCCGCCCTCGGCGACGAGGCCGTCGTCTTCCCGGGCGGACACGCGGGCTTCGCCGGCGGCGAATTCGGAATGGCCGGCGAGCCCGAGGCATTCGCCGCCGTCCTGCGCGAGGTTCTCGATCGCCCCGAAACCTCCTGAACCGAGCGCCCACCGGCCGGCCGGAGGCCGGTGTCGACGGCGGCGACGGCCGCGGGTACGCCGGCACTGCCGGGCCGGGCTGCTCGATGTCCGGCCCTCGACCGATCAGCGAGCCGCCTGGACATGGGGAGCCGCCGGAGTCACGAACGGGGCGAGTGCACGCTGGATCTGCTGATGCGACAACCGGCTGTACCGCCGCCCCGGCAGTCCCTCCTCCGGCGCGCCGGTGGCCGCCCGGCATTCGTCCGATTCCGTCACCGCCGGGTCGTGCGCGAACTGTTCACCGGTGAGGTCGATCGCCGCCAGCCGGTTCCCGGTTCGGGCCTCGTACACGCTGAGCCGGTACGCCATCGCGAACAGGTTCAGCGTCCGGCCGACCGGATGACCGGGCGCGGGCGGATACTGGCAGGTCCGTACGAGCTCCCCGAGCCGCCCCTCCGATACGCAGGCCACCAGCTGCACCGACCGCGCGTCGACGGGATGCCACACCGCCGACGGCCCGAACGTGGTGATCTCGGAAAGTTTCCCGGCCAGATGCACAGGGCTGGGCCCCGCCACCGCGTACGGCGCGGCGACCGTCGTACCGCCCCTGTTGTGGCAGAGGGCGCCGTACTCCGCCACCTCGAACCGGGCAAACCCGGACGCCGCGAACACAGTGCCGGCCACCAACGCCAGCACCGCCCCCGCCGCCCCGAGTGCCGCCGCATATCGCGCACCACGGCCACCGCCCGCCTTCTCCCCCGATTGCCCGGCTTCGGTCCCTGGCACCCGGTGTCCCGGCGCCCGCAGGCCCACTACCGCTTGCTCATGGTCCGGCCGCCGTCGACCGCCTGCCGAATGCACAACCATGCCGTGGACCCGCCTACGGTCCGTAGCCTGCCGAATACCGGCACGCCCACGCCGGACACCTACCGCGACACGTGTGGAGCTTCGCCCCCCGCGCCCAGGAGTCCGGGTCGCCGGTCGTTCGGCCGGGCCTCCGGACGTCACCCCCGGACGGGCTGTTTCCCCACCGATTCGAGACTTCCCGGCCGAAACCGGCGACTCCTCCTCGCGCGCCGACGCACCGCGTACACCCGGGCGCAGCGCATCTTCCACTCCTGCCGCTGTGGTCCGGGTAAGTAGTCCGCGTAGGCCGCGCACCGGCACCATGCCCGCCTGCCGCCCGGAACGGGTGTCGGCTGCCGCGGATACCCCGGGCCCCGACGTGTGATCCGAAGCCCGATCCACCGGCGGCCGTTCCGCCGTCGACGTCGCACCGCTCCAGGGGTCCGATCGCTGCGTCCCCCTCCCCGGCCGGTTGTTCGAGCGACCTCCTCCGCAGGGTCTGCCGCAGATCCCTCCCCACTCTGCCGGTCGGTCGTCGCGGCAGCGTCCGCCTGCCGCTGCGAGTGCACCTTCACAGCCGTAATGCCAGGATGGCTCGGTGTTTTCCCGGGCAACCGGCCCGAGCCGGTTTCGCCTGGAATCTCCGGCTGTTCCTCCGATCCCGGCCGGTCGTCCGAAGCCGACAGCGGCTGCCCCGCCGGACCGCTCGGCTCGACATCCGCGTCCGTATCCGACCCGTCGAAGCCGGTCGTAGAGAACTCGCCCACGGACGCATCCGAATGGTCCTGTTGCGGAACGAAGGCCATACCCATACGGGGCCGCGCACCGGATGCGTCCGGCAACGCATCCGGCCGATCGGAAGCCGGCTCCCGATCGGCCGGATAATTCGGGGCGGTGTCGTGCGGTGCCCGTTTTTCGAAGATCCCGGCTGTCCCGGAACTGGGCACGGCGCCGGCGTATCCCACCCGCTCGTCTCCGCCGGTAACAAGTCCAGGAAACGCGATGTCCGGCTGGGCCGCTCGGCGGCGGGATCCTCCGAACAGCGGAAGCCCCGTTTTCCACAACCGGGCCGCCGAATCCGCCGGCGTGGGCGTACCGGTCAGGGTGTCGGCCGCCGTCATCACGAAACCTTCGGCCGCCATCTCCTCGGGGTCCGGCGTGGACAGCGCAACTCCGAGCGCCGCGAACGCCTGGGCGATATCGGTGGCGCGCACGCGCACCGGCCGGTCGGGCGAGCGCTGGAAATACTCGGTGAATCCCGTCGATTGCCCGATGCGGGCCATGATCGTTTCTTCGCCTGCCTCCTGCGGCGGCCGGGTCCAGGTGATGCGTGACCCGGTTTTCGGGATCAGGACCACGAGCACATCGATCTGCTCGGGCACACCGGCCCGGCGGAATATCGTTGTCAGCTCGGCTCTTTGCCGCCGGGCCCGCTGCAGCGGATTGACGGCCCCGGCTCCTGTGCGCAGATCCGCGGCACGCTCACCGACCTGCCACCGGCCGGCCGGCGGCGTGTCCAGAACGCCGTGCTGGACCGACCCGAAATCCGCCAGTAACACCAGCGTGCACCCGTACGGGGTCCAGATCAGCAGGTCGGCCGTCGTGGTGGAGCGGCGGCGTGGCCGGGGCAACGGACAACCGAGCAGGGCGATTCCGCCGATACGCTCGGAACCCGCACCCCAGTCACCGATCAACCGGAGGACGAAGCGCTGCACGCCGGACAATTCGGCACTCTGCACGCGTACAATCACGGCAACCCCTACTTCGGTGACCACGAAACCCACGCACACCACGTCGGCGCCAGGGATGGTCTAAACCCCTGGCGCACAACGTGTTTGGATGCGCCGTCGCCAATGGTAGCAACCCGCGGCACCGTGCACGAGAGGCTGCGCCCGCACGCATGCGTACGCATTTATGCATATCAGCCGAGGCCGAACCGGCCCACCGGAGTACGGCGCCCGACTGACACGCCCGGCTTTGATCAACACAGCCCGAGCCACCGGCACGCGCGGTACGTTTTATGCACCAGAGCCGATCTGGTAGTGCGGCCGGCCATCGGTGGTGCCGATGCGGTGAACCGCACGCGGTTGCCCGTGGCCGCTTCGAGGAGAACGTCGTATGCCGCAGTTCGAAGATTCCCAGGAAGTCGTCTCCACTTTCGCGGAAGGTGAGGTGCTGCGACTCGACGCCCAAGCTGTCGACTACGCGATAGTCGCGCTCTATTTCGTTTTCGTCCTCGGTATCGGCCTACTGGCCCGCAAACGCGTCTCGTCGAGTATGGACTTCTTCCTGTCCGGGCGGTCGCTGCCCGCCTGGGTGACGGGCCTGGCGTTCATCTCGGCCAATCTGGGTGCGGTCGAGATCATGGGTATGTCGGCCAACGGCGCCGAATACGGTTTCCCCGCCTTCCATTACTTCTGGATCGGCGCGGTACCGGCCATGCTCTTCCTGGGCGTGGTGATGATGCCGTTCTACTACGGCTCGAAGGTGCGCAGTGTGCCGGAGTTCATGCGCCGTCGCTTCGGCACCGGCGCGCATCTGGTGAACGCGCTCAGTTTCGCGATCGCCCAGGTACTCATCGCCGGGGTCAACCTTTATCTGCTCGGCACCATCCTCAATGTGCTGCTCGGCTGGCCGTTGTGGGTCGCGGTGATCGCGGCGGCGGTGATCGTACTGTCCTACATCACCCTCGGTGGCCTGTCGGCGGCGATCTACAACGAGGTACTGCAGTTCTTCGTCATCGTGGCCGCCCTGCTGCCGCTCACCCTGATCGGCCTGCACCGGGTGGGCGGCTGGTCCGGGTTGGAGGACAAGGTGGCCACGTCCCCCGGCGGCCCCGAACAGCTGGATTCCTGGCCGGGTAACGCCCTGTCCGGTTTCGCCAACGATTTCCTGTCCATCCTCGGCATCGTCTTCGGCCTGGGCTTCGTGCTCTCCTTCGGCTATTGGACCACCAACTTCGTCGAGGTGCAGCGGGCGCTGGCAACGCATTCCATCGCCGCCGCCCGCCGCACCCCGATCATCGGCGCCTACCCGAAGATCCTGATCCCGCTGATCGTGATCATTCCGGGCATGATCAGCGCCGTGCTGGTACCGCAGATGGCCGAGTACAAACAGGCCGTCACCGCGAACCCGGATGTCGACAGCGATGTCACCTACAACGATGCGTTGCTGTACTTGATGAAGGAAGTGCTACCCAACGGCCTGCTGGGTGTGGGGCTGGCCGGTCTGCTGGCGGCGTTCATGGCCGGGATGGCAGCCAATGTGTCGGCCTTCAACACGGTGTTCAGTATCGACCTGTGGCAGCAGTACGTGGTCAAGGACCGGTCCGATAAGTATTACCTGACGGTCGGCCGGCTGGCGACCGTGGGCGCCACCGTCGCGGCGATTTTCACCGCGTTCATCGCGGGCGGGTTCAGCAACATCATGGACTACCTGCAGACCCTTTTCAGCTTCTTCAACGCGCCCCTGTTCGCGACCTTCATCCTCGGCATGTTCTGGAAACGGATGACCCCGACGGCCGGCTGGACGGGCCTGGTGGCCGGCACCGCGGTCGCGGTCACCATCTTCGTGCTGAACGAGACGGGCGTGTTCTCGCTGTCGGGCCAGGGCGTCAGCTTCGTCGCGGCCGGCGCCGCCTTCGTGGTGGATATCCTCGTCAGCGTGGCCGTCACCATGGTGACCGCACCGAAACCCGCCGCCGAACTCGTGGGGCTGGTGTATTCGGAGACACCGCGCGAAATGCGTACCGATCCGGAAGCCGCCACCCTGCCCTGGTATCAGCGGCCGGTGCTGCTGGCGGGTATCGCGCTGATACTCGTGATCATCCTCAATATCGTGACCGGATAGGACAACGACCGTGCTCTTCGATATCCGCACCATCGTCGGCGGCCTGCTCGGCCTCTACGGCATCATCCTGGTGGTTACCGGTCTCGTCCACGACACCGCCGCCGAGGAAGCCAAAACCGGCGGTATCAACGTGAACCTGTGGGCGGGCCTGGGCATGCTCGTTGTGGCCGTCGCCTTCTTGACCTGGGCCCGGCTGCGCCCGGTGGCCGTCGCCCGGCCCGAACCCGAAGCCGAGGGCGAAGCGCCGCCCGTTCGGGACTGACCGCGGTATTCGATGCCGGAACGACAGCTACCGGTCCGCCCGTAGCGAACCGGTAGCGTTTCGGGCCGGCCGAATCGGTGTCAGTCCGGCAGGCCGAGCGCGAAGCCGACGGCGATGAGCAGGCAACTGATTACTGATACAGCCACGATGATCCACATCGGCCAAGCGTACGAAATCGCGCGAGCACATCGATGACCGGGTCGGACACTTGCGGCCCGGCCGGCGTCCGCACTCCGGTCAGGGGACCACTTCGACCACATCGCCCGGGTTCAGATAGTGGTAGACCGCGATCGCGCCCGGCTCGGTCAACCGGATGCAGCCGTGCGACTCGGCTTCCGTCGGCCCGATGTGGAAGGCGATATCGCCGTTGAAGAACACCGCGTAGTGCATCGGCGCGTGATGCATGGTGCTCCAGTGGTAGGGGCGTTTGAAGTCCACGTCGAATACACCGGGCGGGGTCTCGTAGCCGTCCATTCCGTGCGACATCGGCGTCGGCCCGTAGACCACCTTGCCGTTGTCCATCAGCCAGACCTCGTTCGTCGACAGCCGCAGGCAGGCCCGCGCCGCGGGTGAGCACGGGGCCTCGGCCGGGATGATCGCCGGCACCCCGGGGACGTTGGGCCCGTTGGGCCACAGCGGCTCGGCGAAGGCGGGTGCCGCCGGCGCCAGCACCGCCGCCGCGACACCGGTGAGTGCGGCCATCCGGCGTATCCGGTGAAAGAAATATCCGTTGCTCATCTCGTACCGACCTCTTTTCTCGATCCGCCGCCGATCCGGCGGGGCCAGCAAATCCAGAGCGAAGATCAAGAGAACTATTCGACGGTACTGAAGTTCGATGATTCATGGGCCGCATTCGCCGTAGACGCGCCGATTCCGGACGGAAATCCGCGGCGGATACGACCCACCGATCAGGCCACACTCCAGCTGTCGGAGGCCGCGCCACGTCGCCGGATGCGCCGCCGACGCTGGTAGAACACCTCCTCCACCGACACGTTGGGGACCTCTTCGACGATCCCGGCCAGCCGGCCGTCCAACTCGAGCTCGGCTATCCGCCGGTGCAGTCCCGCGCGCCGCTCCGCCGGCAGCTGCGCCCACACCACGCCGATGCGCCGCTGCGCGGGCTCCTCGGCAACGGCCAGCAAACGCAGCAGTTCGGGCCATAGATCGTCGGCGTTGGCCACGGAGGGCAGTTCCGAGATCTGCGCCACCGGCATCCGGGCTACCAGCCCGGCGACGTACCGCTGCACATCGGGATGGCTTCGTTCGGCCAGCAGCAGCAGCCCTTTCCACGGGCCGGGTTTGAACGCGACGATCAACGATTCGACGATGGCGATGAGCGCGGCGGTATTGGCGAAAATCGGGTTCATCGCCATCCGCTGCAGCCCGGGCCGGCTGAATTTGGAGACGAAGGTCATCAGTTCCGGCGCCGCGCCCCGCTGGATGGTGTGCGCCGCGAGTTTGCCCAGAGATTCCGGTGTGGCCAGGGACAACAGGATATCGCCGATCCGGAAGACCACATCCGCTTCGGCGCGCGACATCACCGAGACCGCGGCCTCCTGCAGTTCCGGCGAACCGGCCAGGACGTTCTCCATCATCCGCGGAATCCGCTGCGATCCACCATCCAGCAACTGGCGCAGTATGTTGCTGACGGCGGAGGCGGAGTAGGCGTAGGCGGCGGAGAAGATGATGCCCTCGTCATCGAGGGTTCCCCGTTCGACGGCTTCGACCATCTTCGGTGAGGCGTACTCGAGGAACGGCCCGGCGGTGATGTGATCCTTACGGCGCAGGACCTCGTTCACGATCGCGACCAGCGGCTCGGCCGCCATGATATCGCCCAGTTCGCCGAGCGCCTTGGGATCCACATACGGTGTGCAGTCCGCCGCGTACTCGGTTTTGAGCATCGTGAGCGTATCGGCGGCGGCATCGGGGTACTCGACGCCGACGGCACCGGCCGCGCGTCCGGTCATCATGGGTGGCACGATGCGCTGGACCAAGGGCAGCGATACCTGCAGCGGGATGATCGGGATCAGGCGGCCGATCCGTTTGAACATTTCGCCGTGGTACTCGAAGATCCGCCCGGAAATCCGCTGCTCGAGTTCGTGCAGGTGATCGGCGCCGAGCCGTTCGAGATAGGCGATCCGTTCGACGGGAACATGGAGTGTGCGCGCGAGCAGGATCATCTGCGCGCGGGTGACCAGATCGCTCATTTCTCGAGTAGATCCCCGAACATGATCCGGCGCGTGATCGTTTTGAACGGTGGCGGGAAGAAGCGGATCATACCGTTGACCGCCTCGATGAGCAGTTCCTTCTCCTGTTGCTGGGCGCTGCGGAACAGTCCGAGCAGATCCTCGATCTCCTGGTCGGAGAGCATCTCCGAGGCTGCGGTGGGCCCGTTCAGTTCGCGGACGAGTTCGGTTTTGGCACTCATTCTGCTCCTGTGTCTCACTCGCGGGCCGGCAGCCGCGAAACCACCGCCGGTCCCGTGTATTACCCGCACGACGATATGCCGAATCCTCATGACCGTAAGGCCATTCACATCTGGCGTTACCTGCCTGCAATTTGTCGTGTCTCACATCACGCGGGGTACGCGTGACGCTACCGCAGGTTCCGTTGCCCTCATGCGAGATGCCGTCGCCGCCGGCCCGGGCCGCAGATGTGCCGGTCCGGACTCGCCGGAGTCATCTGCCGCACGGCCGGACACTGTCGCCCGCTATGCCGAAGCCGGTTCCGGCCGGTCGGGCGCCAAGTGGCGGCGCAGGAACATCAGCTGATGCCCCACGGCCGGCTCGAAGAAGGGGTTGCCCGGCCAGACCCCGAAATGGTCGCAGGGATAGTGCCGGACCTCGGCCCGGGCGGCGAAGGCGGCTTTCGCCGCGGCGTACGGGGGCGCACCGCGGTCGAAATCGGCGATCTGAACCAGGACCGGCAGCTGCAAACCGGCGGCCGCCCGGGCCGGGCGGTAGCCGGCCAGCTGCGGCAGCACACTCGCGTCGATTTCGTTACGCCAGGTGGGCCCGGCCAGGGCGCGGTAGGACTCGTACCAGCCCTCCAGCGCCAGTGCCGCCGCCTCCCCGGGCCGGCCGACCAGCGGGATGAGGCCCGGTCCGCCGGTCACTGCGTCCAGCTGCCGGCGCACGGCGGTTCCGGCACCCCGCAGTGTTGCCGCGACGCCGCCGGATCGCATGGCCAGCGCGGCCGCGGCGCGGCCGTCCACCAGCGGGGTGAGCGAGACGACCGCCGCGAGTGCGGCCCGCGCGGTGGCCGATTTTTCCGGGGTGGCCCGGGCGGCCGCGGCCGCGGCGAAGACATGGCCGCCGGACAGCGAGACCCCCCACAGCACGATCCGGCTCGCATCGACCCCCGGAAGTTCGGCGGCCGCGGTAACCGCTGCCCGGTAGTCGGCGAGCTGATCGGCCATCCGGACCCGCTGCCGGGGGTCGCCGCCGCTGGCACCGAAGTACCGGAAGTCGAAGGCGAGTACGTCGATTCCGGCGGCGGCGTAGGCGCGGGCGAACGGTGCGAGACCGGAATCCTTCGTCCCGCCGAAACCGTGCGCCATCACCGCGACCGGTCGCCCGGCCGGGCTTGTGAGCTCGGCCGAGCGGGCGGCGAAGTGCCAGGCGTGACACCGGTCGCCGCCCGAGCGGAAGGTCAGTTCGGCGGGTCCGGCGGCAGGCTCAGAGATGTGGTGCACAGTCATGGTGGTTCCTCGCGGTGACGGGTTGCGGGTGCGTAGATCGAGCGCAGCCATACTGTGACCACTGATTCGATATACCGTTCCCGGTCGAGCTCGGCCCCCAGGGTGAGGCGCTCGAGCAGACGCTCGTTGAGCAGGAGCAGCACATCGGCGAGCGTTTCCGCGTCACCACCGGCGGGGGCGCGGCCCGCCCGGCGTTCGTCGTCGATCATGGCCGCTATCGAGGGGATGAATGCCTGGCGTTCGGATTCCCAGATCTCGCGGACCGCCGCCGAGGCACTGCGCGCGTCCAGAACGGCGCTGTAGAGATACCGGTGGCGGTCCCAGAAATCCACCAGCCCGCGGATCGTGCGTTCGATACGGTCCGCCGGGTCTCCCGCGCCGACGAGGATATCGTTGACCGCGAACACTTCTTGGTAGATGTCCTCGAGGGCGGCCCCCACGGCGGCGGCCTTGTTCTCGAAGTAGAAGTAGAAGGCCGAGCGGGTCAGTCCGGCCCGCCGGGAGATCTCGGCGATATCGACGGCCTCGAGCCGGCCCCCGTTATCGCGCAGCAGTTCGTCCAGCGCCACCAGCAGTGCTTCGCGGCGCTGTTCGCCGCGCGGGGGTCCGCGCCGGTCGGTACGCGAGCGGACCATCAGCCGGCCTGCCCGGCCGGGTGCCCCGCGTGCGCGCGGGCGCGGCGCAGACCGGCGGGTATTTCGGCGAGCCGCAGATCGCGTTCGTAGACGAAGTAGTCGAGCTGCTGGGTATGCCGGGGGCGGTCCACGATATGCCCGGTGAAGCGCTGCCGGTCCTCCTCGATGCCCCGCCGCATCGTGTCTTCCGCCGGCGGCCGGTAGTACCCGGCCGCGTAGGCGGCGATCAGCCGGGCCTGGCATTCCACGAACGGGAACAGGGTGGGGAACGGCTGTGCGAAACCGGCGAACGCGAGCCGGTCCACACCGGGTTTGAATATGCGTTTGTACAGGTCGATCCGGTTGTCCGGGGCGCTGATGAATTCGGGGTCGAAGAACGGGAAGGTGATGTTGTAGCCGGTGCAGTAGATGATGACGTCGAAATCCTTGTGCGTCCCGTCGGCGAAATGCACGGTATCGCCGTCGAGCCGGCGCACATCGGGTTTGGCCACCACATCGCCGGAACCCAGCCGCAGCGGCAGCTCCACGGATTGGGTGGGGTGGGCCTCGAAGAATTTGTGGTTCGGTGCGGGCAATCCGTATTTCACCGGGTCACCCGAGATATAGGGCGTGAACGTCTGGACGAGTTTGCGCTGCCAGGACAGCGGAACATAGGGCACGGTGCGGAAATAGCGATCCGCCGGGGTGCCGGCGAAATATTTCGGTACCACCCACGCGCTCGACCGGGTGGACAGCCAGACGTCGTTGTCCATCGCCCGGGAGGACAGTTCGACGGCGATATCGGCGGCGCTGTTACCGATACCGACGATCAGGATGCGCTTACCGTAGAGGTCCAGCGGGGTCCGCGGATCGATATAGGCGTGGGAGTGGATGGCCTGCCCGCTGAATTCGCCCGGGAAGTCGGGGAACCGCGGATCCCAGTGGTGGCCGTTCGCGACGACCAAGAGGTCGAACTCCCGATTCTCGCCGCGCTCGGTCGCGATTTCCCAGCCGTCGCCGACGGGGCGGGCGTGCCGGACACCGTTGCCGAATTCGATGGACCGCTTCAGGTCGAAGGCGGCGGCATAGCCCTCGAGGTATTCCTTGATCAGGCTGTGGTGCGGGAAATCGGGATAGGAATCCGGCATCGGATAGTCCCGGAACGACAGCTGGTACTTCGAGGTATCGATATGCAGCGAGCGGTATGCGCTGGAATGCCCGTTCGGATTCCCGAACGCCCAGTTACCGCCGATCCGGTCCGAGGATTCGAAACAGCTATAGGCGATCCCGTAGTCGCCGAGCATTTTCCCGGTGGTCAAACCGCTGATTCCGGCCCCGATGACCGCGACGGTGGGGTTCGGCATAGGACCTCCTGCGTGTTCGGTCGCCCGACGGAGACCGTCCGGCAGTGATGCCGGTCACTCGAACCGTAGGGTCATATTTGACGCGTGTCAAGAAATATCGACCCTTGTCAGCGACCGGCTGTCGGGCCTACTTTGTGAGGCACGTCACAACGGCCGGAACCGAAGGAAACCCCATGCGCGCATTGCAACTCACCGAACCCGGCCGGCTCGAGATACGCGATGTACCGATACCCGAACCCGGCCCCGGTGAACTACTGATCCGGGTCGGCGCCTCCGGAATCTGCCACTCCGACCTGCACGTCCTGCACCTGCCGTTCAAGGTCCGCGACGAACCGCTGATCCTCGGCCACGAAATCGCGGGCACGATCGCCGCACTGGGCGACCGGGTCGAGGGGTATACGACCGGGGAACGCGGGATTGTGTATCTGTGCTGGTCGTGCGGGAACTGCCCGGAGTGCGCGAGCGGTAACGAGAACGTATGCCGCGCGGCGGGCCGGGTCGCCATGCCGCCGTGCCCCGGCCTGGGCCCCGACGGCGGTATGGCCGAATACGTGGCCGTCCCCGCGAGTTCGTTCGTGCCCATAGGCGATATGGATTTCGTGGCCGCGGCGCCGCTGGCCGATGCCGCCCTCACCAGCTATCACGCCATCCGCGGCGCCCGCGATCAGTTGTATCCGGGGTCAACCGCGGTGGTGATCGGCGCCGGTGGCCTTGGCCATGTCGGGATCCAGATCCTGCGCGCCCTCACCGCGACCCGGATCGTCGCGGTGGATACCGACGCCGCCAAACGGGATCTGGCCGTCGAATGCGGAGCACACGAGGTCCTGACGGCCGGGGACGATACCGCCGACCGGATCCTGGAGCTGACCGGCGGCCGCGGCGCGGAGGCGGTATTCGATTTCGTCGGGGTGGACGCCACCGCCCAGCTCTCGGTGCGTAGCGTCGGCCCCAACGGCGCGTACCGGATGATCGGCTTGGGCGACGGAGATCCCGGAATAACCGCCGGTCCCGCGGGCGGCCCCGGGCTGCCGTGGGGCGCGACCGTCCGCAAATCCTACGGCGGCACCAAACGCGATCTCATCGACAGCATCGCCCTCGCCCGGGCGGGCAGGATCGAGGCCCGTACGCAACAGTTCCCGCTGGAGGACGGCGCCCACGCCTACGCACTGCTGGAACAGGGGCGTATCCGCGGACGCGCGGTCCTCGTACCGTGAGCCCTACTTTTCGCCGGCCGGCGCCCACATATTGCTGATCAGGGTATGACTGGGCGTATCGGCCAGCGATTGCGAGGATTCGTAGATCCGGACGTAGGACGTGGCGGCGATCCGCCAGATACCGTCCGCACCTTTGCGATACCGGTCGGTGTAGTACCCGGAACCCCGGATCAGGACATTGAACTCGGTGGCGATCACCGTATCCTCGAACAGCCAGCTGCCGGTCGCGGTGTCACCGTCGACGACGATCTCCGGATGGTGGGCGACATGGGTGGTCACGATGCTCGGACCGGTGTTCTTGCGCATGAAATCGACCACCTCCTCGCGGCTGTCGAAGATCAGTTCCTTGCCCATCACATGCGTGCCGTAGCGGGCCTCGATCTCCGGGTCCAGGGTGGCGGCGAAATCGTCCCACTGTTTCAGGTCCAGAGTCCGGAAGTACCGATACTTGAGAGTGCGGATTTCTTCGAGTGCCTGCAGATCCATGAGCTCACCTTGGCACCAACCGCCCCCCAGGACAAGAACACGTTCCACTTTTGCGTAACGGCGGCGACCCGGCGCACGCAGCACTGCACCGTCGGCGCGCGACCGGCCGGTTTGCCGGCGCCCGGCGGTGGTACTGCTTCCGGAAACAGAATCAGAGCCGACCGCGGGAAGCGGCCCGCCGCAGCGCAGCGCCGCTCCCCCACCGAGCGACGGAGAATCCATGAACAGCGCCGATATGCTCACCGATGCCTTCGAACGGATCCGCGAGGTCGTGCACGAAGCGGTCGACGGACTCGACGACGAGGCCCTGAACTACCGGCCCGACCCGGAAGCCAATTCGATCGCCTGGCTGATCTGGCATCTCACCCGGGTCCAGGACGAACATCTGGCGGAACTGACCGGCGGCGAATCCTTCTGGACCGGGCGCGGCTGGTTCGAACGTTTCGACCTCCCCATCGACCGCGCCGCGACCGGTTACGGGGATACCCCGGCCGATGTCTCCAGGATCCAGGCCCCGGCGGAGCTGCTCACCGGCTACTACGATGCCGTCCACGCCCACACCCTGCGCTTCGTCGGCAACCTCACCGACAGCGACCTGGACGAAGTCGTGGACGAGGCCTGGAATCCGCCGGTGACCATGGGCGTGCGACTGATCAGCGTGATCGCCGACGACCTGCAGCACGCGGGGCAGGCCGCCTACCTGCGCGGTGTGCATGCCCGCACGACGGATTCCGCAGCGGTGCGGCACTGATCCGCTCGCGGACCACCCGGAACCGGACGAGGGGGGCCCGTCGCCGGCGTACCGAGGCGCGTCAATCGCGCAGCGCTTCCTCCCGCAGCCACCCCAGGGTCCGCGACAGTATCCGGGAGATATGCATCTGCGAGACACCGAGTCGCTCGGCGATCTGGGACTGCGTTTTGGATTCGAAGAAACGCATCCGCAGCACCTGGCGTTCCCGATCGGAGAGCTCGCCCAGTAACGGTTCGACAGCCAGATAGTCCTCCAGCCAGCCGTACGAGGCTTCCTCGCTCCCCAGCGAATCCACCAGCGCCGGCGCGGCGGATTCGCCGTCCTCACCGGCGGGGGCGTCCAGCGAGGAGGTCTGGTAGGCGTTACCCGCGATCAGCGCCTGGGTCACCTCCACCAGATCGATCTCGAGTTCGTCGGCGATCTCCCGGGCCCGCGGCACCCGGCCGAGCCGCTGGGACAGGATCTCGATCGTGGGTCCCAAGCTCAGCTGGATCTCCTTGACCCGCCGAGGCACCCGCACCGACCAGGTGTTGTCCCGGAAATGGCGGCGCACCTCGCCCATGATCGTCGGCACGGCGAACGACAGGAACGACGAGCCGCGGGCGACATCGAAGCGTTCGACGGCATTCAGCAGACCCAGCCGGGCCACCTGCAGCAGATCGTCGTAGGCCTCGCCGCGACCGGAGAACTTCCGGGCGATATGTTCGGCCAGCGGCAGGCATCGGTCGAGTATTTCCGCGCGCAGCGCCGCCCGCTGCGCCGAATTCTCGGGCGCGGCGGCCATTTCGCCGAACAACGGCTCGATATCGTCGTAGCTGTCGGTGCCACGATGGCGACGTGAAGGCCCCGGATCGATACGCGGTGCCTCATGCGCCATCGGCGCCCCCTCGGTACCAGCTGAATTCGACATCGGTCGGGTATCCACCCCTCGCCACGTCGTAGGGATGCTGCACGACGCCGACCCCACGCGTGAGGGTCCGCACTATATGCCAGCCGAACCCTTCCTGATCGAGGAGCGATTCGGTCGCCGCTGTCGAGGTTACGCGCACAGTCATCCGGTGCTCGTCATAATCGAAGTCGCAGCTCAGTGTCGACTCGGCAACGGCGCCCGCGATCAACGAGGTGGCCACCTCGTCCAGGGCCAATCGGATATCGGTCACCTCGTCCAAACCGAAATCGGCTATCAGCGCCACCGTCTCGGCCAGCGCGCGCAGCATCACCAACTGCTCGTGCTCGGCCGGTACCCGCACGCCGACGGTCGTCGTATCCCGTGAAGTCGTTTCCACAGAGTCGGAGACGCTGTCCACCATGCGCACCACCACCACCTCGTTCCTACGGCCCGCCCGCGGGCCGGGGGCGCCTCCGGGGCCACAAGTGGCATTGACCCAGCGGCGACGCCGCGGCATCTGTCTCGGCCTGATTGTCACATGCGCTGGTACCCCGCATCAGGGGGCCGAAACCGCGAGCCTGCGCTGAATCCGATCCATGCGCTCGTGCACGGTCGGCACAATATGGTCGAATTCAGTGCGCAGAGCCGATGTGACGGGGTCGAGCGTGCACAGTTCGGAGCGCAGTTGCGGCGAGGTCGCTCGGTTTCCGGCTCCAGCGGATCGGGCGGGCAGCCGGACGTCTGGGCGCGCCCCTGATTCCCATCGTTGTTCGGCGAACCAGAAACGGGTGGCACCCCACTTCGGGAATCCTTCCGAGCGTGGATCGAGCCCTATGGTCCGGCCGGCGGAATCCGCTCTCGTATTGCGTCACACCTTGCCGCGATCCGGCCGGGCGACCTCCGCACATACGCCGACCACCGCCGGTCCCTCCGGCGGTGGTCGGTATCCCGGTTTCAGCCTGTCAGCGCCGTGCGCAGTGTCGGAAAATAGCGGAATTGGTGGCGGACGCCCGTGATCTGGAGCGCTCGCTCGATATCGTGGCGACCGCTGACCAGACGTAATTCGACCCCGTGGCGCCAGGCGTCGCTCTTCGCACCGGACAGCGCCGATGCGGCACGGATACACAGAAACGTCGTAGCGCGCAGATCCAGCACGACCACCCGGCAACCGTCGAGTCGACTGTGCCCGAGCAGCGCACGGAAGTCGTCGAGCCCGACCGCGTCGAGTTCACCCTCGACCCGGGCGATCAGGCAGTCGGGATATTCGGTACTGCGGCGCGACCACATGCGGCCGGCGGCTGCGGTGCGCGGATCGTTTCCCCGGTGTTGCTCGATCTGGTGCAGGGCGGTGGTTACCGACATATGAATCCCGTCCGTTGCGTAGGGGATTTCCGGTTGGCATACCCGGTCGGGACCAGCGACCGGACGAGCGGAGCGCTCATCCGGAGAGCCCGACTGCCGACATACGCCGCACCGGGTTCGGCTGTGTGTTTCAACCGCTCTCATTCTGGCACGAGTCGCCGACCCTGTACACCGGGCGCGGTCACGGTCGCGACCGGAGACGTTTACCGCGCGCCGGGGCGGCTATTGCGGGGGCAACGGGAGCCGGCCCCGGCTCGGGCACCACGGCAGGAGCGGAGGTTCATACGACGATGGCTTCTCTGAGCGCAGTCGCACTGGTGTGCACGCTGAAGAAATCACCGGCCGAATCCAGTAGCGACCGGATCGCCCGGCAATTGCTCGACGAGCTCACCGCACACGAGGTGACCGGCGAGGTGATCCGGCTGGTCGACCACGATATCCGGCCGGGTGTGAGCGCCGACGAGGGCGACGGCGACCAGTGGCCGGATATCCGCGCCCGGGTCGCGGGCGCCGATATCCTGCTGTTCTGCACTCCCACCTGGCTCGGGCACATGTCCTCGGTGGCACAGCGGGCATTGGAACGGCTCGACGCCGAACTCTCCGAAACCGATGACGCGGGGCGGCCCGCGATGTTCGGCAAGGTCGCGGTCGCGGCCGTGGTGGGGAACGAGGACGGCGCGCACAAGATCGTCGCCGACGTCTTCCAGGGGCTCAACGATATCGGCTTCACCGTCCCCGCCCAGGGCGCGACCTACTGGAACGGCGAGGCGATGAGCGGGGTGGACTATCTGGACCTCGAGCGCACACCCGACGCCGTCGCATCGACGAACTCCACGGCGGCGCGTAACGCCGCCCATCTGGCCCGGCTGCTGCGCACCACGCAGTACCCGGCCGGTTGATCCACCGCTGATCCCCCGCGGTGCGCACGGACGACGACATCGTCGCCACGAAAGGTGAATCCATGGTCGAAACACTCGCCGCCCCGGCCACCCTCGCCCGGGGAATACGCCTGCCCGCGCCCCGGGGGCCGCTGTCCGCCGATCTGGTGGCGCTGCTGCCGGCCGCACCCGGCAGCCCCGTACCCCAGGCGCCGCCGGAGCTGGACCCCTTCGGCGACGATCTCCAGCTGGCCCTGCACACCTGCTACGAACTGCACTATCAGGGGTTCCGCGAGGTGGACCCCGAATGGGAGTGGGACAGTGGCCTGCTCGGGTTGCGACGGGACCTGGAACGCCGGTTCTCCGACGCGTTACGCGCCGAGGTCCCCGGCGGCCACGATGTGGCCGCGGAACTGGATCGGCTGCTGACCGCGCCCGCAGCCGGCGGTACCCCCGCCTGGCTGCGCGACGAGGGCACCTGGGAACAGGCGCGCGAATATTTCGTCCAGCGCTCGATCTACCACCACAAGGAAGCCGATCCGGTCGCCTGGGTGATTCCGCGGCTGCGCGGCCGCGCCAAGGCCGCGCTGGTGGCGGTCGAGTTCGACGAATTCGGCGGCGGACACGGCGACCGGATCCACGCCCGCCTCTACGCCGACCTGCTGCGCGGCGCCGGCCTGGCCGACGGCTACCTGCACTATCTCGACGTCGTACCGGCCCCCATGCTGACGCTGGTCGACATGATGTCGCTGTTCGGGCTCCACCGGTCGCTGCGTGGCGCCCTGGTGGGGCATTTCGCGGCGGTGGAGATCAGCTCCTCCCCCGCCTCACGGGTCATCGTCGAGGCACTCCAGCGGTTCTCGGCGCATCCGGACTGTGTGCGGTTCTACACCGAACACGTCACCGCGGATGCCGTGCACGAACAGGTCGTACGACGCGATGTACTCGCCGATCTGCTCGCCCGCGAACCCGAACTCGCCGAATCGGTGGTCTTCGGTATCCAGGCGACCGAACTGCTCGAAACCCGCTGCACCGAGGCGATGCTGAGTTGCTGGCGGGCGGGTGACAGTTCGCTGCGCCCCGAGGCCGGGTGAGCCCGATGCTGGTTCGTACGCCCGGGGTGTACCGGCCGCAGCCCGATACCTGGCTGCTGGCCCGCGCGATGACCGAAGCGGCGCTACCCGCCGGGGCCAGGGTGCTCGACGCCTGCACCGGGACGGGGGCACTGGCGATCCACGCCGCCCGCACGGGTGCGGCGGCGGTTACCGCGGTGGACCTTTCCCGGGCCGCGGTCACCTCGGCCTGGCTGAACAGCCGGCTGCACGGTGTGCGGCTGGAGCTGTTGTGCGGGGATATCACCGAGGTGGTCTCCGGCCGGACATTCGATGTCATCGTCGCCAACCCGCCGTATGTGCCGAGCGACGAACCGCGGCCCGCCTGCCGGGCGGCCCGCGCCTGGGACGCCGGCCGGCACGGGCGCTCCCTGCTCGATCCGCTGTGCGCCATGATGCCGCGCCTGCTGACCACGGGCGGCACGGCCCTGATGGTCCACTCGGCCCTCTCCGGGACCGCGACCAGCCTGCGCCAGCTCCGCAGCGGCGGCCTGAAGGCGACCGTGGTCGCGCGGACGGTGATCCCCTTCGGCCCGGTACTGGCCCGCCGCAGCAGCTGGCTGCGCGACCACGGCCTGATCCGGCCCGGTCAGCAGCACGAGGAGTTGGTGGTGATCCGTGCCGACCGAACACGATGAGGTAACCGAACCGACCCGGATCGTTTTCACCGAGGACGGGCCCGCGCTGGTCGACGGCCCGGTAGAACTGGTGACCGCCGACGGCGCGGTAATCCACGCGGACCGTTTTCTCGTCGCGCTCTGCCTGTGCAAACGGTCGCGAACCTATCCACTGTGCGATACGAGCCACCGCCGGCACCGCCGCTGCGACCGCCGCTGACGCTTCCCGGCGCGACCCGATTGGGTGGCGGGGTAACGGGTACGCGCCGCGCATGGTGTGACGAACGATCCTCGCCGCCGTCTCACCGGCCCTCACACCGGTAGTTGTCCGCGGACCGGGCGGACGGCGACCCGACCCCGCCGGGCGCGCCCGGCGACAACCGAAAGTGGGGAAGCGCTCATGAATTCGATGGACCCCGATCCGGCCGCGACTCCGGACCTGGAACCCGGTGGCGGGGTGCCCTCGGGTTCCACCCCGCCCGATACCGCACAGACCTCGGGGCTTTCGGCGCCCGAACCGCGGACCAGCCACCGTTTCCCACCGACCGGGGTGGCCGCGGTGGTCGCTGTGATCGCGCTCGTCGCGGTGTTCGCAGTGGTGGCGATCGTGCTGATCGCGTCGCTGGGCTGAACTGCCGGCAGTTCCGGCGACCGGGCATCCCGCCAACGGCGACAGCCTGCGGGATCAACGGGCGATCGGCCGTTCGCCGGTTGATTAGCAACGCGATGCCCGGGTAGCCGCCGAATATGGTTCCGACGGAGGAGCAGTTGCTGCACGCTTTGACCCGGGCCGCGAACGCCCTGAAACAAGAGGGCATACCTTTCGCCGTGGCGGGTGGTTGCGCCGTGTACGCGCGGGGCGGACCGCCCTCCGACCACGATGTCGATCTGTTCGTCAAGCCCGAGGACAGCGCCCGGGCGCGCAGCGAACTGGCACGCGCGGGGTTGCGGATGGTGGATGCGGCCGAGGATTGGCTGACGAAGGCCTACGACGGCGACACCCTGATCGATATCATCCACCGGCCCAACAACCGGGAGGTCGACGACGCGCTGCTGGGCCGGGCCGAGGTCATGCGGGTGGGTCCCGCCGTGGCGCCCGTGGTCGACGCCACCGATCTGCTGATCGACAAACTGCTCGTCTTCGACGCGCACCGGCTCGATCTGAGCCCGCTGCTGCGGATCTCCCGCGATCTGCGCGAACAGGTGGATTGGCCCGCAGTGCGCGCCCAGACCGAGCATTCGCCGTACGCGAAAGCGTTCCTCGGATTGATCGATGATCTCGGTATCGCCGAAACCACCGCACCTTCGCATACCACCGGAAAGGCGCAGTAGATGTCCGGTAACCCGCATTCCTCCCGGCCACGGCCGCCGGAGTATCTCGCCGCCGAACTCCATCGGGCGCTGGCCGAGGATCCGCGCACGGCCGAACAGGGAGTGCAGGTCCGGATCCGTGGCGATGTGGTCGTTCTCGACGGCGAGGTGAGTACCGCGCAGCGGCGGCTGATGCTCGAGGAAGTGGTGCACGATATCGCCCCTGACCTGCCGATTCACAATGATGTGCACGTCACCGCGGCGGCCCGGCCGGGCAGCAGCGAAGACCTCGGTACCTGATATCGGAAGGGAGAGTGCCGATGCGTATCGCCGCTGTCGGAGACGTCCATCTGGGAACCGACTCGCGCGGACTGTTGCGGCCCGCACTGCGCGAACTACCGGCGCTGGCCGATGTGCTGCTGCTGGCCGGCGATCTGACCAAGCACGGGACCCCGGCCGAAGCGGAGGTCGTCGCGCGCGAATTCGCCGAGGTCGGGGTCCCGGTGGTGGCGGTCCTGGGCAACCACGATCATCACAGTGATGCCGCGGCCGAAATGACCGGTCTACTGGAATCATGCGGGATCACCGTCCTGGAGGGCACCGCCACCACACTCGATATCGACGGCACGACCCTCGGTATCGCCGGCACCAAGGGCTTCGGTGGGGGTTTCGCCGGTAAATGCGCGAGCGTGTTCGGGGAGCGGCTGATGCGCGAATTCGCGGGCCACACCATCGAGCTGGCGACGGCACTGGATACCGCGCTGGCCGAACTCGATACCGATATCACGGTCGTACTCACGCACTACTCCCCCGTCAGCGACACCCTGCACGGGGAGCCACGCGAGATCTACCCGTTCCTGGGCTCGTACCTCCTGGGGGAACCCATCGACACCCACGGAGCCGATCTGGCCGTACACGGCCACGCCCATGCCGGTACCGAGCGTGGCAGCACCCCGGGCGGTATCCGGGTGCGCAATGTCGCCCAGCCGGTGATCGGTAAGGCTTTCGCCGTCTACGAACTACAACCCGGCGCGGGCAGCACAGCAGCCCGCGGCCGGACAGCCGTATCCGGTTGACGGTTTCCGCCCAGCTGTCCGAGCAGGCAGCGGTCGCCCCTCGCTCGTCCGTTCTGCCATGCCACTGCAGGAAAGAGCCAGAGCGGCGCCGACCAGGACCGCGACAGGTACCTGTAGCGCATAAACACACCGGCGCGGCGAGCAGACCGGATGACCCCACCGGACGATGCCACCGAATCGGCTCAGATGTGGCGTGATCGGGTAGGAGATGACCGGAGCCGGCGAATCACTCAGCCGGACTCGCACTCGGAGCCGCGATCGGTAGATGTCGCGGGGCGGGGGATGCAGATCGGAGCCCACCACTACTGTCTGCGACCCGCTACCTGCGACGATGCTGCCAGTGCCTACCTGCGACGACACTGTCGGCGCGTCGGTCGGCGACCTCACAAATCCACCCCGCGCAACTACGGCGACCTCTGTGAGGTCGCCGTAGTTCACTCCGGCCCGGCGAAGCGACGCCCCGCCGGGCCCTACCGGCTCAGACGTCGCGCGGCGTCGGCGCCACCGTCTGCCCGTGGCCCGGGTCCTGCTGGGCCCGCTGACGCTGTTCGGCATCGGCGGCCTCGAGACGTTCCTGCTGCGCCTCGTTCTCCTTCTCGGCGGCAGCGCGCTGCGATTCGCCCTTGTCCTGCTGTGCCTTGCCCTCGGTGCGCAAGGAGTCGTTGTCGAGAACCGCTCCCGCGGCCTCCTTGACCTTGCCCTTCGCGCCCTCGACGGCACCTTCGATGCCCTCGCGTGCGCTCTTGTGCTCGGCCACGATATCCACCTCCGAATCTCGGTTGCTCGGTCGGATATCGCCCGCGTACCCGGCTCCGGAGCCTTCAATCCGGCGGTAACCCACGGATCGAGTGCCTCGGATCACCGGTCAGGTGAAAGCGGCCTCCAGCCCGTCGAACCAGGCCGCGTCCTCGACCAGCCGGGTACTGCGCCAGCCGTCCGGGGTGCGCACCAGATCGTGGTTGTACCAGCCACCGCAGGTGAACTGCTTACCCGGAGAGACGATCATCGGATTGAAGAACATGGCGCGGACCTTCGCGGTGTCACCGTCCAGTTCCACCGCGATATTGGAGATGAAATGCTGGGTCCGGGAGAACAGCCCCAATTGTTCGGTGAGCCCGGCGACGACCGTGTCCACATCCCCGGTGGGCCCGCCGGCCGTGCTGTAGTCGATCTGCGCGTCGGTGGTGAACACCGAGCGGTACAGTGGCCAGTCCTTGTCGTCGACGGCGGTGGCGTAGCGAGTGAGCAGATCGGTGATCTCGATCCGGTCGGCGAGCGTGCGTGAATCCATACCCCCATACAACCGCACCGGGGCGGCGCTCCGGGTGGGATCGCCTCAGCTGTCCCGGCGGATCCGGCGCCACCACGGGCGCCGGGGCCCCGGCCCGCGCACCCGGTTCCGCTGCGGTTGCTGCGCGGGCGGTTGCGCACCGGGCTGCCCTCCGCCGGGTCCGTCCGCGGCACGCCAGCCCGCGACCACTTCCTCGGCGTCGGCCGGGGCGACCGGCACCTGCGGGCCGGTCGGCACCCGCAACCAGTCCACGATCCGCCGGTTGAGCTCGGCAACGGCGGCGCGCACCTGCGCTTCGGTGGTGAGCTCACGCACCGTTTCGGGCAACCGCTCCACCTCCCGGCGTAGCTGCAGCGACGGTGGCAGGGCCACATCCCCGCTCACCCCTTCACGCCGGAGGTAATCCCGCAACCAGGCATTTTCGTCGTGGTACCGGCTCCCCGCACCGGGCAGCGGTTTCCCGGCGCCGGGGAGGTTCTGGAATTCGCCCCGCTCGGTGGCCTCGCGGATCTTCCGGTCGACCCAGGATTCGAAGTCGACTCCCGCGGGTTTGCGCTCCGACATCGTGCCTCCTCACCGTCACCCTCACGGTAGCGCGCAACCCACGACGCGACGACCCCGCGGCGCGAGCCGGTGAGCGGCGCTCAGGCCCCGTTGGTGGAGCCGCTGCGGGCCCGCCCGGACCGGGCCTTACGCCGTTCTGCCTGGAGTTCGGCGAGTTCCTGTTCCAGGATGTCGGCGACCCGGAACTGACCGGTGTCGTAGCCGTCGGAGGACCGCACGACCTCGAGGAACTCGTCGGTCTCCTTGTCACCGGACAATTTGCCCTTGGCACCCGATTCGCCCGAGCCGTTCCCCGCCGCGCCGGCCTGCTTGGCCCGGTCCAGTTTCCTGACGGCGGCGCTCGTCGAATTGCTGATCGGCAGTTTGTCGGTGACCTCGGAGTTCTTGGCCGTGGGCTCGTCGAACAAAGGTGAATTCGTGGCCATCTCGTCCAGCAGGGAACTCGTACGCCCGATCAGGCCGGAGGTCACGTCGGCGAGATCGCCCGCCCGCTTCTTCCCGGCGTCACCGGATTTGCCCTCCGAGCGAAAGGCCGACGACCCCGCACCGGCATTCTTCGCACCGGATTCGAGCGCCGCCGGTTGCGTCGCGGCGGTATCGCCGGTCGGCAGTGCCCGCGCCTCACCCGCATTGGGGTCGAGTTTCATCGTGACCCGCGGCAGGCTGTTGCGGATCTGCGCGGCCGGATCGGGCAACCCGCAGACCTGTTCGGTGGCCCGCAGAATCGCCATCCCGTAGCGGGCGCTGGCCGCGTCGTGGATGAGCAGCGCGACACCGATCATCACCGGCGCCACGGCGTGCACGCCCACGTCGTACCAGTCACCCACTCGCAGATACGGATAGGTGTTGAGCCCGACGGTCAGGGCCAGCAGCGCGATCTCGGCGGCCGCGGTCTGCTTTCGGTTGTTGACCACGCCCCATTCGGCCACCTTGTTGGTGCCGATCATGATGATGATCAGGCAGACGCTGATCATCCCCTCCAGCAGGTAGCTGAACCAGAACAGGGGATCGCTGGGGCCGGTGGGTGCGATGTTCTGCTGGACGTTGACCGCCGACCACAACATGCCCGCAGCGACCACACCGGCCAGTGCGCGCAACGACCAGGACCGATGCCGGTACAGCGAGGCCAGTTTGGCGTGCGGGCTGGATTCCCGGCGCTGCGCGGCGATGGCTTTACGGGCGAGCAAGAGGTCGCGCATATCCGCCTTCTCGATCTGCTCGGTGGTCTGTCTGGCCCGGTCGTTCGCCGCGGCGACAGCCTGGATCTCCTTCCAGCGTTGTCCGCGCTCTTGCTCGCGGATACGCTCGGCGAGTTCACGTTCGGCATGCAGCTCTGTTTCCGACAGCGCCTCGGTGAGCGCGGGATCGAACTGGTAGGCCAGTCGGTTGCGGGCGTGTTCGACGCGCTGGGCCAGTTGCGTGACATCGTCCTCGATCGGCGGCTCGACAGTCATTACGGCTCCCGCCTCGGGTGATTCGATGGCAGACAAGTAGTCACGCCGGGGTACGGTACCGCCCTTTGCCGCGCGATGCACCGTCACGGTCGAAACAGCCGATTTCCATGGTCGTTCACAGGCCGTTCACGAGTTCCCGTGGCGGGGTCGCGGTTCCGGCTCCGGGGCCGCCGAACGCCCGTCACAATGTGCCACTGCGGCCAGGATCGCCCGTATCGCGGGCCCCGCCTCGGGGACCGGAACGAGCGGATAGACGTGGAAGGCACCGGCCACCTCGGTGAAACGTACTGCCGAACCGGCACGTTCGGCGAACAGCCGCGCGTCGGGGTGCAGGATGTCGTGGGTACCCATGTAGAGATCGGTCGGCGGTAATCCGTCCAGCGGGCCGTTGATCGGGCTCAACTCGGGGAGACCGAGAGCATCCCCGCCGGCCCAGACCCGCCCCGCCTCCAGCAGGCCGGGGCGCGCCAGCCACGGATCCACGGCTTCGACCCGGTCGATCTCGGGGTTCGACAACCGCATATCCAGGCACGGCGAGAGCAGGATCAACCGTGCGGGCGCAGGCAGACCAGTCTCCGGCAGGGACTGGGCCAGCGTGAGCGCGAGGGTCCCGCCGGCCGAATCCCCGGCGACCACCACCCGCGCGGGATCGAATTCGCTCAGCACATCCCGGTAGACCTCGGTCAGGTAGGGGCGCGCGTCCCGGTAGGTGTGGCGCGGAGCCAGTGGGTAGATGGGCACCTCCACCCGATGCCCTGCCGCCGCCAGCCGTCCGATGAACCGCCAATGCCACCAGCTGATCTCCCGGAAGAAGCTGCCACCGTGCAGATAGATCACCGCGGCACCGGATTCCCGGCCCGCCCGCGGCATCACCGTGTAACTCGGAAAACCGCCGACGGTACGGCAGGCGATCGAGTAGCGCCGCCGCAGTCCTCGTGGCGGCGCGTGATCTCCCGGCGGCTCGGCCATCGCCACCCGCGCCTTCTCGGCAGTGTCCATCCCACGCTTACGGGACAGCCGAAGATATACCGACACCGCCCGGCTACGACGACCGACCATCAGCTCTCCTCGCTCGGCGTACAGCACTCCCCGAACGGCCGGACCATATCGCGGTGCGGCCCACTATCCGGCCACGCTACCGTCACTCCATGTGCGACGACAGGGACCACCGCTACCGCACCCACTACGTATGCCCGCCATGCCGGATCTCGCAGAAGCGATGGGTTCCCACGTCACACCGCAGCGCAGGCCCGCCCCGCTGCCCCCGGTGCTCGACCGGAATGCACAACGCCGGCCACGATTTCGCTGCCCCACGCCGGCACGACAGCGCGGGCTGGTCGGTAGTGGCCGCGGTCCTGGCCACCGGACTACGCTACGACGGCTACGAACCCTGCGGCTGCGGCCGCGAACCGAAACCCCGCCCCCGAACCCGCGCCGAACTACGCGCCTCGCGCAACGTGCCCACCCGCCACCACCTCACCACCGCCGAGGCACTGCCGACACGCCATCGGTGACCGCGGAAGCACCTCGTCCGGCGTGGGGCGCAGCAGGGCATGCGTGTGTCCCCTCGGGGTCGATACGCCGAGGGGATAAACCACACTGCACGCGAGAGATCCGCTAACCGTGCTGCAGACGCTGCAGCACACTCGGACTCATTTCCTGGGACGCTTCTCCCGGACTCGCACCGAGATGCGCACCGGCGACCCGTCGAACCCGAATTCTTCGCGCAGCCGCCGTTCCAGGAACCGGCGGTAACCGGCCTCCAGGAAGCCGGTGGTGAACAGGACGAAGGTCGGCGGCCGGGTGGTCGCCTGGGTGGCGAACAGCACCCGCGGCAGCCGGCCACCGCGCATGGGCGGCGGGGTCGCGGCGATCACTTCTTTCAGCCAGGTGTTCAACCGGCCGGTCGGGATCCGTTTGTCCCAGGATTCGAGCGCGGTTTCCATGGCCGGCACCAGTTTCTGTACCGCCCGGCCGGTATGCGCGGAGATGTTCACCCGCTGCGCCCACGGCACACGGTTCAGGTCGCGGTCCACCTCGCGATCGAGTTGCAGGCGGCGGTCCTCGTCCACCAGATCCCATTTGTTGAACGCCAGTACCAGCGCCCGCCCGGAATCGGCGACCAGGCTGATCACCCGCAGATCCTGTTCGGTGATCGGCTGGGAGGCGTCGACCAGCATGATCGCGACCTCGGAGGCCTCCAGCGCCGATTTGGTGCGCAGCGACGCGTAGAACTCGGTTCCGCTGGCATTGGCGACCTTGCGGCGCAGACCGGCGGTATCGACGAACCGCCACACCTTGCCGCCCAGTTCCACCAGCGAGTCCACCGGGTCGACGGTGGTGCCGGCGATATCGTGCACCACCGACCGTTCGTCACCGGCGAGCTTGTTCAGCAGGCTGGATTTGCCGACGTTCGGTTTCCCGACCAGCGCCACCCGGCGGGGCCCGCCGGTGCCGCCGCTTCCCTCACGCGGGGTCTCGGGCAGCACTTCGAGCACATCGTCGAGCAGATCGCCGGTGCCGCGGCCGTGCGCCGCCGACACCATCCGCGGCTCACCCAGCCCGAGCGACCACAGTGCGGAGGCATCGGCTTCGGCCCGCTGATCGTCGACCTTGTTCGCGACCAGGATCACCGGCGTTTTCGCGCGCCGCAGCACCTTCACCGCGGCCTCGTCGCCGGCGGTGGCGCCGACCACGCCGTCCACCACGAGCAGGATCGCGTCGGCGGTGTTCATCGCGAGTTCGGCCTGCCGGGCCACGGACTGCTGCAATCCCTTGGCGTCCGGTTCCCAGCCGCCGGTGTCCTGCACCCAGAACCGGCGACCCGCCCAGCTCGCCTCGTAGGAAACCCGGTCACGGGTCACCCCGGGCACATCCTCGACCACCGCTTCGCGGCGCCCCAGAATCCGGTTGACCAGCGTCGATTTCCCGACGTTCGGGCGGCCGACCACGGCCAGGGTGGGCATCGGCGCCTGGTCGGCGGCCTCCGGATCACCGGCCAGATCGGTGATCTCCCAGTCGGTTTCGTCATTCCACACACCGTCGCCGGCGAGTACGTCGCTCATCGTCTCCCCGCTCATCCGGCCGCACCCCGGCGGCGTAGCGCCGACCGCTCGTGCGACCGGTCCAGCTGCCGGGCGACTTCCCGGTACAGCTCGTCGATCGTTTCGTCCATTGTCAATTCGCTGGTGTCGACCTGCACCGCGTCCTCGGCGCGCCGCAGCGGCGATACCGCCCGGGTCGAGTCGAGGCGGTCACGGCGTTCGACATCGGCGAGTACGCCGGCGTAGTCGTCCCCGCGGCCCTCGGCGATGTTCTGCTGATTACGCCGATGCGCCCGTGCCTGCGCAGAAGCGGTCAGGTAGATCTTGGCATCGGCGTCGGGCAGCACGGTGGTGCCGATATCCCGGCCCTCGACGACGACGCGCCCCGCGCTCACCGCGATCTCGCGCTGCAACGCCACCAATTGCTCGCGGACCTCCGGTACCGCCGAAACCGCCGAAACCGCGGCGGTGACCTCCGGGCCGCGGATCTCCGCACGCACATCGTCACCGTCGAGTTCGATCAATTCGCTCTCGGGATCGGTACCGATCCGCAACGGCATATCGGTGACCGCCGCGATCACGGCGGCGGAATCGGCCGGGTCGATCCCGGCACGCAGCACCTGCAGGGTCGCGACCCGGTACATGGCGCCGGTATCGAGGTAACGAGCCGACAGCCGGGTCGCCAGCCGCCGCGAAACGCTGGACTTACCGGTGCCCGAGGGCCCGTCCATCGCCACCACCAGCGACCGATCGCCCGCCGGATCTGCGACGACCCCGACCGGAGCTTCCATACCGAACACCTCGGCCCCGTTCACAATGACACCGCCTCGTAGAGTTTGCCGATTTCGTCCCGGCCCAGAACCCGCAGGGTGCCCGGCCGTTGATCGGCCAGGACCACCGGGCCGATATGCGTGCGGACCAGCCGGGTCACCGGGTGACCGACCGCATCCAGCAACCGCCGCACGATATGTTTGCGCCCCTCGTGCAACACCACCTTCACCAGGGATCGTCCCGCGTCGACTTCCAGGACCTGGAATTTGTCGACACTGGCCGGGCCGTCCTCGAGTTCCACACCGTCGCGCAGAATCTTGCCGATGGAACGGTGCACTTCGCCCTGGACGGTCGCGAGGTAGGTTTTGGACACCTGGTAGGAGGGATGCATCAGCCGGTGCGCGAGGTCGCCGTCGTTGGTGACCAGCAACAGTCCCTCGGTATCAGCATCCAACCGGCCCACATGGAACAACCGCTGCCCGGCGGCGATCCGCTCGGCGACGATATCGCCCACACAGGGTCGGCCCAGATCGTCGGACATGGTGGACTGCCAGCCCTTGGGCTTGTTCAGCGCCAGATGCACCAACTCCTCGCGCACCACCACGCGGATACCGTCCACCCGCACCACGGCGTTCTCGGGGTCGATGCGCAGGCCCTGTTCGCGCACGATGATGCCGTCCACCTCGACCCGCCCCTGGTCGATCATCTCCTCGGCCGCGCGCCGCGAGGCGACACCGGCCTTGGCCAGCACCTTCTGCAGGCGCTCACCTTCACCCCAGGGCATCTTCTCGTGGCCGGGTTCCTCCGCTTCCACATACTGATGGCGGGCGGGTTTGGCGTTGTTCAGCTGCGGTGCGCCACCGGACCGCGCGGGCGGGCTCTTGCGGGTCGGAGCGCCGCTACCCGGACGTCCACCGGTCCGCGAGCCACCGGCCGGACCGCCACGTCCGGTAGCCGGGCCACTACGCCCTGCGGCCGCGGAACTGCTCCGCCCTGCGACAGCGGGGCCGCCACGCCCGGCCGGACCCGAACCACGCCCCGACGCCGCAGCACCGCCACGTCCGGTGGCCGTGCCGCGCCCGGCCTGGGCCGAGCCGCCACGGGGGGCCGGGGCGGAGCCGGTACGACCCGGGGCGCCGGCACCGCGACGCCCACCGGCGCCGCTCCCACCGGCGGCTGCGAAACCGCCCCGGCCGGTGCCGGTACCGCGACGCCCCGGCGGCGCATCCGCACCTGCGGTGCGCCCGGTCCGCACCTGGTCACTGCGTGCGCCACGTTCCGTACTGCGGGTTCCACCACTGCGGCCGGTCCGCGGCGGTTCACTGCCACGGCCGTTACGGGGGGATTCACCGCCACGGCGGGCCTCCCCAGCCCCGCGGGGTGCGCCGCGTCCGCGACCGGCCCGGGCGGGCTGATCTCCGCGTTGTCTACGATCCGGTGTGCCATCTCGGCGAGCGGGTGTATTCACGATTTCCTGTCAATCCTCGGCGCCGAGGTTCAGATCGTCCTCGGCGGGTTTGCGCAGTCTGGTGTAACGGGGGTCCGTCTCCAGACTGTCGTTGATCTCATCGATCAGGTCGACGCCCGGCAGCAGCGGCGCCAGTTCCGGCAGATCGTTCAGCGACGCCAGCCCGATACGTTCCAGGAACAGTTCGGTGGTGCCGTAGAGCGTGCCGTTGGTTTCCGGGTCGGCGCCCGCCTCGGTGATCAGCCCCCTGGCCAGCAGGGTGCGCATCACACCGTCGACATTGACACCGCGCACCGCGCTGACCCGAGCCCGGGTCACCGGCTGCCGATATGCCACCACCGCCAGCGTCTCCAGTGCCGCCCGGGTCAACTTCGACCGGGCGCCGTCGAGCAACATACGCTCCACATATGGTGCGTACTCGCTGCGAGTATAGAAGCGCCACCCGTCCCCGGCGAAACGCAGATCGATCCCACTGCGCTGTGCGGCCAGCTCGGCCGACATCTCCCGCAGTGTTTGTTCCACCCGGTTCGCGGGCTCGTCCAACGCGCTCGCCAGCTGTTCTACCGGCGCGGGGGTGTCCACCACGAGCAGGATCGCCTCGAGCGCCGCCCGGAATTCGGCGTCGTCCATCGACTCGGACGCGAATTCGGTCACACTCTCGTCTCGCCACGCAGGGACAGGCTGTACGTCGACACCCCGGCCGGGCTCGCTCGCGCCCTGCCCTCCGTTGCCGCGCGGCGACCCGCCATGACTACGGTGAGCGACGGGAGCCGGGCCCAGCTCACTCCCGCTCTGCCTGCTACCGGCGGGTGCAGACTTCGCCTCGTTGTGCTGCGCCCCGGCTCCCCGGCCCACCTCGCTCATGTGCTTCCCCCACTGCGGACGGCGAAATCCTCTTCGTGGTCACGGTGCACTCCGGCCGGCGGCTCGGCGCCGGTGACCGAAGGCCCGGCGAGGTTGCGCACGGCCGCCTCCGGGCCCGATTCGCCGGGGACGGCCGCGGGCCTGCCGTGCTCATGCTCCGCTGCCGTCTCCGGGCTCGGCTCGTTCATCCGTAGTCCTCCTCGATGGCGACCGGCGCCGACTCGGCCTCGTCGCCGATCCAGCGGACCGCGAGCGGGCCCAGCGGATCGGGCTGATCGAATTCGATCGATTTGCCCCGGTACAGCTCGAGCAGCGCCAGGAATCGCGCCACGATCTGGATCGGCGCCGCGCAATCCGACACCAGATCGGCGAATGTGGTCCAGACGCCCTCACCGCGGGCGCGCAGGCGTTCCAGTACCAGCGTGGCCTGTTCGGCGACCGATATGGTGTGCGCGTGCAGATGGTCCAGGCCCACCGTCGGCACCGGCCGCGGCCGGAACGCCGCCGCGGCGATCTCCGCGAATCCGGCCGCATCCACCCCGAGCTGGACCTCCGGCAGCAAGCCGGCGAACCGTTCCTCCAAACCCACCGCCCGCGGATACCGGCGCAGTGCGGCCGCCTCGAGTTCGCCGAGCAGTTCGGCGACCTGTTTGAACGCCCGGTATTGCAGTAATCGGGCGAACAGCAGATCCCGCGCCTCGAGCAGTTCCAGATCGTCGGGATCGGTCACTTCTCCCGAGGGCAGCAGCCGCGCCGCCTTCAGGTCCAGCAGGGTCGCGGCGACCACCAGGAACTCGGTGGTCTGATCCAGGATCTTATCGGTGCGCAGCGAATTCCCGGGCTGGGCCAGCCCCGCGGTGAGTGCCTTGGTGTAGGCGATGAATTCGTCGGTGACCTGATGCAGCGCCACCTCCGTCACATCGAGACGGCGCTGCGAGATCAACTGCAACAGCAGGTCGAACGGGCCCTCGAAATTACTGAGCCGCAGATGGAACCCGGTTTTCTCACTATCCGCGGCCGAGGTGTCGCCGGGTTCGCTGGTACTCGACGGTGCAGGTGCGGGTGCTGCCGCGCTCACCGACCCGACCGGTGGATGACTTCCCGTGCCATCGCGCGATAGGCCTCGGCACCACTGGATTTCGGCGCCCAGGTGGTGATCGGTTCACCGGCCACACTCGCATCCGGGAACCGGACGGTCCGCGCGATCGCGGTGTCGTACACCAGTTCCCCGAACACCTCCACCACGCGCGCCATCACCTGACGGGAATGCAACAGCCGGGCATCGAACATGGTGACCACGATGCCGTAGAGGCTCAGCCGCGGGTTCAACCGGTCCCGCACCTTCTCCACCGTATCGTTGAGCAGAGCCAGCCCGCGCAGCGAGAAGTACTCGCATTCCATCGGAATGATCACGCCGTCCGAACACGCGAGGGCATTCACCGTGAGCAGGCCGAGCGAAGGCTGGCAGTCGATGAGGATGTAGTCGTAGCGGTCGCGGATCGGTTCCAGCGCCCGCCCCAGCGACTGCTCCCGGCCGACCTCGTTCACCAGCTGGATCTCCGCCGCGGACAGATCGATATTGCTCGGCAGCAGATCCAGGTTCTCGACCTTGGTCTGCACGAGCACATCGTCGACTCCGACCGGTGCGCCGATCAGCAGGTTGTGCACGGTCAGATCCAGGTCGTGGTGTGCCACTCCCAGACCCGCCGACAACGCACCCTGCGGATCGAGATCCACCAGCAGCACCCGGCGGCCGTATTCGGCCAGCGCGGCACCCAGGTTGATGGTCGAGGTGGTCTTACCGACCCCGCCCTTCTGGTTACACATCGCCACGATGAGCGCATTGCCCTGATGCGACGGTTCGGTCGGATCCGGCACCGGGCGTAGCGGACGGCCCGTGGGACCCAGTGCGGCGTCGGCGGGCGGAGGTTCGGGGCCCGCCCCCCACACGGATGTGGCGCGCTCATCGTTCTCGGTGCCCTTGGGCGGTTCCGCCGCTCCGGCTGTCGTCACGATCCGCTGCTCCTTATACGTTCCTGCCCGTCACCTCGTAGAGCGTAACGAGGCCGATCAAGGCACGGTCTCGCTTTCGCCACGGTCCGGCTCCTTCTAGACGCTACCCGTTGACAGCACTCCGGCGCCCAGTGTGTCAACCGGCGTGTTCTGTGATATTGCGGCGCCGGCGAACCGGGAGCCGCTCATCGTGCCCTGGGGTGGGCGGTGGCCCAGACTTCGCGCAAGGTCCCCACGGTGACCATTGTGTAGATCTGGGTGGTGGTGACCGACGCGTGACCCAGCAGTTCCTGCACCACCCGCACATCGGCGCCGCCGTCGAGCAGGTGGGTGGCGAACGAATGCCGCAGGGTGTGCGGGGAAACCGTGGCCGTGATCCCGGCACGTTCCGCGGCGCGCTGCAACACCTGCCAGGCACTCTGCCGGGACAACCGGCCGCCGCGGACGTTGAGGAACAACGCGGCCGCCGCCCCCGGGGCCCGCACCCCGGCACGACCGTTCGACGCCAATACGGGCCGTCCGCGCACCAGGTAGGCGTCCACGGCCGCCAGGGCGGGCCGCCCCACCGGGACGATCCGCTGTTTACCGCCCTTCCCCCGCAGCACGACGGCGCGCCCCTCGAGGTCGAGGTCGTCCAGATCGAGGCCGACGGTTTCCGAGATCCGCGCACCCGTCGAATACAGCAGTTCCAGCAGTGCGCGATCGCGGAGCCCACGGGCGCCCGCGTCCCCGCCGGCCGCCGTATCCGCGCCCACCGACTCCAGCAACCGCAGCACTTGGTCCACGGGCAGCGCCTTCGGCAGCCGCTGCCCCACCATCGGCGGTTTCACCGCATGGGCGACATCGGTACCGACCAGGCCCTCGGCGGCAGCGAATCGATGCAGCCCGCGAACCGCGATCAATGCCCGCGCGACCGATCCCGGTGCCAGCGGCGGATGCCTGTCGTCGCCCGCGCGCAGGGCGATCCCGAATTCCCCGATATCGGTTTCGCGGACCGCATCGAGGTCGGCAATACCCCGGTCTTTCAGGTATTCCCGGTACCGCCCGAGGTCGCGCCGGTACGCCGATAGTGTGCTGCGGGCGGCACCCCGCTCCACCGCGAGATGGTCCAGGTAGATATCGGCCTCGCGCACCGCATACCCGCCCTCAGTCCGTGTTCCGTTGCGCCGCCTGGCGCCGTAACAGCGCGCTCGGCAGCCCCGGCCACGGCGCGTCGGCCGGGCGTAGCGGCAGGTCCGCGGCGTCGGCGGCGCTCAGCGCGAGCAGTCCGGCGACCGCCGTCGCGTTCACGATTTCACCGGCCAGCGCCGCGCGGACAGCCGCGCCGAGCGGCATCCGCACCAGTTCCAGATCGGCTTCCTCGTGTTCGGGTGCGGGCCGGTCGGTCTCGGTCAGCCCGCGCGCCAGATACACCCGCAACGCTTCGTCGGTGAACCCCGGCGACAGCGCCACATCCACCAGCACCGACCACTCCCGCGCGGCCAGCCCGGTTTCCTCGGCCAGTTCGCGCTGCGCCGCCGCGAGCGGATCCTCCCCGGCGATATCGATCAACCCGGCCGGCAGTTCGAGCAGCCGCTCCCCGAGCGGATGCCGGTACTGGCGGATCAGCACGACCTGCCCGTCGTCGTCCACCGCGACCACCGCGACCGCGCCGTGATGCTCGACCACCTCGCGTTCCACGACCCGCCCGCCTGGCATCTCCACCTGATCCAGCCGCAGCGCCACAATGGCCCCGTTGTAGACCAGCCGACTGTCCACGGTGCGGAAGGCGTGGCTGCCCGGCGCCGGCTGCGCGCCGGTCACGAGGCCTGCTCGGCGGCAGCCATTTCCTGCTCTTCCTGCTCACCGGGAATGTCCACGGGAAGCCGTTCGGCCAGTTTGTACCGTAGCGCGGCGGCGATCAGCTCGGCGAACAGCGGATGCGGCCGGGTGGGCCGGCTCTTCAGCTCCGGATGCGCCTGCGTGCCCACGAAGAACGGGTGGACGTCCCCGGGAAGTTCGACGAACTCCACCAGATGCCCGTCCGGCGAGGTCCCGCTGAACCGGAGCCCGCTGGTGGCGATCTTGTCGCGGTAGCTGTTGTTCACCTCGTACCGGTGCCGGTGCCGTTCGGAGACCTCGTTCTCGCGGTAGGCCCGGGCCACCACCGACCCCTTCTCCAGTACCGCGGGGTAGGCGCCGAGCCGCATGGTGCCACCCAGGTCGGCCTCGCCTGCCACAGCCTGTTCCTGATCGGCCATCGTGGAAATCACCGGGTGTTCGGTCTCGGGTTCGAATTCGGCGGAATTGGCATCGTCGAGTCCCACCGAACGCGCGGCCTCGATCACCATGCACTGCAATCCCAGACACAACCCGAGCAACGGCAGTTTCCGGGTCCGGGCGTGGTGGATCGCACCGACCTTGCCCTCGATCCCGCGGATCCCGAACCCGCCCGGAATAAGCACCGCGTCCACATCACGCAGCGCGGCCTGCGCCCCGGCCGGGGTTTCGCAATCATCGGACTGCACCCAGCGCAGTTTCACCTTCGCGCGGTGCGCGAAACCACCCGCCCGCAGCGCCTCGGTGACCGACAGATACGCATCCGGCAGGTCGACGTACTTGCCGACCAGCGCGACCTCCACCGTTTCCCGCGGCGCATGCACGCGGTCGAGCAGATCGCCCCAGACAGTCCAGTCGACATCACGGAACGGCAAGCCGAGCTTGCGCACCACGTACGCGTCGAGCCCTTCCCGGTGCAGCACCTTCGGGATGTCGTAGATCGACGGCGCATCCGGTGTGGAGATACACGCGTCGACCTCCACATCGCACATCAGCGCGATCTTGCTCTTCAGCCCCGCCGACACCTCGCGATCACAGCGCAGGATCAGCGCGTCGGGCTGGATACCGATACTGCGCAGCGCCGCCACCGAATGCTGGGTGGGTTTGGTTTTGAGCTCACCGGACGGTGCCAGATACGGCACCAGCGAAACGTGCAGGAAGAAGACATTGTCGCGGCCGACATCGTGCCGGATCTGCCGGGCGGCCTCGAGGAACGGCTGCGATTCGATATCGCCGACCGTTCCGCCGATCTCGGTGATCACCACATCCGGTTCCTGCCCCTGCAGGTCGGGCCCGCGCATCGCCAGGACGCGCGCCTTGATCTCGTCGGTGATATGCGGGATCACCTGCACCGTATCGCCGAGGTATTCGCCGCGCCGTTCCTTGGCGATCACCGACGAGTAGACCTGCCCGGTGGTGACGTTGGCGTCCTTCGACAGGTCGCGATCGAGAAACCGCTCGTAATGCCCCACATCGAGATCGGTCTCGGCGCCGTCCTCGGTCACGAACACCTCGCCGTGCTGGAACGGATTCATGGTGCCGGGATCGACGTTCAAATAGGGGTCGAGCTTCTGCATGGTGACTCGTAGCCCCCGCGAGGTCAGCAACTGACCGAGGCTGGAGGCGGTGAGACCCTTACCGAGTGAAGAGGCGACACCACCGCTCACGAAGATGTGTTTGGTGGCTGTGCGCGCCTGAATCCGTGTATGACCCACGGGTCTTCACAGTAACACGAAACCCGCCCGGTGAACGACCGCCACTCCCCGTTAACCACCCGATCGCCCACCCGGTCCACCCGGACACTGCAACAACGGCACGTCCGCGGTTCCACTTCCGCCCCGGCGGCACCACCGGCCACTTCCTCCACACCCGCAGTCCCGCACCGAAGTTTCCGCGACGCACCACCCGGGCGCATCCGAATGCTGAAGAGTTGCGCACCACACCCCGCGCCCCGCTGCTCGCCGGCCCGCCAGCCCAAGTGCGTCCCCCAGAAGAACGGCCGGGAACACCGATCAGGACAAGTCCGCCAGGGCCCCCGGCCGGCCGGAACGTCATGTCGACGCGTGGGCAGTCCCCCTCCCGCAGGTCACCCCAACCGGTCACGTTCGAGAAGACTCCGGGCCGACCGCCCCGGCCACTTCCGGAACCCTGACCGGCCTGCCACGTTGTTCGCGGACCCACACAGAGGCCGTTACCAGGCCGAGAGCGACCCATCGACACGTACACGAGAACCCCTGCCGCCGTGCCGGGCGATGGTAGTCATCGGCGGTACGGTCTCGGCCGCGGCCCCGTCGCGATGTGTCGAGTCACGCCGCGGCCGAACTATCCGGACCGGCCCAGCACCTCCCGGCCCCAGAGCTCGGCCCGGGTGAGCATGTCCTGCGCCCCCGCGAGCATCTCACTGCCGTGCCCGACCGCCAGGATCGCGACGATCGCCGCCCCGAGCACCGCCAGCACCAGCAGCGCCGCCAGCACACCCGAGAAACGGTTGCGGTACAGCGTCGCCACCGCAGAGGCATCCATGATCGATTCCCCGACCTTCAACCGCGTCAGGAAGGTCGCCGGGTTGCTGTCGCGGCGGCCGCGATCGAAGAACTCCTCCAGTGAGGCGCTCGCACCCGCCGTCACGATCAGCGCCGCACCGTGATGGTGGGCGAGCAGCAGGGCCAGATCGGCGGGCGACCCCGAGCCCGGAAAGGTGATCGCCCCCAGACCCAGTTCCTTCACCCGCTCCAATCCCTCGGCCCGGCCGTCGAGGTCTGCCGGGATGATCAACTCGGCGCCACAGGTCAGCGTTTTGGCGGTCAGTTCGTCGGGATTGCCGACGATCAGATCCGGCCGGTACCCCGACCGCCGCAGTGTCTCGGCACCGCCACCCACACCGATCAGGACCGGCGAGTATTCCTTGATGAACGGCTTGAGTTTCTTCAGCTCCTCGGCATGACCCGGCCCCACCCCGACCACCACTACCTGTCTGCCGTTCAGCACCAGATCCGGTTTCGGCACGCCGATACCGTCCATGAGCAGCGAGGATTCGGTCCGGATGAATTCCAGCGCGTCACCGGCGAACGATTCCAGATGCTCGGCGAGCCCGTTACGCGCTTCCCGCATCCGTTCCGCGATCGCGTCCTCATCCAGTTCGAGGCATTCGACCAGCACCTCGGGTTCCTTACGGGTGAACCGATCGGCGTAGACGACGCCGTCCTCGATCCGCACCCGCGCGCCGTCCTTGATCCGGCCGAAGGCATCCGAGCTCACGGTGTCGAGCAGCAGCACACCTCCTGCGACCAGAACTTCGGGTCCGACGTTCGGGTATCGGCCGGAGATCGACGGTGAGGTGTTCACCACCGCCGAAACCCCCGCGGCGACGAGCTTGTCGGCGAGGGACTGATCGATATCCATTTCATCGAGAACGGCTATATCACCAGGCCCGATCCGCGCGAGTAGCCGCCGGGTATCCCGGTCGACCCGGGCGGTCCCGGTCCGGCCGGGCAGTGTCTCGGAGTTCTTCGACAGCAGCGCCAGCATCCTCATGTAGCGATGATGTCGGTAAACCCTCAACCTTCGGTGGAGACACGCCGCTGACCGGCCCTCCATTCGCTCACTCGAGCAATCGGACAGCTACTCGCGGGGCGCGCGCACCGGGTCGGCTGGACGCGGAAGCCGCACCGGGCGCGCCGTATGCTGCCGGGCACAGCTATTCGAAGAGGAGACGCCATGGCCAGCACCACCGTCGACACCGTGATCGCCGCCCCGCGGGCGACCGTGTACCGGCTGTTCGCCGACCGCGAGAGCATCAGCCCCTACCTCGCCGTGAACGTCACGCTCGTACGACCGGGCGAGACCGAACGCGAGGGTGTGGGCGCCCAGCACAAGATCGGTGCCGGACCGGTCGGCGTGGTCGAGGAGATCACCGCCCTGGTACCGAACGAGCGGATGGAGTACAAGATCGTCAAGGGCGCTCCGGTGAAAAGCCATACCGGCGTCATCACCTTCGCCGACGCCGGCAACGGCACCCGCGTCACCTACACCATGACCTCCGACCCCTCCCTGCCCGTCCCCGCCAAGGCGTTGGAGATCGGCCTGAAAGGCCTCATCAACCAGTTCATCGCCGGCGCCCGCAAAGCCGTCCGCTGACCGGCCACTGACCCGGGCCGGGCATCACCACCGCACCCACTACTAAACGCCCCGAAGATTCAGAACCGTTGGACGAATCGGTACCAGCCGCCTTCGACGGGCGTGTAGCGGATATCGCTGTCGTGGCGGAGTAAGCCCGGCCCGGGTGCGCCCGGCGGGAAATAGGCAAATCCGACTAATCGTGCCTCCGCCCCGGCAATCCTCCGCGGTTCAGCCTCGGCGGCTGCGGGCACGGTGAGTGATCGACCCACCGGGCTGCGACGCACCAGAACGACACCTGATCACCCGCAAGAACTTCCGCCCTGCCGCACCCTGTACTGCGCAACGCGAATCCTGACACCCGTGCGGCCGAGTATATCAGCTCGCCGCCATCCGTTCGGCGCGGGCGATATTGAGCAGTTCCCAGGCGTGCGCGCGACCCGTTTCGGTGTCGTCGAGCCCCGCCAGCATCCGGGCGAGTTCCACGATCCGCTCGTCCTGGGTCAGCGCCCGGACCCCCGAATCCACGGCACCCTCACCGTCGTCGGATTTGTTCACCACCAGATGTGTATCGGCGAACGCCGCGACCTGCGCCAAATGGGTCACCACGATCACCTGATGGGTGCGGGCCAGCCGGGACAGCCGCCGCCCGATCTCGACCGCGGCCCGGCCGCCGACACCGGCGTCGACCTCGTCGAACACCATGGTCACCCCGTGCTCGTTACCCGCCAGCACCACCTCGAGCGCCAGCATCACGCGGGAAAGCTCACCGCCGGAGGCGCTCTTGTTCAACGGCAGCGACTGCGCCCCGGAATGCGCCGCCAGCCGTAACTCCACCTCGTCCACCCCGCCGGGCCCGGCATGGAGTTCGGTGCCGTCGATCAGCAGCGGCGCCGAATCCTGCGGCCCGGCTGGTACCGGGCGGACCTCGACGTCCAGCCGCGCCTTCCCCATCGCCAGCCCGCCGAGTTCCTCGCTCACCGCCGCGGCCAGCTCACCGGCCGCCGTAGTACGTGCCTGCGACAGTTTGACCGCCACGGCCCGCACTCGATCCGCGCCCGCCTCGGCCTCCGCAGCCAGCGCCGCCAGCGCCTCCTCGGATACATCCAGCGATTCCAGCTTCGTCCGCGCATCGTCGGCCCAGGCGAGCACCCCGTCGATATCGGGCGCATACTTGCGGGTCAGCGATTTCAGTTCGGCCTGCCGGGTCAGCATGGAATCCAGCGCACCGGGGTCCGACGGCAGATCCGACAGGTACCCGCTCAATTCCGTGGTCAGGTCCACCACCACCGCGATCGCATCGGCCAGCCGCGGCCCCAGGGCCGACAGCGCCGGATCCTCGGAACCTTCCACCCGCGACCGCGCGACCCCCAGCGCATCCAGCGCGCCGGCATTCTCCCCCGGATCGTCCTCCGGCCCGGCCAGCGCCTCGTGCGCGGTGGCCGCCGCCTCCCGCAACGAATCCAGATCACTGAGCCGGCGGATCTCCGCGACCAGACGCTCGTCCTCGCCCGGTTCGGGTGCGATGCCGTCGATTTCGGCAAGCGCCTGGGTGAGACGTTCCGCTTCGACCGCCATATCCCGGCTGCGCGCCGTACGTTCCAGTAGCGCGTTGCGCGCGTCCAGCCAGGCCCGCCGCTGCTCGGTGTATTCGCGTAGCAGCGGCCCCACCGCCGCGTCCGCGAATTGGTCCAGCGCCCGCAACTGCTGTTCGGGCCGTTGCAACCGTAGCTGGTCGTTCTGCCCGTGCACGGTCAGCAACGGTGCGGTGAAATCCGCCAGTACCGACGCCGGCACCCCGCGCCCCCCCAGATGCGCCCGGGACCGGCCGTCACTGCCCACCGACCGGATCGCGATCACCGTACCGTCCTCGTCCGCAACGGCTGCCGCTGCTTCCAGGACCTGCTCCGCGTCACCGCGCGCGGTCGCGTTCACTTCGTCGAGGGTGAACCGGCCCTCCACCACGGCACGATTCGCACCGAGCCGCACCCGGCCGGCATCCGCCCGCGCCCCGCTGAGCAGGTGCAGGCTGGTGACCACCATCGTTTTGCCCGCCCCGGTTTCCCCGGTGAGCACCGTCAGCCCTTCATGGAATTGCGCGGTGGCCGTGGAGATAACGCCCAATCCGTCAATTCGTATCTCTGTCAGCACGTGTGCCCTCCGTTCGCCGCCGGCCCCGCCAACCAGTTACCGGCAGCTCGAACTTGCGCACCATCCGGTCCGCGAACGGCGCGGAATCCAGCCGCACCCACCGCACCGGCTCGGCACCACGGATCGCTTCGACCCGGCCGCCTCGCGGCAATGCGAGGGTGCGCCTGCCATCCAGGAAAACTATCGCATCAGGGCCGGTGGCAACGGATTCGACCGCGATCCGGGAGTCCGGGCTGGTCACCAGGGGCCGGGCGAACAGGGCATGCGCATTGCTCGGAATCACCAGCAGCGCTTCCAGTTCCGGCCACACCACCGGCCCACCGGCAGAGAAAGCGTAGGCGGTGGAACCGGTGGGGGTCGCGACAAGAATTCCGTCGCAGCCATACGACGACACCGGCCGCCCGTCGACTTCCAGCACCACTTCCAGAACGCCCATCCGCGCGGCGTTCTCGATACTGGCCTCGTTCAACGCCCAGCCGCGCTCGATGATCTCGTCGTCGAGCCGGACGCTGACATCGATGGTCATCCGTTCCTCGACCCGGTAGTCGCGGCGCACCACCTGGGCGAGCGCCTCGTCGAGGTGTTCGGCCTCGGCTTCGGTGAGAAAACCGATACGGCCCAGATTGATCCCGAGCACCGCGACGGTGACGTGCCGGGCCAGTTCCGCGGCCCGCAGCAGCGTGCCGTCACCGCCGAGCGCGAGCACCATCTCGCAGCCCAGCGCCGCGTCCGGCTCGTGCGCGACCACCTGCACCGGATAGCCCCCGGATTCGGTGACCGGTTCGGCGCCGGACTCGAACCGGGTGCTGTAGGCCTCGTCGGCGAGCACCCGCAACCCGATCCCCGCTTCCGCGCAGATCTTCGCCACCCGATGCGCCGTTTCACTGATCTCGGCGCGACCCGGATGCGATACCAGCAGGATCTCCCTGGTCCGGGGAGTATCCGCACTCATTGCGGGCCTTCTTCGACCGCCAGCCGCACCATCTTCGCCACCTCGCCTGCCGAATCGCCGGGTATATCCTCCCGGCGCAACCACAGAAAGTATTCGACATTCCCGGAGGGCCCCGGTAGCGGGCTGGCCACCACACCCACCGTCCGCAACCCGAGTTCGGCGGCCGTGGCGGCCACCGCGCATACCGCCTCCGCCCGCAACTGCGGGTCACGAACCACGCCGCCCGACCCCACCCGTTCCTTACCGACCTCGAACTGCGGTTTCACCATGGGCACCAGATCGGCGCCGGGCGCCGTGCACGCCGCCAGCGCGGGCAGGACCAGGGCCAGCGAAATGAACGACAGATCGGCGACCACCAGGTCCACCGGCCCGCCGATACCGTCGGGTGTCAGCGAGCGAACATTGGTCCGGTCGAGCACATGTACGCGCTCGTCGGTCCGCAACCGCCACACCAGCTGCCCGTAGCCGACATCGGCGGCCACCACTTCCCGCGCCCCACGACTGAGCAGCACATCGGTGAACCCGCCGGTGGACGCCCCGGCGTCCAGACAACGCCGGTCCGCGATCGCCAGCCCCCGCGGTTCGAAAGCCTCCAGCGCGCCCAGCAGTTTATGTGCCCCGCGCGACGCCCAGGCCACCTCGTCGACCTGTTCCTTGACCACCAAGGGTGTCCCGGTTTCCACCGCTGTCGCCGGTTTCACCGCCACCGCACCGTTGATCAGTACCCGCCCGGCACCGACCAGTTCCACGGCATGCTCGCGTGACCGCGCCAACCCGCGGCGGACCAGTTCCGCGTCCACCCGCGCCCGCCTGGCCACCTCAGATCTTGTCCACCGTCGCCAGAGCCTGGACCAGCACCTCGTGTGCCTGCTCCAGGATATGCGCGCGGCGGGCCAGGTCGGTTCCGGCGGATTCGTCCCCCGGTGCGCCGCCGGCCGGCCGGTCAGCGAGTTCGGCGAGCAGTTCACGAACTTCGGTGCGAATCTTGTCCGGGTCGGCGAGGTCGCCGTGGCCGGCCACCCCGGGCAGATGCTGACCGGGCAGCGGCACCCGGGCGGCACCAGGGGTGTTCGGGCGAGGAGTCGGGGTAGTCATCGTGAGGTCAACGCTATCGGATTTCCGAACGGGGCGCGCGTACCCTCAGGGCCCGGCCCGGCCGGGCATCCAGTTCTCGCCGGACGGCGGTGAGGTCGCCGATATCGCAGGGCACCGGCGCACTGTTCAGCGCTGCCAGGCTGCCGGCAATATAGGTCGGCCACCGGTCGGTGGGCGACCCGGTCAGTTCCTCGATGGTGCTGACGCCGGTCAGCACCAGCAGTGAGTCCACCGCCACGTTCTCGGCGCCGTCGATATCGGTGTCGAGCCGGTCCCCCACCACCAGCGCGGCCCGGGTCCCGGCCCGGTCCAGGGCGTTCTCCAGCAACGGAGCATAGGGTTTGCCCGCCACCACCGGTTCCCGGTCCGAAGCGGCCCGCAATGCCGCGACCATGGCCCCGTTACCGGGTGCCAGGCCCCGTTCGTTCGGCAGAGTCCGGTCGGTGTTCGCGGCCACCCACACCGCGCCCGCCCGCAGCGCGTACGACGCCTCGGCCAGATCGGGCCACGCGGTCTGCGGGGAATGTCCCTGCACCACCGCCGCCACGGTTTCCGTGGCCCGCCGCACCGGCTGCAACCCCACCGCCTTCACCTCGGCCGCCAGATCGTCGGTACCGACCACCAGCACCTCCGCCCCCTGCTCGACCCGGCCGGCGAGCAGCCGCACCGCCGCCTGCGCACTGGTCACCACATCGGCTTCCGCAGCCGGGTATCCCATTTCGGCGAGATGAGCGGCCACCGAGCCCGCCGCCCGGCTCGCATTATTGGTGACGTAGACCAGCCGCTGCCCCCCACCGGCAAGTTCGGCCGGACCGCCCTCGATCACCTCGGACCCGCGATACAGCGTCCCGTCCAGATCCAGCAGCAGCGCCTCGTACCCGTCCCGCAACCGCGTTCCACTCACATCCCGCACACTCGGACCCTACGTCGTCCCCCTCTTGCGTCCGACGGGCACTCCACGCACGGACGCACGGACGCACGGACGCACGGACGCACGGACGCACGGACGCACGGACGGGAGAATGATCGCGGGTCGCGAATCCGGCGACCCGCACAGCGATGAGTTTGCGCGGAGAGCAGCGTCGTAACAGCGATACCCGCGGTCGCGACCCGCGCGACCGCCACACCCACTGTGGAGGACATGTGGTCCACGAATCCCTTGCGCGAGGCACCGAACCGGATCTTGTAGACGTCGCCGAAGCGAAACTCGCGGTGGTCCACGGCCGAGTGTCCCCGGACGAGATCACCACTTTCTTCGATACCTCATTCGGACGTCTCGCCGCTGTACTCGACACCCAGGCTGTGAATATCACCGGTCCCGCCCTCGCGCTCTACGGCACCGTCGGCGACCGATCCATGGAAATCACCGTCGGCTTCCCGGTCGACCGCCCGATCCAGCCGGAAGCGGAGGTCGTGGCCGGCGTGCTCCCGTCCGGGCGAACAGCTCGCCTCGTGCACCACGGATCGTTCGACGGATTGGACCAGAGCTGGGACCGGCTGCGCTCCTGGATCACTTCCCAAGACTTGATCCCGGCCGGCACCCGGTGGGAGGTCTACGTCACCGAGCCGAACCCCCATATGGACCCCGCCGATCTGCGCACAGAACTCAACTGGTCCATCACACCGGCTTGATCCGGACCGAGGCGGAAGAGCCCCGGATGGTCGCCCTGCCTATCGGCCGATTCCGTTCCGGAACATTCAGAGGCACTGCGCACGCAGCTGCTCGTTCCGGCATGCGTCGGCCGATTCCCGGCTGCGGAAATCTCGGTGGATGAGCACAGTGCTGCGGGCGCGCATCGGCACAACCCCTCTCGGCGGCCTTTTCGCGAATCAGACCCGACTGGGGCGAGGGAGTCCTGTGTCGGCCCTCATGACTTCTGCTTCGGCAGCGCACTGCTACGCCGTCGTCCCGGCCCAGCCGTTGTCAGGAGCCCCCGGTCAACTCGGCGGCACGTTCTTCGGCATCGGTTTCGCCATCGAGGTCAGCGGCTGCAGCATTGAAGAACCAGGTGAGCCCTTCCTCGGTGCGCCCGGCCGCGACCAGTGCGTCGGCGTAGGCGTAGAACAACCGCGCGGGCCCGGACCCGGTGCGAGCCGGATCGAGGTCGGAAGTCTGCAGGGTGACCACGGCCTGGTCGTATTCGCCCAGGTCCATCCGCGCACCCGCGACCACGATACGCAGCTCGATCGCGTCGTCACCGGTCAGCGACCGGGCCTCGTCGCTGCGGCCGATCTCGATCGCGCGCTCCGGCCGGCCCAGACCGCGTTCACAGTCGGCCATAACCGCGAGTAGTCCGGCGCCGCCCGCCATCCGCCGCGCAGCACGCAGCTCCGACAGTGCCTCGGCCCACTCACCGGCGTGATACGCCACCACACCGGCCGTCTCCCGGACCACCGCGATCCGGCCCGCCCGCTGCCGGGCAGCCCGCGCATGCGCCAGGGCCAGGCGGGGATCGTCGTCGAGTAGTTGCGCCGCCATGGCCAGATGGCGTGCCACGGTTTCCGCGTTGCCCTTGTCCAGACTCAGCAGATCGCGCCGGATGGTGGAATCCAGATCGCCTGCCTGGACATTTTCGGGCAGGTCCGGCTCGTCCGGACGCGGTGGCCGCCGATCGGCTCCCCGGGCTGCGCCCTCACCGCCCCGACGGCGCGGACCGCCCGGACCACTGTCCCGGGACGGGCCCGACGACGCGCCCGTCTCATAATTACGGCCGGCTCCGCGGTCGGCACGGTCGGCCCCGCCACGGGCACCGAACCGGCGATCATCGGAACCGGAACGTGGTCCACCGCGTCCGCCGAAGTCACGCCGCCCTCGGTCGCCACCGCCATTATCGGTGCGTTCCGAAGGCCGGTAATCGCTTCGCTCCCCAGACCCGCGGTCGGGCTTCTCCCCACCGGACCTGCTGCCACGTTCCCCCGCCGGACCCGGCCGTTCCGCGCGGCCCCGATCGGCCCGAAAACCGCGATCGGAGCGGAAAGAGCCACGGTTGTCCTCGCCCCCGCTACCGCCGGCCGCTCCGGGCCTGCCGCCACGATCCCCTCGGGCCGCGCCGGACGAACCGCCCTCACGCCGGAAATTTCCCCGTCCACCGCCGGCCGACCGGCCGTCACCGGGTTTCTCGCCGCCGGAACGAGGCGCGTCTGCGCCCTCACCAGCCCGCCGGAACCCGTTCCCCGCTCCGGAAGAATTACGCCGGAACGGTTTCCGGCCATCGCTCTGTTCCGGCACGGCGGATCCCTCTCTCAAATGAAAATCAGGTGAATCGATAACGGTGAGCATGTACTCACCCCAAGTCTAACGGGTCGAAATCCCGTACAGAAACGCCGAAAGGGGACCCAGTAACTGGGTCCCCTTTCGTGAAAGTATGTTCCGGCGGTGTCCTACTCTCCCACACCCTGTCGAGTGCAGTACCATCGGCGCTGGCAGGCTTAGCTTCCGGGTTCGGAATGGGACCGGGC
>NZ_JBHXMZ010000013.1:0-141295 GCF_042719915.1 Nocardia sp. NPDC058499 | reverse complement strand
GCTGTACCCACGCGAGTTCTTCTGTGCCACAAACAACTCCATTCAGCCACCCAATTCTACTTTGGGCTGCTGTCCGAGAATCTTGGGGCACCTCAAAACCGTAGCCACGCTGATCGCTGAGGGTGTGGATGCCAAGACAGCGGCAAAACAGCTGGGACACGCCCGGCAAGGGATCACCGAGCGGCACTACATCGCATCGGCAGAAATGGCGCCGGACTCATCGGCCGTTCTGGAGAAGGGGTTGGGCAGGGCAAGCTGAATGCCGCCGACCGACGACCGCCGCATCAGTGCCCACAGTGGGCCCCGTGGTGGGCGACACTCGGCCCAACGTGTACCCAGGCGGCCCGTGCATCACATGAAACGCCGGACCGTGACGGCAGTGAAGAATTTGATCCCTCCCAAAATTACACCAAACATTCGCGGTGACTGGCCGTGATCGTCCGTGAGTTACCGTGTATCGCGCCGCCATCATCGTCGCAGGTAGATCGTGTGTTATGACCATGCGTGATCGGGCGTGAACACCGGCCAGCCCTTGAACCGGTAACGGCAGGTTACTGGTTCGAGTCCAGTTGGGAGAGCATTAACAGGCCTCTGACCAGCGGCTCCGTTCGAGCGGTCAGAGGTCGAATTCGTTCCGAAGCCGCTGGAGGGTGTCGGCGGTCAATTCCCGGAACCTTCCACCATTGGGAAGTGCTTGATAATCGACTGTGCGGGTTTCGGCTGGTGATCGCTGTTTCGTCCAGCCGCTGACCTCTGAGGATGTGTCGGTGACAGAGGCGGCCATTCTGCGGTGGCGATGAGGAGCCATTCGTGTTCGTGGGACTGGCCCGGGTCATCGGGCGACTCGACGAGGCCGTCGGAAGTGCGGCGCGGGCCGGTACGAGCCACTTACGGGTGACCGGCGACCGGCTGCACGGCAGGATCACCCGGCTGGAATCCGCCGATGGGGCCGGAGGGCGTCTCCTCCGAGCCGGGCAAGGTGAAGGCAACTTGGTCGGGGCGGACGCCGCGGGCCGGCTCCGGCGGTTCCGCGCCGAGGACGTGGTCAACGCGCCGCTGTTGGATCGCAACGGGCAGGTCGTCGGGGTGACCTTCCCGTCCCGGCGCGGCGACGTCGAAAGCAAACAGCGGTGGGCGCGCGCCGATTTCCGCTCCGCCGATATCGTCCACTACGCGTTCTGGAACAAGAACCCCGGAGCAAAGAAACCGGACTGGGCATTCGGTCGTCGCCGCGACACTCCCTGGGCCGCCGAATCCCCTGGCAAGCGACCCATTTACGTCCACGCGCATGCCGGTAGCCGCACCTTCCACGTCAACGTCAAAACCGGGCGATGGTCCACCACGTCCATCGAGATCGACGGCTCGACCTACGGCGAGTTGCTGGCGGACAACCGGCATCTGGAACGGGCGTTGTTATCCCACCCGGACAGCCCATTCGTGCTCCTTTCATGCAGCCCGGCCGAGGCCGGGGGTACGGCCGCGAAGACGATGGCCGAATATCTGCATACGAAAGGTGCGCTGTCCAACGATATCTACGCGGCCAGGGGTGATGTCATGACACAGACCTCGTTGGGCGGTAAAGAGAAGTCCTCGCTGGTGGGAGTCGAGGTCGACCCGGCGGTGGGCGATGCCACGGAATCGCTGTGGGATGCGTTCCGGCAGTCCCGAGCCGCGCCCCCGCCGCCCGCCGGCGGCGGGACCTGACGGACTCACTGTGGGCGTCGTGCTGCCGGATAGTGTGGCGGTATTCCTGAATGTTCTCGGAATACCGTGGATCAACGTCGACGAGGACCAGGTCCATGAAACCGCCCGGCATATCCGGGCCTTCATCGCCGAACTGGACGAAACGCTGCAGTCGGCGAACCACTACATGTCCGCGCTGGAAACCGAGTATTCCGGTCAGGGCTACCGGCAACTGCTGGCTCGTTGGGCCGCGGTCGACCGCACCCATATGTCGGTCCTGCGCGCGGGAGGTACAGCCGTTGCGGACGCTCTCGATATGGCGGGCACTCTGATTGCCGCACTCAAGACGGTCGCGATCGCCGAGATCGCGGCGCTTTTCACGGCAGCGGGCGTCTTCCTGGTGTCGGGCGTCGGTACCACTCTGCAGCCGCTGGTCGCTGCGGCGGTACGGCGTATTGTCCTGGCCTTGAAGCTCGCGGTCGAGGAGTACATATTCGGCGAACTACTGGAACTCGCCGTGACCGAATTCGAGGATGTGGTCCGCGGCGTGGTCGAGGGCATCGCCGAATTCGCGTACGGGGTGACAGCCGCGGCCCTCGACGTCCCCGGTACGCCACCGGAACTGCGGCTGGATCCGGAGGGCGCGCGACGTTACGCCGATGCGATCGCCGGTCTCGGCGACGATATCGCCGAGCATTACGCGCGGCTCGCCGATAACCTGGCCCGGGTCGATGACGGTAGTCGATCGGACCTACTCGAGGATGCCCCCGCACCGGCACCGGGGATCAATTCGGAAAATACGCAATCGGCACCCACACCACCGGACGCCGCGCCAGAGCGGGCGCGGATACCCTCCGGGCACCACAACCCGACGGTTGTCCCCGCCGGCCTGGCCCGCGACCATCCCTCCGCACCCGGCTCATCCGCTGAACATCCGGCTTCCGGGGGCATCGGCGCGGCGCCAACGGGGCCGGTGCCGGGGGCATCGCCGACCCCAGACCGAACCACGTCTGCCGCGACAGCCACCCCCACCCCCGGTCAGAGCGCGGCCGGCGAAACAGCCGGTCTGCCGCCGCTGCCGGCGCACGCATCGACTGGAACACAGGCGTCAGAAGGGGCGCGTTCCGCACATCACCAAATGAGCGGCCAACTGCACGGGGAGAGCCCCGCCAGCGGCCCACCGGCCGAGCGAACCGGCGAAACCGAGCTCGCTCCGCCGGGATCGGGACTCTCGCACGCAGCGGGTATCCCGGAGCCGCGGGCCGGCTACGACGCCCCGGGGACCGGCGCTACCGCCCCGACGACAGCTGCCTCGAACCCGAGCCCACTCCCGCCGGTCCTCGGGACGGGCTCCCGGAAACAGCCGGTCAAGCGGCCTGCAGCCGTTCCCGAGCCCACCACGAGCGAGAATACGCCCGTACACCACACCACCAGTGAGGCACGGCCGACTCCTTGGACCAAGCGCCCGCCGAAGACCGCGAACCCGGCTGCCATTGAGGCCGGGAAACCGGCCGCCGTGCAAGTGCCGTCGACCCGGCCCGAGCCGGCCGCCGCTGTCTCGGCGCCAACCGAGGCGGATGCTCCGCCGGCGGCTTCGGTTCGCTCATCCGAGGGCAGGGTGGACGCCGAGGAGTCAGTCCGCCGTCCTCAGCGCATGGACGGAGAGCCGGAACGGCGCGGCACCGGCGGGATTCAGTAGCAGATCGGTATCCGGCGGAACGGTATCCGTCAGCGCAGCACCGAGGACAGGCCACCACCGGTCTACATCGACCGCACGTTTCTGCACTCCGGCCGTTGCGATCACCACGCAGTGGGCGCCATCCGGCGCGATACCGATCAGCGGCCGGTCCTCCTCGTCGCAGCCGATTTCGAGCACGGCGTTGCGCACCGCGTCGAGCAGTTCCTCGGCGAGCTGCTCGCCTTCCGCGATGCGCCGCAGGAGGGAATCCACCGGATCGGTCGGTGTCGATTCGTCCGCCGGCACATAGTCGGGGTTCGGCTCGAACGGTCCCACGACGCGGTCCGCGTTCAGCATCCATCCGCCGACGATCATCGCCGGCGGGGGTGGCGAATCCACGGTTTCCGGCCGATACGCCGGGTCGAGCAGGAGAAACCAATCACCCTGCCGGATCGCCTCGGGTGGCGGGTCGACCATGCGCACGTCCTTCGAATCGTGGTGTCACGACGACCATACCGATGCACTCAGGCCGGTTGCAGCTGAACTCTCGGGACGGCTCCGTGCGGCCTGCTGGTCACCTGTTACACGGGCCAGACATTCGCCGAAATCGATAACCCGGTCTGCCGGTTGGTGGATGCCCGCAACGGGAACGAACTGCTGCGGCACGACCCGAATACCGCCAGCGGTTCGTCCTGGCGGTGCTGGTTCGTGGCGTGCGCACGGATGGCAATTACGTGATGTAGCGGACTCGATCAACGCCCAGCATCCGGTGGAGGCGGTACCCCAGATGGGGGAGTGCCTGGCCTGAACGTGCCGATGATCTGGTCAGCGTAGCCGTACCGGGATTCCCGCGACGATCGAGACGACCGACTCCGACGCGGCTGCCACTCGGGAGTTGACTGTTCCCAGGAGGTCTCGGAACAAGCGTCCCGACGCGGAGGCCGGCACCACCCCGCTGCCCACCTCGTTGCTCACCGCGATCACCGGAACCTCGCAGGCCCGCCAGGCGGCTACGAGGGCATCGATATCGGCGTGGACGGGTGCGAGATCGGCTCCCTCCCAGATGTTGTGGGCATCGAGTCGGGCGGTGAGCCAGGTGCCGAGGCATTCGACGAGCAGGGGCTGGGTCGCGGTGGCGAGTGCGGTGGCGACATCGTCGGTTTCGAGGGTGGTCCAGGAGGCGGGGCGGCGTTCGCGGTGCAGGGTGACGCGGTGCGCCCATTCGGTGTCGCCGGGGCGGGTGCCGCCGGTGGCGACGTAGGTGACCGCCGGGTGTGCGGCGAGCAGGTGTTCGGCGTGCCGGGATTTGCCGGAGCGAACGCCACCGAGGACGAGGGTGCGGTGGGCGGCCGGTCGGGGCGGTTCGCCCGCGTACAGTACTTCGCCGTCGCGGCCCGGCCGGGCGCCGTGGGCGCGCAATCGGCGCTCCAGTTCGTCGATCGGTGGATTGTGGTGGCCCAGGTGCACGGCGACCACATCGGTGGCCGCGGTGACGGCCGCGGCGTCGCGTAACCCGGTGAGGAGGCCCGCGAATTCGGGTAGGCCGAGGTGCTGATCGGACAGTTCGGAACGGTCGCCGAAGGTTTCCTCCAGGAATACCGCGTCGTAGGCGGCGTCGCGGACCGCGTCGAACCATGAGGCCGGCCAGGGCCCGGTATCGCATGCCCACAGGATGCGTGCGCCGTCGGGGGAGGTGAGGTCGTAGAGGACGGTGTCGCCGTCGTGGAAGACCCGGTGCCGGGCGGGCAGGACGGTGACGTCGTAGGGACCGGCTGATAGGTGATCTCCGGCTCGCACCGGGCGGAAACGCACCGGGTCGTCCGGCCCGACCCAGGGACGGCAGGCGTCGAGGGCGGCGGCGGGGCCGATCACCTCGAGTTCGTGGCCGGTGTCGATCCAGGACCGGAACAGCAGGGCTTGCGGTCCGAGATGGTCGGGATGGGCGTGGGTGAGCAGGATATGACGGACGTCGGCGAGGGTGCGGCCGAGGCGAACGGCGGCTCGTGGGGCTTCGGGACCGAAGTCGAGCAGCAGGACATCGTCGACGAGCGCTGCGGTCTGGCCGCGGATCTGTCCGCGGGCGGCGGCATCGCGGCAGGAATCGCAGCGGCAGAAGGGGGACGGCCAGCCGTCGGCCGCGCCGGTGCCGAGCAGGACGATCTCCATCAGGGTGACTCCGTTCCTTCGGGCCGAGTTCCGTCCGGCAGCGATTCGCCGGACGAGGGCCGGCCCGCCCACGACTCACTGGACGAGGGTCGATCCGCCCACGACTCACCGGATCGGGTGTCTTCCCGCGCGGATGGCCCGAATGGTTTCTCGGTGGAAGAGCCGGCGCCGCGCAGGGGCAGGACCGCGCGGCCGTCGGGGCGGTCGAGCACTTCGACGCGCGCGCCGTAGACCTCGGCGATGCGCTGGACGGTCAGCACCTCGGCGGGCGGGCCGTCGGCGACGATACGACCACGATCGAGCAGGATCAGGCGCTCGCCGTAGTGGGCGGCGGAGGTGAGGTCGTGCATGGCGGCGACGACGGTCAGCCCTTCCTCCCGGCGCAGCGAGTCGACGAGGTCGAGAACCTGCTGCTGGTGCCCGATATCGAGCGCGCTGGTGGGTTCGTCGAGCAAGACGACCTGGGGTTGCTGGGCGAGGGCACGGGCCAGCACGACCCGCTGCAGTTCGCCGCCGGACAATTCGGTGGCCGAACGGGCAGTGAACTCCTCTAGTTCGAGACGCGCTACGACCCGGTCCACGATCTCGCGGTCGCGCCGGGTCTCGCTGCCGAACCGGGGGATATGCGGAGTGCGGCCGAGGTGGATGAGTTCGCGTACTGTGACTCCCTCGGGGACCACCGGGCGCTGCGGCATCAACGCGACCGCGCGGGCCGTGGCGCGGCGCGGCGACCGCCCCGGGATCACATCCGCCACCCGCATCTCGCCGGTGGCGGGCACAAGTCCGGCGAGGGCGAGCAGCAGGGTGGTCTTACCGGATCCGTTGGGGCCGACCAGCGATACCCACGCGCCCGCGGCGATCGACAGGTCGACCTCGTGCAGCACCTCGATGCCACCACGCTCGGCGCCGACCTGCACGCAAGTCACCGCAGGTGGACGATGGTCCCCGGTCACGACACCCCCCGGCTCCGGCGCAGCACGAACAGGAAGAACGGCGCGCCCACAGCGGCTGTCACCACACCGATCGGCAGTTCGGCGGGGGACATGACGGTCCGGGCGATCACATCGGCGAACACCAGGAACGCCGCACCCGTGACCAGCGACAGCGGCAGCAGCAGGCGGTGGCCGGGTCCGGCGAGCAGGCGCACGGCATGCGGCACCACGATGCCGACGAAGCCGATCAAGCCGCCCGCCGAGACGACGGCGGCGGTGCCGAGCGTGGCGACACAGACCAGTACCAGGCGTGCCCGCGCCGGAGCGATGCCCAGGCTCGCCGCTTCGATATCGCCGACGGCCATCACGTCGAGCGTGCGCCGGTGCAGCGCGATAACCGCCGCGCTCACGAGCACGTAGGGCAGCACGACGAGTACCTCGGACCAGCCGTCGGTGGTCAACCGTCCGAGCATCCAGGAATAGACCTGGCGCAGGGTGTCGTCGTCGAGCTGCATGAAGAAGGTCTGGACGGCGTTGGCGAAGGCCGCCACCGCGACCCCGGCCAGGATGACCACCACCTCCGACCGGACGCCGCCGATCGTCCGGCCCAGGGTGTAGGTCGCGGCGACGGCGAGCAGGCCACCGGCGAACGCGGCGACCGGGACTCCGGCGAATCCGGCCGCGCCGCCGGCGACAATGGCCAGCGTGGCCCCGAGCCCGGCGCCGCTGGATACGCCGAGCAGGTAGGGATCGGCCAGTGGATTGCGGAAAACGCCCTGGTAGGCGGCTCCGGCGAGGGCGAGCATCGCGCCGACGAGCACGCCGAGCACGGTGCGCGGCATCCGGATATCCCACAGGATCGCCTGCTGTCGCCGCGACAGACCGGACTCGACATCCACGACCGGCAGCCGGTCGGCCATATCGAGCAGCACGCCGTGCGGGGTGAGACCCGCCGGGCCGACGAGAATGCTCACCGATACCGCGACCAGCAGCGCGAGCAGCGCGCCGGTCACCACCAGCGCACGCCGCCGGGAGGTCGCGGTCAAGAGGTCGGCCGGCCGGCCGGAGCGTCGGCCGCCGCGATCGAGGCGATCTCGCGCACCAGGTCCACCACGCGCGGTCCCCACCGGCTCGCGATGTCCTCGTCGAGGACGTGCACCTGACCGGCGCGGACGGCGGCGAGTTCGCTCCAGCCCGCGCGCTGCGCGACGGTCTCCGGGGTGACGCCGCAGCACTGTCCGTCGGCCAGGAAGATCATGTCGGGGTTCTGCTCGAGGATGTACTCCGGCGACAGCTGCGGATAGCCGTCGCCGCCGGTGGCGATGGAGCGCAGGCCGAGCATTGCGTAGATCTCGCCGAGGTAGGTGTCGTCGGTGACGGTGTAGTAGGTGTCGTCGAGCTCGTGGTAGTAGCGCAGCGGAGCGTCGCGAACCGGCACCGTGGCGAGGATCTCGTCGATATCGGTGCGCATCCCGGCGACGAGTTCGGCCGCGTCGCCGAGGTGTCCGGTGGCGGCACCGAGCTGTTCGATCTGGGTGTAGGTGTCGTCGAGGGTGCGCGCTGCAGGCAGGATCAGCGTCTCGACACCCGCGCGCCGTAGCCCGGCGACCAGGTCGCCGGTGTCGGCGTTCGCGACCACGAGCTCGGGATCGTAGCCGAGGACGGCCTCGACGTTCGGGGTGTAGCCGGACAGGTCGGTGCGGGGAGCCTCGGCCGGGTGATCGGAACGATCGTCGACCGCGACCACCTGCTCCCCGGCGCCGATCGCGAACAGCATTTCGGTGGCGGTGGGGCTCAGCGAGACGATCGCCCGAGGTTGCCCGTCCGCGCCTGTCGAGGGTGCCGGGCCGGAACTGCCGCAGGCCGCGGTCAGCAGTACGAGCGCACCGAACCCGGCAGCGATCAGCCGGCGACCGCTGATCCGCCGGTGGGAAAAGAGTGGCACGACCATCCTCCGTCCATACCGTCCTTCGTCCGAGGACAAGTACGCCACCCGCGACGCCGGCCGACCTGACTCACCCGGCGCGAACGCCGAGCTCACAGTTGCGGGACAGTGCCGGATTCACACCGGCTTCACCGGGACGCCGCGGTACCCGGCCGGGTTCGGCAGGGCATTCGCAGCGTAGTTCACCCAGGAACCCGACCGGCCCCGGCACGGTGGATGTCAGAGGGACAATCCGTCCTCGCCGCAGCCCAGGACGCCGCCGCGCTCGACGAGCTGATTCTGCAACGCCTCGCCGAGCACCGTCGCCGGCAGGGCACCAGCCTGCTGCCCCGTCGGGGCGCGGTCGCCCTGGCCCACTCGGGCCTTACGGCGCCCGCCGAGTGCGCCAACTGGGTCGGGACCGGCGATACCGATCATCGGCGACCCGGGCAGGGCCCGCCGGCTCCTTCGATGGATCGTCTCGGGCCGACTGCGTACCGGTGCACCGGAATAACTGCGGCTCGGTCGGTGACAGCGCTATCACACGCACACTGCCACACACCCGTAAGACGAGGTTCGGTCGTGAGTGCTGTTCAGTCGATTCACTGCACGGGGACGGTGAGTTCGCCCGGGTTCTTATCGCTGGTCACCGATACATTGCCCGGTCCGGAATCTATGAGGACACGTTCGTAACCGTGATCGACGGGGAAGCGGCCGCCCGGGTCGGGCATCGACGAGACCGTGATCTGTTCCTCGCCGCCGGCTCCGGAATCGATGTTGTGCCAGGAGACGTTCACCGTCATCGAGCAGGACGGGTCCGGACGGTCCGCGGTGAACAAGACGGTCACACCCACACCTTCGACATTGGTCGGCAACGGGGTGCGCGCCGCCTCGGTGTGTACCGTGCCGGCGCATTCCGGCGACACGGTGTGGTAGGCGTCCGGGAAACTGGTCTCGTAGTCCTGTCCCCACGCGGGTGCCGCTGCCGGTAGCAGCGTCGCCGCGGTGATCGCGCCGAGTACCAGCGGATGGAAGGCCTTTCGCATGGACGATTCCTCTCTGAAGGGGACGCGCCAGGGCGTCCGTCCGGTCGCACGCAGACCGGCCGAGTCCTATGGCCGGAGCCATCGCGCCGATCGTATCGGCGCGATGGCTCGAGCTCGGTTCAGGATGCGGGCTGCAGGGGGCCGATGTAGGTGCCCGGGTGGGTCGCACCGTCCTGGCGTTGCACGCTCACGCCGGCCGGCCACGGTGCTTCGATCTGGGTGGTGGTATCCGGTGGGGTGACGACGAGCGTGGCCGGAACCCAGCCGTCCGGGGCGCCCGGCAGATAGGTGAGCACACTGCTCACTGCAGAGCCCGGTTCCACCACCACCGGCGCGAAATCCACGTCCTGGCGCGGCAGTTCGTATACCGGGCCGAAGGTAGGATCCTCCGGGCCCACCAGGTCGACGCCCGGGAACCCCTGTACCGCGCAGCTCTGCGTGGAGGTATTGGTCAGCACGACCTCCATCCGGGCCTGACCGGGGGAGTCGGACGGTCGCTCGCGGGTGTTCAGGTCCAGTGTCTCCGCGGTACACAGCACCGGCGCGGCCGTGCTGGTCGCCGCCGGGATCATCATTGCCGCCAGGGCTGCCATCGCGGCGCCGGCCGATCCGGCGACCCGCCACTTCGTCGAAGTCATAGTTCCTTTCGGATCACGAAATATCACCGGACCATTCGAACAGATATCGCGCCCGAATGGGCGGTAGCAGCTCTGGGTCTCGCCGGCGACCCGCGGCGTGGGGCGCAGTGGCCACCGGCGGGATTTTCCCCGGTTTTCGTCCGTCCAGGTGGCCTGGACCCAGATACTGCTCGAAGGTGCCGATCAGGTTCCTGGTGAGCGGTTCGGACGCCGATGCCCGCTTCCAGGGCGAGCGGTTTCGCTGTGCGGGACGCGTCGAACAACCCGCTCGGCACTCGTTATCGAGGAGATATATGACAGACGGCATGGACCTGGAAGCGCTACAGCGAGACGTCCGATACCTGATGGACCGGGCAGCGATCCTCGACTGCGTCGCAGGCCACGCGCGCGGCTGCGATCGTCACGACCCCGATCTCGTCACCGCCGCTTACCACCACGACGGGATCGACGAACACGGTGCCGCCGTGAACCCGGGTCCCGATTACGCCGAGTGGGCCAACGGAACCCACGCGGCGACCTCCCGCGTGCACACCCACCACATCACAACCCATACCTGCGAGATCGACGGCGATACCGCGCACGCGGAAAGCTACGTTCTCGTCGTACTGCTCGGACTCGACGGCCGCGGCGCCCAGGTGATCGCGGGCCGCTACCTCGACCGGCTCGAACGGCGCGATGAGCAATGGCGCATAGCGGTACGGCGCTCGACCGTCGAGACGATGTTCGCCGCGGACGCGTCGGTTCTGCAATCGAGCTTCTTCAAAAAGGCCGGGTATCCCGTCGGTACCCGGGATGAAACCGATCTGTCCTACCGGCGCCCGCTGTCCATGGACATCCCGGCTCCGGCGCGCTGGTGAACTGGGTGGAAACGCGGCTGTTCATGGACTACGTATGAGCCGGGAAGTGCGGGAAGTTATGCGGATTGTCAGCCAGCGGCGTTTCGGGGGCCCGGAAGTGCTGGAAACTGTGCAGGCTCCCGTACCGATCCCCGGGCGTGGGGAAGTCCTCCTGCGGCTCGGCGCCACCGCGGTGAATCCGGTCGACTGCAAACTTCGGGCAGGCCGGGTGCGGTTCCTCGGCGACCCGCCCTTCACGCTCGGTTTCGATATCTCCGGCACGATCGCCGAAACCGGCGCCGGAGTCACCGGAATGCCTCCGGGTGACCACGTTTTCGGAATGATTCACAGCCGCACCGGAACCTACGGCGAATTCGTGATCGCGCGAGCGGACGCACTCGCACCCCGGCCGCCCGGTGTCGACGACGTGGTGGCAGCCGCCCTGCCCACCGCCGCACTCACGGCCCGGCAGGCAGTGGACGCGGCGGACCCGAAACCGGGGGAGACCGTCCTCGTGCACGCCGCCGCCGGTGGTGTCGGGCATTTCGCCGTGCAGTTCGCCGAACAGCGCGGTGCACATGTCATCGGCACAGCCCGCGCGAGCAACCACCGGTTCCTGCGCGAGCTCGGCGCAGCCGAGGTGATCGACTACACGACAACCGATTTCACGGCGGCCATCGGCCCGGTCGATGTGGTGCTGGACCTGGTCGGTGGTGCCTACGGCAAACGATCGTTGCGGGTACTACCGGACAACGGCCGCTACCTCACGGTGGAGGAATCCGACGCCGAGGGCGATGCCCGCTACCGGAGGATCACCGGCCGCCCGGCGCCGGCGCTGCTGGCCGACATCGGGACATCGGTCGCCGAGGGACGGGTGCGCGTCCACGTCGACCGTGCCCTGACACTGGACGAGGTACGGGAAAGCCATCGGTTGAGCGAATCCGGGCGAGTACGCGGCAAGCTCGTACTCACGCCGTGGCGGGATCGTCAGGTGTCGTGATCCTCGTCGTGGATCCGGAATTCGGGTGAGGTTCCGCTGATGGGGACAGGGTCGCTCCCGGGTTTCACCGCGTCGCCGAAGTACCGGATCCGGTAGCTGCCGGGTGCCGCGTCGGCGGGGCTGTGCCAGCCGATGGTGATCCGCGAACTCTGGGCCGGGCCGGCGGTCCACTCGAAGGTGGTTTCCCAGTCGCCGTCGTCGGCGATCGTGCGCCAGCGCTCACCGTTGTACCGCTGGACCATGAGGTAGGTGCTGCCGCGGTGCAGATCGTGGTTGGGGTGCGCGCCGGCGAATTCGACACTCACCCGCTCCCCGGCGCGATACTCCGGGGCCGGTTCGGTGAGTACATCGCCGAAGTTCTGTCCCACCGGCGGGAAGTCCGGTGGCGGCTCGGTTTTCGCGGATTGCCACAGTTCCGACAGGTCGGGTGCCGCGGGTGCGGAGGGTACGGTGCTCTCGTCGTGCAGCGCGGTCGCGAGTTGCGCCGCGATCTGCTGCAGGGCCGGTAACTGCCACCGGCCGAACAGAGTGCTCGCCCCCTCGTAACGCTGCGCGGTGTACTCCTCGGGGGTCGTGACGTAGTGGAAATAGGCGTTGCTGTATCCGGCGATCAGGACATTGGCCAGTTCGACGCCGAGGGCGGCCGCTACCGTGCGCCGCAACCGCAGCCCGGCGGCGATGGTCACTTCACCCGGAATGCCGAGCAGATACAGTTCGGCGATCCGGAAAAGTTGAACCGGGACGATCTCCTGAACGTACGGCTTGGACCGGTTGAGCAGTCCACCCGGTGCGACGATCGCCTTGGGCGCCTGCGCATCCCGAAGGCGGGGCGCGAACAGATACGTCATCCGGGACAGGAAGTCCCAGCCCGGGTTACGGCCTTCGCGGAAGGTCTTCCACTGCGTCGGCCCGTCGTATCCCGCGCCGGCGAAGGCGGCCGCGCCCCCGGCCGGTCGGCCGGTGCGGTGCTCGCGACCGTCGCCGGTGAATTCCTCGGACACCGTGACCGCGGACAGGTCGACATGCAGGAAGCGGTAATCGATGATTCCGGCCATTCGCGGCATGTATCCCGCGGCGAGTTTCGCAGCGGCCTCGTATTGACGCAGGCCGAGGAGCCGGGTGTTCTCGCATTCGTCGCCGGTGGGTCCGTGCCCGGGCTTGCCGTCCAGGTTGGGCGACATATCGCCGCTGTTGGTCTGCGCGAAGGCCGCGACGAAATCGGGGTCCGGATCCACCAGATAGTTCACGCCCTCGACCACGCGCTCCCAGTGATACGCCGCGTATCCCTTGTTGTCGCCGCTGATCAGCGTGTTCCGGTTGGTCATCGATGTGCCGTGGGTGGCGAACCAGTTGACCGCGCCTACCGGTTCACCGTCGCGATCGATACGCAACAGGGTCGTCTGCGGGTCGATGGCTTCCGGGAAGAAATCCTTGTCCTCGTCCGGATTCAGGTCGAACGCCGCCCGCGAGCGATTGACGCTGGCCTCGTGCAGCTCGCCGTGAATGAGGCGCAGGGTGGCCGGTGCGGTATCGGCGTGTGCCCGCTCGACCGCCTCGACGATACCGTCGACGATCGCCGCGAAGGTCCGGGGCCGGAACCCGCCCGAGTGGTTGTACAGCCGGTGATGCGCATAGCCACCGGGGCCGCAGTGGGTGTGGGTCGCGGTGATCATCACGTTGGATTCGGTGTAGGTATCGCCGAAACGCTGTGCCAGGCGGCGCAGCACCTCCTGGGTGATGCTGGAGAAGATCAGCGGTAGCTCGGTCACGACCAGCAGTACCCGGCGCTCGACGAGGGGGTCTGCGAAGACGAAAGCGCGGGCGCGCAACCGCAGATGTATTCCGGTGGTCTTCTGATCGGCTCTGCCGTAACCGAGCATGCCGGCCTCGGCCGGTTCGCCGGTGATGTCGGCAATGGCGCGTCCGACCAGATGGCGGTCGGTCGAATAGTTCGTTTCCGGCATCGACCTCTACTTCTGCCCTGTGGGGAATCGGTCCGCCGCGGCGGTCCGGATCTGTGCACAGACAAACTAGCAAGGACCGAGCCGGGATTGCCTTGCGCGATCGAGGGGTTCGCCGTTCCGATAGCGCGACGGTGGCCGTGTGGCGGGTGACGGACGGAAAGGTGAGGCATCCTGCCGGCCGCGACGGGCTACCGCAATCGGGTGCGCTGCGCGGCGTCGGCGAATCCCAATTCCAGCCGTACCGGCAGCTCGCCGATATCGAGAGCCCGGCACAGCCGGGCGACGGCTTCGTCGTGAATCCGGCTGCGCAACCGGGGGATATCGGCGCCGGGCTCGGCGGTGACCACCAAGTGGAGTTCGGGTGTTGCGCGCGAACCTGCCAACCACGCGTCGGCGGCGCGTACGTCACCGTAGGACCCGATATCGGCGGCCACCGCATCCGCCGCCGTGCGCGAGGACAACACCGTCCGGCCGGCGGACCCGTCGGCCTCCATCCGCCACGACACCGGTCTCGGCATCCGGAAAAGCTGTGTCACCAGCCAGCGCAGGCAGAGCAGGCCGAGCACCGCGACGCCGGCGATCACGAGCCAGAGCACCCAGTCCGGTGGGGCCGCGGTTCCCGGAACCAGGGGTGTCCCGGTGTCCACCCAGCCCAGCCACCCGGAATAGGCAGCGAGTGCGAATGCGCCCGCGGCCAGTAGCGCGACCCCGAGTAGCGCGAGCAGTATGCGGTTCAGTCGCGCCGGGCGATTCGCATAGGTCATCCGGACTCCCATTCACGATCGGTAGTCGAAAGCTCACGGTCCGCGGTCATCTGCTCGCCTCGGCCTCTGCTCGAGCGGGCGGTGTGGCGAGCCGGGAGGCCCGTCGGCTGCCGGCTGCCTCCTCGGGGCCTTTCACCCGCACCTGTACTCGCTGCATCGGCCGGCCGAGTTCCTGGATCCGGTTGCTCAGTACCGCACAGACTCGGTCCGCGATCTCCGTCTGCCCGCGGTGCAGGCCGGTTTCGACGACGGCGCGGACCGTGCCGCGCCGGAGGGTGATCCGCGCCGAGTCGACCCCGTCCACTGTTGTCGCATCGCCGCGCAGTAGTGCCCGCAGATCGCCGGCGGGCACGCCTGCCTCCATATCGTCCTCGGTGTTCAACGGCAGTACGCCGGGCCGGCCGGGTAGTAGCGCCGTCGCCAGCAGCAGCGCACCGGCGACGAGTAGCGCGAGTGCGGCCACCAGGACCGGCCATTCGTTCCAGGTGGTCGCGTGCAGTTCGCGCGCGACTGTGTCGTAGGACAGAAATTCGGGCACACCGGCCCAGCGCTGCGCCAGCGAGACGATCACCGCGACGCACCCGGCCGCCAGCACCAGCGCGACCAGGACGGCGGGTAGCGTGCGCCGGGATCGGCGGATCACCGCACTCTCCCGGCCGGTGCCGATCCCGCGGACAGTTCGGTCACCACGATATCGACCCGGGAGATATCGAGCCCGGTCAGTTCTCCGGTGCGCCGCAGTAGATGGGCACGGCAGGCGTCGGTGACCCTGCCCACCGGTTCCGGATAGCGCACCGGCAGCCGGATATCCAGCGCCGCCCGGTCCCCGGAAACATCGGCGTCGACCCGGACCGGCTCGGCGACACCGGCGACCTCGCGGGCGGCCCGCGCGGCGATTCGGCGGACCGCCCGGTCGCTGACCGTGGTCACCCCGGGCAGGTCGGTGCTCACTGCGGTCACCGCCGGCTCCTGTTCTGCTGCGCCGACCGCAGCACCGCGCTCAGGTCGAGTTCACCGTCGAGCCACCGGCCGGCCAGCAGGCCGACGGCCGCGAACACCAGCACGATCAGGAATGCGCCGAAACCGCCGAAGGCGGCGGCGAAACCGAGCGCGAGACCGACCGCCAATCCTATCGATGTGGCGTTCACCGTGTACTCCTCTCCGCTGCGGCGGCCGGGGTCACTGCACCCGGCCGGTATCGGTTTCGGGCTCGTCGTCGTCGCCGGGGATGAAGACGTCGTTGACGTTGATATTCACCTCGACGACCTCGAGTCCGGTCATCTGCTCGATCGCGGTGATCACATTGCGCCGCACCAGACGGGCGACTTCGGCGATCGCGACCCCGTACTCGACGACGATCTGCAGATCGACGGCGGCCTGGGTTTCGCCCACCTCCACCGAGACGCCTTGGCCGGTACTGGCCGAGGCGCCGGGGATCCGTTCCCGCAACGCGCCGAGCGCCCGGGCGGTGCCGCCGCCGAGGTCGTGCACACCGCGGACTTCGCGGGCCGCCAGGCCGGCCACCTTCTCCACCACCACATCGGCGATGGTGGTGGTGCCCTGTTCGGTCACCAGCGGGTTGGTTTTCCGGGCCGTTGTGCCGGACGCCTTGTCGTCGCCGCGGCTGCCGGTGTTGTTGCCGGTCTTCTCACTGGTCGGAGCGGTCATTTCTCCTCCTGATCTCCTCGGAATTCACGGACCTCGCCTGTTGGACACCGGAACCGCGCGAATGTCACGCTCCGGCGCCGTGTCGATCGGCTCCTTCCCCGGCGACGGCCGCCGTATCGAGTTCGGCGACAACGAGCCGTAGCTCGGCCTGTTCCCACCGGGTGCCGGTCAGCACCGCGCGGATGGCCGCCCCGGCGCGTTCCAGTAGTGGCGGCAGCGGCAGGGCTTCGGATACGACGCGCACCTCGACCACCTGCGCGCCGAGGTCGACGGCGTATTTGCGGGTATCCCAGGGCCAGGCCGCGGTATCGCCCATGAGGGGCGCGGCCGGCCGGAGGCCCGGCACCGTCTCCAGTGTGCCCAGGATCCGGTCGACGATCTGTTCGTCGGGCATCACAGCTCCGGTTCGATATCGAGGATGTGCACGCAGACCGCGTCCACCGGCCGTCCCGTGTGCTCGGCCACTTCCCGGGCCACGTGTTCCTGTACCGCGCGGCCGACCTCGGCGGCCGGCCCGCTCGCCCGGACGGCGATATCGACATGCACGGTCAGGCCGTCGCCGGTATCCCGTACGCGTACCCCTTCTGTGGGCGCCGGATCGGCATCGGTCCAGCGTTGCCTGCCCGCACGGGTGAGCACGGCCAGCAGGCCGCGCACTCCTGGTTCCAGCCGCGCGACGCCGGGCGTGGCGACGGCGGCGCGGGCGGCGACCGCGGCGATCACCGGAGGTGTCACAACCATCGAGATCTTGTCGCCGGTCATTTCCGTCCCTCCGATCCGTCCGGTCCGGCCGCGGGGCCCTCCTCGTAGAAATCTCCTACGTGGATATCGAGCTTGCGCAGGGTCGTTCCGATACGGTCCGGCAACGCCGCGGCGACCCGGACCCGCACGTCCGGCAACACGTCGGCCAGTGTTGCCGCCCCGAACCGCACCGCGATCGTCAGCTCCACATCCAGCGGGCCCGGCGCACCGTCCTCGGGCGGGCCTTGCCGCACCCGGCAATTCCGCGCCCGGACACCGGGTACGGAATCGGCCGCGTAACGCACGATCGCCGCCACCGCCTGTTCGCTCACCTCGATATCGCCGGTATGCGGCGTCGGCAGCTCCAGCATGTGCCCCCGCCGCGCTTCGGCGCGTACCGCCGACATGATGCGTCCGAGCAGATCCGGTGGGGGTTCGTCGGGTTCGCCGATCAGTTCCCGGGTCGCTTCCCGCAGCGCCAGCAGGCTTTCGCGCGCGGCGCGGCAGTGCGGGCAGGAAGCTTCGTGCGCGTCGGCAGGGCCGGCGTCTGCCTCGTCGAGCCGCTGCCACACCTGCTCCAGGTCCCGCCCGCAGGGCAGGAGATGGTCGCGCTCGGTCGTCTCGTTCACCGCCATGGCTTCATCACCTCGGACAATTGGGCTCGCGCCCGCGCGATACGTCCGCGGACCGCGGTACTGCTCACTCCGATGATCGACGCGATCTCGTCGTAGGAGAGTCCGTCCACTTCTCGCAACAGCCAGCATGCGCGTTGTTCGGGGGTCAGTTCCGGTAGCGCCGCGTTCAGGGCCGCGAGTTGCGTGCTCACCTGTACCGCCTGCTCTGGCTGGGTGTCCGCGCGCGCCGATTCGGTGGTTTCGGGGTCGAGCTCGGCGTGTGGCCGCCGGGTGCGGATCACGTTCAGGCAGCGGTTGGTCGTCATCCGGTACATCCAGCCGACGAACGCGGCGTCGTCGGTGAGCTGATACAGGCGCCGCCATGCCTTCAGGAAAACCTCCTGGACCACGTCCTCGGCCTCGCCGCGATCGGCCAGCATCCTCGAAGCCAGCCGGAACATCCGGGCCTGGTAGCGCACCACCAGGACCTCGTAGGCACGGACGTCGCCGTCGCGTGCCCGGCTCACCAGGGTGGCGTCGTCGGGACCTGCCTCCGGTGCCGATTCGATCGCGGTCATCTCACCTCCTCCACTGCTCATCGGTAGGACACCGCGGCCGGAAGATCCTCACGCCGGTCGTCGAAGAATTTGTGGCATCGCCACGACGGAGACGAAGGCGTCATGTGACCGTTGTCACCCGCCGCGTTCCGTGCGGTTCACCGAGCGACCGGGTCGTTATGACCGAGCGCTCTGACATAACGGAACGACACGGAAGGTTGTGCCCATGGATCGCCGTAGTGTCCAGAGATCCGAACACCCGGCACCCCGGTACGGCCGGACGGTCCGGATCGCCGGGATGGAGTGGGGGACCGCACTGCTGGCCCTGGCCATGTGCCTGCTGTTCGCCGTGGGAATCGCCATGCTGACGCATTCACTGGTGGCCACTGTCGCCGGTACGGCCGGTATCGCCGTGGGGCTGGTAGCGGTGTCGAGGATCTTGCGGACAGAGCGATAACGGTCCCGCCGCTGTGGACGGACAAGGTCGCAGCCATCGTCACTCCTCGCGTCGGTGGAACGGCACGGCCCGGCGTGGACAGGCGCACGGAACGCTACGGCCCGGGATTGCGGTGGTCTTCACACGTTCCGGATGAGAACTGTGGCCGTTGCGGGCAGCGGGCCGGGTCTCGGTGTGGTGCTCTACCGTCGAGTACGCATATGCGGCCGTCGCTGCGTCGGGCCGGTCGATGCGAACGTGATTGCCGACGCTGCCGGGAGGACCTTGCTGATGCGAACCGATATCGATCCCGATGAGCTGGGGCACCGCGACTTCTACAAGGTCCTGACAAGTGTGGTCGTTCCCCGGCCGATCGCATGGGTATCGACCCGGTCCACTGCGGGCGTCGACAATCTGGCCCCGCATTCCTTCTTCACGGTTTCGTGCGTCAGGCCGCCCATGGTGCAGTTCACCTCGGTGGGCCGGAAGGATTCGCTGCGCAATGTGCTCGAAACCGGTGAGTTCGTCGTCTGCCTGGCCACCGAGTCGATGTTCGAGCAGGTCAATGCCACGGGTACGGACTTCCCCGCCGAACTGTCGGAGTTCACCGAGGTCGGGCTGACGCCGGAGCCCAGCGCAACAGTGGCGCCGCCTCGGGTCGCGGAATCGCCTGTCGCGCTGGAATGCGGGCTCGAACAGACGCTCGAACTCGGCGATTCGACCGTGGTGATCGGCCGGGTGCGGCATGTGGCGATCGATACCGCCGTTCTGCACACCGATGTCCGCGGCAACAATCTGCCAGCGATCGAGCTACTGCGCCCGCTCGCCCGGCTGGGCAGGAACGAATGGTCGACGATCGGCGAGGTACTCGAGATCGCCCGTATTCCGCACGAGAAGTGGCCGGGGGAGCTCCGCCGGGAGGTTGAAGCCCGGGATGCACCCGCACTGTCCGAGCGGTCGGCCGATGGGCACCGGGGTGCGCGGCCGCAACCGGAGTAGATGACCCGATCAAGCCTCCGGGACCCCGGAGGCTTGATCGGCTGCGTGCCGTGCGAGTCGGGGATATGGTGCGGTCAGACCCGCTCGGCCGCCGGCCGGATCGAGGAGGGGTGGGTGGTGAGGGGCTGGATTTCGATCGTCATATAGGGGAACAGCGGCAGATTCCAGAGGATTTCATGGAGTTCGTCGGGGGAGTCGACGGCGAAGATGCTGATATTGCTGTATTGGCCGACGATGCGCCAGATGTGTACCCATTTTCCGGCGTGCTGGAGTTCCTGGGAGTACTTCTTCTCGCGGGCGATGGTGTCGGCGCGTACGGCCTCGTCGAGGTCGCGGGGAATATCGACATCCATGCGGACGTGGTAGAGCTGCATATCCTTGATTCCTACTTCCGGGTCCACCGTGCGACGGCGTCCATGTTCAGTTCCACTCCGAGTCCCGGGCCGGTGGGCAGGTGTAGCCGGCCGTCGGCGTAGTGCAGCGGTTCCTGCAGGAGTTCTGCGCTGAACAGCAGCGGGCCGAAGAGTTCGGTGCCGAAGTCGATTCCGGGATCGGCACAGGCGAAGTGGAGAGAGGCGGCGGTGCCGATCGGGCCTTCGATGGAGGTGGCGCCGTGGCAGGCCAGGCCCGCGGCGCGGGCGACGGCGACGACCTCTCGGCTGCGGCGCAGGCCACCGCATTTGGTGGTTTTGACCGCGAGGACGTCGGCGGCGCCGCGGCGGGCGATTTCCAGGGCGTCGTGCGGGGTGTGCACACTCTCGTCGGCCATCACTGGGATCGGCAACAGGGCGTTGAGTTCCGCCAGGACTTCCAGTTGTTCACCGGGGGTGGGTTGTTCGATCAGCTCGACCCCGCCGTCGGCCAATTCGGGGAGATGGCGCAGCGCGGTGAGCCGGTCCCAGCGGGCGTTGACGTCCACCCGTACGCCGGCCTGCCCGGCGAGGGCTTCGGTCACTCGCAGCACTCGCTCGGTGTCGGTGGCCGGGTCGAGGGCGCCCATCTTGAGTTTGAAGCTGAAGTGTCGACGGGTCTCGATCTTCTCCTGCGCTTCGGCGATGATCTCCTCGACCGGTGCCGACCCCAGCGCCCAGGTGACGTCCACGCTGGTCCGGAACGCCCCGCCCAGCAGGGTGTGTACCGGGACGCCGAGGCAGCGCGCCCAGGCGTCGTGCAGCGCGACGTCGACCGCGGCTTTGGCGAAGCGGGCCGCGGCCACCACCCGCTCGATATCGGCCATGATGCCGGTGATGTCGTCGACGCGGCGTCCGACCAGAACCGGGGTCATATAGCGTTCGACGACGGCCTGCATCGTTTCCACCGATTCCCCGCCCCACCAGGGGCCGCCGGGCACCACACCTTCGCCGTACCCGGTCACACCGTCGCCGGTGGTGACCGCGACCAGAAGCAGCGGCTGGGCGTCCATCGACGTGGTGGCGAATTTGTGCGGGCGGATCAGTGGCACATCCAGGATGGTGGTTTCGACCGAGACGATCGACAGGTCCGGCATCGGGGTCCCTTTCTCGGGGCGCAGCAGGTCAGGCGGGATCGAGCGCGAAGTTGTAGGTGACGCGGTTGATACCGTCGTCGCCGGTGACCGGGTCCAGGATCAGTTCGGGTTTGGTGGCCGAGGCGACATCGCTGTCGATCCATTCCCCGCCCCGGAAGTACAGCTGCGTGGTCACCGATTCCCGGCCCGGGGCCGAGACGATGAGGTGCAGATGCGCCGGCCGCCAGGGATGCCCGTTCTGCGCTTCGACGAACGCGCCGGTGGGGCCGTCGGTCGGGATCTGGTACGGCGCCGGCTGGATCGTGCGGATCGAGTAGTGGCCGTTCGCATCGGTGATGATGGTGCCGCGGAGATTCCATTCCGGCAGGTGCGGGGCGAACTGGGAGTAGTAGCCGTCGGCGTCGGCATGCCACAGCTCCACTTTCGCGTCGCCGAGGCCGTTGCCGTCGAGATCGGTGACCTGGCCCGCGAAGATCAGCGGGGTCTGTGCGCGGTCCTCGTCGCGCATCGGCAGTTCGCATTCGGCCGGTAGTTCGGGTGCGCCGGGGACGTAGTAGGGGCCTTCGATACTGCCCTTGGTGCCGCGGCGGCTACGCGCCAGCACCTCCTCCACCGCATGTTCGAGGAACACGTCCAGGAACAGCGGCCATTCGCCGCCCTCGCCTACGTCGATGAGCCACTGCTTGAACACCCGGTATTCGGGATAGGTGACACCGTGATCCAGGATCACCCGGTGTAGCGCGGTCAAGGCGTCGCGGGCGATGGCGGCCAGGCGTTCCGGCGAGGTGTCGGCGGTGGCCCGCGCGCCCTTGAACTTGTCGGTGGCGGCGGTGCCCGAGCCGATCGCGGAGGGGGAAACGGGTTCGGTGGTGGTCATTCGTGCTCCTCGGAGAGAACCAGGGAAATAGGAGGGGTAGAAGGGATTGATTTCGATCGCCGGACCGGTGCGTACCCGTCCGGCGGGGTCGCCGGGGCGAACGCCTGCATCACGTCCACCCCGCGGGAACAAGGCCGGGGAATCCGAGTGCAGCGCGCGCCTGCGCCGCGGCGAACGCGTGTGTGGCGACGCTGCCGAATTCGGCCGGCCTCCGGACCGGGTCAGACAGGGACGCGGTAGGCGAGGATGTCGCGTACTAGGGTGCCCAGGCTCTCGGCCTCTGTTTTCGCCTTGATCCGGGCACGGTGCACATCGACGGTTTTGACGCTGGTGCCCAGGCGGCTGGCGATCTGCTGGCTGGAACGGCCCTCGATCACCAAGTGCAGTACCTCACGCTCGCGTGGGGTGAGACCTGCCAGCCGCTCCTGCACCCGCAACCGTTCGGCGCGCTCGGCGAAGGCCCCGGCGGCAACGCGTAACTGTTCCTGCACCACCTCGAGCATGCGCTGCGGCTCGTAGGGTTTCTCCAGGAAATCGACCGCGCCCGCCCGCAAGGCACGGACCGACATGGGAATATCGCCGTGCGCCGAACAGAAGATCACCGGTGCCGGGTAGTCCCGGTGGTTGAGCTCTTCCTGCAATTGGAATCCGCTCAACCCGGGCATACGGACATCCACGATGACGACACCGGGCTCGTCCAGATCGGCCTCCTCGAGAAAAGAGGTCGCCGTGGCGTAGGTCAGCGCGTCGATTCCCACGCTCTGTAGCAGGAACGCCAGCGATTGGCGCAGGTCCTCGTCGTCGTCGACGATATGGACGACGGGGGAGGACTCGCTGCTCATGCACGACGATTCTACTGCGGCGCCTGTCTCCGGCCCCGCCGTCCGGCGACCCGGCGCGCATATGACGGCCGGCGCGCTCATGGCCGCATCAGCACCGAGGCCGCAGGGAAACTCTCGGCGAAATCGGGTCGCAGGGGGGCGACGAAGACGTTCTCGGTGCGGGTGCGGGTGATTTTCCAGTGCCCGTCGACGCGGCGGAACGCATTGTTGAGCCGGCTCGAACGCAACAGCGAGGTGCCGTCGGAGAACAGCCACGGCTGGATGTGGATCCACTGCCCGGCGGCCGTATCCCCGTCCACCCGGATCTGCTCGGCGGTCAAATAGTGCGCGTTGAGCACCAGCCGAGGATCACGATCGGGGCTCCAGAAGCGTTCGAAATGCGCGCGGATGGCGGCCTGTCCGTCCAGCCGCCCGAACTGGCCGTCGTAATATTCGCCGACCCCCTCCCACACCGCGTCCTCGGCGTAGAGGTCCATGATCAGGTCGATACGGTGAGCGTCGTCGGCGACGCCGAACTCCGGGCAGGGAGTATCGCAGAGGAACATGTAGCGCGCCTGCAACCGGCGCACCTCTGCCTCGCCCTCCAGTGTCTCGATGCGGCGCAGCAACTGCTCGACGGTGTCGGTCACGGGTGTCCTCCTTGTTCGCGCGACGGTGGGTGGGTGCGGTCCTGAATCCAGCCGGCGACCCGCAGCAGCTCCGCTTCGGCACGCGGCGCGCCGATCACCTGGATCCCCAGCGGCAGGCCCTGCGGGTCGCGCAGACCGGGCACCGTCACCACCGGCAGGCCCAGTGCCTGCCAGGCCCGGCTGAGCACCGGGTCGCCGGTGGCGTCGAGTCCGGCGGGCGCGGGGCCGGGGGCGGCGGGTCCGATGATGGCGTCGTAGCCGGTCAGCAGGTCGAGTACCGTCCGCCGGGCGGCGTCGACGATCCCGCGGGCCGCCGTATAGTCCGCGTCGGTGGTGGCGGCACCGGAGCGCAGCAGTTCGGCCAGGGGCCGGCTCAGCTCCTCGGCGCGGGCGAGTTCGGCGGCGCGTTCCCGGGCGGCTTCGTAGGCCATCACCACGCGGTGGGCCGCGGTCGCCTCGGCCACGACCTGCTCGGCTGCGAAACCGGTCACGACCGCACCGTCGGCGACGAGCCGATCCTGGAGGGCGGCAACGGCTTCCGTCATATCGCCGGCCACGACATCCAGCGGTTCCGCGCTCCACAACGCGACCCGGGGCGGGCGGGCGGATTCGGTCAGCGGGTCCGGTGCCGTCATGAGCGCCGACCAGGCGCAGGCGAGGTCGCGGACCTCGGCGGCGTAGAAGCCGTGACTGTCCAGACTGTGCGCGAGACCGGTGATGCCGTCGGTCGCCAGCAGTCCGCGGGTCAGCACCAGCGCGGCGACCCCGCAATAGGCGGCGGGCCGGGTGACCGAGCCTGCGGTCTGCGAGCCCAGCGCGAGCGGTACCTGGCCGGAAGCGACCGCGGCGGCCGAACCGCTGGACGACCCGCCTGGGGTGTGGCCCGGCGCGGCCGGGTTGTGTGTGGGCCCGGGAGCGAAGAAAGCGAACTCGGTGGTGACGGTTTTTCCGGCGGGCACAGCGCCGGCCGCACGCCACCTGCGCACGATTTCGGCATCCGCGGTCGCCGGGCCGGTATCCGCGCGCAGGGCCGAGCCGCATCGGGTCGGGTAACCGGCGACGTCGATGATGTCCTTGACGCCCAGCGGAATTCCGGACAGTGCACCGGCCGGCGCCGGCGGCTCCGGGGGCACGTGCCGGGCGACCCAGGCGGCGAGCCGGTCTTCGGTGTCGGCGATCCGGTGCACGGAGCGCTGCCACGCATCGGCGGTGCTGGACTGTCCGCGGGCGATGGCGTCGGTGAGGTCGCGCAGCGACCACGGGGCGTACAGGTTCATCGGTCGCTCCACGCGGCGTCGGCCGTCCAGTAATCCATACCTGTGGCGCTGACCCCGTGGCGCCACTGCGATATGCGGCGCAGCGCGGGTTCGGCCCGCGCGGTGGCCCGGTCTGCGGCTTCGGGGCCGTCTTCGGAAACCTGCCAGTGCACCCAGTTCAGTTCCCGGCCGTCCGCGTCGTGGGTGAACAGGTCGACGTGGCGCCAGCCGTAGCCGTGGGTGTCGTTGTAGCACATGAGGGTCAGGCGGGCCGGCGCGTCGACCATGCGGTGCCCTCCTGCTCGGTGCGCGGCCGGCCAGGGCCCACGCTGTGGAATCGGCGCTGGAAATAGACGAGCGCGTCGCAGTCTTCGCTGACGTCCACCCGGTCCACACTCACCAGGAAGATCGAATGCGAGCCCTGGGTGTGGTCGCTGATGATCCGGCCGACCACCCGCGCGGCAGCCGTGCGCAGCATCGGAATGTCTTCGGTGTCGTGATCCCACATACTCCACGCGAACCGCTCCGCCATCGGGATACCGGTGGCTCCGGCGAAATGGCCGGCCAGTTCCTCGTCGTGTGAACTGAGGATGTTGACGCAGAGGCGCACGTTGCGCCGGAAGATATCGTGCGTATAGCTGGACTGATTGACACAAACGAGGATCGTGGGCGGCGAATCGGTGACGGAGCACACCGCGCTGACGGTGATACCAGCGCGACCACCCGGTCCGTTCGTGGTGACGACATTGACTGCGGCCGAAAGATTCGACATCGCCGCCCGGAAGTCACGCTGCTCGGCGGTCAATTGCTTGGTCATGCAACTGACGCTACGAGTGATCCACGCCTCGAGGTATCGAGATTTTCTCCGCCCGCGCTGAAGGTTTTCCCTATGCGATCACGGGGCCGGCAGGACGAATCCGAAGACCGCTCCGCCGCCGTCGGCGGGGCGGCACCAGATACTTCCGTGCTGCCGGGTGATGATCCGATAGCTCAGTGCCAGCCCGATGCCGCTGCCGTGTGATTTCGACGTGAACGATTCCTGGAACGGATCCTGGGAGACGCCGCGACCGTGATCGCGGACGGTGAAACAGCCGCCGTCGTCACGGACGGCGGTGGTGAGCACGATATGCCGGGATCCAGTGGGGCACTGTGCCATTTCGTCGATGGCGTTGAAACAGAGGTTCACGATCACCTGCCCCGTGAGGACCCGTTCGCAGCGGACCTCCACCGGGGTGGGATCGAGCCGCAGTTCCACCCGCACGCCGGCCGCGTCGGCGCGTATCTGCACGAAGGACAGGCATTCGGCGACGATATCGTTGAGGTCGGCCACCTGCTCCACCTGCTCCAGGTGGCCGACGAAAGCGCGCAACGCCGATACGATGGTCGCCGCCCGGTCGATCTGTTTACGTGCCGCGTCCAGGCCGAAGGTCACCCGGTTGTCGAGGAGCTCGCCGCCGGGCAGATGCGAGCGGATACCGGCGATGTAGTTACCGGCGGCCGCCAGCGGCTGGCCGAGTTCGTGGGCGATCGCCATCGCCATATCGCCCATGGCGTTGTAGCGGGCCAGGTAGTTCTCCCGCCGCAGCTGCAGACCGCGCTGCTCCTCGTCGCGGATCCGGCGCGATACATCGTGGACCAGGATGAGGAAGGCGGTCACTCCCGGCTCGTCCAGGCGTTCCAGGCTGCCGTCCAGCCATGAGGTCGTGCCGTCCGGCTGGGTGACCTCGAGCCGCACCGAGGTCACCGGGTCGGCGTCCTTGGCCACCACTTCCCATTCGGTGCGGCGCCCGTCCCGGTGCAGGTGGGCGTACCGGGTGAGGTGCGGTCCGGCCGGTAGCTCGACGGCCGGGTCCAGGCCGAGGCGGGTGAGCGCGGTATCGGTGGCGAAGCGGATCTCGCCCGATTCGTTCAGGACGAAAGCCATCGTGGAGGTGTGCCGCGCCAGCGCGTCCACATAGGTGGTGGTCAGCCGCAGGGCGCGCTCGGTGCGCTGCTCCCGTTCGATATCGCGGAATTGCACCAGCACCGCCGGCCCGCGCGCGAGTTCGATCCGGGTCGCCACCGCGTCGGTGGGGATTATCCGGCCGGATTTGGACCGGTAGTGCCATTCGATGCGGCGGGAGCCGTACTCGACGGCGTCCTGCAGCCACGCGCGCCCGATCACGCGGTCGTATTGCTGTGCGGAACTGCTCATATCGTGGGCCTTGAGCGGCCGGATCTCGTCGAGGTCGAATTCGAGCATCGCGCAGGCGGCCGGATTGGCCCACAGAATGTTCTTGGTCGCGGCATCGTGCACGAGTACGCACACGTCGGTCGCATTCATCATGGTGGCGAAATCCGAGACGGCCAATTCGGGAGCGCGCGGATCGATGGACATCGCGCCAGCGTAGCTTTCCGCCGATCCGCGTTTCCGGTCGTCCGGGGGCGGCTGAAGATTTCCCCTACGAATGTTGTGGTTCACACCTTGCCGGGCGCGGGGATTACCGATGTCGGTGTGAGCGCGCTCTCCCTACCGTCGAAGAACAGCCCATCGACGACAGGAGCAGGTGATCGTGTCCACCTCCGAAGCCCCGGCCCGGCCCGCGACCGGACCGGCGATTCTGGACGACGTCCTCGCCGAACTCACCGTGCGGCGGGAGGAATTCCGCGACCAGAAATATGTTTCGCGGGATTTCGTCGCACGGCTCAAAGAGGCCGGAATCTACCGCGCCGCCACCCCGCGGCGATTCGGGGGCGAACCGCAGGCGCCCGCCGATTTCCTGCGCACCGTCGAACGTATTTCGGTGGTGGACGGCTCCACCGGCTGGGTCGCCAGTTTCGGCTCGGCCCTGGTGTACCTGGCGGCGCTGCCCCTGGAAACGCAGGCGCAGCTCTACGCCGACGGCCCGGACGTGGTTTTTGCGGGCGGGTTGTTCCCGGTCCAGCCCGCGACGGAGGTCGACGGTGGTGTGCGGCTGGACGGACGATGGAAGTTCGCCAGCGGTTGTATGGGCGCCGATGTCCTGGGTGTCGGTATTCCCGGTGACGCGAGTACCGCCGGTAAACCCCGCACCGCACTGCTGCGCCCCGAACAGGTCGAGATTGTCCAGGACTGGGATGTCACCGGGATGCGTGGCACCGGCTCGTTCGACCTCGTGGTGCGCGGAGCAGTGGTGCCGCACGAATGGACATTCATCCGCGGGGGCGAACCGACAGTCGACGAACCGCTGTACCGGTACCCGACCATTGCCTACGCCGCCCAGGTGCTGGCCGTGGTCGGCGCGGGCGTGGCGCGGGCCGCGCTGGACTACGCCGTCGAAACCGGTGCGGGCCGGGCCGGGATCACCGGCGCGCCGAAACTGGCCGACCGCCCGTATTACCGGACCGCGGTCGCACAGGCCGAAGCCGAGCTGCGCTCGGCGCGCGCGTACTTCTACGAGGTCACCGAGGAGGTGTGGGCGACGGTATTGCGCGGCGATCCCGCCACTGCCGAACAGAACGCCCATCTGCGGCTCGCGGCGGCGCATATCGCCTCGACTTCGGCGTCGGTGGTGAACCGGATCATCGAGATCTCCGGTACTGCGGCCATCTTCAACGGTCACCCACTACAGCAGTGGGCGGGCGACGCCCTGGTCCCGCAGCAGCACGCCTTCCTGGGACCCGGCCTGATCGACGCCGCCGGCGCCGTATTCATGGGGCAGCCGCCGACCGTTCCCGGTTTCCACTGACCCGCGACCTCTTCGACGACAGGACCCTTCCGTGACCGACAGCCCACTTCGCGTTCTCTTCTGCCTCGGTATCAACCAGAACTTCTTCGATCTGCCCGAAGGCGGTGTCACCGCCGGTGACGTCTGGACCGCCTTCGTCGCCCTGATGGACGGCATCAAAGCGCTCGACGGTATCGATTTCATCGGCGATATCGACGACGACTCCACCATGGTGGGGCCCTCGGACAGCTGGCCGTGGACCTGCTACCTGCTCGCCGACGCCGACAGCCACGACACCGTCAAAGCGGCCTGCGGCCTGATCCGCACGATCGGCGTGGGCGAAAGCGACTGGAAGCTCTGGAAATTCGTCAAGATCGAGGCCCGCATCGGGCGCGCTCTGACCCCGCGCCAGTACTGACCATCCACCTGCCAGGAGGCATCATGACAGCCCACAGTGCAGCACCGGCCGAACTCGTCGCCGAGGATCGGGTGGCCGCGCGCATGTACACCGACCCGGAGATCTTCGAGCAGGAGATCGCCCGGATCTTCGAGAGCACCTGGATCTGGGTGGCCCACGAATCCGAGCTGCCCACACCGGGCAGTTTCAAGTCCACCCATGTGGGCCGGCAGCCGGTGATCGTCACCCGCAACCGCAAGGGTCAGCTCAATACGCTGCTCAACCGGTGCCGGCACCGCGGGGCCAGTATCTGCGAACAAAAGCAGGGCGTCGCCAACGGTTTCACCTGCCCCTATCACGCCTGGTCCTACAGCCTGGACGGTCAGCTGCGGGGTATCCCGTACCCCGACGGTTACGAAGGCGTGGTCGAGAAGGGCGATCTGTCCCTGCGGAAACTGCGTACCGAATCCTACGGCGGCATGGTGTTCGCGACCTTCGCCGAAGATATCGAACCGCTCGAGGATTTCCTCGGTGACGCCAAGCTGTGGATCGACCGGTTCATGAAGCAGGGCGGCGGCTACCCGATCAAGGTGCTGGGTACGCACCGGTTCGCCTTCCACGGGAACTGGAAGATCCAGCTGGAGAACACCACCGACGGCTACCACTTCCCGATCGTGCACCGGTCCTGGATGGCCTCGGTCGACGCCGAAACCGCCGATATGATGTCGTTCATGACCGACCCGGCGGCGGTCACCCATGACCTGGGCAACGGGCACAGTGTCATGCAGATGGTTCCCGAACATTCCGATCTGGACGCCGACGACGGCAGCGAACCGTTGCAGGCCCGCTTCGACGATCTGATCGCCGAGCTGAAGACCACCGGCCTCGACGATGCCGCGATCCGCAAGCTGGTACGCGCCATGCACGGCACCGGGTTCAACCTGAACCTGTTTCCGAACGTGTCGATGTCGGCGGCGTTCTTCCGGGTGCTGCGCCCCGTCGCCGCTGACGAGACCACGATCGAGCACATCGCGATCGGCCCCGACGGGCCGGCCGAGATCGTGAATCCGGTCAACCGGGCGCGGCTGCGGGTGCACGAACATTTCCAGGGTCCGTTCGGTTTCGGTACCCCCGACGATGCCGAGGGCTGGGACCGGGTCCAGCGCGGCGCCCAGGCCGCCCCGGATATGCCGATCCTGGTCAACCGCGGCCTGGCACGGGAGAAGCCGAGCCCGGAAGGCTGGCCCACCTCCCATGTCACCGACGAGACCGGTATGCGCGCCGCCTATCACCAGTGGAAGCAGATGATGAGCGATGACTGAAACCCTCACCCCCGCAATGCTGTTCACCGACACCAGGATCACCCGGGCGATCGAGCTGAGCTGGCGGGAAGCCGACCTGCTCGACCGCAAGGACTACCACACCTGGCAGGACCTCTACACCGCCGACGGGCGCTATGTGGTGCCGATCGACCGCGGCACCGACGATTTCGACAACACCCTGAACATGATCTACGACGATGCCCGCATGCGCGGTATGCGCGTGGTCCGGATGACCGAGGGCTACGCCATCGCCGCCGTCGACGCCGCCGTCACCACCCGCACCGTCTCGCGCTTCGTCCCGGAAAGCGTCACCGACGACGAGGTCCACCTGCGGGCCGCGCAGATCCTGGTCGCCTACAAACGTGGCCGCCACGATATCTGGGCCGGCGATATCGAATACCGCGTCCGTCTCGGTGCGACTCCCGCCGACGACCGGATCGCGTTGAAGGTGATCCGGCTGGTCGACAGCGAGGACGCCGTTCCCGCCGCGGGGTTCCTGCTGTGAACCCGCCCGTCGCCGTGGTCACCGGGGGCGCGAACGGCCTGGGCGCGCATATCGTGCGCCGGCTGCACGCGGCCGGCCACGCTGTCGCCATCGCCGACCTGGCCGGTTCCGCCGCGTCGGCGCTGGCCGAGGAACTGGGCGGTGCCGCGCGCGGATATACCGTCGATGTCGCGGACAAAACGTCCCTGGAGCAGTTGCTGGCGACGGTGGTCGCCGATTTCGGCGGGGTCCAGGTGCTGGTGAACAATGCCGCCCGTACCCAGGCCAGGCCCCTCATGGAGATCACCGCCGAAGAACTGGACGCGGTCATGGCCGTCGGCTTCCGCGGGACGTTCCAGGCCTGCCAGCTGTTCGGCGCCCATATGGCCGCGCAGGGTTACGGCCGGATCGTGAACATGGCCTCGCTGGCCGGCCAGAACGGTGGCACCGCCACCGGCGGGCACTACGCGTCCGCCAAAGGCGCAGTCATCACGCTGACCAAGGTGTTCGCGCGTGAACTCGCCCCGGGGGGAGTCACGGTGAACGCCGTCTCGCCCGGTCCGCAGGATTCGCCGGTCGTGCACAACATTATCGGGGAAGGCAATCTCGACGCCTTCGCCGGTTCCATACCCGTCGGGCGTCTCGGCGATCCGGCATTCATCGCCGATATGGTCGCCCTGCTCGCCTCGCCGGCCGCCGCATCGGTCACCGGGGCATGCTGGGACGCCAACGGCGGCCTCTACATGCGCTAGGAGTTGTGGTGTCCGATATCAAAGTGGTGGTCTCCGAGATCGTTTCGGAGACTCCGAGTATCCGGTTGCTGCGGCTGGTGCGGGAGGACGGGGCGCCGCTGGGGCCCTACCGCGCCGGTGCGCATATCGACGTCACCGGCCCGACCGGGATCCTGCGCCAGTATTCGCTGTGCGGGCCACCCGCGGACACCGCGGCGCTGGCCATCGCGGTGAAGCGCGAGCCGGAGTCGCGAGGAGGGTCGGCCGCGCTGCACCAGTTGTGCGAGGGCGACATCATCGAGATCGGTGCACCGCGCAATATCCTCGGTATCGTCCCCGGGGCCGACCGGCATCTGCTGATCGCGGGCGGGATCGGGATCACTCCGCTGCTGAGCATGGCCTACGAATTGTACTCCGGCGGAGCGGAGTTCACTCTCGTTTATATCACCCACGATCGCACGGAGACCGCGTTCGCGGATCTCCTGGAAAACCGCGTGGAGTTTCGCGACCGGGTGCGCCTGCACACCGGGCTGTCCCGTGACGAGCAGCGCACGGTGCTCGAATCCGTGGCTGCCGCGCTGACCCGGGACAGCGCGGTCTACACCTGCGGGCCCACCGGTTTCATGGAGACGGTCGCCGAGATCGTGACACCGGTGGTCGGTGAAACCAATCTCCACACCGAGCATTTCGAAGCGACCGCGGTCGACAACAGCGGCGATACCGCATTCACCGTCGAACTCGACACCGGCGAAAGCTTCGAGATCCCCGCCGACCGCTCCATCCTGTCGGTGCTCGAGGACAACGGTGTCGACGTCTTCAAATCCTGTGAAGAAGGTATCTGCGGCTCCTGTGTATCGAATGTGCTCGACGGCGAACCCGAACACCGCGACAATTGCCTGTCGGCCGCGGACAAGGCGGCCGGTGATCAGATGGCGCTCTGCGTCTCCCGGTCGAAATCGCCGAAGCTCGTCATCGAATTGATCTGATCGCGCTCGGCAGATAAAGGAATTCCGTACTCGCAGGGGGAATTCTTCGCATGTCCGTCGTCATATCGGCCCCCTACTGTGTAGGAAATCACACAGCCCGAAAGATGATTCCCATGGACCATTCCCCCTCCAATTCCGCTGATTCCCCAGGGAATTCCGGCCTCGACGAATTGGCACGCGAACGGCAATCGCTGGTTTTCCGGCTGAGCGCGATCGTTTTGATCCTGTTCTTCCCCCTGCCCATTCTGGGTGGTTTCACCTCGGCACTGGATGCGGTGGTCGTCGGTGGCGTCACCGTCGCCTGGATCTATGCCCTGGCGCAGTTCGTCATCGCGATCGTGGTGGCCCGCTACTACATGGCCCGCGCTGCCGCATTGGAAGCCCGGCTCGCGCAGGAAGGCACCCGCGCATGAACCTCGTCTCCGCCTCCCTCTTCGCGGCCCTGGTCGCCGTCACCCTCGGCATCACCGCGTGGGCGGCCCGCCGGAACAAGTCCGCCGCCGACCACTACGTCGCTGGTGGGGCGCTCACCGGCCGGCAGAACGGCGTCGCGATCGCCGGAGATTTCATCTCCGCCGCATCGTTCCTCGGTGTCACCGGTGCTATCGCACTCACCGGGTTCAACGGCTTCTATCTCGCCGTGTTCGTCCCCGTCGCCTTCGTGCTGGCGCTGCTGCTCATCGCCGAACCGCTGCGTAACCTCGGCCGGTTCACTCTCGCCGATGTGCTGGCCACCCGGTTCCCGGGCAAGGATGTCCGGTCGCTGATGGCGATCAGCACCGTGGTGATCAGTGTGGTCTATCTGGTGTCGCAGCTGGTGGGTGCGGCGCTACTGGTATCACTACTGTTCGACCTGGACTATGCGGTCGCGGTGCTGATCATCGGCGCCCTCACCACCGCCTACACCCTGGTCGGCGGCATGCTGGCCACCAGCTGGATCCAGATCATCAAAACCGGTCTGCTGCTGGTGTGTGCGGTGGCGTTGTTCGTCCTGGTGCTGGTGCGCTTCGATTTCAACCCGTTCGGGCCGTTCAGTACCGCGCTCGCCGAATTCGGTGAGCATTTCGTCGCGCCGCAGCGCTCCGGCGACGCCGCTTCGTTCGACCAGTTGTCGCAAACCGTCGGCCTGGTACTCGGTGTGCTCGGCCTCCCGCATGTGATGATCCGGTTCCTGACCGTGCCCGACGCGCGGCAGGCCCGTACCTCGGCCTATACCTCCATCTGGATCTTCTTCGGTTTCTACCTGATGATCCCGGTGCTCGGGTACGGTGCCGCCGTGCTGGTCGGTCCCGATACGATCGCCGCGGAGAACAAGGGTGGCAATCTCGCCGTGGCGCAGCTCGCCGAAACCCTCGGCGGTGGTGTCCTGCTCGCCTTCGTGGCCGCGGTCGCCTTCGTGACCATCCTCGCGGCCCTGTCGGGACTGGTCATCGCCACCTCCGGTGCCATCGCCCACGACCTCTACGGTCAGGTACTGCGCAACGGGAAGGTGTCGTCGGCCGCCCAGCATCGTGCGGCCCGGATCGCCACCGTCGCCACCTGTCTGGTCGGTGTGGCGATCGCCTTCGCCGCGCAGAAGCAGAACGTGGCGTTCCTGGCGTCGCTCGGGATGTCGATCGCGGCCTGTGCGAACCTCCCCGCGCTCCTGCTGACGCTGTACTGGCGCCGGATGACCGCCCGAGCGGTCATCTCCGGCATCGTCACCGGTCTTGTCCTGTCGATCGCGGTGATCCTGCTCAGCCCGGTGGTCCAGGGACCGGACTCGGTGCTGCCGTTCTCCAACCCGGCGCTGGCCGTTGCCCCGATCTCTTTCGTGGTCTCGGTTCTCGTTGCCTTCGCGACGACGCCGAAGGGGGCCGATGCGCTGGCCGCCGGTGCGGTGTTCCGGTCATTGCGCACTCGTGCGCTGACCGGGCGGGCGGCCGAACCGGAGGAACCGGTGGCCGTACCGTCCTGACGCGACTGCGGAACCTGTTGCCGGCCACCCAGGATGAGGGGGTGGCCGGCAACTTTTCGCGTTCGGCGGCGCGCAGCAGTAGCCGGACTCTGCGGCGCTCAGGCGCGCGGTGCCGTTGCCCGGATACCGGCGAGCACCACGGCGACGATGCGCTCCGCATCCGCGCGAGTGAACCGGCGCATACCGCGGTCGACGATGAGGTGCACCGGGCCGGAGATCATCTCGCCCAGGAAGGAACTGTCCACCGGCGGGAGTTCGCCGCGGTCGACGGCGGTGTCGATACGTCGCCGCAATGCGGCCACCCGCTGATCGAGGACTTTGGTGAGTGCTTCGACCGTCGAGTTCTGGCGGGCGGGCTGGACAGCCTGTGCGAGGGTTCGGCCGAACGGCGTCTCGAGGCCGCCGGCGAGTGCCAACGCGAAATCCGCCAGATCGCGATCGATATCGCCGGTGTCGGCGACCGAGGCGAGATTTTCGGCGTAGCGCAGCAGGGCTTCGACGACCAGTTCCTCGCGGTCGGGCCAGTTGCGGTAGACGCTGGTCTTGTTCACACCGGCGAGCTCGGCGACCGCCTCGTACCGGAAGCCGGCGATACCGTCGCGTGCGACGAGCTCGGCGGTCGCGGCGAGGATCTGTGCGCGTACCCGGGCGTTGCGGCCGCCGGGGCGCCGCGCGGTCGGCCGGTCGGCGGTCGGTTCGGCCATCGCTCACCTCATGTTCTCTGCTCGGGTGCCGATTGTCGCCAGGTGTGGCATTGCGGTGCAAGCCGATCGTAGCTACTCTAAAAGCAACAGATTGTTTCTTTTAGTGGTGGCCCTGCGAGAGCGGCCCGCCGAACTGCCCAGCGGACTCGGCCAGCGACCTGCGGTCGATTCGCTACCCACCTCAGCAAACCTGGAGTGCACCCGTGAAGATCCTTGTCTCCGGAGCCGGTGTCGCCGGACTCGCCTGCGCACTCGAACTCGGCCGTCGCGGCCACGACATCACCGTCGTCGAGTACGCCCGCGACCTCCGGCGCACCGGCACGCCCATCGATATCCGCGGCGATGCGATCGAGGTCGCGGACACGATGGGTCTCCTCGCGCAGATCCGCGAGCGGCGGGTCCGGATGTCCGAGTTCACCCAGTTCGTCGACAGCCGGGGCGAGCCGATCGCGCGGATCCCGCTGGCGGAGATCAACGACTCCGACGACGATATCGAGCTGCTCCGCGCCGACCTCGTCCGAATCCTCGCCGATGCGCTGCCGGATACCGCGACGATCCGGTTCGGCGAATCGATCGAAACGCTCACCGCCGCGGGTGACGGCGTCGCGGTGGGTTTCGCATCGGGCCGCACCGGACTGTACGACCTGGTGATCGGCGCCGACGGCCAGCATTCCGCGGTACGCGGTCTGGTATTCGGGCCCGAGGACAACTATCTCCGTCACCTCGGCGTCTACTTCGCCCTCGCCGATCTCCCCGGCGAGGCGCACAGCGACAACACCAACTCGATCTACAACGTCCCCGGCCGGATGGCGGGAGTGTTCCGGTATCAGGGCAAGGCCGTGGCGAACTTCCAATTCCGCTCGGGACCGATCGATTATGACCACCACGACCCGGACGCTCAGAAGAAGATCCTGCTCGACGCGTTCGCGGGCCACCGGTCGTGGCGGATCCCGGAACTGCTCGACGCGGCCTGCGCCGACCCCGCTTTCTACTTCACCGCGGCGAGCCAGATCCACCTGCCGTCCTGGTACCGCGGCCGCGTCGTCCTCGTCGGTGATGCGGGTTACAGCCCGGCCTACCTGTCCGGCCGGGGTACCTCACTCGCGCTCACCGGCGCCTGCTTCCTTGCCGAAGAACTCGAACGGTGCGGCGATCACACCACCGCGTTCATGCGGTACGAAGCCCGGCAGCGTCCCTATGTCACTTTCGCACAGGGCCGTGTCGGGAGTGGTCGCGATCGCCTGGTGCCACCCACCTGGGCGGCCATCGCCGCCCGGAACAAGGCGCTGCACACGCACGGTATCGGCTCCACTGAATCCCGGCCGTCCGAGCCCTAGGAGATCGAACCGGCCCACGCCCCCGCGCCGCTGCTCGCCGGGACCTCACCCCAACGCGCTGAGAGATGCACAGTGACAAACACCTTGGAAAGCGCCGTCGGCGGCGGGCGAGAGCACCGCTGGAGTAAGCGGCTCGTCCTCTGGGCGGCCGTGCTCACCCTCGCCAATGTCCTGGCCGATGTGGCCGTCGGCTCGCCGATGATGGTCCTGCCCCAATTGCTCGAGCATTTCGACACCGGTCAGGCCGCGTGGCTGAATGCGAGCGCGATGCTCGCCGGCGCGATCTGGTCACCGCTGCTCGCGAAGAGTTCCGATATCTTCGGTAAACGCCGGGTACTCATCGGCACGCTGCTCCTCGCCTGCGCGGGGGCGCTGATCTGCCTTGCCGCTCCGAATATCTGGATATTCCTCGCGGGGCGCTTCCTGCAGGGCGCTGCCTTCGCCGCGGTTTTCCTGACGGTGGCACTGACCCGCGAGATCTGCACCCCGCGGGTGGCGATGGCCGTGGTCGGGCTCGTGACCTCCGGTTCGTCGGTCGTCGGGATCCTCGAGCCGTTCCTGATGCAGCCCGTTATCGATGCGTTCGGTTTCCGGAGCGTATTCGTCACGGCGGCGCTGCTCGCCGCGGTCGCGGCGCTCAGCGTGCGCACCTTCATCCCGGAATCGCCGATCCGCGGCACCGGCCGGATCGACCTGGTCGGTGCGCTCCTGCTCGGTGGCGGCCTCGGTGCGGTGCTCGCCTACATCAGCCTCGGTCGCGACCTCGGCTGGCTGTCCGTAGGCATGATCGCGCTGGTGGCCGCCGGCGCCGCCGCGTTGGCGGGGTGGGCGCACCTCGCGCTGCGGGCAGACGATCCGCTCATCGACCTCCGGGCGCTGAGCCGCCCGATCCTGTTGACATTGCTGGCCGTGGTGCTAGCGGCGGGCTCCTTCCGGAGCATGCTGCAACTGACCAGCCTTATCGCCCAGGTACCGCCCGGTCTGGGGCTCGGTTACGGGCTCGGTGACGGCGAGACGGTCGCAGTGCTGCTCGCCACCCCCAATCTCGGCATCGTGATCGGCGGTATCGGCGCCGGATGGCTGGCGGGGCGGTTCGGTCCCGCGCTGCCCCTGGTCGGCGGTATCGCTGCCGGGGCACTGGCGACCTTCACGATGCTGGCGGGCGTATCGGTGCTTCCGCTGGCAATCGCCTGCGGAGCCGTGGTCGGCATCGCCGCCGGCGCGATCGGCGCCTCCGGATACAACCTGGCGACCGGTATCGCCGCGCCCGAGCGGCACGGCACGTTCGCCGGACTCGTATCGGTGATGATGGCGCTGGGCTCGGTCGTCTTCAGCTTCGCCGGGAACGCGGTGCTCGAGGCGACCCGAGTTCCCGGGGTCACTGCCGACGGCGCCCCGGTGAGCACGGCAACCGGGGTCCACCTCTACGTCGCGATGGCGGGCGTGCTCTTCGTCCTGGCCGCGGTACCCGCAACCCTGCTGATACGCAGCCGGACTGCCGCGCCGGTAACGGAAACCCCCACACAGAGCAGTCCCCGGTAGTCTCCATCGGATTCCCGAACCTCAGTCGTCGCTGACTGTTCCGGATTCCGATTGGCTTGCCGGGGGCCTGGCCGGACCTTCGAGGGATGTCACCGCGATTCTCCGAACGTCTTCGTCGAACCCGTCACATTCTTCGTTGTTCCGGTGTATCTCCAGTCTCCTCCGTATCGGCCGCTAGTCAAGACCTGCACCGCAGGTAGTGGCGATGTTCTGTCTCGGCCGCGAGGAGGGTGTGCGATATGTCAGCGCAGTGCCGCGGTGGCTGCGCTGTACATGGTGGTCTTGATGGCGGCCAGCGTTGCGGGGTTCTTGCCGAGCAGGGGAGTGAGCCGGTCCACGGCGCTGGTGAGAACCTCGGCTTCGGCGGCGGTGGCGTCGACGAGTCCGGCGGCCAGGGCCTCCGGGCCGCCGAACCGGCGGCCGGTGGTCATGGCGGTCACCGCGGTCTGGGGGCTGAGTTTGGCCTGGATGAGCGCGGCCATACCGGGGGTGAAGGGGATATTGATATCGACCTCGGGGAAACAGTAGTAGCCGCGGTCGTCGCGCATGACGCGGTAATCGTGGGCGATGGCCAGCATGGCGCCGGCGCCGAACGCGTGGCCGTTGACGGCGGCGACAGTGGGTAGCGGGAAGGTGAGGATCCGGGCGAACAGTTCCTGCACGCGGGCGACGTACCATTCGGTGCGGTCGCCGTTGGCCATCAGCCAGTCCAGGTCCAAGCCGTTGGAGTAGAACTTCCCGCTGCCGGTGGTGATCAGGCCCTGGGCATCACGTTCGGCGGTGTCGAGGTGGGTGTTGACGGTATCGAGCCAGTCCGGTGCGAACCGGTTCTCGTCGTCGCCGAGGGTCAGTACGGCGATCTTGTCCTGGTAGTGCAGGTTGGGGGCCATGGAGTTGCCTATCACTTCGCTGTTGTCGGGTTGGTGTCGCGGCGGGGTGGCAGGGGTTCCGCAAGAATCGCGCGGACGGCGGCTGCGAGGCGTCGACGCACTGCGGGATCGGGCTCTCGCCGACCGCGCAGCAATAGTGCGGTGGGAATTTCCACCACGCAGTCGCGGATAACTGTGACGGCCTCGCGGTCGGCCCGGTCGAACACGCCGCGCGCCAAGGCGGTGAACAGTTCGACCAGGGATAGATCGAGCCGGCGCATCTCCCCGGCGATATCTTCGGGGATCTCACCGGAACCGAGCAATTCGTGCCGGGGCACGTTCAGCAGGAAACGACCCGAAACCGGTTGCCGCAGCAGGAATTCGGCGGGTGCATCAGCGGCCGCGACGACCGCCTCGACCGCATGCTCGGCCGGCACCGCCGCGGTCGGTGCGTGGTCGACTGCCGCTCGCTGCAAGTCGAGGAACCGCTGCGCGGCGCGCAGCCACACCCGGCCCATCAGTCCGGGGCGCGAGCCGAACGCGTGATAGATCGCCCCATTGGATACCGAGGTGGCCTCGGACAGCGCCCGGACGGTGACCGCGGCCGGACCGGAATCCACGGCCATCCGCTCGGCGGTGTCCAGTAGCTGCTCTAGGTCGTGTGTTCGGGGGCGGGGCACGATCGCATCATAACAGAGCGTCTGCTCTGTAACCGGATCGAAGGCTGACCATTGAGGCATTCCTGCATGGTCCGCGCGCTCATGGCTGCGCTTGCGCCTGGAGGTCGGCACATGCCTCGCGTACACTCCGGGCAACGCCTGCGCGCCATGCCGGGCCGGTGGAGTCCCGGCCCTCCGCGGCGCACAGATCTTGCGTATCGAGACCGGCAACCTCGCATTCGGCGAGTGACAAGCCCGGGGGGCGGCAGACCCGCCGAACTCACTTCCGTGCACAAGTGGTCGCCTGTCCCTCCCCGGCTCGGGAACCCCTCGCCCACGACCGCCGCCTGCCGCCGCCCCCGATCCCATGCCGCACAGCGCGCACTGGTCATCGACTGTGCGTCGAGTACGACACGAAGTCCCACCAAGAGAATCGAGAAGACAATGACATGGTCGATACCCCAGATCACCACCGGCGCCGAACGCTACATGCTCGAGCACGTGCTCGACCGTAACCGGTCCGAGTTGATCAATGCGGTGCGCGGACTTTCCGAAGAAGAGGCCCGCCGCCGACTGGTCGCGTCGCTGACCACGCCGATCGCATTGGTGAAACACGCCGCGGCCGCCGAGCGGATCTGGTTCCAGCGTGTGCTGGCAGGCGTACCCGAAAACGAATGCGGGGGCGGAACAACGGGTGGCGACCCCAGCTTCGTGGTCGGCGACGAGGAAACCCTGGCCGATGTGATCGCCGAATTCGAATGCGCCAGTGCACGTTCCCGTGCGATGGCGGCCCGCTACGATCTCGACGACATCACAACACACCCTCACCTCGGTGATGTCAGCCTGCGGTTCATCTATCTGCTGCTGAGCGAGGATTTCGCACGTCACTCCGGCCACGCCGATATCCTCCGCGAGCAGATCGTGCAGTCCAGGGCGAACGATCGCACCGGACGATCGCGCTGATCAACTTCCGCGCGCCCGTCCGGTTGCCACCTTTCCTGCCTGCGCTCGACGGCCGGAAGCCGTTGTCTATTCCGGGATCAGGTCCGTGCGCGGGTCGACTCCGAAATGCTCGGCCAGCGCAGTGATCGAGGCGTGTGCGCCCTGGATACTCACCGAGAGAACGAACGGCTCGTCGTCGACATGGAGGACATCGCCCGCCAGGCGCTGCCACAGCGGGTTGGCTTCATAGCGGGCCTGCTGATCGCGGCTGGAATCACCTTCGTCGCCCGGCGGGGTGTAAGCGGAGACCATGACGATGCCGGCGTCTGCTTTCAGGATCTGCTCTGTCGACAGCGGCGTGAAAATGCTGTCCGTGCTATCGGGTGCGCCGGCCGGGCGCGGGATGCCCATATCGGTCATGATCTCGCCGATGAACGAGTTGCTCGAATACAGCCGGGCGGTGTCCTCGCCGGCGAAGCGGACCAGCGAATACGTGATATCGGGCTTCTGGGCCCGGATCTGGTCGCCGACCGCGGCTGCGCGTTCCTGGTAGGAGGTGATCAGCTCCTCGGCCCGGTCTTTGCGGCCCAGCGCCTCGCCGAGCAGGACGATGTTCTGTTTCCAGGTCGGGCCGGTGGACTCGGAGAACACGGTGGGCGCAATTTTGGTCAGCTGATCGTAGAGCGATTCGTGCCGCACCTTCGCAGAAATGATGAGGTCGGGTTCGAGCTCCAGGATCTGTTCCAGGTTCGGCTCGGCCGTCGTACCGACGTTGACGGAATCGGCGACCTTGTCGTCGATATCGCCCAGGTACTCCGGGAACGGATTGCCCGGGTCCGCGCGGTACTGGACGTAGCCGACGAGGGGAACGCCGAGCAGCAACGCCGCATCGGCATAGCTGGGGTCCAACGCGACCACCCTTTCCGGCGGGCTGTCGATGTTCGTGACGCCCATAGCGTGTTCGACCGAAATCGCGGCGTCGCTACCGGCCGCGCCCGGGTCCGTTTCGCCGGAACCGCTACAGCCGCCCGCGAACACCAGGCCGCATGCCATGAGAGAGATCAGTGATCGCCGCGCGATCGATCGAGTGGACGTTCCTCTCATGAGGTGACCTTTCATCCGGGCCGGGCTGTAGGAAGTAGCCGAATAAGGATAGGCTGCCCAACGTAGGGCTGACCTTAGCAAGGAGTACCGAGATGCCGACACCGCATTCGCGAGCGCACCGGTGCTGAAGGACACCACCCCGGATCCGCCCGACTCCCCGAGCACCGCCGCACTCACGCCGGGAAACAGACTCCGCTCCACACGTTCACCGCTGGTCATGATTGCCGTACCGGTCGCCGCCGTGCTGGCGGCCATCCTGCTGAGCGTATGCGTCGGCAGCAGTCCCTCGAATCTGGCCGAGGCATGGCATGCGATCTTCACCCCCACCGGAACCGATATGGACGTGACGATCCGCGAACTCCGCTGGCCCCGCACCCTCATCGGTATCGCCGCCGGAGCTTGCCTGGGTGTCGCCGGAATCCTGACCCAGGGGCATACGCGCAACGCTGTCGCCGAACCCGGTCTGCTCGGTATCAACCAGGGGGCGGCACTCGCGATCGTCGCCGCGACCTTCCTGCTCGGCGGCCTCCCCGTCCACGCCGAAGCCGGCCTGGCCTTCGCCGGCGCCCTGGCGGCGAGCGTGGTGGTATTCGCGGTCGGCACCGCCGCCCGGCACGGGGCGACACCGGTCACCCTGGTGCTGGCCGGGGCGGCCGTCGCCGCGCTCTGCGGTGGCCTGGTCACCGGACTGGCGCTGCTGGACAGCGCATCCCTGGACACTCTGCGTTTCTGGCAGGTCGGGTCGCTGGCGGCGCGCCCGCACACGATCGAAGCGATGTGGCCGTTCGTCGCCGCCGGATTGCTGCTCGCCGTGCTGAACATCGGCGCGCTCAATACGCTGGCGCTGGGCGAGGATACGGCTCGGTCGCTGGGCACCTCCATCCCGATCGCCCGGTGTGCCGGTATCGCCGCGATCACCCTGCTCGCCGGATCCGCCGTCACCATGGCCGGGCCGATCGCCTTCGCCGGACTGCTGGTTCCGCATATCGCCAGAGCCCTCGTCGGCGCCGACTATCGTCGATCGGTACCCGCGGCGGCCGCGTTCGGGATCGTGCTGGTCCTGCTGGCCGATACCGCGGGCCGGGTCATCGCCCGGCCGGGCGAGCTGTCGGTCGGGGTGGTGCTCGCCGTGATCGGAGCGCCGTTCTTCGTACTCCTCGCCCGCCGTCGCCGGCTGGTGACCGTATGAGCGGCGCGACCCCGAACCTCCTCGCCCCCACCCGTGTTGCCCGATGGGGGCCGGTCTCCGTGCGTATCGCACCGCGTGCGCTGACGGTGGGGGTCTCGCTGTTCCTGCTCGTCCTGGCCGCCGCCGCGATCCATGTGGCCAACGGTGGTTCCGCGCTACCGCTCGACGAGGTCGTCCGGGCGCTGCTGGGCGACGATTCGAATACCCGGGTTCATCTCGCGGTGACGGAGTTCCGGGCACCGCGCACCGTCGGGGCGATCATCGCGGGCGCCTGCCTGGCCATGGCGGGAGCGATCACCCAGACCGTCGCCCGCAACCCCCTCGCCAGCCCCGATATCCTCGGCGTCACCGCCGGTGCGTCGCTCGGTGCCGTCTCCGTGCTGGTGCTGGCCGGTGGCGGGGCGGCGGGTTTGAGTGGTATCGCCGCGGAGGTCGGATTACCGGTTGCCGCCTTCACCGGCGGCGTGCTGGCCGGGGTAGTGGTGTACTTGCTCTCCTGGTCCGGGACTCTCGACAGTTACCGCCTGGTGCTCGTCGGCCTCGGCATCAACGGGCTGGCCGTGAGCCTGACGACCTGGCTGCTGACACTCGGCGATGTCACCAACGCGGCCCAGGCACTGACCTGGATGTCCGGTTCGCTCAACGGCACAGACTGGCTGCTGGTGCGGCCGATGGGCCTACTGGCACTCGCCCTGCTGGCCGGTGCGCTGCTGCTGGCGCCGCGGCTGGTACTGCTCACCATGGACGACGATGTGGCGATCGGCCTCGGCGTACGGATCGGCGGCCTCCGGCTGTCCGCCCTGATGCTGGCGACCCTCCTGGCCTCCGCCGGTGTCGTCATCGCCGGGCCGCTCGTATTCGTCGCCCTGGCGAGCCCGCAGATCGCGCGCCTGCTCACCGGTGCGGCCGTCCCGCCGCTGTTCCTGTCCGGCCTGGTGGGCATGGTGTTCGTTCTGATCGCCGATACCGTTGCCGCGAACGCGCTGTCGGTATCACTGCCGGTGGGTGTGGCCACCGCGGTACTGGGCGGGCCGTACCTCATCTATCTCGTCCTGCGGAACCAGAGGAGGCTTACGTGACCCAGTCCGTACTGCGCACGGAGAACCTCACCCTCGGCTACGGCGGCGCCGACGTCGTCACCGATATGACCTTCGACGTCCCGACCGGGTCGGTGACCTCGATCATCGGCCCCAACGGCTGCGGCAAATCGACCCTGCTGCGCGGTCTCGGCCGGCTCATCGCACCCCGCTCCGGCCGCGTCCTGCTCGACGGTATGCCCATCGGCAGTCAACCCACCCGGCAGGTCGCCCGCCGCATCAGCATCCTGCCCCAATCACCTGCCGCCCCACCCGGTCTCACCGTCGCCGACCTCGTCTCCCGCGGCCGCCACCCTCGGCAACGGTGGTACGAACAGTTCTCCGTCCTCGACGAGAAAACACTCCGGCACGCCCTGACCAGCACCGGCATCCTCGATCTGGCCGGTACCCGACTCGAAGAACTCTCCGGCGGACAACGCCAGCGCGCCTGGATATCCATGACCCTCGCCCAGGAAACCGGCATCATGCTGCTGGACGAGCCGACGACCTACCTGGACCTGGCGCATCAGGTGGAACTGCTGGAACTGATCGTGCGGATGAACCGCGAACACGACCGCACCGTCGTCATGGTGCTCCACGACATCTCCCTCGCCGCCCGCTACAGCGACCACCTCGTCGCAATGAAATCCGGCGCCATCGTGACCCAGGGTCCACCCGCAGAAGTCGTGCGCCCGGAGACCCTGCACGCCGTATTCGGGCTCACCGCCCAAGTGATCACCGAACCCACCCACGGCCGCCCCCACGTCATCCCACTCGGGTCGGTGCCGACCGGAACGTGAGCCGTGGCCGACTATCCGGCACCCCGTGCGAAGGGCTCGCCGGTGCAAGGGCACAAGGGAATTCACTGGCCCGTTTGCGATCGGCCGCCGGAATCGGCAAGGTGGCCCATCGTGCGGCGTCGGCCTTCTCATGGCCGGGCGAGCACGGTCAAGCGGAGGGTGTTGTAGTGCTGACGGCGGAATTACCCGGTGCGGTCGAGATCTCGGAGGAAGCGCCGCAGCGCCGTGGCCGGTCGTGGCCGGCTCCGCTGGCGGCCGTGCTGGGCGGTGCTGTGCTGGTGGGGTGGCGTGCGGCCGAGTACGGCAGCTGGATCGTCGACGATGCGGGCATCACTTTCGCGTATGCGCGCAGTGTGGCCGAGGGGTTCGGGCCGGTGTTGCAGCCCGGCGCCGCGCCGGTGGAAGGGTTCTCCAACCCGACCTGGCTTTTCGTGCTGACGGTGGGCAAATGGTGTGGCCTCTTCGATCGCGGTGCCATTTTCGGTATCCCCGATTACGCCCTCTATCCGAAGGCTGTCGCGCTCATCTGCTGTATGGGGATCCTCGCCGCGTGCTATGCCGCCGCCCGCCGGGTATCACGGTGGCCCGCACTGACAACCTTTGCGGCAGGCGCGGTCCTGGCCGCGATCCCCTCCTTCGTGATCTGGTGCTTTTCCGGCCTGGAGAACGCGTTGTTCGCGCTGACGGTATGTGTCCTGGCTGTCCACCTGTTTCTGGCCGTACTCGACGATCGATTGTGGACACCCGCGGTGGCGGTGGCGGCCGGTGCGCTGGCCGCGTTCGCCGCGTTGACCCGCCCCGACGGGCTGATCTACCTGGCCGCATATCCGCTGATTTCGGTGATCCTGGTGCGGCGCGCTACCTGGCCCGCCGCGCTCCGGTGCGGACTGTATTCCGGGCTCGCGTTCGCGATCCCCTTCGGAGGCTATCTGCTGTGGCGGATCGTCGAGTTCGGCAGGCTGGTTCCGAATACCGCTGTCGCCAAACACCAATCGCTGCCCTCCGTGTACGACCTGGCCAGAGTGGGGGAGCTGGTGCAGTACGTGGGTGTTCCCGCGGTCCTGGCGGCCATTGTGGTGGGCGGGCTCGCGCTGTGGCCGCCGGGCAGGTGGCGTGACGGCGCGGTCGCGCTGCTGGTGCCGCTGGTTCTGGCAGTGACCGCCTACTGTGTGCTGGAGCCGGACTGGATGGCGCAATTCCGGTTCGCCACCCCGGCATGGACCCTCGGCGCGGTCGTTCTCGTGCTTTCCGTAGGTCAGTTGGCAGCGCAACTGCGTAAACACGGGCGCGCTCTGGTCGCGCTGGGACTGATCGCTGCCGCGATCCCGTCCGGCTGTGCGTTCGCCGAACAATCCGCGGCTTACAGTGCCGACGAGGATGTGCCCGTGTGCTGGATCGCCCTCCGGTTCGGCCGCCTGTTCAACGGCTACGCGGATATCCTCCGGATCCAGCACGGCACCCTGCTCACCCCCGATATGGGCGGAAGTGCGCTGACCTCGCGATTGCAGCTGATCGATATGGCAGGGCTCACCCACACCCGGATGGCCGATATCATCGCCGGCAACGACCGCACCACCTTCGGCGACTATGTATTCGAGGAGCTGCGGCCCACTTTCATCCATACGCACGGGCCGTGGCTGGAGAACAACATCACCAGCGACGCCCGCGTCAACCGCGACTACTACATAGTGCAACGCTCCCAGGACCCCACCGTGCCGGATGAGGACTGGGTTCGCAAAGACGTCGTGCACGATCAGCACCAACTCGGGCAACTTCGCGACTACGCGGCTACGGCTATCCCACCACTTGTAGAGAAACAGCAGACGGAGGGCTGCGGACCGACGCTGCAGCCGGGCCAGACCCTCGCCGGCTGATCTGCGCTACGGATGCGGGCCGGGCCGGTGCCGGCGGGCTGCTGCCACGTCGGAACCAGGCCCGGAATGCCTACCCCGGAGCGGGTGTTGTGCCAGGAACGTATCCGGTGACGAAGGAGAGCCAGGTGAAGATCCGCTTCGGTGTCGGGACCGGCTCCGATACCGGCCCCGAGGAACTACCGGCCCTGGTGGATCGGCTGGAAGCCGCGGGTGTCGATTCGCTGTGGTTCTCCGAACTCGTCCATTCCCCGGCCGTCGACCCTTTCGTGGGTATGGCGGTCGCGCTCGCACGAACCCAACGTCTGAAGGTCGGCACGTCGGTGGCGATTCTGCCCGGCCGCCATCCGGTGCTCGTCGCCAAGCAGCTGGCATCGCTGGCGTTGCTCGCCCCGAAGCGGGTATTGCCGGTGTTCGGGTTGAAACCGGCGCAGCCCAACGAGCTCGATCTGTTCCCGGTCACGGGCCGGCGCGGCAGCGTTTTCGACGAATCGCTGGAGTTGCTGCGGGCGGTGTTGCGTGCCGACGAAGTGGATTTCGACGGTGAACACTTCTCGGTGCGCGGCGCCGGGATCGGAAAACGACCCGCCCGCCCACCCGATATCTGGCTCGGTGGACGCGCACCGGCGGCGTTCCGTCGTATCGGCCGCTACGGCGACGGCTGGCTGGGCAGCTTCCTGGCCCCGGCAGAAGCCGCTGCCGGAGTAGCCGCGATCAATACGGCGGCGGCCGCGGCAGGCCGGGAGATCGAGGCAGATCATTTCGGCATCACCCTGCTGATCGCGGAAGACGGCATCCCTGACCGGTTGGCGGCGCAGCTCCGGCAGCAGCGGCCGGAGACCGATCCGGCGGATCTGGTGGCGGGCAGCTGGCCGGATCTGCACCGGTTGATCGACGGCTACCTCGCGGCCGGGCTCAGCAAGTTTGTCGTGGTACCCGCGGGTGGTGCCGCGTCGAACGGTTTCCTGGACCGTTTCGCTACCGAGCTGCTGCCGCGCGAAAACTGATTCGCACCTGTATCCGCGATTGCTGATCACGGCGCAGTGTGGAAAACCGATCGCTGAACGAGGTCGCGACCAGGATGCCGCTGTTGTCTTGGTAGATAACCGGTAGCCCCGGGTAGGACTGCGGTATCGCATTGCGGCGCCACGGACCGCTCCCGAGAGTGATGCGTGTCCGCGCCCGGGATTCCTACCGTCGATTCGTGACCACCGACGACACGATAAGCGAAGTACGCCGCCACCGTTCGGTACAACCAACCGGACCCCGCTGGTGGCGCCGCCCCTGGATTCTCCCGTTGGCGGCCGTGGCGGTGTTGTTCATCGCGATCTCGCTACCCCGGTATCTGACTTTCGACCCTGCTCTGTCGAGAGTTCAGCAACCAGGCGTCCCTGTGCACTATCCATTCCTGGTGGCGCACGTGATCTTCGGATCCATCGCCATGCTCACCTGCTGCATCCAGGTATGGCCACGCTTCCGCCGGAAGTATCCGTCCGTACACCGGTACGCCGGGCGCGTATACGTTCTGGCGGGCGTGCTCCCCGCCGGCGCAGCGGCACTCGTCCTCGGTGCCACGACTCCCTTCGGGCCGGTCGCCATGGCGAGCAACCTGCTGCTCGCCGTCATCTGGCTCGGCTGCACCCTGCAAGGCTTCCGCGCAGCCCGGCAACGCCGTTTCGCCGACCACCGCCGGTGGATGATCCGCAGCTTCGCGCTCACCGTATCGATCATCACCAACCGAGTGTGGGGCGTGCTGGTCGGTATCGCGCTGGAACCGCAGCTCGACACCACTTTCCGCGGCAGCGAAGAATTGTTCGGCCAAGCCGTCGGCGGGACCGTGGCGTGGCTGGGCTGGACGATACCGCTGCTGATCGCGCAGTGGTGGCTCGAGCGCGGGAACACGACGCGCAACGCGGATACGGCCGGGAGCAGTGGGGCTCATAGGGCTCCCGATCATGCGCTGTGATGGCCCACGCTGCTGCTACCGGTAGTGACGGATGTGCTGTTCAGGAGTCGGAGGGGATGGCGGCGAGGAAGGCTCCGCCGGCGAAGCGGCGGTAGTGGACGGGGCCTCCGGAGAATCCTCCGAATGGGATGAAAGTGGGGTACTGCGGGGCGCGGAGGTCGGCGATGACGGCCGCATTGGGAAGAGTTGCCGCGGCGGTCGCCAATTCGGTGTCCAGGGAATGACGGGCCGACAGCGCGTCGAGAGTCATCGCTTTCGACGAGTCGCGGGGAAGGAGTATTTCGCCCGTGTCGAACCACCAGTCCCGGAACACCGTTTCGAAGTCCAGGTCATCGCGCTCGTCGTCGTCCAGGTTCGGATCGAGGTTCTCGGCCTGTTCACCGTTGGCAATCCGCAAGGACAGGTCGATGCCCTCGGCGAGCATGGTGAACCAGTCGCTGACCGACGGGGCGACCAGAGTGCAGGTGTTGTCTTCCCAATGATAGAAGACCGGCCCCCAGGCGCCGGTTTCGGAATCGATATCGGCGAAATAGTTTTCCGCAGCGGAGTTGCTGTGCAGCGCCCACCAGGTCCCTGGAACACCGGCACGGCAGTACCTGGTCTCTACGTTCTCCGGATGCCCGAAGGTGACCGGATCGTGGTCGTCGAACGAGATTTCGCCGATCTCGCGTGCCAACAGCCGGATATCGGAAGGGGCGGGCACCGGCCAGGTGTCGATCACCTCGTCCGGGATTCCGGGACCCAGCCGAACCTCGCCGTCCGAAGCGGTCGCCACAGCCCGAAGCCGCGCAATCGCTTCCTCTGCCCGAATGATTGGATTACTCATGAGCTCGTTTCTGTCGTAAGCCACTGGGCTCCACTTCAGGACCAGGAATCCGGTGGGTAGTCTTCCACTCCCACCCGCCGCAAGGGCAACACCGAGTCATCCGGACTATCCACGAGCATCCCCAGCACGCGATCCGATAGCGGGCCGTGACCTGGATCCGCGGGTACTACCCTTCCCGTCCAGGGAGCACGTCGGCCGAGCCAACGCCAACCATCCGGGTCGCGGGACCACAAGTCGCCGCAGATATCCCAGTACAGTCCCTCCTCCTGCGGGACATACATGGTGGCTAGTCCTCGATGCCCGCGTAGTTCGCCAGCGCGCGCAGGCTGCTGCTGGCTCTCCGTTGCTGTGCTGCCGCCGCCCGGATCGTGTTTTTCACCGTGGCCGAGGCCCGGAAATGCTGGGGTGCCAGCACTCGCGAGGTGTACAGCTCTTCGATGGCCTCGTCAGGGCGTTTGTTCAGCAGGTGTGCGCGGGCAACATCGAGGTGGAAATAGGTTTGTCGTTCTGCGGCGATACGGTCTGTGAAGTCGACGGTCTCCGCGGTTTTCAGGGCCTTTCCGGGTTGCAGCAGATCCACTTGCGCAGCGATCTGATGCAGCTTCACATTGGTGGGGCCGACCACGGTTTCGTACACCACTCGGTCACCCACGCCGGCAGCGACTTTCGCAGCTTCGGACAGGTGTTCTTCCGAGGCCGACTTGTCCGCCAGTGATGCCGCGATCACGCCCGCTCGCATATGCAGGGCCGTCCACACTGCGGCAGCGTTCCCGTCGGTGGCGATGAGCGGTTCCACCGCGATCATTGTCCGGTCGAGTAGTCGCAGTGCGTGTTTGCCAGCGCCGATGCGGGCCAGTGCCGCGGCACGTAAGTAGTGGCTGGTCGCTACCAGCAGCGGGTCGCCGCTACGGTCGGCGGCCCATTCCATGCGATCCATCGCAGTCAAGCTGAGATCGGAATAGCCGAGCTTGTGGGCGAGCGTATTTCCCGCACGGTAGGCATCGGCAAGCAGCGCGTATGCCGGTTCTCCGTGCTCCTGGCCTGCGGTGAGTAGCTGCTCTACGAGGTCTGGGAGGATTGCGCCGATCTTGTCGTACTTGGTGTCGCGCCGCCACTCTCCGAGCTGCACCACTTGGCGGCGGAGTTGGTCGAGCGGAAGCAGTTCGATGCCGTCGTCATACAAGTCGGTTGATGCGAGAGCCCGCCGGATCGTCGGTACCAGTTGGTGCAGCTGTTCCGCACTGTCCTGAGGTCCGGACAGACGGCTGGAGTCGACTCCCAGCGCTTGTGCGACCTGGGCGAGCCAGACTGTGGACGCCGACGCATCACCGGATTCGACGCGTGCCAGGTATGCCCGGCCGACATGCGCTTTCTGCGATAGCTGGGCTTGGGTCAGGCCACGGGTCTTGCGTATTTGGGCGATCCGCGCGCCAACCGCCTCATCCTCGATCATGCTGCCAACGGTAACAGCAAACGAGAGAACAATCTGAGAACAAACAACCTTTCATCCGGCCGTAACGTCAGATTCGGTCACCCGGTATCAGGACCGCTACCGCCGTCCGCGCACCAAATGACCAGACCAAGCCACCGACGAGCCCGAGGTAACCCCGATGCGCCAGGAGCTACCCGCACTGCCCAGCAGACTCACGCACAACCAATCGATGGCGGCCACATTACGGCTGTGGAATATGCGGAACCGGATACGGCTGGAGCGGGTCGCGGAGGGGCTGCGACAGCTGGATTATCCGGCAGCCTGCAGAAACGCCCAGCCGATCCGGGGTCGGGCGCACGCGATCCATCTGATGGCCGACCACGCCACGCACCGTTGCCCGCGGTTTCGGCTGGCAACGCGGTACATCGAGGCCACGCAGTGACGGCCGCCGTGACCGACCGGCTGCCCGGCATGCAGTGGGTCACTGGACTGTCGGTGCTGCAGCGAGTTTCGGCGGGCCTGAAGGTGCTCGACAGCGGTGAATGCCGGTATATCGATCCGATTCGCAGTCTGTCGCACGCCCATTACGTCATGCATCTACACCAGGGGCATTGCTGCGCTCGTTATGAGATGGCGATGCGCTACACACTGGAGGCCGGGTCATGACCGAAGTCGTCCGGACAACGCGGCTTCACTTTCCCGTCGGACTCGATACCAGTCGGCCGAGCATCGCCCGTGTCTACGACTACAGCATCGGCGGCAAGGACAACTACCGTATCGACGCGCAGGCTTGGCGCCGGATCACCGATGTGGCACGGGGATTCGGCGAAGTGCACAAAATGAACCGGGCATGGCTGGCGCGGGTAACCCGGTACTTGGCCCAGTCGGTGGGGTTGACCCAGTTCCTGGATCTCGGGGCCGGCATACCAGCGGTGATGAACACCCACCAGTTCGCCCGCGAGTGGCGGTGCCGCGATATGCGCGTTGTCTACGTCGACCACGATCCGGTGTGTGTCGCGCATGGGCGTGCGCTGCTGGAGGACAACGAGACGGTGCACTACATCCCGGGTGACCTGGCCGACCCCGACCAAATCCTGCAATCCAGTGCCGCCCGCGTCTATCTCGACCTGGACCTGCCGGTAGGACTCCTGCTGACCGGGGTGCTGCATCATTTGCTCACCGGCCGGGACCGGCCGGCCCAGATCGTGGCGCGCTATATCGATCTGCTGCCTGTCGGCTCGTATGTGGCGATAACCCATTACTACGACCCCGGACCGGCTGATCCCCAAGGGCGGCGGCTGGTGCGGGAGTTGGAGCTCGCATTCCTGGATTCCGGGCTGGGGCCGGTGCGGTTTCGGACGAAGGCTCAGATCACGGAACTCTTCGGTGGTCTCACCCTCGTCGAGCCGGGACTGGTGGAACTCGACGACTGGTGGCCGTCCGGCCCCTCCGTGCCGCGGAATCCGGAAGAACGGTTGATTGTCGGCGCAGTCGCGTATAAACGACCCGGCTCATGCCGCTGAGTATCGAAACCGGCATGGTCAAATCATCTGGTCACCGGCAAATGCGAACAGAGGACACCTGAGATGAACCCTGAATTCGAGAGTGCCCAGCAAGACCCGGAATACCTGGCGTGGCTGGAAGCCATGGACAGCGCGCTCGATCGCTTCGTTACCGAGGACGCGCCCGCAGTGGGCAAGCTCGACGACCCTTATACCGCGGAAGGTCTGGCCCTGTGTGAGCATGCGGTCCGGGACCGGTTCGGCCGCGGGCAGGCCATCGCCGATCCCGCCAACGCCGAAATGGCCGACCGGTTCACCCGCTACATCGGTGAGGTGCATCGCCGCGCTACCGAAGCGGAGTGGATCAACACCGCTCACGTATACGAGGGACACGGAAGCCGGCCGAAAATCCAATTCCCGTTCTCTGAGTACGCGTTCAACCCGAGAGACCAGATCGGGGGGGCGTTTCGCAAGGATCCACAGCCGCCGTCCGAGCTGGTGTGGGTACTGAACAACATGATCCGGGACTACACGCGATGGGTGGGGTTCGGGCGCCCATCCGCTGAGGAATATCGACGCCTGTACCTCGAGCAGTTGGTTGCTGAGACCGACGGGAACGACTTGTAGGGGATGTAGATGGGGCCGGGGGATAAACCTGACGCGCTGACTCCTGCTGAGCGGAACCAGTATGAGGAAAAGTATGTCCCCCGGAAGCTCAGGGACGGGGAGGTCCCGAGGACACCGTTGCAGTGGCGACAGGCGTCCGCGTCCTGGCGGACAAACTGGGTTCAGGGGAAGACTTTCGAGAAGGGGCTCGACGTCGTTTTCGGGCTCACCGCATCGGGCTGGGAGCGTGAAGTCGATCGAGAAACCGACTCGGCTACGGGGAAAGGAGTGCGAACAGACTTCCAGTACCGCGACCACACTGAGGCCGTCGCTCCCCAAAATATCGAGGCGAAGTCCGGTGCGCTGGACAAAGAGCGTGAAGTGAAGCAACTGGAGGGCTACCAGCAGCTTCTCCAGCAAGGCGAGACGGTACAGCTGTTCACCCGCGCCGAACGGGACAAGGAAATGTCCAAAGAGGCGCGAACCCTGATTGCTGTGATGAAAGCGGAATTCCCGAACAGATTCCGACATCGCCCGATGAACGAGCGCGTGTACCAGCGGATCATGGAAGCCGGTGCGCGTGCGTTGGAGCGGGAACGCCGGCAGGAGATCACCGCACAGCTCAGCCGGATCCCGGAGCGCGATGCGCGTGCGCTATCAATTGCTGAGATCGCCCGCGAGTACGCGAAAGAAGCGCCAACCGCAGGTATCGAGCAGTTGCGGTTCATGGCACGTGAGCTGCGCGAGATGGCGCAGACCCAGGCCGTGGCGGAGCGCGACCTCGCCGCCGAAGACCGTAAGAAGCTCGGTCTGCGGTTCCAGGCGGCGCAGGAGCTGGAGAAGGAACACAACACCCAGCTGGTCCAGAAGGAAACCGAGCGGCACAATGCGATCGATCCGATCACCTTCGCCCTCGTCGAGCGAGAGCGGGAGCTGATCGACCGCGGCACCCAGCAGGCGGCACAGGAATTGCAGCAGCAACTGCATTCTCACAGTATCGACCTCGAGCAGGCGCGGCATCATTTCCTCGGGTTGGCGTATGCGCTAGGCAAGAATCAGGAGCTGGAACGCCGCACCGAACGTGATGCCGCTGCTCGTGCACCGCACGCGGTCGAGAAGATCACCGAACAGCTACACCGGAAAGAGCAGGTGCGGCTGGAGAAAGATCAGCAGGTGTCTCGGCAGATCGGGGCGATGGGCGCGGTAGTCGAGTACGAAACCGGTCGCCGTAACCAGGCGGAACTGTCGCGGCTGGCGATCGAGGTGAACCGGGAGCGGCTGATCGCGCGAGGTGTCGACCCGGAGAAGGCGCGCTTACAGGCCCCGACACTGCCCGCGCCTGTCCTGCGGGATTCCGACCGTGGTCAGGACCCGCAGCAACTTGCCCGTGAGCTGGGGCAACGTGATCGTGAGCGAGCCTCAGCACGTGAGAAGGCGATCGAGGGGCGCGTGGCCGAGTTCGTCGCGAAAGGGGTGCCGGATGACGTGGCTCGGGCAACGGTCCTGGCGCGTCTGTCGATGCCCGTCCGTGATCACCGGTCGGCGCGGGAGCGACATATCAAAGAAGTGGAGAAAGACCTGTTGACGCAGGGGATTCCGCCCGGCATCGCTCGGGCCGCCGCGGAGGGTCGCGTCGTTGAGGAGCCGCCGCAGGTGAAGCGCGCGACGGCCGCCCGAGAGGCGCGGGAGCGGGAACTCGAACGGCAACGCGGGCACAGCCGGGGACAGTGACGACGTAGTTCGCGTGTTGGTGTTGCCGAGGATGGGGTGTCGGTATATCCAAGTGACCGACTTTCCCGGACGATGAACCCTACAGTTCTGGTTGTGGAGCAGCATCAAGGGGATTCAGCGCCCCCGACCATATTTCGACCGTCGCCGAGCGTTCAGGTGATGTGGGTGGTGTTGGGTCTGGTCGGGATCGCGACCGGCTGCTTGCTCCACATGACCATATCCGCCGACTCGACGCTGTCGTTCCCGGTGGTGGTTTCGACCGCCGTGGGTGTTCTCTCGCTCCTGGTCGGACTGGACTACTTCATCCACCCCTCGCCCGCTGTGACAGTCGACGATCATGGGCTGGTGCTCAGGCCATTCGGCCGAATCCCATGGGCTGCGATATCGCGGGTGCATGTGACGACAGCGAAGATCGACCCGAATACGAGGTACCTGTCCATCGAACTGGTCGAGCCCGGTCCGAAGCTCGCCGAAAGGCGTTGGCCCAGATGGATCCACGGCCCGATCAACAAGCTCGTCACCGGCCATCCGGTGACCATGCCGGAAAACTTGCTGCGCCCGATATCCCTGGACGATATCGCCGCCGAACTACACAGGCGAAACCCGGATCTGGTCATCACCAGATCGATGCAGCGTGGCTTCCGTCGAGGCGAGCGCAAGCCGTGATCGGTGTAGTTGTTCCGAGACCCGAGATTATCCGCGAAGGCATACACTCGGCCGCTTTGTCGTATCGAATCCGGGGTGATCCGGATGAATGGCCGAAAGTCTCCGGTGGCGGCGAGCCGGCGGCCAAAGAGGAAGTCCGACGGGCTGTACAGATCTGCGGTGCCACGCGAGTGGTATCGGCTCGGGACTGAGCGACGAGACCGGGGTGGCTACGGTGGGGCAGAAGATGTACACCGGCCTGGACGCCGGAATCGAACCGCGCCAGGCTGCCCGTGATGTGGAGCGCCTCGTCGATGACATTCAGGCGGCCGTCCGATGACTCCGCTCCTCGAAACCGCCGCTGATCAGGTGGGTGGGCATACCCCGCACAGCAACCCCGTCGCGAGCTGGTTCATCCGCGCGGTACCGGAAGAGATCATCAAGGATCTGCTGCTGGACCGGAATGTCGACCCCGGGCGAGCGAGCGTCACCGCGCGCCTTTCGTGTCTGGAGGTCGCCTACCGGGACACCCCCGGGATCGCATGTGTCCGATCTGGTACATGTGCTATATATGGTACATGTCGATGAAACGGACGAATGTCTATGCCGACGCCGACGATCTTGCACTGATCAAAGAGGCCGCCAAGCGGCGTGGCCGTTCCGAGGCCGAAATCATCCGCGAGGGCATCCACCTGGCTGCTTTGTCGTATCGAGTCTGGGACGATCCGGACGAATGGCCGAAAGTCTCCGGTGGCGGTGAGCCGGCGACCAAAGAGGAAGTGCGACGGGCTGTGGCAGACGGCCAGTGCTAGTCGTCGCCGACACCTCTGGTTTGTTGGCGGCGTTCGACCGGGACTCTCCCGACTCCAGTGCATGTGAACAGGTGCTGCGTGAGGCCGGAACGGTTGTGGTGTCGCCCATGGTTCTGACCGAACTCGACCACTTGACTCGGCGCAGATTCGGAGGATCCCAGCGCGTCATGGTGATGAACTTCGTGTTCGCCCAGGTCGACCGTATGCGTTTCCTGGTTCCCGACACCGGGCGTGATGTTCTCGGTGTAGCCAGGGATGTGCAGCAACGCTATGTCGGGCTCGACCTCGACTTGGCGGACGCGGTCAACGTCGCCCTTGCGGCCGAGTTCCGCACCGTCGACATGCTCACTCTCGACCGGCGTGACTTTCGGGCTATCCGGCCGCTCGTAGGCGGGGAAGCATTCCGCCTGCTTCCCGACGACCGCTGATGCCCTGCGCGGTAGCGGCCGGAAGAGTCGCTGCTGCAACGGCTTCTTGTGTAGTCGGAGTGTTCATGAGCTCGTTTCCGTCGCAGCAAGGGGTCTGCGCGGCGCTGTGCGCGGCTGTCGTTTTGATGGTGGTTTTCACCGCTCGCGAATTACGGAAGTACTCTGGCGCTGCGGCTTTCGCCTCCTGCAACGACTCGACAGCTGCGTCAGGCTTCCCGCCGCGAGGAACGCTCGTGCCCGGTCGAGCCAGGAAAGCGCTGCCCGCTCTTTGATGTACGTTTCGTCAAGGTGGTCGACTCAGCAGTGTGCCCGAGTTCGGCCAGCGAAAAGTCAGAGACTGTCGGCATGGTGACGCCGCGAGGAATCACTGCGAACATCTGTTTTCTGGCCAGTGACGAGCGCGAAAGTCAGCAGTTCGCCGCCGTCGGTGTCGAGCAGAGGGATCGTGGCACGAGACCCTTGTCTGACGATCTCGTCTGGGGAATGTTCGGCACAGACCTCGCACCACAGCTTCCAGTCGAGCCAACCCTCGGGCTGCGCCCGGCTGGCAGTGACCTGGATCAGGCCGGTCTGTTCCCATTGGAAGCGCCACCACTCGGGCGTGTGGAAGGATAGGATCTCCCACCCCATTCCGGACCGCAGATACGCCGGGGCACCACCGAGTTCACGCAATTCGCAGTGCAATGACGGCACGGCGATCGACAGCTGACCGCCTGTCTCGAGGAAACTGCTGATGTAGCCGACGTAGAGATCATCAGTGCCGAAGTAGTGATAGCTGCCCACCGCCAGGATCGCATCGAATTGTTCCGATTCGAACGGTAAGTCATGCGCTTCGGCACGCACGGCGTGGACCCGGTCGCCGACGCCTGCCTGATCGAATCGCGCTGCGTTTTCCTCGGCCGGGACCCACAGCTCCGAGGCCCACACCTCGACGCCGTACTCGTGCGCCAGGAAGATCGAGGTCATGCCCAGTCCGCACCCGAGATCGAGAACCTTCATTCCGGGCCGGAAGGTACAGTCCCGGCTGAGGTCTTCTAGCAGCCATAGTGGGTTCGGACCCATACAGTTGTCGACCATCCACTGCGGATCGTATATCGCCGCCCGCGGGTATTTGTCAGGCCTGACGAGTGCATCCAGCGAAGTCACCGCCCATCTGTATCAGCCCGCCTCACGACCCGGCAAAGGAATTCTCGGGCAGGGCTACGGCAACTTGTCGGCATCTGGCTCGACTGCGCGCTGCTGTCGGCAGTCGCGGATGTGCTGATCAGGGGCGATGGAGGGCGTCGAAGGTAATGGCGAGGGTGACCGGTGTGTCCAGGACCAGGGCGGTGCGGTGGACTTTGTGGGGCATGTACCGCAATCCGGACCAGTCGAGGCGGTATTCCTCGATACGGTCGATAGTTTCCCATGTCTTGTCGAAGTGGACGATCAAGTAACCGGGAATGCCGGTGCGCGCATACAGTTTGTGTTTTTCGGTGGTATCGGAATCGACCGTGCTCTTCGAGGCGACTTCGACAACCAGGACGATATGGTCGCGGACGGTGTTCAAATCATAGGGTTCGCAGTCCCGGACGAAGATATCCGGGTAGCGGACATTGAGCCGATGATCGGCCGGTGATCGTCCGCGTCGGCGAAACGGACAGCGGTATCGGACCCTATCCGCAGACACGGGCCGGCGGGGTCGCGAGCGTCCTCCAGCCCGGCAGCGAGGCGGCGCACCACGCGGCTGTGTGCATCGCTCTGTGCCATCAAGCGCACCACAAGGCCGTCCACGATCTCGACGTCGCCGAATGTGCTGCTGAGGTCATCCGGCTCGGCATTCAGGAATTCTTCGGCAGTGATCCGAGGGTGCCCGTCGGGAGGCGGTGCTGTCACAGTCAGCTCCTCGTGAGATTCAGTGGCTGCCCGCAGGGATCGACCTGCGGAAACGCTGATGGAAGATTACCAGCGGACCTCGGTATCAGCTTGTCTCTGTGTACTGGCTGCGACCAGGGCCTGCTGGGCGCCCGCCGGAATGTCAGGGGCCGTGGTGGTGCGGGTTTCAACAAATCGGCGCGATGGGCGCGGTTGCCGGGGTTGCGGCGCCGGAAGACCATCGGTGTGGCGAGAGCGCGACTGTGTTCCCAGAGTTGACAAGTTCGAACGGCGGCGTTGTCTGGCAGGAGTTCGAGAAAGATATGGACTACAGGGTCTGTCCCGGTATGTGGGTGACTGTCTCTCATACGCAAATCATGAAGCGCCGAAGGAGATTTCGGTAATGAATCCGTCCGGATATGCGATCATCCACACGATCGATCAGCAGTTCGGACATAGATAGGGCAAACAATGAAATTCGCCAAAATCGCCGCCACGGCGTTGCTTTCCACTGCCGCTGTCGGTGTGATGGCCGGTACGGCACATGGTGAGGCGAACATGGTGCATCCGGTAGCCGGGAAAGTGGACGGGAATGTGGGGTACTCGATGGCGTGGTCGCCCGACCGCTCCAGCGCGACCACCACACTGACGTCGGGCATTTTCGAGGTTACCGAGAATTCGGTCGAGGTCGTCGCAGCCGACGGCGAAGTGCTGGAACAGGTACCGCTGGAGTATCAGGTCGCGGGCCAGGAGGTCCGTCTCGATGCGCAGGTGGACGCGGCCGGAACCTCCCTGACCATCGACCGTCCCGCAGTCGCCGCGAACGGGGCGCCGGTGCCGGCTGCGCCGCTGAAGGATATCGCCAGTAACGAGACGCTCATCCTGGGCGCGGCCATCGGGTGTGGGATCGGTGCCCTGATCGGGCTCGTCCTTCTGATCGTGGGCGCCCTGCCGGGCTGTCTCGTCGGTGCCATCGTCAACGGCGGCTTGGTGATGAACGGCCAGGGGATCCTGCCGCCTCGGTAATCGAGCCTGCCGGGCGATATCGCCCGTGTGGCCCCAGTGGTGCTGGGGCGCAGGTGTGTGCCGTCAGACATCGGTGACAGAGATTCCCTCGCCGACCCGAGTCGGCGAGGGAATCAGCAGGACTCCGGCGGTGCACCCGGGTCTACCGAGTCCACCGCCACCGCGCCATCAGATCACCGGCCACCGCGCGGGGCGGTAGGCCGACCAGCAGAGCAGATCGTCCAGCGAAGACTATGGTTGAGCCGATGGTCAGGCGGCTCGTGGGTCGGTGCCGCGAAGAACGTAGTGGTCGTCGCCGAAGACGGCCGAGATCTGGATCTCGCCGCCCAGCGCCTGCACGTAGCGAGCGACGACCTCGAAGGTCGACACGTCACCACGCTCGACCTGGGAGACACGGCTTTTGGTCACGCCCATCCGTTCGGCGACATCACTTTGGGTCAGGTCCAGTGCCTTCCGGCGCTCCGCGAGCCGGTGGCCGTCGATGACGGCCTGGTTGTGCTTTCGGGCCTGCCTGATCTGCTCCTCACCGCCGGCCTGGGCGACGAGGTCGTCACGTACGTCGGCCCACTTCGGGTAGTTGTTCACTGGTCGGCCTCCTCTTTTTCTCGCTCTCTGAGATATCGCTCGTACAGCTCTTCGGCGCGAGGGATTGCTTCCTTGTACCAGCCGTTCCAGTTGCCGGACTTGTCCCCGCCGAGCAAAAGAATTGCTGAGCGCCACGGGTCGAAAACGAAGATGACGCGAATCTCGGACCGGCCCGCCGAACCTGGCCGGAGTTCTTTGAGGTTGTGGATGCTCGATGCGGTGAGCTTGTCGACCAGTGGTCGGCCGAGGGTGGGGCCGGCGTCGGCAAGACGATCGATCGCATCGACGACCTGGCCCATCGATGCCTGTTCGAGTTCCTTGGACCAAGCGAGGAACTCATTCGTCACCCGGATCTCCCACTCACCCACACGCTGAAGTGTAGCAAATTCTACACCAAATGGTGGGGCTTGTCGCGGTCTGACCAGGGCAGATTAGCGGGCCGAAGGCGATTCGCTCGAGGCGTGGCATAGGTGCCCGACTGGCTATCGATGTACCTCGATAACGGACGATGCCCCCGCCGACTCGGGGTCGGCGAGGGCATCGGCAGGGTTCGGCGGTGCACCCGGTCGACCGGGTGCACCGCCCGATCAGATCACCGGAGCCGCGCCTCGATGGCTTCGATGATGCGGGGGCGGAGTTCGGCGGCGCGGATGATCGCGTCCACCGACCCGACCTGGACGGCGCGCTGGATGCTGTGCACGCCGTCGAATTCCGCGGCGACCTCACCCAGCTTCTCGGCACGCACCGAGGAGCGGAGTTCGTCGAGTTCGGCGGTGAGGGCGGCGCGTTCGGTGCCGCCCGCGTTCGCTGCGCGCTGTTCCAGGTCCCGGACGCGGGCGTCGGTGGCGGTGCGTTTGCCGACCTCGCCCGCGAACACGACGGCCGCGGCGGGGGCACCGCCGAGGACCGAGGCGAAGGAGCCTTCGATGGCCAGGACCGTCATATTCGGGTTCAGGGCCTTCGAGAACACCACGAACGCGCCACCGTGGTAGCGGGAGATCACGCAGAACACGATCGGGCCGTCGAAATTGACTATGGCGCGGCCGATTTCGGCACCGTATTCGAGTTGCAGTTTGCGCATCGATTCCGGTGAACCGTCGAACCCGGACAGGTTCGCCAGGACCACCAGCGGACGGTTGCCGCTGGCCGCGTTGATCGCCCGCGCGGCCTTCTTCGACGACTGCGGGAACAGGGTGCCTGCGGTGTAGGTGTCGGGGCCGTCGGTCGCCGGGAAACCGCGCCGCGGAATGTTCTGGGATTCGATACCCAGCAGGCATACCGGGATACCGCCCAGGTGGACGTCCTGGACGACGGCGGTTTCGGCGTCGGCCATACCGGCCCAGCGTTCGAGCACATCGTGGTCCTGGTCGGACAGTGCCCGCATCACGGTCCGGATATCGAAAGGCTTCTTGCGGTCCGGGTTGGCGGTGGTGGAGAAGATTTCGCCGACGGTGGTGAAACCGCTGTCCGCCAGCACATGCGGGAAGTCGGAGATATCGCGATCCACCGGGTCGGTGGTGGTGGCCCGCCGCGGGGCCTGTTCACCGGGGGCGACGTAGGTGTGATCGTAATGCGACATCAGGACGCCGCGGGCGGCGGCGAGGTTCGGTGCCCAGTACTGCGCCTGGCCGTTCGGGCCCATCACCCGGTCGTAGCCGCCGATACCGAAGTTGTCCTCGGCGGAGACGCCGCCGGAGAAGTCCAGCGACTGTTTACCGGTGAGCACCATGGCCGAATCCGGGGTCATCACCAGGATGCCCTTGGTGTGCATGAGCATGGTGGCTTCGGCGTTCCAGTAAGGCTGGGCGCCGACGTTGATACCCGCGACCACGATATTGATCTCGCGGCCGTCCTGGGTGAATTCGACGATGCGTTTGAGCGCCGCCGCCACCCAGTCCATGTTCTCGGTACCGGAGGACATGGAGATCCGGGCGCCGGAGGACAGCGCGTACCACTCCAGTGGAACCTGCATCCGGTCGGCCAGATCGAGCGCGCCGATGATCCGGCGGCATTCCGGTTCCGACAGTGCGCCCAGCGATTTCGTGGGGTCGCCGAGCAGCACCACGCGGGTGATGCCCTCCGGGTACCGGTCGGTCGGTGTGGTCACCACACCGGCGACGATCGCGGCGGTATTACGGCCCTTCGGCCGGTCGACCGGGACGAGCGTGTGGTCGGCGTCGAGATCGTATTCGGTGAAAGCGCCGAGCTGATCGGTCAATTCGTACGGGTACACAGCGTTGCGGCCGGCGGCGCGCAGCACCTTCTGGCGGTACTCGTCCAGCGGCTCCACCGGTTCGTCGGAACGCTCACCGACGACGACCTGGGTGCCGCCGATCGCGTCGAAGGTGATCCGCAACGCGAGTTTGACCAGTTCACCGGTTTTCGGATCGGGCTGGCGGGCGATGAGCAGTATTTCCTCCAGCCCGGCGCCGACCGTGGTCGGGCGCACCCGCTCGACGATCTTCTCCAGCTCGCCGCGGGTGACGTCGATCGTGGGCCAGATGTACATCACGATGCGGTTGGTCTGCAGCCGTTTGGCCGCCGGCCGCCCGGCCTGCGCCCGCCGGATCGAATCGAGGCAGGTGGCGATTGTGCTTTCGGCGGTCGGCAGGGTGATCAGCCGGCCGTCGTGATCACGCAGCGCGGTCAGGTCGCGTACCTGGGCGAATGCGACGAGACGCTCGTCGGCCGGGTTCTCCTTGGCCACACACCGGAACAGGTACACCTCTTCGTTGTCCGAGGACGGCAGCTGGGTGAGATCGAATTTGTGCAGCCGCTTCATCTGCATCCGCTGCGCGATATACGGGTGCAGGCCGCGGATGAGGTGCTCCTCGTCCAGGCCGGTGGCCGACGGGCGGAAGGTGAAGTGGTGGTGCATGACCGCGTTATCGCTGCCGGCGACGGTGGCGGTGATCCGATGCACCAGATTGGGCAGTGGCTGCGCATTCAGCACCTCGTGCAGCGCGGCCGCCATACTTTCGAAGTCCTCGGGCTGGTTCTCCCAGGACAGGTAGATATCGGCCTCGATGGAGGTGGTTCCGGTGGCCAGTTCGGCCAGCCCGCGGACGGTATCGGCGAGGGAATCGAAGCTCACCGCGGTCGAGACCAGGTTCACGCCCTTACGTTCGGCGACGACGTAGGTGCAGCCGCCGGCCTGCCGGGTGCGGACATCGGTGAGGTCTTTGTTGCCGTAGTAGCGGCGGGTCAGTACCTCCAGCATCGCCGTGTTGTCGGCGGAACCACGCGACAGCCGCTGCCCCAGCAACCGCACCAGCGGTTCGGTGGCGCTCACCATCTGGGCGATCCGTTCGCTGCGGTCGGCCGCGTCCGGGTTGGCGTCGAGGTAGCTGAGGTTCTTGCGGGTGTCGGTGTAGACGCGGGCCCGGTTGCGGCGCAGCACCGGCTGGCCGTACCAGGCGAAGACCAGGCCGCGGGTGAGGTCGGCGATCACCGGGAACCGCACCTGGGTCGCGGCCACCAGCCGCTCCAGGGCGAGACCGACCGGTTCGCGCAGCACCCCGTCGGGCATCGGTTCGCGCAGCCACTCCCGCAGCAGGGTCGAGATGACCTCGACGGTATCGGCGGGACGCTGCTGGGCGAGGAAAATCCGGAAGACCGCGGCCTCGAGGTCTGGGGTGCGGTCCAGTTCGGTGACGCCGTAGTGGCCGAGGGCCGCGGCGAGCTTCGCCCGATACGATTCCGGCAGCCCGGCCCGCTCGACATCGAGGCTCTGCAGGTAGGTGTGGAAGTATTCGCGGGCGCTGTGGACATGGCTGCGGCCGCCGCCGTCGTCGTCGAACGACCGGTTGTGGCTGAGTTCGGCCAGATCGGCGAACACCTGCATCAGCTCGAGTTCCTCGGCGAGCGGCCGATGATTATCGGCGACGGCCGCGCGGCGTGCGGCGAGGTAATCGTCGAGGACACGGCGATCGTCGTGCGGGTCGACATCGAATCCCAGCAGCAGGCTGCGCAGATCCTGCAGGCCGCGGGTCATCCGCTCATGGGGTACGACCTCGGCGGATTCGTCGGGAAGGTCCAGCTCGACCGATACGGTGGCGGCGGTATCCGCGGCGTCGTCCTCGGCGAGCGGTTCCAGGCGCAGCAAGGGCGCACCCGTCTCCACCTGGGTGCCGACGGAGACACCGATCTCCTTCACCCGGCCCCGGAACGGCGCACGCAGCACCGTTTCCATCTTCATGCTCTCCAGCACCAGCACCGGGGCACCGGCCTCGACCTCGGCACCGGCTTCCAGCGGGGTCGCCACCACCAGCGCCGGGGCGGGGGAGCGGACGACGCCGCCTTCGTCCCGGCTGATGCGGTGGGTCACGCCGTCGATATCGACCAGGTGGACCGGCCCGTGCGTGCCGGTGATCAGGCGATACCGCACACCGTTGACCACGACCTGCCCGGTGTGCCGGTCGAAACGTTCGAGGTCGACATCGGCGGTGCGGGTATCGGTGCCCGCCTCGAGCCCGACCCGGAACCGGTGCGCACCGATCCGCGCGACCCGCACCCGGTAGCTCGCGCCGCGCAACTTCAGGTCGAGCGGCCGGCCGCTGTCGTGCTGCACCTGGGGGCGGCCGCCGGCGGCCGTGGACAGCAGCCGATGCTGTTCGACCCGTTCTTCTTCTTCGTAGGCGTCGATGGCAGCGGCGGCCAGGGCGACGCTGGAGTGGCGGTGCGAGACCAGCCGGCCTTCGTTGCGCACCCGGTCGATCCAGCCGGTATCGGCGCCGGCGTCGATCACCTCGGGCTGGTCCAGCAGGTCGAGGACGAAGCTCTTGTTGGTGGCGCCGCCCTCGATGATCACCCGGGTCTGCGCGACGGCGCGGCGCAACCGGCCCAGCGCCTGCTCACGGTTGCTGCCGAAGGCGATGATCTTGGCGATCATCGAATCGAAATCGGCCGGGATGGTATCGCCCTCGCTGACGCCGGTATCGACGCGGATACCCGGCCCGGCGGGCAGGTCGAGATGGGCGATACGGCCGGGGGCGGGCGCGAAATCGCGGTCGGGATCCTCGGCGTTGAGCCGGGCTTCGATGGCGTGACCGCGTTCGGCCGGCGGCTCACCTTCCAGCTTGCCCCCGGCGGCGACATGCAGCTGCGCCCGGACGAGATCGAAACCGGTGGTGTATTCGGTGATGGGGTGCTCGACCTGCAGCCGGGTATTGACCTCCAGGAACGCGAACAGCTGCTCACCGGGGTGGTAGAGGAATTCGACGGTCGCCGCGCCGCGGTAATCGACCGCGATCGCGAGCCGCTCGGCGGAAGCCTTCAGTTCGGCCGTCTGCTCGGGGCTCAGCACCGGTGAGGCCGATTCCTCGATGATCTTCTGGTTGCGCCGCTGCACCGAGCAGTCGCGCACACCGAGCGCCCACGCGGTGCCCTGGCCGTCCGCGATCACCTGGACCTCGACGTGCCGGGCGCCGGTGACCAGCCGTTCCAGGAACACCACGCCGCTGCCGAACGCGCGTACGGCCTCCTGCCGGGTGCGTTCGTAGGCGTCGGCGAGTTCCGACTCGTTCGTGATCACGCGGATACCGCGGCCGCCGCCACCGGCGGTCGCCTTCAGCATCAGCGGGTAACCGATATCGCTCGCGGCGGCCAGCGCATCGTCGAGCGAATCGACCGCGCCCCGGCTCCACGGCGCCACCGGCACGCCGACCTCTTCGGCGATCAGCTTCGCGCCGATCTTGTCGCCGAGTTTGCGCATGGCCTCCGGCGAGGGGCCGACGAAGGTCACGCCGATCTCTTCGCACAGTTCCGCGAACGCCGGATCCTCGGCGACGAAGCCCCAGCCGACCCACGCGGCCTCCGCCTTCGTGGCCAGCAGTGCCTTGCGCAGGACCTTCAGGTCCAGGTACGGGCGTGCGGACGCCGGGCCGAGGTCATAGGTCACATCGGCTTCCCGTACGAACGTCGCGTTCCGGTCGACGTCGGTGTACAGGGCGATCGTTTCGATGGGTTGTCCGGTTTCCGCGGACAGATCCCGGGCGGCGTGGATGAGCCGCATGGCGGACTCTCCACGGTTAACGATGGCGATGCGGTTGAACACTCGCCGACTCCTTCCTGCGCAAGCACGAGCCCGGTCGGGCGGGGTTGCGGGTTCCGTTTGGGTCAGTCTGCCTCGTCACGACGCGAAAATGCACAGCGTGTGGGAGCTACTCGCACGTATTTTTGCGGAGACGGTCCGGTCGCGCTCGCCGGACACGGCCGAACCGCCGGGCCGACGACGTGATCCGCTCCGAACCCGATAGGCCGCTGAGCCGGGTTCGCCATGTCGTGCATGTGCCGCTCGCAGGTGTATCGCTGCCGGTTCGGGTAGCGTTTCCGGCGAGCACCGAACGAGACTGAATACGGGGTACGGAGTGCGAGCGAGTGATCCGGTTGCGCGGGGGTGGCTACGGAAATTCGGTGCGGTTGTCGCGGCGGTACTGCTGACGACGTGGGTCGGCGGGGCGGTGGTTGCCGCGGCGCCGGTTCACGCTCCGGTGCTGCGGGCCCCGGCCGGCGGGTATCAGGAACTCGTGGTGCCGTCCGGTATGGGGCCGATCGAGGTGCAGGTGCAATGGGCGGCGCGGGGCGGCAGTTCGGCCCTCTATGTACTCGACGGCCTGCGGGCGCCGCAGGATCACAGCCAGTGGGTCAGCGATACCGATGTCCTGAAACGGTTCGCCGGAGACGATGTGACGCTGGTCTTCCCGGTCGGCGGGCATTCCAGTTTCTACGCCGACTGGTATCGGCCGAGCGGTACCAACGGTCAGACCACCACGTACAAATGGGAAACCTTCCTCACCGAGGAACTCCCCGCCTTTCTGGCGCGGTACGGGGTTTCGCGCACGAACAATGCCGTCGTGGGCGCCTCCATGGGCGGTGGGGCGGCGCTGACCCTCGCCGCGCACCATCGCGACCAGTTCCGCTTCGCGGGCTCCTTCTCCGGTTTCGTGAACCCGACCTTCCCGATGTGGAACGAGGCGGTCCGCGCCGCGATGTGGGACGAGGGCCGGTTCGATGTGGACGCTATGTGGGGGCCGCCGAGCGATCCCGCGTGGCGCCGCCATGATCCGACCGTGCAGGCCGAATTGTTACGCGGCCTGCCGATGTACGTTTCGGCCGGCAACGGCGTACCCGGGCTTCCCGATCTGCCGTACGGGGCGGGGAACACCGTGAACGCGATGGGGCTGGAGGCGATGGCCATGACCGCCGCCCGGATCTTCGCCGACCGCGTCGCCTCCCTGGGTATCCCGGCGCGAGTCGATATCGGCAACGGCACTCACACCTGGCCCTACTGGGAGCGGGCCATCGCCACCGCCCGCCCGATGATCTTGGACGCGCTCGGCGCCCACTGACGAGGCCAGGCGAAAACCCGCCGCGGTTCCGTCGTTCAGGATTTGTCGGCGACTCGCCGCAGCGACCCCACCCGCTGCGCTGCACAGCCGGTATCCTTCCGGTCTGCACACGCCGGGCACTGTTGCCCGTGTGCGCTGCTCATCGGGCATGAGTGAGACGGAGATCGGCTCGCCTACCGGTGTGGACGCCGAAGCGCCGGCGGAGGCACCGTACCCGGGCTCGACTCGCTGATGCCGGTCCGTTTGCCAAGTTCCGTTGCTGTGCCCACTCGACTGGAGCGCGATGAACCGCAAGCATTCCCGTACCGCGGCAGCGATCACCATGGTGTCAGTGGCCGCGGCCGCTGCCGTGCTCGGCACCCCGGCCCGCGCCGCGCCCGGCCAGGTCGGCGTCGGCGGGATGCATCTTGTCGCGTCGGTGGATTCTACGAATTCGGTTCCCGCCGGCGATATCGCGGCGGGTGTCCCGTTCAGCCACGCGACCAAGGTATCCGGGAACTTCTCGGTCGCCCTCGACGGAACACCGGCGCTGCAGGGAGGCCGGATCGTGGTGGGGTATCTGGTGGGTTGCGCGGTGGATGTATCCGAGGGCATGTCGATTGCGATCATTCCGGAAATCGGTGGCGGCGCTTCGATCGCGCCCTATACGGAACTCGAGGTCGCCACGACCTTCGAGGAGGGTGCCGCACCTGTTGTCACGGTCGCGCCGCTCGTCGGTGTAGAGCCCAGCGTCGGAGTCGAATCGGCGCTCGCCGGCGAAGTGGGGGTGAATCTGGCGCCGGGTACGGTGGCGCCGGTGGTCGTCGGCGAAACCGAGCTCACCCCGGAGACGACCTTCCCGTTCACCTTCGCCCACGCCGACACCCCGTTGAATATCGACGGATGCCTCTCCCCGGCCTCTGCCATGCCCTTCGTCACCGTCGACGCCCGCACCCCGGGCGGTGCTGCTCAAACCACCGGTTACGGAACCGCTTTCCAGTTCTGACCCATCGGTCGGTTCGCCGGCCCGGTGCGGACCGGCCTCGCTGCGTGCGGCCGGTCCGCTCGGGGTCAGGGGAGCGGCAGGCAGGTACTTCCGGCGCCGACGCCGTATCCGGTCACATCGACCTCGATGTATTTCGCGGAGGTGTACTGCCCCGGGGTGAACTGCTGGGCGGTGATGTTCTGGCGGCCCGTGTGTTCGGGCGTCCAGGCGAACGTGGCCGTACCGTTCTCGGGGTGGTAGGTGGCCTGGCCGAGACGGACACCGCCGCCCGGTACTCCACCGCCGCTGTTGATGATCGTGACCTCGCCCGCCTCGGACGGCGGCGCATCGACCGCGGCCGTCACCGTATAACTGCAACCCACCCGCAGACCTTCCGGTCCGGCCGCAACTTTCACCTCGGTGACCTCCGCACCGGCTCCCGGTGCCGCCAGTACCGTCGCAATACCGGCGATACCGAGAACCGCGGTGGAGCTGAACAGCCGGATGGATTTACGCACAGGGACCCCTTCTCGTCATACGGTCGGATCCCTCGAGTGTGGCACGCGGCCTGGCGGGTCGCATTGCGATGACTCCGTCAGACCAGCGGTTTGCCCAGTTCCCGTCGCTTTCTCATATCCGCGAGGTGCCGGTTCAGTGGATACAGCCGCCACTGTTCGGGGCCGGCGGCGGTGACGAGACCGATGCCACGCATGGCCAGTTCGAAGGCGCGCTGCCGGCGCGGGCCCCAGTCCAGGCCCAGTTCGCTGCGGAATCGCTGCGGCAGGAATCCGGTGGTGAAGAACCTGTTGACCCGGCGGAAGGCCAGCCGTTCGAGCCGGCCGTAGGGACCCACATCGACAACTTGGCCGAGCAGGTAGTTCTTGACCTCGTCGTCGAGGGAGATCTCCGCGCTCTTGCGGTCCCAGTATTCGGCGAACGCGGCGCGGTCGGCGGGCCACATGTCCGGGCGCATCTGCAGGGTGGTGCCGAATCGGGCTGATTCTCGATACAGCTCGTCGGCATCCTCGTCGTTCGGCGGGCCGAAGAGGTAGGTCACCGAATCGACGACGCCTTTGTAGATGCAGGCCGCGACCCATAGTTGGAGTTCCGGGTCGAACGCGTTGTATTTCACCGGACTGCCGGGTTGTGAGCGCACCTGGCGGTGGGAGGTATCGGTCGCGGCGCGATATGCCTCGCGTTCCTCGTCGGTGCCGAGCATGGCGACGGCGAGGTAGGTCAGCGTGGTGCGCCCGCGTTTGCGCGGGTGGAGATCGAAACGCCCGCTGTCGACCGTGCTCTCGACCACGCCGCGGCCGACCGGGGCCAGGCTCAGCTGCATGATGACATTCGCCGGACCGCCGAGCAGTGCGCCCGGGCCGGCCATGTTTCTGCGGCGTGGTTCCGCATCGGGTTGCGCTGTGTGCGACTTCGTCGACGCTGGGCGCGGCATCTCGACCCCCTGAATGAGTGAGAGAATTACTATTGAATTCTCTCACACCTGATGGGGTGATACAACGGCCGCGGATGCTTTCCGCGTCGCACCCGCCGATAGCTCGGTCGACTTGGGCGGCGACGGCGCGAAATCCCGGCTCGCGGGCCGCGACGCCCGGCCCCGGCCGTTGCCCACCCAGCTCGGCCTTCGTCCGGCTCGGCCATGCGGCCGCCGGTACGACGGGTGCTGACCGCCGACCGGCGCGGCGGACGGTGCCGGATATTCGGTGCCGGCCTCGCGCGGTGTATTACCTGTGTGGCCGGACGGCGGCGGACGTGGTGAGCTGCGGCTCCGGCGCGGCCGGCGAACGTCTTGCCTCGCGGCCGACCGATACTGGGTTATCGGTGCAGGTCGATACGATCGGCCCATGTCTGCGTCTCCTGCCCGGGTCCGGGCACTCACCGCGCGTTCGGCGATCCTGAGTGTCCTGCTCGGGTCGCATCCGGCGCAGGCCCCGGCCGGCTGGATCGTCCGGGTCGGTGCGGGGCTGGGGTTACAGGAATCCGCGGTGCGGGCCGCGTTGACCCGGATGGTCGCCGCCGGTGATCTCGAACGTGGTGCCGATGCGACCTACCGGCTGTCCGAACGGCTGGCCGAACGGCAGCGGCGGCAGGACCGGGCGATCTCGCCGGACCTTCGCACGTGGCAGGGCGGATGGATCCTCGCGGTCGTGACCGTCGGCGCCACCGATTCCACCGACCGCGCCGCATTCCGGGAAACCCTGCGGCTGGCCCGGTTCGGGGAACTCCGCGAAGGCGTCTGGTGCCGACCGGACAATATTGCCGCTGACCTCCCCGAAATGGCCCGGCAGCGGGTGGATTTGTTCACCGGGCGACCGGAGGAACCGGCCGTCGCACTGGCCGACCGCCTGTTCACGCCGGACCGGTGGGCCCACCGTGCCCGGGAATTGCTCAATGCCCTCGACGGCGCCGGGACGATCGGGACCCGTTTCGAAATCGCGGCAGCGGTCGTACGCCATCTTCTCGACGATCCGGTGCTACCGCCGGAACTGCTGCCGCAGGATTGGCCGGGCGCGGTTATCCGTGCGCGCTACGAAGTGTTCCGCACCGAGTTCCAAGCCTTCGCCGATGGGCTCATAGCGGAAAAACCCGTTGCGCCGCAATGAACTCGGTTGCGGTCGATCGTTGCTCCGGCCGATTCCGCGGGAAGCTGCTGCCGGTGTGTCGCTGTTGCTGCGGTGTGCAGACCGCTCTGGCGTTGATCAGCCGACCTTCGGGGTCAGCCGTTCGATGATCGCGCCGGTGTCCAGGCCGACCGGCAGGGTGCCGAAGACGTCGCCGCGGTCGCGCCCGAGCCGGGAGCGGGTGAAACCTTCGGCGACAGCGGGATGTCCGTAGCGGACCAGCAGTGAACCCTGTAGCACCAGGGCCATATCGCCGACGATCCGGCGGGCGCGATGCGGCAGGGTCTCGAGGTCGGTGAACTCGGCTTCCAGCCGGCCGATCGCGGTATCGAGCGCGGAATCGGCGCCGGTGGCCAGTTTGACCTCGTCGAGGAACGCGGTGAGCGTCGCCGGCTGTTTGGCGAGCGCGCGCAGCACGTCCAGCGCGGCGACATTGCCCGAACCCTCCCATACCGACATCAGCGGGGCCTCCCGGTACAGCCGCGGCATCCGGGATTCCTCGACATAGCCGTTGCCGCCCAAGCATTCCAGGGCTTCGGCCGCGTGGATGGGCCCGCGTTTGCAGACGTAGTATTTGCTCACCGCGAGGCTGATGCGGCGCAGCAGGTCGGCGGCCTCGTCACCGGTGGTGGCGCGGTCGGTGAGTTCGGCCAGCCAAAGCGCAGCCGTGGTCGCGCCTTCGGCCTCGATGGCCAGATCGGCCAGGACATTGCGCATGAGTGGCTGGTCCACGAGGTTCGCGCCGAACGCGCGGCGGTGCTGGGCGTGGTGGATCGCCATGATGGTTCCGGTGCGCATACCGGTGGCCGAGGCGAGGGTGCAGTCGAGGCGGGTCAGGTTGACCATCTCGATGATCGTGGGCACGCCGCGGCCCTCGTCGCCGACCAGCCGGCCCACAGTGTTGTCGTATTCGACCTCGCTGCTGGCATTGGAGTGATTACCCAGCTTGTCCTTCAGTCGCTGCAGGTGGAAGGGGTTGCGGGTGCCGTCGGGCAGGACGCGGGGAACGAAGAAGCAGGACAACCCGCCGGGTGCCTGCGCCAGCGTGAGAAAGAAATCCGACATCGGCGCGGAGGTGAACCATTTGTGCCCGGTGATCCGGTACGTGCCGTCCGGCTGCGGGACCGCGGTGGTGGTGTTGGCCCGGACATCGGACCCGCCCTGTTTCTCGGTCATCGACATCCCGGCGATGAGTCCGGGCTTATCGGCGAGCGGGCGCAGAACGGGGTCGTATTCGCGGCCGGCCAGCAGCGGCTCGTACCGGGCGGACAGTTCGGCGTTCGCGCGCAGGGCCGGCACGACGGCATAGGTCATCGAGATCGGGCAGCCGTGCCCGGCGTCGACCTGCGACCACACGCTCGTCTTCGCCGCCCGCACCAGATGCGGTGCGGGCCGGGTATCGGCCCAGGGGGCGCCGTGCAGGCCGAAGTGGACCGCATGCCGCATCAGTTCGTGGTAGCTGGGGTCGTAGCGGACCTCGTCGATGCGGTGGCCGTAGCGATCGTGCGTCTGCAGTACGGGCTGGTGTTCCTCGGCGAGGTCGCCGAGTTCCTGGGCGTGGGCGCTACCGGCCAGCCGGCCGATCTCGTGTAGTTCGTCGAGGGCATGGCCGGCGCCGGCGCGTTCCAGGGCCTCGAGAATGACAGGTACCTCGGCGGCGTCGTAATCGACCAGCGGGGGGACCTGGTTGGTCACGGTATGGGTAGGCACGGCTTCTCCTTCGCGAACGACGAACCAGGGCGGGTGCGGACATATCGTCGTCAATTACAATTCTGGAGCGCACGATGAAATTTTGCAATACCCATTCTATCGGCGCATCCGGTCTGCGCAGCCCCGGCATCACCGGCCGATCGGACAATGCTCGTATCGCCCGGTCCGCAGGGCGCGCGGTCATTCGCGGGGGAGCAGGGTGCCCAGTGGGCCGAGATCGATGTTGAGGTCCTCGGGGGTGAGGCCGAAATGGTCGCGGAGTTCGCCCATACGCTCCTCCAGCAGCATCAGCGTGGTACCGATCCGCTCGATCCGGTCCTCGCTCAGATCGCCTTCGTCGACTCGTCGCAGAGCCTGCCGTTCCATCAGCTGGCGCAACAGTTCCACCAGGGTGAGGACGAGGGTGACGAGACCGCGTTCCACCGATTCCGGATCCGCGTCGATACGCGGCGGGATCGCCTCGAACTCAGTCATCCGACGGCTCCAGGGCATCGCGCGGGATCGATTCGAGTGCGGGGCCCGACAGCGTTTTGATGGAGGAGATGAGGGCGCGCAGCGAGATCTGCACCAGGTCGACGTCGGCTATCGAGAGCCGGATATCGCCGGAGATCACCACCCCGCCCGCCAGTACCCGATCCAGCAGATCGATGAGTGCGACACGGCGTTCACTGTCGGGCCGGGTCATGAGGGCGCCCGGTCCACACCGGCGAACGAATACGGAGGCCACGGGCCGGTGAGTTCGAGCCGGATACCGGCGACGGTCCGGTCGAGTTCGGCGACCGCGGCCGCGAACTCGTCGGCGCCGGTGTCGTCGACGAGGTAGGTGCCGTTGAGGACCAGCCAGTCCCGACGGCCGTGCAGCACCGGATCGGTCAGCGGCTGGCAGCGGCCCGCGGCGGCGCGCCGCACCAGTTGTCCATGGATTTCCGCGGCCCGCGCCGCGGCGTCGCGTTCCACGGTTTCCTGTGCCGACAGCTGTGCGCGGCGCCGGGCCAGATAGGCGGTGCCTTTACCGCCGGCGGTACCCGCGGTTTCCGCGCCCGCCACTGCCGCGGTGAGGGCGGCGCGGTCGCAGTACGCCTTCACACCCCATTCGGTCCGGCCGTTCACCAGCGTCAACGCCGATTCGAAATCGGCACGCCGCTCCTCGAGCATGCTCACGACTCGATCGTCGTCGAGGAAAACGGTGGCCAGCCGTAACGGGACCACCGGGCCGCGCCGCAGCAGTGCGGAGATCACGGCGTCGTGCGCGCGGGCGGTGGCTTCCAGCCAGTCCAGATCTTCCAGGTTGCGGCGCAGCGGCACATCGCCGAACACCGCGAGCGGTACCGAGCCGACGACGGCGGTCAGTTCCCCCGAGCGCACGGGTCTCGGGGGCTCGCCCGCCACACCGGTGCGGGCCTCCGGCCCGGCGGTGCCGTCCCCGGTGCGCGTCACCGCGTACAGCCATACCCCGAGGTCATCGGTCACGGTCCCGCTCCTGCTCGAGTTCGCGGCTGCGTTCCAGCGCGGCGCGGTGCTCGGTCCGGGCCTCCAGCTCGGCGATACGGTCGCGCAGTTTCCGGTTCTCGAGCTCGAGGTCGTGATCCTGGCGTTCGAGGGAGCGGGCATTGCTGTTGAGCCACGGATCGGTTTCCCACCAGTCGATCCCGACGGACTTCGCCGTTTCCAGCGAAGCCACGACCAACCGGAGTTTGATGGTGAGCAACTCGATATCGAGCAGATTCACCTGGATATCGCCGGCGATCACGATCCCCTTGTCGAGAACGCGTTCGAGGATATCGCCGAGATTCGACGACTGGTGACCGCCACCGTACGGTTGCGGTACCGACGACCCGCCGCCCACGACAGTCATCGCATCCCCCGTCCGCCGATATCCGCGCTACCCCGGGCATAGCGCCGGGTTCTGCGGTAGGCCAGCAGGTTTCCGTCGGGGTCGATCTCCACCTCGTAGAGCGCCAGCATATCGGCGGAGGAGGGAATGCGACGGTCTTCGACCACCTCCACCTCCACCAGCCACCCGGCTTCCGTCGGTTCGGTGGAGGTGGCGCCGAGGATCGGTTTCGGCATCAGCTCGGTCAAGTGATCCATCGCCGTCGCCCCCGCCTGCGCCGCGGTGACCGGGGGTGGCGCCGATTCGGCCTCGTTCACTGGAATCACTCCTTCGAGCCGGTGGGCGCCGAATCGTCCGGTCGCGGGATCATCCGATCGAGCACCTGCTGCTGGGCCTGCCGGTATTCCTGCTCCGACAGCCGGCCCGCAGCCATCGCGTCGTCGAGTTCGTCGAGTTCGCGCCGGATGTCCGCCGGATCGTGCATTTGCTGCTCGACCTGCTCCTGGATCAGCTCGCCCAGCCAGACCACACCCCGCACGGGTGCCAGCGGCAACGACAGCAGCGATATCAGCAAGCCCATGGGTCAGCCCTCGGGTTCTCGTTTCATCACGAAGTCGTAGGCGGCCATCGGGCCCAGCAGACTGAGCCGGATACGGCCGTCCCATTGCTCGGCGAGCCCGGACAGCGCCTCCTCCAGTTCACCTCGCCGCGACAGGTCGATCAGGACCGCGAGATGGACCGCATCCTGATCGTGGGTCGGTGGCCGTTCGGCCACAACCGGCCGGACCGCGGCGAGTGCGTCGACCGCCCGCCGGGTATCTACCGCGCGTTTGTCCGTGATCGACCGGTAGATGATCTCGCCGAGCGTCATTCGCGCATCTCGGGTGGTTTCCTCCGGGGCGCCGCGAAGCTGTTCGCGCAGCCGGGCGGCCTCGGGATTTTCGTCGAGCAGTTCGCGGAGGACGGCCTCTTCCACATACCGGCCCTTGACGACGAACTGCGCGCGGCCCTCCAGCTCGGCCAGCGCGGCCCGGAACTCGTCGTGGTTCGGGCGTAGCAATTCCCGCTCCACCGACTCCACATCCGACATGACCGCGCCGAACCGCAGCGGCAGAACCGGGGTGACGGCTGCCGCACCGTCCAGCAGTTCCGAGTGGGCGGTCAGATCCTGCGGGGTGCCCAGGGGGCGCTCCGGGATATCGCTGACCAGGGCGGCGATATCGCCGTACCGCACCACCGTGACCGCGCTCGGTGGCTCGCCGATACCCGCGGCACGCTCTTCGGGCTCCACATCCGCCGGCACGATCGCGTAGACGCAGACGGCGCGCCCACCTCCGCCGTTCGCCCCCGCGGTATCGCCGGCCCCGCCGGTGGTCATCGGTCCTTCTCGTTTCCGGACGCGCCCTGCCCCTCGCGGCGGGCCTGCTGGACATCGTCGAAGAAGTTCACGACCTTGTCGCCCGCGGCCTCGAGCGCTCCCTTGGTTTTGCGTTCGGCCCCGCCTTCGGTGATATCGCCGACCAGGCCCGGTAGCCCCGTCGGCTCACTGCTGGAGATTTCGAGCCGGTTCACGGCCTCGGCAAAACGCAGATACGTATCGACGCTCGCCACCACCACTCTGGCGTCGATGGTGAGCAGTTCGATGCCGACCAGCGATACGCGGACGAACGCGTCGATAACCAGCCCCTTGTCGAGAATGGTGTCGACGACATCGGCCAGGCTCGACGAATTCGGCCGGGCCGTCATAGCGCCGCCCGCGCCACCGGCCGGTTCGACCGTCATCGCCCCGCTCCGTGACTCGCGGCCGGGCGGGCTTCGGTCGCGGACTTGCGACGAGGTGCCGACCGGCGGCGCCGGGTGGATTTCCCCTCCGGTTCCGCGGCGCTTTCTTGCTCTTCCGGGCCTTCGTCCTCGAGCGGTTCCTCGTCCTGGGGTTCGTCGTCGTGGGATTCCTCGTCGAGCGGTTCCTTGTCGTGGGATTCCTCGTCGAGGTCCTCCTCGCCGACCGGGCTGCCGTCGGTCTCGGCGGCGCGATCGTCTTGCTCACGCCGGCGGGCGGTCTCGTCGTCCTCGACAACCTCTCGGTCGCGGATCTCGCCGTGCCAGCCCACGATATCGTCCGAGTGCAGCACACTCTCGGTCATCACGTGCCGCTGGAAATGCTTCAGCTCCAGCCGGACCCGCCGGCCGGCGGCCCGCCAGAGATTGCCGGTCTTCTCGACGAACCCGGCGGGATGATATTCGAGTACCACGATGATGCGGGTCAGGTCCGGGGTGAGCTCGTGAAACGTCACCGCGCCGTCGATATAGCCTTTCCCGCCCTTCGAACGCCAGACGATCCGCTGGAACGGCAGCTGCTCGACAATTGTGGACTGCCAGGTTCGTTTGGACCAGAAAACCTTGCCGGACCAGTCGAGTTTCTCGTCGGAGACCTGGTCGACGGTTTCGACCTTCTTCATGAACTTCGGGAAGTCGGCGAATTGGGTCCACTGGTCGTAGGCGAGGTCGACCGGAACGCCCACGTCGATATGTTCGACGATATTCGTCAGCTTCAACTTCTTTCCGCCGGTGCCTTTTCCTTTCCCTCCGGTCAAGGCTTCCTTGGCATCCGCGAACTTCCCCTTGACGGTATGCCCGATCTTGTCCGCACCGGCACTGAGCGCCGCCGAGAGCGGCGATTTTCCCTCCGCGAGTTTCTCGGCGCCGGTCACCGCCGACAGCAGGGATCCACCACCGCTGCCCTCGGCGACCTGGGTGAGCCGCTCGGTGGTACCGGACAGCCGGTCCGTGATCCCGGAAACGGTACGTTCGGTGATCGTGGCGGCGAGCTGCTGTAGCGAGTTCTGTAGCTGTCCCGGGGGAGCTTTCGTGGTCATCGGGTTCACCGCCCCGTACGGCGCACGGGTGCGTCGCCGGTGGACGATTCGCCGTCGGTAGTCCGGCGGCGCGACGTGCCCGCCGCGGCGGCCCGGGCCGGTGTCCGTACGCGACGCTCACCGGTTCGCCCGCGGGAGGCGGAGGCCGTCGATCGGGTGCGGGTGGATGCCCGGCGTTTCGGAGTGGGCTCGGCCTCCTCGGCCTCCTCGGCCTCCTCGGCCGGCTCGTCTTCGTCGCCGGTGTCCTCGGCCTGGGTCGTGCCGCCGAGGTCTGCGCCGATGTCCGGGTGGTGCTGCAGGCGGGCGTTCAGCGAATCGATACGGTTGCTCGCGGCGGTGACCGCGGCGGCCCGGGCGGCTTCGAGCAGCTCACCGCGCACCGTTTCGGTGATCTTCGCGAGTTCCGGCGAAGAGCCGACGGCCGAGGTCGTACGTTCCAATAGCGCCTGTGGCCCGCCCCGGCCGCTCAATCCGACTCCGGCGAGCATCAACGCAAACTTCATCTTGCGCGTCCGGCCCAGGACGTAGCCGATCCCGACCGCCCCGGCCATCCGCATTCCGCACTTCATGGTCACTCCTCGTCCGGCATTCGCTCCTCATTCGGCATCGCCCGCGCGCGAGCGGTGGGGTGCGGCCATAGCCAGTGACGCAGGAATGTGGTTCAGGCCACATATAGCTCTCTATGGCCGACCGTACGCCGATAAGCGGGCCGACGTAACCCCGGTAAACGTCGGCCGACCGGCGCTGGGCCCGATATTTCCGGCAGCGGCTTGAGTATGCCGTTACGGCACAGGTTCCACTGGAGGCATCGCAGCAGTCCGCACAGTCGGGAGGACGGAACAATGATCGACCACAAGGACCTTCGCGCGGCAGCAGAACCCACCGGCCCCGCGCCTGCCGCCGACAAGCCTGCCGTACCGCCGACCGTGCTCGACCAGATGGGCGGGCCCATGGGCTTCGTCTACTCGACCGTCCCCGTAATCGTTTTCGTCGCGGCGAACGCGGTACTTCCGCTGGCGGCGACAGTCGGAGTTTCGGTCGCGGTCGCGATTGCGCTGACCGGGTTCCGGTTGTGGCGCAAGGAGCGGTTCTCCTCGGCGATCGGCGGGCTGCTCGGCATCGCGGCGGCTGTGGGGATCGTGCTGTGGACCGGGTCGGCGAAGGATTTCTTCGTTATCGGGATCTGGGCGGCGCTGGCCGGTTTCGTGGTCGCATTCGCCTCGTTGCTGGTTCGCCGCCCGCTGACCGGTGTCATCTGGAATCTCGTACACGGCGGTAAGCACGCCTGGCGCGAAGACAAGGTCGCGCTGAAGGCACACGATATCGCCACCGCGGCGGCCGCGCTCGTCTTCGGCGCCCGGTTCGTGGTGAAGGAATGGCTGTATCTCGCCGATTCCACGACCTGGCTCGCCGTCGCGAAGATCGCCATGGGCACGCCGTTGACGGTGCTGGCCGCGCTCGTCGTCATCTGGGCGTTCCGGCGCACTACGAAACTTTTCATCGCACAGCCGTGACTGTGCTGTGCTCTGACTCCCCAGACCGCCCCGCCCCAGCCCCTCGACCGTCCGCCTCGATGCGGGACTGTGACCCAGCTCAGGCCCGCACGACGCCGGCCCCTGCGGTGCTGGGCGCGCAGCGGCCTCGCCGCAGCCGTGAACCATTGGCCGGCGGCCACACCGAGCCGGCGATCAGCATGCCCGGGGCACCGGAGGACCGGTCAGGTGATTGTGTCGAGCCATCCGGTGTCGATAACACCCGGCTGGTCGGCGTAGGCGGCGGCAGCGGTTTGCAGGATCAGTGCCGCGGCGGCCGCGCCCGGGTCCAGTACGCCCCGCGCGACCTCGCCCACATAGCTGGCGCGGCCGCGTTTGGCGACCAGGGATGCGGTGCCCGCCGCGCCCTGTACCGCGGCGTCGGCGGCGGCGGCGAGCGCTTCGCCGGGGTCCCCGGCCGCCGCGACTCGGGCGGCAAGGGTTTCGGCTGCCGGGGCCAAGGCGTCGACCATCGTCTTGTGTCCGACCTCCGCATTCCCGTATCGCTGCACCGTAGCGAGCCCCGCGCTCAGGCCGCGGGAGAACTCCGTCGGGCTGGGCTCCGAATTGCTTGTGCAGCGGGCGAGTTCACGGAAGAACATGCCGAACAGCGGTCCGCTCGTCCCGCCGGTGCCGAGGAAACCCCGGGATACCGCGGTCAGCCACGCGGTATATGAGGCGGGTGGTTCGGCGTCGATATTCGTGCGTGCCCGGCGCAGGGCGGCGGCGATATTGGCCCCGAAATCACCGTCACCGGCGCGGCGATCCAGATCCGCGAGTGCTTCGGTGCGGTCGAGGAAGGCCGCGAACATCGTGTTCACCCAGCGTTCGCCGAATCCGGCGGGCAGTGCTGCGTCGTTCATGAACGGGCTCCTTCACCAGGTCAGGGCCGGGGTACGCACGGGTGCGTCCCACAGCGGAAGCAGGTCGGCATCGGCGGGCAGCAGGGTGACCGAGACGCCGACCATATCGAGCGAGGTCACATAGCTGCCGGCGAGCGAACGGGCGACGGTGATGCCCTGCCCGGCGAGCCGGTGGTGCACCGCGCGGGCCGCGATCGACAGTTCGATGGGGTAGGCGCCGCCGAGACCGTTCACGATCGCGATCACCGCCGACCCGCGCGTGCAACCGAGCTCGGCGACCAGCGGGTCGACCAGCTGTGCGAGCAGCGTATCCGCGTCGGCGAACGGGACCCGGCCGGTACCGCGTTCGCCGTGGATTCCCACGCCCAGTTCGACTTCGGCGGTATCGAGCGTGAACGCGGGACTCGTCTCGCCGGGATGCGTGCCCGCGCTCAGCGCGAAACTCAGGGTGCGTGCGTTACGTGCGACGCGACGGCCGTATTCGGCGACCGTGTGCAGATCCGCACCCGCTTCCGCGCTCGCCCCGCAGATCTTCTCGACCGCGAGAACGGCCGCGGTGCCGCGGCGGCCCGGCCCGTCCTCGCTCTGGGTGGCCAGATCGTCGTCCACCAGCACGGTTTCGGTTGCGACCGCGTTATCGTCGCCGGCGAGTTCACCGGCGATCCGGAAGTTGAGCACATCGCCGGTGTAGTTCTTCACGATCTGGACGACACCCTGCCCGGAATCGGCCGCGACCGTGCCCTCGTGCACCTGCAGTGCGGTCGGGCTGGCGAAAACCGCGCCCGGTACGGCCACGTCGAGCATGCCGCTGCCGACGAAACCGGCGTGCAGCGGTTCATGCCCGGACCCGCCGCCGGATACGAGTCCGACCTTGTCGCGCGCCGGAGTGGCCCGGGTGACGAGGCCGCGTTCGCGGTCGTAGGCGATGAGCGTGGGATTTGTCAGGGCGAGCCCTTCCAACGCCTCCTCGGGAGCGTTCTCGGGCAGGTTGAGAATCTGTCGGCGCACGGGTGCTCCTTCGGATCGGCTCCGACCGATGCTAGTTCAGGGACAGCGGCCGAACCTGTTGCCGTTCGGCTGCGCCGGCCGGGCGACCTACCGTGGGCGGCCGGTGCAAGCATCTGGGGCTGCCCGGGTGTGGGCTGTTTGCTCGTGGGCGGCCGGTGCAAGCATCCGGGGCGGTCCGGTGTGGGTTGTCTGTTCGTCGGCGGCCGGCGCAAGTATCCGGCGCTGCCCGGCGCCGACCACCGATGGTGGCGTCGTTGAGTCGGTGCGGACGACCGATCCGCTCCTCCGGGCGTGGGCGTCGGCGGGTCGAGCAGACCTCGTCCCGAGCACACCCGCTGTTTAGTTGTCGGCTCAGCGGTAATGCCGACGGCACGGGGCCGGTGGCTGCTCGCCGGGGGTTGGGGGAGCAGCCACCGGTCGTCGAACGCGATGGGACGGAGGACGCCTATGCCTGAACCCGGCGCTCACCACGATGCCCCGCGGCCCGTCCGGGCTCGCATATGGGCAGGCAGCCCATGACCTCATGGCGCGCGCGGGCGCTGTTCGCCCGGATGTGGTTGCGGCGGAACAAACGGTTCTATGCCGATCCTGCGGCCATGCGCGACGGATTGCCGCGGCATCAGGAGCCGAAGCGTGCCCGGCCCCCGCGGCGTATCACGGCGAAATACCACGTGACCTGCCAGGAAGTCGACGGCCGCCCGGTCTACACCCTCACACCACCCGGTGGGCCGAGTTCGCCCTGGCATATCTTCCATATGCACGGCGGTGGATTCGTGGAATCGCCCGAACCGCATCATTGGCGGTTCGCGGGCCGGATCGTCGCACGGACCGGATGCACCTACACCCTGCCGATGTATCCGCTGGCGCCCGAGAACGATCACCGGACGATCATTCCGATGGTCGAGCGCGCCTACGATCGGGTGACCCGGGGGACCGCACCCGCCAACCGCATCGTTTTCGGTGATTCGGCGGGCGGCACGCTCGCCCTCACCCTGGCCCGCCACCTGTACGAACGCGGACACCCGCAACCGCGGGCCCTGGCGTTGTTCTCCCCGTGGATCGATCTGGCCACCGACGATCCGCTATCGCTCGCCATCGACGACCGCGACCCGGAACTCGGCGTCTCCGGTTTGAAACAGGCCGGTCGATGGTTTGCGGCGGACCGGGCCTTGGATGACCCGCACATCAGTCCGGCGTTCGCCGATCTCACCGGCCTCGCGCCGACCGTCGTCTTCATCGGTCACCGCGACATCCTGTTACCCGATGCCCGCCGCGTAGCCGAACTCGGCGATGCGGCCGGAGTCCCGGTTGAGCTGCACGAATACCCCGGGATGATGCACAACTGGATTATGAAACGAATTCCGGAGGCCCGGCAGGCGACCGGCGAACTACTGCACTTCCTGCGAACAGCGCCCACCGCACTCCCGGCGAACAGCGAAGGAGAAATCGGCAATGATCGTGCGGACAACCCGTGACATCACCGGAACCGATCGGCAGGTCGATACCGATCACTGGACCTCGAAAAGGATCGTCCTGTCCGACGACGATGTCGGTTTCTCGTATCACGAGACCACCGTCGCCGCCGGTACCGAAACCCCGCTGCACTATCCCGACTACATCGAGGCCGTCTGGCTCATCGAAGGCCACGGCCACCTGATCGACCGGGACAACGGAACCACCCATACGCTCGCCCCCGGCGTCATGTACCTGCTCGACAGGCATGAACACCACACCATCATCGCCGACACCCAGCTGCGGATGTACTGCGTATTCACTCCCGCGGTACCGCCCGGCAGCGACTGAAACGGCGAACCGGATCGGACCGGCCCGGTGTCGGCCGGCCCGGTCGCAGTACATCAGCCGCGAGGCGCACCGGACTCGTCCCGGCCGAGATAGCGCCGTCAGCCGGGGAAGGGTGGTGACGGCGGGAACTTCACCGGCAGTGTGGTGAGCGACCTGTGGAACGGGCCGGGGCGCCAATCCGGTCCGTCGGGCATATCCACTTCCATCTCCGGCAGGGCGTCGAGCAATTGATCGATCGCCTCCTGGGCCACCAGATACGCCGGGGTCTGCGCGGGGCAACTGCGCTGGCCCAGACCCCAGGACAGATGCGAGCGGTTACCGCGGTGATCGTCGGACCGGATCGCCGGGTCGTGGTTGCAGGCGGCGATACTGATGACCACCGGCTGGTGGGCGGGTAGCCAGACATCCTCGATCAGGATCGGCTGCCGCGGATAGGTGATGAGGAAGTTCGCCATCGGCGGGTTGTCGAACAGTACTTCGTCGATGGCGTCGCGGGTGGACAGGCTGCCGCCCAGCACGCTGCCGCCCAGACGATCCTCGGTGAGGATCAGCAGCAGGGTATTGGCGATCAGGTTCTGCTGGAGTTCGATGACCGCGCCGTACAGGCCGGCCAGCTGGTGCACCATCTCCTCTTCGTCGAGCCCCGCCTCGTGCTGTAGTAGCCGCGTGGTCACATCGTCGGAAGGGTTCGAGCGCTTGTAGGCGACCAGTTCGGCCAGGGCTGCATTGATCATCCGGTTGGCCTCGCCGGCGTCGGCACCTTCGAACATGGCGGCCATTCCGGCGGATACCCGCTGCCCGATCTCCTGCGGGCAGCCGAGCAGCGTATTGCAGACCCCGAAGGTCAACGGGAACGCGTACTGGAGAAGGAGGTCGGCGCTACCCGTTTCGCAGAAGGAGTTGATCAGCGGGGTCGCGAGGCCGGACACCGCCGCGCGCAGCCCGTGCAGATCCACATCCGTGAGAGCCGTGAGGTTGGCCGACCGGTAGCGCCGGAACGCCTCGCCGGTGCTGCGGGCGGGGACGGGCCGCCACTGCATGATCGGCAGGACCGGGCAGTCGGCAGGCATATCCTTCTGCCAGGTGCGCGGATCGGCCGGGAAATGTTCGTGATCGTTGAGGATGCGCACCGCCACCGCATGTTCGATCACCAGCGTCGCGGGCACACCGGGAGCCAGATCGACCGGGACCATCGACCGATGCGTGCGGCGCATCTGCCCGTACACCCGGTGCGGGTTCTCGGCGAACTCGGGCGCGTACAGCGGGAACCGGGGGCCACCGTCGGCGACCGGGGAACCGTGTACTGGGCGGGCGGCGGGGGCGTCGAACTGTCGGGTTGTCAAAAGGGCTCCATACTGTTTCGCGCTGTGGGCCGGGGTCTCCCGTGTCCCGGCCCCGAAATGGAACACTACGCGATTGATGCACATATTGTGTTGCGCCTCAGCGGGTTTACCGAAAATGTCGCATCCACGTCACAACGTTCGCCGGGGCCGGTGAACAGATGGCTCCGGCCCGGCGAGCGATCGGACCGTTGAGGGTTCATATGCCCGATACGCGGACAACGGGCGGCCACCGACGGCGCAGAAACCTCGATCGCGGCCCTAGTGGTTCGCACGCCGCGGGCATTGTGGTCCGCCGCCTCGAGGCCGACAATGGGACGGTCCGGTAGCGATCCGGCCGGGCGTTTCGACAACCGCACGGACGGCCGCGAGAAGTGTTTCTCCGGAGGGCGCGACATGCCGTGAAATCTGCAGTTCCGATGCGAGGAGCAGGCGATGACGCAGTCCGCGACCGGGGACCTGAAAACCAAGCACAGAGCCATCTGGGCGTCCGGTGACTACTCCCGGGTCGCCGACGACGTGATACCCGGCCTGGGTGAGCGCCTCGTCCGCGCCACACCGATCGGGCCGGGTACCAAGGTGCTGGATATCGCGGCCGGAACAGGGAACGCCGCCGTACCGGCTGCCGCAGCGGGTGCCGACGTGGTGGCCGGTGATCTCACCCCCGAATTGTTCGAGGCCGGCCGCCGCAACGCCGCGACGGCCGGGGTGCAGCTGCGCTGGGAGCAGGCGGATGCGGAAGCGCTGCCCTACGCCGACGGCGAATTCGATGTGGTGATCTCGTGTGTGGGGATCATGTTCGCACCGTTCCACCGCGCGGCCGCCGACGAACTGGTCAGGGTCACCAGAAGCGGTGGTTCGATCGGGTTGGTGAACTGGACGCCCACCGGGTTCATCGGGCAGATGTTCGCCGCCATGAAACCGTTCGCTCCGCCGCCGCCCGCCGGTGCGCAACCGCCGCCGCTGTGGGGGTCGGAGGAGCATGTCACCGCGCTGCTCGGCGACCGGGTCGATGGGCTGGAGATGCGCCGCGAGCACGCCGTCGTGGACTGCTTTGCCGACGCCGACGCCTTCCGTACCTTCTTCAAGACCAACTACGGGCCCACCATCGCGGTCTACAAGTCCTTGGCCGGTGATCCGGAACGCACCGGGCAACTGGACCGTGAACTCACCGATCTCGCGGTCGCGCACGATCTCGGTGGTGGGCGGATGGAATGGGAGTATCTGCTGGTCACAGCGCAGCGGGTCTGACCTACACGGCACAGCGGCACCTGCTGATCACAGCGCAACGTATTTACCTACACAGCACAGCGGACTTGATGGACACGGCGCGGCGGGCCTGACGACCACGGCGCAGTGGATCCGGTGGAGACGGTGCACCGGCTCGGCTCGGGGACTTTCCCGGGTGCCATCGGCGTTGTACGCGGGACGCATAATGTGGGGGACGAAGGAGGAAGCGTGACCGAAACGCGTAAGGCGATCCTGGCCGGTGGGTGCTTCTGGGGTATGCAGGAGCTGATCCGTAAGCAACCGGGGGTCCTCGGTACCCGGGTCGGGTACACCGGCGGGCGCAACGACCACCCCACCTACCGCAACCATCCCGGCCATGCCGAGGCGGTGGAGATCGTCTACGACCCGGCGCAGACCGACTACCGGGCGCTGCTGGAATTCTTCTTCCAGATCCACGACCCGACGACGAAGGATCGCCAGGGCAACGATATCGGCACCAGCTACCGCTCCGAGATCTTCTATCTCGACGACGAGCAGAAGCGGGTCGCGCTCGAAACGATCGCCGATGTCGAGGATTCCGGGCTGTGGCCGGGCAAGGTTGTCACCGAGATATCACCGGCGGTCGAGTTCTGGGAGGCCGAACCCGAGCACCAGGACTACCTGCAGACTTTCCCCAACGGTTACACCTGCCATTTCCCGCGACCCGGCTGGAAGCTGCCGCGGCGGACCTCGGCGTAGGTGGGGTCCGAGTTCCGGTGCCCGACCGGCAGATCCGCCGGTTTCCCGTGGAGTCGCGGGGGTAGGCATGCGCTGGGTAGTGTCGGGCGGGTGAGTAGGTGGACGCGCCGTAGGTTCCGCAGGATCGGCCGGATAGATCGCGCGGTGGGCGATACGGTGGCGGGACTGCCTGCCTCGAGGGCCGATGCGGGTCTGCTTCGTCTCACCTCGGGCGCCGATCACGGTGTGCTGTGGATGGCCTGTGCGGCGCTGCTGGCTTCCCAGGGTGGGTCGCCGCGGCGGGCTGCGGCGCGTGGGGTCGCCTCGGTGGCCGGTGCCAGCTTCGTGACGAACGTGGTGCTCAAATCCGTTTTCGCACGGCGGCGGCCGGCCGCCGAACTGATGCCCGCGCATCGGCGGCTGGCTCCGGCGCCGACCTCCTCGTCGTTTCCCTCAGGGCACAGTGCCAGCGCGGCCGCGTTCGCTACGGCGGTGGCGATGGAGAGCCCGCGTACCGCGCTGGTGGTGGGGCCGGTGGCGGCTGCCGTCGCCTATTCGCGAGTGCACACGGGTGTGCACTGGGGGTCGGATGTGCTGGTCGGCGCGGCCGTCGGCTCCGGGATCGCCTTGGCCACCCGGCGCTGGTGGCCGGTACGCGAATCCGACGAGGCGCAGGCGGGCATCGTCCCCGAAGTACCTGTTCTCGCGGACGGCAAGGGGTTGGTGGTGATGGTCAACCCGGTCTCCGGGGACGCGAACTACGACCCCACCGGCGATATCGCCGCAGCCATGCCCGCGGCGACGGTCCTGCGGACCCGTCCGGATATGGATTGCGCCGAGCAGCTGGAACAGGCCGTGGACGCGCAGCAGGGGCCGGTGCTGGCGGTCGGCGTGGCCGGGGGCGACGGCACCGTGGCGGCCGTGGCCGCATACGCGCTGCGCAAGGACCTGCCGCTGGTCGTGATCCCCACCGGCACGCTCAACCATTTCGCCCGCGATCTGGGTGTCTACGATCTGCGTGAAGTAATCGACGCGACCGGCGTCGGCGAGGCCGTGGCGGTCGATATCGCCGCCGTCGAGTACGGGGACGCAAACGGCACCCGCACAAGGCATCTGATCAACACCTTCAGCCTCGGGTCCTACCCGGACCTGGTCCGGTTGCGGGAGAAGTGGCAGAAGCGGTGGGGCAAATGGCCGGCCTTCGCCGCGGCGCTCGTGGTCACCTTGCGCCGCGCCGAACCCATCGAAATCTTCCTGGACGGGCGCTGGCAGCGGGTGTGGTTCCTGTTCGTCGGCAACGGCCCCTACCATCCGCACGGCGCGGTACCCGCGTTCCGGGACCGGCTCGATTCCGGTCTGCTGGATGTGCGCTGGCTGCGCGCCGATCTGCGGTGGTCGCGGACCCGCGCGGTGGTCGCGCTGGTATCGGCCGCGATCGGGCACAGCCGGGTGTACGGCGAACGCCAGCTGCCCGAGTTGCATGTGCATCTACCCGAGCCGGAGGCGCTCGCCGCCGACGGTGAGGTGATCGGCAGCGCGACCGATCTGCGTTTTTCCGTGGCCGGGCAACTGGCGGTCTACCGCCGGGACGAATCCAATCCGCTCTGGGCGAACCGCAGCCGCCCGCACCACCGTCGGGCCCCGTGGCTACCGGAGGTGTTCCGCGTCCCGGTGACCGGCCGCATCTCCCTGGCGATGCGCGGTCTCGGCGGTTCCGGGTAGGCCTACTGACCGCCGAAATCGAACATCCACGGGATGGAGAACCGGTCGGTCAGCATTCCGAACAGTTCGGTCCATTCCGTTTTGGCGAGATGCATATCGACGGTGCCGCCGACGGCGAGGGCATCGAACAGTCGCCGCGCCTCGTCCTGATCGCTGAGTTCGAGACATACCGTGAAGTTCGGGCGCGTGGAGACATCGACGGTCTGTCCGGGCGGGCAGTCCGAGCCCATCAGTATCTGTTCGACACCGTTGAGCGGCAGCGCCACATGCGCCACCAGGTTCTTGGCTTCGGCGGGCAGGTTCTCGGCCTCGCCCATATCGCCGAAGCGGATCAGCTGGAGGTCGCCGCCGAATACGGACTGATAGAAGGTGAACGCCTCCTCGGCGTTGCCGTTGAACATGAGGTACGGGTTGACGGATTTCATGCGGATCTCCTTCTCGGCTGGAATGCGGATATCGGAGGAACGCGGGGCTGGGCGTTGTGCACGACCTGGGCTGTCGCTTCGCCGGCAACCGTACTGCCGAGTCCGGATGCTGCACCGGAGGCCCAGATCACTGCCGAACCTAACTCCCGCTCGCCGATTCCGCAGCAGAACACCCCCATGTATTCCAGTTCGGTACGTGCGCCGCGTGGCGGGCTCGCCGAACTCAGCGGCGGTCCGCCCGCAACAGTCTTGACCAGGGCATACTCCTGGCGTACCCACCGAGGGCACCACGGGGAGGGCCGAACCCCGCGCGCCGGAGGCGCGCCGATAACCCAGAGGTTTCCATGGCGCTGACGCATCCGGCGCATTCGCCGGACAACGATCGTGACCGGGTCGCGGTGAACCCGGTCTTCACGCGGGAACCGCTCGAGGTACCGCGTAACCGGCTACCCACCGACGAAATCGACAGCGATACCGCCTACCAGATCGTGCACGACGAACTCCTGCTCGACGGTAATGCCCGGCTCAATCTGGCGACCTTCGTCACCACCTGGATGGAACCGGCGGCGCAGACGCTGATGAGTGAATGTTTCGACAAGAACATGATCGACAAGGACGAATATCCGCGCACTGCGGAACTCGAGCAGCGGTGTGTGCGGGTACTCGCCGATCTCTGGCATGCCGAGGATCCCGGCCGTGCCGTCGGCTGTTCCACCACCGGGTCGAGTGAGGCGTGCATGCTCGCCGGGTTGGCGTTGAAACGGCGGTGGCAGCAGCGGCGGCGCGTGGCCGGGCAACCGGCCGACCGGCCCAATCTGGTGATGGGCAGCAACGTCCAGGTGTGCTGGGAGAAGTTCGCCGAGTACTGGGATGTCGAAGCGCGGCTCGTGCCGATGTCGGGGGAGCGGTTTCATCTGACGGCCGACGAGGCGGCGGCGCACTGCGACGAGAACACCATCGGGGTGGTCGCGGTGCTCGGTTCCACGTTCGACGGCAGTTACGAACCGGTCGCCGAGATCTGCGCGGCACTGGACCGGCTGCGCGACGAACGCGGCTGGGATGTTCCAGTGCATGTGGACGGCGCGTCGGGCGCCATGTTCGCCCCGTTCTGCGATCCGGACCTGGAATGGGATTTCCGGCTGGCGCGGGTGGCCTCGATCAACACCTCGGGGCACAAATACGGGCTTGTCTACCCGGGTGTGGGCTGGGTGTTGTGGCGGAATGCCGCGGCGCTGCCGGACGAACTGGTGTTCCGGGTCAATTATCTGGGTGGCCAGATGCCGACTTTCGCGCTGAACTTCTCCCGGCCCGGCGCGCAGGTGGTGGCGCAGTACTACACCTTCCTGCGGCTCGGCCGTCGTGGTTACGAACGCGTGCAGGGCTACTCCCGGGAAGTAGCCGCGGCGCTCGCCGACCGGATCGCGCAGCTGGGCCCGTTCCGGCTGATCACCGATGGGCGCCAGCTCCCGGTCTTCGCCTTCACGCTGGCCCCGGAAGAGACCGGGTACTCGGTGTTCGATGTCTCCGCGGCGTTGCGTGAACAGGGCTGGCTGGTACCCGCCTACACGTTCCCGGCCGACCGGCAGGATCTGGCGGTGTTGCGCATCGTGGTCCGCAACGGTTTCAGCCATGACCTGGCGGATCTACTCGTCGGTGCGTTCGAACGGGCGTTACCGCGGCTGCGCGCTCAGCAGGCGCCGCAGCGGGGTGCGGAATCCGCGTCGTTCTCGCACGGTGCCGATATCGGTGTCCAGAGCGCGAACCCGGCGGCGGGCGACGGTCACTGAGCCCCGGCGGGGTGGACGCGGAGCCGATCGCCGGCTGCTCCGCGCCCACCAGGCAAGTGTCCGCTGAATGGTGAACCGTCGGTCAGGTCAGAAAGCGCTGCCGGTGCGCGGGAGGAACCAGGGCAGCGGCAGCCCCTGGCCGAAACCGTGGCCGAAACCGGGGCCGTGGTTCCAGCCGCGGTTCCAGCCGGGATGGCCGTGGCGGTGGCGGTTGCGGTGGCCGCGGTCCCACCCTGCGCCGTGGTCGTGCCGGCCGTTCCAGCTGTGGTCATGCCGGCCGTAACCGTGCCGACCGGGACGACTGACGTCTTCGGCCTCGCTGCTCGCCGTGACCGCCACCGGATCGGCCAGGGCCGGGACGGCGGCGACGGCCAGCGGTGCCGCCGCGATCACGGCGGTGGCGGCGATACGGGTGACGAAGCGTCGGGTGCGTGAACTACGGTGCATGGTTCGGTCCTCTATCGGTTTCCCGCCGCGGCGGGTGCTTCATGGGCAATCGCTCTGTGGGAAGCGCGATTTCGATAACCCGAACCATACCGTTAAACAACGGCACATTCAATAGGTGTCCGTTAATTCGTCTTACCGGCGGACAGTGGCTTCGGTGGATCGAGCCGTAGCACGCACCGGGTGCGACTGTAGATCGTCGGCATACATTCGTTGCAATGTACGCACGCCGATTCGGTGGCGGCATCGGATTGGATGCGCCGCAACAGATCCGGTTCACGCAGCAGTGCCCGGCCCATGGCGACGAACTCGAACCCCTCCGCCATCGCCAGCTGCATCGACTCCAGATCGGTGATACCCCCCAGCAGGACCAGCGGCATGGACAGTTCACGACGGAACTGCCGGGCCCGCTCGAGCAGATACGCCTTCTCGTAAGGATATTCGCGCAGGAAAGCCTTGCCGACCATCCGGAAACCCCACCGCGCCGGCGCCGGCAGTGTTTTCGCGAACTCCTTGCGCGGCGCCGCGCCGTGGAACAGCAGCATGGGGTTCAGCAGCGAACTGCCCGCGGTGAGCTCCAGTGCGTCGAGGGTGTCGTCGGCCTCCAGCCAGGAAGCCACCTGCAGCGACTCCGGGAGCGTGAAACCGCCCCGGATTCCGTCCTCCATATTCAGTTTCGCGGTCACCGCGACCCGGTCGCCGACTGCTTCGCGTACCGCGCGCGCGATTTCGCGGGCGAACCGGGCCCGGTTCTCGAGCGAACCGCCGTAGGCATCCTTGCGCCGGTTCAGTATCGGGCTCAGGAACGAACTCGCCAGATAGTTGTGCCCGAAATGGATTTCCACCGCGTCGAATCCGGATTCGACCGCAAGCTCGGCCGCATCGGCGTGGGCGGCGACGAGTTCGCCGATCTCGCCGATGGTCGGCACCTTCATCGGGGCCATGCCGAGCGGGCTGAAGAAGCGGCTCGGTGCCACCGCCGGTACGCGGTTGGACGCGGCATTGGCGACCGGGCCGGCGTGCCCGATCTGCGCGCCGGCCGCCGCGCCCTCGGCATGGACCGCATCGGTGAGCCGGCGCAGGCCGGGGACAGCTTCGGGACGCATATAGATCTGGTGCCGGTCGGTGCGCCCGCCGGGAGCGACCGCGCAATAGGCCACTGTGGTCATTGCGACCCCACCGGCGGCCACCTCGCGGTGGAATTCGATCAGATCGTCGGTGACCAGTGCGTCCGGGGTGCGCCCCTCGAAGGTTGCGGCCTTGATCACCCGGTTGCGCAGGGTGAGGGGGCCCAGGGTGGTGGGTGCGAATACGTCGGTCACCGAGTCTCCTTTATGGCTGATGCGTGCGGTTCGCGGAGGTCGCGGCGAGGGTGGCGATTTCGCCTCATCGGTTGTCTCCGGTCGGTGCGGTGAGCCCGGCGACGACGAAATCGCGCAGGGTTGCCGCGGTGTGCGGGGATAGGGGCCGGTCGTCGGCGGCGGCAGCGCCGAAACGCATGATGATCAGGTCGAAGGCGAGCATCCAGCGGTATCGGCTCTCGCGTTCGTCCACCTGCGGCAGCAGTCCGGACCAGGAATCGATGCGGAACCACTGCTGCTGCCAGTGCAGGACCTGCCGGCCGATAACGCACTGCGCGAGCAGGCGCAGATGGAGCCGGCCCAGTGGATCGGCCGCCAGGTCGGTGAACGGTGCGAGGATCGCGTCCACGATTTCGGCGACCGCGCGCGGTGCGGCGGTGGCCTCGGCCAGCCGGTCTGCCCACAGCGCGCCGAGCCGGTCCTCCAGCAGGGCCGCGAGCAGGGCCTCTTTGGAGCCGAAATGGTAGTGGACGGCCGCGGCGTTGGCGCCGGCCTCGGCGCAGATGCGGCGCACCGAGACCTCTTCGTAGCGTTCGGTCAGCAGCAGCCGTTCGGCTGCCGTGAGCAAGCGTTCCCGGGTGGCGGCCGAGACGTTCTGGGGCATACGCGTAGTGAACCACCGCACCGCATAAATTTCAATCAATGATTGAAATAATGATTGAAACACCTGGCTGACGTATGACCTGCCAGTCGTTACGCGATCGCAAACGCGGGGGCCGTCCGGGCCCGCCGCCGCTCCGGCCGATCCTGGTCTACTGGTCTACGCATGCCCGTGAGCGTCAGCGAAGCCCGTTCGATCCGACCGGTAAGGAGAACACGATGGCCATCGAGATTCGCGCGGTCACAGTCCTGGGCACCGGGGTGCTCGGCTCCCAGATCGCATTCCAGATCGCCTACTCCGGATACCCGGTGCAGGCCTACGACATCAGCGAGGCCGCCCTCGACGCGGCCTCCGACCGGCTCACCGGTCTCGCCGCCACCTACCGCGACGAGGTGATGGGCGCGACCGCCGAGCAGACCGAGCAGGCCCGCGCGCGCATCGCCCTCACCAGCGACCTCGCGGCCGCCGTTGCGGACGCCGACCTGGTGATCGAGGCCGTCCCCGAGGTACTGGACATCAAACGGCAGACCTATCAGAAGCTCGCCGCCGTGGCCCCCGACCACACGATCTTCGCCACGAATTCCTCCACCCTGCTGCCCAGCGATATGCGCGAGTTCACCGGCCGGCCGGACCGGTTCCTGGCCCTGCACTTCGCCAACCAGGTGTGGAAGTTCAACACCGCCGAGATCATGGGCACCGACCGGACCGAACAGCAGGTCTTCCGGGCGGTGGTCGACTTCGCGTCCTCGATCGGTATGGTGCCGATCGAGGTGCACAAGGAGAAGTCCGGCTATGTCCTGAACTCGCTGCTGGTGCCGTTCCTCAACTCGGCGATCGAACTCGCCGCCGGAGACTACGCCGAACCGGAAGCCGTCGACAAGACCTGGCGGATCGCCACCGGCGCCCCGATGGGCCCGTTCCAGATCCTCGACGTGATCGGGCTGAACACCCCGTACAACATCCTCGTGGCGGGCGAGGACACCCGCGAACTCGCCGCGTGGCTGAAGGACAACTACATCGACAAGGGCAAGCTCGGGGTGGCGACGGGCGAGGGCTTCTACAAGTACTCCTGAACCCTCGCTGGCGGGCGGGCCGTTGCCGAACGGTATTGCGACCAGCCGGCCCGCGAGGCAGGACCATCCGGTCCGCCGGGGCGAGAGATGGCGTCGCGCGGGTACCGGACCACCGGTAGATCGGCCTGCGTACCGGACCCACGGGCGAGAGGCCGATGAGCGCTCGTACACGGTCGGCGGGAGTTCAGCGCGATGGTGGTGCCTTTCCTACGCGGTCCGCTGACCGGCGGCCTCCGGGATCCACCGAACGGCGGGCCCGACAAGGGGCAGGGGTGCCGGCTTCGAGGGTGTCGTCGGAGTACCTGACCGTGGAATGCAAGGTGCAATCCCGGCCCTTCAAGGCCGGGACAGCGCATCAACAGCTTTGCGATCAGCGCCCACGCCCAAAGACTGAATGTCGGTAGCGGTTGTTACGGTGCGCGGGTGCAGCTTCGGTACAACTTCCGCGTCTATCCGACGCCGGGCCAGCGCATCGCGCTGGCACAGGCGTTCGGATGTGCGCGGGTGGTATACAACGATAACCTCTGCGCACGCGAACAAGCACATGCGGCCGGAGTGAAACTGTCGGATACCGAAATTCAGCGGCGGGTGGTCACCGAAGCCAAACGCACCCCGCAGCGGTCGTGGCTGGCCGGGGTGTCGTCGGTGGTGCTGGTGCAGGCCTGCCAAGACGCCCGTACTGCGTACCGGAACTGGTTCGACTCCCTGTCGGGCTCACGCAAAGGCCCGAAACTCGGCAATCCGCGGTTTCGGTCCCGGAAGGACAATCGGCAAACGATCCGGCTGACCCGTAAGGGTTTGCGCTGCGATCGAACGGCCGACTGTACGTGGCCAAGGTCGGGGGCCTGAGGGTTGCCTGGTCGCGGGAGTTGCCGTCGGAGCCGTCGTCGGTCACTGTTGTCAAGGATTCGGCGGGCAGGTATTTCGCGTCGTTCGTGGTCATGATCGACGATCGGGCCTTGCCCGAGGTCGATTCCGAGGTCGGTATCGACCTCGGTCTGGCGACATTCGCGGTCTTGTCGAACGGGCGCAAAATCTACAGTCCCAGGTTTCTGCGGCAGGCCGAACGACGATTGAAGAAGGCGCAACAGTCTCTGTCTCGCAAGGAGAAGGGTTCGCAGAATCGGGTGAAGGCCCGGATGAGGGTCGCCAAGGCGCACGCGAAGGTGGCCGATACGCGCAGGGATTTCGCGCACAAGCATTCCACGAAGATTATTCGCGAGAACCAAGCGGTATTCGTGGAGGACTTGAGCGTGCAGAGCCTCGCACGTACGAAGCTCGCGAAGTCGGTGCACGACGCGGGGTGGGCCATGTTCACCCGGATGCTGGAGGAGAAGGCTCGCCGGTACGGCCGCAGGTTCGGCAGGGTGGATCGCTGGTTTCCGTCGACCCGGATGTGTTCGGTGTGTGGGATGGTCGGGGACAGGAAGCCGTTGCAGGTGCGGGATTGGACGTGCGAATGCGGTGCTGTCCACGATCGCGACCTGAACGCAGCTCGTAATATTCTCGCCGCAGGGCTTGCGGAGAGTCGAAACGCTTGTGGAGGGGCGGTAAGTCCGGCCGCGTAGCGGGCGGCGTGCCTCGGTGAAGCAGGAACTCACCGGAGGACCATATGGTTCAGGAGGAATCCCGGCCGTTTACGTCCGGGAGGAAGTCAAGGTGTGCAGGTAGGGGATCGATCGTCGTCGATCGCAAGAGGGCGATACCCGGCCGGGACGACTGCTGGATCGAGGTTTCGGAGCCGGTCATCATCTAATCCGGCGACGGGGACCGCCCCGACCCCGGCCTCGGTGGCTTGTAATAGTGCGGAAGCCTCTTTGAGCCATTCGCAATCGACCAGCGTGGTCCGGACGACGATGCGGCGATCCATCCCAGCGCGACCGCCCTTCGGCCACTGCCGGACTCGCGAGTCCCCGGGCGGGAGTTCGTGTAACGCGTCCGGGTAATACGTTCTTTCGACGGCGCGCATTGCAGTGCACCCCGTGCGCCGGGTCCACCCCGGCAGCGGCGGGTAGGGCACCTGTACGACGGCATCTGTGCCTCGGTTGCTCACTTGACCCGGTGGCTCAGAATGTCCCGATATTGCGCATCGACCAGTACCAGCATCAGCTGGCATCGGGATGGTTCTTGGCGAGACCGTGCGCCATGAATTGCAGTACGGAGGTCTTGCCCGCCTTGGGTGGTGCGACCACCAGGGCACGTTGCCCCTTGTCGACCCGCATCACCAGACCGGTTACGCACGTAGCCATTTCATGCGTCTCGGTCTCGAGGCGTAGGCGGTCGTGCGGGTAGATGGGGACCAGGTCGGCGAGGTGTGGTCGCCGATTTCGTATTGGCGGGCGGCAATCCGTTGACGCTGTCGACTCGGACCAGCGGCGGCAGTTTGGCATTGTCGCGTTCGGGGCCCGAGGGTGCCGGTGAGAGTATCGCCGCGGCGGAGTCCGTACTCGCGGATCAGCCAGGGCGGGACATGGGCATCGCGCGGTCCGGGCAAATAGCCGTCGACGCGCAGCGAGCCGTGATTATCGGTGACGTCGAGGATTCCGGCGACCGATGCGCCACCGTCTTCGGTCGCGCGAGCCTGTCTGCGAATAGTGTTGTGTTGCATACGATTCCCCCCGGAGGTGAGGTTTCTGAAAGGGAACCGGCTCCGCGAATGCTGCACGCAAAGGCCAAAGTGGTGGCGTCGTTTGTGGGCGGAATCTGTCCGGACCGGACGCTGTACCGAGTCGACGGCATTCGAACACCGAGGTGGTGAATGCGGAGTCTTGTGGGAGGGAGTCGTCCACCTACATCCACAAGCTGAAGACTGGACCCACAGCAGCCGTTATTACCTACGACACGCAACAGGGCCGCGTTGTTCCCCGTGGCCGCCGCCGTCTCGCCGGGGGAAATTCGGTACGGGTGTGGCCGCTGTTCGACGGCGGTGTGGAAGGCACCCACACGACGATTTCGCGGCGCACATCTACTAGAGAATCGGCCGGCGAGGTCAGTAGCTTCGGGATCGGCTCACCCCGTTCTTCCGAGAGGTAGTTCATGATCCTGTTGACCGCGATGCCGCCGACCCGGAACCCGGGCGCCGTGCCGACCGCACCCTTGGTCCGGCTCCTCGCCGACGAGCTGACCCGCCGCGGTGCCGAGGTGCGGGTCCTGACTCCCGCGGCCGAAGCTCAGGACTGGCCCCGAAACGTGACCGTGCAGATCGGTGAGGTCACCGATCCGGCTGCGTTCGCCACGGCAGTGACCGGCGCCCAGCGCGTGTTCCTCGCCGGACTGGTCGGGGAATCCCTCGCCCCACTGCGGGACCTGGTCAACGCGCTGATCACCGCCGGATCCGGCCGGGTCGTCGTCCTCGGTTCGCACGGCTCCGATTTCGAGAAAGAGATATCAGGGGAGACCTGGCAGTGGTCGGCGTTCGAGCGCAGTCTGGACAAGCACGGAATCGGCTGGGCGTATCTGCGTCCCACCGCCTTGATGGCACATGCCCTCGTCGGCGGCTACCCGATTCCCGGGTCAGGTGTTGTGGAGAGCATCCGAACACGCACGCCGGTGCACGAGTACCTTCCGGATGCCCCGTATGCGTTCATCCACGAGCGAGATCTCGCGGAGATCGCAGCAACCGTCTTGCTGAACCCCGCCCACCGCGGAACCATCGACGTCAGCGGGATCACTGTCAGCACGGCCGAACGTATCAGCGTGCTCGAAACGGTGCTCGGCCTCGATGCGGAAGTCGTGGAGCTGTCCGCTGAGCAAGCGGCCGAACGCTGGCGGCGGGACGGATGGCCCGAGGACACGATCGCCGTGATGCTGTACGCCCTACCTGCTTTCGCCGCCCAGCCCGGCAACCCGCAGCTGCGCGCACAAGAAGATCACGCGCGAGCGCTGCTCGGCAGTGCACCTCGCACATTCGCTCAATGGGCAACAGAATTCGCCACTCGGACCATCGGTCACCGGCGCGTCTGAGTACGACCCTGCACCTCGGAAGGGCAAGGTACGAGTAGGCGACTCGACGGGGTCACTCTGCTTGTTCCTGGTGCCGTATTCCCGAGAAGTCGCGTGCTGCCTGCTCGTGGTCGACGATCCGGTCCGGGTAGCCGGCGACACCGTCGGCGTGCCATCGCCATGGGCGGTGGATATCGCGGCCGCGCAGGTGCGCGAGTTCCGGTACCCAGCGGCGCACATAGGCACCGTCCGGGTCGTAGCGGTCGGCCTGCCGCATCGGGTTGAGCACTCGGTTCGGCCTGGTATCGGCACCGGTGCCGGCCACCCACTGCCAGTTCAGCTGGTTGTTGGCCAGGTCGCCGTCGGCCAGCAATCCCAGGAAGTGCTGCGCGCCGCGCCGCCAATCCAGATACAGGGTTTTGGACAGGAAGCTCGCAGTGATCATCCGGGCCCGGTTGTGCATCCAGCCCTGCGCCGCGAGCTGCCGCATACCGGCGTCCACGATCGGATAGCCGGTCCGTCCGGCCTGCCATGCAGCCAGCGATACCGGGTCGGCGTGCCAGTGGTCGTTCCGGGTGCGGTAGTCGCGGTGGGCGGTTTCCGGGCGGGCCGCGAGCATTTGATGGTGGAAATCTCGCCAGGCCAACTGCCGTACGAAAGCGGCGGCGCCGGGCGCCGACAAGTCGCTGCGATGCACCAGTTCGGTTGCCGACAGGCAACCGAAGTGCAGATAGGGCGATAGCCGTGAGGTCGCGTCGCCGGCGAGATCGTCGTGACGATCGGCGTAGCCGCTGATACCCTCGCGAAACCAGTCCCGTGCGATGCGCCGTGCTGCGGATTCGCCGGCCTGCGTCGATTCCGGCGAAGGGCTGCCGGTCGTGAGATCCGTTGCAGCGGGCACTGGTTCGGTTCCGGCACCGTGCGGCAACCGGATGTGTTGCGGTACCGGCAACGGAGCGCGCACCGGGAGCTGGGCCCAGCGACGGTGATAGGGCGTGAAGACCGCGAAATGGTCTCGGCCGCCGCTGGGGGTGAGCCGGCCGGGCGCGGCCACGGTGATGCTGCCGGTATGGACGTGCAACCGGCAATCCGACTCCGCCAACTGCGTGCGCAGCCGATCTTCGCGGCGGCGGCTGTAGGCGCTGACATCTTCGGCGATATGTACTTCGCCGACCGAATACTGCCGGACCAATCGGCACACTTCACGCACCGTATCGCCGTGGCGCACCACCAGTTGCCCACCCGACCGGCGCAGTCCTTCGTCCAGGTCGGCCAGTGCGGTCACCAGGAATTCGGCCTTGTTCGGGGTGAGATAATCTGTGGCACATATTGTTTCGTCCACAACGAATACCGGCAGCATCTCCGCTGCCCGTGCGGCAGCGGCCAGGACGGGGTTGTCGTGAACACGCAGATCACGCGTGAACAATGCCATCGCCACCGCCATGAGCCACCACCCTGTCCTCGTCCGCCTCTTCGCTGCGTGCGAGGCCAACCGATCGGCGCCGCACATGAGTATTTCCGCGTCATCATCAGATACGTCCGAACGTTCGGTCCACCGAGATCGAACGCACGATTGACATCGGCGGGTAATTCGGCAGATCGCACGAGGTAGTAGAGAATATCGTTCACAGTCAGCCGACGTCGAGCACAGAAGGCTGGGCGGCGGGTGCGTCGCTCGCGCGTACATGCCGTTGCATCACTACGGTGGCAACGGCTACGACGATCATGACACCGCCGCTGATCCCCGCGTTGACGTGTAGTCCATGGGTGAACGCCTCGCGGGCGGACTCGAGTAGGTCCGCTTCTGCCCTGCCCGGCAGCTCTCCCGCCAGTTCGACAGCTCCGGCGAGGGTGTCCCGCGCGTTCTCGGTCGCCGCGGCCGGGACACCTGCCGGAATGGCGCCTGCCATCTCCGAACGGTAGACGGCGGTGCCGGCGCTGCCGATGACCGCAATGCCGAGGGCCATACCGAATTCGCCGCCGGTCTCCGACATCGCCGATGCGGCGCCGGCTTTCTCGGGCGGGGCGGAATCGACGACCAGGTCGGTGCTCAATGTCATCATCGGGCCGAGTCCGGCCCCGATGGCGATACTTCCGAGCATGAGCAGCAGAAGTCCCGACGAGGACGGAACCTGGGTCAGCGCCGCGTACCCCGCGGCGGCGACGGCGAGCCCGGCCCCGATGATGTACGCCGGGCGTACTCGGCGAGCCAGGGCCGGGCCCAGATTCGTCCCGACGATCAACCCGAGCGCACCGGGGATCATCCACATCCCGGCCGCGAAAGGCGACAGACCTTCCACCAACTGGAGGTACTGCGTGATGAACAGCTGAGTGCCCGCCATCGCCAGAATGCCCAGGGTCATCGTCAGCAGCGAAACACTGAAACCCGGCCTGGCGAACAGACCGAGATCCAGGAGCGGATCGGGCAGCCGCCGCTGCCGGAACACGAAGCAGGTGGCGAGCGCGATACCACCCGCCAGCACCAGGCCGGCCTGGCCCGTGAAGCCGTCCTGCGCCATCCGTTTTACTGCGTAGACGACCGCGAGGACAGCGGCGAGGGACATAGCAGCGCTGGTCAGGTCCAATCGGCCGGGGTCGGGATCGCGGGCCTCGGGCAGTAAGAGCGGGCCTGCTATGAGGAGAAGCAGCATGACCGGCACCGACAGCAGGAACACCGACCCCCACCAGAAGCGCTCCAGCAGTAGCCCACCGAACAGGGGGCCGAGGGTCGAGCCGACCGAGAAGCAGGTCATCCAGATGCCGATGGCGGCGGTGCGCTGGCGGGCATTCCGGAACATCGTGCTGATCAGCGAGAGGGTGGATGGCATCAGGGTGCCGCCCGCCAGCCCGAGCAGCGCACGTGCCACGATCAGCATCCCGGCAGTCGGCGCGAACGCTGCGGCCACCGAGGCGGCGCCGAACGCGCCCGCGCCGACGAGCAGCAGTTTGCGGCGGCCGATCCGGTCCCCTACGGCACCCAGCGTGATCAGCGATCCAGCGATCATGAACCCGTAGATGTCCAGGATCCAGAGCAGTTGGCTGCTATCGGGTCCGAGGTCGGCGCTCAGATGCGGTAAGGCCAGGTGCAGGACCGAATTGTTCAGGGCGATGAGCAGAGTAGGAAGAGCGAGCACCGCCAGCCCGACCCATTCGCGACGACCGGCAAGGGGAGCGGTGGTGAGAGAAGCGGTTGGATTCATCGGGGATCCAATGTTTCCGGTGCCTCCAATCGCCGGCTTCCTTCCTGCCGGCGACACGCGACACCAGAGGGCAGGTTAGGATAAACGCGCCGTCGGATCAACTCGGCGTGATCAACCCATTGCGGGTCACTGGCCCGATCGTTTCCGGGGACTCCACGCGGAATCCTCGGACGGAAGCCCGACCGCCAGGATTGCCAGCGGTTCATGTTCCGCGGGGACGACCGTTGGATCGAGGTCTTGGAGACGATCATCGTGGAATCCGGCTACGAGCGTGGCGCCGAGCCCGGTCTCGGTGGCTTGCAGGTAGATGTTCTGGCTGGCGTGGCCGGCTTCCAGCCAGACGTAGCGCTGTCCACGCCGGCCTGCGGGTGGTTGGTCGGCGAAATGACGGTTGGCCGAATCGATATCTCCTGTGAGAACCAATAGCGCAGCAGACTGCTTCAACCATTCGTGGTCGACAAGCGCCGTCTGAGCGACGGCGTCACGATGGTCACCGAGGGCAGTCAGGCGCAGGTGACCGGACTCGGCGTCGTAGGTGTACACCCCTGCTGCCAGGCCGTCGACATCGCCCGCCACAATCGACAGCGCCAGCGGGTACCGTGCATGCGCCGAGGGGCATACGCGGTGACCGTCGGCGGTGTGCCCCTGGGCCGCCCACAATATGGATGCCAAAGCATCCAGGCTCAGGGAACGGGCGGAGAAACTGCGAGTACTTCGCCGCCGCCACAGCAATGTCCTGAGCGGGCTCTGCTTTCCCGATGTCCCCAATGGAACCACGTGCTCGGTCATCAACCCACCCAATCATGGACCGCGCCGGGACGTACCGGTTTGCCGAGGCGATCCCGTCGACTCCGGCCGACGGTGTTCGGCCATCGCCACGGGTAGCACAGGGGTTTCAGAGACCGGACCGGATGAGAGCTCCCACATGTGCGTCTTCCGATTCGGCGAGTTGCGCCGGTGATCCGGCGGCCAGGATGCGGCCGGCGTCCATGATCACCATCCGGTCGGCGAATCCGCCGGCGGTCAGCATCGGTACATCATTGCTGATGGCGAGTACGGCGGCGCCGGTGTCGGCGTAGTCGCGTAGCGATTTCCACACGTGATACGCCGTTTCACGGTCGAGGGAGGCGGCGGGACTGTCCGCGATGAGAACGGACGGCGCGGGAAGCAGGGCAGCAGCGAGTGCCGCTCGCTGGATCTGCCCGCCCGAATTCTCGTGTGGCAGCAGTTCCGCGGCGTATTCCGGGTAATGGGCCGCGGTGCACGCCTGTTGCATACTCCACGCGCGGTGGTGCAGTTCCAGCTCCCGGAGCTGTGCGCCCACGGTCTTGCCGGGATCGAACGCGGTGACACCCTCCTGCGGGATATATCCGACGGTTCCGCCACGCAGTTCCGGCCAGCCGTCATCGGGCACGGCCCGGCCGTCGATCAGGACCTCTCCTCGGCTCTGTGCCGTGCCGGGTAGCCGACCGGTGAGGGCGTACGCAACCATCGTCTTACCGGCTCCGGGTCCGCCGAGCAACGCGGTGATCCGGCCGCGCGGCACGAGCAGACCCACTGTGGTGAGTACGGTTTCGCTCCATCGGCCCGTATCGATGTGGACGGTGAAGGAACGCAGTTCGGCGGTCATGGACTGGCCTTCCGTTCTCAGGTGTTGGTCTGGGCGCGGCGCGCCAGGATGGAGGCGATACCCGCGGCAGCGGCCTGGACCGAAGGCGCGTGGGTTTCGGGGCGGAAGCGGGTGACCGGGCCGGTGACCGAGATCGCCGCCGGGGGCTCGTCGCTGCCGTCGAGGATGGGGGCGGCGACACAGGCGATGCCGATGGTCGATTCCTCGTGTTCGAAGGTGACCCCGGTTTCCACGGCCTGGGCCAGTTGGGCGCGCAGCAGGCCCGGGGCCACCACGGTGCGGGGAGTGCGGCGGACCAATGGACCGGCGAGGATACGGTCGATCGTTTCGGGCCCGGAATGGGCGAGCAGTGATTTACCGATCGCGGTGCAGTACAGCGGCATCCGTCCGCCGATGCGGGAGGGGGAACGGGCCTGGCGGTGTCCGCCGATCTTGCTGATGTAGACCACTTCGTCGCCGTCGCGGACCCCGAGGTGCACCGTTTCGCTGGTCCGGGTGAACAGGTCCTGCAGAAAGGGGATCGCGACCTCGAGGAGGGTGCGTTCGGTGGCCGCGCGCATACCGAGTTCGAAGAGGCCGCGGCCGAGGCGGTAGCCGTCGGGGGAGGCGCTGAGCAGACGGGCCGCGACCAGGTCGCGGCTCATCCGGTGCACGGTGGCTTTCGGCAGGCCGGTGCGCCGGGTGAGTTCGGACAGTCCGACGGCCTGATCCTCGACACCGAATGCCTCCAGGATCAGTAATGCGCGGCCCAGGACCGACCGGTCGTCGAGCTGGTGTTGCGGCATGAGGTTCCTTCTCGCATGGGTGGTCCAGTCAGTGGACCATTTTACTGTTCAGCTGCGGCGCAGCGGTGTGCACTGGTACCACCCAACGATGAGGAGAACGGAGGTAGTGGTGGCAACCACTGTCGAGGGCACCAGCGCATCGGGTGTCGACGAGTCCATCGTCGTCCGCGCCGCGCAACGCCTGATCACCGCAGCCGAGACACGTAAAACCTGTGCGCCGCTGCGCGAGGGTCTGATAAGTCCCGACGATGTCGCCACGGCCTACCGCATCCAGGAGCGCTTCAACGCCGCCCGGGTCACCGCGGACGTCACGGTGGTCGGGCGCAAAATCGGCGCCACGTCGCAGGCCGTCCAGCAACAGCTGGGTGTGGATCAGCCCGATTTCGGGGTGCTGTTCTCCGATATGGCCTACACCGACGGCGACGTGATCCCGATCGACCGGCTGCTGCAACCCAAGGCCGAGGCCGAGATCGCCTTCATCCTCGGTGCGGACCTCGACGAGGGGCCGCTCGATATCGCCCAGTGCCGGGCGGCGGTCGCCGAGGCGGTGGCCGCACTGGAGATCGTGGACAGCCGGATCACCGACTGGAACATCTCCTTCGCCGACACCGTCGCCGACAATGCCTCGAGCGGGCTCTATGTGCTCGGCACCGAGCGCCGCACCCTCGACGACGTCGAGCCCATCGACGTCACCATGAGCATGAGCATCGACGGGGAAGAAGTCTCCACCGGCAACGGCGCCGCCTGCCTCGGCGACCCGCTCAACGCCCTGTCCTGGCTCGCGCAGCAGGCTCGCACCTTCGGCGAACCGCTGCGCGCCGGCCAGGTGATCCTCTCCGGTGCGCTCGGCCCGATGCGGCCGCTGCACCCCGGCGCCACCGTCACCGCCGCCATCTCCGGCCTCGGGACGGTTTCGGCTTCCTTCACCACCGCTTCGGAGGTCTCCCAATGAGTGACAACAACAAACGCACCAAGGTCGCGATCATCGGGTCGGGCAATATCGGCACCGATCTGATGATCAAGGTCATGCGGCATTCCCGTTTCCTGGAAATGGGCGCGATGGTCGGTATCGATCCCGATTCCGACGGTTTGGCCCGCGCCGCACGCATGAAGGTCCCGACCACCCACGAGGGTGTGGAGGGCTTGATCGCGCTCCCGAATTTCGACGAGATCGAGATCGTCTTCGACGCCACATCGGCGAAGGCGCACGAGCAGAACCACGCCCGGCTCGCGCCGCTGGGTAAACGCCTGATCGACCTGACGCCCGCCGCGATCGGCCCGTTCGTGGTGCCGCCGGTGAACCTCGAGGAGCATCTCGGGGCGCAGAACGTGAACATGGTGACCTGCGGTGGCCAGGCGACGATTCCGATCGTGGCCGCGGTTTCGCGGGTCGTGCCGGTGCCCTACGCCGAGATCGTCGCCTCCATCGCCTCGAAATCCGCCGGCCCGGGGACGCGCGCCAATATCGACGAATTCACCGAGACCACCGCGCACGCCATCGAGTCCGTGGGCGGTGCGGAACGCGGTAAAGCGGTGATCATCCTGAACCCGGCCGAACCACCGCTGATCATGCGCGATACGGTGTTCTGCCTGGTCAACGCCCCCGACGAGGATTCCCACGCGCAGATCAAGGCGTCGGTGCTGAAGATGGTCGACGATGTGGCGGCCTATGTGCCGGGTTACCGCCTCAAGCAGGAAGTGCAGATCGACCCGATCCCGCAGGACCAGCCGGTGCACACCCTGCTCGCCAAGGACAACGCCCTGTTCCCGACCCACCGCGTATCGGTGTTTCTCGAGGTCGAGGGCGCGGCCCACTACCTGCCCGCCTATGCCGGCAACCTCGACATCATGACCTCGGCCGGTCTGCAGGTCGCGGAGCGGATCGCGCAGAACAGCCAGGAGACCGCATGAGCGAGTCAGGCCCGGAGGCGGTAGCGGAGCGTAACCACGCAGGGCCCTCGCTCATGCCAATAGACAAGGAGAACGCTCGATGAGCTCGACGGAATCGACCTCGGTTTTCGTTCAGGATGTGACCCTGCGCGACGGGATGCACGCCATCCGCCACCGCATCACCCCGGAGAACGTGGGCAAGATCGTGGCCGCGCTCGACGCCGCGGGTGTCGACGCCATCGAGGTCGCGCACGGTGACGGGCTGGCCGGTGGTTCGGTGAACTACGGGCCGGGTTCGCACAGCGACTGGACCTGGCTCGAGGCCGCCGCCGCCAACATCAAGAACGCCCGGCTGACCAGCCTGCTGCTGCCCGGTGTCGGCACCGCCGAAGATTTGCGGCGCGCGTGGGGTCTGGGTGTGCGGTCGGTGCGGGTCGCGACCCACTGCACCGAGGCCGATGTCGCCGCCCAGCACATCGCGACCGCCCGCGAGATCGGGATGGACGTTTCGGGCTTCCTGATGATGAGCCATATGGCCGAACCGGCCCAACTGGCCGAGCAGGCGAAACTCATGGAGAGCTACGGCGCGCACTGCGTCTACGTCACCGATTCCGGTGGCCGCCTCACCATGAACGGTGTGCGTGACCGGATCCACGCCTACCGCGATGTGCTGGATCCGAATACCGAGCTCGGTATCCACGCGCACGAGAATCTGTCGCTGTCGGTGGCCAACTCGGTGGTGGCCGTCGAAAACGGTGTCACCCGGGTCGATGCCTCGCTGGCCGGCCACGGTGCGGGCGCCGGTAACACCCCGATCGAGGCGTTCGTGGCGGTCGCCGATGTGCTCGGCTGGAAGCACGGCTGCGATGTCTTCGCTCTGCAGGACGCCGCCGACGATCTGGTCCGGCCGCTGCAGGACCGGCCGGTGCGGGTGGACCGCGAAACTCTCACCCTGGGTTACGCCGGTGTCTATTCCAGCTTCCTGCGGCATGCGGAAGCGGCGAGCGAACGCTACGGCATCGACGTGCGCACCCTGCTCATGGAAGCCGGGCGCCGGCGGCTCGTGGGCGGCCAGGAGGACATGATCGTCGATATCGCGTTGACGATGGTGGCCGAGCGGGACGGGGAGAAACAGGCCGTTTGATCCGCCGGGGTCGCCGGAGGGTGCGCGTCGTAACGCGTTCCCCCGGCGACCTTTTGCGTTCCGGGACTGTACCGGGGTTCGCCGAGCGTCTTCGGTTCCTCCGGCCACCGCTGCCGATCCGATCACCCGGGCAACGCTCTGGGGGATTCAATGGAACGATGCAGGTAGTGGCCGGCCGAGCCAGAAATGATCTGGGCGCAGACGCGTCCTGCGGGCGGGAAGCCAGGCTACGCGAAATCCATGCGCTGCCCAGCCGGAAGCGCGGCGCGTCTACGCCGCCGCGCGAAACTGGCTGGGCGCCTGGAAACCGATGACCGCGCTGGCGAGGCGGCACGAAAACTGTTCGGCGGTCGGTGGGTTGTGCCGTTGACCGAAGTGTTGGGCGGTCGTGCACCTGCAGTGGCGCGCCCGGGCCCGGAAAGAGCTTGTCAAAGTCGCCCGGGATAGTCGTCAAGGTTCTGTCAGGAACCGGAGCCGCCGGTGAGAGTGCGAAAAAGCTTGCCGGGTGGGTATTTTCGACGTGGATTTCACCGGGGCGGATGCCGGAAGCCTGATCGGTGGCGCCTTGGCCGGTGGGTTCCTCGGGCCGCCGGGCGCATTCCTCGGGGCAATGGCCGGATCCTTCGTCGGCGGAATCCTGGTCGACGACAAGGATATGGGCGATGCGGTGGAGGAAGCCGTCGTCGCCGGTATCGGCGGCGCGGGCGGAGCCTGGGGGGCGAACCTGGCCGGGAAGCTCGTCAAAGAGGGGGTGGAGAAGGGCCTCACCCGGGCCGCCGACGACGGGATCGCCGGTGCGGTCAAAGGGCATGTGGACCATAAGGCCGGGTTGGTTCTGGTGCACGGGCCCAAACGGGAGGGTGGGCTGCCGGCCGCGCTGGGCGGTGGTTTCGGCGCCTACGCGGTATCCCCGCAGTCCCCGCAGGCCGTATCGATCGACACCACCGATATCGGCAACGGTAGCTGCCCGGCGGCGATGTCGAATCTGCGGATGCCGGCCGAACTCACCGGGGCCGGTGCCGTCGGCGAAATGTATCTGGTGCTGCCCGGGTATCTCTGCTCGGTGTGGAAGAGCTTCGGCGACGGTGAGCGAACCGCCCCGCCCGCACCGGAATTACCGGAAAAGGCACACGGCACCGAGACCGCGGGCGTGCCCGACTACGCCGAGAAGGCGGAGCAGCTCAACACCGTGATGGCCGGGTTCGCCGAGCTCGACGCCAAAGCCGTGCAGCTGATCGCCAACGGTGCGGGCCGGGTCTCCGACGAAGGGCAGCTGGCGGTCGGCGCGCTCATCGATACCGTCAACGCTCGGGCCGGTGAGGCCCTGCCGCCGCATACGCCGCTGCCGGCGTATGCGCTCGATATCGTGAACGACGCCTTCGGGCAGGGCCGGGAAATCCTGGCGCAAGCGATTACCGCGAACCAGCGGGTCTCCGGCGATGTCCAGGGGCTCACCGAGCGACTCGACGCCTTGCAGCAGGAGTTCGACGAGCATATGAACGGGCATACGCCGGGAGTCCCGATGCCTCCCGGCCCGTCGGGGGTAACACCCCCGGGCGTGCCGGCGCCTCCCGGGACGCCGGGCGCCACACCGTATCCCGGGTCACCGGGAGTGACACCCCAGCACCCCGGGACCACAGGCGAGACACCGCAGAACTCCGGGACACCGGAGGACACGCCGTCCGATCAGCAAGGGACGCCCGGCTCCCCACCGTCCGGCACGTCCGCCGACGAGGAGGCCCCGGGAACCGTGCCGACGCCACCGGGCGGGTATACGACGCCCGGTATGGACGAAACCGTCGCGTCCGGCATTTCGACGACGCCGTGGACCCGGCCTCCCGAGGAGTGGCCCGGGGAGCCGGGCGCCGCCGATCCGCAGCCGCCTGAGACAGGTGCGGTCACGCTGGTGGCCGGTTCGGTGCCACCCGGCGCCCCGGTTGCGCCGTCCGCCTATCCCACTTCGATCCCCGCGGCCACGACGGGACCTGCGGCCACGACGGGTCCTGCGGCCACGACGGGTCCTGCGGCCACGACGGGTCCTGCGGCCACGACGGGACCTGCGGCCACGACGGGACCTGCGGCCACGACAGGACCGGCGACCACCTCAGGACCGGCGCCCGCGACAGGGCCCGCGCCGGCCACCGCGACCGGCGCCGTCCCTGTCACCGCAGTCCCGGGCCGTACGCCATGGACCGATCCCGCCCTCGGCCGGACCGCACCGGTTGCCGGCTATGCGCTCGCGCCGGTGAACCGCGGGCTCTCGGACCGATCTCAGCGGCCGCCCGGGATATCCGTACGTGCGGAAGAAACGCACTCCGCCGACTCCGGCTCCGATGCGTTGCCCGTGGAGGCGGCCCCGCGGGCGTGACAACCGCACCGGTTCGCGGCGCGTGGGAGGAACAGCCGCGTCCTGTGGGGCGCGCGGGTTTGTGGTGGCTGGGCCTTGGGGCGGCTGTGGCCTGTGGTTGTGGGGCGCGCGGGCTCGGGGCGGCTGCGGCCTGTGGATGTGGAGCGCGGGGGCTTGGGGCGGCTGCGGCCTGTGGGGGTGGGGGCGCCGGTTTGGGTTGGCTGGGCACGGACCTGCCGCCTCCTGTGGGGCCGGGGCGGCGGGTTTCGTGGCGGCAGGTTCTCTCGTGGGGCGGGACCTGCGCGTGATCAGCGGGGGCCGAGGAACAGCGTCTGGGTGCTGCGGCCCAGCGGGCCCTTCTCGTCGAAGAGCGCCGATTCGGCCAGCCCGATACCGTGCGGCTGGGGGTGGGTGACCGCGTCCAGGCAGACCCACTCGCCGGCCGGCTGCCGGTGCAGGGTGACCGTCAGATCGGTGTTGATGAACAGGTAGCTGTTCCAATCCAGGACGGAACTGACCCCGTTCCCGGAATCGGCGGCGGCGAGCGTGCGTTCCAGCGGGCTCGGTGTGGTGCCCGCGACGATCGGGTACTTCAGCCGGATCCAGCACATGGCCGGTCCCGGTGTCGAGAACGAGCCGGTGGTGAATCGGTATTCGATACCGGTGTGGAAACCCACCGGCTGGGGCGAGGGGAACCGCTCCGGTTCGGGGGCCTGTTCGGGACCGGGCCGCGAGCCGCTGGGCAGGAACCGGGCGGGGAGGTCCAGGTCGGGATCGGCGAGTTTGAACCGCCAGGCGTTGGCCCGCATCACCGGCCCGCGGTCGGTGGACAGGGTGGCCTCGATCAGTTCGACACTGCGACCCGGCCGTACCACCCGCGCCTCCGCGGTGAGCGGGGCCAGCGGGACCGGCCCGAGGATTTCCACCGCGACCCGCCCCACCTGGAAACCGGGCCGGGGATCGCATCGTTCGATCACATGGCCGAGGAGGGCGGATGGTGGTCCGGCGTGCTGGGCGTCGGGTGACCACGGGCCCCGGGTGAGCTCGGTGGAGACGAACCGGCGCGGGTCCGCCGGGTCGGGCAGGTAGAAGGCCTCGTTCACGTGGTTGTCCGTTCTCGCCGCTGGGTCGTACCGGTCCCGACGTTACCGAGAGCCCGTACCAGCGATTCGACCGCTCCTGCGGTGCGGAAATCGGGAAGACGAGCCGGCCGGCCCGTGGTTGCCGGGTCGTTGCCCCCGCTCCGCACGATGTGCGGACAGTGCCGGCGCCGCCACGGTCGCTTCCGCCACGCAGCAGCTGATTCGACCGCGCCGTGGAGTTCGGCGATGAGCGTCCCGAGTTCTCGTCTGCGTGTCGGGCCGGCTCGGCAGTAGGGGTCATGCCGCGGCGGCCGGGTGAACGGCGGCCGCGGCGTCGCGGCCGTCGTCCGGCAGTCGGCCGGCGAGTGGGTCTGCCTGGACGCGGTCACGCACCCGCAGCCGCACGGTATCGGGTTGGCCGAATCGGCGCTCTTCGACGAGAAAGGCCCGCTGGGAAGGAGTACGCAGAGCCCTCCCCACTGCGGCGAGGGGTGATGGCGATGCCGGTCCGTGGAGCTGGCTGGTGTGCACAGTCCGGGTGCGCCGGTTCGCTCCCGCCGCGTAGGTGCCGTGACGTCGGCCCATGGTGCCGAGCCTCAGGTAGTGAGATGGGGTACATGCTTGCATACAAGCTTGTATCTATCAGTTAGAGTCGCAGGGTGCCGACCGATTCCGACCCAGTCCAGTCCGCGACGAGCGCCGCCGATCGGGCCTACCGGCTCACCAAAGAACTGGTGCTCTCCGGCGAACTCCCGGGTGGCCACCTGTTCAGCGAAACCGAGATCGCCGGTCGCCTCGGCTTGAGCCGGACCCCGGTGCGTGAGGCCTTCGTCCGATTGCAGGCCGAGGAACTGCTGACCCTGGTGCCGAAGCGCGGCGCTATCGTGGCGCCCGTACCGCCGGGCGAGGCCGAGGATGTGCTGGACGCCCGGGAAGCGGTGGAGAGCGCCGCGGTGCGCCGGCTGCAGCGCACCCCGGAGCGGATACCGGCGGCCGTGGAACAGCTACGGGCCGCGCTCGAGGTGCAACGCGAGCGGGCGGCGGACGCGGACCTGCATGCCTTCGCGGAGGCCGACGAACGGTTTCACCGCACCCTGGTCGAAGCCGGCGGGAATGCCCTGCTGATCCGCTTCTACACCGGGCTGGCCGATCGGCAGCGGCGGATGAACGTGGCCGCGCTGGGTCCGGTGCCCGACCATATCCAGGTCGTCCTGCGTGAACACGGCGAATTGATCGAGATCATCGAATCCGGCGATGCCGCCGCCTTCACCACCGCCCTGCGGGCCCACTTGGACGGGACCCACCGGCGATGAGAAACGGCTCCATATCGGCGGCTCTGGCCGCGATCTTCGTCTGTGCGTGGGGCGGCAATCAGTTCACCCCGCTGCTGGTGATGTACCGGGACGCCGGTTACTCGGCGCTCACCGTGAACGCACTGCTCGGCGCCTATGTCCTCGGTCTGGTTCCCGGCCTGCTGCTGACGGGCACATTGTCGGGACGCTTCGGCCGCCGCCCGGTCGCGCTCGCCGGGGTGCTGGCGTCCCTGGTCGCGAGTCTGCTGCTGGCGGCCGGGACGTTCGGGGTCGGCTGGATCGCCGCCGGACGGCTGGTCACCGGGTTCGGGGTGGCGGTGGCGATGGCGGTGGGGACGACCTGGGTCACCGAACTCTGCTTCCGCAGCGGTGCCGCCCCGGGCACGGGCGCCCGCTGGGCCGCGCTCTGTCTCACTGCGGGTTTCGCGCTGGGCGCCGCGGTCGCCGGCCTGCTCGCGCAGTGGGGTCCGCTGCCCATGGTCACCCCGTATCTGGTGCACGCGCTGCTCGCACTCGCGGTACTGCCGTTCGTGGTCCGGGTGCCGGAGACGGGTACCGCGGGCGGCGCTGCTCACGGGCAGTTCGGTGGCCTGCGCCATCCGCGTTTCCGTCGGGTGATCATGCCGATGGCGCCGTGGATCTTCGGTTCGGCGGCGGTGGCGTACGCGATCATGCCGCAGCTCGTCGGTGACCGGGTCGGCCAGTGGAGCCTGTTGTATTCGACCACCCTGACCGTCGGCACACTGGTGGTGGGCACCCTGGTGCAACCGCTGGCGAAACGGCTCGACCGCACCGGCAGTGCCCGCGCGGTGATCGCGTCGATGACACTGATGCCGCTGGGCCTGTTGATCAGCATGTTCGCCGCGATCGTCCGGTCCCCGGGGCTGGCACTGACTGCCGCTGTCGCGCTGGGCTGTGCCTACGGGATCGCGCTGGTCTCCGGTCTGCTGGAACTGCAGCGGATCGCGGCGCCGCACGAACTCGCGGCCCTCACCGGCGCCTACTACGCGCTCGCCTACCTCGGTTTCCTGCTGCCGTCGCTGCTGAGCTTGCTGAACTCCGTCGCCGGCTATCCCGTGCTCCTCGGAGCTCTGGTTGTGGTGGCATTGTCGGGCACCGCGGTGATCCTGCGCCATTCCCGGGCGCATCTGCCTGCCGGGGTGCCGGCCGATGCAAACGAGAAAGAACTGGCTCCCGCTGGATGATCGCCGCGGGTTCTTTAGACGGCCGTTCCGGCGCCGGTGCTGAACTCCGGGTATCCGCGGATCGGCTCGCAGCACCGGCAGTTGCGCGCGCATCGAACAGAGCGTGAGATCGCGTTGGGTCCCCGCCTACAGCACGGTTGCTCAGATCGCTCGGGGCTCGGTGATCTGCCGGACCGAGAACCGGTAATCGGCCTGCCGCAGGAGTTCGTCCGGGTCGTCGGTGGGCGGGTAGATCCACAGTTCGTTCACCTTGCGCTTGCGGTCCTTGGCGACCGCCCCGGTCGCGACGACGCGACGATCCCACCCGTTGGTGAACACCGCGCCGTGCGAGCCCAGGTCGAGGCAGGTGACGTAGGGGGTCGCGGTGAACGGCACCGCGGGGAGTCCCAGTAGATCGGCGGCGGCATTGTGGCCGGCGAATTTACCCAGTTGCAGGGCGTGCTGGCAGCACTGCATGACCTGGTGTCCGGGTTCGGCCGCCGCATCGGCGGTATCGCCGGCCGCGTAGACGGCCGGTACACCGGTAACCGACAAATCGGCGTCGACTTCCAGGCGGCCGAGCCGATCGCGGGTTCCCGGAATTCCAGCGGTGAGACCATTGGCGCGTACCCCTGCCGTCCAGACCACGGTGTGCGTGGCGAGGTGAGTGCCGTCGGACAACGTGACCCGATCCGGTTCCACCGCTGCCACGCTCACACCGAGCCGGTGTTCCACGCCGAGGACGTCCAGGGCGTCGGCGATCTCCCGGCGCGGGCCGGGTCCGAGTTCCGGCCCGAGTGTGTCGGCCCGCTCCACCAGCACCACCCGGACCTTTTCACCTGGCGCGCCGGCCGCGGCGACGGTTGCGAGCCGGTCCACCAGTTCGGTGGCGATCTCCAGCCCGGTGAACCCCGCACCGACCACGACGGCGGTGAACCGCCCCGCGCCGGGCGGCAGATCGGGTAGCCGGTTCAGATGAGTATCCAACTCTGTCGCCGTGGGCAGCGTGTCCACGTCGAACAGTAGTTCGGCGCCGGGCAGTTCCGGGTGGACGAGTTCACTTCCCGTGGCGAGTATCAAGCGGTCGTAGCCGATTTCGGCCCTGTGTCCGTCCCTGTCGGTCGCCGTCACGGTCCGTCCGGTGGTATCGATTCCGGTCACCGTGGCGGCGATCCGGCGCACTCCGGCAGGTCCGAGGACCCGGTCCAGTGAGACTCGCATCCGTTCGGGCTCGGCCTGGTACAGGCGGGGGCGGATCACCAGATCGTCGCCGGGGGAGATCAGGGTGACCGGTAGTTCGCGGCCCGTTTCGCGTGCCAGGCGCACCGCGCCCGCCGCGCTCCACACACCGGCGAAGCCGCCACCCACCACAACAATTCCGGACACGGTCGTCTCCTGTTCGGTTCGAGGGGTCGTAAGATCTCGGGGCCGTTCGCGGCAGGCCGCGGGCCCGGGCGGTCAGGTTCCTGCGGTAGCGATCTCGCGACGGGTGCGTTCCGCGGAACCCGCCGGTGCCGCCGCGGACAGGTCGGCGATGGTCTGCGCCGCCAGTTCGCGTCGCCAGGCCAGTTCCGCGCGTCGCATGGCCACCGCGATACCGCACTGGTGCGTGAAATCGGTGGTCGCGGTGCGACCACTGTGCCCGCGCTGCCGGATCTCGGTACAGCGGAACGGGTCCGTACCGCCCTCGATGGCGGTCACCACATCGAGCAGCGTGATCTGCTCCGGGCGTCGGGCCAGGCCGAATCCGCCCCGGACACCGGGAGTCGAGGTGAGGATCCCGGCGCGGACGAGGGCCTGTAGGCGTTTCTTCAGGTATTCCACGGGCAGGTCGAACCAGGCGGCCAGTCGCGCGATCGGGACCGGCCAGTGCTCCTCGGCCCAGGTGAGGGTCACGCAACAGTGCAGGCTCCATTCGACGCCTTCGCCCATCCGCATAATAGGGATAGTAGATATCCCCTTTATCGGTGGCAAGTGCGAGGGCCGGGCCGGGGGAGTTGCCGATTCCTCGATCGGGTAAGTAGAACGTGTTATAGTTTTCCTCGGTTTGCGAGCCTCGGTGGACGGTTCCGGGTCGCGGCACCCCGCGGGGGCGCAGGCGGCTCGGGGTCGCGCCCGAGCGCCGGTCAACTTCGCGGGGCCGCTCGTGCGAGCAGGCCCGAAAGGCAGACGAATGAACACTGAACCGCACGTCGACGACACCGACCTGCTGCACCGCGAGCCCCTCTCGGTGGACCTGCTGGGTAAGGCTCTCGAACGCTATGCCGACCGCACCGCGGTCCATATCGACGACGCCACCCTCACCTACCGCGACGTGCGGGATCAGATCAGCCGGTTCGCGCAGGCGCTGGCCTCGGCCGGGCTCGGCGTGGGCTCACCGGTGGCGGTGCTGTCGGCCAACCGGCCGGAGGTCATCTTCGCTCAGGGCGCGAACAACGTGAACGGGTCGCGGGCGATGGCGCTGCATCCGATGGGTTCGCTCGACGATCACGCCTACGTCCTCGAGGACGCGGGCGTGGAAACTCTGATCTTCGACCCCGCCGGTTTCGACGAGCGCGCCGCGCAGTTGCGCGAGAAGGTCCCCGGCCTGCGGAACCTGTTCTCGTTCGGTCCTTCCGAGGCCGGCACCGACCTCATCGAGCTGGCCGCCGGTTTCACCCCCGACCGGCTGAATCCGCCCAAGGTCGATCCCAATGCGACCATGAGCCTGGCCTACACCGGCGGCACCACGGGTAAGCCCAAGGGTGTCGAGATGAGTTTCCGCGGCAGCGCCACCATGCTCCGCATCCAGATGACCGAATGGGAATGGCCGGACGAGGTCCGCTTCCTGGTCTGCACTCCGCTCAGCCATGCCGGTGCCGCGTTCTGGAACCCCACGGCGCAGCAGGGTGGCTCCATCGTGGTGCTGCCCTACTTCCATCCCACCAAGGTCCTCGAGGCGATCGAGAAGTACAAGATCACCGCGACCATGCTGGTGCCGACCATGCTGTACGCGCTGCTCGACAGCCCCGACCTGGACAAATACGATCTGTCCAGCTTGAAGACCGTGTTCTACGGCGCCTCCGCCATTTCGCCTACCCGGCTGGCCGAGGCGGTCGAGAAGTTCGGCCCGATCTTCTTCCAGTTCTACGGCCAGGCCGAGAGCCCGATGACCATTTCGGTGCTGCGCCGCGCCGACCACGACCTGAACAAACCGGAACGCCTCGCCAGCTGCGGGCGGCCGGTGCCGTGGCTCAATGTGGCGCTGCTCGACGAGAAGGGCAACGAGGTACCCCAGGGCGAACCGGGCGAGGTGTGCGTCCGCGGCCCGCTGGTGATGAACGGTTACCTCAACAAGCCCGAACAGACCGCCGAGGCAACAGAATTCGGCTGGCTGCACACCGGCGATATCGCCCGCCAGGACGAAGAGGGCTTCCTCTACATCGTCGACCGCAAGAAGGACATGATCGTCTCCGGCGGGTTCAACGTCTACCCGCGTGAGGTCGAGGACGTCCTGTCGGCTCATCCCGCGGTGAGCGCGGCCGCGGTGATCGGTGTGCCCGACGAGAAATGGGGCGAAGCCGTCAAGGCGGTGGTGGTGCTCCGCAACGGGCAGTCGGTGGAGGTCGAGGAGCTACAGGCTCTGGTGAAGGACCGTAAGGGCACGGTCTACACGCCCAAGACGGTCGATTTCGCCGACAGCATCCCGCTCAGCCCGCTCGGCAAACCGGATAAGAAGGCGCTGCGCGCCCAGTACTGGGGCGAAGGCCGGCAGGTCAACTGACTCCGGTCTCGAAAGCAGAGGAGCACCATGGGCAAGCTCACCGGCCAGGTCGCGTTCATCACCGGTGCTGCACGCGGCCAGGGACGCGCGCATGCCGTGAAGATGGCGTCGGAGGGCGCCGATATCATCGCCGTCGACCGCTGCGCCCCGGTCGCGACCGCGGGATACGAGATGGCGACGGAGGCCGATCTCGCCGAGACCGCGAAACTGGTCGAAGCCGAGGGGCGCAGCATCGTCACGGCGGTCGCCGACACCCGCGATCTGGAGCCGCTGCAGCAGGCCGTGGACGCCGGCGTCGAACGTTTCGGCCGGCTGGATATCGTTGTCGCCAACGCGGGTATCGCCGCATCGCCGAAGGCGTCCTGGGAACTCACGCCGGACGAGTTCCGCGAGATGATGGACATCAATGCCACCGGCGTCTGGCAGACGACCAAAGTCGCTGTGCCGCACATCATCTCCGGTAACCGTGGCGGATCGATCGTATTGATCAGTTCGATGGCGGGGCTGCGCGGGGTCCCGGGGATCGCGCACTACGTCGCCGCCAAACACGCCGTGCGCGGTCTGGCCAAATCGCTGGCCAACGAACTGGCGTGGGCGAATATCCGGGTGAACTCCGTGCACCCCGGGAACATTCGCACCACCATGATCGACAACGACCCGATGATCCGCGGTTTCCGCCCCGACCTCGAGAACCCGGTCCTCGAGGACACCGCGGACATCATGCAGAAGCTCAACCTGCTTCCGCAGCCGTGGCTCGAGGCCGAGGCGGTCGCCGACGCCGTCCTGTACCTGGTCGGCGATACCGGCCGGGGCATCACCGGAGCCGCCCTGCCCGTGGACCTCGGCACCTCCGAGAAATTCCCCGGCTTATAGGCCCCGGCCCATCCGGGCCGAATGTTGTTATCACACCGATGCCGTCCAAGCCTTGGACGGCATCGGTGTATCGGGGGATAAACTGGGTACCGCCGTTGAGCGCCGTCGACAACGACCATCGCAAGCACTGCAACGCTGGACAAGTTCCACGAAAACAGCTCGCGAGCGGGCCATCCGGGTCCGCACGATGGAACCAGTTGGGATGTGATCAACGATGACTACGACCCACTCCGACAGCAGCTCCCGCATCAGCCACCGAACCGGCCGGTCCGCGGCCGCCGTCACCGGCCTCGGCGCCGTCGCCACCGCGCTCGTCCTGGCGTCCCCCGGCGCCGGTGCGGTACCGCAGAACGTGGGCGCCGACCCGGGCCGGAGCATGGGCATCAGCACGCCCTTCGGCACCACCTGCACCTATCAGGTGCGGGCCGCGGTCAACAACACCACACAGCCGGTGACCTTCCGCGACAACAACGTCATGGTCGGATTCAACCCGCCGGTCGTCACACCGAACGGCATCGTCGCGACCACGACCTGGACCCCTCCGAACCCGGGAACGCATTTCCTCAGCGCGGAACAGGGCGGCGCCGTCGTGGTCAGCGCGCCCATCGAGGTCCGCTCCGGAATCAACGCGGGCACGGGTTGCGCGGTGCCCTGACCGAGCCGACCCGCGAGAAGCTTCCGGAGCTCAGCGGCTTCCAGGCGGCGAGGACGTGGCGAACAGCCCCGTTCTCGCCGCGGTGAATTCCAAGAACATCAGCGGTCGTAGATATCTCGGCGGTGTCCGGCGGACACAACCAAAACGATCAGTTTGCCGTCATCGACTTCATAAACGAGACGGTAATTGCCCACTCGTAACCGGAACCCGCTCCGGCCGGTGAGTGCCTTGACGTCCACACCATCGCGGCGGTAGGGGTCGTCGCCCAACAGGGTCAGGGCGACCAGCAGGCGTAACGCATCCTCCTGGGGGATCGACCGGAGTGCGCGCCGCGCAGCAGAAGTCCAGATGAACTCGTACTTCACGCGACGGGGTGGTTGTCGGAGGCAAGTACCTCGTCCATCATCTGCCCCAGGGTGATGCGCTCGGGTTCACCGCCTTCGGCGAGCGCTTCATCGGCCATGCGTCCGAGCTGTTCGTCTTCCCATTCCTCGAGTTTGGCAAGCATGAACAATGGGATGACGGCGGCTGCCGGCTCACCGCCGCGCGTTATCACTGTGACGTGCCCGTCGCTGCTCGCGGCGTTCACCACGGAAGGCAATTGTGCGCGAGCCTCGCGGATGCTCAGCTGGTCGTCCATGAGATCCAGTGTACACGCGGGCGTGTACCGCCGTCGGCGATCAGTTCAGCGGCCGGGTGGGCCGGTACGGTTGTCTTGTGACCCCGCGTCTCCGACTGCTGGCTCGCCTGCGCGGCGTGTTCGTCGGGTTGTTCTCCAGCGCCGCGAGCCTGGCAGGCCATGGGCTCGGTGGCGGTCCGGTCGATATGTCGGTGAGCATGCTGCTGTCGCTGGCCGTCGTCTCCCTGCTGCCGGTTCTGGCAGTGACAAGTCGGCAGGTGCGTGAGCGTCGTGCGGGCACGGTGGCCGTGCTACTCGTCGCGGGCCAAGCTCTCGGTCACATCATGCTGACCGTGGGACACGGCCACACCGCGGGGGCGGCATTGCTGCCGTCACCCACCATGTCGGCCGGTCATATCGTGGCTGCCCTGGCGGCCGCCGCCGTGCTGTTAAGCGCCGAGCGGACTGTGCAGGCGGCTTTCGGGTTCGTCGTCGAACGGCTGGCCGGCTGGTTGCTGCCATGGCGCACGGAGGCAAAACAGCGCCTGGGTACTGGCCGCGGCCTGCCCGCTGACCGGCGCGACTGCTCGTGGATTGCGGACAGCGTATGGCGGAACGCGGGCGCCACCCAGTACCGGTAGTTGATCTCGATCGCCGTATCTGCCCGCGCGCGCTGATAGTGCGCTGCGAGCGAGCAGGCGCATCGCGCCCCACGTTGCAGCCGTCCACTGATCTGGCTGTGACGCCTCCGCACACCCGGTGAACCGACCAAGCTCGCAGCTCACCGCGCCCGGGTCTCGCCGAGAGCCCGGGTCGATTCAAGGAATACGAGTCATGATGACTACTGTCAGAACACGCACGAAGTTCGATACGCACCAACTTCGCGCGGATCTGCGCACCGCCCGCCTCGACGCCACCATCGCCCTGCTGGTCACCCTCGTGGTGTTCGGATGGCTCTACTACCGCGTCGCCGACGGTACCTCTCCGACTATTGCCGTCATGCCCGATTTGGCAGACCCCGGAAGGTACTGGATGTACTGGATGTGCCAGGCCTTCGGTTGGACGGGCCTGCTCTGGGCGTGGATCACAGTTGTTCTCGGCTTGCTGCGCAGCAGTCGCAGCCCGAGGTGGCTACCGGTACCGCAGCACAGTATCGAAAAATGGCATCGCGCCACGAGTTTGACGACCATCGGGTTGATGTTCGTCCACGCCGCCTGGCTGTTCGCCGAATTCGTCCGCGACTACTCCGCTACCGCGGGGACCGCCGAATCAGTGTGGCGCGCATTCGTCGACACCTTCGTCCCCTCGGCCTACACCAGCGGAACGGGTAAGGTTGCCATTTTCATCGGGCTGCTAGCGCTCTACCTGGCCATACCGCTCGGCTTGGCCTTCTATTCCCGCCGCTGGTTGCGTCCCGCCATCTGGCGGGCTCTGCATGCTTCGATCATCGTCGTCTATGCGCTGAGCGTGTGGCATACACTGCTCTACGGCACCAACGTCTGGTACGACGGATGGTTCCGTACACTGGTGTGGCTTCTGCAGTTTCCCATTGCGGCGCTGGTTCTTTACCGCCTCACCAACCTGCCACCGAGCCGGCAACGAACTCGGGCGACGATTGTCCTCCGTTCTGTGGCGGCACTTATCGTCCTCGGCTTCATCGCGATTGTCTGTGCAGCCGTGGTCAGCGGGCATGACGGTGGCCGGACACCCGGTGTGGCGGGCATGGGCCTCAATGTCACCAAAGCAAACATCTGGTGGGGCCTGGTGATATTCCTGGTCGCGGTCGTTCTGTCCGTGGTCCGGGCGCGGCAGATCCGCAAGGCCACGGCTACCGGCCGGGTGGTCCCGTAAGAATTGCGGCGACGGTGCCGACCGGTTCGGTGAGCAGTTCGCCGGGGGAGAGCCGCGTTCCGCTCGGCTCGAGCATGCCGCGCAAACCCTCGACATCGCCGATCCACGGTGTGCCGTCGACGGCCGCCAGTTCACCGACCGGGCGGACGAAGGCAGTCGGCGAGGCCCGCGGCGGCCGGGCGTCCCTCGGCTTGCACGAGCAACGAAGTGCCGTGGCGACAGCGCACTCCGGCGAGGCCGGATGCCGGCAACTGCCGTCCACGACCGGATCCGAATGCATTCGTGTCCCGAAGGCGGATCACCTCGTCAACAGTAGTTCAGCGGTCGGGTGGGCCGGTGAGGATGGCGGTGACCGTATCGATGAGTTCGGCGAGGAGCTCGCCGGGGGAGAGGCGGGTGCCGCTGAGTGCGAGCATGCCCTGTAAACCTTCCGGATCGCCGAGGGTTTGGAAGGTCAGGTTCATGGCCTGGGTGAGGCGGAAGCGGAGGGTGCGCGGGGCGGTATCCGGGTCGAGCTGCTGAAGCAGGGCGTTGAAGCGGCGGGCCTGCGGGGCGAAACCTTCGGTCAGCCGGGTCAGCGCGGGGTGGTTACCGCTCATGATGCCGGCGACCAGGCGGATCCACGGTGTGCCGCCGGCGGCCGCCAGTTCGCCGACCGGGCGGACGAAGGCGTCGGCGAGGGCGCGGGCGTCTGGTGACCCGGCCCGTTCGACCGCGTCGAGCAGTTCGGCGCGGCGGGCGTGCAATTGTTCGCTGCGGCGGCTGATCAGCGCTTCGACCAGGGCATCCTTGGAGCCGAAATGGTAGTGGACCGAGGCGACGTTGGCGCCGGCCTCGGCCATTACCGAACGGAGCGAAACCGCGTCGATCCCGCGTTCGGCGAACAGCCGTTCCGCGGCGAGGATCAGGCGTTGATCTGTCGGCAGATCCGGATCCGGGGCGGTGAAGTCCGCCCCGGGATCCGGGTGCGCACGCGAGGGTGCGGCGGCCGGGCGTGCCTCCCGGCCGGTCCGCACCCGGCTTCGCGTCATGGCCGAAACTCTATGAGACCGCGCCGGGCGCGCCGTAGAGGGTCACCACACAGGCTCCGCCGAGCCCGAGGTTGTGCGCCATCCCGAGCCGCGCACCGTCGACCTGCCGGTCGCCCGCGCCGCCCCGCACCTGGGTGACCAGTTCGGTGCACTGCGCCAGCCCGGTCGCGCCGAGTGGATGCCCCTTGGAGATGAGCCCGCCCGACGGGTTCACCACCCAGCGCCCGCCGTAGGTGGTGGCGCCCGAGGCGACCAGCTCGCCCGATTCACCTTCACCGCACATACCGAGCGCCTCGTAGGTGAGCAGTTCGTTGATCGAGAAGCAGTCGTGCAGTTCCAGGACGTCGATATCGTCGATCCCGACCCCGGCTGTCTCGAGTACCCGTCGCCCGGCGATCCGGGCCATGGGCGCACCCACGACGTCGATCATCGAATCCGATTCGAACGAGGCGCCGGTATCGGTGACCAGTTCCTGGGCGAGGATCGGCACCGCCCGGTCGAGGCCGTGTTCGCGGACGTAACGTTCGCTCACCAGCACGGCGGCACCCGCACCGTCGGACATCGGGGAGCACTGCGAGCGGGTGAGCGGATCGGAGACCAGTTTGTCGCTCAGCACCTGGTCGAGGGTGTAGGCGTCCTGGAACTGGGCTTTCGGGTTGCGGGTGGAGTGTTCGTGGTTCTTCACCGCGACCTGGGCGAGCTGCTCACGCGTCGTCCCGTACCGCTTCATATGTTCGTTGGCGGCGGCGCTGAAGAACTGCGCTGTCATCGGGGCGGCACTGAAACCGGCGGCGGCTTTCAGGGCGCCCATATGCCGGTCGACGGTGGTGACCTTGGGGACCGAGCCGTCACCGGCCATCGCCTGTTTGGTCATCTGCTCGAACCCGACCGCGAGCACGATATCGGCCAGCCCGGCCTGCACCCATTCCCGGGCGAGGACCAGTGCCGTCGACCCGGTGGCGCAGTTGTTGTTGACGTTCACCATGGGGATACCGGTGAGCCCGATATCGTAGAGCGCCCGCTGACCGGCCGTGGACGGCTGGAACACGTAGCCGACGGCGGCGCGCTGCACCTGGTCGTAGTTCACTCCGGCGTCGGCGAGCGCGTGGCCCACCGCCTCGGCGACCATCTCCGGGTAGGTCCAGTCGCGGGACTGGATCTTCTCGAATTTCGTCATCCCGACACCGGCGACGTAAACCCGCTCGGCCATGATCTCTCCTCGTTTCGTGCGGTTTCGCATACCGCGGAAGCAGTTGTTGCCCGCTGGGGGCGAGGCGGTCCGGCCTGCCGCCCCCGCTGTCGTCTGTACAGGGACCGGGGCGGTGCGCCGGTCAGGTCTGCGGCGGTTCCGAACCCACTACCCACAGTGCATGGAACTGGGCCGCCCCGCCCATCGCGTGTCCGACGGCCAGGCGCGCATCCGGCACCTGGTGTTCACCCGCGGTCCCGCGCACCTGCATGGCCGCCTCGGCGAACCGCAGCAGACCTGTTGCGCCGGTGGGATTTCCGGAAAGTACGCCACCGGACGGGTTGATCGGCAGCGACCCGTCGAACGCGGTGTGCCCGGAATCGACCATCTTCCAGCCCTCACCGACCTCGGCCAGGCCCACGTTCTCCAGCCAGATCGGTTCGAACCAGCTGTAGGGGATGTAGAGCTCGGCGGTATCGATATCGTGTGCCGGGTCGGTGATACCGGCCTGCCGGTAGGCGTCGGCCGCGCACAGCCGCCCGGCCTCGGGGTTCACTTCGTCGCGGCCGGCGAAATGCCCGGTCTCGGTCCGCCACGACATTCCGTGGATCCAGGCCGGTGGGCGGCCCGTGTGGTGGGCATCGTCCTCGCCGGTGATCACCACCGCGCACGAACCGTCGGAGGACGGGCACGATTCGAGGAACCGGATCGGATCCCACAGCATCCGCGATTCACGCACCTGATCGACGGTGATATCCGGTAGCTGGATGTGGGCGTAGGGATTTCGGGTCGCGTTCAAGCGGTGGTTCACCGCGATCTGCCATCCGATGTGCTCGGGCGCTTCCGACCGGCGGATGTACTCCCGGATCACGGGGGCGAAATGCGCGCCCGCGCCCGCGCCCAATTGCGCGCTGAACGGCAGCCCGCGCGAGAGCGCCCAGGTGAAATCGCCCTCGGACTCTTTCGAATACGCGACCACCAGCACCCGCCGCGCCAGCCCTGCCTGCACCAGATGCGCCCCGTAGATGGCGGCATGCCCGCCGACGCTGCCGCCGGTGAACACCCGCGTCACGGGCAGACCGCGCGCGCCCATGACATCGGCCAGATACAGTTCCGGGTTCATCACCCCGTCGAACAGGTCGGGTGTTTTCGACAGCACGATGGCGTCGATATCGCCGAATTCCAGTTCGGCATCGGCCATTGCCTCGTCGACGGCCTCGCGCACCATCGCGCCGATGGTGACCTTGCGTTTCTTGGCCTGTTTGCTCTGTCCGATTCCGACGACCGCGAGTTTCATCGGTCTCCCTCCAAAAGGCAGATCATGTTCTGCTGGAGCGCGGGCCCGTTGGTGGCGTGCGCCAGCGTGCGGTCCGCGCGGCCGGTCAGGATGTGCCGGGCGGCGTCGCCGATCCGGATCAGCCCGGTTGCCGTGGTGGGGCGGGCCACGAGGGGGCCGCCGCCGGGGTTGATGGCGCCGGACAGCTCGAGAGCTCCGGCGAGCAGCGGTTCCTGATAGCTGTATTCGGTGTGCAGTTCGGCGATATCGACATCGCGGGCGGCGAATCCGGCCTGCCGGGCCGCCTTGTCCGCGGCGATACCGACGGTATCGGTGCGGGTGAGGTCGCGGGTGCCCGGATAGTGCGAATCCATCCGGTGGTCGGCACCACGCATCCAGGCCGGTCGCTGCGCCAACCGGCGTGCGGTGTCACCGGCGGCCAGCACGATTACGGCCGCGGCGTCCCCGATGGGGCCGCGATCGTGTTCTCGCAGCGGTGACGCCAGATACGGGGCGGCCAGCAATTCGTCCACCGTCACCTCGCCCGATACCTGCGCCGCCGGATTACCCACCGCGCCCGCCCGGGCCCGGGCCACCACCTCGGCCATCTGCTTCTCGTCCAGCGCTCCGGCCGCGATCAGCGCCTGCGCCTGGATCGCGGCGATCGCGTCCTGATGGGGCCGTAGCGGGGCCAGGAAGTAGGGGTCGAGCTGGGTGTTGGTGACCTGGTCCAGGTCCTGCGCGAGCGATCCGCGCCCGACGCCGTAGACCACGGCGATCTCACCCTCGCCGAGCTGTAGCCACGACCACGCCTCGTAGGCGGCCCAGGCCGCATCCATCTCGACATGCGATTCCGAGATCGGCGGCCACGCGCCCACCGCGTCGAGGGATTCGATATAGGCGAAGGTCCGGCCCTCGTGGAAATCGTGGCTGCCCGACGCCCAGAAATCGACCTCGCTGCGGTCGATCCCCGCCGAAGCGAGGGCCTCCCGCATCACCGGCAGCAGGATTTCGGCCATATCGTCCTGGCGATCGGCTGCCATACCCGGTGACTGGGCGAATGCCACCACCGCGACATCACGCATCGGAACCTCCCGCGATCGGCCGGTAGTAGCGAATGCTGTTCATGGATGTGTCCAGGTCTTCTTCGGCGCGCCACACCGGTTCCACCCGCATACCGATATGGACTTCGCTCAGTTCGACATCACGGATGAGGTGCATGAGGGTGGTGTCCGCACCGTCCACTTGGATGTAGGCGACCAGATAGGGCGGGTCGATCTTCTGGCCGGGGAACGGAAAGTTCACCACGCAGAAGGTTTTGACGACACCGCTGCCGCCCAGTTCGAACGGTTCGGACAGTTCGACGAGGCAGCGGGAGCAGAACTCCGGCGCGGGCAGGTAGACCCGCTCGCAGGTGCCGCAGCGCCGGGCCAGCAGTGTGCGGTGCTTCAGCCCGCGCAGGAAGGTCGACCGGCCGGTTCCGGCGACGAAGGTGTAATCCACCTTGTGCGGGCTGGTGAACGATTCCACCGGGGTGGGCAAAGTACTCATCACGACTCCACCGGTTCGAAGCAGACGATATCGCGGATACTGCCCACCCGTTCCGCCCGCCAGCGGGGTTTCACCCGCAGGCCGGCGGTGAGGCGGGCGGGGTCGCCGCCGGTATCCACGGCGTGGAACAGGGTGCCCTCGGTGCCGTCGATGGCGATCAGGGCCCAGGCGTAGTGATCGGCCGCGATATCGTCGCCGGGCCGGGTGGGCACCCAGGTCCAGTGCCGGACGGTGCCGGCGGGTTCGAGCCGCACCAGGTCACCGGTGGGCGCGGAAGTGGCCGGGTCGAATTCGAGGGCCGGGCAGAGGATCGCCCCGGATTCGGTGCGTACCCCGTACAGCTCACCGTCGCGTAGACCGCCCAGGAACGTGCCGATCTTCTCGCCGACCGTGCGGTTGTACGGGAATTCGATCGTGTAGGGCGCGGTGAGACTCGCGCCCGCGGGTTCGGCTGTCATCGTTCTCCTGCCGCTCGGGTGCGCGGCCGGGACACTGCGACCGCGCCTCGATCGTGACCCGCTCGACGGCCGATGTCAATCACTTGATTCAATCGCTTGATAGATCGAGCTTTCGTCGTGGCCCGGACGCGTGGATGAACCTTGCTGCACGGCTTGCGGTCATGACGTAAGCTCCCCGGTAAAGTAGAACCTGTTCCAATTCCTCCGGTGAGGAGAGATCACCATGGCCATCGTTGAACAGCTGGAGCCGACCGCCGACGGACGCCGCCGGCTCGAGCTGCGCAGCCCCGCTACCCGCGAACGCGTCGGCGAAATCGAGGTGAGCACGGCCGACGATGTCGCCGCGGCGCTGGCCAAGGCCCGCGCCGCCCAACCCGGCTGGGCCGCCCGGCCGGTCAAGGAGCGCGCGGCGATCATCCGCAACGCGGTCTCGGTACTGCTGAAACGCCGCGACGAGATCGTCGAGACGGTGATGCAGGAAACCGGTAAACCTCGGGTCGAGGCGCTGGCCGTGGAAATGGTCCCGGCCTGCGACTTCCTGAACTACTGGAGTGGGCGCGCCACCAAGGACCTGGCCGACGAGAACCGCCGCCTGCACGGCTACATGCTGCCGCTGAAGAAGCTGGTCATCAATTACCAGCCGCTCGGCGTCGTCGGCGTGATCACCCCGTGGAACGGCCCTTTCATCCTTTCGCTGAACCCGATCGCGCAGGCGTTGCTCGCCGGTAACTCGGTGGTCCTGAAACCGTCCGAGGTCACCCCGCACTCCGGGGAATGGGCGGTCAAGGTGCTGCACGAAGCGGGTGTGCCCAAGGACGTCCTGCAGGTCGTGCACGGCGACGGCGAAACCGGCGCCGCGCTGGTCAACGGCGATATCGACAAGATCTCGTTCACCGGCAGCGTCGGCACCGGTAAGAAGATCGCCGCCGCCTGCGCGACCCGGCTCATCCCGTGCACCCTCGAACTGGGCGGTAAGGACGCGATGATCGTCTGCGCCGACGCCGACCTCGATCGCGCGTCACTGGGCGCGGTGTACCTGTCGATGTTCAACACCGGGCAGGTATGCGTCGGCGTGGAACGCATCTATGTGGTGGACAGCATCGCCGACGAGTTCATCGAACAGGTCCGCAAACGCGCCGCCGAGGTCACCTATGGGCCCTCCGGCAAGGATGTCGGACCGCTGTTCTGGGACCGCCAGCTCGAGATCGTCGAGAAGCATGTCGAGGACGCCAGGTCCAAGGGCGCCAGCATCCTGCTCGGCGGCGAATCCGATACCACCGAGGGGGTCTTCTTCAAGCCCACCGTGGTCGTGGATGTCACCCACGATATGGACATCATGCAGCAGGAGACCTTCGGCCCGATCGTCGCCATCATGCGCGTCCGGGACGAAGAAGAGGCCGTGCGGATGGCCAACGACTGCCAGTACGGGCTCAGCGGCAGCGTGTTCACCAAGGACAAGGACAAGGTCGTCCGGCTGGCCAAACAGCTCAAGACCGGATCGGTGGTGCAGAACGACGCCTCGGTGATCTACGGCGTCGCCGAAGCACCGTTCGGTGGCCGCAAGGACAGCGGGATGGGCCAGGTGAACGGGCGTGACGCGCTGCGCAGCTTCGTCCACCCGCAGCCCGTTCTGCTGGACCGGTGGGGCCTGAAGAAGGAGAACATCTGGTACCCCTACAGCGAGGCCACCGCTGCCACGCTGGAGAAGACCATCGGCACCCTGTTCGGCAACAAGTTCATCCGCCGCCTGGTGCGCTGAGGTCCGGGTCCTGGAACGTCGGGGCCCTATCCTGCCAGCAGCTGTGCATACGATGCGGCCGACCGGTCAACGGTCGGCCGCATCGTTGTGTAAGGGTCGGGACACGGAGAACTGCGACCACGTCGCCATCCCATTCGGCATGGCGTAACTACCTAGCCGGGCTCTGTCTTGCCGGCCCCAGCGGGCGCCAAGGGCGATGGCGAGCAGTCGGACGCCGTCGCATGCTGGGTTGCAGAGGTCGCGTGCTGAGTTGTGTGCCGCATTTACGACACCGGGCCGCCTGCGAGGCGCTGTACCTCGGAGACGGCCCGGTGGGGACGTGTGGAATATCCCGGTCGCCGGTTCTCGCGGCCCGGAACCTGGTATCAGGCCGCGGGGTGGTCGACCGGTTCGTCGCTGTTCTTCGGCGCATTACCGTTCGCCCGCCCCGACCGGTACCGCTTGAACACCTCCCACACGATGGGCAGCACCGAAACCGCCACGATCAGCAGGAAGATGATGTCGATGTTGTCGCGCACGAACGCGATCTGCCCCAGCAGATAACCCAATATCGTCACACCCGCGCCCCACAGCACGCCGCCGAGCACGTTGTAGGTGAGGAACACCGAGTACTTCATCTTCGCCGCGCCCGCGACCAGCGGCGCATAGGTGCGCACGATGGGCACGAACCGGGCCAGCACGATGGTGATCGGCCCGTGCTTCTCGAAGAACGCATGCGATTCGTCGATATAGGCCTTCTTGAAAATCTTGGCGTCGTTGTTCTTGAACAACGCCGTCCCGCCCCGTGACCCGATCAGATATCCGACCTGGTCGCCGGCGATCGCCGCGATCGGAATCAGAACGAGTAGCACCCCGATGGGTGCGAAGGGTTCGATTTCGGCTGATTTGGATGCGGCGATGAGCCCCGCGGTGAACAGCAGCGAATCACCCGGCAGCAGGGGAAACAGCAGGCCCGATTCGATGAACACCACGAGGAGTAGGCCCAGCAACACCCAGGTGCCGAACGAATTGAGCAGATTGACCGGGTCGAGGAAACCCGGCATCAGGGCAAGTTCGGTGGTGGCCGCTGCGGCGGCTGAGTAACTCACCCAGCCGAAGATACCGCAGAAGAATACGCTCCCTGTTCCCGGATTGCCCGTTTCGGGCGGTTATCGCGGAACGGTAGCCGGATCTAATGCCTGCCGGCGCTTTCCCGCAGTATCGCCTCGATCTCGGCGACGCGCGGGGCCGGGATACCCCAGGGGTCCGCAAGCCCCAGCCGGGAGTCCAGATCCCACAGTACGCACTGCTCGCCGGGCCGCGCGACCAGCGACCACGCCACCACCGTCCGGCCCAGTTGACCCGCAGTATCCGCCGGCTCCGCACCGGCCGGTTCCGCACCTTCCGGATGGTGATGCAGGAACTGCCCGTAAGCGCGCTCGCAGAAATGGGCATACCGCCGCGTGCACAGTATGAAACCGTGCCAGGCTTCGTCGACCGCGCGAGACGGCATCCCGATCACTTGGCCGTCGGCCAGCGCCGGGCCGCAGCAACGCAGCCATTGTCGTAAGCCGGTCGCGACGAGGTCCCGCGGCTCCCACGGACAGGTTTTGTAGACGGCCTCCGGAAGTTCGAGTTCGCGGACCGCGAGCTCCACGGCGGCCGGCTCGATATTTCGGCGCCGGGGCCGGACGAAGGTGAACACTCTGTCATTATCCGGGGTCCTCCGGAATGGAACCGGCGCGGCACTCGCGTTCGTATCGCTGCCGGCTGTCAAGCCCCGCGTCCGGATAAGCCGGTGCGCCAACGCTGTTCGTCGGTACCGTGGAGTAATGGAACTGGTGCTGGGGTTTTTCTTCCTGTTGATGCTGGGATTGCTCTGCGTGGGGGCGATCGTGGGAATCGTCCTCGCGATCAGCAAGGCCGGTTCCGGTGGGCGCCGGGGCAACCGTGCGCGGCGGGGCGGGTACTACGCGGGTGGAACCTACTTCGCCGGCGACAGTGGTTCGGGCGGTTGGAGTTCGGGTGACGGCGGATCGAGTGGAGGAAGCGGCTGCGGGGGCGGCGGCGGTTGTGGTGGTGGAGGCGGTGGCGGGGGAAGCTGATCGGAATGGCTGGGTGCTGCCGCGTTCGAAATGGCTGTAACCAACAGTTGCGTGTAATATTCGACGGGCCGGGCCTGCGGATGTGATCAAGCTTTCTGTGGGGTCGATGAAACCCATTGGAACCCTTGTGGATTCGATCGGGCTTCGTTGCGCCACGCCGGTAATTATATCAATTTGATATACGGTGGAAACGTGTACTTCCACAGATTGTCGGCGACCCTCGCGTTGTGTCTCAAATTATCCGGCCCGCACCCGGTGTTTGTGAAGAATTTCGGATAACTTTCGAATTCACTTCCAAATCAACGTAATTCATGAACAGGCATAGACCATTCTCGGGTGCAGCGTTCACTTGCCCCCGTTACTGTGCGTGCCGTGGTTACCGCATTGGTAGTACTCGCAATCCTGATTCTCGTTGCCTCCGTAGTCCATCTCGCCAGCCGGCCACCGGAGGAACTCGTTTCGCGCAGAACGCGGGTGCGGGCCGGATCGGATACCTACTCCGACTGATCCGCCACCGCGGGCGACAGCACGACCACCGCAATCGGACGCCGGGTCTTCTTCTGATACTCGCTGTACCGGCCCTTGTTCACCGCGTCCACCAGCCCCCAGCGGCGCGCGTACTCCGGATCGCCGGGCAGAGTTGCCCGAGCCACCACCGGAAACGCGCGCCGCCCCACTTGAATCTCACATTCCGGCCGCGCCTTCACATTCGCCAGCCACCCCGGCGGCCGCGGCGATCCGCCGTTCGACGCGGTCACCAGAAAATCCGCCCCGTCCTTCGCGTACGTCAACGCCGAGGTCCGCGGCAAACCGGTCTTCCGCCCCATAGTCCGCAACAGCAGCGTCGGATTCCCGAACAGCAGCCGATGCCCCACCAGCCCACCGCTCTTCTCGTATATCCACTGATGCGCCTGCAACGCCCGCACGAACAACCCGGCCACACGCCCTCCTCCGCTCGGCAATCTTCCCACCCTAACCACCCCGCGTAGCACCCCCACCGAGAACCACACCCAGCCTGATTGGCCCCCGCCCACCCAACCGGGTACCATCCCACACCTGCGGCCCCTGGCCGCAACGAGGGGCGGTAGCTCAGTCGGTTAGAGCCGTGGACTCATAATCCATTGGTCGCGGGTTCGAGCCCCGCCCGCCCCACAAATAGCAATTTAACAGCGGAAATGCTGAATTCGGCAGCCGAACTGATCCTGGGTAGCGCACCGACAACAAGGTGCACATCTTCTTCGCGCACATCCGGCTCGACAGCGGCGGCGAAGAACAGGTGCGCTCCGTCTGCAGCGACAGCCGTCTTCACCGGTGGTCTCCAGCGATCTGTGCAGCCCAGTGGCTGAAGAATGCGCGTATCTCTGGGATATCGTGCGCCGGTGCCGGGATCTCGTCGTCGGTGAACCTGCCGAGAGTCGCCAACATCTCAGCAAATACGGACCGATCGAATCCCCTATCTTGTTCGGCTGCCTGGGTAAGTATTTCCTCGGCGCCGAAACGCTGGGCGAGTGTGTAGACGTCCGCGAAATCGCGGGCTTCGGCTCGACCGAAGAGCGCCAGCGCCTTGCGTCCCGCCAACTCCAGTGGTGCCAACGTGGGCCCCAGGATTGTCATTGTCGGCGGAGTCGCCGGCGGGGAGTCCACGGCGAGGTCGACGAGAACTTCCTCGTCCCGGCCGGTCACTACCAGGCGACAGAACGTCGGGTAATCCTGGATTACCGTGACGTCCCAGCCGTATGAGCCGGCGGATTCCAGGAAGGATCCCTTGGCCGAGGATACGGAATCGGTTGGTGCGTGGGTGAACAGATCGAGGTCTTCGGTGGGTCGGGCGATGAGCCCGCGGCGAGCAGAGCGGCTCCACCGGATACGACGAAACCCGCCGAATCCTTCAATCGGAAGAAAGCCCGCGCCACGTCGATTTGGAACTCCGTCAGGTCCGCACCGTCGTGTGGGTAGTCCTTGTTTGTCACGCCACGCTCGGTTCCGCGTCACCCGTACCGATGACAGCTCGCTCCCAGGCTGTCCGCACGGCGGGCGGGAGTACGAGTTCGTTCCAGATGTCCGCGAGTAGAACGCCATCGATATAGGCCAGAATGTCGGCCGGTCCGCCTTCGCGCATCACAATTTCGTACACACGTGCGCGCTGGCGTCGGTCGCGCAGATTGTAACGGCGACCGCGGTCGGACCAGTTCAGGTGCAGGGGAAGTTCGATCGTCGCCAGGGCCTTCTCCGGGGCCAGCCGAGGGAGGGCTGTGGGCGTCATGATCGGGCGGCCACGAGTGCTGCCGGTTTCGACGAATTCGATCTTGGGTGTCAACGCGAATTCGAAGCCGGCTTCTCCGATGATCCGGGCAGCGGTATCGAGGGTAGGTGACTTCTGCCCTCGTTCGTAGGAGGAGAGTGTGGGCTGAGATGACCCGGCCGCTTCGGCCAGCCCGGCCTGCGACAGGCCTGCGGCTTCGCGGGCTTGCATGAGAAGACGTTCTACAGCCATCTGCCTAGTATATCTGTTCGGATATGGTGGGAGGAAAGTCATGACTTTATCGAAGGGTGTCGTGTCGGTACGTCCGATGGTTCGAGCGGACCTCGACGGCGCCGACGAAATCTGCCGGATCGCCTTCGGCACCGCCCTCGGCGTACCCGACCCGAGCACGACCTTCGGATCCGCCGAACTGGTTCGTACTCGCTGGGCGGCAAATCCGGCCGCCGCTTTCGCCGCCGATATGGAGGGCCGGCTCGCGGGATCGAACTTCGCCGCCCACTGGGGCAGCGTCGGGTATTTCGGACCGCTGACCGTGCGCCCGGATCTGTGGGACCAGGGCATCGGCCGGCACCTGATGGACCCGATCATGGAGTGCTTCGAGACGTGGAAGACCCGCCATGCGGGCCTGTTCACGTTCCCGGACAGCCCGAAGCATCTGGAGTTGTATCGCCGGTACGGTTTCTGGCCCCGATTCCTCACGGCCGTGATGGGCAAACCCGTGGCCGATCCGCGCGGCGCGCCGCCGCAGACGTACGCAACGGTTGCCGCCGCGCAACGCCTCGAGTACCTGGCGTCGTGCCGGTCGCTGACCGACAGCGTGTACGAGGGGTTGGACCTCGAAGGCGAGATCCAGTCCGTGCACACGCAGGGTATCGGCGACACCGTTCTGCTCGAGGGTGCCGCCGGGCTCGATGGTCTTGCTGTCTGCCACCTCGGCCCGGGTTCCGAGGCGGGCGACGGAGCCTGCTACGTCAAGTTCGGGGCCGTCCGCCCGGGCCGCGACGCCGCGAACCGCTTCGATCGCCTCCTCGACGCCTGTGAGCAGCTCGCCGCCACCCGGGGACTCGACCGGGTCGACGCGGGAATGAACCTCGCCCGCGCCGACGCCTACGGGCACATGATCGACCGCGGATACCGCACCGGGTTGCAGGGCGTGGCCATGCACCGTCCCAACGAATCCGGCTACAACCGTCCCGGCGCGTACGTGATCGACGACTGGCGTTGAGCGGTTCGGGGTGCTCATACCTCGACCCCGGCGAGAAATTCGATACGCGCCACGGCGACCTCACCGCCAGGAATTCGCTGCCGGCACTGTGGCCGTTGCACCCGAAACTGCGCTGCGGGCAGTCGAGCGATACGGGAAATATCTATCTACCTGATTGCGAAGTTCAGCGGCCCTGGAGTCCAGACCCCGGAACGGCGGACAGTTGTTGTGACGGGCAGTGCGGCGGTGGCTGTCGGGTCGTACGGGACGAGTCTGTGGATCTCACCCCAGTTGCGTTTCCAGTCATCGCGCAGATAGGAGGGCATGACCTCGGAGCGGGCCAGTAGTTCGGTGTAGCCGAGCGGCCCACCGGAAGCATGGCTTTGCCAGTTCGTGGTCATGATGGCGGCCGAGAACTCCGGGGTGATGCGGTACTCGGGCGTTTCGGCGATCCCGTCTCGGTGCCGCATCGGTTGCTGGCACGGGAACTGCAGGCCGACGAGCCAATCCATCAGCACCGGGCTGGTGTGCCCCACCAGCGAGTCGAGCGACTGTAGTTGCGGCACGCGTGGTGGTGTCACGGCCAGCCACTGTGTGGGATCCGAACTGTCGACGGAGGCGACTATGCGGACGGCATCGGCCTGGGCAGGCAGCTGTTCGAGCGGGACCCGGAGGTTTCGCCAAGACGGTTGGAGCACGCTCACATCGTCGGGCGTGACCTGTCCGAGCGATTGCACGCCCTCGTCTCCCGCGACACCGTATTCGATGAAGAGACGCTGCCCGGCGACCGGAAGGCCATCGAGGTCGATCGAGGCGATTCGTCCCGCGGCCGCGATGGAGATGATCTCGCCGCGCTCACCGTCCGGTAGGTCGTACCACCCGGAGACGAGGTTCTTTGCCGGTCCGGGGCTTCCGTAGCTCCCCAGCATCGGGGTGGTTGCGGGGTCCAGGCCGAACGGTAGCGGGACGGTACTGCCGTTGATGCCCGTTCGGACGACGCCACCGGGGCCGGTGCTGGTGGCGGGGTCGGTGCTGGTTGTCGTGCCGGAGCTGCCCAGCGACTGACCGACCGAAGCGGCGGCGGCGTCCGACGCGTCGGGAAGCAGATCGTCGAAATTGATTCCGTTGGGGGTGAACCCGGCGTCGGTCCCGGCGCCGAGCGCGGTGGCGGGTTCGCCGGAAAGGGGTTGCAGTACACCGCTATTGGGGTCGGGCTCCACAAGTACGTCGTTCGCCAGGCCGCAAGGATTGCCGGCGAGTGCGGAGAGATTGGATTTCGCGATCGAGTACGCCGGGTACCGGTCTGCGGCCGCTTTCGCGAATGATGCCACCTGGAATGTCACCACAAGAGCGACAGCCAGCGTGAACACAGGGATTCGCCTGCCGACCGGTGCCTTGTGACGGCGGAACGGCTCGCGGATATGGAACCAGCCCGCGGCCGCAACGGTGAGCAAGGACAGAGCCAGCAGCACTGTGCCGACCGGAATGCCGGCGATCGAAATCGGCTTGTCCCACCACGGGATTCCGTAACTGGCCACATACCACCAGCTGTTCGAGCTGGCGAACGATATCGCCAGCACCCCGAGCACCGCCGCGGCGAACAACGTCCGGTTGCGCCGGGATCGCAGTACTCGGGGGCAGGCCGCGACCGCGGCGACCACCGCCACTGCGCCCGCGAGGCCGGCGAAAACACCGAGGTGGTGCGTGAATTTCGTGGGAGAGAACATCATCAGCGGAATCGCGGCAATCGTGGTGCCCACGATCCGCCGCGCCGGTCCCGCGGCCAGTCCGGGGATCCGGCCGCCGTAACGGAACAATGCCAGTACCGACACTGCGAGAGCCAAGAACATGGCGAGCATGGCGAACCGTCGCGCCAGTGAGCCGTCGGGCATCGCCTGGAAGAGGTTCTGGTAGACGAGATATTCGTCGTGCCAGGGCATATTGGGCCCGACCACCTGGTGTGCCTCGTACATTGCGGCGACCGAGGCAATCGGCTGTCCGGCGAAAACGATGGTGAGCACCGCCGAGCCGGTGGCCAGCGCGGGCGCGATCAGGGCCGCGTAGCCGAAACTGCGGGCCCGGTGAACGATGATCCGGGCCAGCGGGCGCGCTCCCGCGAGAAGCGCCGCGAAACAGATCAGCCCACACGGGTTGGTGACCACGGCCAGCGCGGCGGGTATCAATGCCAGCGCAGCCGGTGTCAGCCGTCGGGTTGCCAGCGCGCGTTCCATCGATACCCAGGTCAGCAACACCCCGAGGGCCACCGCGGGCTCTGGGCGCAGACCGTTGTTGTAGGGCAGCCAGAACGCCAGGAACAGCAGGCCGCCCGCCCATACTGCGGCCCGCTCTGTCCGCGCGGCGATCCCGAGGCGCGGCACCACCTCGCGGCTGATGAGCAGCCAGCACACGACCGCGATGATCAGTTCCGGTAGCCGGACCACGATGCTCGCGGTCGATATCTGTGCCAGCCATCCGAACAGGTAGTCGTAGGGGATGCCGATCGGTGTCTCGGGCACACCGAAATAGGCGAAGTAATTCGCCAAATATCCTGCGTCCTCGGCGGTCCGGGCCATGCCGAGGATATAGCCGTCGTCGGCGGTACCGGCGCCGATGAAGTACCACAGCACCAAGGTCCCGATGATCACGCCGTCGATCGGCCGCGGCCGCCACCAGCGCCGCGGCAGCACCCGCCGGTTCCGGCGGTTGTCGGAACCGTCTAGCCGGTGCAGGGCCCACAATGCCAGCGCGGTGGCGAGCAGGGCAGCGACGATTGCTCCCTGCTTCAAGACCGTCGGAGAGGTCGTGAACCGGGAATCGATCTGCGCATCAGCGTGCACGCCTGCCGATAGCGGATCGGCGACATCGGTGAAGAACCCGACCATCTGCGGGCGATGATCGCCGGGCACCACGACGGGCTCGCCGACGCCGGTGTCCACGCTGGTGCGGGTGCTGTCGGAGGTGATCGCTAGCCGGCAATCAGGAGGTAGCTCGGTTAGCGGAGTATCGAGCAGTGTCCGGTCGCGAAGCACGACCTGTAGCCGGCCGCCGTCCTGGGCCGGGGCGACCACGGCGTTCAAGCCGTAATGCCAGGCCTGTCCGGACTGCGGGGGGACCGTCGACAGCAGGTTTCCGCCGCTCTCGCCAAGGCCCGCCGCGGCAGAACACGGCACGTCGATGGTCACACTGGCCGGAGAGTAGGACACCAGCGGTGCCGTGACACTGCTCGACCGGCCGGGCTGCGGCCACGACAACGACGCCTGCTCCTGGTTCACCGGCAGAAACGGGACCAACACGGCCAGCACCGCCCCGGCGAGACCAGCGACGACGGCGATACGACGCCACCACCGATACGGCTCCGCCGCATTGTCGTCTGTCGGGATCCGGGCGGGTACGCGTTCCCTCGTACGAGTCAGGGTCATGGCCGTACCCGGCCGATCCTCGGGCGATGCCCCACAGCACTCCGCCCGCCACACAGCGAGCTGTGATCGTGTCTGCTCACCTGGGAAGGTCTAGTTGAAACACTTGTTACAGTCAAGCGATGGCAGGCCGAAAGGATTCGACAAAACGCGAGACGATGCTGAACCAGGCCTGCGAGATCCTGTCCCGCAGTGGCGTCGTCGACACCTCGCTGCGCTCTTTGGCTGCGCAAATGGGCACCAGCGCCAGGATGCTGATCTACTACTTCGGTTCCAAGGAAAAGCTGATTCTCGAAGTCATCGACCACGAACAACGGCGAGCCGCACCGGATCCCGGAGTCTCCTCGTCGGTCGCTGACCTGCGTGCCTATATTCTGGCCGACTGGCATTCGATCACCCGCGGCGAAAAGCACGTCAGCGTACGGATTCTGGAGCAAGTCTTCGGCGCCGCATGCGCCCAGGACAGTCCCTACGCCGATTACACCGCACAAACTCTGAACCGGCTGATCGGCAACTTCGAAAACCGGCTCGTCGCCATCGGCATGCCCGGCGATATCGCCGCCACCCGTGCGGTTGTCGGGCTCACCGCGCTCCAGGGATATCTCATGCGATATTTCACGGCCGCGGATCCGGCCGCGGTCGATCGCGACTTTCTCCGCTTCGTGGACGACGTCATCCTTGCGCCCTTCTGAAAGGAGATGCTCGACTTCCCGCGCTCGAGTGGTGGCCGGGCGGCCGGTTTCGCGGGCGGGACCGGTGCGGGTCGGCAGGATCGGCGGGAGAATCACGACGCCCATGAGTGTCCCGATAACGACTGGCGCTGAGCGTTGTCCCCGCGCGGGGCCGGCCGACACGGTCCGGCCCCGCGCGGGTTCCGGTCAGCGCTTCATCAGGGCGAAGACTCCCCAGCCGAGATATTCACGCAGGTAGCGCGTGTAGCTCGCCGGTTCGGTGTCGAGAGCCTCCCGCACCTCGGGGGCCAGTTCGTCGTCCGGGTTCTGGCCGAGCCAACGGTGCATGCTGAGCCACTGGGCCGCGGTGTACCGGTCCCAGCTGTCCTGGTCGGCCAGCATCATTTCCACGACGTCGTAGCCGAGACCCTGGAATTGCCCGATCAAGTCCGGGAGTTCCAGGTAGTCGGCGATGGCGGTGGCGCGGCAGGCCCGGGCGGTCTCCTCGTCCGGAGGCGTCCGCCGCCAGTACGGCTCGCCGATCAGCATCAGGCCGCCGGGGCGGAGACTGCGATCGAGCAACTCGACCGTCCCGGCGACACCGTTGCCGATCCAGGTGGCGCCGACACAGGCGGCCAGATCGACCGGTTGGTCCGCGATATGGCCGGCGGCGTCACCGTGGACGAACTCGACTCGGTCGGCGACGCCGAGTTCGGCGGCGCGGGCCTGGGCCTGCTGGGTGAAGACCGTGCTGATGTCCACCCCGGTGCCCGTGATGCCGTGGTCCCGCGCCCAGGTACACAGCATTTCGCCCGAGCCGCTGGCCAGGTCGAGTGCCCGTGTCCCGGGAGCGAGGCGGAGTGATTCGCCCAGCGCGGCGAGCTTGGTCGCGGTGAACGGGTTGTGGATGCGGTGGTTGCTCTCGCGGATGGTGAAGATGCGGGGAAGGTCCATGACCTGATTCCTTTCCGTCATGACTTGTCAGACGCCGAACGCCGCCGGGTAGGCGATGGTCCCGCTGGGAATGGGCCGGGCGCTGTCCAGGGCCAGCGCCATCATGGCCTCGTCCGGGGCGTCGAAAGGTGCGTGGATACCGAAGCGTGAAGCCGGCGTGAAACCGAAACGCGGGTAGTACTCGGGGTGTCCGAGGACGACGACCAGGTTCTCGCCCATCGCTGCGGCCGAGTCGAGGGCTGCGCGGATCGCCGCGGAACCCGCGCCCGTTCGCTGGTATTCGGGCCGAACCGCGCAGGGGCCCAGCGCCACGGCGGCTTCCTCGCCGACGAGGCAACGCGTGAGCAGCGCATGCCCGACGACCTCGCCGGTGCCGGTGGTGGTGATCATGGACAGCCCGTCGATCCACGCCTCGGGATCGCTGCGCAGAGCGTCGACGATATCGGCTTCCTCGGCGGTGGGGAAGGCGGCGAGTTCGACTGCGCGGATGGCCGGGATATCGCCGGCGGTTTCGGGACGAGTGGTCCAGGTGGTCATGGTTTTTCCGTTCTCGGTGGTGTGGTCGTCAGGGCGCAGGACGTAGGCGGCGTATCGGTAGTCGCGGCCGTGCCGGTTGCGCATGGCAATTTCTGCTTGCAGTGCGGTGAGTGCCTCGCGCATCCCCGGGCGGTCCGCATCCATCAAGCGCATTCGTGCGGTGAGCGGGGTGTAGTACTCCTGCCACCAGTCGGTCTCCGGCAGCGGCCAATGCGCATCTACCCGGTAACCGGACGACCGGGCCGCGTCGGTGTTGCCGGCATGTGTTCGTAACCGATATGCCGCGTCCCAATAGGCACGGACATCGGCGTCGGGGTCGCTGCCCGTCCATTCGATCTCGGTGATCGCCAGCACACCCCCGGGTGCCAGCAGTCGCCGCCAGGCGCGAAGCGCTGTGTCGAAGCCGACGGTGTAGACCGAGCCTTCGGCCCAGATCACGTCGAAGCTGTGATCGGGGAAGGGTAGTTGGTCCATCGAATGGTTCACCACCGAGATCTGCCCGCCGAGTCCTCGACGTGCCGCTTCGGCGGCCAGGTCATCGAGATAGGGCTGGTGGAGATCGACCGCGGTCACGATCGCGCCGGCCTCGGCGGCCAGCAGCAGGGCGGCGGCTCCTGGACCGCAGCCGGCGTCCAGGATTCGCGGGTGTGCGGGAAGTGGCCCGGCGGCCGCGAGCAGGCGCCGTGTCGTAGTGTCCGAGCCCGGCCCTTGCCTGGTCAGACCGTCGTGCAGTGCGAAGAGAGCGTCGATCACCGCATCGGCGCTGGAGCTGGACGCGTTGGTTCCGGATGGGGAAGAAGACAACGTAGAAACCCTTGAACAGGGATCCCGGAATGTGCCGGCCACCGCGCGGGCATACGCCGACAGTGCGGAAGGCCGGATCGGTCCGGGATCCGGGAGAGGATGTGATCCTTGCGAGCAGGCCGAGCGGCTTCGGTATCCAGGGCAGGGCTGTGGGCGGTTTCGGCCACGTCAGGGCCGCATACCGCCTCGATCAGGGGATGCCGGGGAGTACGCAGGCAACGGACGTCGTCTCGTAGACCGCCGTGCGGTCACGGCGAGGGAGACGACTACGCGATGCAGTCGGGCGCGCTCGGCGCGGGCCGGGTCACAAAACACCTCTTCCAAGGGCATACAGCCCGAACGGACAATCAATCGCTCGGAACTCAATCACAAGCGCGGAGCCGAGTCCAATCAATTATGCAGCCGTCCTCCGTGCCCGGTGCGGCGGCCGGGCTGCAGCGATTAGGCTCGCCGGCATGGCACCGGTCCCCGGCCACACCCCGCCGGTCCGTAACGGCGCTGGGTTGGCTGCCCTGATATTGGGTATTTTCGCTGTCTCGTTCACGTTCATCCCCTTCGCGGGCGAGTTCCTTACGGCACCCGCAGGGCTGGCGGCGGTGATAGCGGGATTCATCGGCTGGGATCGGGCCGACCGCGGTATCGCGACCAATCGAGCTGATGCCCTTGTCGGCGGTGTGCTGGGAGCCGTCGCGCTGATGATGGCGCTGCTGGTCTATGCGGCGACCAACGGGACCGGCTGACCTGTCGCGAGCGCCCCGGAGGCCACCGATCGCATCACGAACCGGCAGTTGCGTAGCCACACAGGCGGATCGACTTGCGACTTGACCCAAGATATGGGGCGTGGTCGCGACTGCCTGGCCATGTACGTGGAGGCCCCGCGGGGGTGGCGCTGCGGGCCAGTGTCGGAGGTATTGACCTCGAGTGCGCTCGAGCTTCTAGGTTTGCGGTGTGACGAGCCGAGGTGGAGGAGAACCGATGACGAACAGCGAAGCCTTGAACCTGCTGGTGCGGTATGAGGATGCGTTCAACGGCAACGATGCCGACTCCATGAACGCGCTGTTCTGGGAGGACAGTACGTTCGTCAACTTCGGCGGCGGTCTGGTCACCGATCGGGACGAGTTACTCGCCAAGCAGCGCTTCGTGTTCGCACCGGGCGGGCCGCTGCACGATGTCGACGTCACGTACCGGCATGAGGTGACCGTTGAACTCACACCTACGGTCGTGCAGATCGTGGCGCGTCAGCGCACGCGGGACAGCACCGATCCGGCCCACGATCCGATGCACGGTGTGATCATCCTGACCGCCGAGTTCCGAGACGATGATTGGCGTATCCGCACCGGGCAGAATACGCCCGTGAGCACTGGATAGCTGTTCTGCCAGCGTAAGACGTACCGACCGGTGGGCGCCCGGTCCCGCAGCCGGTCCTGGGTAACCTGCACTGTCGGGGACCCGGTTCCGCCGCCCGAATAGTGGCGAATGACCGCTCGCTGCCGAAGTCTGACCGGAGTTTCCTCTTTCGTCATACAGCAGTGAGTCGCATCCGCAGGAACTCGATCGTTTCGGTTACCAACTCCGCCACATCCGGATACCCTTCGAACCCGTGCTCCGCGCCCGGAACGCTTCGGTACATCACGTCGGCCCCGTTCTCGGTCATGCGCGTGTGCAGGCGTCGACTCTGACGGGCCGGCACGAGGGTGTCCTGCTCGCCGTGGACGAGTAGGCACGGCGGCACGGCGGGGTGTGCATAAGTGATCGGGCTGGCCTGGGCGCGGCGGTCGGGGATTTCCGACGGCCAGCCGCCCAGCCAGGGCGAATACGGCAACTCGCCCTCCGTGCTCTCCATATCGAGAATGTCGGTGATCGGATACCACGCCGCTACGGCGCGAACATCGGTTCTGGTGAAGGCAGTCGTAAACGCCAGCAGTCCTCCGGCCGAGTCACCCCAGACGCCGAGGCGTCCGGCGTCGAGGCCGTACTCGTCGGCATGCAGCCGCAAGAATTCCACCGCGGCCGCCGCATCCTCGAGTTGCGCGGGCCACGTCGCTTCTTTGCTGAGCCGGTAGTCGATCGAAGCGCAAGCCAATCCTGCCTCGACCAGTCCGGTGAAAACCGAGCCGCTCGGGATCGTGCGATGCAGCCACCGTCGGTCCCCTGAATGGAACGAGCCCCCGTGGATCCACACCACAACCGGCGGACGCTCTACATCATCTGGCACATACAGATCCAGCAACAACGGCCGGAACCCACGGATCACCGAATAGGTCACTTGCTCGTGAACCGCCACGGTCCACAGAGTAGGCCCGGTATCGAGCGTGCCGTTGGAGTGCACGATCACCGAACGCGCCGCGCTGTTCACTCCGACGTTTTCTTTACCTGCGTGGGTACCGGCCTCCTTATGCCCGAATCACTGGATGAGTGGAACCGGCCCGGTGTGCGCCGCGTCAGAGTATCTGTGAGTATCGATAACGATATGACGAAACGACACAGGGGATAGATGCATGAACCCGGCCCGACTACCGTCAACACCCAATCCATGGCTGACGCGGGCACATTTCTCAACACTGTCGCAAGCACGCTCGGTAACAGGTTCATCCGGATGGACGCCGAGATAGACGGGATGGCCTCCTAGAGTCTGTTTCATAAGCTGCGGCCGGATAACCACAGGTTGATCGCGGCGACGCGGACGGTTGCCAGGTAGCGGACAGCGAGTTTGTCATAC
>NZ_JBHXMZ010000012.1:0-159763 GCF_042719915.1 Nocardia sp. NPDC058499 | reverse complement strand
GCTTCAGCCCGCGAGACAATGCGGCGCAGCCGCGAGTATCGCGGGCTGAAGCACAACGCGGGCCAAACCCCGCGCGCCGAAGGCGCGCCAACAAACACAGTAAGGTTTTGCTGTGGTTTCGACGGAGTCCGAGGATGCAGTGCTGGATCGCCGTACTCGTTTGCTGGCGGCGGCGGCTGTCACGCTGGGCCGGCTTTCCGATGTGCTGACTCCGCTGGGGGAGATGTTCGCCGCTCGTGGTTTCCACTTGTATCTGGTGGGGGGCAGTGTGCGGGATGCGGTGCTGGGGCGGCTCGGGACCGACTTGGATTTCACCACCGATGCGCGGCCTGAGCAGGTGCAGCAGTTGCTGGACGGCTGGGCGGATCAGTTGTGGGATACCGGTGGGCTGGCGTTCGGGACCGTGAGCGCGGCCAAGAGTGGCCAGCAGTTGGAGATCACCACTTTCCGTAGTGATACCTACGACCGGGTTTCGCGAAATCCGCAGGTCAGTTTCGGGGACAGTTTGGAGGGTGATCTCGTCCGCCGCGATTTCACCGTGAATGCGATGGCGGTGAAGGTCGCGGCCGACGGTGCGCTGGAATTCGTGGATCCGTTGAACGGGATGGCGGCGCTCCTGGCAGGGGTGCTGGATACGCCGGCCGCCCCCGAGGATTCGTTCCACGATGATCCGCTGCGGATGCTGCGTGCGGCCCGTTTCGTTGCCCAGCTGGGGTTCGTGGCGCATCCGCGGGTGCGGGATGCGATATCGGAGATGGCGCCGGAGATCGAGCGGATCACCGCGGAACGGGTCAGGACGGAGCTGGACAAGCTGATCGGGGGCGCCTACCCGATCGACGGCATCGACATGATGTGCGAAACGGGGCTGGCGCAGCGGGTGCTGCCCGAGGTTCCGGCGATGAAACTGGAGATCGACGAGCATCATCAGCACAAGGATGTCTACTGGCATTCGCTGACTGTGCTGGAGCAGGCGATCGACCAGGAAGAGGGCGATCCCGACCTGGTGTTGCGCTGGGCGGCGCTGCTGCACGATATCGGCAAACCGGATACCAAACGCAATGAGCCCGGGGGCGGGGTGAGCTTCCACCACCATGAGGTCGTGGGCGCCAAAATGGTGCGTAAGCGGATGCGGGCGCTGAAATATCCGAAGCAGTTCACCGAGGATGTGGCGCGGCTGGTGTTCCTGCATCTGCGGTTCCACGGCTACGGGAAGGGCCAGTGGACCGATTCCGCGGTCCGTCGCTATGTCACCGACGCCGGGGATCTGCTGCCGCGGCTGCACAAGCTGGTGCGCGCCGATTGCACCACGCGCAACAAGCGGCGCGCCGCCGCGTTGCGCGCCACCTATGACGATCTCGAGGCGCGGATCGCCCGCCTGCAGGAGCAGGAGGATCTGGCGCGGGTCCGGCCGGACCTGGACGGTAACGCGATCATGGAGTTGCTCGGGCTGCCGCCGGGGCCCGAGGTGGGTCGCGCGTGGCGGTATCTGAAAGAGCTGCGGCTCGATCGCGGTCCGCTGACCCACGGCGAGGCCGAGGAGGCCCTGCGGCAATGGTGGCAGTCGCAGCAGTGAACCGGCGGGTCAGAACACGATCAGGGTGGTGCCGGCCACGATGGCCGAGCGGATCTGCGCCAGGTCGAACGATCCGCTGACCGGTGCCACTTCGACCCGGAAGCGGACCAGTTCGCCGTCGCGGACAGCGTGCCGTACTCGTGCCCCGCTGGGCAGTTCCGGTATCCGGAGGGGTTCGGTGGTGCGCCACCGCCGAGGTACGGGCATACCGAACCAGGTGGCTCGGCGGATATCGAGTTCGAGGATGTCGTCGGTGATGGAGGCGTCCAGTTCGGCGCTGATCCGCCGGACTCGATGGACCGCGCGGACGAGCCCTTGCTCGGTCGGCGTCAGTTCCCACCCGCGCGCGTGATCCGCGAACCGGCCCAGCAGTGCCGGTAAGGTGACGGTGCCTTCGATATCGACCCGGGAGGCGCGGATTCTGGTCGGTACACCCGGTACCAGCCGGACCTCGTGCGCGATAACGGTGACCTCGTCGATCGCCAGGCCGTCCCAGTTCAGGGCCCGCAGCACGGTCTTGGTCTGGAAATGCGCGCCGCGGCGGCGCACTTTCAGCACGTCGAGGGTGCCGGTGAGGTGATGATCGAGCAGGGTCGCGCTGATCTCCCGGCCGCCGAACCGGCTCAGGATTCCCTCGCTGAGCACGGTGAGCACGGTATCGGGCAGCAGTGCGGTAACTGTGCCGGCGCCGAGGTCGGCCACGGGTTCGACCCAGGCGGTGGTATAGCTGATCCACTGTTCCAGCCGGGACTGCTCGAACAGTCGTCTGCCGAGGTCGACCGCCCACAGTGGGGAGAACGGGGAGGTCGATCGGGGGTCGGATTGTGCCGCCATGATCATCTCCGAGGGTACTGGCCCGGTCCGGCCCGCCACCATATGTAGTCGGCCGCGTCACCGCGCCGCCGGACCGGCCCGGTGGGTGATCCGCGGCATCCGGCTCCGGTCGTTACCGGTGCGTCACGATCATCAATGAGCGCGATAGCGCCGAGGCTCGGGTAGGTTCACTGCGACAATGGGACTCGACAGGAGACAGTGAGCTGTTGACCGAGGTGGTGTGGGGTTTCCGGCCGGGTCGTTGCCGGCTCGTATTCCTCGGATTGGTGCTTACGGGGTATGTGGGGATACCGGTGCCCGCACAGGCGGCGCCACATCCGTGGGCTCCCCCGCCGGTGAACGAGTGCGGTGAGGTCGGCTTCGATCCGCTCGACCGCGCGCCCGACCCCTCCGCGCCGCCACCTCCGCCGATCCAGGTGCCGCCGCAGATCGATATCCCGATCCCGGTACCGCAGCTCACTCCGGTGCCGGTGCCCGATCCGCCGCACGACAACACGCGGATCGCTCAGGAGCCACTACCGGCCGACCCGTGCCGTAACCCGTGCCCGGATATCCGCCACACGCCCGGCCCGGAGCCGGCCGAGGAGAACGAGGCCGCACCGCCCGCGCCGCCGGAAACCGGTTCCGGCAGCGGTTCGGCGACCGGGAGCAGTTGGGGCGGTGGTTCCGGTTCCGGTGATCCGGTGAAGTTGCCGAGGATCCAGTTCAAACCGGAGATCGAGCCCATCCCGATCCCCGTCCCCGGCGAACCGGGCGACCCACCGCAACCCGCACCGCCGCCAGTGGTCCATCCGGCCGAACCCGGTCCCGTCGCGGGTCCGGTGGCGCTGCCCGGGGTGGAGTCGGTGCGGCTGGTCGAGCAGGTGACCGGGCACGGTTCGCCGAACCGGACCGATATGCGCTGGCAGGTCGACGGCACCGATCTGGGTTTGATGTGGGAGACGAAACCCGGCGAGGTCGCGGTGGTGTTCGGCGATACCTTCGGCCAGGGCTGGGTGCCCGGCGGTGCCGGTGGTGAGGGCGCGGACTGGCGCAGCAATGTACTGGCCTACAGCACCGACAGCGACCTTTCCGACGGGCTGCGCCTGGACACCATGGTGCAGGACAGCCGTTGTCACGCCGCCGAACTGCTGGGCAGCCGCAAGATCAAGAACTGGGAGACCACCACCATCCCGACCTCGGGTTTCGCCCTGGGCGACCGCCAGTACCTGAGCTATATGTCGGTGAATCGGTGGAGCCGGATACCGGGTCTGTGGTGGACGAACTACGGCGGTATCGCCTACTCCGACGACAACGGCAGCACCTGGGTCAAGGATCAGCACGCCAAATGGGAGAACCTGTTCGGGCTGGGCCGGTTCCAGGTCGCGGCGATGGTGCCGCACGGCGACCACGTGTACATGTTCGGAACGCCCAACGGCCGGATCGGTGTGATCGGCCTGGCCCGGGTGCCCAAGGATCAGGTGCTGAACAAATCCGCGTACCAGTACTGGGTCGACGGCACGTGGGCGCCGGCGTCGGAGAACCTGGCCACCCCACTGGTGCCGGGTATCGCCAGTGAGCTCTCGGTGCGGTTCGATACCGAATCGGGGCTGTGGCAGATGTCCTACCTGGATTCCGCGCGCGGGGCGATCGTCTTGCGCACCGCCGCACAGCCGCAGGGGCTCTGGACCGAGCCGGTGCCGCTGGTGTCCACCGCCGACTATCCCAAGGCATACGGCGGGTTCATCCACCCGTGGTCCACCGGCCGCGATCTGTACTTCACGCTTTCGGAGTGGGATTCCTACAACGTGTACCTGATGCATGCCCGCCTGATTCCGCCGGACTGATCCCCCACTCAGGCCGTCCCGGCGCGGCGGAACCGTATCCGCTGACCCGGCCGGGCCTGCGCAAACAGGTCGATATCGGCGTCCAGGATCACCGCGATCACCGGATAACCGCCGGTGATCGGATGATCGGCGAGGAAAACCACCGGTTGCCCGCCGGGTGGGACCTGCACCGACCCGAGCGCAACTCCCTCGGTCGGGAGCTCCGTCGTGGCGGCCCGTTGCAGTGGTGGCCCCTCGGCGCGGTCCAGGCGTGCACCGACGCGGTCGGTGTCCTGACCCACCGTCCAATATCCGGTGAACAACGCCGCGGGGTCGGTGAACCAGTCGTCCCGTGGGCCGGGCAGGGCCCGGATCTCCATGAGCTCCGGGAATCCGGGTTGTGGTGCCTGATCGATGTTCGGCCAGTTCCGCGGTGGCGGACCGGTGGGCAGCCGGGTCCCGGTGCGCAACGGCGGCGGACCGATTCCGGAAAGTGTGTCGTAGCTGCGTGACCCCAGGACCGGCGCGATATCGATGCCGCCGCGCACCCCGATATAACTGCGCAGGCCGGTCCGCGCGAAACCGAGCCGCAGGACCTGCCCCGCGTCCAGGTACAGCACGCAGGCATGGCCGACCGGAGTCCCGTCGACGGTCGCCGGTGCCGGCGCTCCGGTGACCGCGACCAGCGCCGGCTCCTCGGCGTGGAGCACCAGGCCGCCGAGCAGGACCTCGATACCCGCAGCGTGCTCCGGGTTTCCCACCAGCCGGTTCGCCAGCCGCAGTGCCCCGCGGTCGGCCGCTCCGGCCGGTCCGACACCGGAATCGAACCAACCCGGCCGGCCCAGATCCTGGACGGTGGCCGGTGGGCCGACCTCCTCGATCACGATCATCGGCCGGCCGCCGCATCGACGAACCGGACGAGCCCGCCGGCCCGGATCACCGCGGGCGGGTCGCGTTCGGTATCCCACATGACCAGATCGGTACGGCCGATGAGCTGCCAGCCGCCCGGGCTTTCCCGGGGATACACGGCCGAATAACCGCCGGCCAGTGCCACCGAACCCGCCGGGATCCGGGTGCGCGGGGCCGCCCGCCGCGCGACAGTGAGCCGCTCGTCCGGGGGTTCCAGATAACCGAAACCCGGTGCGAACCCGACGAAGGAGCACCGCCACACCGTGCCGGTATGCGCCGCGACGACCTCGTCGGGACGCAGGCCGAGCCCATCGGCCACCGCGGGCAGATCCGGCCCGTCGTAGTGGACCGGAATCAGCACAGGTTCGCCGCGCGGCAATGTTCCACGGGAAACATTGCCGGGAACGGCCTGGTTCACCGTGGCGACCAGCCGCTCGATTTCCGGTCGCAGCCGGTACGCCGACTCCGGCGAATCCAAAGTCACCAGAACGGTTTCCGCCGCAGGAAGTAGATCGACGACCCCGGGCAGCGACCGTTCGCGCAGCTCCGCGGCCAGATCGGCGACCCGGTCCGGGTCCGCGATGCACAGGAATGCCCGATCGCCGGCAGGGCGCAACACCGGACCCACCTCGTCCCGGCTTCGTAGGGACCGCGACAGCGCACTCACCTCGTTCCCGCTCGTTCAGGTGAACGACGCTACCGCGATCCCCGCGTCCGCGAGGGCGGCCCGAATCCGCTGCGCCATCTCCACTGCCGCTGGGGTATCGCCGTGTACGCAGATACTGTCGGGCGACACCGTGACAGTGCCACCGCCCGCAACCCGCGCGGCCCCGGTTTCCGCCAGCATCACGGCTTGGGCCAGCGCCATATCCGCGTCCAGGACCGCGCCCGGGGTATCGCGCGCAGCCAACCCGCCCGTCGCGGTATAGGCGCGATCGGCGAACCCCTCGCTCACGAACCGGATACCCGCGAGCGCCGCCGACTCCTGCAGATGCGTTCCCGCGGGACCGAGTAGGAACAGCGCCGAGTCGTATTCGCGGAGCGCGGCGACGACGGCGTCCGCGAGGGCCGGCTGCGCCGCCGCGGCGTGGTAGAGCGCTCCGTGCGGTTTCACATATCGCACCCGGTCCCCCGCGGCCCGCGCGAAACCGTCCAATGCGCCTATCTGGTACAACGTTTCGTCCCGCAGCTCCGCCGGGGCGACGGCCAGGGCCCGCCGGCCGAACCCCGCAAGATCCCGGTACCCGATATGCGCTCCGATCCGCACACCCTTCTCCACCGCCAGCGAACAGATGCGTCGCATGATGGAAGGGTCGCCGGCATGGAATCCGCAGGCGATATTCGCGCTGGTGACGATATCCAGCATCGCGGCATCATCGCCCATGCTCCAAGCCCCGAACCCTTCGCCGAGGTCGCTGTTCAGATCGAGTCCCACACGATCCTCCTTCCGCCTGTCCCCATTGTTCCCGCCCACCGCTCACACGACACCCTCGACCGGCCGGTGATGGCGAGTTCTGCCGGATCCGAATTACGCGGAAGAAATTGTCGACGTGCGGAATGTATGACCAGTGATCCTTTTCACATAAAAACTCGGCTTTGTATGGAACCGGGTCGGCCGCACCGGAATTTCTTGCGGTGCTCACCACGTCATTTCAGGCGTACCGGCGAATGGGTGAGAACTATCGGCAATTGCTGTGTTGTCGGTACCGGCGGCTCGAATACCCTGCATTGTCCGGCACCCGGTGTCACGCCGGCCCCCGGGCGCGGTCGCGAAGCTATTCTGGGGCAAATCAATGGACGCAGAACCCGAAGCCATTGCCGCGCAGTGCCGCTCGGACAGCCGGCCGGAAGTTGCGGAACCCGCTCGAGCCCGTAGTACTGTCTGGCCGCGGCCGGCCCAACACAGGGTGGCCGAATTCCTGGGGAGGATCGAAATGAAATTCGGAAAGTTCGGTGCTGTCGCATTCATGGCCGTCGCCGCCGTCGGTATCACCGCCGGTTCCGCGAATGCTGCGCCCGCCACCGCGGCCGAGGGTGTGACGACCGTGGGGCAGCAGCAGGGTATCGAATACCAGAGCACGCTTTCCAGCGATGCGCGCGAGGTGACCACCACCGTCGATGCGGGCACGTTCGCGCTCACCGACAACGGCACCACCGTCAGCCTGATCGCCGCCGACGGCGCGGAGGTCACCGAGGTCCCGCTCACCTTCGAGGTGGCGGGCCGGTCGATCCCGGTCGGTCACCAGATCGCCGACGACGGCCGCAGCCTGACCCTGACGCCGGAGGTCGCGCCGGCCGATATCGCCGAGCTGAAGGACATCAGCTCCTTCGACCGCTTCCTCGATCAGGCCAATCAGAACCTGATCGGGATGATCGCCGGCGGTGTGCTCGGCGGCTTCATCGGCAGTCTGCTGGGTCTCGGCATCTTCAGCATCGTCACCGGGCCGGTGGGCACCGTGGTCGGCGCCCTGGCCGGTGGCGCCGCGATGGGTGGCCAGCCTTTCATCGATGCGTTGACCGCTGTCGCGACCGGTCAGCCCTGATCGTCGACCGCCGCGGATTCAGCGGGCGCATCCTGCCGGGATGCGCCCGCTCGGCGTTTGTGGCGCCGGTTGTTCAGCAACAGGGCGACGATACCCACCCCATAGCACCCCGCCCCGGTCACGATCACCGCGACCGATCTGCCGTCCGCCGGGACCACCACCGCGGTCAGTGCGACCGCCAGCACGAACGCGATATTGAAGACCGTGTCCTGTAGTGCGAACACCTGTCCGCGGCGGTCGTCGGCGATATCGATCTGCATGGCCGCGTCACCGGTGAGTTTGATGGTCTGACCGGCCAGACCGAACAGAAATGCGCCGGCGAGCAGCAGTTGATGCGCGCGGCGGGTGGCATCGGCGGAATCGGCCAGGGCGGTCGGCAATACCAGGGCGAGCTGTACGACGATCGCGCAGGACAGCCCCAGCAGAACCGTGCGCGCCCGGCCCAGCCGGGGAATCAGGAACGGCGTCAGCAGCGCGGCGAGAAGCATACCGGCGGCGGTGGCGCTGATCGCGACACCGAAACCGACCAGCCCGCCCTCGACCGTGGTCGCACCGGACGGCGATTCCCGCAGCACCAGCACCATGATCAGCGTATTGGCGCCGAAAACGATGCGGTGCGCGCCGATACCGATCATCGCGGTGGAGACATCCACCGAGCCGCGTACCGCCCGCGCCCCCACCAGCAGCCCGGTGAGCACCGCACGCACCGCACCCACCGTCCTACCGGGCTGCGTCTGCGGGCCGAGCGCGCGCGGCCGGAATCCGGCGGCGAGCAGCACACCGGCCACCGAACCGGTCGCGCTCACCGCGACCGCCACCGCCGAGCCGGTATCCCCGGCCCCGATCACTCCGATCACCGCGACCGCCGCGGCCGCCCCCACCGCCGCACAGGCCGAACCCGCCGTCGCCAGTACCGAGTTCGCCGGTACCAGCCACTGTTGCGCGAGCACCCGGGGCAGCGCCGCCGAGACCCCGGCCGCGGTGAACCGGCTGATCCCGACCACCGCCAGAGCCAGCAGCAACAGTGGACTCGCACCGACACCGGCCAGCAGCCCCAGCGTGACCGCGATGATCAGCAGCCCCCGCACGATATTGGCCACCAGCAGCACCAGCCGCCGGTCCCACCGATCCAGCAAGGCGCCCGCATAGGGTCCGATCACCGAGTACGGCAGCAGCAGCACCGCGAAACCGGCTGCGACGGCAAGCGGGTCGGTTTCGCGTTCCGGGTTGAACAGAATCGCACCGGAGAGCGCGGCCTGGAACATTCCGTCACCGAACTGGCTGGTGAACCGCACCAGAGTCAGCCGCAGCGCACCGGGGCTCGCCCGGACCGCGGCGCGGATCGCCCGCAGATCGTGTCTACGCTCGCCCGTATCGGCCACCCGGTCCGGTGCGGCAGGTTCGGGCGCAGCGGTGGACACGGCCGCGACGCTACCTGTTCGGCGGACCCGAACGTATTCCGGCCGGTCCGCATTCCTCGGTGATCAGCAGGTCCACGGCTTCGCGCATATCCGGGGCCATGGGCAGGGTGCCCAGGGCGGCGGCGTCTATCCAGGCGTGGGCGTCGTGTTCGTCGGGTTCCAGGGTTACATCACCGGGTTCGGCTTCGGCCAGGAAACTGAATTTGCGCACCTTCGGTTTCGTCCGGGTGGCGTAGTCGAACCAGCCGAGAAATTCGGTGATGGAACGTGCCACCAATCCGGTTTCTTCGAAGAGTTCGCGTACCGCGCTCTCGGTGAGTGTTTCCCCGTTCTCCACTCCCCCGCCCGGCAGCTCGTACATTCCGCCGAGGTCCGCGCCGGGCACCCGCCGGACCACCAGAAGCTTTCCGTTACGGAACACCGCGACACCGACCACCAGATCGGTGACACCGTCGCGGCGTGCACCGGCACGAAGCCGCTGCTCGATCCGCGCGAGTGCTTCGGGTCGCATCGTTCACCTCCCGGTCCGGTATATCCATTTTCGACGACCGCGTGCCGTACCGCCATTACCGTCCGCCGCTGCTCACCGGCCGTTCACTCCGAGGTCGCTCGCGTAAAATACCGGGAGCGGACAATCGCCGAAGTGGGGCATCGAGTGTCCTGCGGAAAAGGTAATTGTGCCCGAGCCGGAAAGGAGGCGTGTGATGTCCACACCGCCCATCTCGCATATCGATGTCCATCGTGGCGGCGACCGGATGAAAACGCGGATATCCTGGCTCGATTCCAAACATTCGTTCTCCTTCGGCGAGCATTACGACCCCGAGAACACCCATCACGGCCTGTTGATGGTGAACAACGACGATATCGTCCTGCCCGGTCAGGGCTTCGATACCCATCCGCACCGGGATATGGAGATCGTGACCTGGGTGCTGGAGGGTTCGCTGGTCCATCAGGATTCGCTGGGGCACAGCGGCGTCATCTATCCGGGCCTGGCACAGCGGATGAGTGCCGGCACCGGGATCCGGCATTCGGAGAAGAACGATTCCTGGCGAGTCGACCCGGGCCGGGCCGTTCACGAGCAGCCGGTGCATTTCGTACAGATGTGGGTGCTGCCCGACGAACCCGGTATCGAGCCCGGCTATCAGCAGCTCGAGATCGACGACGAACTGGCCGCGGGCGGGCTGATCACCGTGGCCTCCGGTCTGCCGCGCTACCGCGACCGCACCGCGATCGCCATCAACAGCAGCCATTCGGCGTTGCATGTGGCGAAATTGTCCCCCGATGCCGAACGTACCGCGAACCTGCCGGCCGCGCCCTACCTGCACGTTTTCGTCGCGCGCGGGGCAGTCGACCTGGAGGGAGTGGGCCGCCTGGACACCGGCGACGCCGTACGCCTCACCCATTCCGGCGGCCGACGGCTCACCGCGACAGAACCGGCGGAAGTACTGATCTGGGAAATGCACGCCCGCCTCGGCGCCGGATGAGCCGTGCCCCGGCGCCTCGGCCGCGCCGAACCGGGTGCGGAACTCGCCGCTGCCGTCGCGACCCGTGACAATGGTGGGGCGAAATCCGCGGTGTCGTCGCAGCGAACCGCCGTGCTCGTGACCGCCAGCCGAGGAGGAACGATGACCTACCCACCGCCCCCGGGATACCCCGCGCCGGAGCCGTACCCGGGGCCCGGACAACAGCCCCAGTACTGGCAGGAGTCCCCCAAGAGCAAAGGTCTCGCGATCGCCGCCCTGGTCTGCGGCATCCTGGCCGCGATCAGCTTCTGCACCATCGTCGGTGGCATCCTGTTCGGGCTCCTCGCCGTGATCCTCGGTGCGATCGCCGGGATGAAGGTCCGCCGGGGCACCGGGGGTGGCGGCGTGATGGCGGTGATCGCCCTGATCCTGGGCGTGGTCGCGATCGTCGCGGCGATCGTGTTCGGCGTGTTCTTCTGGAACTTCTGGGAGGATTCCGGCGGCAAGGATTTCACCGACTGCGTCTCGCGCGCCGGTGGTGACCAGCAGCAGATCGCACAGTGTGAGGATCAGTTCAACCAGCGTCTCGAAGACCAGTTCGGGGTGACGATGGAACCCCCCGTGCCGACGAACTGACCGGCCCGGCAGCCCGCAGATCGCCCCGCGCCACAGCGGGCACCGGCATACTGGGTTGTGTGACTTCCGACGTGACCAGCCCCTCCGGTATCGATCTGACCCATCTCGACCCGGCCGTCCGGGTGCAGGACGACCTGTTCACGCATGTCAACGGCGCCTGGCTGGCCGGGTACGAGATCCCGGCCGACCGGGCGGTCGACGGTGCGTTCCGCACGTTGTACGACCGCGCGGAGCTGGATGTGCAGGAGATCATCCGCACCGCCGCGGGCGAACCGGGCAGCGATGCCCGCAAGATCGCCGACCTGTACGCCTCCTTCATGGACACCGGGACCGTCGAGGCGGCCGGCCTGACTCCCGTGGCCGACGAGCTGCGCGCACTGGCGGCCACCACCGACCGCGGCGAGTTCGCCGCACTGATCGGCCGGTTGCAGCGGACCGGCGTGTCCGGTGCCGTCGCGGTCTACGTCGATACCGACGACAAGAACTCCCAGCGCTACCTGGTCAATGCGACCCAATCCGGTATCGGCCTGCCCGACGAGTCCTACTACCGCTCCGACGAGTACGCCGAGGTGCGGGAACGCTATATCGCCCATATCGATCGGATGTTCGCCCTGGCCGCCGCGGATCCGGCTGTCGCGCAACTGCTCGACACGCAATCGGCGGGGACCCGGATATTCGAACTGGAACGTAAGCTCGCCGCCGGTCACTGGGATGTGGTGCGCCGCCGCGACGCCGAACTCGGTTACAACCTGACCACTTTCACCGCGCTCGCCGAGCAGAACCCGGAATTCGACTGGGGCGCGTGGGCCGAAGGCCTGGCCGCCGGTGTTTCGGGCGAGGGCTCCTTGCTGCTGTCCGAACTGGTGGTCCGCCAACCCGACTACCTGCGTACTTTCGCGCAGACCTGGGAGTCGGTGCCACTGGAGGAATGGCGGCTGTGGGCGCAGTGGCGGGTACTGCGCGCCCGGGCTCCGTATCTCACCGAGGCCCTGGTCGAAGAGAATTTCGATTTCTACGGCCGCACCCTGACCGGTGCCCAGGAGAACCGCGAACGCTGGAAGCGCGGGGTTTCGCTGGTGCAGGATCTACTCGGCGAAGCTGTCGGCAAACTGTATGTCGCCCAGCACTTCCCGCCGGAGGCCAAAGCTGCGATGGTCCGGCTGGTGGAGAACCTGCGCGAGGCCTACCGGCGCAATATCACCGAACTGGACTGGATGACCCCGGCCACCCGCAAGGCGGCGCTGGCCAAACTCGACAAGTTCACCCCCAAGATCGGCTATCCGGACCGCTGGCGCGACTATTCGGCCATCATCGTGGATCCGGCCGATCTGGTGGGCAACTACCGGCGCGGGTATGCCGCCGAACACGACCGGGACCTGAACAAGCTCGGTGGCCCGGTGGACCGCGACGAATGGTTCATGACACCGCAGACGGTGAACGCCTACTACAACCCGGGAATGAACGAGATCGTCTTCCCGGCCGCCATCCTGCAACCCCCGTTCTTCGATATGAACGCCGACGACGCCGCGAACTACGGCGGTATCGGTGCGGTGATCGGCCACGAGATCGGGCACGGGTTCGACGATCAGGGCGCGAAGTACGACGGCGACGGCAATATGGTCGATTGGTGGAGCGATGCCGACCGCACCGAATTCGGTAAACGCACCCGCGCGCTGATCGACCAGTACGACATCCTCTCCCCCGCCGACCTGCCCGACGAGCACACTGTGAACGGCGAGTTCACCATCGGCGAGAACATCGGTGATCTGGGTGGCCTCTCGATTGCGCTACAGGCCTACCGGATCTCCCTGAACGGGCAGGAACCGCCGGTGATCGACGGACTGACCGGTTTGCAGCGGGTGTTCTTCGGCTGGGCCCAGGTCTGGCGCACCAAAACCCGGCACGAAGAGGCCGTCCGCCGCCTGGCCGTGGACCCGCATTCCCCGCCGGAGTTCCGCTGCAACGCCGTGGTCCGCAATATCGACGCCTTCCACGAGGCCTTCGAGGTGAAACCCGAAGACACCCTCTACCTGGCCCCCGAAAAACGCGTCAAGATCTGGTAACCCACGCCCGGTGAACAAAGAGCGGCGGTGCATCCCATGGATGCACCGCCGCTCAAAGCTTTGCCCGGAAGGTCCGCCGCGCTGGTGGCGCCGACCCGAATCGAGGCCCCTGGCCCCGATCTCTCTTCACCCGGAGGAGTCCCCCGGCCCTCCCCACCTCCCCGGACGGTTCAACCACCTCCGGGGTGGGGCCCGCCCGGTTCTGGAGCGACGGAGCGGGGGAGCGAAGCGGAGGAGCGGAGGAGTGAAGAACCGGGCCTATAAGGGCCCCACCCTCGAGACGCGGAGCGTCTCCAAAATCACAGCCCGCCCCTTCACGGACGGTCCGCCCCGCGAGCAGAGACAACACCGCTGGCCTACCCGAGAGCAGGCTGTTTACAGGCCCAACCCGCCACCGGGATCCCAGTGAGGGCGGCTCGCACCGGAGCCGCCCTCACGTCGGAAGCACGCCGAATTACACAGTGTTCCAGTCGCCCAGCCCGTCGCCTGCGTTCAGAGTGCCGCCGTCGGTGTTCTGCACGACCACCGCGTCACCCTTGCCCACGTTCTCGTAGAACCATTTGCCGTCCTCGGTGCTCACGTTCAGGCAGCCGTGGCTGGTGTTGGCGTAGCCCTGCGATCCGACCGACCATGGTGCGGCGTGCACGAAGATTCCGCTGTTGGAGATGCGGGTCGCGTATTCGACGTCGAGTTTGTAGCCCTCGGGGTCGTCGATCGGCACCCCGTAGGTGGAGGAGTCCATGACCATCTCGCGCCGCTGTTCACCCACGATGTAGGTGCCGTTGGGGGTTTCGTGGCCGGTTTTGCCCATCGAGGTGGGCATGGTCCGCACGATCTCGCCGTTGCGGGTGACGGTGATGGTCTTGGTGTTGTCGTCGGCGGTGGCGATCACGGCGTCGCCGATGTGGAAGGCGCTGCGGCTACCGCCGGCCTCCACCACCACATCGGTCTGTGCGGGCCAGAACTCGGTGGGCCGCCAGCGCACCTGCTTATCGCTCCACCAGTAGAAGTTCCCGGTTACCTCGGTCGACGGGGTGATCTTGATGGCCCGTTCGGCCGCGGCGCGATCGGTGATCGGCTCCTTGAAGTTGATGATGATCGGCTGTGCGATGCCGACCTGTTCGCCCTCGGAGGGGTTGATCGCCGGCGGTGCGAAGTTCGCCGCGGGCGGGGCCGGATCGACGGCTCCGGCGGCCGAACCGGTGGGCAGTTCCGGCAGTGCGTAGGCGGGCGCGGTGGCCACGGTGGTGGCGGTCGCGATCGCCGCCGTCAACAGGACACCTTGGCGGAGCCGGCGCGCAACCCGGCGAGTGGTCGGCAGCGACCCGGTGTTCTCGGTGACATGCATAAGAGTGTTCGTCCGTCCATTCGACTCTGGAGCGTACGGCGGCCGGTGGCGCACCGGTACGTGGAGTTGTGGAGCGGTCCCGACGGGCGGTGGAGCATCGCGGAAGTCGTTCCATCCATGCTGGTGCGCCTCCGCTCCGAGCTCCTTCCTACTGCCTTCATCTCTTCGTGACCAACCCTCGATTCCGTTACATAGCCGTTATGCATGACCGGTGGTTTGAGCCACTTGCGCCCTGTGGTGGGATCGATCGCTACCAGGGAACGCCCGCTACCCGCGCCTTTTCCCGCCATCGACCGCCATATGGCCGGAAAAGGACGTATCGGCGGTCAAACCTGTCGATGACATATGTCACGTGGACCCGGCGGTGACAAGATACGGTCGGCGTCCCCCGTTCGCTCCCCGGTGGTGCGTGGTCTCACCGAGTCGACGCTCGCGCCGCCATGGTGTATTCATGGCGTGTTGTGCCAAGCAAGGCTGTAGTGAGGTTCGGATTCGACGGGGGAAGAGTTCGGCGTCGCAGCGGGAGGACTGTGCGTGTCAGGATGGACTTCGTCTCGATGGACGGTGGCGCTCGCCGGTATGGCGGCCGCGATAGCGGTGGCGGGTTGTAGCTCCACCATCGAGGGCCGGGCGCTACCGGCGACCGAAACCGGGACCGTGGACGCCGTGGATGTGACGACCACCCCCGATGCCGGTGACCGGACAACAACCACAACCACCACCACCGCACCGACCACCACCGAAACCGACGAAGACGGTATCGCCGGCTTCGACGCCGAGGTCGGCGATTGCGTACTGCTCGGTGGCACCACCACCGACGCCGATATCGAAGAGGCGTCCTGCGGTACCGCCACTTCGAACTATCGGGTGATCGGGAAGGCCGCGCGCAGCAGCGACTGCGTCGGCGACGCCGACAACTTCTACGCCGAAAGCCGCAACGGGATCGAGACGGGCGCCCTGTGCCTGGATATCGACTGGGTGATCGGCGGCTGTATGGATGTGGGCAGCGGTAGCACCGGGCCGGAGCGTATCGATTGCACCGAAACCACTGCGGTGGACGGGGTGAAGGTGGTCGCCATCGAGGAGAACGCCGACGATGTCAATGCCTGCGGGGCCGGCAGCAGCGGGTACGTGTATTCCGAACGCCGCTTCGTGGTGTGCGTCGAGGAGCTCTGAGGGCCCGCCGGGTACGAAAAAACGAGCGGGCCCGCGGGACCCGCTCGTTTTCCGGTACCGGAGGATCCGGTGTCAGATGGGCCGGAAGCCGGAACCGACACCCGCCCGGTTGTCGATATCGCCCATGATGGTGGATATGTTCGTCCCCACCTCGGGGCCGAAGCAGGCGATCGCGAGATAGGCGTTGACCATGCCGACCAGTGTCGAGCCGACGACGACCGGCGCGCCGGAATCGCCTTCCATCACGCACATCTGCGACCAGGTCTCGATACTGCTGGCGAAGATATCGCCGTAGGCGATACCGCAGGTGTTGCCCGTGGTGCGTCCTTCCTTGCAGACGATATTCGGGAACTGTGCGGGCCCGCCGACTCCGGTGATGCTGAGGTTGCCGACCCGGTTGACGGGGGTGACCCGGCCCGGGTCGAACTGCAGCACCGCATAGTCGAGTTCTTGGTTCGAGTACACGAAGCGGCCGAGCGTTCCCGCACCGGGATCCTGTTCGGAATAGACCTCGTGCCCAGGTGTTCCACAGTGTCCCGCGGTGAGCCCGACCAGGCGGCCGGCTCCGTCGTGGCCGATCGTGGTGAGCGTGCACTGAATCGCCATATCGGACATATGACCCGGCTCCGAAGAGACGATCAGCCCTGATCCGCCGCCGAGTACGGGCCGGCCGGGATCGGCTGCCGCCGTCCCCGGTCCGAGTAGTGCCGCACTCAGGGCGACGGCGAAGACGGCACCGGCCGCCTGGGCTAGTTTCCTGAACATATCCCTCCAGACCTCGAAGCCCGCACGATATCAATGTGTGGCACCTCATCGTGGCAGCAACGGCCGCGACGCGCGCCCCGAGACACCGCTACCCGCGGGTTACCTTGTGTCCCTGGGTGATTCGGCTGTTCGGTCGAGCATTCGGCCGGTGAGCGCCGTGTTCGGCGGAGACTGCGCGAAACTCCGGCCACGATACCTTCGGAAGAATAGCTCAACGCTATTAATTGCCCCCGTTCCTGCTACGCGCGTCGAGTAACGGTCGAATCTCCATGTTGCCGCGAATCGGTAATTTTCAGGAAAATTATCCGTTATTTATGTGAACGGCCATTCTCTGCCGATCTACATCTCTGGCGCGCTTATCCGCCGGTCAGCTGTATGTTCTTCCAGAATCGTGGAACTCTCATTGGGATACGTACCAAGAAGTGCTGGATAACTCGATGGTCACGCCACGGAGTGATGAACGTCTGTGACAGCCCTCACCCGTCTAAGGTGTGTTCCGCACTACTACGTAGTAAGGTGCCTCAAGCAAACCAGTCGTCGGGGTAGGTAACCGACGTCGAGAGGGGTTAGTCAGTGCAGTCGACCAAGAGTCCACCAACAGGTTCTCGGTTGAGCGGAGCGGTCGAGTGGACGCGGGACTATTGGCGCGACCACCCCCGGCGTTCTTTGGAGACCCTCGGCCGTCAGATGACGATGGGTGTCGAGGCCGTTACCGAGCTCGTGGTCAGTATCTTCCGCGGCCGTTTCCCGCTCGCGGAGTTCATCCGGCAGTGTGCGTTCATGGCCAATGTGGCCGCGGCACCCACTCTGCTGGTCGCCATTCCGATCGGCGTCATCGTATCCATCCAGGTCGGATCGGTTGCGCAGCAGGTCGGCGCCACCTCGTTCATCGGTGCGGCCAACGGCCTGGGCATCATTCAGCAGGGTGCGCCACTTGTCACCGTTTTGATGATCGCCGGTGCCGTCGGTTCGGCCATCTGCGCCGACCTCGGATCCCGGACCATTCGCGAGGAAATCGACGCCATGAAAGTCATGGGTGTCGATCCGCTGCGCCGACTGGTCGCGCCCCGTCTCGGCGCGGCAATGGTCGTCAGCGTGCTCCTCTGTGGTTTCGTTGTCTTCGTCGGATTTTTGACCGGCTACATTTTCAATATTTTCGTCCAGGGCGGCACCCCGGGGTCGTATATCTCGACCTTCGCATCGTTCGCAATTTCGCTCGATCTGCTTGTAGCTCTGCTGAAATCGCTGTTGTTCGGTCTGCTCGCGGCAATCATCGCCTGTGATACCGGATTGAATACCCGCGGTGGTCCGGGTGGTGTCGCCAACTCGGTGAATACCGCCGTTGTCATGTCCGCGGTGATGTTGTTCGGAGTGAATGTGATCTTCACCCAGGTGTACAACACCTTGTTCCCACCTCAGGTGGTGTGAACCGGTGTCCGCAACCTATGTACCTCCGCTGCTGAAACCACTTCAGCAGCTGCGTAAAACGGCCGGCGCTCCGGTCGATATGCTCGCGCGGCTCGGACACCAGGTTTTCTTCTTCCTGCGGTCCATCGGTTCCATGCCGCTGGCGTTCAAGCAGTACCCGAAGGAAGTATGGCGGCTGCTGTCCGATGTCACCTGGGGCAACGGAAACCTCATCGTCGGTGGCGGAACCATCGGCGTGGTGCTCATTCTGAGCGCGTTCGGTGGTATCACCGTCGGCCTGCAGGGCTACACCTCGCTCGACCTGCTCGGCCTGAGTCCGCTGACCGGCGCGATCTCCGCATTCGGCACGACACGCGAACTGGGGCCCCTGCTCGCCGCGCTGGCCTTCGCCGCCCAGGCGGGCTGTCGATTCACCGCACAACTCGGCGCGATGCGGATCTCCGAAGAGATCGATGCGCTGGAATCGATTGCGATCCGGCCGCTGCCCTACCTGGTGAGTACCCGGATGATCGCCGCGATGATCACCATCCTGCCGCTGTACTGCCTGGGTCTCGCGATGGCCTACATCTCCTGCTCTCTCACGGTGCAGGTGATCGGCGATACCGCCAGCGGTACATATCAGCATTACTTCTATCAGTTCCTGATCCCGACAGATGTCCTGTATTCGCTGCTCAAAGCAATACTCTTCGTCGCCATCACCACGTTCATCCAGTGCTACTACGGCTTTTTCGCTTCCGGTGGCCCGGAGGGCGTCGGTGTGGCGGCCGGTCGCGCGATCAAGATGTGCATCATCGTGGTCGTTTTCGTCGACCTTTTCATGACCTTGGCCATCTGGGGTGTCGACCCCGGTATCCGGATCTCGGGGTAGCGCAATGATCATCGATCCGAGTGGGCGCGGGCCCACGATGAAGCAATTGCTCATCGCCGGCGTATGCGGCCTGGTTGTCTTCGCAGTGGTCCTCGGTTTCCTGATGGCCCGCTACCAGGGCTATTTCGTGGAGAAGGTGCGGGTCACCGCGAACCTCACAACTACCGGTGACGGACTGCCACAGAAGGCGGATGTGAAGTTCCGCGGTGTCCTCGTGGGTGCTGTCGAAACGGTGTCGGTGGCCGCCCAGGGCGAACTCCAGCAGGTGAATATCGAGCTGAAGCCCGAGTTCGTCGATCAGATTCCGGCGAACGTCACCGCCCGGGTGGTGCCCAGCAACCTGTTCGCCGTCACCTCCGTGGAGTTCCTGTACAACGGTCCTGCCGAGGCTCACCTCGAAGAGGGCTCGCAGATCCCGGAGGACAAGAGCCAGGGCACGATCGCCCTGCAGGACACACTGACCACGGTTCAGAACATCCTCGACCGGATCGACCCGATGCAGTTCGGCCGTGTCCTGGGCACTCTTTCCTATGCCCTCGACGGCAGCGGCCGGGCGCCCGGATCGACCATCGAGCGGATCGACCACTGGCTGACCTCGGTGGACGAGTCGATTCCGGACCTCGGTGTCTTCCTGCAGGATTTCGCGGATTCGACGCATGCGCTCAACGAGTCGGCGCCGGAACTGATGGACGTCCTGGCGTCCTCGGTACAGACGGCGAAGACCATCGCGGACCGGCGCGAGCAACTGGTCGATGTGATCTCCGGCGCCGGCAGCATGGTGGATCAGGTCAACGATCTGTTCGCGCGGAACCCGAATACCGGTAAAGAGCTGACCGTCGGACTGAACCAGACCTTCGGTGCGCTGGCCGCGAACCCCGCCTCCATCACCAACGCGATCAGCAATCTGAATACCTCGGCGCGCAACCTGCGCACGACGTTCACCTGGGGTCCGCAGCAGCAGATGGTGTGGAACGCCGGTGTTTCGTTCACCCCGTTCAATCCGAACACCGTCGCGGACTGCCCCCGCTACGGCGACCTCGCCGGACCGAGTTGTTTCACCGCGCCCGCCGTGGCCGATCCCGGGTACCTGCCCGAGCAGATGAAACCGCGCCGGCTGCCCGCCGCCGACGGCCTGCCGGTGCTGCCGCCGATCCCCGGTCTGCCGCCGATCCCCGGTGTCACCAGCGAGGTCGGCGTCCCCGCCCCGGCGGCACCGCCTGCGAACAACCCGTTCGCCGGTACGCCGCTGGAAGGTTTGTTCCCGCAGGGTCTGCCGCAGCTTCCGGGCCTGCCCGGTGCCCCGGCCCCCGCGCCGGCCGCCCAGCCCGGTGACCAGCCGCCGGCCCCGCCGGCCGAACCCGGTGCGGCCGCACCGGCGGCAGACAGTGAGAACGGTGCCGCTCCCGCGGCCCGGCCGATCGCCTCCTATGAGGGCGATGCGGCGGTGGCGGCCCTGCTCGGCCGGCAGCCGACCTCAGTGGAGTACCTGATGTTGAGTTCGATTCTCGAAGGCGGAACCTTGCGAGTGACCGAGGAGGCGTCCGCGTGAAGGGCGTCCGGAAACCGCTGATCGGCTTCAGCCTGTTCGCAGTGGTATCGGTGCTGGTCACCGTGCTTGTGTGGAATACGCTGGCCCGCACCGTGGACGGTGATACGAAATCGTATTCCGCGGTCTTCACCGATGTGCTGGGTCTGCGTGAGGGCGACGATGTCCGGATGGCGGGCGTGCGCGTCGGGAAGGTCGAGAAGATCGAACTGACCGGCGAGTCGAAGGCCGAGGTCAGCTTCATCGTCCAGGACGATCAGACCCTGTTCGGTAACACCAAAGCGCTGGTGCGGTACCAGAACCTGATCGGCCAGCGCTATGTGGCGCTGGCGCCGGGCTCCGGCGGGGATACGACCGAGCTGGCGGAGGACGCCACCATTCCCGTCGATCGCACCGAGCCGTCCTTCGATATCTCGGCGTTGCTCAACGGATTCCAGCCGCTGTTCGAGGTTCTCGAACCCGAACAGGTGAACCGGCTCTCGGAGACCTTCATCCTCGCCCTGCAGGGTGACCGGGTCTCGTTGAGTTCCTTCATCACCCAGGCGGCCACCATGGCCACCGATTTCCAGCGGCGTGACGCCATTCTCAGCGATGTGATCACCAACCTCAGCGGTGTGATGGCGGGCCTGGCCAAACGAGGGGGCGAATTGGAGACGCTGATAACTCAGACGAGGGCGCTGATCGGCGGTCTGTACGAGCAGGGCCAATCGCTGCTCTCCTCGACCGAGCAGATCGCGGGTGCCACCACCGCGCTCGTCGGAATGGTGGGCAATATCCAGCCCAAACTGGAGGCGGTCCAGAATTCGACACGTGACGCGCTGACCCTGTTCCTGGCCAATGGCGCCAAACTGGATCAGGCCGCGATCGACCTGCCCGCCATCCTCGCCGACGCGGGACGATTCACCTCCGAAGGAGCCTACGCGAACGCGTATATCTGCCGGTTGGATGTCTCGCTGTACGGAGTCCTGTTCCCCCGCGGTCTGTTCTCGCAGATCGGCGGCAATTCGCAATCGGCGGTGTGCCGGCCATGATGACCAAATTCAAAACCTGGTTCAACAACAACCGCTACTTCGGGCTCGGCATCATCGGCGTCATCGTGGTCGCCGTACTGGTTCTGGTCTCCAGTGGCTTCCGTAACCTCGGTATCGGCGAGCAGTCGATCAAGGCCGAGTTCGTCCAATCCGCGGGTATCTCCGTCGGCGACAAGGTCAATGTGGCCGGTGTGCCGATGGGCCGGGTATCGGGGGCCGAACTCGAGGGCGACCACGTCCTGCTCACCCTCCAGGTCTCCAATGATGTGGAACTCGGACCCGATGCGCGGGCAGCCATCAAGATGGCCACCCTGCTCGGCGCCCGCTACGTCGACCTTCAACCCGGTGACGGTACGGGCCTGTCCGATAACCGCATCCCGAAGACCAATACCGCGGTCCCCTACGATCTCGCCGATGTGGTCGACAAGGGCACCCCGGAATTCCAGGAGCTCGACCCCGGCAAACTCGCCGAATCGCTGAACCTGTTCAACGAACAGCTGGAGGGCTCCCCGGAGCTGGTCGCCCAGTCGCTGGACAGCATCGGAGCCTTGGCCAAGGTGATCGACAGCCGCAAGGACGATGTCGAGCAGCTGCTGAAGGACCTCGACCGGGTGACCACCATCCTGGCCGACAACCGCAACAGTGCCCTTCTCATCATCACCCAGGGCGAGGCCATCGCCTCGCGGGTGGTGGAACGCCAGCAACTGCTGCGGACCCTGCTGGACAATGTGGCCACCCTGACCGCGCAGCTGCAGGCGATCGGCGCGCAGAACAACAATCAGTTCACCACCACGCTCGATCAGCTCAACACCATGGCCGCGGGCCTGCAGAAGAACAAGGACAACCTCGACCGGTTGCTGTCGATCATGCCGCCGTCGGTGCGTTACCTGGCCAACGCCTGGGGTAACGGCAACTACGCCGAGGTCGGTATCCCGTGGTTGTTCCCGGACAACTGGTTGTGCTTCGCCCAAGTCGCCGAGGGGTGCCAGGGATGAATCCGTTGAACATCGACCTCGTGAAGAAGGCCGCGAAAACGCTGGTCATCGGCGCGTCGGCGCTGGCGCTGGGCAGCTGTTCGATGGTGAACAGCGTGGTCGGCGGTGATATGAAGATCACCGCGGATTTCGAGAACATCGCCGGTATGTACGAGGGCAACCCGATCACCGTGCTCGGGCTCGAGGTCGGCAAGGTCGACAAGATCATCCCGCACGGTGATCTCGTGGAAGTCCATATGAGCATCGACGGCGATGTGGAGATCCCGAAATCCGCCAAGGCCGTGGTGATATCCCCGTCGATCGTCACCAACCGGCATATCGAGTTCACGCCGCGCTACGTCGAGGGCGAAACACTCGAAGACGGCGACCACCTGCCGTTGGAGAAAACGGATGTGCCGGTCGAGCTGGACACCATGCTCAAGACCATCGATCAGTTCGCCGACGCACTGAAACCACAGGAGGGCCAGGAAGGGATCGGCCCGCTGTCGGGCCGGGTGCTGTACCCGATGCTCAACGGTCAGGGCACGAAGATGCGCGACACTCTCAACGCGCTGTCCAGTGCGCTGAAGGTCGGTGTCGACAACAAGGGCGCCATCGCCAACATCATCACCAAGCTCAACGAGCTGACCACGATGCTGGCCGAGAACGACCAGGCCGTCCGCGATTTCAGCAACCAGGCCACCCAGATGACGACCATGCTGGCCGAGCAGGCACCCGGTCTGCAGGCCACGCTGCAGCAGCTCTACGACTTCCTGAACAACACCAGTTCGGTCTTCGGGCAGCATCAGGATCAGCTGGTGGACACGCTGACCCGGATGAACACCGTGATCGAGCAGCTGCGGCAGAACGCGCACGGCGTCACCGAGGTGGTCGACGTCGCGCCCATGCTGCTGCAGAACATCCACCGCTCGATGAACTACGAGCAGGGCTACGTCCGGTTGCACGCGCTGATCGGCACCAACCTCGCGGGTGGCGAACTCGTGAGCCTGTTCTGCGAACGGATTCAGATGCGATCCGACGGCTGCCGGACCGGCCGGCCCGAAGATTTCGGACCGGACTTCGGACTCACCGCCGCACTGCTGGGACTGACGAAATGATACGAACAATCCGACGCGCCCGCCGCACCGTAGCCGTCCTGGTGGCGGCCGGTACGGTGGCGCTGGCCTCTGGTTGCGGCCTGACGGTGGAGGATATTCCGCTGCCGAAGCCCGGCGCGAGCGGGGAAACCCTCGGGCTGCGGGCGGTATTCGACAATGCGCTGAACCTGCCCGACCAGGCCAAGGTGAAGGTCGGCGGTTCCGATGTCGGCGTGGTCACCAATATCGAAACCAAGAATTTCCAGGCGATCGTCGATATGGAAATTCGCAAGGATATCGAACTCCCGATCGGGACCACCGCCGAACTGCGCCAGGCGACCCCACTCGGCGATGTCTTCATCGCGGTCGCCAAACCGCAGACCGAGCCCGGGACGGCCCTGCTCGAGGACGGCGACACCCTGCCCATCGAGCAGACCTCGGCCGGCGCCACGGTGGAGGAATTGCTGCTGTCGGTATCGCTGATGTTCAACGGCGGCGGTATCGCCCACCTCACGCGGCTCGGCACCGAACTCGATTCCATCGTCGGCGGGCGCAGTGACCAGGTAGTCCATCTGGTCAACCAGATCACCGGCGTGGTTTCCAGTATCAACGCGAACTCCGCGCGAATCGACAGTGTGCTCGGCGAATTCAGCGTGCTGGCCGGCACTCTCGAAAGCCGCCGCAACGAACTCGGCCAGGTCGCCGATACGCTGCCGGATATGATCGGCGCGGTCGCCGAGAACAACCGGGCGCTGGGTGATCTGCTGAGCAAGATCTCCACCACGAGCGCCGCGCTCGGGGATTACGCGAACACCTCCGGCGGCGATCTCGCGGGCACCCTCGACAGTCTGAACAGCCTGATGGCGGCGCTCGCGGCCACCGGGGACAAGTTCGGTGCGCTGATGGATATCCTGCACGAACTGCGCGGTCCCGTCGATGCCACCTTCCGCGGCAGCAGCCTCGCCGCTCAGGTCAATGTCACCAATCTCGATATCGCGATGCTCACTGCCCCGGGCACCAGCCACTTCTACGACGTGCGTGATCTACAGGATTTCGCGGGCAGCCTGATCCAGATCCTCCAGGTCGTCCAGCAGCGCGTGGGAGGCCAGTGATGTTGAAGAACAAAATCCTGTGGTCGAACCTCGGTATCGTGCTGGCGCTGCTCATCGGCGGAACCTATCTGATGGTCAACGTCATGCGGGTGAACCCGCTGCGCAGCACCTACACCGTCATCGTGAACCTGGACCGGTCCGGTGGCCTGCAAGAAGGTAACGACGTCACGCTGCGCGGCTACCGGGTCGGCGAGGTGAGCAGCCTCGAACTCGTCGGCAACGGTGCCGGAATCCAGGCCGAAGCCGAGATCGAATCCAAGTGGGATATCCCGGTGGATACGAAGGTCGCGGTGCAGGCCCTGTCCGGTGCCGGCGAGCAGTACATCGATTTCCGGCCCGCCGGGAACCAGGGGCCGTTCCTGACCGACGGTTCGGAGATCACCTTCGACCCCGAGCGGGTCAGCACTCCGGTCCCGATCTCATCGGTCCTGGAGAACTCCAGCGACCTCATCGCGCAGGTGAACCCGGAGCATTTCTCGGTGATCCTGAACGAGCTCGATATCGCGCTCAGCGGTGGACCCGATCAGCTGCGTTCGCTGATCGAGGGCGTCAGCCTGGTCTCGGCCGGGCTGGAGAATCTGCTGCCGCAGACCACGAACCTGATCGCGAATCTGCAGACGATTGCGGCCACCACCTCCCAGGCCCAGCCCGACCTGGGCACCCTGACCGCGAACTCGCAGGTACTGTTCGACCAGTTCAACAAGGCGAATGCCGAGCTGGTGAAGGTGCTGGACCAGGCGCCCGGACAGTTCGCCAGCGTGACCGCGACGCTGGACGCCACCAGCGATCCGATCACCACGCTGCTGAACAACTTCGTCGCCGTCACGCGTGCGGCGCAATTGCGTCAGCCGGCGCTGGCGGCGCTGTTCCCGGCGCTCGAACTCGGTGGCGCGGCACTGGGCGTACCCGCCCATGACAACGAATTCCACGCCATGCTCGATATCTGGTTCCGGCCCTACTGCCAGTACCAGTCCACTCCGGTGAAAACCCAGATCGTCCAGGACGGCACGCTGCCGAAGTGGAATTACTGTGACAATCCCCCGCCCGGCCAGCAGATCCGCGGCGCGGCCAACGCACCGCGACCGGATGTGCCGAACAACGGCGCGCACATCCCGCCGGGTGTGGATCCGAACGAACGTACGCTGCCGCCCGTGCGGTAGTAGGAGACCGGTCGTCCGGTGCCGGGTGCGACGGTGCATACTCTCGCAGAGATGCCCGCCACACCCGGCGCTCGTTTTCCGGCCGGTAGATTACGGCGCGTCCGCAGAGAGGCGCCGGGAAGGTGTGAACAGTACAGATGTCCTCGAAAAAACCCAGCTCCGACCCCTTGGAGCCGGAAGGCACTGGTGTGCCGGCGGACGACGCGGCTGAGCACACCACACCCTCCGGTAGTTCATCGACCGACAGCGCCGCGGCGGCAGATCCGGCCGGTCCGGCTGAACCAGCGGACAAGGCAGCCGGGGAGTCCGCCGATTCGGACGCTACGGAGAAGGCCGCGAAAACCGACCCCGATGCCACGGTGAAGGCCGGGAAATCCGCGGACGCCGATGCCACGGTGAAGGACGAAAAGCCTGCCGACCCCGACGCCACAACGAAGATCGGGAAGCCTGCGGACGCCGATGCCACGGCGAAGGTCGATGAACCCGCCGACGCGGACGCCACGGCGAAGATCGACGGCCCGGACTCGGCCGGCGGCGGAAAAGGCGAATCGGCCGCCGCGGAACCGACGGTCGCGCTCGGGAAATCCGCAGCCGGAAAAGCGGCCGAAGCGGGCAGCGAAGATGCCGTAAAGCAGGCGCAGCAGTCCGGTGCGGGCGAACCGGAAACCGGCGCCGAGGCGGCGAAGTCTTCCGGCCTGCGCTCGCGGTTCCCGCTGCCGGTGCTGGCCGGCGCGGCCGTGCTGGTGATCGCGGCCTTGGTCGCGGTCGGTGTTTTCTTCTATCTCGCCAATGATCGCCAGACCGAACTGGACCGGCGTGCCGCGGCCACCAAGGCCGCCTGCGATTTCGGGAACAGCTTCGCCACCTATACCGGCGACAAGGCCGACGACTACGTATCACGACTGGATCAGAACGCGACCGGTGAATGGAAGAAACTGGTTTCGCAGATCGGCCCCGACCTGAAGGCCCGGTTCGCCGAGACCCAGGTGAACTCCACCGCCGCCGAAGTGCAGTGCGGTTACGAATCCGGTGACGGTGACAAAGCACGCGTGGTGCTGGTGATCGACCAGCAGTTCACCACCGCCGGCGGCCCGCAGCAGCAGGCTCCGGGCCGGGTCAAGGTGGCGGCCAATGTCGATATGGAGAAAGTCGACGGTCGCTGGATGGTGGCGAATTTCGATACGCCGATGATGCAGCAGTAGCTCCCGGCCGCGAGACGAATCAGAAGTTAGGACTCGAAGCTATGGCGAAGAACGAGACCGCGGCAGCGCAGGACACCGACGGCAAATCCGGGCTGCTCCCGGTGGTGATCGCCTTCGTCACCGGCGTGGTGCTGGTGGCGCTGGTCGCCGCCGGGGTGCTGTACTTCCGCGCCTACCAGCAGAACAACGGCGAACTCGCCGCGCAGGACGAATCCACCCGGACGGCCTGCGATTTCGCCCGGGCGACCAACACCTACGATTTCGAGGGCGACCTCGACGGTTTCATGCGGGCAATGAAGGACGGCGCCACCGCTGATGTCGTGGGCTCGGTGGAGCAGAACTGGGACGTGCTGCGCCAGTTGCTCACCGAATCCAAGGTGAAGTCCTGGGTCGACGAAGCGAGTTGCGGTTTCCAGTCCGGTGACGAGAAAAGCGCCAAGGTCCTGGTCAATATCGGTCTGATGAAGACGAATGCCGTAACACCCGAACCGAAGCGGCAGGATATTGCGGTGGTCGCGGGTCTGGAGAAGGACGGTGACCGCTGGATCGTCAACCAGTGGGATCTGGCCATGCTGGCGGGCGTGGGCGGCGATCCGGCCCAGGCCGCGCCGGGTGCTCCGGCACCGGGCGGTCCCGCTCCGGCGGCCCCGGAAGGCCAGCCGGCTCCGGCGCCGTTGCCGGGCAACTGATTTGGGCGCCTCCGGCGGTGGGTCGAGCCACCACCGCCGGAGGCTATTCGGGCGGTATCCAAATATCCGTACCACGGCGACAACAGCGCGGGCGCCGCACCTGATTCAGAACAGGTGCAGTGCCTGCGCTGTTGTCGCGTAGTCGGCGGCCGGGCCGGCCGCCGGTTCCGCAGCCTTCCCTGCTGCCGCGGAGGTTTCGAGCACCGGGCGTGGACCGGCCGGATCGCCGGCGGTCGCGCTCATGGTGGTTTTCTCGCTGATGGCCGGGCGGGCGCCGGTGGTGGGGAGGTTGTCGCGCGGGGCGGTCGCCGCTGCCTTGCGGGCGGCGGCACCGGCCAGCGCGTCGGCCTGTTCGTTGAAGTAGTTGCCCACATGTCCGCGCACCCAGCGGAACCGGACCGGGCCCGGCCGGGCGGCGATGGCGTGGTCGATATCGCGGATGAGTTCCACATTCTTCACCGCGCCGCCGGTGGAGGTGCGCCAGCCGTTGTTACGCCAGTTGGGCAGCCATTCGGAAGCGCATTTGATCGCGTAGAGCGAATCGCTCTCGATCAGCAGCGGGTCGGAGCCGGGGTGGGAGCGGATGGCCTCGAGGACCGCGCGTAACTCCGCGATCTGATTGGTACCCGTTGCCGCGCCGCCGCTTTCGGCGCCACCTGCATGATCGACCCACGCCCAGCCGATGGCCCCGCCGGGGTTTCGCAGGCATGAACCGTCGGTACTCACGATGATCATGGCAGTACCCTACGCAAGTCGGCCGACAAGATCTGTACCGTGCAATTCTTCGATGGCCGCGCGCAATCTCGATTCGCTGCGGCGCAGCGCGGTGCGCAGCAGCGCCTTGCGTGGACGATCGCGCAAGGGGGCCGCGAAACCCCGTGAACCGGTGTAGTCGAGCTCCGAGGTGAGTACCGATCTGCCGCGGCCGAGTGGATCGAAACGTAGTGTCAGACAGGCGCTGAGCGGTCCGCCGATCAGGGTGTAGCCGATCACCGCGTCCTGGCGGTGTTCGGTGACCTCGCAGTTCAACACCGGGCGCCACAGCCCGAACCGGAACCGGATGCCGTACCGGGCGCCGAGCCCGCGGTCGATTTCGCCCTGCATCGAAACGTGTTCGGCACCCGTCAGCCACTCCGTCATGGACCGGGGGTCGTCGGCATAAGCGAAAGCCACGGTGATCGGCGCCGTCACATCGCTTGCGTACTTGATGAAGCCCACGGGCCCTCCCTCCACGGCTGCCCGACAAAAATACTATAGCCTTCCGCTTTATTTCCGGCAGTCCGGGAATCGATAGCCGTGCGGCGCGTATGTGATGTACGGCCGAATCGTGCCGGAATCGTATCAGAGCAGGTAGGCATCGAACCTGGTGTGACCAGCGTACGTTCCACGGAGACGAGCATCACACCGGTGCGGCTGTCGCCGGATCCGGTGACCATATGCGCCGCAGGTTTTCGCGGGCGGTGTCAGGGGTACATAACAGCAGCCGGCGAGCGCCGTACTCGACTGCCGTGCGCAGGCACCCCGGCCGATGATGTCCGGCTGCGCGGGAAACCTGGTCCGGCGCTCGCCGGCCCCGTATCAAGCGAACATTCCGGGCTTCCGGCCTTCCCCCGGCGGCCCCGCGAAGGCCTGTGCGATCGTCAGCCACCGGGTGGCATCGCTGCCGGTCGCCTGGAGTGCCAGATCGTCCGGATGGCGCCGCTGCGTCACCAGCAGGCAGAAATCGAGCGCCGGTCCGGTGACCCGCTGCTGCGCATCCGGCGGACCCCAGGACCACAGCGCGCCCGACGGTGCGACGAGCTCGACCCGGAATTCCGCCGCCGGAACCGGCAGTTCCCGGACCATATAGGCGAAATCCCGGGTGCGTACACCGATATGCGCGACCGCGCGTAGCCGATCGGTCGGTTCACGCCGGACGCCGAGCGCGTCGGCGATATCTTGACCGTGGGCCCACGTTTCCATGAGCCGCGCGGTGGCCATCGACCCCGGGCGCATGGGCGGCCCGAACCAGGCGACCTTGGCATCGCCCGCTATGCCGCGCAATGCCGCGTCCAGGGCCGTCCGGCCGCTGCGCCAGCGCTGTAGTAGGGCGGGGACCGGCATATCGGCGGCTTCGGCCGCGGCGTCGTCGACGAAGGTGGTCACCCGGTCGGCGGCCTCGGTCAGCAGTTCGGTGAAGGTCGTACCCCCGGTTCGCGCGTCGGTGGCAGACAGCCCGGCGACCTCGTCGGTCCAGGCGAGATGGCCGATCTGATGGGCGATGGTCCAGCCGGCGGCCGGGGTGGACCGGGCCCATTCTGCGGGTGGGAGCGGTGCGACCAATGCTTCGAGTGCGGCGCTCTCGGCACGCAGGTCGTCGAGCAGGGTGAACAGGTCGGCCATGGGCTCAGCATTCCAGCGGCGCGGGCCAAATACAAGCAAGCGTGCTTGTATTTTCTGGCCGGGGGCCTACCAGCCGAAGATCAGCAGGTGGGTCGCGCCCACGAACAGGCCGAGTACTGCACCGTGCAGATACAAAAGCCAGGCGTCCTGTTCGACCGACGCGTAGAACATCTCCATGAACTCGCCGGGGGTCAGCTGCTGGAGTTTGCGGGCGGCGAACTCGTCGATCTTCTCGGCCTGCTCCCGGATGAAATCGGCATCCCCGACCAGCGCCGGCGCCAGCCCCACGGCCGCACCGGCCGCGCCCACCTTCAGATTGTCGAACTGGCGGCGGCCGAACGCGGCACGGACCACCGAGGTCGTCCGCCCCAGTTGCCGGTGGATCTCGTCGGAGATGAGTTGTTCGAGCAGTCGCCGGGTCTTGTCACCGTTCGGACCGTTCAACAGTTCGTTGGACAGGTTCGGCAAGGTCAGTACCTGATAGGCGAGAATATGCGCCAGATCGGTGGCCGCCTGCGGCTGCCGTTTGGCCAGCAGGGCCTGCTTCCACAAGTATTTGTAGCGCGGTTGCGGATCACCCGGGGTGAACACCACCCGGATGGCGATGATATTCACCACCACACCGATCAGCGCGGTCACCAGCAGGACGATCACCCAGGCCGGGACCCAGCCCCATACCGGGATGTCCTGATGAATATGCAGATACAACGCGAGCAGCAATCCGAACGGCGCACCGAGCAAACCGACCCGGACCATGAATTTCAGCTCCGGAGCCGCGATGGTGGTGGTGAGATCCTTGAGGATATGCGGGTTGTCCTGCAGATAGCGGATGACGAAACCCTTGATATCGATCAGCTGATCGACATTGTCGCCGAGCGAGGTGAACGCCTTCTCGCACAGTTCCGGCATCTCCCGCTCGACCCGCTGATAGATGAGCTGGCGCATCGGCCGCGGCAGGCTCTGCCACAAGTCCGGGTTCTCCCGGTTCATCACCTCGTCCACGATGGGCTTCACCTGTTTACCGGCGAGGGCCGCGACATAGTCGGCGATACCGTCGAGATCGAGTTCGTGAATGAAATCGCGGGGACTACCGATTCGCATCAATGCCTTGTCGACACAGATACTCGCCATTTTCTCGGCCCGGGCCGGAATGAAACCCTGGAACCCGAGCCGGGAACCGTCCTCGGAAAATGTGGGCAGCACCTGCACCCGGCGGGGGAGATAGGGGTAGAGCACCGCGAGCCCCGGAATCCGGACCCCGCGGAACAGCAGCGGCCAGAAGAGCATCACCACACCGGTCCAGTTGGTGAACCAGCCGGCCGCCGCGCTGAATATCGGAAAACTGATCAGGTCGACCACGAATTTGGTCTGCCCGGTGAGTTCCTCCCAATCGATCAACACTCCGGACGAGAGTGAGATCATCGCGCGCTCCCCTTGGGCCGGATTGTGGATTCGATGATCACATTGTCACCGGGCCGTCTCGAGTGTCAATCAGCGCCCCCACCTCGCCGCCGGGCACCGCTGCCGGGCGGGCGGCCCGAAGGTGGACATCCACCACCCACCGCGGTGGAACCGGAATAAGGTGCCCACATGACCGATCCTCAGGCCGCCGCCACCGCGCTGTCGACCTTCCTCGACGCCGTCACCACCGGGAACCTGGAAGTGGTCGACCTGACCACCGCGCTGAGCAGTTCGACCCCGGCGTTACGCCTGCCCGCCCCCTTCGCCAATCTGATCGATTTCAGCCTGGAGGAGGTCAGCGCCTACAACGAACCCGGCCCGTTCTGGCGGCACAACAACATCCACACCGGGGAACATGTAGGCACCCACCTCGACGCACCGGTGCACTGGGTCACCGGCCGCGACGGCGACGATGTATCGCAGATTCCGGTGCGGCGGTTGATCGGCCGGGCGGCCGTTCTCGACCTGACCGAGCAGGTCGCCGCGGATCCCGATTACCTGCTCACCGTCGCCGATGTCGAGTCCTGGGAACGGACCCACGGCCGGCTGACCGCGGGGACGTGGCTGTTGCTGCGCACCGGCTGGGAATCCCGGGGCGATTCCGAGGCAGCGTTCCTCAACGCCGACGACACCGGTTCCCATACGCCCGGCGTGGCGGTCGATTGTGCCCGGTGGCTGGCCACCGAACGGGAGATCACGGGGCTGGGTGTGGAGACGGTCGGGGTGGACGCGGGGCTCGCCGGTGGGTTCGATCCGGCCTTCCCGGTGCACCACTACTTCCTCGGCAACGACAAGTACGGCATCACCTCGCTGCGCAATCTCGGCCGGTTGCCGGCGGTGGGCGCGATGCTGGTGGTGACCCCGTTGCCGATCGTCGGCGGCACCGGTAGCCCGGCGCGGGTGCTCGCCGTGATAGATCCGGACGGTGCTCTCGGATGACGGCTGTGCAGTATCCGGCCGGCGCGGAGGGTGAGCTGATATACGGCCCCACTGTCGCCGATGTGGTGGGACGTGCACTGGCCGACCTGGGTGCCGGTCATGTCTTCGGGGTCGTCGGTAGCGGGAACTTCGTGCTCACCGAGGCGCTGCGCCGGGGCGGTGTGCCGTTCACCGCGACCCGGCACGAGGGCGGCGCCGCGACCATGGCCGACGCGTATACCCGGATGTCGGGGCGGGTCGGCGTGGTGTCGCTGCATCAGGGTTGCGGTTTGACCAATGCGATGACCGGTATCGGCGAGGCCGCCAAGAGCCGCACCCCGATGATTGTGCTGACCGCCGACAGCCCGGCCGCGGCGCTGCGCGCCAATTTCCGGATCGATCAGGACGCGCTGGTCCGCAGTGTGGGCGCGGTGAGCGACCGCGTGTATTCGGCCGCGACCGCGGTTGCCGATGTGACGCGCGCGTTCCGGACCGCCGTCGCGCAGCGGCGCACCGTGGTGCTGAATGTGGCCATCGATATCGCCGCCGCGGCGTGTTCGGTGACCGGGCCGGTGACGGCAGTCGTGGCACCGGCGCGGGTCCGGCCGGATGGCGGGTCGGTGGCCCGGTTCGCCGAAACCTTGTGCGCCGCGCGGAAACCGGTCTTCGTCGCGGGCCGCGGCGCCCGAGCCGCCGGCCCCGCCGTCGCCGAATTGGCGCGGGCCTGCGGTGCACTGGTCGCCACGTCGGCGGTCGCGAACGGCTTGTTCGCGGATGACGAATTCGCCCTGGGTATCTCCGGCGGTTTTTCGTCGCCGGCCACGGCCGAACTCATTGCCGGCGCGGACCTGATCGTCGGCTGGGGGTGCGCGCTGAACAACTGGACGATGCGGCACGGCCGTCTGATCGGCGCGGACGCGCGGGTTGTTCAGGTCGACGACGATATCGATGCCCTCGGCGCGCATCGTCCGGTCGATTTCGGGGTTCTCGGCGATTGCGCTGCGACCGCGCGGGATGTGCTCACCGAATTGCGTTCGTCCGGTTCGGCCGGCCAGATCGGTTACCGCACCGGTGATATCGCGGAGCGTATCGCGAAAGAATCGCGCTGGCAGGCTGTTCCGGTCGTCGACAGTTCCACTGCGGAGCGGATCGATCCCCGGGTGCTGACAATCGCGCTCGACGAGATCCTGCCGCCGGAGCGGATCGTCTCGATCGATTCGGGGAACTTCATGGGCTACCCGGCGACCCACTTGTCGGTGCCCGACGAGTTCGGTTTCTGTTTCACCCAGGCTTTCCAATCGATCGGCCTCGGTCTGCACACCGCCGTCGGCGCGGCCTTTGCGCAGCCCGGCCGGATCCCGGTACTGGGTGCCGGAGACGGCGGATTCCTGATGGCGATCGCCGAACTGGAGACCGCGGTCCGCGCCGGATTACCGCTGGTGGCGATCGTGTACAACGATTCCGCCTACGGTGCCGAGGTCCATCATTTCGGCGACGCCGATCACGCCACGGTGACCTTCCCGGAAACCGATATCGCCGCCATCGCCGAAGGTTTCGGTGCCACCGGGGTGACGGTGCGCTCGGTCGGCGATCTGGCGCCGATCCGCGAGTGGGTGCGGCAGTATCGGAAGGACGGGCAGTCGCGACCGCTGGTGATCGACGCCAAGATCACCAGCGACGGCGGGGCCTGGTGGCTGGCGGAGGCGTTCGCCGGCCATTGATCAGCCGCGATCATCGACACCGCCGCCTGGGCGAACGCCGCGACCTCCCGGGCAGTTGCGGGCCGGTTCAGTGATGTGGACCGGAGGACCGGGACCGGCGATAGTCGATCGGTGCACTTCCGGTCCATCGGTGGAAGGCGCGACGAAACGCGCTGGGTTCGGAATAGCCCAGGCGGACTGCGAGATCGGCGATCGACTCATCGCCGTGCACCAGCGCTTCGACGGCGCGGTCGCGCAGGATCTCCTCTTGGATCCGGCGCTGGGTGGTGCCTTCGGCGCGCAGTAGTCGTCGCATATGCGGTGGGCTGATCGACAAACGCCGGGCGAGTTCGCCGGCACCGAGCCAGGGTCCTTGCGGGTTGCGTTCCAAGATCGTGCGCACACGTGCCGCGGTGGTCGCAGTTTGCTGTGGCGCATAGAGGAGCGCACCGGGCGCGTCGCGAAGGAACCGCTTGAGGTCGGCTTCGTCTCGCACAACCGGTTTGGTCAGCAACCCGGCGTCGAACGATATCGCGGCCCGCGGCGCACTGAATCTGGGCCGTACGCCGAATATGAGCGCGTAGTCCTCGCTCAGGTACTCCGCGTCGAAGGGAAACTCCAATGACTGCAGGGCAAGCGGCGATCCGATGAGCCATCCGGCGAAACGGTGCAGGCCACCGGCCATGGCAAAGACGACCACCGGGTCGATGTGCGGAACCGGTTGCTCTTCGCTGGTGACCATGGCCAGACCCGCCTCGTCGGTGCGCAGCGTCCAGCGGATACCGGTGGTCACAGTGGTCAACTCCAGCATCCGCGCCAGCGCGGTGCGCAGGTCCCGGGTGTGGATGATGGTCAGACCGGCCAGTCGCAGTGTCCCGCGTGCCACCGGTCGTGGTCCCAGCCCCAGCAGTTCGTCGTCGGTTTGCTCCCACAGCGCCCGGATGACACCGGTCGCCTGCTCCGGTGTCATCCGGGCGCGGTCCTCGGTATAGAGCCGCCAGTCGAGCCCGGCACCACGAAGTGCCTGTTCCACATCGAGGCCGCGTTTCATCATCGATTCGACGGTGGCCCGGAAGAACCGCATCGGAATCGTGTGCGCCACGGTGGCTCCTTCGGCATCGCTGAGCGGGCTCGTACCGTACCAGTGACGATGATCGTTTCGGTCCCCCAAATGGCCCGTTGTAGTCCTTCCGGGGCCGGATTCGCACCCATAGCGTCATAGGGGCAGCTGGACAGCTGGCCTGAGGAGAGGAACTTCCTGTGACGAAGCGGGTATTCGTCGTCGGCGTCGGCATGACGAAATTCGAGAAGCCGGGTCGACGACTCAACGACGACGGCAGCATATGGGACTACCCGGACATGGCACGCGAGTCGGGTACGAAGGCTCTGGCCGATGCCGGTATTTCCTACGATGAGGTGCAGCAGGCCTACGTCGGGTACGTGTACGGCGAGTCCACGTCCGGGCAGCGCGCTGTCTACGAACTCGGGATGACCGGCATCCCGGTCGTCAATGTGAACAACAACTGCTCGACCGGTTCGACCGCGCTCTATCTGGCGGCGCAGGCGATCCGCGGCGGCCTTGCCGACTGCACCTTGGCGCTGGGTTTCGAGAAGATGCAGCCCGGTTCCCTGGGCTCGACCTTCGACGACCGCGAGCAGCCGATGGGCAATCACATGATGGCGCTCGCCGAGATCTCCGAGGTGCTGTTTCCGCCCGCGCCGTGGATGTTCGGCGCGGCCGGTCGCGAACATATGCGGCAGTACGGCACCACCGCCGAGCATTTCGCCGCGATCGGCTGGAAGAACCACAAGCACTCGGTGCAGAACCCGTATTCGCAGTTCCGTGACGAGTACACCCTGGAACAGATCCTGGACTCGCGGATGATCTACGACCCGCTGACCAAACTGCAGTGCTCGCCGACCTCCGATGGTTCCGGCGCCGCAATCCTGGCCGGTGAAGACTTCGTCGACAAGCACAATCTGGCCGATCAGGCGGTCGAGATCGTCGGCCAGTCGATGACCACCGATTTCGTATCGACCTTCGACGGCAGCTGCAAGAACATCATCGGCTACGACATGAACGTCGCCGCGGCCGCGCAAGTCTACCAGCAGGCCGGCCTCGGCGCCGAGGATTTCCAGGTCATCGAGCTGCACGACTGCTTTTCGGCCAACGAACTGCTGCTCTACGAAGCCCTGGGCATGTGCGCGCCCGGTGAGGCAGGCCGGCTGCTCGACGACAACCAGACCACCTACGGCGGCAAATGGGTGGTGAATCCCTCCGGCGGCCTGATCTCCAAGGGCCACCCGCTCGGCGCGACCGGTCTGGCGCAGTGTGCCGAGCTGACCTGGCAGTTGCGCGGCACCGCCGACGCGCGTCAGGTCGACAACGTGACCGCCGCGCTGCAGCACAACATCGGCCTCGGTGGCGCCGCCGTCGTCACCGCCTACCAGCGCGCGAACCGCTGACCGTTCTCAATCCCCTTACATGACAATCCCTTTCGTAGGAGAACAATCATGGGTCACATCGAGAAGACCGCCACCCTGTCCGCCCCCGCCGAAAAGTTGATGGCCGTGATCACCGATCCGACGACCTGGGGTGACTGGTTCACCATCCACGAGCGCTGGATGGTCGAGCCGCCGGCCACCCTGACCGCGGGCGCGGCGCTGACCGCGAAGATCTTCATGCTCGGCATGGCCAACAAGATGGAATGGGTCGTCGGGGAGGCCGAGCCGGCCAAGCTGGTTCTGTCGGGCACCGGGATGGCCGGTGTGAAGGCAACCTTCTCCTTCGATCTGACCCCGGCCGGCGACCGGACCGAGGTGCGGGTCTCCGGCGATTTCGAGGGCTCGCTGATCAAGGGCGCGCTCGGTAAGGCCGTCGAGAAGGACGGCACCAAGCAGCTGCAGGCCTCGCTCGACAAGCTGGCCGCTCTCGCCGCCGGGGCCTGAGCATGGCCGATGTATTCGAATTCGACCGTGACGGCCTGAACCTGTGGTCGGACGAGGAACGTTTCGAGGTCACCCGCGAGCGGCTGGCCGAGTACGCCGCGGCTACCAACGACCCGATCGCCGCGCACCGCGCCGGTGACATCGGTTCGCCGGTGTTCGCCATCGTCCCGGCCTTCGACGCACTGATGGCGCCTGCCGTCGATGTGGTCCCGATGGATATCTTCGGCCGGATCACTCACGGGGAGCAGGACTTCCATTTCCATCGGCCGATAGAGCCGGGCGATCGACTGGTGTCGCAGGGACGGGTCATCGGCTGGGAGACGAAGTCGACCGGCTCGCTGGTTTATATCCATCTCACCTGCAAAGACGAGGAGACCGGCGAACTGGTCAACGAGCAGTACCTGTCCGGTTTCTTCCGTGGTGTCGACGCCGGTCCGAAGGTGGGGGAGGCGATTCCGCTCATCGAGCCGTACACCGAGCTCAAGGCTTCGTCGCCGCTGGCCGAGGCCGCCCACCATGTGGACGATGACCAGACGTTCCGGTACGCGCCGGCCTCGGGCGACCCGGTACCGATCCACTTGGACGAGGAAGTCGCGAAGGACGCCGGTCTGCCCGGCATCATCGCGCACGGTCTGTGCACGATGGCGATGGCCGGGTGGGGTGTACTCGCCGGAGTAGCCGACTCCGATGTCTACCGGATCAGACGTTTCGCCGTCCGGTTCTCCAAGTTCGTTTTTCCCGGCGACGACCTCGACACCCGCATCTGGCAGGCGGGCACCGAAAACGACGTCACCACTTACGCGTTCGAGACCGTGCGTGGATCCGACGTGGTCCTCAGCAACGGCATCGCCGAAATCGCGAACCGATAGCGGTCTGCCACCCGTGGGGCGCAGAACCGTCGGTGCGGTCGCCCGTCGCGGCGCCGCCTGCCTGCCGCTACATCCGTCGCGGCAGAACGAGACTTTGTACGAAGGAGTAGACATGGGTGCTTTGGAAGGTCGGATCGCCGTCATCACCGGCGCCGGCCGCGGCATCGGACGTGAGCACGCACTGCTGTTCGCCCGCGAGGGGGCCGCCGTCGTGGTGAACGACCTCGGTGGCAGCAACAGCGGTGACGGCGTCGATGCCGGGCCGGCGCAGGAGGTGGCGAACGAGATCGTCGCCGCCGGCGGTCGCGCGGTCGCCAACTCCGACAACATCGCCACCTGGACGGGCGCGCAGGCATTGGTCGCGCAGGCGATCTCGGAGTTCGGTGGCCTCGATATCGTCGTCAACAACGCCGGGATCCTGCGTGACGGTTTCATCCCGGGCCTGTCGGAAGCCGACTGGGACGCCGTCGTGGCGGTGCATCTCAAGGGCCATTTCGCGGTTATCCATCACGCCTCGGCGTACTGGAAGGGCGAATCCAAGGCCGGCCGCCTGCCGAACGCGGCAATTATCAACACCGCCTCGGCCTCCGGAGTGACCATGCCGAACGCGGGCCAAGCCAACTACGGTGCCGCCAAGGCCGCCATCGCCGCGCTGACCCTCGTTGCCGCCGACGAGCTGCAGCGTTACGGCGTGCGGGCCAACGCGATCGCCCCGATCGCGCGCACCCGCCTGACCCTGGCCACCCCGGGTATGGGTGCGCTGATGGCGGCCGAGGCCGCCGAGGCCGAGGGAGGCTTCGATTCCTTCAGTCCGGCCAACATCTCGCCGTTGGCCGCCTACCTGGCGACCGAGAAATGTCCGGTCACCGGCAAGGTGTTCGCGGTGCAGGGCGGCGCGATCAGCGAACTCGCCGGTTGGCACGACGTGAAGACCATCGAGACCGACGAGGCGTGGTCCATCGACGATATCGCCGCGCGATTGCCCTGAGCCCTGATTCTGGAGTGAACGACGATGTTCGAATGGTCTGAAACCGACGAGATGATCCGCGAGTCCGTGCGCGCGTTCATCGACAAGGAAGTACGTCCCCATCTCGACGAGCTCGAGCACGGCGATCTGCCGCCGTACGACATCATGCGCAAGCTGTTCGCGGACTTCGGTATCGCTGCCATGGCCGGCGAAGCCGTGGACAAGATGCTGGCCGCGCAGCAGGCCGAAGCCGACCGCATCGCCGCGGGCGAGCCGGTACCGGAGAAGAAGCCGGGCGATAAGAAGAAGACCGCCGGCAACTCACTGGCCGCGCAGGGCAGCATGGCGGCGGTGCTCATCAGCGAGCTGACCGGGGTCACTCTGGGCAGTGTCGCGGCGGTCGGGGTCAGCCTCGGTCTCGGCGCGGCGACCATTGCGACCCGGGGCACGCCGGCGCAGCAGCAGCGCTGGCTGAAGGATATTGTCACGCTGGAGAAGGTCGCCGCGTGGGCGATCACCGAACCCGACTCCGGTTCCGACGCGTTCGGTGGTATGAAAACCTACGTCCGCCGCGTGGGTGAGGATTACATCCTCAACGGTCAGAAGACCTTCATCACCAACGGTCCCTACGCCGACACAGTGGTGGTCTACGCCAAGCTCGACGAGGGCGACGGGGCCGGCAAACGCGAGCGCAAGGTTCTCACCTTCGTCCTCGACAAGGGTATGGAGGGCTTCACTCAGGGCAAGCCGTTCCAGAAGATGGGCATGCACTCCTCGCCCACGGGTGAGCTGTTCTTCGACAACGTGCGCCTGAGTAAGGATCGCCTGCTCGGCGAGACCGAGGACCACAAGGGCGGCGACGGCCGCGAAAGCGCCCGGTCGAGCTTCATCGTCGAACGGGTCGGTTGCGCGATTCTGTCGCTGGGCATTATCAACGAGTGCCGCCGCCTGTGCATCGACTACGCCAAGTCCCGCACGCTGTGGGGGCAGGAGATCGGCCGGTTCCAACTGATCCAGCTGAAGCTGGCCGAGATGGAGGTCGCGCGCCTCAACGTCGAGAACATGGTGTTCAACGCCTTGGAGAGCTTCGCCGCAGGCAAACTGCCGACCCTCGCCCAGGCATCGGCGATGAAGCTCTACTCCACCCGTGCGGCGACCGATGTCGCGATGGAAGCGGTGCAGTTGTTCGGCGGCAACGGCTACATGGCCGAATACCGGGTCGAGCAGCTGGCTCGTGACGCGAAGTCGCTGATGATCTACGCCGGCAGCAACGAAATCCAGGTGACTCACGTCGCCAACGGATTGCTCGCCCAGTGAGCCGCGCAGGGCCGCATCCGCTCGCATCCCACCGGCGGCTCGGTGTGATCGTGAGCGGACGCGGCGGGTGTTTTCCAGGCAGATCGATCCGGCAACCCAGGTTGAAGACATGGCAATGAAGCCAGGCAGTGGTCACCATGTGGTGACAGAATCGGTCGAAGTTTACGACGGTTGGCGAACGCGTCAGCTCAGCGTCGCGGGCGACGGTCCGCCGATGGTGTTGTTGCATGGAATCTACGACCGCGCCGATACCTGGCGGCGAGTGCTCGAACGCCTTGCCGAGGCGGGGCGTCGCGCGGTGGCGGTGGATCTGCCGCCGGTGAACGGCCGCCGTACCGGCGAACCGATATTGCCCCTCCTGGACGCGTACGTCGCCGCACTGGTGCGTGCTCACGCAGGCACCGAAGGCGTGGTGCTCGGGGGCAACTCGATGGGAGCGGGACTTGCTCTGCGTGCGGCGCTGAATCCGCAACTGCCCGTGCGGGCATCCGTCCCTTGCGATGCTCCCGGTTTCGGATACCGGCCGCTGGTCACCGTGACCGTCGGCCGGTACGGGCCCCCCGAATCGCTGCTCGCGCGTATCCGCGTGCCTGCTGCCGTGTTTCGCGGTCGTGGCGCAGTGGCTGTCGCCAACCGCGTGCTCTACGTGCGTGACCGGCCGAATTCTGCCGAAGACGTCACCCGGTTTCTCGAGCTCTTCGCGCGTACCCGGCCGATCGGCAGCTTGATTGCCTGCGGTCGTGCGTTACTGCGCGAGTTCGATGCCGGCTACCCGGCCGGAGCATTACCGCCGACCCTGATCGTCCACGGCGGCAGAGACACATTGATACCGCCGTCCGCCGCGATTCGCGCCCGACACCGATTTCCGTCCGCGAGGGTGCGGATTCTGCCCGAAGTCGGACACTGCCCACAGGTGGATGCGCCCGACGCTGTCGCCGCCATGCTCCTCGACTGCGAGCTCGGCCACCGCGAGATCGCATGACTCCTCCGCCGGCTCGCACGCGGCCTGGTTGCACCGAGTCCAGCCGTCCGCTTCGAATGGAGAACGTACTATGACCGAGCAACGTGGAGCAGATCAAGGAACACACCGTGCTACCGGTGATCTGGGAGCCGGGCGGTGATGAACTCACACCGAAGATGTCACTCGAGCGCAAGGCCATCACCGAGAAGTAGGCCGCCGAGATCGAAGCCATGTACCACTGAACACGCCGGTCCTGTGGGGCCACGACCATGTGAAGGTCACCACGGTGCCCTGTCTACATCGGGACCGGCGTGTTCGCGGGTGTCACACTGTTCGTTCACACCGATCCTGCGCCCGGCCGACGTCGTCGACACGAGCCGGCCGGCGATGTGCCGAGGCCGAGCCGTTGTTGATGCGGTCGAGCGCCGCCGCTTCTTCGCCCTGGGCGAACACGGGGCCGGGGTGGAACAACGACGAACCTCGAGAAGTTGAGTCGGGATAGCTCAACTATTGGAGGTTGTGTTCGTGACTACACCACTGAATCTTCCGGTGCTGTTCCTGACCGATCCCATCGTGCTGCCGGGCATGGTCGTCCCGATCGAACTGGACGAATCCGCGCAGGCCGCGATCGATGCCGCGCAGGCCGCGAAGACCGGAACCGTACTGCTCGCTCCCCGCTTGACCGAGGGGTACGCCGCCTACGGTGTGCTCGCCACCATCGAGCAGATCGGCCGGATGCGCGGCGGTACCCCCGCCGCCGTGCTCAAGGCGGAACGGCGCGCGAAGATCGGCCACGGGGTCACCGGGCCCGGGGCCGCGCTGTGGGTGGAGGCCGAACCGGTCGAAACCCCCGACGCCGACGGCCGCACCCGGGAACTGGCCGACGAATACAAGAAGCTGGTGGTCTCGGTACTGCAACGCCGTGAAGCGTGGCAGGTGATCGATGCCGTCAACCAGCTCACCGACCCCTCGGCCATCGCCGATACCGCCGGCTACGCCGCCTATCTCACCGCCGAGCAGAAACGGGAACTGCTCGAAACCCCGGATGTCACGGCGCGGCTGAACCGGCTCATCGAATGGACCCGCGCGCATATCGCCGAGGCCGAGGTCACCGAGAAGATCGGTGACGAGGTTCGCGAGAACATGGAGAAGAGCCAGCGCGAATTCCTGCTGCGCCAGCAGCTCAACGCCATTCGCAAGGAACTGGGCGAGGACGAACCGGACGGCGCCGACGACTACCGCACCCGGGTCGAGCAGGCCGATCTGCCGGAATCGGTCCGGGAGGCGGCTCTGCGCGAGGTGACCCGGTTGGAGCGGTCCAGCGATCAGAGCCCGGAAACCGGCTGGATCCGCACCTGGCTCGATACCGTGCTGGAACTGCCGTGGCAGGTGAAAACCACCGACTCCACCGATGTCGCCGCCGCTCGGGCGGTGCTCGACGCCGACCATCACGGCCTGGACGAGGTGAAGGACCGGATGGTCGAGTACCTGGCGGTCCGGGCGCGGCGTGCCCGGCGCGGGCTCGAGGTCGTCGGCGGTCGCGGGTCGGGCGCGGTGCTGGTGCTGGCCGGGCCGCCCGGAGTGGGTAAGACCTCGCTCGGCGAATCGGTCGCCCGGGCGCTGGGCCGCAAGTTCGTGCGGGTCGCGCTCGGCGGTGTCCGGGACGAGGCCGAAATCCGTGGTCACCGGCGCACCTATGTGGGTGCGATGCCCGGCCGGATCGTGCGGGCGATCAAGGAAGCCGGTTCGATGAACCCGGTCGTCCTGCTCGACGAGGTGGACAAACTGGGTGCCGATTTCCGCGGTGACCCTGCGTCGGCGCTACTCGAGGTGCTCGACCCGGCCCAGAACCACACCTTCCGGGATCACTATCTGGATATGGACCTCGACCTCTCCGATGTCCTGTTCCTGGCGACCGCCAACGTGATGGAAACCATCCCCGGCCCGCTGCTGGACCGGATGGAAGTGATCACCGTGGACGGCTACACCGAGGACGACAAGGTGGCCATCGCCCGCGATTTCCTGCTGCCCCGCCAGCTGGAACGCAATGCGCTGACCGCCGGGGAAGTCCAGGTCACCGATGCCGCACTGCGTGAGGTCGCGGCCGATTACACCCGGGAAGCCGGGGTCCGGCAGATGGAACGGCTCATCGCCAAGATCCTGCGCAAGGCCGCAACCCGGTTATCCGAAACCGGAATCTCCGGTACGACCCCGAGCGGTCTCGGGGACGACGCTACGAGCGGCTTCGAGGCCGATACCGAGCGTGGTGCGGATGCCGCGCGCGGTCTGGGGTACGACCCCGAACTGGGTTACGGCCCGGGCGGGAAGGCCGCGGACGGTGTCACCGCGCTAGGCGAAAGCCTGCGTATCGATGTTGCCGACCTGAAGGAGTACCTGGGCCGCCCCCGGTTCACCCCGGACTCGGCGGAACGGACGGTCGTGCCGGGTGTGGCGACCGGCCTCGCGGTCACCGGACTGGGTGGTGACGTCCTCTACATCGAGGCGAACACCGCGGAAGGGGAGCGCAACCTCACTCTCACCGGGCAGCTGGGAGACGTGATGAAGGAATCGGCGCAGATCGCGCTGACCTACGTGCGCTCGCATCTCGGCGAGATCGGTATCGAACCCGGTGTTCTCGAACGCAGCCTGCACCTGCACGTCCCCGCGGGCGCCGTGCCCAAGGACGGTCCGTCCGCCGGGGTGACCATGGTGACCGCGCTGGTATCGCTGGCGCTCGGGCGTCCGGTGCGTTCGGATGTGGGGATGACCGGTGAGGTCACGCTGAACGGCCGGGTGCTGCCGATCGGCGGGGTGAAGCAGAAATTGCTCGCCGCCCAGCGTGCGGGGCTGAAGACGGTGTTCATCCCGGCGCGTAACGAGGCGGATCTGGACGACGTTCCCGCCGATGTGCTGGCCGAACTGGATGTCCGGCCGGTGGCCGACGTGGCCGAGATCCTGGCGCATGCGATAGAGCCGTTCCGGGAACCGGCCTTCGATGACCGGTCCCTGGCGGCCACCGCCTGACATCCTCCCGCGGGCCGCGGTAGCCATCACCGGCTACCGCGGCCCGTTCGCGTTTCCGCGAATGGCTCCCATCCGCCCGGCCGGTCCACCCGAACTCCGTCCAGCAATGTTCGCGGTACGACCGGCAGCGTGGTCGTCCTGGCCGAAAGTGATGGAAACTCATGAAAAGCATGCAGCGCGTTGTGCTTCTGGCCGCGGTGGTCTCCACGACCGCACTCCTGGGGGCGACAGCATGTTCCGGTGACGAAGGGGCCGGGGAAGCGACGTCGACCAGCAGCGCTCCCGCATCGTCTTCGGCGACCGAGGCGGCCGGCGATCCCGCGGCCGGCCTCGTCGGACCCGGATGTGCCGATTACGCGGCACAGGTGCCCGACGGCGCGGGATCGGTCGGCGGGATGGCGCAGGATCCGGTCGCGGTGGCGGCCTCGAACAACCCGATGCTGACAACCCTCACCCAGGCCGTATCGGGCGAACTGAATCCGCAGGTGAACCTCGTCGATACGCTCAACGGCGGCGAATTCACCGTTTTCGCCCCGGTCGATTCGGCCTTCGCGAAGGTCGATCCGGCAACGCTGGAGACGTTGAAAACGGATTCCGCCACGCTGACCGATATCCTCACCTACCACGTGATCCCGGGCCGGATCGCGCCCGGCGATATCGCCGGGGACCATGCGACCGTTCAGGGTGACACGGTGACCGTGACCCGCGACGGCGAAACGATCGAGGCCGGGACCGCGTCGGTGATCTGCGGCGGCGTGCAGACCGCGAACGCGACGGTCTACATGATCGACGAGGTCCTCATGCCGCCCGCCTGACCGATTTCTCCGCGCGCCATGGTCCGGTGGCCGAGACTGGGCCGATGACGCCTTGCGCCCACAGATGTGACCTGCGCTACAACCCGAGCTCGGTGTCCATCCTGGGCGCCGCGGGTGGCGAACACCTTGCCATGCAGTCGAGGGCACGATCATGACGAAGTGGCCGGAATCCGGCTCCGGGGCGATCCGGCTCCGGAGCGTCGACGCGGAGCACACCGGCACCGAAGAAGGGGCGGCGTGCCCCGTCCGCCGCGCAGGCCACGACGACAGTGCGACCCAGCGCCGGCTCGCCGACCTGCTACAGGCAGCCGGGAACGGCGACCGTGAGTCGTTCACCCTGTTCTATCGGGAGACCAGTCCCCGGGTGTTCGGGCTGACGCGGCGGATCCTGCGCAGCCCGGCCGCCGCCGAAGAAGCCACCCAGGAGGTGTATCTGCAGGTCTGGTCGGCCGCCGCCCGCTACGACCCGGCGCGGGCGAGCGCAATCGGCTGGTTGATGATGATCGCCCACCGGCGAGCCGTCGACCGGGTGCGCGCCGAGGAATCGGCCGCCGTCCGCGATATCGTCTACGGCCACACCCATTTGGGTCGCGACCACGACATCGTCTCCGAAACGGTGCACCAGCAGTTCGACGAGCAGGCTGTCCGCGATTGCCTCGAAGTGCTCACCGCCACGCAGCGGGAGGCGGTCGCGCTGGCCTACTACAGCGGGCGCACCTACCGCGAGGTCGCCGATCAGCTCCACTCGCCACTGCCCACCATCAAGAGCCGCATCCGCGACGGTCTGAAACGGCTCCAGAACTGCCTCTCAGGGGTTGTCTCCGATGCCTGATATTTCCCCGCCCGATTCGCCGGACAACCACGGTGACCTAATGGACCTGGCGTTCCCCTACGCACTCGACGCCGTCTCGGCCGCCGAGACCGCCGATATCGAACAACGGTTACGCGCCGCCGATCAAGAGACTGTCCGGGCCTTCGACAGTGTCGTACGCGATGTGCGGGAAGCGATGAGCGCCTTGTCGGTCCTCGACGCGCAGGAGCCGCCCGCCCAGGTGGAGGCGCGCATACTCGCCGCCCTCGCCGCTCGCCCCGGCGCACGTTCGGATGTGCACACCGGTGCGCGGCGCACCGGTCTTGGTGAAGGGGTGCCATCCGCGACGGGACCGCGGGATTCGCGGGGGGATACAGCGGGATCCGGCCCGAGCGGGGGGCCTGCGGACGCCGATGAACTGGCCCGAGCCCGCCGGCGGCGGCGGCGTCGGCTGTCGGGACTCGCGGCCGCGGCCGCGGTGGTGGTTGCTATCGGTATCGGTTTCGGGGTTCTCGGCCGGCAGACCGGTGACGAGCCGGGCGGAGCCGTCACCGCACAGCAGATCCTCGAGCAGCCCGACGCCCGCACATCCACGACCCCGGTCGGTGTCGGCGGGACCCTCACGGTGCGCTTTTCCGCCGAACTGGGCGCGGCCACCGTCGCCTTCGATGCCGTACCGGCCCCACCGGACGGCAGCGACTACCAGCTGTGGTTGATCGATGCGACCGGTGTTCCGCAACCGGCCGGGGTGCTGCCCGAGCTGCCGGCCGCGGACGCGCCCTATATCACCGAGTTCAGCGGTTCCGAACAGCTCGCGGTAACGCTCGAACCAGACGGCGGGTCGCCCGCGCCGACCAGCACACCGCTCGGGGCGGTCACGCTGGGGTGAGCCACCCGGTCGGCTCGGGCCAGAGCCAGGCAGGGCGGTCGGCAGTTCGTACCGGACACGGCTCGCGGTGAACAGCGCCTATCCGCGGCGGAACCACGGATCCGCGGGGAAGACAGGGGCGGTATCGACAGGGGTGGCACCCCGGATCCGGGACCAGTGGCCGGCGGATTCCAGGCCGCCGCTCGGTTCCTGTCTGGTGTCCGGCCGGTCACGGCAGGGTCGTCGCCGCCCGCGAATTCCTGACGGTTCGGTGACGCTGTGCCCGGGCATCTTCCCCAACCGTGCCCACAATGACACCATCCGCAGCTAGGCAGTACGACGAACACCGAGGCAGGCGGGCCCACGGCCCGATGGCGGAACGAGGTTGCCGATGCAGGATGTACCGGATTCGCCCGGAATCGCGCAACGATCCCGGGAGCCGGCGAGTGAACGCACGCCGGGGGTTGTGGCGGCGGGTCTGTGCGGTCTCGTGGCCGCCGGGATGGTGCTCGGTATCGCGGAACTGTTCGCGGGTCTGATCGATCCGGACGCCTCGCCGTTCGTCGCGACCGGTGCCACTGTGGTCGACCACACGCCGGAAACGTTGCGCGAGTTCGCTATCGAACAGTTCGGCACCGCTGACAAAGTCGTGCTGTTCGTATCGATGGGTGTGGTGATGGCGGTGCTCGCCGTCGTGGTCGGCCTGCTGGAACGGCGGCGACCATACGGTAGTGCGCTGCTGATCGCATTCGGCCTGATCGTCTGCGTGGCCGTGCTGGGACGGCCCAACGCGACTGCGGTGTTCGCGATTCCGACCCTGCTCGGTATCGCGGCGGGGGTCGTCACACTGCGCTTTCTGATAGCGCGAGCACCGGCCCCGACGCCCCTGGGCGAGGTGTCGGTCGACCCGTCCCGGCGCCGGTTCCTGGTGCTGGTGGCCGGTGCCGCCGCAGTAGCCGCCGGCAGCGCGGCCGCCGGACGCTGGGTCGGCGAACGAATGCGCGCCGTAACCGCCGATCTGGAACGTTTCGTGCTGCCGCGTCCCGTGACCGCGGCGGCACCACCGCCACCGGGTACCGACCCACCGGTCCGCGGTCTCACCGAATTCGTCACGCCCAACGACACGTTCTACCGGATCGACACCGCCCTGCGAATTCCGGCGGTGACCAGCGAGGACTGGCGGCTACGCATCCACGGCATGGTGGACCGCGAGATCGAACTGACCATGGACGAGCTGCGCCGCCGCCCCGCCGTGGAAAAGATGATCACCTTGACCTGCGTCTCCAACGAGGTAGGCGGCGATCTGGCCGGCAACGCCCGGTGGATCGGATACCCGCTGGCGGACCTGCTCGCCGAGGCCGGCGTTCGTCCCGACGCGGATATGGTGCTGTCCACCAGCGCTGACGGATTCACCGCCGGAACACCGGTGGCGGCCCTCACCGACGGTCGCGACGCGCTGCTGGCCGTCGGGATGAACGGTGCACCGCTACCGGTCGAGCACGGTTATCCGGCCCGGCTCGTGGTCCCCGGGCTCTACGGCTACGTCAGCGCGACCAAATGGGTGGTAGACCTGGAACTCACCAGATTCGACAAGGCCCAGGCGTACTGGACCCGCCGCGGCTGGTCGGCGCGCGGCCCGATCAAAACCGCCTCCCGAATCGACGTACCCGCCCCGTTCGCCGAGATCGCCCCCGGTCCGGCCGTCGTCGCCGGTGTGGCCTGGGCCCAGCACCGCGGTATCACCGCCGTAGAAGTCCAGGTAGACGACAGCCCATGGCAGCCGGCAGAACTCGCACCGGAATACTCCTCGGACACCTGGCGTCAGTGGACCTGGCGCTGGGACGCGACACCCGGCGACCACACCCTCCGAGTCCGCGCCACCGACGGTGAAGGCCGCATCCAGACAGAACAGCGGGCCGACCCGGTACCCGACGGCGCCACCGGCTGGCACACTCGGACCTTCCGCGTCGAGTAAGCGCCGTGCCGCAGTCGATCCCGGCCCCGCTTTGCGGCCTGCGGCCTGTAGTGGCGAGAGCCTCCAGAGGCCCACCGAACCGCGCCGCTGTAGCTCCGGAAGATATCGAGGGTGTGTCAATTCTGGCCGCCGATAAGTGACCCTTACCGGCAGCAAGGTGCAGGAGCGGCGACGGGAATGTCCGCGAGTCGATCGGCGGTCATCGCGTGCGCACGCGGTCGCCGAGGGCCGGGACGGTGCCGGCTCTCGGCGACCACTGTGCGCGGCGTCCGGTTGGTTTTTCAGGCTGCGGCCGGTTCCGGTGCGCCGGCGAACTGGGTGCGGTAGAGCTCGGCGTAGCGGCCGTTCGCCGCGAGCAGCTCCGGGTGGGTTCCGCGTTCCACGATTTGCCCTGCCTCCACCACCAGGATCTGGTCGGCGGCGCGCACGGTGGAGAGGCGGTGGGCGATCACCAGCGCGGTGCGGTCCTGCAAGGCCTCGTTCAGTGCTGCCTGTACCGCTGCTTCGGATGTGGAGTCCAAGGAGGCGGTGGCTTCGTCGAGAATCACTACCCGCGGCTGTTTGAGCAGCAGCCGGGCGATGGTGAGACGCTGGCGTTCGCCGCCGGAGAGCCGGTAGCCGCGTTCGCCGACCACTGTGTCCAGGCCGTCGGGTAGTGAGGCGATCAGATCGCGTAAGCGGGCGCGGCTCAGCGCATCCCACAGCTGCTCCTCGTCCGCGTCGGGCGCGGCGAGCAGCAGGTTGGCCCGGATGGTGTCGTGGAACAGGTGCCCGTCCTGGGTTACCAGGCCCACCGTTTCCCGGATGGAGGCGGTGCTCAGCTCGCGAACATCGGTGCCGCCCAGCCGTACCGAACCCGAATCGACATCGTAGAGTCGCGAAACCAGCTGGGCGACGGTCGATTTACCGGCGCCGGAGGAACCCACCAGAGCAATGAGCTCACCGGGTTCGGCGCGGAGGCTGATTCCGTGCAGCACCTCCTCGCCACCCCGGGTGTCCAGGGTCGCGACCTCCTCGAGCGAAGCCAGCGAGACCTTGTCCGCCGCGGGGTAGCCGAAGCGCACATCGTCGAATTCCACGGCAACGCCCCCGGCCGGGACCGGCCGCGCATCCGGCGCGTCCTCGATCAGCGGTTTCAGATCGAGGACCTCGAAGACACGCTCGAAACTGACCAGCGCCGACATGACCTCCATCCGGGCGCTCGCGAGCGCGGTGAGCGGCGAGTACAGCCTGGTCAGCAGCAGCGACAGGGCGACGACAGCCCCGGCGTCGAGCTGCCCGCGCAGTGCGTACCAGCCGCCCAGGCCGTACACCAGTGCCACCGCCAGGGCCGAGACCAGTGTCAATGCCGTGACGAATACGGTTTGCAGCATGGCGGTGCGGACCCCGATATCGCGTACCCGCCGCGCGCGCAGCGCGAATTCGCCGGACTCCTGGTCCGGTCGGCCGAACAGTTTCACCAGGGTCGCGCCCGGTGCCGAGAAGCGTTCGGTCATCTGGGTGCTCATGGCCGCGTTCAGGCCGGCGGCCTCGCGCTGGATATCGGCCAGCCGATCACCCATCCGGCGGGCCGGTATCACGAAGACCGGTAGCAACAGCAGGGCGAGCAGTGTGATCTGCCACGACAGCTGGAGCATCACCACCAGCGTGAGGACGACGGTGACGAGATTGGCGACCACTCCGGAGAGCGTGTCGCTGAACGCGCGCTGGGCCCCGATCACATCGTTGTTGAGGCGGCTGACCAGGGCACCCGTCCGGGTCCGGGTGAAGAATGCGATCGGCATGCGCTGGACGTGATCGAACACGGCGGTGCGCAGATCCAGGATCAATCCCTCCCCGATACGGGCCGACAGCCACCGGATCGCCAGACCCAACCCGGCATCGAGAACGGCGAGGCCGGCGATGCCCAGGGCCAGCATGATCACCGTCCGGGCGGCGGAGCCGCCGATGATCTCGTCGACCACTCGCCCCGCCAGCAGTGGTGTGGCCACCGCGAGGACCGCCGCCACGACGCTGAGCGCCAGGAATGCGCCCATCCGGCGCCGGTGCGACCGCGCGAACACCAGGATGCGCCGGGCCGTGGCAAGGCTGAACGCCCGCTGTTCCTCGGGGGCGTGCATCCGCCGGTACATCTGATCCCAGGCAACCGATTCCATGCTCATCCGACATGTCCTTCCGCTCCGGAGGCCGATTCAACTCCAGTGCACCGACACTAAAAGCTCAACCTTTATTCAGGTCAAGCGGTCGGGCCGGGGACAGGCGCCAGTTCGAGCCGGACGCCGAGCAGCCGGATCGGCCGGTCCAGCGGAAACCGGTCCAGAATGCGTAACGCGGTATCGACGATGGTGGGAACATCCGTCGTGGGTTCGGCCAGTTTCGACTGTTTACTGCGCGTATAGAAAGTGCTGGTCCGCACCGTGACCGCCACCCGGACCGCGTTCCGGCCCGCCGCGGCGATCTCCGCGGTGACCTCCGCCGCCAGCCGGGCGACCTGCTCGCTGATCTCGTCGCGTTCGGTGAGGTCGCGCGGGAAGGTCTCCGATTTGCTGCGCCCCACCGGCGGGGGCGGCTTGGTCACCACCTCGGTATCGCCTGCCCCGCGAGCCATGACCCACAGATACGGACCGTTGGTGGGCCCGAACTCGGCCGCCAGCACGGCCCGGTCCGCGGCCATCAGTTCGCCGATCGTATGGATATCCAACTCGCCCAGGCGGGCCGCGATCCGGGTACCGATTCCCCACAGCGCGTTCGTCGGCCGATGCGCCATCACCTGCGACCAGTTCGCCGCCGTCAACCGGAACATGCCGGTGTGGGCGCCGGGTTGCTCGGCCGGCGTATCGGCGGATTTACCGACCGATTTCGCGAACCCGGTGGCCAGTTTGGCGGTGAGCTTGTTGTCCCCGATACCCACCGCGCAGGTCAGGCCGAGTTCGGCGACCCCGGCGCGGATCGCGGCCGCCAGGCTTTCCGGGGCATCGGTCTCGGCCGCAACGAACGCCTCGTCCCAGCCCCACACCTCCACCTGATCGGTGAAGGTCCGCAGCAGCGCCATGACCTGCTCGGAAGCCTCGTCGTAGCTGGGCGGATCCAGGGGCAGGAAAACACCTTCGGGACATTTGCGCGCCGCCGTCCGCAGCGGCATCCCGGCCCGGATCCCATAGGCTCGGGCCGGATACGACGCGCAGGTCACGACCTTGCGGGGTTCCTCGGGGTCCCCGTTCCCGCCCACGATCACCGGCAGCCCGCGCAATTCGGGATGCCGCCGGAATTCCACCGCGGCCTGGAACTGGTCGAGGTCGACATGCAACAGCCATTTGGCCACGTATGCAGTCTTACTCCTCCCGGGTGACAACCGGGGGATATCACCCGGACCGTGCTGGTCCTGCGATAGAGAGTGTTCCGGTTGTCCTGCTCATGCAGACGCGCGGTGACGGTGTCCTTCCCGGGCCGCATGCCGTTCGCAGGACCTGGGCGAGGGACTTGAAGGCCGGCCCACCGGCCCGGCGGCCGAGACTCCGCCGGGCGGCCCCGTCCGATCGGCGACATCGCAGGCTCGCCGGAGGACCGGCGGGGAGTTGCACGGTGGGGGCGCGGGCGGGTCCGCCGGGCGGCAGACTGGGTCACACCGCCCGGCAGTGGGCGCGGCTCCACTCGGGCGGCGCGTTCGCAGACCCACCGCGGCGCACTCGCTCACCGACCGAAAGGCGAAGATGCCCGATCCAGCCCCGCTCGATTTCGACCTGGCCGCGAAAGTGCTGGCCGCCCAGCCCTTCGCGAACCTCGTCGGCACCGAGCTCGCCGCCTTCGAAACCGGCTCCGCGACCCTGAGCGTGCCGATCCGCCCGGAACTCGCCCAGCAGTTCGGCTATGTCCACGGTGGCGTGCTGTCCTACCTGGCCGATAACGCGATCACTTTCGCCGCCGGAACCGTGCTCGGCGCGAATGTGCTCACCGGTGGTTTCTCGGTCACCTATCTGCGTCCCGCACGTGGCGACCGCCTGCGCGCCGTCGCCACGGTCACCGGGTCCACCCGCCGCCAGGCCGTGGTGAACTGCGTGATCACCGCCGAATCGGATGGTTCCGACCCCGTGCAGTGCGCACTCGCCCAGGGCACCGTGCGGTCCGTCGAACGCGACCTCGGCGACTCCTGATCGCACCCTGTCTGTACCCGGCGCGCGAATGCGGTGCCGGTGTGTTCGGGGCCGGCATATCGACGCGTGAGACCGGAACGGAACCGAAGGTGCGCCTAGGCTGGTCGACGTGACCGACCACGACAGGCGGCGGGATGCGCTCGCGCGGGAGCTGCGTGCCCGGATCGGTGCGGAGGCAGTGGATATCTCCCCTCGCCGCAGGGTCGAGTACTCCTCCGATGCATCGAACTACCGGGTGCTGCCGGAAGTTGTCGTGTTCCCGCGCGGGGACGCCGATGTGGCGGCGGCGCTGGAGCTCGCCCGTTCCGAAGGCGTGCCCTTCACCCCGCGCGGCGGCGGAACTTCCGTGGCCGGTAATGCCGTGGGACCCGGTATCGTCTGCGATTTCAGCAGGTACCTGAACGGTATCGCCGAAATCGACCCGCAACGTCGCACCGCGCGGGTGCAGCCCGGCGTGGTGCTGGCCGATCTGCAGCGCCGGGCCCGGGCGCACGGGCTGCGGTTCGGTCCGGACCCGTCCACCCAGGACCGCTGCACCCTCGGCGGGATGATCGGCAACAACGCCTGCGGACCACATGCCATCGCCTGGGGGCGCACCTCTGATCAAGTCCGTGAACTGCGGATTCTCGACGGGACCGGCACCGAGCGCCGGCTTGCCGGCGATATGGCCGCGGTCCCCGGATTGCCGGAGTTCACCGGCGCCGCGCTCGCGGTTCTGCGTACCGATCTCGGCCGGTTCGACCGCCAGGCCTCCGGTTACGGTCTGGAGTACCTGCTTCCGGAGCGGGGGAGTTCGGTCGCCGGTGCCTTCGTCGGCACCGAGGGCACCTGCGGTGTGCTGCTGGAAGCCGAAGTGGACCTGGTGCCGATACCCGCCGCGACCCTGCTCGTGGTGCTCGGTTACGAGGATCTGGCGACCGCGGCCGACGATATCGCCGCGGTGGTCTCGGCGGCGCCGGTGGCGGTGGAGGGTATCGACGCGCGCCTGGTCGATATGGTGCGCGCCCACGGCCGGCGGGTACCGGATCTCCCGCGCGGCCAGGGCTGGTTGTTCGTCGAATTGGCGGGCGAGAGCCGGGCCGCCGCCCGGGCAGCGGCCGACCTGCTGTGCCGGACCGCCGGTGCTCTCGACAGCCGTGTCATCGACGATCCCGGCGCGGCCGCGGCACTGTGGCGGATCCGCGCCGACGGCGCCGGCCTGGCCGGACGTACCCGGGACGGGCAGCCGGCCTGGCCCGGCTGGGAGGATGCTGCCGTGCCGCCCGCTCGCCTGGGCGCCTACCTGCGAGATTTCGAGGAGCTGACGCGGGAGCACAAGGTCGACGGTTTGCTCTACGGGCATATCGGTGACGGTTGTATGCATGTGCGGCTGGATCTGCCCATCGCCGGCGCGCCCGGCCGCTTCCGTGCTTTCCTGACCGATGCGGCACATCTGGTCGTGCGGCACGGTGGTTCGCTGAGCGGTGAGCACGGCGACGGACGGGCCCGTTCGGAACTGCTGGAGATCATGTACTCGTCCGAGGTCCGCGCCGTTTTCGCGGGATTCAAGGCGCTGTTCGATCCGGCAGGTGTCCTCAATCCAGGAGTGCTGGTGCAGCCCCGGCCGCTGGACGCCGATCTCCGGCTGCGCGGGCTGGGTCCGGTGGCGTCCGCCGGTGGTTTCGCGCTCGACGGCGACGGTGGCGACCTGTCCACCGCGGTGCATCGCTGCGTGGGGGTGGGCAAATGCCGGGCCGATACCCGCGCTGCCGGCGGTTTCATGTGCCCGTCCTATCTCGCGACGGCCGACGAGAAGGACACCACCCGCGGCCGGGCCCGGGTGCTGCAGGAGGTGGTCCGGGGCGAACTGGACTGGTCCGCGCCCGCAGTAGCCGAATCCCTGGATTTATGCCTGTCCTGCCGGGCCTGCGGTACCGACTGCCCGGCCGGCGTCGATATGGCGACCTACAAATCCGAGACCCTGTACCGCCGTTACCGACGCCGTCTCCGCCCGCGCGACCACTACGCGCTGGGGATGCTCCCGCGCTGGCTCGCCGGAGCGACTCGCCTACCGCGTCTGGTGAATGCCTCCGCGCGGGTGGGCCCGCTGCGCCGCTGGGGTATGCGCGCGGCGGGGGCCGATCCGCGGCGTGCGGTGCCGGAGCTGGCCCGGCGCCCGTTCCGGCGGATATGGCGAAAGGAATCGTCGCAACAGCAGGTGCGGGGCCCGGCGGCGGGAACCGTGCTGCTCTGGGTCGATACCTTCACCAATGCTTTCGACCCGGAGATCGCGCAGGCCGCCGTAACGCTGCTGAATTCGCTGGGATACCGGGTGGTACTGCCCGATCGGCAGGTGTGCTGCGGGCTGACCTGGATCAGCACCGGGCAATTGGACGGGGCGCGTGCCCGGCTACGGCGTACCCTCGACCGGCTCGATGCCCATGTCGCCGCCGGCGGCCTCGTGATCGGCCTCGAACCGTCGTGCACGGCCGCGCTGCGCGCCGACCTACCGGAGCTGCTCCCCGGCGATCCCCGCGCCCGCCCGGTCGCCGCCGCCGTGCGTACGCTCGCCGAGTTCTTGCTGGCCCAACCTGATTGGTCTCCACCCAGCCGCCCCGAACGTTCGATAGTGGTGCAACCGCATTGCCATCACTATTCCGTTCTGGGCTTCGAGCCGGATCGCCGGATATTTGCCCGGATGGGTCTGAATGTGACCGAAATCGCAGGATGCTGCGGCCTCGCCGGGAATTTCGGAATGCAGCAGGGCCACTACGAAATATCGGTGTCGGTGGCCGAAAACGGTTTGTTGCCGGCGCTGGCCGGCGCGCCCCCCGACGCCGTGTTCGTGGCCGACGGCTTCTCGTGTCGCACCCAGGCAGTCCAGCTGGCAGCCGGCCGCGGCCGGCACCTAGCGCAGATCCTGTTGGACCACTGGTGATTTCACGGTATCGAGGCAACTGGCCGGGCGTGCGGGTAACCGAGCGGTGGGCCCGGTCACCCGCGGCCGGGGATCAGCTTCCGGACGGCAGAGTGCCCGGCTGGATTTCGTAACCGGAACTACCGGCGAAAACGCTGCCCCACAGATCGAGCAGCCAATTGAGTGCCTCGGTGATCATGAAACCCTCCAATCGTGGCAGCAGCCACATATTTGCTCAACTCGGTTCATATCGTCCCGCAAACCACCGTCGTTACCGCGGAAGGAAACGACTGCGTTTCTTTTGCGGGCACAGCGTTCTCTGTTTTGCGGGCACAATGGCGGGGTGCCTTCTCGATCCGCAGGATCCCCGGCCGAGTCCGCGCCGGCCACGCGCGTGCTGACCGCCGGTGGGCCCATCCACCTCGCGCATACCCTGGCGCCGTTACGCCGCGGGCCCGCCGACCCCTGTCACCAGATCGACGGCGACGGTGCGCACTGGCGGGTATCGCGGATGCCGGCCGGGCCCGTGACCTACCGGCTGACCCAGACCGCACCCCACACCGTCAGCGCGGACGCCTGGGGCTCGGGTGCCACGGAATTTCTCGACCAGCTCGATTCGATGTTCTGCCTGGACGAGAACGTGGACGATTTCGTGCCCATCCATCCCACGATCGCCGCCGCTCATCAGCGGAATCCCGGTTTGCGCATGCTGCGCACCGGCCGGGTGTTCGAGGCGCTCGTCCCGGCGATCCTGGAGCAGAAGGTCACCATCGTGTCGTCGCATGCCGCCTGGCGGGCGCTGGTGCATCGTTTCGGTGATCCGGCGCCGGGCCCCGCGCCGGACGGTATGCGGGTCCCGCCGGCCGCCGCGACCTGGGCGCGCATACCCTCATGGAGCTATCACCGCGCCAATGTGGGGCCGCAGCGCTGGCAGACCATCGTGCGGGCCGCGCGGGTGGCCGATTCGCTGGAGCGCACGGCGGGGCTCCCGCCGGCGGAAGCCGCCCGCAAATTACGGACCATCCCGGGTATAGGGGAGTGGACAGCCGCGGAAACCGCGCAGCGCGCCTTCGGTGATGCCGATGCCCTGTCGGTCGGCGATTACCACCTGGCATCGGTAGTGGGCTGGACCCTACTCGGCCGGGATATCGACGACACCGAGATGGTCGAGTTCCTCGAGCCGGTGCGTCCGCACCGCTATCGGACCATCCGATTACTGGAGGTCAGCGGTCAGGCCCGGAAACCGCGATTCGGCCCACGCGCTCCGATCACCGACCACAGCCGGCGCTGAAATTTTGGCGCCGCCTCCGGCGTCGCGGGTTCGGGGCCCCCTTGGTCTCGTTCTTCACTCCGCCGCTCCTCCGCTTCGCTCCCCCGCTCTGTCGCTCCAGAACGAGACGGGCCCCGAACCATGGGGTGGGCATCGGCGAGGGCCGCGACGCGTTTGTTTTTGCGGTCGGTCGCTCCGGAACGAGACGGGCCCCGAACCATTGGGGTGGGCCTCATCGAGGGAGCTGCGACGCGTGTGCTCCGTCGCTCCGGAATGAGACGGGCCCCGGATTATTGGGGTGGGCCTCGGCGATGGCTGCGATGCGTTTGCTTACGCGGTCGGTCGTTCCGGGACGCGAGGGGGCCTGGACCCGCCGGTGTCGGCGTTGTCGTGGGGGCGGCGTGGCGTTGCTGTACCGGTTTGTTGGTCCGGAACGGGTTGGGGCGCTGAACCCACTGGTGTGGGCACTGCCGAGGCGGGCGTCGCGGGCTGCGGCGACCTATTGGAGTGCGCGGTTGTCCAGTACGCAGCGGCCGGAGTCCACAAGTGTCGCCCGGGCCCGGCGGCGTACCCGGCACATATCTACGGTGCAGTCCAGGTGCAGTTGCATCGCCGAATGAGCTTGCTCGGCGGTCATGTCCCCCGGATCGTCCCCGCAGTCGAGCAGGGTCGGGATCTGGGTACTCAGATTCAACCGCATCACACACAACCTCCTTGTGAACCCGCGGCGATCCTGTTGTCCGCGGTGGGTTTCCGGGTGTGCACATACGACCAACAGCTCACCATAGGCCGAGAACCGTCCGGAACGGGTGATTTTCGGCGGTATTGCCCGCATCGAATTCGTATTGCACCGGTACGCCACCGGTATCCGGCCCGGAGTGTCCGTCCGTGCGCGTAGCATCGCGCTCGGTGCCGGTGCGGGCGGCGCCGCCCCTCGACGGGACATAGTGCGGATGATGGAGGAGAACCCGAATGAGCGTCGACAACGGTACGAAGGTGGACCTTTCCGGCGCCGAATGGCTGAGCAGCCCCCCGGACGGTGCGCCCGGCTCGCACAGCGTCGAGATCGCGATGCTCGCCGACGGTCATGTGGGTATGCGGGACGGCAAGAATCCCGACGGTCCGGTGCTGGTTTTCACCCCGGGTGAATGGGCGGCCTTCACGGCCGGTGTACGGGACGGCGAATTCGATCGCCCCTGACCTCGTCCGGGCCCTGCGACCGTCCGATACGACCGGGTCACGGCGGGTTTACCAGGTCGTATAACGGGTAGACAACGATATGTGGACCGAGGGATCAAGAATTCCCATCCTCGGCTGCGCAAGTTGGGGCCCGGCGACGGTGTGGCGTGGCTGATCGTCGGGCTGCTCTTCGCGGCGGCCGCGGTGGGGGTGTTCGTACTCACCGGATCGGTGCTTTCGGCACTGTTCGTCGGTGTGCTCGTGGCTTTGGTGGCCACGGGTGTGGTCACGATGCTGTGACCACACCCGTTCGGCCGTGAACCCTGCCGCCGTGTGGCGTGCTCAGCGGCGGAACAGTTTGTTGCCGAGCCAGACGATCGGGTCGTACTTACGATCGGCGACCCGTTCCTTCATCGGAATCAACGCATTGTCGGTGATCTTGATGTGCTCCGGGCACACTTCCGTGCAGCATTTGGTGATATTGCAGTAGCCCAGGCCGTGCTGCTCCTGCGCCTCGTCGCGGCGGTCGGCCACATCGAGCGGATGCATTTCCAGCTCCGCGATACGCATCAGATACCGCGGCCCGGCAAACGATTCCTTGTTCTCGTCGTGGTCACGGACCACATGGCAGGTGTTCTGGCACAGGAAGCATTCGATGCATTTGCGGAATTCCTGCGATCGAGCGATATCCACCTGCTGCATCCGGTACTCGCCCGGTTTCAGATCCGCCGGTGGTGTGAAAGACGGGATTTCCCGCGCCTTTTCGTAGTTGTAGGACACATCGGTCACGAGATCGCGGATCACCGGGAAGGTCCGCAGAGGTGTCACAGTGACAACGTCTTCGGGCGTGAAGGTGGACATCCGGGTCATGCACAACAGGCGCGGCCGGCCGTTCACCTCGGCCGAACACGACCCGCATTTCCCGGCCTTACAGTTCCACCGGACAGCCAGATCGGGCGCCTGGGTCGCCTGCAGCCGATGGATGATGTCGAGAACCACCTCGCCCTCGTTCACCGGCACCGTGAAATCCCGGAGTTCTCCGGTCTCGGAATCGCCGCGCCATACGCGGAACTGGGCGTCGTAACTCATCGCCTCACGCCTCCTCGGTCTTCGCTTCGCGGCCCGGCGCGGCCGAACCGCCCTGGGCCGCCGGATGCCCGGCGAGTTCGTCCGGGGTGTAGTACTTCTCCAGCTCCCCGAGGTCGAACAGGGCCAGTAGTTCGGGCCGCATCGGCGTTTGCTCGCGTTCGGTCACCGAGACATCGGGGACACCGGATTCGGCCGATTCGCCGCCGATCGCGCAGACCAGCAGTTTGTTGCGCCACTGCGGGTCCATGCCCGGATGGTCGTCACGGGTATGGCCGCCACGGCTCTCGGTGCGCAGTAGCGCGGCCTGTGCCACGCATCGGCTGACCAGCAGCATATTGCGCATATCGAGGGCCAGATGCCAGCCCGGATTGAACTGGCGGTGCCCTTCGATGGTGACATGGGCGAACCGCTCGCGCAGCCCGTCGAGCCGGGCGATCGCCTCGCGGACCTCCTGCTCCTTGCGGATGATGCCGACAAGATCGTTCATGGTCTGCTGCATATCGGTATGCAAGGTGTAGGGGTTCTCCCCCGAACCGCCTTCGGGCGGATCGAACGGGGCGAGCGCGATCTCCGCCGCTGCCGCGATATCGGTCTCCGATACCGCCGGCCGGCCGGGCAACTGCCGGACGTACTCCGCCGCGCCGAGCCCTGCCCGGCGGCCGAACACCAGCAGATCCGACAGCGAGTTGCCGCCGAGCCGGTTGGAGCCGTGCATACCCCCGGAACATTCCCCGGCGGCGAACAGACCCGGTACCTGCGCCGCACCGGTATCCGGGTCGACCTCGATACCACCCATGACGTAATGGCAGGTCGGGCCCACCTCCATGGGTTCCTTCGTGATGTCCACGTCCGCCAGTTCCTTGAACTGGTGGTGCATGGACGGCAGCCGCCGGGTGATCTCCTCGGGAGTCAGCCGGGAGGCGATATCGAGGTAGACCCCGCCGTGCGGGGTGCCCCGGCCGGCCTTGACCTCCTCGTTGATCGCCCGTGCCACCTCGTCGCGGGGGAGTAGATCGGGGGTGCGACGGGCCGAATCGTTATCGCGCAGCCACTGGTCGGCCTCCTCCTCGGTTTCGGCGTACTGGCCTTTGAAAACCGCGGGAATGTAGTCGAACATGAAGCGTTTGCCCTCGGTGTTCTTCAACACCCCGCCGTCCCCGCGCACCCCCTCGGTCACCAGGATGCCCTTCACACTGGGCGGCCAGACCATCCCGGTGGGGTGGAACTGCAGGAACTCCATATTGATCAGCCGCGCACCGGCGCGCAGGGCCAGCGCATGCCCGTCACCGGTGTACTCCCAGGAGTTCGAGGTGACCTTGTAGGACTTGCCGATACCGCCGGTCGCCAGTACCACCGCCGGCGTTTCGAACAGGATGAAACGCCCGGATTCGCGCCAGTAGCCGAATGCGCCGCTGATCCGGTCGCCGTCCTTCAGCAGGTCGGTGATGGTGCATTCGGCGAAGACCTTGATCCGCGCCTCGTAGTCACCGGTTTCGGCATAATCCTCCTGCTGCAGCGAAACGATCTTCTGCTGCATGGTGCGGATCAGTTCCAGGCCCGTCCGGTCGCCGACATGGGCCAGCCGCGGATAGGTGTGACCACCGAAATTGCGCTGACTGATCCGGCCGTCGGCGGTCCGGTCGAACAGGGCGCCATAGGTTTCCAGCTCCCAGACGCGGTCCGGGGCTTCCAGCGCATGCAGTTCGGCCATCCGCCAGTTGTTCAGGAATTTCCCGCCGCGCATGGTGTCGCGGAAATGAGTTTGCCAGCTGTCCTTCTCGTTGGCGTTTCCCATGGCCGCCGCGCAGCCGCCTTCGGCCATCACGGTATGTGCTTTGCCGAACAGCGATTTGCATACGACCGCCACCGAGAGGCCGTGTTCGCGGGCCTCGATCACAGCACGTAGTCCGGCACCTCCGGCACCGATCACGACCACGTCGTAGGTGTGCCGTTCCACTTCGGGCATAGCCGTCCAAACTCCTCAGTCGATGATGCGAAGATCAGAAATCGTGCCGCTCGCCACCAGCATCACGTAGAAGTCGGTGAGCACGAGGGTGCCGAGCGTGATCCAGGCCAGCTGCATATGCCTGGTGTTGAGCTTGGAGACCTGGGTCCAGAACCAGTACCGCACGGGGTGGGCGGAGAAATGCTTCAACCGGCCGCCCGCGATATGCCGGCAGGAATGGCAGGACAGGGTGTAGGCCCACAGCAGGATCACGTTCCCGGTGAGGATCAGGCTGCCCAGGCCCATTCCGAAACCACCGGACTTCCCGTGGAAGGCGCCGATCGCGTCGTAGGTGTTGATCACCGAGATGATCACCGCGGCATAGAAGAAATAGCGGTGCGCGTTCTGGATGATCAGCGGCAGCCGCGTCTCCCCGGTGTACTTCGCGTGGGGTTCGGCTACGGCGCAGGCCGGCGGAGAGAACCACACCGACCGGTAGTAGGCCTTGCGGTAGTAGTAGCAGGTGAGCCGGAACCCGAGCAGGAACGGCAGCACCAGGAACCCGAGCGGAATGAACATCGGGAGATCGCCGAACGGCGTGCCGAAATGGCTCGCGCCCTCGACGCACGAAGTACTCAGGCAGGGCGAGTAGAACGGCGTCAAGTAGTGATAGTCGGGCACCCAGTACGCGGTGCGCACGAACGATCGGACGGTCGCGTAGATGACGAAGGCGCCGAGCCCGATCACCGTGATCAGGGGCGGTAGCCACCATCGGTCCGTACGTAGGGTGCGGGCGCTGATCCGGGCCCGGGTCTTGCTGAAAACGCCTGTTCCCGATTCGGGAGCGTTCGTGGTTGTCGCGGCACTCACTGGTCGATGCCTCACTGATCGGCGGTGCGGAAGGCCGGTAGACCTCCGCGATCGAATGTGATGCTGAGCACCATACGGCAGGGCCGCTATCGGTCGAGCGGGGTCCGCGCAATCTCGGGGGTCTCCAGGCGTAGTGATTTGCGACACATTTACTGCCGATCTTGTCGGGTGAATACACCGCAAACACGAGCGGCCGGCCGCCTCTCCGGCGACCGGCCGCTCTCGACGCCCCGGCCTGCGGCCCGGGGCGGAAGGTTCAGTTATCCGGTGGTGAACCCGGTGGTGCTACTGGGTGCGCGGCCGCGAATGGAAGCCGAGCCCCTCGTCCTGGGCACCCATCCACGCCGACTCGTCGGATTTGCTGTCGGGTACGTAGATGGGTTCCTGGGCGCGCCCGGCGACCGGTGGCGGCGGGCTCTGTTCGAACTCGTCGGCATCGATGCAGAGCCGCTCCAGGTCGTTCTCCAGCCGCCGGATCGTGCCCGCGTCCCCGTAGTGGGCGCGCAACACTCCGATGGACTGCCGGAGTTGGTTTACGGCGTACCGGAGTTCCGCGAAGTCGCTACGTGTCATGGATACCTCCTGATTTGCTCACCGGTCGCGGTGGGTGACGCCGCGTGGGCTGCGCTGGCCATCCGGCGTAGCTTGTGACCGACCACACAAGGTGATCTACAACACAGTACGGCAAAAACTCGATTCCGGCTCGTCGGATGGTCAAGATCAGGTGTCGGTTGGGAGCCGATGTGCACAACTGCCGGGTCCGGTGATGGCTGCGGTATCCGGTCGGCAGCGGTGAGTTCGCGGTGTCGAGATGTTTCTAGTGGAAACTACGGTTTTCCCTAGAGCGGGGAAGAAATGACCACGGAACCACGGAGCGAGTGCAATATCTGGGTTTCTGGAGAAATCACTAGATGCGGTTAGATACTCCGATCGAGGGCCTGCTGTCCGGTGCGGTTCGTTGCGCGACCGGACCTCTGTCGGGTTCTCTGGTCTTGTCTAGTGCAACCGCTAGATGGCCGGATAAATCGGAATCGCCGACTCAGGTGGTCACACTGCGCAGGTAACGCCCGAAATGCGGCACCGTGAACCCGATCGTCCCGCGCTCGGCGGAGTAGATGAGTCCCTTTTTGATCAGGCCGTCGCGAGCCGGTGACAAGGATGCGGGTTTGCGACCCAGTTCCGCCGCGACCGCCGCGGTCGCGACCGGGCCCTCGTCACCGGAAAGGTCGGCCATCGCGCGCATGTACTCGCGTTCGGCCGGCGTCGCGCGTTCGTAGCGGGAACCGAAGAACCCGACGGCCAGTTCCTCCTCGGCGGTCGGCGCGGCGACCACCACGTCCTCGGCGGTGATCGGGCTACCGGGTGCCTGGTCCCAGGTCGCCTTGCCGTAGGCCTGGACGAAATACGGATAGCCGTCGGCCTTGCGGTACAGCGCCGCCAGCGCCTCGTCGGAGAACTTCACCTCTTCGCGTTCGGCCGGGGCGATGAGGGCCAGATCGGCCGACTCACGATCCAGCCGGTCGATCCGGTGGTAACTGAACAGCCGCTCGGAATAGCTCTTGGACGCCGACAATACGGCCGGTAGATGCGGCAGGCCCGCGCCCACCACGATCAGTGGCGCGGCGTCCTGGCTCAACTCGTGGCAGGCGCCGCAGATGGCCGAGATATCCGTCGGTGCGAGGTCCTGCATCTCGTCGATGAAGATGGCGATACCCACGCCGATATCCGCGGCCAGCCCGGCGGCTTCGGTCAGTAGTTCCACCAGATCGATTTCGATATCGCCGGAGTCGGCTCGGCCGGTGACGGCCGGGACGTCGATACCCGGCTGCCAGCGTTCCCGCATTCCTTTGTCCGCGGTGGCGCGGAGAGCGAATGCCTTGAGTATGCCGAGGAAATCGTCGACGCGTTCACTGTTGCTATGGGTTTTGGCGATGGCCCGGGCCGCCATGTGCAGCGCCGAAGACAGCGGCCGCCGCAGCTCCTGATCCGGTCGCGCCTCGATCTTTCCGGTACCCCAGCCACGGGCGCCGGCGGCCGATCGCAACTGATTGAGCAGAACGGTCTTGCCGACGCCACGGAGTCCGGTGAGCATCACGCTGCGTTCCGGCCGGCCCCGCGCAATACGTTCGCAGACGACGTCGAAGGCGTCGAGTTGCTTTCCGCGCCCGGCAAGTTCGGGTGGACGCTGGCCTGCGCCGGGTGCATACGGGTTGCGCACGGGGTCCATAACTCCCCTACCGTAGCGCGCCTATCCGTATATATGGGCGAATCTATGCCGTGTCCTAGACGCGGCTATCCGGAGATGGCCGGGAAACCGCCTCGCGGTCGTGGACAAGGTCCGTAGCCGAACCGACACGCCCGCCGATACCTCGCCGTGACCTATCGACGTGCTGAAAATCCCTTCGCGCACAGTACTTTACGTCTGTACTCCCAGCTCGCGAGAAAAGTCGGCCCGTTCGGCTGGACAACACCGGGCAGGCATCGTAACCTCTTTGTGACTTAGTGGAGTCGAGTCGTTTCGTCAGTGAGGCGGCGCCACTGGTCGCTGCCATCGCAGGCCGTCGCGATATGCGTAGGACGCGCGTCCGACGATGGTGGGAGAGCACGAAGATCGGAGACGGAGCTCGGTGGGTAAGCACAGCTTGCAGCGAGAATCCAAGCTGCCAAATTCTGTCAAGGGCGCGCTCGTCATGGGCACTCTCGCCGCGACCACGGGCACCATGCCCGCTATCGCGAATGCCGCGACCACCACGATCGACGTTCCCGGCGTCGGTAAGTTCGATGTCGAGGTCCCGGATCAGTACGCAGCCCAGGCAGAGCAGCTCAACCAGCAGCTGAACCAGGCGCTCTCGGCGGCCCCGCAGGCAATGCCGGCGGCACCCGCGCTGCCGAATTTCGCCCCGCCCGCGCCGGCGCAGCCGCAGACGGCCGGTGATGTCGCCCTCGACGCCGCCAAGACGAAGGTCGGCGCCATGTACTCCTGGGGTGCCGCGGGCCCCTACAACTTCGACTGCTCCGGCCTGGTGCAGTGGGCGTTCAAGCAGGCCGGCATCAAACTGCCGCGCACCAGCTTCGAACAGTCCCATGTGGGCGCGCCGGTGGCATTCCAGAATCTGAAGCCCGGCGATATCGTCATCACCAACGGTGGCGGCCACGTCGGCCTGTACGCCGGTGACGGCAAGCTCCTGAACGCGGTGCAGTCCGGTGAGCCGGTGTCCTACACCAATCTTTCCGCCGACGAAGTGGTCACCGCGCGTCGTATCGTGTAAAGGGTGAGTCCAGCTCCCTCTGTTCCGGACAATGGTCCGGCCCAGGCCCGGGTCGACTCCTGGATATGGGCCGTGCGGTTGTTCAAAACACGATCGGCTGCCGCGGCTGCGTGTCGCGGCGGTCATGTCCGTGTCAACGGTGCGACAGCCAAACCGGCTCAGCCGGTGCGGCCGGGTGACGAGATCCGTATCCGCAGCTCGGGGATCGAACGGATCGTCATCGTGGAACGGGTGATCACCAAACGGGTCGGTGCTCCGATCGCCGCCCAATGCCTGATCGACCGCAGTCCACCTCCGCCGCCGCGGGAAGTCCTCGCCTCCCTCCCGCAACGTGACCGCGGGACCGGTCGCCCCACCAAGCGGGATCGCCGCGAAACCGATCGCCTGCTGGGGCGGACCGAACGCTGATTCGCGCCGCGCACTATGTGCACGGCGATTCACTCTCGAACCCATCGACGGGCATCGGGCCCCGCCCGAACAGCTCCGCCGGGTGTGGCCCACGTGCTCGGGTCCGCACCCGGACCGACCACTGGGGTCCGTTCAGGATGGCGAATCGTGTCCGAGTGCATCCACCGATGTAGGGGCGCCGATTTCCTGGTGCGCGGTAATGCCGCCGAACGGTGTCGAGAACACGGCAATGAACGTCACCGGGTCCGCGGCGGTGAGTTCGATGAGATTGGCCGCGGCCGGCGAGATCCGCGCGAATCGCCGCGCGAGCCGCCCCGCATCCAAGACCGGCTCCGGCGATTCGGCAGGCGTCGGCCCTATCCGAGCCGAACCCGTCGCGGTATTCGCGGAGAGTGCGGCCACGACGGTGTCCTCGAAAACCTGGGCCGCGTGGACCACGCCGCGGATGGTGCATCCCGATTCGCGAATATCACGCAGCGCATTGTCGAGATCGTGACGGTCGGCAGTATCGCAGCGCACCACCACGACCCGGTCCTCGAATCCCTCGAGCAGTGGGGGCACCGGGCGCGGTGAACGGGTGGGCACCAGAACATCGCGGGCACCGGATACCAGGAGCCGGCGCACCATGACCGAGCCGAGCGCGCCGAGTCCACCACTGACCACATAGGTGCCGGCCGTATCGATCTGCATCGGCGGATCCAGCGCGACCTGGGCCGCCAGGAAGCGGATAGCCCTGTTGGCGTCGACCATTCGAGTCCATGCGATGATATCTGTGGGTGGGAGGTTATCGGTGAGCCGTATCGAAGCCAGCGTTCCGGCGCCCGTGACCTCCGCCCGCATATCTCCTCCCGCCGGGCCGATTCCCGCGGCTTCCGGAACCTGATGGCCCCGGTTCGCCGACAGGCCGGCCGTCGTTCCATCCGGCGCCCCTGTGTTCGCTGAAGCCATTGAGGCAGAATCGTTTACGTATCCGCCACCGAGCCGGGGCCGGCCGTTGCTCGTTCCGGTATCCGGTTCGCGGCCGGTGGAGCCTTCCAGGAGCTGCCGGGTTCGGTGTCCCGCCGTGGCCCGAGTTGCCTGCACCTGGGCCAGGCAGGTCAGGAACGTGGTTCCTTCGTCGTCACCGCGGGCGGTGGGATAGGTCGTATGGGTGAACCGCGGGAGTTCGCGCAGCACATCGCAGAGAATCGGGTGCGGGGCGACCTCCAGCACGATGGTCGTATCCGCGCCCGCGGCAGCCCGCTCCAGTGCGGTCGCGAGTTGTACCGGTCCGGTGAAGTTCTCGATCCAATAGCCGCCCGTAGTGATCGGTGCATCGATAACCGCACCGCCGCGGGCGGTGGAGTACATCGGGATAACCGGTGTCGTGGGGTGCAGCGGGCCGAGGGCGGCGACGGATTCGGCCGCCGATCGACCGATCGCCGGGGCGAACGCATCGCAGCGCTGCGCCGCGATATCGCGGCGTCCGGCCCGGCGCACCACGGCATCGATATAGCGCGGCGGCCCGGAGACGAGTACCGAGTCGGGTCCATGAACGGCGGCGAGCACGACCTGTTCGCGCACGGGATCCACCAGGCGCCGCGCCTCCGGCACCGAGGTCCGCAATTCGGCAACGACATCGGTTTGCGCCACCCGGCGCACGGCGTGGGCGCGGGCGAGGACTACACGGACGGCATCGGACAGGGGGAGAGCGCCGGCGGTCACTGCCGCCGCCACCTCCCCGATACCGTGCCCGACCACCGCGTCGGGCCGCACACCCCACGAGATCAGCAGTGTCGCCGTGGCCACCTGGTAGGTGAACAGTGCGGCCTGGGCGAACACGGGATCCCGCCGGCGCCGGTCCGGCCACTGCGCCGCACCGGGGTGGCGGAAACCATGGCGCGGAGTCCACACCCGCGGTCCGCCCGCTGCCACGACGGCATCACTGGTGTCGAGCACGGCTGCGGCGAAAACGGGGTACCGCCCGGCCAGGGTGCGCCCCATCCGCGCGTGTTCGCCACCTTCCGGCGAGAACAGGAAAACCACGCCGCCCGCAGAATCGGTCATCGGCACGACGGCAGGTACGACGGGGTGCGGCTACGGCCGGGGCGAGCGGTGCGCACGCGCCACCGGCCGCTCGGCGAGCCGTGAATCCAGCACAGCAGCTGCGTGTCCCGCCTCACGCCACGATTATGCCGGAAGAATCCACCGTCACCGACCGGCCGCGGCGTTACGAAAACTGCTGCCGTCCGGAAGAATTCGACGCAAATGTCCGGCAAACATATGGCGAGCCTGGATCCGCCGAATCGCTCGGCGGCCGGGCCGTAGCTTCGGCGCAACGGATGTCCAGCGCGCGGCAGTGTTACCGCCCGTTCGCAGAGCCGCGGACTCGATCGGGTCGTCGAGGTCGCTGATCCGGAGTCCGGCATGCCGTGGCGTTCTTGTGCGCTGCCGCGGGATGGAACAACCGCCGTGGAAGCGGCCTTACGAGGCCCGGTCGGATTGTCCCGGAGTGACAGATTCCGTGCCGGGAACCTGTGGGGCCCGAGCGCCGATATGAGCGACGGTCTGTCAGCGGCCACTTGGTCGACGGTATGGAAGTCGTCCTCGACCTCGGGGTGAACTCTGTCTGCCGTCGTGCCGGACTCGGTGTTCGTTCGCGCCGCCCACCGCCGGGCGGCCGGTACCGTTGCGATGTGGCTGCTTCCGTCGACGGACGAACCCCGACCTTCCCCACGCTGCTGCGCTGCTGCGCGGCCTTGGCCGCCACACCGGCGCGGCTGCTGCGGCCCCGTAAGGCCGATACGCTGTTGCTGTCACGGCTGGAATCGGTATCTCCGCCGCCGGCCCGGGCGAGTGTCGAACTGACCGTGCTGTTGCAGGGCCGGATGCAGGCGCCGACCGCCATCGTGGCCGAAGGGGTGCGCAGTCTAGGGCATCTGCCGATGGCGATGGGCGCGTATCTGGTCGAACATCCGAATGCGCGTTTCCTGGTCGATCCCGCGCTCTGCGCCCATGTTCACCGGCGGGTGCTGCCGGATCTGCCGTTCCCGATTCCGCTGCTGGTCGCGCCGGACAAACCGGTACTCGGATTGGCCGATGCGCTCGCCGCCCGCGATATCGATCCGGCCACCATCGATTTCGTGCTGCCGACCCACCTGCACTGGGACCATATTTCCGGCCTGCTCGAACTGCCCGAATCGGTGCCGGTGCGGCTGCCTGCGGCCGAGCTGAGCTGGGCGCTGGAGGGGTCGCACGCACCGGCCGGGGTGGTGCGGGGCCCGTTGCTGGGACGATCGCTGGATCCGCTCGAGTTGGACGGACCGCCCGTGCTCACCTTCGAGCGCAGCCTGGACCTGTTCGGCGACGGATCGGTGCTACTGGTGGATCTGGCCGGGCACACCCCGGGCAGTATCGGTGTACTCCTCGCCACCGCCGGCGGTCGCCGGGTGCTGCTGGCCGGAGATGCGGTGTGGAATCGGCTGCAGATCGAACTCGTCCGGGAGAAGGCGCCGATGCCCGGTCAGTTGTTCGACGCCGATCGGGATCGGGCCTTCGAAACCATCCACCGACTGCACGCGCTACCGGCCGATATCGAAGTGGTGGCCGCGCACGATTACGATGCCGTCGCCGCACTGGCTGCCCACTGATCTCGCTGACGCGGCCGCACGGTGTTCACGGCCGCGTCGGTGCGGCGCTGTCGTCGATGCCGCCCACTGACGCGGCTTCACAGTGTCGATGGCCGCGGACGCATCCGCTCGCGAAGGGCGGATGCAGCGCTTTGGGCCGGGCCGAGTGGCCGCAGCCCGCGGGCCGTGCCGAGGCTCAGGCCGCGGCGGCGGGCGCAGCGGTTCCGGCCGGGTCGTCGCGACGTAATCGTGGTCGAGCCGGGAGCGGCAAGCTGGAGCTACGGTGCGGGAAGCCGGCTGCTATGAGACGGCTTCCCACACCCGGCGCCGGATCGATCGCCAAACCTCCGGCGCGGCTTACGGGCCGGTTCAGGCCGAAACGAACCGAGCCAGCCGGGCGTTGATCAGTTCCTCGGCCTCCGAGACCATCCGGCCGATCAGATCGGCGCAGGTCGGAATATCGTCGATCAGGCCCTGGCACAGCCCCACCGACCAGATCCCGGCGTCCAGATCGCCTTCCTCGAACACCCGCCGGCCGCGGGCACCGGAGACGAGTTCGCGGACGTCTTCGAACTTGCCGCCGGCCTTCTCGATCTCGACGACCTTGCGGCTGATCTCGTTGTCAGCGACCCGTGCGGTGTTGCGCATGGTGCGGAAGATCAGCTGGGTATCGCGCTCGGAGTTGGCGACGATCTGCTCTTTGACCTGCTGATCGATGGAGGATTCCTGGGTGCACAGGAATCGGGTGCCCATATTGACGCCGTCGGCACCGAGTGCCAGCGCCGCAACCAGGCCGCGGGCGTCGGCGATACCGCCGGAAGCGATGAACGGGATGGTCAGCGCGCGGGCGGCCGCGGGAATCAGCACCAGACCGGGCACATCGTCCTCACCCGGGTGTCCGGCGCACTCGAAACCGTCGATGCTGACCGCGTCCACGCCGATCCTCTGTGCCTTGAGCGCGTGCCGCACGCTGGTGCATTTGTGCACGACCTTGATGCCGGCTTCGCGGTAGGCGGGCAGGAACGGCTCCGGGTTGCTCCCCGCGGTCTCCACGATCTTGATACCGCTGTCCACGATGGCCCGCACGTACTCCTCGTACGGCGGCGGGTTGATCGACGGCAGGATGGTCAGATTCACCCCGAACGGCTTATCGGTGAGTTCGCGTGTGCGCTCGATCTCGCGCCGGAGATCGTCGGGGGATGGCTGGGTGAGTGCGGTGATGAAACCGAGCCCCCCGGCGTTGGCCACGGCGGCGACGAGTTCGGCCCGGCCGACCCACATCATTCCGCCCTGCACGATCGGATGTTCGATACCGAAAGTCTCGGTGAACCTGGTCCGCAGCATCGCCTGCTCTCCTCACTTTCCGCGGATAGTCCGCGCATGCTGCATGGTGCCATGCCGATCGCGACCCGATCAACCCCGGAAGTGAGTCGTGATTCGCATAAGTGACCGAGTTGGAAGATAGCTGGCAGGTGCGCTGGTACGCCGGTATCGTCGCAAATACGCGCGTCAACGCGCGTGAACCTGTTCCACGGTCCGGTTCCTCGGAATTAACGGCCATTCGGCCCTGAATTCCTTGCCGGTGCCGATGTGAATTGTTATTCTGCCGACACGTTCACACCGCGTGTGGCGCCGGACACTCCGGTGGGTCACGCGGTACCGAGAGGAGTACGTGGGATGACCACCGGTGCGCAGGCCCTCGACGAGCCGATCCGTTCGCGTCGCAACCACTGGAACAACCAGATCGCCACGCATGCGGTGATGCGGCCCGACGAGGTCGCGATTCGTTTCCGCGGTGCCGACACCACCTGGCGGCAGCTGCACGAACGGTCGCAGAAGTTCGCCGACGCGCTCGCCCGCCGCGGCGTCGGCTCCGGTGACCGGGTGCTCCTCCTGGCGCTCAACTACCCCGAATACCTGGAGGCCGTGTTCGGGATCAACGCGCTCGGCGCGATCGCGGTCCCGGTGAACTTCCGGCTCACCCCACCCGAGGTCGCCTATATCGTCGGCGACAGCGGTGCCAAGGCCGTGGTCACCGATGCGGTGCTGCAGCCGCTTGCCACCGCGGTGCAGGCACAGGCCACCGGGCTCGACCACGTCTTCGTGATCGGCGGGAGCAGCGGTGCGGGTGTTATCGGCTACGACGACGCGCTGGCCGAGGAGGGCGCCGCGCACACTCCGCTCGATATCCCCGAGGACACGCCGTGCCTCATCATGTACACCTCCGGAACCACCGGTAGCCCCAAGGGTGCGGTCCTGTCCTACGGCAATATGAACGCCCAAGCGCTCACCTGTATCCGGGCGTTGGCGATCGACCAGGAATCGGTCGGTTTCTGCACGTCTCCGCTGTTCCATATCGCGGGCCTCGGCAGCCTCGCGCCGGCCTTCATGCTGGGCGCCAAGACGGTGCTGCATCCGCTGGGCGCCTTCAGCGCCACCGAATTCCTCGACGCCGTCGAGGCCGAGCAGGCCACCACGGCATTCTGCGTACCGGCGCAATGGCAGCTGATCTGCGACGAGCCGACGGTGAAACAGCGCAAACTGGCGCTGAAGGCGCTCAGCTGGGGCGCAGCCCCCGCGTCCGATACCGTGCTGAAGGCAATGGCCGACGCATTCCCGGACGCATTCAACGTGGCGGTGTTCGGACAGACGGAGATGTCGCCGATCACCTGCGTCCTCGAAGGTAAGGACGCCATCCGCAAACTCGGCTCGGTCGGCAAAGTCATCCCCACCATCCAGGCCCGGATCGTCGACGACGAGATGAACGATGTGGCGCCCGGCGAGGTCGGCGAGATCGTCTACCGCGGCCCCACGATGATGTCGGGGTACTGGAACAAGCCGGAAGCCACCGCGGACGCCTTCGCCGGTGGCTGGTTCCACTCCGGCGACCTGGTGCGCCAGGACGACGAAGGTTTCGTCTACGTCGTGGACCGCAAGAAGGACATGATCATCTCCGGCGGCGAGAACATCTACTGCGCCGAGGTGGAGAACGTCCTGTTCGCGCATCCGAAGATCCGGGAAGCCGCGGTCATCGGCCGGGCGCACGAGAAGTGGGGCGAGGTCCCGGTGGCCGTGGTCGCGCTGGACGATGCCGACGGCACGCTCACCCTCGAAGAACTGGAACCGTTCCTCAACGAGAACCTGGCCCGCTACAAGCATCCGAAGGAACTGGTGATCGTCGCGGAACTGCCGCGCAACGCCAGCGGCAAGGTCGTGAAGGTGGAGCTGCGCAAGGACGGCGCGTAGTCCCCGCATCATCCGAGCACGCCCGGGCCGGACGGTTTCCGGACCGGGCGGCCCGGTGTCGTTTCGCGTAGCGCCGATGTCCTGGGATTTTTCCGACCCGTTGTGCGGCACGGCCGCCGATAGTCGAGTATCTACGGCATGCCGGAACAAAACGCTGCTGTTCTCGCCCTGCACTGGCAGGTGAATGTCATTCGGCCGGAGGGCTTCTTCGGTCCGATGCTCGCCGAACCGGTGGCCGCCAGCGGAGTGGTGCAACGCGCCGCCGATTTCCACAAACAGGCCGCGGAGCTGGGGTTGCCGATCGTCTTCACCCGGTTCACCGTCCCCGAGGACGAGGGCCGGCTGGTGCGCAACACCGGTTTCATGGAATCGGTCGGTGCGGCGCAGCACGAGTTCCGGCCGGAGGCCCCGGGTAGCCGGCTGATCGAGGAGATGGCCGATCAGGCCGACCATATCGTCGACAACCAGAAGCTTTCGGGCCTGGCCGGTAACGACCTCCCGCGCTGGCTGGTGGAAAACGATATCGACACCCTGTTCCTCACCGGTGTCGCCACCAACCTCACGGTCGAGCAGACCGCGCGCCACGGCACCGATCTCGGCTTCACCGTCTACACGGTCGCGGACTGTGTCACCGCGGCCGACCCCCAGGTACACACCGCCTCGCTGTCCAATATCGCACTGGTCAGCGCAGGTCTGCGGACCGCAGCAGACGCCTTCCACAACGGCTGATACCGCAGCCCATCCCGAGGTTCGCTTCGTGGGGCGCGCTGCTCGAGGTTCGCTTCGCGGGTCACGATCGCCAAGCCCGTTCCGCGCGCGCCACTTCGGAAAGTCCGTATCCAGGGCCCACCCCAAAGGTTCGGGGCCCGTCTCGTTCTGGAGCGACGGAGCGGGGGAGCGAAGCGGAGGAGCGGAGGAGTGAAGAACGAGACCAAGGGGGCCCCGAACCCCGCGCCGCCGGAGGCGGCGCCATAAACACAGCTCAGATCATGTTCTTATCGGTCATCCAGCGCATCACCTGCCAGCCGCAGAAAACCGGGATCCAGCAGGTGAGCACCCGGTAGAGCAGTACCGATGGCACCGCGACCTCGGCCGGCAGGCCGAACGCGGCCAGACCACCGATCAGCGCGGCCTCGACCGCGCCCACACCACCCGGTGTGGGTGCGGCCGAGGCCAGGGTGCCGCCGATCATCGTCACGATGGTGACGGTGACGAATGTGGTGCCGCCACCGAAGGCCTGCACACTTGCCCACAGCGCCAGGGCCTGGCCCAGGGTGAGGGCCGCACAGCCGAGCACGATGACCGCGCAGCGTTTCGGGTCACGGGCCAGCCGGGCCAGCTCTCCGACCACCTCCTGCAGCTGCGGTAGGACCGAAGTGTTGAGCCAGCGGCGCAGTTTCGGCACGAACATGAATGTGCCGATGATGCCGACCCCCACGCCGCCGATCAGGTACAGCACGGTGGGGGAGGGCACGAAATGCGAGAGGTCCGCCGTGGTTCCGGCCGCGACACTGAACAGCACCAGCAGCCCGATATGGGTCGATACCTGTACGGCCTGCTGTAACGCGACCGCCGCGGTGGCCCGGACCGCCCCGACCCCGCCCTTCTGCAGGAATCGCACACTCAGTGCCAAACCGCCGACGCGGGCCGGCGTGGTGGTGGCGGCGAATGTGTTCGCGATCTGCATGAGCACCAGTGGCCAGTACTTCACGATGCCCGAGGCGCAGGCCCACAACGCGGCCGCCGTGCCGAGATAGGTGAGCGAGGACAGCGCCAGACCGGCCAGTGCCCACCACCAGTTGGCTTCCCGGAGCTGAGTGAAGAAGGTCGGTACCGCGCTGATGAACGGGTAGGCGACATAGACCAGGCCGATCAGCAGCACCAGCTGGAGCAGGCTCTTGCGGTTGAACCGGGTGATCTGTTCGGCCTCGATCCGGTCCTGGCCGGTTTGCGTCCGCACTTCGTCGCGGGCCGCGGTCACCACCGATTTCCATTCGGGGATGGAGGCGCGGATACCGCGCGGCATGGCGAATTTGGTGAGCCGGCGCGAGGCGGTGAGCACGGTCTGTTCGCCGAGGACCTCGATCGCCGACCGCACCGCGGCTTCCGAACCGAACACCGCGGTCATCGAGACGAGCAGCTGGGCGATATCGGATTGCAGCTGGGCATCGGAGGCGCACAGTTCGGCCGCTGTGAAACCACCGAAGACCGCGCCCTGCTCGCCCACCCGGATCTCCGCGGGCCGCAGTTCCCCGTGTGCGATCCCGCGTTCACGCAGAACCGTGAGTGCCCGCCAGACCGCGTCCAATGCGGCGGTATCGGCGGGATCCTGTTCGATCGAGCGACCGGCGGGCAGGGTATGGGCGTAGAGCATCCAGCCGCGGGGAAGCCCCGCCACCGTCACCGGCCGATGTGCGGCGACCCCCAGTTCGTCCAGCGCGATCGCCATCAGGGCCCGGTGCTCCACGGCGCGATGCATGGAACCGTGCAGGGGCGCGGTCTCGCTGGAGCGGAAAGTGAGCCGCCGCCACAGCTGGCGCACCGCGCTGAGCGTGCGCTGGTTCTTTCCGTACAGTTCGACCACCAGCGCCCGCTCGCGCTCTTCGATCGTCGCCGACAGCATGAGCGCGCCGGGGCCGGCCGGGCGGACAACGGTGAGCCGGTTGACGGTGTAGCCGCGTTGGGCCAGCTGCCGGACCGCCGCCTCCAGCGGAACCTCCAGCGCCGGGGTCCCGACCAGCAATACGATCACCGCGCCTACCAGCCAGCCGACGGCCAGCCCGAACATGGCGCGTGCCGGGACGACGGTGCTGACCACCAGATGCATCGGCGCGAAGGCCAGGATCAGCGCCCACAGCCAGCGGCGGGGTCGTACCGGCAGCCACGGACTGGACACCGTGAGCACGGCGGCGAGCATGGCAATCCAGCGCGGATCGTCGAGGAACTGCTGGAGGAAGGTTTTATCGGCCAGATTCTCCGGCACCTGCAGATGCCACTGCGGAGCCGATAAACCGTTCGGCGTGATCGACAGCAGCAGCCCGGCCACCAGACCGGCGGTGGCGTATCCGGTGAGCAGTTTCCACTGCCCGCCCCACACCAGCTCCACCAGGATCGCGAAGGGCAGGATCAGGATGGCGATCCCGTACAGCAGGTAGACCAGATTCGACTGGTCCGGGTTCAGGAATCCGACGATATTGGAGACGGAACGTTCGAGCGCCAGCCATTCGGGCCGGGTGATCAACGATCCGGCGATGACCACGGCCACCCCGGCGATCGCGAAGACGACACGCAGAATATCGCTGGTCCGCCTGGTGAGCGGTTGTAGCAGGTTGCCCGTTACCGGGATCTCCCGCCCATCGACTCGCATGTCGTATCGGTACTTTCGGATCGAGGTGAAGCCGGTCGGCCGCCCGCACACACCAGACCGTGAGTATGCAGGAGGCCGAGCCGGACGATACACACCAACACGCTGCCAGAATCTGTCGGTGAGCAATGATCTGCGCATCTGTTTCGTAGGGGATTCCTTCGTCGCCGGAGTTGGGGACCCCGAGGCGCTGGGCTGGAGCGGGCGACTGACGGTCGACGCGCACGCCGCCGGCATCGCGCCCACCGCATACAACCTCGGCGTCCGCTGGCAGACCTCGACCGATATCGCCGGGCGCTGGCAGGCGGAATGCCGGCAGCGGCTGCCCCGCGAGGCCCAGGGGCGCGTGGTGTTCTCGTTCGGGGTCAACGACACCATGCTGATCGACGGCCGGACCAGAGTGGCCGCCGACACCTCGGTGGCGAATCTGCGCACGATGCTCGCGGGCACGCACACCGCATCGTGGCCTGTTCTCATGGTGGGCCCGCCGCCGGTGGACGATGTGGAGCACAACCTCCGCACCGCCGACCTCGACGAACGCTTCGGGCAGGTCTGCGCCGAGCACGGGGTCCCCTATGTCAGCAGTTGTCACCGTCTGGCGGCCGATACGGTCTGGATGGAACAGGTACGAGCCGGTGACGGGGCACATCCCGGGGCGGCCGGATACACCGCGTTCGCGGAACTGCTGCTGCCGGACTGGCGCGAATGGCTGGGGTACGCCGCGACTCAGCTCGCGGATACGCCCGAAATGAAACCGCGGCGCACCGGGGCGAAGACCTCCCCGAGTTCGGGCACCGACCGCACCAGCTCCGCGCCGTAATCGCATTCGCATTCCAGCTGGCTCAACGTACCGACCAGAGTCAGCGAGGCCCGGGCGAACGGGGTGCACGCCGGCGGCAGCGTCAGCTCCCGCATCACATTGGTCAGCCGCAGACTCGTGGTGCGCAGCACCTGCTTACGCAACCAGGACGTGGTCAGCCGGAAACGCTCGTGGCGGACCGGCTCACCACACGCCGAAAGCGCCGATTCCAGCGCGACCGCGTCGAACTCCCGGCCCGGTAACGCGAACCCGTGCTTACGCACCGCCGTTTCCAGCGCCGACGGTCCGCCGTTGAAAATCGCATCGCACATCTGCACGGCCAAATCGATGAACCCCGGATGCGGCCAGGGCGCACAGGCCCCGAAATCGGCCACACCCAGCCGGCCGTCGGGCAGCAGCCACAGATTGCCCGGATGCGGATCGCAGTACAGCAACCCGTGCTGTTCCCAGCCGGTGAGGACGAACCGCATCATCAGCTCGCCGACCCGGTCGCGCTGTTCCCGGGTGCCCGAACCGATGATCCGGGTCGCCGGGGTGCCCCGCACCCACTCCGAAATGAGCACATCGCCACGCTGTTCCAGCACGTCCGGAACATAGAACTCGGCACTGTCGCGGTAGAAGGCCGCGAAAGTCCGCTGATTCTCCGCCTCGCCCGCGTAATCCAGTTCGGCGCGCACGCTCTCGCACAGTGCCTCGGTCACCGATTTCACATCCGCACCGGGCAGCAGCACCGACGCCAGGATCGAAACCCGCCGCAACTGCACCAGATCCGATTCCACCGCGACCCGGGCGCCCGGATACATCACTTTCACCGCGACTTCACGTCCGTCGTGCCACACCCCGCGGTGCACCTGACCGATCGAGGCCGCCGCGGCCCGGCGATCGTCGAACTCCCGGAACAGGTCGCGCCAGTGCGGGCCGAACGTATCGGCCATCACACCGTGCACGGTCGCGGGCAGCATCACCGGCGCCGAATCCTGCAGCCGGGCCAGCGCAGCCTGGTACGGCGCCGCGATATCGCGGGGTAGCGCGAGCTGATAGATCGCCAGCAACTGCCCGAGTTTGGCGGCGCAGCCCTTCAGTTCACCCAGCACCGCGAACATATGCTCGGCGGTGCGGCTCTGGATATCGCGGTTCACCTCCAGCGCGGGCCGCCCGAGCGCCCGGCGGCCCGCCCCCGCCGCCTGCCGGCCCGCATAGGCGACCGGCAGCGCCATGAGCTTGGCGCTGCGCAGCGCCGGGCGTACCGGTGGCGCGCCGGAATCGCGTCGACTGCTCATGCTGTGTCCTCCGGGTATGAGTGAGGGCCCTGTGTGGTGGCGCTGCGCTGCGTCCTCCGGCCTGACTCACTCATACTGCGTCCATTGGGTATGAGTGAGGGCCCTGCGTGGTTACGCTCCGCTGCCGCCTCCGGGCCTGACTCACTCATACCTCTATCCCCGAACCGAATCCTTTGTTCTCCTGTGCAGTCTGGCATAGTTGTGCATAGACTGTCTGGGACGTAACAACTGCCGAGAGAGGTGTCTCCATGGGGTCCCGCACGGTAGTCGCCGACGTCGCCGACGAACTGGCCCGGCGGGTCGCCGCAGGGGAATATCAGCCGGGGGAACTGATGCCCTCGGTTCGTCAGGTAGCCGACGAGTTCGAAATGAACCGGGCCACGGCGCAGCTCACGCTCGGCCGGCTGGAATCCTACGGCTTCGTGGAGGCCAGGCGCGGTAAGGGCTTCACCATTCGTGAGGTGCGTTCGGCCGGCGGGCTGGACGTCTACCGCCACCTCTTCCGCTTCTCCATCCCGATGCCCGAGGTCGCGATCGAGATGTTCCGGGATATCGTCGAGGTCGAGCGCGGGATCGTCATGGACGCGCTGCTCGCCTACACCGGCGCAGCGCCGGGCGGGCCGGTCGCGGCCGGTTTCGATCTCGCCGAACTCAAGGCCGAAGTGGATGCGCTCGAAACCCTCGCCCGCACCGACGTACCCGATCACCGCCGCATTCTGGCCATCGAAATCGGTATCGTGCGACGGTTGCTCGTCACCCTCGAATCCAGCCTGCAGCGCGCCATCTTGAATTCGATCGGCGATATGGTCCTCGAGGTGCCGCAGGCCGTCGAGGCATATTTCGCCGGCGCGGCCGATCTGCACGTCCTGGTCTGGCGGGCGCTGATCGCGGTATGGGAATCGGAATCCGGCCCCTCACCCGCACAACTGGCCCTGTTCGAAGATCTCTTCGGGATCTATCACCACAAGGTGATCAACCGCTTCGAGGAACTCCTCGGAGCACAGGGCGAACCGCAAATCCACGCCGTCACAGCCTGAACGGGCCCGGGTTTTCCGCAGTGCGGTCGCGCCCGTCAGCGGTGCTCGGCAGCGAAACCTCACGAGGGCCTCGCTGAACCCGGGAGTGTCGGCGGTGGGGGCGTCCAGTACGCCGAGAGCCGAACCGAACAGTTTGCCCAGCCGGTCCGCGCGCCGATGAGGCAAGCGTCCGGTCGGGCGTCTCAGAGGTGGACGGTCGAAACCTCGGCTCCTGCCCGGACACGAGCGCTGCTGGGCGGCACGAGCCGGGGCCAGGTCTCGGACCTCTCGGTTATCGCCGGTCCAGGTTCCGCGTCTCTACCGTCGACGCGATGTGGTGGCGGACCCTGCTCGCCGACCCCGCCCACATCTGGCTACAGGTGTGGGCGCGGGCGAGGACACGCAGGCCGGCGCGGGACCCACCACGGTGCGGCCGGTCCACGGCCGGGCACGTTCGGCCGGGCGGCCCCGCCCGGCCGAACGCGGTGACTATCCGGCGTCGTTGAGCTTGTTCAGGCGCTCGCAGGAGTTGACGTATTCCTCGACGAGGCGGTTCATCACATCGGCCGAACGCTCGGTCTTGTTCATCATGCCGACGATCTGGCCCACCGGGTTGAAGTTCACGTCCTTGGCGGCCTCCGGATAGCGGTGGCCGCGCTTCACGCCGTCCAGCGCGACCATCATCTGCAGCGGCATGGGCAGCGGATCCGGGTTGTCGGCCGATTCCCAGGCGTCGGTCCACTCGTTGCGCAGCATCCGGGCCGGTTTACCGGTCCAGGAACGGGAGCGGATGGTGTCGTGGCTGGAGGCGTCGATCAGGGTCTGCATCTGCGCGGGCGGCACGTTGGCCTCTTCCACGGTGAGCCAGATGGAACCGGTCCAGGCGCCGGCGGCGCCCATCGCCATGGCGGCCGCGACCTGGCGGCCGTCGCCGATACCGCCCGCGGCCAGTACCGGCAGATCGCCCACGGCGTCGATGACCTGCGGCCACAGCACCAGCGAGGAGACCTCACCGCAGTGCCCGCCGCCCTCGGTGCCCTGGCAGACCACGAAGTCCAGGCCGGCATTCTTGTGGTTCATGGCGTGCTTCACCGAACCACACAGCGCGCCGATGAGCCGCCCGGACTCCTGGATCTGCGAGACGAACTCCGGCGGCGGGGTGCCCAGCGCGTTGGCGACCAGTTTGGCCTTCGGATGCTTCAGGATCACCTCGACCTGCGGCGCCGCGGTGGTGGCGGTCCAGCCGAGCAGCTGCGGGTGTACTTCCTCTTCGGGAAGCTTCGGCACGCCGTGATCGGCCAGGATCTTCTCGGCGAAATCGCGATGACCCTGCGGGACGTGCTTGGCGAGTTCGGCCTCGAGCTCTTCGGGGGAGAGTCCGTCGATGCCCTTGCCCTCGTACTTCGAGGGGATCACCAGGTCGACACCGTAGGGGTTGTCGCCGACGTGTTCGTCGAGCCAGGCCAGCTCGACCTCGAGCTCTTCGGCCGTGAACCCGACCGCGCCGAGGACGCCGAGACCGCCGGCGTTGCTGACCGCGGCCGCCACGTCGCGGCAATGGGTGAAGGCGAAGATGGGGAACTCGATCCCCAGCCGGTCGCAGATATCGGTACGCATGGCGCTGCTGGTCTCCCTATGCCTGGAACAAGTTACACAATTGCCGCGCGGCGGCTGATCCGGCCGCTGTCACCTCGCGGACCCGAAAGCGCCGCGTGCCATGGGTGCGGGCGAGGCGTGCGCACGGGTCCTGCAGGTGCCATACCTTGAATGTAACACGTTCTAGTTTTATTGGAACCGATTCGCCGGTGCGATTGCCGGCGCAGGTTCGACCCCGCCCGCCGGCGCCTCGGCGGGCGCCGCCCGGTCGCGCGGCTTCCGCAGCGGAACCTTCAGGAACAGGACGAACAGGAACACCAGCAAGGTGGCGCGGCCCCACACTCCGAAGCGCACCACCGCTTCCATCAGTTCGACCGAATGCCCGGTGCCCATCGCATAGAAATAGCGGAAAACCCCCACTCCGATCGCGATATCGGCGACGAGATAACTCCACACCACCGGCCACGGCACCGCCAGAACGACAAGGAACGGAATCAACCACAGCGTGTACTGCGGCGAATGCACCTTGTGGAACAGCAGAAACCCGCACAGCATCGCCCCGCTGACACCGATCCACGGATACACACCCGTTTCGAGGTACCGGCGGCGCCCGATGTACAACGCCAGGACGAACGAGGCGATGATCAACATCGGTGAGGCGATCGCCACGGTATCGGCGAAAGCCGCGGTACCGACCCGATCGGTACCGAACAGCGGCCGCAGCCCCCAGAACCAGATCGAGTTCGTGGTGATATCGGCCTGGCGCTGCTGCTGGAATTCGATCGATGCCCGCCAGCCGTCGTATCCGGCGATCGCGAAAGGCAGATTGACCACCGCGACGGTGGCCGCCGCGGCAGCACCGGTCCACAGCGCGCCCCGGATATCGAGGCGGGTGCGGCCGTTGGCATCCGGTCCCCGGTCGCCGTCGGTCAGTACATACAGCATCAACGGCAGCACGAATATGGCCGGATAGATCTTGAAACAGAATCCGAGCCCCAGTAGTACTGCCGCGACTATCGCCCGCGACCGCACCGGCCGCCGGCTCGGCACCATCACCGCCATCGCCGCCACGGTCGTGCACACCACCGGCAGTTCCCAGTTGTGGAATGCGTAGAGCACCAGTGGCGGCCCCACCGCCCACAGCAGCGCGGCCCGGCCGGCCATCCGGGCCAGCAACCACGCCGTCAACAAGGCGAACGGAGCCAGCAGCAGCGCCGAATACAGCAGGAACATCGCGTCGTTGTCCGCACCCAAGGCGCCGAGCCACATCAGTAGGCCGCTGAGCACCGGGTATTCCACGGCCCCGCCGATCAGCGATCCGTCGGCGGTGATGCCGCCGTGTACATACGGGAAAATATGCTGATCGATATCGCGCCCCAGCCACAGGAACTGGATATCGGAGTAGCAGACCCGGGCGTCCTTCACGTAGTCGAACGCGACACTGCGACCGTCGGCGCGAAATGGCGCTCCGGCGCAACGAGCCTTGTTGAGAAACGCCACTGTCAGTGTGATCGCGCACAGCAGAACCGCCGCAATCACCGCGGTCTGCCGGGAAACGCGACCGGTCGCGAACGCGCGCGCGGCCGCTCCGATCGACATACCGATCACCTTAGTGTCGGGGGTGCGGTGCCGAGCGCCCGAGAGTGGACACCGGCACCCACGGCACGGGCGGTAATACCAGGTTGCACCCTGCCGTATCGGTCGCGAATTCCGGTTCTTTCCCGATACCGGGAAATCGTCTTCCGCGCCGCGCGGAGTGCGGTCGCGAAGTCGGCCGGATCGATTTCGTGGTGACCCACCCCCTCGGGTACTCTTGCCCGGTTGCTGACGCGACGACCTCCTGCCACGGACCGTCCGTGGCCGAATCCAGACCACAGGAGGTGATTGGTTCGTGCGTCATTACGAAGTGATGGTCATCCTCGATCCGAGCATGGACGAGCGCACCGTCGGGCCGTCCCTGGAAAATATGCTCAGCGTTATCCGCACCGAGGGCGGGAAAATCGACAAGGTCGATATCTGGGGCCGTAAGCGTCTCGCCTACGAGATCAGCAAGAACGCCGAAGGCATCTACGCGGTTATCGATCTGACCGCCGAGCCCGCCACGGTGAGCGAACTCGACCGCCAGTTGGGCCTCAACGAGCAGGTGCTGCGCACCAAGGTTCTGCGCAACGAAAAGTAGTTCCGGCGGTACCGCAGTTTAGTCGGAGTCTGTCTCTAGGCTCTAGCGCAAACAGCGAGTGCACTCGGACTGCACACCGAGCAGGAGGAACCCACCATGGCAGCAGGCGATACCGTCATCACGGTCATCGGAAATCTGACGGCCGATCCCGAGCTTCGATTCACGCCCGCGGGCGCGGCAGTGGCGAATTTCACCGTCGCCTCGACGCCCCGCATCTTCGACCGGAACACCAACGAATGGAAAGACGGCGAGGCACTGTTCCTGCGGTGCAATATCTGGCGCGACGCGGCGGAGAATGTCGCCGAAAGTCTGACCAGGGGCTCCCGGGTGATCGTCAGTGGACGGCTCAAGCAGCGCTCCTACGAAACCCGTGAGGGTGAGAAGCGCACAGTAGTCGAGCTCGAGGTCGACGAGGTCGGTCCTTCGCTGAAGTACGCCACGGCCAAGGTCAACAAGACCAGCCGCGGCGGTGGCGGTGGTGGATTCGGTTCCAACAGCGGTGGTGGTGGAAACTACAACGCCGGCAACAGCGGCGGTGGACGGTCCGGACAGGGCGCAGCGGAAGACCCGTGGGGTAGCGCGCCCGCGGCCGGCTCCTTCGGGGGCGGCGGCCGGATGGACGATGAACCGCCGTTCTGAGACGGCCCGCACAGACCCGCGTCGGCGGGTCGCCAAGAAAACGGAGTGAACGAAAATGGCCAAGGCACCGGCGCGCGAAAAGGTGCTCAAGAAGAAGGCTTGCACTTTCTGCAAAGAAAGCAAGACCGGACCTGTCAATATCGACTACAAGGATGCGCCGCTGCTGCGCAAGTACGTCAGTGAGCGCGGCAAGATCCGTGCCCGCCGGGTCACCGGCAACTGCGTGCAGCATCAGCGCGATATCGCCATCGCGGTGAAGAACTCGCGTGAGATGGCGCTGCTGCCCTACGTTTCGACGGCTCGCTGAGAAAGGTCGGTCAAGCATATGAAGCTCATCCTGACTGCCGACGTCGACAATCTCGGCGCTCCCGGCGATACCGTAGAGGTCAAGGACGGCTACGGCCGTAACTACCTGCTGCCCCGCGGGCTGGCGATCGTTGCCACCCGTGGTGCCGAGAAGCAGGTCGAGGGAATCCGCCGGGCCCAGGAGGCCCGTCGGGTGCGCGATCTCGGCCATGCCAACGAACTGAAGCAGGCGATCGAGAACCTGGAGTCGGTATCGCTGTCGGTCAAGACCGCCGGTACCGGCAAGCTGTTCGGCTCGGTCACCCAGTCCGATATCGCCGCGGCGATCAAATCGGCCGGTGGGCCGGTGCTGGACAAGCGCAGCATCGAACTGCCGAAGTCGCATATCAAGGCCACCGGTAAGCATCAGGTCACGGTGCACCTGCACCCTGATGTCGCCGCGAAATTCGCCCTGGAGGTCGTGGCCGCGGGCTGAGCCGCGGTTATCGGCACGCTTCGACCGGGGATCACGCAGCCGCGTGGTCTCCGGTCGTGTGCTCTTCTCTCGGGGGTGTTAGCCAGCAGTTAGCTGGTTCTGTTTACGGATGGACACTCACGGCGGCGCCGTCGAGGTCCGTCATTGGTGTGTCCGCGTTATCCACAGGATGTGGATCCTGTGGATCAATCACAAAACCAACCGGACGTATTGTGACCCAGCTCATATCTGTTCGCCTGTCCGTTAACTCAACACGCCCGGCTGTTCAACAACTCCGACACGCCGACACTTTGTTTATCCACACTGTGTTGACGCCGAAAACCCCGGTCTAGCTGGGTATTTTTCCGGCCTGACCTGCGTTTTCCCCAGGTTGTCCACAGGTTGTACACAACAAGGGGTGAACTATCCCCAGGTTATCCACAGGTCTATCCACAGGGCTGTTTGGCATGTGGATAGAACCTCGCCTAGGTTCATCGCAGCACCACGTCAACGCCTCCGCCGGAAGCCGGCGGAACGGATCTATCCGGTCGATAGCTGGGATGTCTGAACACTGGTCGCAGACACTTCCCGCCCCGGCGAAACTGTCGGACCCGTGCGGTAGAACCATTCGGCACAGGGGTGCGTCCGGTCTGGAGGAGAGGACGGTCGAGTCTGATGGCAGTCGTCGATGACCGCGGGCACACGGATTTCCCACCCGAGCCGCCCGGTGAGGATTTCGGGCGTCAGCCGCCGCACGATATGGCCGCCGAACAGTCGGTCCTGGGCGGCATGCTGCTCAGCAAGGACGCCATCGCCGATGTGATCGAGGTGCTGCGCTCCGGCGATTTCTATCGCCCCGCCCATCAGGCCGTCTACGATGCGATCCTCGATCTCTATGGTCGCGGCGAACCGGCCGACCCGGTCACCGTCGCCGCCGGCCTGGACCGCAGCGGCGAACTGAAACGAATCGGCGGCGCGCCCTACCTGGTCACCCTGACCCAGACCGTCCCCACCGCCGCGAACGCCGGCTTCTACGCCGAAATCGTCGCCGAGAAGGCGATCCTGCGCCGCCTGGTCGAGGCCGGTACCCGCATCGTGCAGTACGGCTACGCCGGCGCCGACGGTCAAGATGTCGCCGAGGTGGTCGACCGCGCCCAGGCCGAGGTCTACGAGGTCACCGAACGCCGGACCTCCGAAGATTTCCTCCCGCTGGAAGACCTCCTCCAGCCCACCATGGACGAAATCGACTCGATCGCCTCCCGCGGCGGTATCTCTCTGGGCGTCCCCACCGGTTTCACCGAACTCGACGAGCTCACCAACGGCCTCCATCCCGGGCAGATGATCATCGTCGCGGCGAGGCCCGGTGTGGGTAAGGCGCTGGCGCTGGACACGCCCGTGCCGACCCCGGCGGGTTGGACCACCATGGGCGAGGTTCAGGTGGGAGATGAACTTATCGACGCTGAAGGCCGACCCACCCGGGTTGTCGCGGCGACCGAAGTGATGGTCGATCGACCCTGCTACGAGGTCGAGTTCTCCGATGGCACCGTGATCGTTGCCGACGAACAGCATCTGTGGCTGACCGAAACGCGAGCGTCGCGACGTTCCGCACAACAGGCGGCCGACGGTCGCAACCGACAACGTAACCAGCGCACTTTCGCAGAGGTCCGGACCACCGGCGAGATCGCGGCCACACTCCGATGTGCAACGGCCGACCGCAGACTGAACCACTCGGTGACCAACTCCGAGCCATTGCAGCTACCCGAGCGGGATTTCCTCGTCCCGCCGTACACACTCGGTGCCTGGCTGGGGGACGGTACGACAGCTGCTGCTCAAATCACCTCTGTCGATCCCGAGATCATTGCCCGTATAGAGGGGGAAGGAATCGTTGCGGTGCCGTCCCCCACGGCGAAAATCCGCTATCAATTGCGTCTGCCGGACGACGAGCCGATATCTGAGCGAGTCTGTGTCGCATGCGGCAAATCCTTCGTACCGTTCACCAGCGAGGTCCGGACCTGCGGCCGTTCGTGCGGTGGCCGAGCACGGTTTGTTTCCGCTCCGGTGGCCGCGCCGACCTGCCCTCGCTGTGGCGGCCCGTCGATAGGTCTGCGGATGTGCCAGGAGTGCCGCAACCGAGTGGGCAGCCTTCAAGCGCGTCTTCGTACGATCGGCGTACTCAACTCCAAACACATCCCCATGGAGTATCAGCGGTCATCGGAAGCCCAGCGCCGCGCTATGCTGGCCGGGCTGCTCGATACGGACGGGACGGTGACCCAGAGTGGTTGCGTTCAGTTTTCCGTCACCGACGAGCGGTTGTTCTTCGACGTTCGCGAGCTCGTGGTCGGTCTCGGCTATCGTTGTGGCGTTTCGACAAAGTCTGTCGCCGGCCGAAATCCGCAGCGGTCTATTGCCTACACACTCACTTTTTCCACCGACGATGTCGTCTTCGGGCTCTACCGGAAGGCAGCACTGCACAAGGAACGGCGTGCGGGCCGCGAGTCGCGAGCTGACTCGAGGTTCATCGTCGATGTCCGCCGGGTCGATTCCGTTCCGGTCCGATGTGTCGAGGTGGACAACGACGCACATATGTACCTGGCCGGACGATCCATGATCCCGACCCACAATTCGACGCTGGGAATGGATTTCATGCGCAGTTGCTCGATTCGGCACGGGCTGGCGAGCGTGATCTTCTCGCTGGAGATGAGCCGGACCGAGATCGTCATGCGTCTGCTCTCGGCGGAGGCGAAGATCAAGCTCGGGGATATGCGGTCGGGGCGGATGAGCGACGACGACTGGACGAAGCTGGCGCGGCGGATGAGTGAGATCAGTGAGGCGCCGCTGTTCGTGGACGATTCACCGAACCTGACGATGATGGAGATCCGGGCGAAGGCGCGGCGGCTCAAACAGCGGCACGATCTGAAACTCGTTGTGGTCGACTATCTCCAGCTGATGACCTCCGGTAAGAAGGTCGAATCGCGGCAGCAGGAAGTCTCGGAATTCTCGCGGCATCTCAAACTCCTGGCCAAGGAGCTGGAGGTTCCGGTGGTCGCGATCAGCCAGCTGAACCGCGGGCCGGAGCAGCGGACGGATAAGCGCCCGCAGGTCTCTGACCTGCGCGAATCGGGGTCTTTGGAACAGGATGCGGACATGGTGATCCTGTTGCACCGGCCCGATGCGTTCGAGCGGGACGATCCGCGTGGCGGTGAGGCCGACCTGATTCTCGGTAAACACCGTAACGGCCCCACAGCGACTATTACCGTCGCTCACCAGCTGCATCTCTCCCGGTTCGTGGATATGGCCCGCGGCTGACCGCGGGTGTACGGTCTCGAAATCCGTGTCGCAATCTCAAAGCGAATGTCGCCGGCTTGTCATATGTGACACGGCTTCGAGACTTTCCTTCGGCGGGATTCCAAGCGCGGTTCCTCACCATGGTGGCGCGAGACGGATGGATGCACCGTTCGGATCGCTACATCGGAGAATCGAGCTGCCGGTGTCGAAAGAGTCCAGGTCCGTGGAGTCGGTCAGTGCCGATTCTGTCGAGGTCGCCTTCCGGTGCGATGACGAGCGTGAAGTGTCGCGGTCGTTCTCGTCGCAACACGCCGAACAGCTCGTCCTGCGCCTCGGCACCGAGGTAGCTGCCGCGGGCATTGCCGAGTAGCACCACTCCGTCGGCGCCGAGAACATCCAGCGCCCGGCGGGCTTCGGTCGCGGCCGCAGGGGCATCGGCAGCGTGGCGAAAAACCCGAACTGCTGTGGCCGTGCCGCAACCAGCTCCGCCGAGAAGTCGTTCAGTTCACGTGCCAGCGCCGCCGCTTCGCCGGAGTCGGGCAGGAAGGTGGTGCCGGGTGTGGACACCGACAGCACCGCCGAGGCGATTCCCGCAGTGCTCATCAGCTGCAGCGCGGATTCGATGCTCCACTCGGGTACCTCCCGGCCCCCGGCCGTCGCTACGCCATGGTTCCGCAGTGCATCCCGATGCATCGGTGGACGAGGTGCTGATGGACGTCGATACGGTCGTTGCCCATAGCGTTCATCCTCCGACAGCTTCGGCCAGACGCGGCAGCTGCCGCAGCGGGTTATGGCGTTCGATCTCCATGCGCTGATCTGTGTCGAAGATTTCGCTCAGCCGCGGTGCGGGGTCGTTGTCGCCGGTCTGTGGCAGGGTCGAGGCGCTGAAGGGCCAGTCGGAGCCGAAGACGATGTGGTCGCGGCCGGTCACGGCGAGGGTGGCGGCCATGGCGGCGGGTGAGGCGCTCAGCGCGGTGTCGTAGTAGAAGCGCGAGATCTGCCGCTCGGTATCGAGGAGCGAAGGTTTGGGCAGATCGGCAGGCCACGATTGTCCGGCAGCGGTCTGTGAGGCGACACCGATTCGGTGGGACAAGAACGGCAGGGTGCCACCGGCGTGGGCGAGCTGGAAACGGATGTCGGGATACCGTTGAGTCATTCCGGTGGCGACCATCAGAGTTGCTGCGCGTGTGGTGTCGAAGGTGAATTCTTCCAGGAAATCCGGCAGCGGCAGTTCAGGTTTCGCCCCTGCGGGGATCGCGGCGGGGTGCACGAACACATAGGCTTTGCGCTGGTTCAGCGCAACCATCAGCGGTTCGAACCGCGGGTCGCCCAGGTAGATGCCGTCGTAGGCGGACAGCAGCACCACCCCATCGAGACGCAGGGTATCCAAGGCGAAAATCGCCTCCTCGATGGAGGCGGGGACATCCGGCATCGGTAGCACGGCGAACGCACCGAAACGCGTAGAAAACTTCTTGAACAGGTCGGCGGCGTAGGTGTTGCAGTAGCGCGCCATATCGTTGGCCTCCCGGCCCCGCAGATAGGACACTCCGGGATCGGAGACCGAGAGGGCCTGGGCCTGGATGCCGTAGTAGTCCATGAACCCGAGGGCTTCCTCCGGTGACCAGTTCGGGGTCGGGTAGCCGCCGATGGTGAAGTGCCCGTGTTCGATCAGCGACGCGCGGTAGTCCGGCGGCAAGAAGTGAGCATGCAGGTCTATTCGGTAGGAGCCGGTCGGCGGCGGGGACTGTCGACGCAGGCGCGCCTGCGCTTCCGGGACGCCGAGGCCCGATGCCGCCAGTGCGGCGATGCCCACGGTTCCGGCAGCCGCGCCGCCGAGTAGACGCCGCCGGCTTGTCGAACCAGCGGAGCGAGGGTTGCTCATCAAGGCCAACTTTCTGGTGTCGGACAACAAGTCACAATCGAGGTCAGCGGGTTCAGTCGGAGACCGCAGCAATACCGGATTGTTCTGCGGGTAGTTGCGCCACCGACGGGACCAACTGCGGAGAGAGACCCAGCTGGTGACGCAACTGCGCGATCAGTGGCGCGCTGTCCGCGCTCGCCGCGGTGCCGAAGACGAACCGGTCCGGACGCAATAGGACCAGGCCGCCGGGGCCGATCCGCGCTTTGCGGAACCATCCGGTCAACGTACCGGTGTGGTCTTCGACATCGACGATATCGTCGCGCCCATCCCCCGGCTTTCCTTGTGGCCGCCCGCCGAGGGGGTAGACGGTGACGAATGTGGCCTCCAGCGCGCGCAGCGTGGCGAGGTCGGCGGCGGACAGCGCACGGCGGGGGTCGGCGCCGTAACCGAGGACTGCAAACCCGATACCCAGGGCATCGTCGAGTCGCTGGTGGCGGCCGTAGTAGGTGCGGACCTCGGGCTGTGGGGCCAGCGTGCCCGCGACACCGCGCAGGATCGGGCGGGGTAGCCCGAGGTAGGCGTTGCGGCGGAAGCGCGGGCGGGGTTTCATCTTCGCGCCCTTGATCCAACCGCCGAGGCCCGGCACCCGGATCGCCGTCATCAGCCCGATATCGCGCGCTTTCGCCAGAGCAGGTTTGTCGACAGAGACGATGTTCTTGTTGACCACCGATAAGTCGATCATGGCCTTCGCGTGTGGCCGGCGTTCGCTTTCGTAGCTGTCCAGGATCGCCGGCGCGGCGCCGTGGCGCAGAATCGCGGTGAGCTTCCAGGACAAATTGTCGGCGTCGCGGACCCCGGAGTTCATGCCCTGGCCGATGAACTGCGGGGTCATGTGCGCCGCGTCCCCAGCGATCAGGATCCGGCCGTCGCGCCAGCGGTCGGCGACCACGGCATTGAACGTGTAAACGAGCTTGCGCAGGACCTCGACCTCGTCGGGGTCGACGTAGCGGGAGATGTGGCGTCGCACGGTGTCCGGGTCCTCCATCTCCTCTTTGGACTGTTCGGCGCGCAGCATGAACTCGAAACGATGATGTCCGCCCGGCTGCGGGCACGACACGATCGGTAGTTCGGGCTCGCAGACGAAGTCGAAATACGGCAGATGCCGGAACGCGTCGACACCGTCGCGTGCTTTCAGATCGACGACGAGCCAGCGTTCGGGGAAGCTGGTGCCCGACATCTCGATGCCGAGCCGGGTCCGCACGACGCTGCGGCCGCCGTCGCAGCCGACGAGGAATCTTGCGCGCACCCGTTCGGCGGTACGGGGGTCGGTTGTGGCTTCCCGTTTGCCGTAGCCGGAGCCGGGGCATTCGGCGTGTTCGACGCTGACCAGTGCGCTGTCCTGGTCGAAGTCGGTGACCGCCCGGCCGCGGCGCACCGTGACGTGCGGGTAGCGTGCCAGCGCGCGTTCCAGGGAGGTCTCCAGGTAGGGCTGGTAGAGGAAGTTCGATACCGGCCAGCTCAACGGTTGTTCGGTCTCGTTGAACCGGGCGAGGACCTTCCCGTTGCCGCGGACCCATTGGACGGTCGAGTCGACGTTCATATCGGCGGCGAGTTCGTCGGCGAGTTCGGCCGTTTGAAAGATTCGCAGGCATTCGTCGTCTGTGTAGACCGCGCGTGCCAGCCCGTAGTACACCGGTTCGCGTTCGAGGACCAGCACACGCACTCCGCGGCGTCCGAGCAGGTTGGCGAGGGTCAGGCCGGTGGGGCCGAGACCGACGATGACCACCTCGTAGTCGATTCCGCTCATCGGGGCAGGCTTTCCGTCAGTGCCGGGATCGTGATCTCCGGGGCACGGAGCCGGCGTGCGACGGTCCGGGCTCGCGCGAGTTTGTCCAGCACGGTCTCCGACACGGTGTGATGGCCCCAGATGCTGATGCCCTGATGGGTGACCGGCTTCCACGCGGCTTCGACGTCGGGGGTGAGCACGAGTGGGTTCCAGCCGACTTCGAGTTCGAACCCCGAGGGGGTGACGCAGTAGAAGGAGAGTTCGCGATCGTTGGTGTGCTGGCCGACCGACCACGCCATCCGGAATCCGAGGTCGGTGACTCGTCCAAAGGCGGCGAGCATATCGTCGAGCGTCGCGGATTGAATATTGACGTGCTGCACCCGGGTACGGATCGGATCGATCTTGATGCCGCGGATATTGGCGACCGCGATCGAGTGGTGGCGTTCGTTGACCCGCAGAAATCGGATCTTCATCTTCAGCCCGGAGACGTTCTCGTCGATGAGATCCGACAACCGCGAATCGAACAGTGTGCGGTAATAGCCGTGCATCGACTCCGGCTCCCGGGACACGATCGCCACATGCCCCATCCCCGCCTCGCCGGTCACCCAGCCGGAACTGAGCATCCGCAACGGTTCGGCGGTGGTCACCGCGGTCGTGAAGATCTCGGTCGCGATCCCCTTCGGACCGGGAAACCGCCACAACCGCTCCACACCGCGCAGGGCCGCCTGTTCAGCGGTTCCTTCCTCGATCGGCACCCCACGGTCGCTGACGCGGGCCAGAATCCGGTCGAAGGTTTCGTGGTCGTCGACCTGCCAGCCCAGCGCGGTCACATCCTCGGCCGGGCTACGCTGGATCAGGAAGCGGCACGCTCGATCATCTAGCCGGAATCGCAGCGTATCGGCGTCGAGTTCGTCTACGTGCAAGCCGATCGCCAGCGCACCGAACCGGTGCCATTCGGCGAGTCTGCGCGACTGCACTGCCAGGTATCCCAGGTGCACAGCACCGAACACCGAGCCGTCGCAATTCGGGTGCAGGAAGCCGGTCACGACGTGGGCTCCAAGAAGGCTGCCGCGAGGGAGTTGAACAGCTCCGACCGTTCCCACTGCACCCAGTGCCCGGTCTGCGCGGGCAGGTAGATATCGCAGTTCGGCATCCGCTCGGCGAGCATCCGCGCCCCGGCCGGGCGGTTCACCTTGTCGTCCGCACCCCAAAGCACCAGCGTCGGATGAGTGACCTTCGCCAGTCGCGGATCCCTGGTCAAGTCCATCCGCCACAGCGTCTTCGGCGCGGACGGACCCGAGGGCCGCCGCAGCGGCGGGTTCGCCATCACCTCAGGGTCGAGACTGGCCTGGTACCGGGTGTCGATCATCTCTTCGGTTACCGCACTGGCGTCGAAGACCAAGTATTCGCGGATGAAGTCGGCCAGCTCGACTCGGCTGGGCCCGCTTCCGCCGTAGTAGGACAACAGCGATTGCAAACCCTTCGTGGGCAGTGCCCTGGTGGTTCCGATACCACCGGGACCCATGAGGATCAGCTTCCCGACCTTCTCCGGGCGATCCATGGCCAGCCGCAGCGCCGCGGCACCACCGTAGGAATTGCCGACCAGATGTGCCGACTCGATCTCGAGGGCATCGAGCAAACCGCCGATCGCAGCCGCAAGGTCACCAAACGGATCGGACTGATCGATCCGTTTGGTCGACCGACCATAGCCGGGCATGTCCGGCACGATCACCCGGAATCGGACGGCGAGCGCCTCGATATTGCGGGAATAGTTCGACAGGCCTGAGGCTCCGGGCCCGCCGCCGTGCAGCAGCACGACCACCGGCCCGGAGCCCGATTCGGTGAAGAAGATGTCGCGGTCGCCGACCCGGACCGTCCGTCCGGCCTCGACGCCATTGTCTGTGCTTGTCACGGCCACCTCCACTGGAGTTAATGATGAAATCATCAGTCCAGATCGAATCCTTTGTCAAGAAGAAATGATGAAATAATCAAAAACGCTGCCCGCTACCGTCCGCTGTCATCGGATCGTCTTGGTGGCGAAATCGTGTCTGATGGTTTCGTCAGTTACGATCGCGGTGACGATCCGAGGTGGAGGGGCCGATGACTGCCGAACCCGAGGTGCGCACCCGCGCCGATCGGCGCCGCGAGCGCACCCGCAATGCCCTGCTGGGCGCCGCGCGCAAGTTCCTGTCCGAAGGACGTTCCGCGGTGAGCATCCAGGAGATCACCGATGCCGCCGACGTCGGCTTCGGCTCGTTCTACAACCACTTCGACTCGAAAGATCAGCTGTTCGACGAGGCCGTTCGATCCGCACTCCAGGCCTACAGCGAGATGCGCGACGCGATCGTGGCCCTCTACGACGACCCGGCCGAAGTGTTCGCCGTCAGCTTTCGCATGACCGGCCGCCTGCAACGCCAGATCCCGGAGATGGTCCGCGTCGTACTCAACAGCGGAATCTCGATCATGCTTCGCGACGAAGGCCTGGCCCCGAGAGCGCGCCGCGATATCCTCGCCGCCCAAGAAAGCGGACGGTTCGAGCCGATGGATCCGGATATGGCCGTCATGGCCGCCGGCGGCGCTCTACTCGGCCTGCTCCAGTTGCTCGATGCCCGCCCCGCGGCCGACGCCGACGCCCTCTCCGACGAGATGACCTACCGCATGCTGCGAATGTTCGGCATGAACAAGCGCACCGCGCAACGGCTGATCTCCCAACCGCTACCGGAACTGCCCCAGGTCGCTTGACTGCCGACACGAGTCCCTGTCGGCCCCTCGGGCGACATCGGCCAACGGTGCAGCTCCGGGTCGTTTCGGCCATGACGGATGTAGACGCACTCGACCCCGCCCCGCAACGGTCATACGACGAGGTCGTCGTCGGCGACCAAGCTGCGAGGATGCACGACCAACTCACTGACCGCGAGCGCCTCGTTCTGCCATACCTGGACATGAGCGCGCGAGACGCTGAGCAACTCCTCCCTCTGGAAAATGTCAGATTCTCGAGACAGACGATGGTGGCCAGGTCATGAGGCAACTTGGAAAGCTGCAGGTGGCGGCGCTGTGGGATGTCACGGGTTTTTGGACCCTACAGCGGCGGTTCCGGTGACCGATCGGGGGTTCCGCGATCGGTCGTCAATCGCGACGGCTCCGGCCGGGGTTGTCGAGCCCGGCCGCGCGGAGCTGTTGTCGCAGATCGCGATCGTTCAGGGTGGCGAGGTATGCGTTGTAGCGGGCGGTCGCGTCATCGGTTTCCGGGAGCGTCGTGGCGCGGCCGGGTAGCAGTCCGGGCGGCAGCTCCCGGGTCGCCAGGGTTTCGAGACGAGCTGCCGTGGTGTGGGCGGAGCCGGTAGCTGCTCGTTGTAGTCGTCGCCAGGTCAGGCCGGCGGTGAACAGGAATGCGCCGAATACCGGCCATAGCAGCACATAGCCGGCGTTCTGGTCGACACCGCTTGCGCTCTCGAGCTGGTCCCACTGCCATGCGCCTATCGCGACGCACCCGATCGCCGCCGAGGTCAAAGCAGCCCACGGCGCCATTGTTCGTGCTGAAGGACGTTTCGCCACCTTCCCTTTCTACTACAGCATGTAGCACTACGGTGTTGCGCCGGGTGGTGTCCGCATCGACCGCCCGACTCCGTTTGTAGACCTTGCATACCTAACGGGGGTATTGTATCTATGTAGCGTCCTTCCCGCGAGCGGGCGTCACGGATTCGGATGGCTCCGTGGGATTCAACAGATCGATAGGAAACGATATGAATACCTCGATCATCACAGTCGCCGGAATGACCTGTGGCGGTTGCGCTTCCAAAGTAAAGAAAGAGGTGGGGGCCCTCGCCGGTGTCACCCGAGTCGACGCCGATCCGGCGACCGGCCGGGTCACCGTCGAGGCAGAGGGCGCGGTCGGCAGCGATGCCATCAGGAAAGCTGTGGAAGTTGCCGGTTACCGCGTCGTCGCCTGAGTGAGCCCCGGCGAGGCTCGGTCCCCGCGCCTCGTGAGAGACGCTGGGGTCGGGCCGCCTCCGGTATGCGGCGCCGAGTGGTCGCCGCGTACCGGGGGCGCTCTTCCCATGGTCGGCGCCGCCGGTGGCCCTGATCACAGGATGGCGGGTCGGGGTGGGTGTGGCGAGTAGGTTGTTTGGCGACCGGTGCGGTTTACTTCGCCGATACGGCCTCGCCGCGAGAACAATTGGGCGAAGAGAAGGAGGTGGTGCGGTGACGACCGGGAAATTCGTACACGTCGATGGACAGCGTGAACGCGAAGATCATGTCCGGGACCGCGGCGCACGGTCTCCGGGGGTCGATGCACCGACGCAGGGCCTCAGGCGCCCGGATCCGAGTGCTCCGCGGTGAATATATCCGCTCGGCTGCGCCGCGTATCGGTGGCACTGGTGATGGCGGTGCTACTCATCGCCCCGATCCTCGACTGCACTCTGCATCTGGAAGACGAGCACAGCGGTCCGGTTGCCGCGGCGGCCATCGGTAGCGCCTACACCGGTCACCTGCACGGTATGAGCGGTCACCTCGATCACTGTGATCAGCACATGATCCACTGCGTCGAGAAATCGGTGCTGCCCTCCGGCGGCGCGACCGTCCAGCAGTTGCTGTTGACGGTGCTGATCGGGATGGCCCTCTTCACCGCGCTCGCCCTGGTATCCGCCGGTACGCGCGGGATCCGGGGCCCACCGGGCGGCGGCTTGCCCGTGTTGAACGGGCAAGCCATTCTCGCGAATTTCTGTATCTCCCGACGCTGATCGGTCAGCGCCAGGCCGAGACCTTCCCGTCGTCGGCCGGTGTTCGCTGCCCGCTCACCGTCTCGACCGCCCTGTGGGGCGGTTCGGATACAGAAAGCGACAATCATGAACGACATCGTGTTCGGCAAGTCGGCCGAACCTGCTTCGATTGTGCTCACCCCGCCTGCTCCGGCGCGGGAATCGAGTTCGCTGGTCGGCAATACCCCCGTTCTGTGGGTGGGGGAGCCGCTGGCGCCCGCCGGTCGCGGTTTCTGGGCGAAACTCGAAGGTTTCAACCCCGGCGGGATGAAGGACCGGCCCGCCCTGCACATGGTCCAGCGGGCTGAACAGCGCGGAGATCTGGCGCCCGGGGCCCGCATCATCGAATCCACCAGCGGCACTCTCGGACTGGGGCTGGCGCTGGCGGGGGCGGTGTACCACCACCCCGTCACCGTGGTGACCGATCCGGGACTCGAACCGATCGTGGATCGCCTGCTCGCCTCCTACGGTGCGCGGGTCGAGCTGGTGGCCGAACCGCATCCCAGCGGTGGCTGGCAGCAAGCACGTCGCGAGCGGGTCGCCGAACTCATGGCGGCCGAGCCCGGGGCCTGGTGCCCCGACCAGTACAGCAATCCCGACAATATCGACGGATACGAATCACTCGGGCGGGAGCTGATACAGCAGCTGGGCGAGATCGATGTGCTGGTGTGCGCCGTCGGCACCGGCGGTCACTCCGCGGGTGTCGCGCGGGTGCTGCGCCGAGTCAATCCGGACCTGCAGCTGATCGGTGTGGATACGGTCGCTTCCACGATTTTCGGCCAGCCCGCCGGTCCTCGGGTCATGCGCGGGCTCGGGTCCAGCATCTTCCCGCGCAACGTCGACTATTCGGCGTTCCGTGAAGTGCATTGGGTGGCACCGGCCGAGGCCGTCTGGGCGTGCCGGGCGCTGGCCGGTACGCATTATGCGACCGGTGGCTGGAGCGTGGGTGCCGTGGCGTTGGTCGCGGGATGGGTCGCACGTACTCGGCCGGCCGGTACCCGGATCGCGGCGGTGTTCCCGGACGGGCCGCAGCGCTACTTCGACACCGTCTACAACGACGACTACTGCCGTGAGCACGGCCTGCTCGATACCGATCCGCCGATCGAACCCGACGTTATCGCGCATCCGGGTCAGCGGGTGGTGCACTCGTGGACCCGCTGCACCACCGTCGTCGACCCGTACGCCACCGACCGGGCAGGAGGAGCCGAATCGTGACCGTACTGAGGAGCTTCCGCAGCTTCGACCTCGCCGCGCGGCTGTTGATGATCAACCAGTTCGGCATCAACCTCGGCTTCTATATGTTGATGCCGTATCTGGCCGGCTACCTCGCCGGACCGCTGGGCTTGGCGGCCTGGGCGGTCGGCCTGGTACTCGGGGTGCGGAACTTCTCCCAGCAGGGGATGTTCCTCATCGGCGGCACTCTCGCCGACCGGCTCGGTTACAAACCCTTGATCGTCGCAGGCTGTCTGTTGCGTACCGGCGGGTTCGCCCTTTTGGTGTTCGCCACCTCGCTGCCCTGGGTGCTCATCGCCTCCGCCGCAACAGGTTTCGCCGGGGCGCTGTTCAACCCGGCGGTTCGCGCCTATCTGGCGGCCGATACCGGGGAACGGCGCGTAGAAGCGTTCGCGGTGTTCAACATCTTCTACCAAGCCGGCATCCTGGCCGGGCCGCTGGTGGGCCTGGCATTGATGTTCCTGGATTTCCGGGTGACCGCCGCGGCCGCGGCGGTCGTATTCGCGGCCTTGACCGTCGCGCAGCTGTTCGCGCTGCCGCCGCGCCGCGAGCAGAAGGCCACCGAACCGACCTCGGTGCTGCAGGACTGGCGCGCGGTGGCGGCCAACCGCCGCTTCCTGCTGTTCTCGCTGACGATGATCGGCTCGTATGTGCTGTCGTTCCAGGTGTATCTGGCCTTACCGCTGCAGGCCGAATATCTGGCCGGTGCGCAATCGCAAGTGCTCGTATCGGCGCTGTTCGTGGTCTCCGGGGTGGTCGCCGTGGCCGGGCAGCTGCGGATCACCGGGTGGTTCCGGGCGCGCTGGGGTACCGGGCGCAGCCTGGCGGTGGGTATGGCGATACTGGCGGCGGCGTTCCTGCCGTTGCTCCTGGTACCCGGACCCGGGCGGTTCGGTGTCCCCGCCGCGATCGTCGCACTGCTCCTGTCCACGGCGGTGCTCGCGGTCGGAACCGCCGCGGTGTTCCCCTTCGAAATGGATACCGTCGTCTCGCTCGCGGACGGAAAACTGGTAGCCACCCACTACGGCTTCTACAACACGATCGTGGGTATCGGCATCTTGGCCGGCAACCTCGCCACCGGCGCGGTCGTCGGCGCCGCGCGCACCGCCGGTGCGGATTGGGCGGTATGGGCCGGGCTCGGTCTCATCGGGGCAGCGGCGGCGGCGGCGTTGTACCGGCTCGACCGGTCACAGCCCGAAGGGACCGCCGGAGACGGTGTGCCCGATGGTATCGACCGGAAGGGACGCGAACCGGCAAGCCCGATACGTCGCTGAGCTCGGCCGCTGGGCTGCGGGAGCGGGCATTACGGTTGGCTCGCGTTCCGGGCTGTGATGGCTCACCGCCAGCAATGGCGTGGAGGATGAGTGGGAGGACGCTACGACGACCCAGAAGCGGAAGATTCCCCTGCAGCAGACTCCGGTCGAATAGTCAGGAGGCTTCTCGATGTCGCATCCAGAGCACCGGCATACCGGCTCCGTCACCGCCGGCCACGACAGCCACCTCGGCCACGACATCCACCCTGGGCCCGCCGGTCATTCCGGGCACGGCGGCCGGACCGAGGGCAGTGGTCACGATCGGCATGCCGGGCATGGGGAGATGTTCCGCCGCCGGTTCTGGGTCAGTCTGATCCTGTCGCTGCCGGTCGTCGGGTTCAGCCATATGGTTGCCGAACTGCTGGGCTACCAGCTGCCGGACTTCCCGGGCGTCTCGTGGATTCCGCCGGTCCTGGGCACGGTGATCTTCGTGTACGGCGGGATGCCGTTCCTCACCGGCGGCTGGACCGAGCTCCGTTCTCGCCGGCCCGGGATGATGCTACTGATCGCCATGGCGATCACGGTCGCGTTCGTCGCCTCCTGGGTCACCACGCTCGGGATCGGCGGGTTCGAACTGGACTTCTGGTGGGAACTGGCCCTGCTCATCGTCATCATGCTGCTGGGGCACTGGCTGGAGATGCGGGCGCTGGGTTCGGCGTCCGGGGCACTCGACGCCCTGGCCGCGATGCTGCCCGACACCGCGGAGAAAATCAGCGGCGACGGTATCGACGAGGTGCCGCTGAACGAGCTGTCCCGCGATGATCTGGTGCTGGTGCGGGCCGGGGCGCGGGTACCCGCCGACGGCACGGTCACCGACGGCCGCGCCGAGGTCGACGAATCCATGATCACCGGCGAATCCAAGACTGTCACCCGCGATATCGGTGCGACCGTGGTCGCGGGCACCGTCGCCACCGACAGCGCCCTGCGCGTGCGGATCACCGCGATCGGCGAAGACACCGCCCTGGCCGGAATCCAGCGCATGGTCGCCGACGCCCAAGCCTCTTCCTCACGCGCCCAGGCGCTGGCGGATAAAGCCGCCGCATTCCTGTTCTATTTCGCCGCCGGTACCGGCGTACTCACCTTCGCGATCTGGGCGCTGCTCGGCAACCTCGACGAGGCGGTGGTGCGCACGGTGACCGTCCTCGTCATCGCCTGCCCACACGCCTTGGGTTTGGCGATCCCGCTGGTCATCGCGATCTCCACGGAACGGGCCGCAAAGGCCGGGGTACTCGTCAAAGACCGTCTCGCGCTCGAACATATGCGCACCGTCGATGTGGTGCTGTTCGACAAAACCGGCACCCTGACCCAGGGACGTCACCAGCTCACCGGGGTCACCGCCACCGCCGGCACGAGCGAAGAGCATCTGCTCGCGCTTGCCGCGGCCGTCGAAGCCGATAGCGAACACCCCCTCGCGCGGGCCGTCGTGGCCGCAGCCGTTGCCCGCGTCCCGGCATCGGAACAGCCGACCGCCGGCGACTTCCGCTCACTGCCCGGCCGCGGGGTACGCGCCCGCGTCGACGGCACAGAGGTCACCGTCGGCGGTCCGGCCATGCTCGCCGATTCCGGGGTGCCGGTACCCGACGACGTCACCACCGTCACCCGCGGCTGGGTACAACGCGGCGCCTCGGTGCTGCATATCGTCCAGGGTGACAGGGTGCTGGGCGCCGTCGCCCTCGAAGACGCCGTCCGCGAAGAATCCCGCCGAGCCATCGACGCGTTGCACGCCCGCGGTGTGAAGGTCGCGATGATCACCGGCGATGCCCGTCAGGTCGCCGACGCCGTTGCCGCCGACCTCGGTATCGACGAGGTGTTCGCCGAAGTGCTGCCCGAACACAAAGACGCAAAGGTCACCGAACTGCACAACCGCGGGCACAAGGTCGCGATGGTGGGTGACGGCGTCAACGACGCTCCCGCACTGGCCCGCGCCGATGTCGGGGTGGCGATCGGCGCCGGCACCGATGTCGCCATCGAATCCGCCGGCGTCGTCCTCGCCGCCAACGACCCGCGCGCGGTGCTGTCGATCATCGAACTGTCCCACGCCAGTTACCGGAAAATGTGGCAGAACCTGCTCTGGGCCACCGGCTACAACATCATCGCCGTCCCGCTGGCAGCGGGTGTGCTGGCCTTCGCCGGTATCGCGATCTCTCCCGCCGTCGCCGCGGTGCTCATGTCGGTGTCCACGATCGTCGTCGCGCTCAACGCCCAACTGCTGCGCAACCTCGATCTCGACCCCGCCCACCTGGCCGGCCCGCGCGATCAGGACGTCCCGGCCGGGGTGGCCATGTGAAGAAGAGAGCCGGGGTGCCTGTGAAAAGGAGAGCGGGAGCGGACCGTATGGTCCGCTCCCGCTTCTGCTACTCGGTTGCCGGGTCAGGCGACCGGAGTGGGCTCCGAGGTCAGCGTCTTCTCCGATTCGCCTTCGTTGCGGTTGCGGCGGATGCTGGAGATCACCGCGGCACCGATGAACGCGACACCGATGAGGCCGGTGACGATCTCGTTGACGTGCACGCCGATCGAGACCATCAGGATCAGTGCCAGCGCGCCGATCGCCCAGTGGGCGCCGTGCTCGAGGAAGACGTACTCACTCAGTGTGCCCTTGCGCACCAGGTAGATCGTGATCGACCGGACGAACATCGCGCCGATGAGGCCCAGGCCCAGGGCGATGATGATCGGATCCGAGGTGATGGCGAACGCACCGATCACACCGTCGAACGAGAACGAGGCGTCCAGGACTTCCAGGTAGAGGAACAGGAAGAATCCGGCCTTACCGGTTGCCTTCGCGAGGGTGGACGGCCCACCCGTGGCTTCTTCGGCGTGCTCTTCGACATGGAACATGTTGCCGAGCCCGTTGACGGCGATGTAGACGACCATGCCGATCAGGCCGGCCAGCAGCACGGTGGAGCGGTCGTCGGCCTCGGCGAGGAATTCGGCGACCAGGATCAGGCCGATACCGGCGACGACGACGGCGGCCATATCGAGTTTGCCGACCTTGGCCAGCGGGCGTTCCAGCCAGGTCAGCCAGGTCAGTTCGCGTTCGGCGAGGATGAAGTTCAGGAACAGCATTGCCAGGAACATGCCACCGAACGCCGCGATCTGCGGGTGGGCGTCGGTGAGCAGGGTTTCGTAGCTGGGGCTGCCGTCGGGGAAGTAGGCGGCGTCGTCGGCCGGCGGGTTGAGGGCCAGGTCGAAGGCTTGGACCGGGTTCAGTCCCGCGGTCACCCAGACAATCGCCAGCGGGAAGATCAGCCGCATACCGAAGACGGCGATCAGGATGCCGATGGTGAGGAAGATCTTCTGCCAGAACTCACTCATCTTTTCCAAGATGGTGGCGTTGATCACGGCATTGTCGAACGAGAGGGAGATCTCGAGGATGGCGAGGAGGATGCACAGTACCAGGGCGGTGGGGCCGCCGTAGAGGAACGCCACCCCCAATGACAGCACTGTGACGACCAGGGATAAACCGAATATTCGCAGGACCACGCTGGGACCTTTCGTGTGCGGTGGCCGGACTGCGGTCGGTATCCCGGCCGTGAACGAGAAACCTGTGCGGCGATGACGGAGCACTCGTGGTCACCGGTATTGCCGCCTGGTTACCAGCGTTGCCGCCGACCGCCTATTTGTCCAATTTGTCCCCTCCGCTCCGGTGGGGAGGCCGAAAACGAGGGGGCCCGTTACCGGACCCCCTCACGCTACCCGGAGGTGTGGATCGTCAGACGTTGACACCGTAGTCGCGGGCGATCCCGGCCAGGCCGGAGGCGTAACCCTGGCCGATGGCGCGGAACTTCCATTCGGCACCGTTGCGGTACAGCTCACCGAACACCATGGCGGTTTCGGTGGAGGCGTCCTCGGACAGGTCGTAGCGGGCCAGCTCTTCGTTGTTGGCCTGGTTCACGACGCGGATGTAGGCGTTGCGGACCTGGCCGAAGGACTGCTGGCGGCCGTCGGCTTCGTAGATCGAGACCGGGAAGAAGATGCTTTCGATGGACGGCGGGGTATTCGCCAGGTCGACGTTGATGACCTCGTCGTCGCCCTCGCCCTCACCGGTGGTGTTGTCGCCGATGTGCTCGATGCTGCCCTCGGGCGACTTCAGGTTGTTGAAGAACACGAAGTGCTTATCGGACACGACCTTCTTGTCGGCTCCGGTGGCGATCGCGCTGGCGTCGAGGTCGAAGTCCGTGCCCGTGGTGGTGCGCACATCCCAGCCCAGGCCGACGGCTACCGCGGTGAGCCCCGGAGCTGCCTTGCTCAGCGAGACGTTGCCGCCCTTGGACAAACTGACACCCATGCGGGATTCCCTTTCGTAGTTGTCTGCGATTCCCAGCATGTCCGAAATCGCCGGGTACGAAAACGACAGTAGTGGTTTTCGGCGAACTTGCGTAGCGTCATGCGCCCATCCGAGCTCGGAAGCCCTCTTGCACCTGCGTTATCGGCCGTCGCTACGCCCGGGCCGGCAATCTCATACCATCGGGTCTGTGGCAGGCCGTAGGCGTGGATGGTTCCGGTCGGGGGAGGATCCGTGGTTCGAACAGGCGCGATCCGCGCTGACGGCGGCGTTCCTGGATATGGACCGCCGCCAATCGGCCGCGGATACCGCCACCATCGCCTCCGAGGAGATCTTCCCGGAACGGGAACTCGGCCGGCGCTGGGCGCCGGTGCGGCAGCAGTGCTACGCCGCCGGTGAGGCCTATCTCGCGCTGACCGACGAGATCGGCCGGGCCGAACAGTCCGGCGCCGGGATTCCGGACCGGCAGCAGCGGCTGGATACCGTGGTCCGGCAGCTGCACGCGGCGGCCCGCGAGGTGGACCGGTTCTATCACGGTGAACGCGCCCGGCTCGACGAAGCGGTCGCGGTGCGTGGTGCGGTACCGGAACTGGTCGCGCACGTCACCACCGAGGCGGCGCGGGTGCGCGGACAGGCGGCGGAATCGGAATACGCCGGCTATCCGTCGGTGCGGTCCGCGGCCGCGCGCATCGATGAGGCAATGGTCACATTGGAGGCCGTGCCGGCGGGCGAACGAGGCCGGGTGCGGGCGACGGCGAACCAGTTGGACGCCGCGACGGCGGAGTTGTCGGAAGCTTTGGCCCAGGCGCCATCTCGGGCCGGCGCCGCGCGCAACGCGATCGCCTCGGTCACCACCCGGATCGCCGCGGTGCGCACCCGTGCGGAACGTCTCGGGCCCGCGTACTCTGCCCTGTTGCGCGAGTTCAATGCTGCGAGTTCGGCTGATCTGGCCGACAATGAGCGCGCAAGTGAGCGTCATATCACCGCGGCGGACAGTGCCCTCGCCGGCGCCCGCACCGCCGCGGCCGAGCACAACCCGGAGCTGGCCCTTGACCTGACCACAACTGCGCGCGGTCATCTCGCCGACGCCGAACAACTCGTCGATGCCGTCACCAAACGGCTGACCGAGTTGCGCACGGTCCGCGACGATCCGCGCCAACGCGCGGAGGCTGTGCGGTTCCGGCTCCGGGACGCGCAGATGCTGGCAGTTTCACGGGGATTGGTCGCCGAATGGGGTTCGGTACTGGACGCCCAGGTCGAGCGGATCGACCGGGTCACCGGATCGCTGACCGGGCGGCACCCCGATTATTGGGCGTATGTGAACGAACTCGACACCATCACCGAATTCATTGCCGGTGTGGTGGATCGAATGCGCAAACAACCAGGACAGAATGGATGAGACGGGGGATCGATGACCGCAGCCATGGCCGTTCGGCAGGAAGTGTCCCTGCACAAACGGGTACCGCGCCGGCATTTCCGGCAGTTGCAGGGCCCCGATGCGCGGGCCCTGTTCCATCGGCAACCCGAACCGTTCGACGACCATGCCGACCGGGAGATGCTGGCGCTGGCACTGGGCGCCACCCTGTACGTTCCGGCAACCCGCGATGACCTGACCGCGACGATCGTGCGACGGGCCGAACGCGGGGTGTGTTCGATGGTGATCGACCTCGAGGACGCGGTCGCCGATCACGAGCTCGCCGCCGCCAAAGAGCAGACCGTGCGGACCCTGGACGAGCTCGCCGGCCACCGGGATCCGAGCCCGTTGCTGTTCGTCCGGGTACGCGACGCCGATACGGTGCCCGAAATCCTCGAACGGCTGGGGCCCGGGGCCGATGTGCTCACCGGGTTCGTCTTCCCCAAGTTCGACAGCGCTTCGGCGCCGAAATACCTGGCGGCGCTGAGGACCGCTGCTGCCGTGCGCCCCGAGCGGCCGCTGTACGGTATGCCCGTCCTGGAGTCCGCGGCGCTGGTGCACCGGCAGACCCGGGATTCCGAACTGACCCAGATCGCCGCGTTGCTGGCCGAGCACCGCGAACGGATTCTGGCGGTCCGGATCGGGGCCACCGATATGTGCGCGACCTTCGGTATCCGCCGCGACCGCGACCTCACCATCTACGACGTGCGGGTGATCGCCGATGTCATCGCCGATATCGTCAACTACCTGGGCCGGACGGACGGTACGGGTTTCGTGATCACCGGGCCGGTATGGGAGTACTTCGCCGATCACGAGCGGATGTTCCGGCCGCTGCTGCGTACCGCACCGTTCGAGGAATCCGATGCGGTGCCGTTCCGCAGCTACCTGGTGAGCCGCGACCTCGACGGCCTGCTGCGCGAGATAACGCTGGACCGCGCCAACGGAATCCAGGGCAAAACGGTTATCCATCCCTCGCATGTGGCGGCCGTGCACGCCCTGTCGGTGGTGACGCACGAGGAGTACACCGATGCCCTGGACATCCTTCAGGTGGAGGTAGGCGGGGTCGCCGCGTCCGGGTACCGGAACAAGATGAACGAGATGCGGCCACACCGCAGCTGGGCCCGGCACACACTCGCCCGGGCCCGCGTATTCGGGGTCGCGAAGAAAGGGGTGTCCTTCGTGGACCTGCTATCCGCGCTGGTCACAGCATGAGCGAGTCAGGGCTGGAAAGCTATTGGGCCACCCGCACACTCGGAATCGAACTGCTCCATCGCGAATGTTTCCGCCACAGCGACCGGCCGGACGCCCTACCCGCGCGGCCGGTGATCACCGATCTGCTGCAGCCGGGGCTGCGCAAGAATCCGCGGCGGGCGCATCTGCTGGTTTCCACGGTGCTGGGTAAACACCTGCCTACCGATCCGCTGGTCGTGCGGGATGCGGGCGACCGGCTCGGGGATCTGGTGCGCGGCGTACTCGGCGAACAGGACGCGGTCGCACTGGGGTTCGCCGAGACCGCGACCGGTCTGGGGCACTGTGTGGCGACCCGGATCGATGCCGCCTGCTACCTGCATTCGACCCGCCGGGCGGTACCGGGAGCGCGGACCCTGACGGGTTTCGAGGAGGGGCATTCGCATGCCACCTCACATCTGCTGCAACCGATGCCCGGCGATATTTTCACCGCCGGTCTGCCGCTGGTGCTGGTGGACGACGAGATCTCCACCGGCAACACCGCACTGGACGCGATTGCGGCACTGCACGAATTCGCGCCGCGGACCCACTATGTGCTGGCGGCGCTGGTCGATATGCGTACCGAGGCCGATCGGGCCAGGTTCGCCCGGGTCGCGGCGGAACTGGGGGCACGTATCGATACGGTCTGCCTCGCCACCGGTAGTGCGGTGCTGCCGGACGGGCTGGTCGGTGCGGTACTGGATCTGCCGGAGGCCGAACTCAACCCGGTCGCCGCCGCGCGGGGCGATTCCACCCGGCTGGACCTGCCCTGGCCACAGGATGTGCCCGACGGTGGCCGGCACGGTTTCCTGCGCACCGACCGGCCGGCGTTCGAACAGGCCGGCGCCGCCGCGGCGAAAATGCTGCGGGATCAGCTGGTCACCGAATACCCGGGCCGGCGGGTGGTCGTGCTCGCGCACGAAGAGCTGATGTATCTGCCGCTGTGCCTGGCGGTGACGCTGGCCGATTCCGGGATTCCGGTGCGGTATCAGACGACGACGCGTTCACCCGCCTACGTTCTGGACGAACCGGGTTACCCGCTGCGCCGCGGGTTCCGGTTCCAGGCACCGGAACCCGGCGAGGAGCAGCCGCGGTTCCTGTACAACGCCTGCTGGCCGGACACTCCGGCGGCCGGAGCCGATCCGGTACTGGTGTTCGTGGTCGATACTCCGGGCGACAGCGCGCAGCTCTATGCGCCCGGTGGGCTCGTGGACGTACTCACCGCGGCGGGGTCGGATGTGTTGGTTGCGGTGGTGCCGGGAGCCGATCCGGTAGCCCTCGAAGCGGCCCGGTTCAGGGACACCGGGGTGCAGGGTTCGGCTGCGTCGGCTCGCCCGCAACTGTCGGTACCTTCTCGCGCAGAGCAGGCGGCGTCTGCGCGGCCGGATCCGGGTGTGCCCGCGCGGGCGGAGGTGTGGGCGTCTGTGCGGCCGGAATCGGATGTGTCCGCGCAGCCGGAAGCGCAGATGCCCTCGCGGCCGGAAGCGCCGGTGTCCGCGCGGCCGGGTTCGGAGGTGATCGCACGACCGGATTCGGAGGTGTACTCGCGGTCGGCCGCGGCCGTGTCTTCGCGTTCGGCGGCAGAGATATCTGCACGTTCCGTGCCGGCTGGTGGCTCACGGCCGCTCTACGGTCCTGAGTTCGGTTCTTATGCCCGTGGTGATGTGGCGTGGCTGCTGAAGGATCTGTCCGACGCCGAACTGGAGGCCGATCTCGCCTATCGCGAACAGCGGATCCAGGCCGGTGTCGCGCACTATGCCGAATCTCTGCCGATCGAGTACCAGCCCGACGCCGCCTACCGCGAGTTGTTCGATCAGGTCCTGGCCGACAGTGCGCAGCGGCTGGCGTTGGCGGTGGGGACGGTCGCCGAACTCGTGGTCGCCGAACGCGGTACCGAGATCGTGCTGGCCTCCTTGGCACGGGCGGGCACACCGGTCGGCATCCTGATCCGCCGCTGGCTCGCCGCGCGGCACGGCTCACGGCCCGGTCTGGATATCCCGCATTACGCGGTCTCGATCGTGCGTGATCGCGGAATCGATACTGTCGCACTGGATTACCTGGCCGGTCGGCACAACCCGGCCGATGTGGTGTTCGTCGACGGCTGGACCGGCAAGGGCGCGATCGCCAAGGAACTCGCCGAGGCATCGGCGGCCTATCACGCCGCCGGTGGGGCACGGTTCGACGCCGACCTCGCGGTACTGGCCGACCCCGGCCACTGTGTGCGCACCTACGGCACCCGCGACGATTTCCTCATCGCCTCGGCCTGCCTCAATTCCACGGTCTCCGGCCTGGTTTCGCGCACGGTACTCAACCGCGACCTCATCGGCCCGGAGGATTTCCACGGGGCGAAGTTCTATGCCGATCTCGCCGCCGACGATGTCTCCGGCCGCCTCGTCGATACTGTCACCGCCGCCTTCGATACGGTTCGCGACCGGGTAACCGAGCAGGTCGGTCGCCTGCGGACCGCCGACCGGACGCCGACCTGGGCGGGCTGGGCATCGGTGGAGCGGGTCCGCGCCGAATACGGCATCGACAGCGTGAACTTCGTGAAACCCGGTGTCGGGGAGACGACCCGGGTGCTGCTGCGCCGGGTGCCGTGGCGGGTTCTGGTGCGCGAGCCCGACGCCACCGAACACGCGCATATCCGGCTGCTCGCGCAGGCGCGTGAGGTACCGGTGGAGGTCGTACCGGAGCTGGCCTATTCGTGTATGGGACTGATCAAGGATGTGCGGCGGTAGATGATGTCTCCGAAACCGGTGCTGGTGGCGACCGATCTGGATCGCACGATGATCTACTCGCGTAATGCCTTCGGCGCGACCGAACCCGAAACGGTCTGTGTGGAACATCTCGACGGCGACCCACTCTCCTATATGACTGTCACCGCCGCCGGCGCGATGACCGAGCTGGCGGCCACGGCGGCCGTGTTACCCACGACCACCCGCACCATCGCGCAGTTCGACCGGATCCGGTTCCCGGGGGCCCCGTGGCCGTTCGCCGTCACCACCAACGGCGGAAACATACTGGTGGACGGGTCGCCCGACATCCGGTGGCGTCGGTCGGTCGATACCGCGGTCCGGGCGGGGGGTGCCGGTCTCGCCGAGATCGGTGCCGCCCTGCGCGCTCGGATCGACGATTCGTGGGTGCTCAAATACCGCGAGGCCGACGACCTGTTCTGCTATCTGGTGGTCGATCTCGCCGTCACCCCGCCCGATTTCCTGGCCGAATGGGACAGCTGGTGCCGGCCGCGCGGCTGGTCGGCGTCGCGGCAGGGTCGCAAGATCTACACCATGCCGATGGCGGTGTGCAAGAGCCGGGCGGTGGCCGAGGTCCGCGACCGGCTCATCGCGACCGGCCGCCTCGACCCGGTGGCGCCGACACTTGCCGCCGGCGACGGCGCCCTGGATGCGGAAATGCTGATGGCCGCCGATCGGGGGATCCGGCCGCGGCACGGTGAACTCGAAGAACTCGGCTGGGCCCACCCAGGTATCAGTGTCACCTCCGCCACCGGAATCCTGGCCGGCGAGGAGATCGTCGACTGGTTCACCGCCGCGCTGCCCGGCCGGGTCGCCGAACCCACTGCTTAGATCCCCAGCGACGTGCACCAGGTGCGGCCGGGCGAGGACCGGGCGGCGACCAAGGAGGGCCGCGCGTTGGGAGGCCGAACGGGCGCCGACCTTACAGCCCCCTCGGACGCACATCGGACGCACATCGGCCCGTCGGAGGCGTCCACGGCGGGCGTACGGACTGCTGGGGTCTCGGGTGTTACCAACCCGTCAGAGCATCCGGCGCCGCGCCCGCGCTTCGGTACGGGCCCGGCGCAACGCGACCCGCGACCAGACCACGTCCTGTAGCGCCAGTGTCGCCCAGCCGGCCAGCGCCATCCCCGCCAGGTTCACCACCAGCTGCAATGCGCTGCCCCAGATCGCGGTTCCGGCTCCGAAGGCGAGGCCGAGCGCGATATTCCCGGCGGCGGGCACTGTCGTCACCGAGATGAAAACGCCGACGAGGGCACCGGATTTGGCCGAGGTCAGCGAGAGCACCCCGGCCGCCGCCGCAATGAGCGCGACCACGAACGACCACTTGTCGGGGGTGTAGATGAACGCCGTCTCCGGTCGCTCCCCGGTGACCACATCGACGGTGATCCAGCCCAGCAGCCGCGCGCCCACGGCGGCGGTGAAGGCGAGGAAGATGGCCGCGACGAATCCGGCCAGCAGCGTGGCGACCGCGCGGCCGAGCAGGGCCGGGCGGCGCCGGACCAGCGCCACGCCCAGCGCGGCGATCGCACCGAACTCCGGGCCCAGCACCATGGCGCCGATCACCAGGATCTGCGAATCCACGACGATCGCGATACTGGCGAGGATGGTCGCCAGGGTCATGAAACTCAGGTAGGTCCAGTTGAGTTCGGTTTCCTCGTAGGACCGCTGTGTCACATCGGCCCACACCACCGAGTCCGCGCTGTAGCCCGGGGTGCGGAGCTCGGCCAGATATCCCGACAGCGACATCCAGGTGCGCACCGGCTCCAATTCGATACTGCCGTGATGGTGCAGGCCGGTGGCGCGCAGCCGTTCGACGATATCGTTGGCGGCTTCCCGGGCCAGATCCGCCAGGATCACATCGCCGGCCGGGCGAATCGCACTACCGCGCAGCACCGCCAAACCGCTTACGGCGTCGTCGGATTCGAGAACGGCCAGCACCTCGTCGGTCAGGCCGGCCGGTGACATCACCCGCAGATGCAGCATGGGGCCAAGTCTGCCCGGTCGGACCGGCTTTGCCTACGCGGACGAACCGGACACCAGGGGTGTGTTGCCGTTCGAGCCCCGGGTCAGTGCCCCTGCTGACCCGCCAGTTGCTGCGCGATAACACCCTGCAACCGTTGCAGGCCGGGCACCGTGATCCCACTCTGCAACTGTCCTTCGATGGTGCGGATCAGGGCGGAGTCGCTGAGCACCTTCTCGCTCGACTGGATCAGCACCGTTCCGGCGCCGGTGAAATCGAACTGGCGTTCCTCCCCGGAGTTCACGCCGAAGGCGGCCGCGCCCGCCGACAAGAAACCGGAAACCCACCGCTGGTCGTAGTGATGGCTCGGCGACGGGCAGTCGGCCCAGCCCACCAGCGATTCCGGATCCACCCGCAGCGGCGGTTCGGCGAAGATCACCGGGCCGTTCGATGAGGCCAGGAACTTGCCGGTGCCGATGAGGGTCAGGAAACCGGGGACGATCGACTGGTTCAGCGATAACCCCGGTTCGAAGGCGAGCAGATTCGCGGCCCGGATGGTGAGGTTGCCGTCGTCGAGATCGTAGGAGTTGATGTCGTAACCGCGGTCGCCGATCAGCAGTTTGCCCTGTCCTTCGGCGACCACATAGTCCCCGGTGAACAGCGGGGCCGAGAACTGATGCGCCACCATATGCATCAGCTGGCCCTGCAGCCCATGGGTGAGTGCCTGGAACCGCATCTGGCCGTAGTAGGCGATCATCGCGCCCTTGCGCATGAACCAGGGTTTGTTCAGGTCGATGCAGTAGGCGTAGCTGTTGCCGGGGATATTGTCGCTTTCCCCGAGAGTCATCGGGTTGAGGATCTCGCTCACGACTGCACCTCGCCGGCGCTCGGCTCCGTCGTGCGCGATGCGCGCTGTGCTGATTGTTCGCTCGCAAGCTCTCTCACAGTTTCTCCTCCGACGCCTGGACGTAGACGACGCCTTGTCCGGCGCACTGCAGCTGCATGGCCTCACCGGACCCGCGCCCCACGGCATCCCGCCAGCTCACCGCGGCTTTCAGCTCGGTTTGCACGTTCCCGTAGGAGGCGATGAACGCCTGCGGGTCGACCACCACCGGATTGGGTCCGCCGATCGGCATTTCGAGATAGCCACCGTGGGCCAGCAACACCGCGCTGCCGTGCCCGGAGAGCTGGGTGGTGAACATGCCCTGGCCCGTGAGGGCGCCGGAAGCCGCGCCGCGCAGCGCGCCCATGATGCCGCCGCCGCCACCGCCGCCACCGGAGCTCCCGACCGAAACCACCGAGGTCTGCAATCCCGCTGTATAGGCCAGCAGCCGCGACGCTTCGACCTGCAGCATCGCACCCGGCTGGATCGGCACGATATGAACCTCGAGCCCGGCGAATCCGTAATGCACCTGCCCCGTGCCCTGGGCGAGCATGGTGCGCTGATGTTCCCCGGCCATCATCCGGCCGGCCATCCGCACCAGGCCACCGCCCCCGCCCATACCGGCGCCACCCGGAATCTCGTGCGGCGCGAAGGACACATCGCCGGTGTAGAACAGCATCCCGCCGGTCCGGGCGACCACACCGCCCGCCGCGCCGATATCGACCTTGACGACCTTGGAATTGATTTGCTCGAACATGCCCTACCGTTCCGCCGGTTGGATCGAGACCACGCCCTGCCCGTCCCACCGCAGTGAGAACGCCTCGCCGCCGTCCTGCCCCATCATCGAGCGCCAGGACACATCGGTGACGAACGATTGGTTGAGGTTGCCGCGGGCGGCGACGAACGCATCCGGGTCCACCACCAGCGGGAACTGCGGGGAAACCTCGAGGTGGATGAGGGGCCCGCCTGCCGAGAGCAGGGCGACCTGTCCCTGGCCGCTCACCGTGGTGGTGAACAGTCCCTGCCCGCTGGACGCCCCGCGGACCCCCGCGAAACGTACATCGGTGCGCAGATTCCCGGCGAAGGCCAGCAACTGCTGCGATTCGACCTGCAGGGTTTCGTTGTTCAGGTTCACCACCGAGACGTACTGGCCGTTGACCGCCAGGAATACCCGGCCGTTACCGCCGCATTCCATCAGCGATAGCTTCTCGCCCGTGGCGCGGCGTTTCATACCGGCGAGAACGCCGTCACCGCCGCCGAATCCGGCGGATTTGAACTGGACGGCGCCCTCGTAGGCGACCATCGAACCGGAGATCGCGCGGATGCCGGAGTTCGCGAGGCGCGCCTCCACCACCTTCTTCGACTGTTCGAAGAGTTGTGCCATAGAAAGAATCGCCCGTCGTCGTCGCCACCCCGAGCGCCGTTCCCGTATGGCGCCCGTCCATCGCCGCTACCCTAATCGCCGCAGTTCGATCGCGTCCATCCGTGTGGTCCGGCGGGCCGAGCCGGATATGTCCGCCGGTGGCCTCGAGTGGCCCGCGCCGTTGTTAACGATATTTGCGGTGGGCGCGTATCTCGTAGAGTGGCACGTACACGCACCGACAAGCGAAGGGTCTGACTTGTCCGCAACACTCGCCAAAGGCCAGAACGGTCCACTGGCCACTAATGACGTGGTGATTTCGATTCAATTGGCCGCCCCGGCCGATCTGTCCGCACTATTGGTCACCGAGCAGGGCAAAGTCCGGTCCGACGCAGATTTCGTGTTCTACAACCAGCCCAGCGGCCCCGGTGTGGACCTGCGTCCGGGCCCGGCCGGGCAGCCGGCCGCGCTGGTGGTGAACCTCGCCGCGGTACCCGCCGATATCGCGCAGGTGCGCGCGGTGATCACCCTCGACGATCCGAATACGAATTTCGGACAGTTCGCGCCGCCGGTCGCCTATGTCTCCGATCAGTCCGGCGCCCAGCTGTTCGAGTACCGGATCGACGGTCTGGCCAGCGAGTCGATCGTGATCGCGCTCGAACTGTATCGCCGGCAGGGTGCGTGGAAGGTGCGTGCGGTCGGCCAGGGCTACGCCGGTGGTTTCGCGGCGCTGGTCACCGACCACGGTGTCACGGTGGACGATTCGGCCGCGCAGACACAGGCCGCGCCCCCGCAGGCCGCGCCTGCTCCCCCGCCGCAGGCGGCACCGGCGCCCCCGCAGGCGCCGATGCCTCCGCCGCAGGCCCCGGCGCCGCCGCCGCAGGCTCCACCTACCTATCCGGCCCAGCAGCCGCCGCCCACCGCGTCCTATCCGCCGCAGGGCGGGGGATATCCGCCGCCGCCCGGCCCGGGCCACCAGCAACCGCCGGCGCCGCCGCAGCAGCCACCGGCCGGTGAGATCAGCCTGAGCAAAACCGGTCCGGTGAGCCTGCAGAAGGGGCAGCGAGTCAGTCTCCGCAAGGAGGACGGCGCCGCCCTCACCTTCGTGAAGATGGGCCTGGGCTGGGATCCGGTGCAGCAGCGCGGATTGTTCGGTAGCCGCACCGTGGATATCGACCTGGATGCCTCGGTGGTGATGTTCGCCGATATGAACCCCGTCGACGTGGCCTACTACGGTCAGCTCACCTCGAAGGACGGTTCGATCCGTCATCAGGGCGACAACCTCACCGGTGAGGGCGCCGGCGACGACGAGGTGATCCTGGTCGACCTCGTGCGCATACCGGCCCATGTCAACAGCCTGGTGTTCATCGTGACCTCCTACAAAGGCCACACTTTCGGCCAGGTGCAGAATGCCTTCTGCCGGTTGATCGACGGCGCGAACAACGCCGAACTGGCACGGTATTCGCTCACCGGCGGCACCCCGACCACGGCAATGGCCATGGCCAAACTGTTCCGGGCCGGCGCGGACTGGAAGATGCAGGCCATCGGTGAAGGCTTCAACGCGAAACATCCGGGCGAGGCGATTCCGCAGCTGGGCCGGTTCCTGCAGGTATGAGTGGTAGCGGGGGACAGGATATGAAGGTCTTGCAGGCGGGTCAGAACATCGCTCTCGACGGCGGTGTATCCCGCTTCCAGGTGCACGCGGCGGTGCCGCTGACGGTTTCGGCGCTGGTGGTGGCCGCGGACCTGCGAGTGGAAACAGCCGCGGATGTGCTGGTTTCCGAACGCCCCACGGCGCCGGGTGTGCGGATCGAGGAGGCCGCCGCCGCGGTGGTGGTCACCCCCGCGGAGGTGCGCGCCGATGCCCAGGCGGTGTTGTTGACCGCTTCGGCACCCGGTGCGCCGGGCGTGGTCACCGCGAGTCTCTCCGAAAACGATGCGCCGGTCGCCGAATTCGTGATCACCCCGCAGGCCGGGGAAACCGCGCTGATCTGCTTCGAGCTGTATCGGCGCGGTACGGGCTGGAAACTGCGTGCGCTGGGGCAGGGTTATGCGGGTGGTATCGCCGAACTCCTGCACGCCCACGGCGCCCAGAACTATGTGACAGCGGTACCGGCCGCGGCTGCCACTACCACCGTTGCCGACGGCGCGGCCGTCTCCGGTGCCGCACCGCCACCGGCCGCCGAGGGCTCCCCGTTGGAGGTGGGGCACGGGCTCGAGCGGTTGTGGATGATCTTCGAAGACGCCGCCCGGTCGGCCGCTGCCCTCGCATCGGCCCGTGACTACGCGGCGCAACGGCTCGACCAGGAACTGTCCGCGGCGGTTTCGGACCCGGCCACCCGCAACACCCCCGCCGCCGATGCCGAACGCACGGCCGCACAGGGCCGCTACGACGAACTCACCGCTACCGCCGAGAACAGCCATCAGCGCGACAGTGCCCAACTGCAACGGGAACTCGCCGAGGCGGACGCGGTACTACCCGCCGCGCTGGCATCGTGGAATTCGCCGGCCTGGGATCGCCCGGCGGCCCCCGCCGACGGTATCCGGCTCGGCGAACTCTACGCACTGGACCGCGGCGCGCTACGGATTCCGTACTGTGTTCCGGTCCCGCTGAACCGGCCGCTGTGGGTGGATACCGAATCGTCGGCCGCGGTGGCTCCGGTGATCGGCGCGCTGCTGGCCCGTCTGCTGCGGGCCGCGCCGGGACGCCGCACGATTGTCGACATCATCGACCTCACCGGAGCGTTCACCGGTTTCACGGGAATGCTGGCGCCGGTACTGGCGGGACCCCCGATCAACGACCACGCCGATATCTCGCCACGGCTGCAACAACTCGCGGACGCCGCCGAACTCGCCGAAATGGCCTACAACTCGGGACAGGGTGTACCGCCGGCCGAACATCGCATCCTGTTGGCGGCGGACTTCCCGCACGGCTATCAGCCCGCGGACGCGCAACGCCTGGGCGCACTCCTGGCGCGCGGCGATCTCATCGGACTGTCCACCGTGATCGTCGGCGCCGACGAAACCGTCTCCCACGACAACATGGTGGCCACACTGTCGCGGGCCTGCCGGCATCTGCCCACCGCTGCCGGAACCCCGCTGTTCGATCCGTGGACCAACAACGCCTGGCAGTTGGACCTGGACATGCTCCCGCACGAACCGGAACAACAGGCGAGGATTCTGCGCGCGAGCTGAGTTTTCGGCACGCCGGCGTGCGCGAGGTCCGGCGGGCCGAGACCGTTCCAGGCCTCGCCGGCCCGGCACCACTACTGGTTTCGCCGGGGTCGATCGGTGTGCGGATCGAGAACGTCGAGTTCCCGCCGCGCCTGATCGAGGTGCGCGGTTTCGGATCAGCCCAGGCGCGCGGGTGGCCGGGTCTCGAGCGGGCGTGCGGGGGATACCGGCTGCGGTTCGGCCGGCGTTCCTCGGCGCGTTCGCCGGGTCGCTGCGACGGCGCCGGTCCAATGGGTGTCCAGGGAGATTCTGGGGCGCAGGAACTGCGGGAGCCAGGGCAGCAGGGGGTCGGGGGCGCGGTCGACCACACCGCCGACGGGGTCGTCCAGGTAGTCGCGGCGTACCAGGTCCTCGTCCGGGCGGTAGATCTGGCGGATGATCAGCACGCACAATCCGATCACCGCGAGGTCGCGCAGCAGGACGGTGCCGGTGAACCACTGCTCGGGCAGACCCTTCCGGTCGACACCGAGGTAGTAGAACATGCGCGGCACCCAGACCAGGGCGTCGATCGTCATCCAGGTCAGCAGCAGGCGGCGATGCGGGAACGCCAGCACGGCGATCGGCACGAGCCACAACGAGTACTGCGGGCTCCACACCTTGTTGGTCAGCAGGAAGGCCGCGATCACCAGGAAACACAACTGCGCCAGACGGGGGCGGCGGGGTGCGGTGAGACCGATATAGGCGATACCCAGGCAGGCGGTCGCGAACAGCAGCAACGACACCATGTTCAGGATGGCCGGTGCTTCACCGTGGCGCAGCACACCGTCGAAACCGTTCCAGTCGGTGAACGACATCACCACGTTGTAGAGCGAATCCGGGTCGGCGTGGCGGGTGGTGTTGAGCCGGAAGAACTCCCGCCAGCCGTCCGGGTACAACACCGCGATCGGCAGGTTCACCAGACCCCAGGTCGCCAGCGCGCCACCGGTGGTCAAACCGGCGGCACCCAGCGGGCGGGTACCGAGCAGCCGGGTCCGCGCCGGAATTTCGGCCAGCCAGGTGCCCAGGGAATCCGCGTCGCGCACATCGCGCAACCGCATCGACAGCTGACCGCGGGGCGTGCGCTGCATGGGGTCGGCGCGCAGGCACAGCACCAGGATCGGGCCCAGCAGCAGCAGCGGGTACAGTTTCGCCGCCCCGCCCAAACCCAGTAGGACACCCGCCAGCAGGGGCCGGCGCCGGGCCCACGCCAGCAGACCGCCGGCGGCGAAGGCTGTCGCAAGGAAATCGAAATTGGTGAAGGCGTGCACGATCACCAGGGGCGAACACGCCATCAGCGCGACATCCCAGATCCGGCGCCCGGCGAGCAGCCCGGTCGCCCAGATGGTCGCCAGCCAGGCCATCGACAAACCCAGCGCGACCACGTTGAAGTACAGCACCACCTGCAGGGCGCCCGGCAGTGGGCTTGCGTCCCAGGTTTTGGCCACCAGCATCGAGACGTACTGGTACAGCCCGGAAAGCACCGGATACTCCATATGCCGGATCTCGGTACCGCCGCCCGGGGCCTCCTCCACCCAGTACTTCTTGTACGGGAAGGCGCCCTCGTTGAGCCGTTCGGCGCCGTACAGCGGGACGGTATCGGAGTAGCACATGGCGGTGTACTGGCGGCCGTCGTTCCAGTCGAGTGAAAGCCCGCCGCCGGGAGTTCCGGTTTGCTGGATACAGCCGGCTTTGGCGAACCAGCCGAAGGCCAGGAAGATCACCGTGAACGCCAGCAGCACCCGCACGGGAGTCCAGAAACGGGCACGCCCGATGAGTGCGTGATCGCCGACCGGACCGCCCACCACCGTGCACAGTTGGGCGGCCATCGAATCGTTGCGGCTCGGTTTATCGCGCGCGTCGGCCGACCGCAGGTCAGGGGCGAGCGGTGCGGGCGAATCGTACCCGCGGCCGGTATCCCGGTGGGTCGGTCCGTTTCCGGGCTCGTGCCCGTCGTCCGGCCCACCCACCAGTCGCTGCTCGCTCACGGCACCCGAGGTTACCTGTTGACGGGGTCCGGCCCGGACGGAGCCGGACCCCGGAGCGTGGCGAGCCGGCCGTCAGCCGCCGGTATCGCCGCTGTCGGTGCCACCCGGATCGGTGCCGCTGTCGCCACCGGAATCGGTATCGCCACCGGTATCGCTCTCGGTGCCCGCACTCGGCGCCTGGGTGACCGTCGGCGCGGTCCCCTCGGCTCCGGCGGTCGGCTGGCCCGGCATCGGACCGGCGCCGTTGTTGCCCTGCGGCTGACCCTGCGGTTGCGTCTGGCTACGCGGATTGGGTTGCAGACCGGGCACCGGGATGGTGATACCGGGCAGGATCTCGACCTGGCTCGGCTCGATCACCACCGGGGGTTCGAAACTGGGCATCGTCGTGGACGGCGCGGTATACGGGGCCGTCCACTTCGGGACGCCCGCCTGACCCTTGATCGGCGCGGGTTTCGGGAATTTCTCGTTGGGCGTGCCCTCGAGGGCCCCGTCCATCGTGTCCTTCCAGATATCCGAAGGCAGGCTCGAACCGTAGATCATCGCGCCGCCGTAGTTGCGCAGTGGCGAGTTGTCGGTGGTGCCCACCCAGACCGCGGTGGACAGCGACGGTGTGTAGCCCACCATCCACGCGTCCTTGTTCTCGCCGGTGTCACCCAGCTGCGCGGTACCGGTCTTGGCGGCCGAGGGACGGCCACCGGCGAGCCCGTGGTTGCGCGAGTACCCCGCGATCGGCTCCATGGCCGCGGTCACGTTGTCGGCGACGGCCTCCGAAACCCGGCGTTCGCCGGCCACATCGCCGCGGTCCAGCAGGACCTGCCCGTCGGCCGTGACGACCTTGGACACGAAATGCGGTTTGTGGTACGTCCCGGATGCGGCCAGGGTCGCGTAGACGGAGGCCATATCCAGCGGCCGGGCCTGGTACTGGCCGAGCACGATACCGTTGTTCGGGCCGGCGCCACCGGGTTCGGTGAGCGTGGGGCCCAGACCTGGAAGTTCTTCCGGAATGCCCAGTTTGTGGCCCATATCGGCGATCTTCTGGGGGCCGTTCTGCATCTCCAGCTGCATTCGGTAGAAGCTGGTGTTCAGGGACCGTTTCAACGCTTCGGCGATGGTGCAGACTCCGCACTCTTCGCCCTCGACGTTGGTGATCTCGATACCGTTGACCGTGACGGGCGAGCTGTCGTACATCTGCGACAGTGGAATACCCATCTCCAGGTTCTGTGCCAGGCCGACCACCTTGAACGAGGAACCGGTTTGCAGTGCGGCGTTGGCGAAGTCGTAGCCGTAGCCGTCTTCACCGCCGTAGTAGGCACGTACCGCACCGGATTTCGGGTCGATCGATGCCACTGCGGTACGCAGTTTGTCCGGTTCGCCTTCCATATTCGTCCGCGCGGCGTTCACCGCGGCCTGTTGTGCCTGGTGGTCGATCGTGGTGGTGATCTGCAGGCCGGCGGTGTTCAGCTGCTGTTCGCTGATCCCGGCATCGGAGAGTTCCCGCAGCACCTGCGCCTTGATATGGCCCTCCGGCCCCGAGGAATCGGTCTTCTGCCCGGCCGCCGCGGACGACGACAGCACCTCGGGGTAGGCCATGCCCGTGCGTTCGTTGCGGTCGAGATTTCCGCCGGCGACCATACCGTCGAGCACATAGTTCCAGCGGGCCTCGGCGCCTTCCGGATTCGATTCCGGATCCAGCAGCGACGGCAACTGGATTGTCGCGGCGAGAACGGCGCCTTCGGCGACGTTCAACTCCTGCACCGGCTTACCGAAATACGCCTTGGCGGCCGCGTCGATACCGTAGGCGCCGCGCCCGAAATAGATGGTGTTCAGGTAGGCGGTGAGGATTTCGTCTTTGCTCCACTGCCGGGCCATCTTCGCCGAGATGACCAGCTCGTGAAGTTTACGGGTGTAGCTGCGTTCGTCGCCGACCAGCGCGTTCTTCACATACTGCTGGGTGATCGTCGAACCACCACCGGCGCTTTCCCGGCCGAGCAGGTTATCGCGCGCGGCGCGGGCGAAACCGGAGATGGAGAAACCGGGGTTGCTGTAGAAATCGCGGTCCTCCGCGGCGATCACGGCGTTGCGCACATGCGGCGGGATCTGATCGATCGTCACATCGGTGCGGTTGCCCTGCGGTGGAACGACGCGCGTGATCTCGGTTTCGCCGTCGTTGGCGAGGATCGTCGCGACCTGGTTGGTCTTGAGATCGCCCGGTTCGGGGACCGACACCGTGGAATAGGCGATCAGGAATACCGTGCTCGGCACCACGATGGCCAGCGCCACCAGGACGTAGGCGATCCGGCGCGCGATCTTCCACCGGTTCTTGCGTTTCTGACCGGGGCCACGGCCCTCGGGCCCGCCGGGACCACCCGAACGGTTCCCGCCGGGCCGCCGCGGCGGTGGGCCGCCACCGGGACCGGAGCGGTTACGCGCCCGGCTGTCGGCGCCGGCGGCCCGGCGCTCCCCGGTGTTCGGACCGGGACGGGTGGCCGCGCTCGGGCCGGTCGGGGTTCGTTCGCGCCGGGTGGCCTCTGCCGACCCGGCAGGATTCTGCATTTTCACGGTGCCCTGTTCACCGCGCTGCGGTGCCGGTTCACCCGGGTGGCCCATCCGCTGTGTCGGCTGATTGGGCGGCTGCGGGCGACCCTGCGGCGGGCGGCCGGGCGGTGGGCCGCCCGGGGGACCGGGACGCTGCGGCGGCTGCGGACCTCGTGGCCCCTGCGGCATACCGCCCGTGTTGGGTCCCGGACGCCGGCCGTCGGGACCGGGGCGCGGAGGAGCGACCGACGGCCGGGGCCCGCTGTTGGCGGGCGGCCGTGGACCGCCCGGGCCCGGGCGCGGGCCGTTGGCGGCCGGGCGCGGACCGGTCGCGGGGCCAGGGCGGGGGCCGAGTGGCCGTCCACCGGGGCCAGGGCGGGGAGCGTTGGGATTCGGCGCGGGACCGCGATTCGGTGCCCCTGGACGCTGCTGGGGTTGCCGGCCGGGCAGCGGCCCTCGCGGGCCGCCACCCCCGCCCGGATTACCACCCGTTTGGGTCTCGTAGGGCGAATTGGCGTCCCCCCGGCGGTGACCGTTGGGTTCCTGCTTCACCGCCCACCGCCAGAACACGTCCTGGTCTTACATGGCCTCCACAGGCGTTTAGCCTCTCCGCCCGCCCGGCGGCGAGAGTGCTGCAAACCATACAGCCTTGTCCTGGAATGCGCTAACCCTGCCCTGAACGGCCGGGCTTGTGAGCTACGTATTTCGGTCACTGACAAGGTCTCCAAAGCTCGTATCGGTCTGATGGGCCCGTGCACTGCACTGTGGCACGCGGCAAGGACACCATCATCGGGCCGGGCGGGTTCATTCCGCGGCGGTGCGCCGATTCACCCGGGAACGCGACCGCCGTTGCGGCGTCTTCCCGAGTACATAGGACTGCACCAGATGATTCCAGCTGCAGGTCCGGCACACCTCGACGACATGAACCGAGAACTCTTCTCTGGACTCGGCCAGGCGCACCAGCTCTTCCGGGCTGCGCGCAGAACCCGCGATCGGCCCGAGGCCGTCGCCGTAGACCCAGGATACGAGAGTGAGTTGTTCCTTCCGGCAGATAGGGCATGTGACCTCGCTCCCCCGGCCGTGAAATTTGGCCGCACGCAGCAAGTAGGGATTGGCGTCACATACCTCGGCGACATCGACACGGCCCGCATAGACGTCAGCCAGTAGCGACTTGCGCCGGAGCGCATAGTCCACCACTTGCCGCTGAATTCGCACGCCCCCAGAGTAGCTGTGTTGTATTGCTGCCGCCCGCGACCGGATTGGATCCGGCTCCCGGACGTGGTCTGTCCGGCACCGGCTTCCCGGACCGGATCGACCTCCCCGGAAACGTCCGTGGCTGGAGTCGAAACCGGGTTCGGGGCGCCCACCCGGGTGTGGTTCGGTCGCGAAAAGCGGGATTGGCGCGTTTGCGTCAACACCTCCCGGGGTGGTTCGGATGAGTGGTCCCCGTCACAGGCGGGAACCGAGGCTGCCGGCGAGAAGCCCTGCGCAAAGTACGATTCGCTGGTGTCGACAGCAGCGCCGGGCAGGATGCGATCGCGCGATATCGATCGCGCCCATACCGCCGGAAAGTTGGATGCGGCCTATGCCGAAGGCCAGCTGGGCGCTGCCGAATACCACGACCGCATCGCCCGCGCCCGGGTCGCGAAAACGCTCGGCGAACTATCCGATCTGGTAGCCGATCTGCAACAGGCTGCCGCCGGGCAACCTGTCGTGGTCCCACCGCCGTCGGGGTACCCGCCGGGCACGCGGGCACGGACCGCCGATCGCCGGGCCGCCGGTGAACTGCTGGACCGCGCCTACGGCGAGGGTCAGTTGACCGAGGACGAACATCGTGCGGCGACGGAACTGCTCGCCGAGGCCACCACCCTCGGCGACCTCGCCGATATCACCGCCGACCTCCAGGGCCCGCGGAACACTCCGGTCGCGCCCCGCCCGCCCGGTTCCGGCCGTTCGGGTCGTTACTTCGCCGTTCTCACCGCTGCCGCCCTGGCCGTGACAATCGGCGCGTTCACGCTCACCAGCCGCGATACGGATTCCGCGGCGAGCGCACCGCCCCCGGCGGCCGTGGCGCCGGCGGAACCCGGAGAACCCGGGCCCGCGCCCGAGCAGCCCGACCCGCTGGTTTTCGCCCCGCCGAACCTCGTGACCGGCGCGGGGCTCGCGCAGTTCATCGGTGAGTATCGCGAGCGTTTCGGCGATACGGTGGCCGACCAGATCTGGCTGTACCCCGACCACGGGGATGTCGAACGCGCCGTACCCGGGCAGCCGAACCGCCTGGTGAGTTACGACTACCGGGGTGGGTTCAACCAGTCCGACGATCTGACCACCCGCCCGGTCGATACCTCGACCGTGGACCTGGGCACGCTCGATACCGGCGCCATCGGCCGGGTGCTGGCCGATGCCCCGGCGATCGCCCGCGTCCCTGACGGTGCGGTCACCCATATGAGCTTCGAGATCCAGACCCACTCGCCGTACAACGGTGTACCCGCGGTCAGTGTCTACGTCTCCAACACGTTCGACGAGAGCGGATGGCTGCTGGTCGGTGTGGCCGGCGATGTCCTGCGGGTCCGGCCGTTCGAGGGATAAGGGACGGTTGATGGCGAAAAAGGAACAGGTCAGGGCGCGCGACCGCGATCGCGTCGAGGTATGCGCGGTCCTGGACGCCGCTTTGGCGGACGGGCAGTTGAGCACCGGCGAACACGCCACCCGCACGCGCTCGGCGATGCGGGCGAAATTCACCACCGATCTGGACGGGCTCATCCGCGACCTGCAGGTGCCCGGCGAACTGGCGGGCGCCGCGATCCTGACTGGCGACCGCCCCGCCCGGCCGCCGTGGTGGCTACCGGTCGCGGTTTTGGTATCCGCCGCCGTGCTGGGCGGTGGGGTCGGGTTCGTGGTGCGTGACGAACCTGCGCCGGGTATCGCCGTCGCCGTGGAGGCAGAATCGGAGCCCGCGTCGCTACCGAACCTGGCCACCGTCGAGGGGCTGGAGTTCTTCATCGACGCCTACCGCCGGGAGTTCGGCGATACGGTGATCGATACGGCGACCATTTTTCCGGATTTTCTGCTGGTCCAGCGGTTGAGCACAGGCAGCCCCCGCAACTTCCGCTTCGATGCGGACGGGTTCGATGAGATGGGTGGCGCGGTACCCAGCTACGCGAACGGGCGGCCCATCGACCTGGCCGATATCGAGCTGACGACGCTGGGTGCAGTACTGGCGGGAGCGCCGGCCTCGGTGCGCCTGGAGCAGGGCGAGGTAGAACATCTCGGAATCGGATTCGAGCTGATCGCGCCCGCCGATGCCGGCCCCGTGATCGATATCTACGTCGAGGATCCCGCGGAGAGCACCGGGCATCTGTCCGTTTCGTTCGCCGGCGTGCCCCTGGAAGTGTTTCCCGCCCGCTGAGCCCCGGGTGGCGAACCTCACCGGCCGGCCCACAAAAGGCCCGGTTGTGCGCGGGCTCTCGACCGCGACCTACTCGTCCGCCCGGTGTCGGTCTACTTCGTCGCCACCGGTCCCCTTTCCCGCGCGGCCGTCCCGGAAGCTCGGATTCACACGCCGATAGGGGGGACATCAGCGTCGATGGCGGGTGATGCGCCCGGGTCGCCACCTGTGATGTAGCGGACTGAACTATGCACGGTTATATCGCTCCGATATAGTTGGTAATCGCATCCATTGGTTAGGTCTGTACGGAAGTCAGGGGGTGAAGCCCGGTGCTCGAACTGGCAATCCTCGGGCTGCTCCTGGAAGCGCCCATGCACGGCTACGAGCTGAAGAAACGGCTCACCGGCCTGCTCGGGGCATTTCGGGCTTTCTCCTACGGATCGCTGTATCCGACCTTGAAACGTATGCAGGCGGAGGGGCTGATCGCGGAGGAGGCGCCCGACGGCATGGTGACGACCCGCCGGGCCCGGCGGGTGTACCAGCTGACACCGGCGGGCCGGGAGCGGTTCGGCGAGCTACTGGCCGATACCGGTCCGCAGAACTACACCGATGACGGCTTCGGCGTGCACTTGGCCTTCTTCAGCCGCACTCCCGCAGAAGCGCGGATGCGGATTCTGGAGGGCAGGCGGCGCCAGGTCGAGGAGCGCCGAGAGGGGCTGCGGGAGGCGATCAAGAAGGCGAGTGGCTCGCTGGATCGCTACACCCGGCAACTCCATCAACTCGGACTCGAATCAAGCGAGCGCGAAGTGCGCTGGCTCAACGAGTTGATTGCGGCGGAGCAATCGACGAAGGCGGCACCACAGAAAGAGGGAAATACCGGCCATGAGTAGTGGAGACACCATAAAGTCCAGTGTTCGCGTCGCCATCGTAGGTGTGGGCAACTGCGCCTCCTCGCTCGTGCAGGGCGTGCAGTACTACCGGGACGCCGACGATACGGCGACGGTGCCCGGCCTGATGCACGTGCGGTTCGGCCAGTACCACGTTCGTGACGTGCAGTTCGTGGCCGCCTTCGACGTGGACGCCAAAAAAGTCGGCTTCGACCTGTCCGAGGCGATCTTCGCCAGCGAGAACAACACCATCAAGATCTCCGATGTGGCGCCGCTCGGTGTCACCGTCCAGCGCGGCCCCACCCTCGACGGCATCGGCAAGTACTACGCCGAAACCATCGAACTCGCCGAAACCGACCCGGTCGACGTCGTCCAGGTGCTGAAAGACGCCGAGGTCGACGTGCTGGTCTCCTACCTGCCCGTCGGTTCCGAGGAAGCGGACAAGTTCTACGCCCAGTGCGCTATCGACGCCGGTGTGGCCTTCGTCAACGCGCTGCCCGTGTTCATCGCCTCGGACCCGGAATGGGCCGAGAAGTTCCGCGCCGCGGGCGTGCCGATCGTCGGCGACGACATCAAGAGCCAGGTCGGTGCCACCATCACCCACCGGGTCATGGCGAAACTGTTCGAGGATCGCGGCGTGCAGCTCGACCGCACCATGCAGCTGAATGTCGGCGGCAATATGGACTTCAAGAACATGCTCGAGCGTGACCGCCTGGAGTCCAAGAAAATCTCCAAAACGCAGGCTGTCACCAGCAACCTGCAGAAGGAGATGGGTGCCAACGATGTGCATATCGGCCCATCCGATCACGTCGGCTGGCTCGACGACCGCAAATGGGCCTATGTCCGGCTGGAAGGCCGCGCGTTCGGTGACGTGCCGCTGAACCTGGAGTACAAGCTCGAGGTGTGGGACTCCCCGAACTCCGCGGGCATCATCATCGACGCGGTGCGTGCCGCCAAGATCGCCAAGGACCGCGGAATCGGCGGCCCGGTGCTACCGGCGTCGGCGTACCTGATGAAGTCCCCGCCGGAACAAATGGCCGATGATGTGGCGCGTGCAGAGCTGGAAACTTTCATAATCGGCTGATCAGAGAGAGCTGCAGGCCGGGAATCCGGGAGTCTCGGACACACTCGGGGTTTCGGCTGAGCTACGTGCCCGGGCATCATGGGTAGCCGCCGCAAAGGTTACGGGTGGGTGGGGCTACTCGCAAAGGTTCTGTGTTTTTGGCGCGCTGGCGCGCGCGGGGTTCGGCCCTTTAGGTCCATGCTTTCCGCCCGCGAGACTCGCGGCTGCGCCGCATTGTCTCGCGGGCGGAAAGCATGGACGGGCCGAACCCTTTGAGGGCCTCGCTGGACTCGGCGCCACCGTGGTTGCGTTGGGCTCGGCGGCTCGAGTGCTTGTTGAACTCGGTGCCAAGGTGGTGCCCTGGGGTTAGGGGGCTCGAGTGCTTGCGGGGCGGCCGCCGTGGTTGCGCAGGGGCCGGAGTGGCTTACTGGGCCCGGTTCCACCGTGGTTGCGTCGAGGGTCGCGGCTCGAGTGCTTGCCGAGCTCAGGGCCGCCGCCGGGTGTTTGCAGGGAGGCGCGGAGCTACTGATCGGCGCTCAGTCCAGGGATACGTAGACCTCTACTGAGGTGGGGCCTGTGTAGCGTTCGAGTTCGGCGGTGTGGGAGCGGGTTATCGTGCCCGCTTTTTCCGCTTCGCGGACGCGGGCCCAGGCCGTGCGCAGCAGGTCGTACGGTTTTTCGGTGACCACGAATTTCGCGTAGCGACCGGCCGGGACCCGGGTGAGCACATCGCCCGGGTCGAGGCCGGCGAGGCCGGTGATCTCGTAGCCGAGGACGGCCACGGCGTGATCGTCCTGGCCGATATAGGCGGCGACCCGGGGCACCTCCTTCTCCCGGCTCAGATAGCGATCCCAGGTGAAGTTGACCAGGTCCAGATCGCGGGCCGATACCTCACGGCCGGCCAGCGGAACGGTGAGCCCGGCGACCATACTCTCGTCGAGGGTGACAATTTCGAAATCCACAGCTTCCTACCTGCCCGCCGAATCGTCTTCTGCCAGTGCCACGAAAACCTCCACCGTGTGCTCGTCCGGATACCGTTCGTGGTCCCCGGTGTAGGAACGCACCAGACGGCCGGCGGCTTCGGCATCCCAGATGGCGCGCCACAGGGTCACGATGGTTTCGCCCAGATTCTCACCGCTCAGGCTGAACCGGGCGTACTGTCCGGCCGGGATCCGGGCGAGCACATCCCCGGGTAGTAGATCGTCGAGACTGCGGCAGCGGTAGCCGATGATATGGGTCAGGTACGAATTGATCTCGGGGGCATGATCGACGAACGCGCTGGCCGGCGGTCCGGGTAAGGCACGGGACAGATTCAGCTTCCAGGCCTCCTCCACTTTCTTACGGCGCGGCCCTTCCACGGCGAGGGCTGGGCTGCGAAGCACCATTCCCGCCACCAGCGTTTCCGGGCGGTCAACGACATTGAATTCCACCGGCGTAGCCCCTATGTCTCGTCATCCGTCGTCGCTCCAGCGCATATCCTCCCGCACGCCCGCCCCGGCACGAGCGTGGGCCCGGTGCCGGTCGGTCGGATGGGCGACATCTCACTCTGGCCAACGATGCTGCCATGCCGGCCGTTCCTTCGTCGGTATCCCGAGCGGAAATCCGTGGATCACGGCACCGGAACGGTAACGCCGGGCAGTATTTCCACCACCCGCGGCGGTGGCGGTGGCGGAGGCGGTGGCGGAGGTGGCGGCGCGATGATCGGCGGTGCGGGCGCGGGCGGTTCGGGTTGGGGCGCGGGTTCGGGTGCGTACTCCGGTTCGGGCACATACGGTTCGGAGGCCGGCGGAATAACGATGAACGGCTGCTGCGGTTCCGGTTCCGGCTGCTGGGGCGGGTTGAGGATGTCGTACGGGTTGCCCGACGGCTGCTGGTTCGTGCCGGGCGCCGCTGCCGGCGGCGGGGCGGGGGCCGGGTTGCCGATCTGCTCCACGGGGGTATCGGCGAGCGCACCGTCCATGGTCTGTTTCCAGATATCGGCGGGCAGCCCGGAGCCGTAGATGCGGCCGCCACCGGCAGTCATGATCGGCAGATTGCGTTCGGTGCCGACCCATACCGCCGTCGACAGCGAGGGCGTGAAACCGACCATCCAGGCGTCCTTGTTCTGCCCGGTATCACCCAACTGGGTGGTGCCGGTTTTAGCGGCCGAAGGGCGCCCGCTCAGCCCGTGACCGTTGGAGTAGTCGGCGATCGGGCGCATGGCCGTGGCCGTCTTTGCCGCGATATCCGGGGGAATCCGCTGTTCGGAGGGCGGCGGTTGGTCCCCGGTCTGCTGCTCCGGGTCGCTGCTGCGGTCCAGCAGGACCCGGCCGTCGCCGCGAACCACTCGCTGTACGAAATACGGGGGGTGATAGCGGCCTTCACCGGCGATGGTCGCATAGGCCGAGGCCATATCGAGCGGGCGCACCAGGTAGGTGCCCAGCACGATCGACGGCATGGGCTCCTCACCCATCTCGGTCAGCGACTTACCCGGCACGCCGGGAATATCGTGCGGTATCCCGGCCTGGTGCGCGGCGTCGGCGATGGCCTGGGGACCGTTGTTCATGGCCAGGGTGAGCCGGTAGAAGCTGGTGTTGAGCGAGCGTTTGAACGCTTCGGACAGCGGGCAGGTCCCGCAGGATTCGTTCTCGACATTGCGCACATCGACGCCGTTGACGTCCACCGGTGCACTGTCGAACGCGCGGGACAGCGGGATTCCCTGCTGCAGCGCGGCCAGCACCGCGAAGGTCTTGAACGCCGAACCGGTCTGCACCGGGGCCTGGGCGAAATCGAAGCCGATACCGTCGGCGCCGCCGTAGTAGGCGCGTACCGCCCCGGACCGCGGGTCGATGGAGACCACCGCGCTCCGCAGTTCCGGCGGCTGCCCGGCGAGACTGTCATCGGCGGCCGCCTGGGCGGCCTGCTGCGCCTTGGCGTCGATCGTGGTGACGATGCGCAGGGCGCCGGTGTTCACCTCTTCCTGCGATATCCCGGCGGCCGCGAGTTCGCGCAGAACCTGGGCCTTGATATGCCCCTCCGGGCCGCGTTCGACGATGTTCTCGTCGAATACCGGCGGCGGGATCGTGGGCGGGAAAACCACGGTGGGGCGTTCACCGGGCGCCAGGGACCCCATGGCGACCATGCCGTCGACGACATAGTTCCAGCGTTGCAGCAGTTGCGGAAGTTTGGTCTCGGGGTCCAGCCCGGACGGAGAGCGGATGAGTGCGGCCAGTACCGCGCCCTCGGCAACGGACAGTTCGGCGACCGGCTTACCGAAGTAGGCCCGCGCACCCGCCTCGATCCCGTAGGCGCCGCGCCCGAAATAGATGGTGTTGAGGTAGGCGTGCAGGATCTCGTCTTTACTCCACTCCCGCGCCATCTTGGCGGAGATGATCAGCTCGTGCGCCTTGCGGCTCACCGTTCGCTCGGGGCCGAGGAAGGCGTTCTTGACGTACTGCTGGGTGATGGTGGAGCCGCCGCCCGCATCGGCCCGGCCCAGGGCGTTGTCGCGCAGGGCACGTAGCAGGCCGGTTGGGGAGAAACCGGGGTTGTCGTAGAAGTTGCGGTCCTCCGCGGAGAGTACGGCGTCGCGTACGTGCACCGGCACCTGTTCCAGCGGTACCGGGGTGCGGTTGCCCTCGGGCGGTACCACCTTGGCCAGTTCCGTGGTGCCGTCGGAGGCGGTGATGGTGGCGGTCTGGTTCACCGGCACGGTACCGGCCGCCGGGATCTCCGCGCTCCAGTACACCAGCGCCACCAGCAACGCGGGGACGGCGACCAGGATGATGAACAGCCACAGGATCAGGTGGCGGATGCGCTGGCCCCGGGAACGGGGCGGGCGGCGGTACTGCGGGGGTCGCGGCGGCCGAGGTCGCCCACCGGTGTCGAGCTGGTTCCAACCGGCGAGCGAAGGGTATTGCGGCGATCTGGGAGTGTTGTGGCCACGCGGGGGTTGGAACGAGCTCACGATCATCTCCTCCCGGAGCGTCGGAAAAACTCAGGCGCACCACCGCCCGACCCCAGGATACCCAGTGATCAGCTTTTGACCCCGCCTGCGGTCAGTCCGGAGATGATGCGTCGCTGGAACACCAGTACCAGAATTACCAGCGGTACGGTCACCAGCGTGCCCGCCGCCATAATCGACGCATAGGGCTCTACCTGGGGATTGTTCCCGGAGAAGCGGGCGATGGCCACTGTCACCGGTTCCGTGTCGCTACCGGAGAGCACCCGGGCGAGCAGATACTCGTTGACCGCGGCGATGAACGCCAGGATCGCGGTGGTGAACACCGCGGGCGCCGCCAGCGGCAGCATCACGAGCCGGAAAGCCTGCAATTTGGTGGCCCCGTCGATTCGGGCGGCCTCCTCGAGCTCCCACGGGAGATCGGCGAAGAACGACGCCAGGATGTACACCGTCAGCGGCAGTACAAAGGAGATATTGGGCAGGATCAGCGCCTGGTATTTGCCGATCCAGCCGATATCGGTGAACAGCTGGAACAGCGGGGTCACCAGGACGACCACCGGGAACATCGAAGCGCTCAGGATCACCCCGGACACCAGATAGCGGCCCTTGAAGGTGAGCCGAGCCAGCGCGTAGGCCGCCATCACCCCGATGACCAGCGCGATCACGGTACTGGCCGCGCCGATGATCACACTGTTGAGCAGCGCCTTGCCGAAATCGTTACCCCGGCTGGTGTCGAAGACATCGCGGAAATTGTCGAGGGTGATGTGGGTGGGCCACGGGGTGGGGTCGAACGTGTAGGCGGGGTCGCGGAACGCGGTCACCGCCATCCAATAGAACGGACCCAGCCCCCAGAGCAACACGATGAGCGCGCCCACGTAGATACGAGCCGAGCCGAGCCGGCGCCGCCAGGACTGGCGGGGCCGGGCGGGGGTACCGGTTTGCTGTGTAGTCACCGCGGTCATGCCTTCCGCTGCTCTTCCTGCGTCCGCACCGCGTTCGCGCCCAGTACCTTCACCAGGACGAAGGCCACCGCGAAGATCAACAGGAAGGTGATCGTCGAGAGTGCCGCCGCGCTGTTGGGACCCTGCCGGGTCTGTTCGACCACCAGCACCGACAAGGTCCGGGTGGCCGGCAGGTTATCGGTCATGATGGCGGGCAGGTCGTACATGCGCAGCGCGTCCATGGCGCGGAACAGCACCGCGACCAGCAGCGCCGGCTTCAGCAACGGCATCGTCACCTGGGTGAACCGCTGCCAGGCCGAGGCGCCGTCGACACGGGCCGCCTCGTACACATCCTTCGGGATGATCTGCAGCCCTGCCAGCAGCAGCAGCGCCACGAACGGCGCCGTTTTCCACACGTCGGCGGCGATCACCGCGAAACGTGCGGGCCAGGTATCGGAGGTCCACAGGATCTCGGTGCCGAAAATGGTGTTGACCAGGCCGTCGTACTGGAACATGAACTCCCAGAGCCGCGCCGTCACCGCGGTGGGGATGGCCCACGGGATCAGTACCGCCGCGCGTAGCAGTGCCCGGCCCCGGAACGTTTTGCCCATGACGATCGCCATCCCGAGCCCGATGACAACCTCGAGCGTCACCGTCACCACCGCGAAGAACAGGGTCACCCCGACCGCGCCCCAGAATTCGGAGCCCAGATTGCCGGTGGGGCATTCGGTGACACCGCCGGTGATCACCTGGCATTGGCCGACCAGCCAATGCAGGTAGTTGTAGAAGGTGCTTTCCCCGTTGTCGACGAAGCGGCCGGTTACAGCGTCGAGCTGGTCGTCGTAGTGGAACGACATCCACAGCGCCCGCAACACCGGGTACCCGATCACCACGGCGAGGGCTATCAGTACCGGCGCGACGAACAGCCACGCCCTGCCTGTCATCCGCACTTCGTCGCGCAACTTCAGGGCCGTCCCGCCGGTACGCGCTGCGTTCGCGGGCTCATCTGTACGGACCGACGCCTGCGCGTCCGTTCCGGAAGGATCCGACACCGTTCTCTCTCCTGGCTCGCCGGGTCCGGTTGAACAGTAACTACGATCCGGCCGTCTCGATACCCTTCTGCATGCCGATGATCGCGTCGTTCACGGACTTGGTTCCGGTCAGGGCAGCATATGCGTTGTCCTGAATGGCTTTGGACACCGCCGGATAGAACGGGGTGACCGGTCTGGGCACCGCATTGGCGATGGCTTCCTTGAGGGCGGGCAGGTACGGCATCTTGGCGATGAGCGCCGGGTCGTCGTAGATCGAGGCCCGCACCGAGGGCAATGCGCCGGAGGCGATGATGTGCTGCGCCTCCTCACTGATCAGGTACTTCAGGAAATCCAGTGCGGTGGCCTTGTTCTCGGAGTACGCGCTGATCGCGGCGTTGTAGCCGCCGAGTGTGGAGGCGCCGATCCCGGTGTCGCCGGGCAGCGGCGCCACACCGAATTTGTCCTTGACCGCCGACGATTCGGAGGCGGCGTCACCGTAGGTGGACGGCCAGCTGCGCAGGAACATGAGTTTGCCCTGGTTGAAGGCGGCGCCGCTCTCCGGCTCCTGGAAGGTGATCGCTTCGCGGGGGATATCGCCGGCCTTGTAGGCGTCCACCAACTGCTGGAGTCCGGCCCGTGATTCGGCACTGTTCACCGTCGGGGTGCGGCCGTCGGTACCGACGAAGGTGCCGCCGAATGCGTTGATCACCTCGGCGGTATTCACCGTCAAACCCTCGTACGGCGCGAACTGGCCCGCATAGCAGCCGATCTGCTGCTCCCGCGCGATCGGGCAGCTGGCCAGCATCTCCGACCAGGTGCGAGGCGGGGTGGGAACCAGGTCTTTACGGTAGAACAGCAGACCACCGTTGGTATTGCGGGGTGCGGCGTAGAGAGTGCCGTTGTAGGTGGCGCTGGCGACCGGCGGGGACAGCAGTGGCGCGGTATCGATCGCGAACTGCCCCTCCAGCGGCTGGATCCAGCCCTTGGCGGCGAACTCCGCGGTCCACGGGACATCCAGGGCCACCACATCGTAGTCCGGCGATTTCGCCCGCATATGTTCGACCAGATCGTCGTACTGGGCGGAGGCGTCGTTGGACTGCTCCTTGTAGGTGACCTGCTCGTCGGGGTGGGTGGCGTTCCAGCGATCGATCAGCTGTTTCACCGCGCCGGTTTCGGTGGTGTCCTTACCCTCGACGTAGGTGATCGGGCCGCGACCGTCCTGGTTCCTGCTGAGCTGCTCATCGGTATCGCTGGTGTTGCAGGCGGCGGCAAAGGTCACAGTCAGCAACGCGATCGGCCAAAGCACGAGCGCGGCACGTAGAGACGGCACCTTCTTGAAAGCCATCGCGGAACTCCAGGGTCGACACGTGAGCGGCAGCACAAGGCAACATACATGGTGTGAACGTCGCGTGTGGGGTACTCCTGTGGCGAAGGAGCTCCCGCTCACGGCCCGGTCGGCGGCCGGCGATCCCGGAATTCGCATAAACCACAGGTAGGAGGGGTCGCGCCGGAGCCGGTGGGCTTCGTCTCCACGTCGCGCCCCTTGGTCGTCACAGCCGGCGGCGTGATTAGGCTGGGGCGCGATGTCCGCCGCGAACGCAGTTTCCGAACGCCTGCTCACCAGGATCGGCGGATTGCTGCGCCAAGCCGAGTCCACCGACAACGAACACGAGGCCGAGGCGTTCCTCGCCGCCGCCCAGCGCCTGGCCACCCGCTCCTCGATCGACCTGGCCGTGGCGCGGACCCACACCCGGGACCGGGAACGCGGCGCGACGCTCATCCAGCGGATGATCCCGATCGGCGAACCCGGTCGCAAAGGTCTGCGCACCTACGTCCAGTTGTTCGTGGCCATCGCCGACGCCAACGATGTGCGCTGCGATGTCGCCCGCACCTCCACCCAGGTGTACGCCTACGGGTACGCCGCCGATATCGACGTCTGTGAGGCCTTGTACTCCAGCCTGCTGGTGCAGATGGTGCAGGCATCGGACCGGTACATCAAATCCGGGGCCCACCGGTCGGCGACGATGGAGAAGGTGGTGGTCGAACGGCGCCGCGGGCGCCGGGTGCGGCGGGTGGTCCGGGTTCCGGTGGCCGGGGTCACCGCGCGGCTCAACTTCCAGATGGCGTTCGCGGCGCGGGTCGGGGCGCGGCTGGCCGACACCAAGAAAGAGGTCGAACGGGCCGCCACCACGCGCGATACCCGCGCCGCCGAACCGATATCCGAAGAACAGGCCGCCGGGACCGCGCTCGCGCTGCGCGGCAAGGAACTCGAACTGGCCGATTTCTACAGTCGCAACTCCGAAGCCCGCGGCACCTGGCGCGGTCCGCAGACCTCCACCGGCTACGCGCCGGATGCCCGGCAGGCCGGAGACCGTGCGGGCCGAGTGGCGCGGCTGGGATTTTCGCCGGAACTGGACGCGGCGCGTGGGCGGCTCGAAGGCTCGGGCGGGTAGTGGTGTTGCGGAACTGGGTTCCGGTGAGTATGGCCCGCCCGCCGCGGGGCCGAGTAAATCGAGTACCCGCCACCGGCATCCGGGAGCGCACTGCAATCGCCGGGGCCGCTGCCGAATTCATCCGGCGCGAGATATGACCGGCAGGCGGGATTCGCAGCGCGCCAAGGTGTATGACGCCGAACAGCTGGTGCGCGCGGTATTCGACCGGGCCGGCGAATTCGGGCGCCGCACCGTCGAGGTACACGGTTCGCGCCTGACGCTGCCGGTGGAACGGAAATTCGCCTCGGTGGAATCGGTGCAGGAGTATTGCGTCCGCGTTCTCGCCCTGAATTGGGTTGTGGCGAAATGGGAGCGGGCCGCGGCGCCGATCCGGGTGCGTGCCCGGGCGGGAACCGTTGCGGCCCATTACGAACCCGGTAGCGGTGTGCTCGCCGTACCCGTCCACACTGATGGACCCCGACGCGGCGGTGGCCCGTGGGCATTGCGGGAGCTGGTGGTATTGCATGAAATCGCACACCACCTGGAGCCACGCCCGGAAGCGGTCGCCGCGCACGGCCCGGAGTTCTGTGGCAGATATGTCGAATTGGTCGAGGGCATTCTCGGCCCCGAAGCAGGATTCCTCCTGCGTATCACCTTGTACGACAGCGGCGTTTCGCTCGTATGAGCCTGTGCTCGGCGGCGCGGCGTACGGGCGCCGGCCCGCATTCGGATGCTGACGCGGGTGGGTTCACTCACCGCGTCTACGCCCCAGTACCTCCCATACGCGGACGAGCCGATCGGTCCACCAGGCGGTGCGTTCCGGGTCCGGATGCCGGTACTTCTCCAGTAGAGCCGGGTTCGGTTGCGGGCCAGTGCGCGGGACGGGTAGGTAACCGCCCACCGGTCGCAGCGAATCGGTCACCAGATCACCTTCGAAAAGAGTCACCGTGCCCAGCCCGCAGGCGTGTTCCAGCTCCGGGAGCGCGCCTGCCAGAGCCAGTTGGGCCGACAATCCGATGCTGGTCTCGAGTGCCGAGGAGATCACGCAGGGCAGCCCTGCCGCCTCGGCCACTTCCAGGGCCCGCCGGACCCCGCCGAGCGGTGTGCACTTGATCACCGCGATATCCGCGGCGCCGGCGACGGCTACCCGCAACGGATCCTCCGCGCGCCGGATGGATTCATCGGCGGCGATCGGAACATCCACGTTGCGGCGGACATCGGCGAGTTCTGCGATCGTTCGGCAGGGTTGTTCGACGTATTCCAAACCACCTGCGGCACGGTCGAGCTCGCGAATACTTCGGACGGCGGTGTCCACATCCCATACCGCGTTCGCGTCCACCCGGATCGTGCCGCCGGATCCGAGCGCCGACCGCACCGCTTCCACCCGGGCCAGATCCTCGGGCAGTGCGCCGGGGTGATCGGCGACCTTGACCTTCGCAGTCCGGCAACCCGAACCGGCGACGAGATCATGTGCCCGGTCCGGCGCAACCGCGGGGACCGTGCAGTTGATCGGAATGCGATCACGCACGGGCTCCGGCCAGCCCGCGCCGATCTGCTCGACGGTGGTCGCCAGCCAGTTGGCGGCTTCGTGATCGTCGTATTCGGGGAACGGACAGAACTCGCCCCACCCCCGCGGTCCGTGCAGGACAATGCCCTCGCGCACGGTGATCCCCCGGAACTTCGACCGCATCGGCATCGCGTAGACGGTGATGGTGTCGATTTCGGGCAGCTCGGTCACCGTCCTCACGTTAGTAGGGTGGGCGCCCGCTGTCCGCCGGCCTGCCGAGAGATACGCCCTGGCCCATGCTGTGGCGTCAGACTGCGATGGGCTCGGCGCCCTCCGCCTCCTTGCGATACTGCCCTGGGGCGATGCCGAATCGGCGTTTGAATGCTTTGGCGAATGCGAACTCCGAGCTGTAGCCGACCGCGCGGGCCACCGTGGACAGGGCGTCGGTGCTCTCGCGTAACCGTTTCGCCGCGAGGATCATCCGCCAGCTCGCCACGTACGACAACGGTCCTTCGCCTATCGTGGCGACGAACCGGCGGGCCAGCGTTGCTCGGGAAACCCCGGCCGCCGCGGCCAGGTCGTCCACCGTCCACGGGCGTGCCGGATCGGCGTGCACGGCACGTAACGCCGTCGCGACGGCCGGGTCGCCGAATGCCGCGGCCCACCTGGACGGTCGAGTATCGGCGTTGTCCTCCAGCCATGCCCGCAGGATGTACAGCAGCAGCGTATCCAGCAGCGAGGGTACGAGGGCGTCTGTTCCGGCGCGGGGCCCGGCCAGTTCGGCGGCCAGCAGGTCGACCGCGCCACGCAATCCGGCGTGCCTGCCCAGCTGGGCAGGCAGATGCACGAATTCCGGCAGTCCGTCCAGCATCGGGTGCGGATGGCGCCGATCGAGTGCGTACGCGCCGCACAGCAGCATGCTGCGCGGGCCGGGGCCGATGATTTCCCGCGGTTCACCGGGCCGGGCGGTCTCGGTGACGTGGGTGGCGGGATCGTCGGCCAGGACATGGTCTGCGCCGCGCGGCATGAACACCACATCACCGATACCGAGCGCGATCGCGTCGCCGCCGGGCACGCACAGCCAGCACGACCCTTGCAACACGACATGGAAGCCCGCGCCGGGCACCACCGGGTAATGGCGGCCCCACGGGGCGTGCCGGACGAACAAGCCGGAGCTCGGACTGCTGGTGCGAATCGCGGAGATCGCATCGGAGAGGATGTCCACAGCTGAACTATATCGCCATAGATTTGAGTGTTTTGGATATGTATTCGAGATTTCTACCCATTCTCGCACTCAGCGATGATCCGTAGATTCATCCTCGACGGTATCGACCCAGGAACGGGAGTTCGAGATGAAGATCGCTGTATACGGCGCCACCGGCCACACCGGGGGCCACCTCACCGCAGAGCTGGTACGGCAGGGTGCCGACCGGATCCTGGTAGGCCGCGACAGTGACCGGCTTCGTGCGATTGCCCGAGATACCTGCTCCGAAAGGCGGATTGCCACACTCGATGATCACGAAGCTCTTGTCGCGGCGTTCACTGGAGCCGACGCGGTGATCAGCAGCCTGCCGGCCTATGTCGAACACGGCGCACCGGTGCTGAGGGCCGCGATCGCCGCCGGAGCACACTATGTGGACCTTTCGGGCGAACAACTGTGGTTGAAGCGGGCATTCGACGAATTCGGCACGGCGGCCCGCCTAGCGGGTGTAGCAGCCATCCCCGGGATCACCGACAGCAATCTGCCCGGCGATCTGCTTGCCAACCTCGCCGCCCGGCAGGTCGACGGGCCGGCCGATATCGTGATCAGCCACCGCACCAGAAGCGGCGGCGAGGGGTCGCGAGGAAGCGCCCGGACCCTGCTGGCGAGCCTGGACTGGTTCCGCAGCGGTGGCTGGCACTATCAGGACGAGGGGCTGCGGCGCGGCCGCCTCGACAGGTACACCACGATGCTGTTCCCCGGCGACACCGAGGAGACCGCGGTGACGAAATTCCCGCAGCCGCCGGTGCTGACGATTCCCCGGCACACCCCGGTCCGCTTCGTGAGCGGAGTCCTGGACGCGAGCATCCACGCTGCCGTGGGCGGGGTGACCCCCGACCTCGTCGATACGTTGCCGGAAGGGCCGTCGGCGACCGCCGATATGCGATATGACCTCGTGGTGGACGCGATCGGTGCGGACGGCGTGACCGTGCGTGCGGTGCTGAGCGGCGTCGACTCCTACCGCGACTCCGCACTCATGGCGGTGGCCGCGGCCACAGCTCTCGTCGATACCGAATCCGTGCGTCCCGGGGTGCTGGCGGCCGCCGAGGCGTTCGCGCCGAGGGAATTCCTCGACGCGCTGGCGCCGCACGGAATCACCTGGCGCATCGAGGATCCGGTGCGGTGATGAGTGTCCGGAGGCTGCCGACTGTCGTGCTCTCGGCACTGCTGGGCGTGCTGCTCACTGTCTCCGGTACCGCGTTGTACGTCAGCGCCGCCGGCTCGAGCGGGCCACACGAAACCTGGCTCGACAGCTGGTCCGCGGCGCAGATACCCGCCGGTGATGTGCTCGGGCCGAATTGGTCGACCGCCGGCTTCGCCGGTCACACCATCCGCCAGACCGTGCGCCCCACCCTCGCCGGCGAATCCGTACGGATCACCCTGTCCAATCTCTTCGGCGATCGACCGTTGCCGATCACGGCGGCGACGATCGCGCAGGCAGCCGAAGGGGCAGCGGTACGTTCCGGCACGGTGCGCCCGCTCTCCTTCGGTGGTGCACCGGGCGCGGTGATACCGCCGGGCGCCGAACTCACCGGCGATGCCATCGATTACCCGGTCAACGCGCGGCAACCGCTCACCGTGACCCTGTATCTCGGCCGGCCTACCGGGCCCGCCACCTTCCACTACCTCGCCAACAGCACCACGTATCGGGCGATCGGCGATCACAGCGCCGATATCGACGGTGGGGCATTCAACGAATCAAGCGGGTCGTGGTACTACCTGACCGGCGTCGAGGTCGTCGGCAGGCCGAACCGCGACGGTGTGGTCGTTTTCGGCGATTCCCTCACCGACGGCGCCGGGGCGTGGCCCGATATGGACAATCGCTACCCGGACGTGCTGGCCGACCGGCTCGCCGTGGCCGGCCGGCCACGCGCCGTGCTCAACACCGGGATCGGCGGGAACCGCGTCGTATCGGATTCCGCGTACGTGGGCCAGCGCGCCGCAACCCGGTTCCGCCGCGATGTGCTCGACAAGGAGGGGATCGGCACCGTGATCCTGCTCTCGGGCATCAACGATATCGGCGCAAGTGAAGTGCACGAACCATGGATGCGCCCGAATCCCGAGATCGGCGCCGGCCAGTTGATCGCCGAATACCGCCGGCTGATCCGGATGGCGCGCGCCGACGGCTTGCGCATCGTCGGTGGCACCCTACCGCCCTATCAGGGAGCTCCCTATTACAGCGAGCGCGGCGAACGAGTCCGGGACGCGGTCAACGCCTGGATCCGCGGTTCCGGTGAGTTCGACGCCGTCGTCGACTTCGAACGCGTGCTCGCCGACCCGGCGAACCCGGATGTACTGGCCGCGCGGTTCGACAGCGGAGACCACCTGCACCCAGGCCCCGCAGGGTATTCGGCGATGGCCGCTGCCGCCGCGGGCGTTCTGACCGGGGCATCCGATTAAGACGGGGACCGAAAGCCGATATGTCGAACAGTTCGTGATTGCAAAGGGCCCCGGCTGCCTCGACTCGAGACAGCCGGGGCCCTCCGCCGCTGAAGCGATCTGCGGTTGTCGGCGCGGTGAGGGCGGATATCAGAGGCGTTCGAGGATGGTGGCGTTGGCGAGACCGCCGGCTTCGCACATGGTTTGTAACCCGTAGCGGGCACCGCGGTCCTGCATGGTGTGGACCAGGGTTGTGAGCAGCCGTGCCCCGGAGGCGCCGAGGGGATGGCCGAGCGCGATCGCGCCGCCGTTGACATTCACCCGCTCCGGATCGGCGCCGGTATCGCGGGTCCACGCCGAGACCACGGAGGCGAAGGCCTCGTTGATCTCGATCAGGTCGATATCGTCGATGGTGAGGCCGGCGCGGTCGAGTACTTTGCGGGTCGCCGGAATGACTGCGGTGAGCATGAGCAGGGGATCGTCGCCCGCCACCGCGAAACTGTGCAGCCGGGCCAGGGGACGCAAACCGAGTTCGCGCGCTCGTTCGCCGGTAGTGATCAGGACTGCGGCGCTCCCGTCGCTGATCTGGCTGGCGGAGGCGGCGGTGATATTCCAGCCGATCCGTGGGAAACGCTCGGCCATGGTCTCGTCGTAATAGGCCGGGCGGAGGGCGGCAAGAGTGTCCAGGGTGGATCCGGTGCGGATGCCTTCGTCGGTTTCCAGTCCGGCGATGGGCGCGAGTTCGGCGGCGAATCGGCCGTTTTTGGTTGCGTGAGCTGCTTTCTCGTGGCTGCGGAGCGCGAATTCGTCTAGTTCGGTGCGCGAGATACTCCATTTCGCGGCGATGAGTTCGGCGCTGATTCCCTGGGGGACCAGGCCTTCCGGATAACGCTGCGCGAAGCCCACGCCCGATATATCGTCGGCGCCCCGTGCGCTCGAGCCCATCGGGACCCGGCTCATGGATTCGACGCCGGTGGCGATCACCATGTCGTAAGCGCCGGCGATCACTCCCTGTGCCGCGAAATGCACGGCCTGCTGGCTGCTGCCGCACTGCCGGTCGACCGTGGTGGCGGGTACCGATTCCGGGAAACCGGCTGCGAGGGCGGCCCGGCGGGTCATGTTCACCCCCTGTTCTCCGACTTGGCTGACGACCCCGCCGATCACGTCGTCGACCAGTGCGGGATCGATTCCGGTGCGTTCGACCAGCGTGCGCAGGCTGTGTGCCATGAGGTCCACCGGGTGGACCGAGTGCAGGGCTCCGCTGGATTTGCCCCGCCCGATCGGGGTTCGGACCGCATCGACGATGACTGCGTCTCGCATGGTGATTCCTTCCGTCACCAGAGACTTCACTCTGGCTAAAGTTATCTAAAGCCAGGGTAGGTGCTGACATTACTCGAGGCAAGCCAGGGTCGATAGAATGAGCACATGGCAGCCGTGATGGAAGGCCCCCTGGCCGATCTGAACTCGTGGAAACCGGACCGGTGCTCGATCGCGCTGGCAATGGATGTGGTCGGCACCCGCTCGGCCGTCCTCATCCTGCGCGAGGCCTACTACGGCACCACTCGCTTCGACGGATTCGCCGCCCGGGTAGGTATCACCGACGCGGCGGCCTCCGGTCAGCTACGCAAACTCACCGAGGCGGGGCTGTTCACCAAACAGCCGTACCAGGAGGAAGGTAAACGCACCCGCCACGAGTACATCCTCACCCGCAAGGGTCGCGACCTACTGCCGGTTGTGCTCGCTCTCATGCAGTGGGGCAACACCTACCTCCAGCCCGGTCCCCCACCGCTGGACCTGGTCGAAGCTGCCACCGGTGACCCGGTCCGGGTGCAGGTCCGCAGCGAATCCGGCCGGGAAATCGGGGTCGACGAGCTGGGTGTGCGCCTCAACGAGGAATGGCGAGCGGCTCGACGGCGCAGGTAGGGCCGCAATCAGTTCAGGCGGCGGCCGTCGTCGGGAGCGAAGAAGTAGATGTGATCGGGGCCCGGGGTGAGGTGGACGCGGCTGCCCTTGGCCGGCGGGTTACGCCAATCGGTGCGCGCCACGATCGTCTCGACACCGGCGGTGTGGTCGGCGGGGCGGCCGTAGATGAAGGCGTCGGAACCGAGTTCCTCGACCACATCGACCTCGATTTCGATACCTGATTCGCCGGTGTCCAGATGTTCGGGACGGATTCCGATCGTCACCGAGGCCCCCGCCTCGCCGGCCACCGACCTCGGCAGCTGCAAGGTGTAACCGCCGACCCGGACCTCGCCGTCGGACACGGGGAGCGTGAACAGGTTCATGGCCGGCGAACCCATGAAGCCGGCGACAAAGACATTCGCCGGGTCGCGATAGAGGTCGCGTGGGGACGCGCACTGCTGCAGCAGGCCGTCGCGCATGACCGCAACTCGGTCGCCCATGGTCATGGCCTCGACCTGGTCGTGGGTGACGTAGACGGTGGTGGTCGCCAGCCGGCGCTGCAGTTGCGCGATCTGGGTGCGGGTCTGCACCCGCAGTTTCGCGTCCAGGTTGGACAGCGGTTCGTCCATCAGGAACACCTGCGGATCGCGCACGATCGCCCGCCCCATCGCGACCCGCTGCCGCTGACCACCCGACAGCGCCTTCGGCAGCCGGTCCAGGAACGGTTCCAGGTCGAGCAGACGGGCCGCCTCCAGCACCCGGCGCTTCTTCTCGTCCTTGTCGACCTTCGCCAGTTTGAGCGCGAAACCCATGTTCTCGGCGACGGTCATATGCGGGTACAGCGCATAGTTCTGGAAGACCATCGCGATATCGCGGTCCTTGGGGTCGGTGTCGGTGACATCGCGATCCCCGATGAGGATGCGCCCGCCGGTCACGTCCTCGAGCCCGGCCAGCATCCGCAGCGAGGTCGACTTCCCGCAGCCCGACGGGCCCACCAGCACCAGGAACTCGCCGTCGGCGATCTCGAGCTGCAGTTGATCGACAGCGGGCGTCTTCGCACCCGGATACTGCCGGGTGGCGCGATCAAAGGTCACCGTGGCCACGGCTGTTCACTTCCCTTCACCGAGTGGAACACGCGAAGTGGAGCGAATTCGCAACATGTGCGTGGTCATGGCGTCAGAGGCTACCGCTGGCGTTCTCATGCTCCGCATGGTCTGTAGGTTTTCGGAGCAAATCGTGCCAGCGAACACCCCCGCTGTCCACCCGTTCGGCGCGCTCCCGTGCGGTCTGACGGGGCGCCCGCATCGCGCAGTTCGGTTGGCGGGCGCCTGCGGGGCGGGAGGGTCGACGCGGGTGGATCGGGTAGGCCGGCGGGGGTGGTTCGGGTAGACCGGCGAGGTTCGGGTACGCCGGCTCGGACGATCCGCTCTGGGCCCCGACGGTGTACAGCCCGCGACCAGGCCGCTTTTCGTGGTGTTTCGGCTTGCTGTGAATCGTAGGAGGAATCAGCTGCTTTCAGTTGTTCCGAACTGCCGATGAACAGGCGATAACCGTGTTACTGTCACCCTGCTCGCGCTGCTGGATCGGAGGTTCTCAGCAGCGTGGGCGCCGGTGGCCGGGAGTTCACCGCCCGGACCGCAGCGTGCTCGCGGGCCGCATCGAGGTGGCGTAGTAGTTCGATAGAACGGGATAGCAAGATGGCAGTGCAGTTGGCCGTTGCCGATGATTTCGACAGTTCCGAAACCCGCGCCCCCGCACGATCGGGCGCCGCTACCAGACCCCGGCGGATACCGCGGCATACCGGAGTCGTATTGGCCTCCTCGGTGGCCGAGGTCGTGGATTGCCTGGGCGGCTGGATCTTCGACCGGACACTCGCCGGCTGCGAAACAATCGTTTTCACACCGACGCCGGGCGATACCCGGGCATTGGCGATCCTCGGAGCGAAAACCGCGGACTACGGCGATATCCCGGTCGTTCCGGGATGGTGTGACAGCTTCGGGGTGCTGGCCGTTTCCGCCGCGATGTACGAGGCCGACCAGTTGGCCGGCGAGGCGGTCGACGCCCGCCGCAGCGACGGCACGAACCGTACCTATCTGTGGGGTGAACGGCCCGGGGCCGGATCCGGCCGGGAGTTCGCGGTGATCACACCCCATCAGGTCAGCCTGGCCGGTCAGGCATTCAAACGGCAAGCTCTGGCAGCGGCCGGACTTCCCGTGGACCGGCAATCGGCCGCCGAACTGCTCTGGTCCGAGCCCGGATCACGCTAGGCGTCCGCACCGCCGTCCGGGATCACGTCAGGACCGATCTGTGCGAGCGGTGGGGTGGTCCTGATTTTCCGGTACCGGGCCGGGCCGTTCGATACCGGGCCCGTACAGCGAGAACAGCGAGAAATCCAGCGCTGGGCCGGTCGTTCCCGTTCCCGGGTTCGGCTGCTGCGCCGCGAGCTTGGAATTATCGCTGGTCAGCCTATATACAACACGCTCGAGTGTGGACAGGATGGTCGGGACGTCGGCCGTGCCGTCGACCAACCGGCCCACCATCGTGTAACAGAGATTGATCAGGACCACCGCGATATCGGCGACGTAGTCGCGATCCAGTCCTTCGAGCAGATGCGCAGCGGCCGGCAGGACAACTTCGAAACCCTGCCGGTCGAGCCGGTCGCCACCGGGTGTGGTGCGGGCCCGGTAGAAGGCGTGCGCCATCCGCGGGCTGTCTTCCCATGGCTGGAATACCCGCCGCACCAAGCGCATCAGTCCGTCGGCCAGCGGCTCATCGCGCGGCGGTGGCGACAGTTCGACGTAGGAGTGGGTCGCCATCCACGCCTCGACCGCCGCCAAGATGAGCTCGTCCCGGTTGCCGTGCAGGCCGTAGATGGTCGTCAGCGATACCCGGGCCCGTTTGGCAACCGCCCGCAACTGCACCGCGTCGTAGCCGTCGGACTCGATGATCTCGACGACGGCATCGAGAATCCTCGCCGCGGCGTCTACTTCGCCGGACCCATTCACCGGATTATGGTAACCCGGTATTTTCGCAGTCAGGCCCGCTGAACCGGAGTGAGCTCCACATTCGCGGGCGGCCGCACACGTCGCAGGGTGCCGTCGAACGCGGTGACATACAGCGCGAACCGATCACCGTCGGCCGCGATCCGGACCGAACTCGGCCCGGCCCACCCGACCGGCAGGGCCGTGGTGACGGCGCAGGACGCCCCCGAATCCGGATCGACACGGTGGATGACACCGGTGAGATGGGCAGCGGCATAGAGATGGCCGTCGCCGGATACGGTCAGATCGTCGAGACCCGGAATCAGCCCCGGAACTGTGGTCACAACGGACCACCGATCCGGTGCGTCCAACGGGATCCGGTAGACCTGACCGGTGAACAGATCGTCGGTGTAGACCGTTCGGCCATCGGGGCTCGACGCCAGGCCCTCACTGCGCGGTACGGACGCCCAATTCGGTGTGACCACGCCACTTTCGACGTCGTAGCGCGAGACACCGCGAGACTCCCCACCCTCGGTGCCCACCCACGTCGTGAGGAAATCGCCATCGGGCAGTTGCAGTAAACCATTCCCCGGGAAGTCGGCCAGCCAAGTGAACTCACCCGTTGCGGTGTTCAGGCGCCACAGCTTTCCATCCTGCCGGGTGAGTACATACAGATTTGTCCCGTCGAGCTGCAGGCCACCCGGCGCGGCCAGGTTGTCCAGGATCGTCCGGACCTGCCCGGACCTGCCGACGTGATAGACCTTCGTATCCCCCGAGAGATAGAAGCCGCCCTGTCCATCGGATTCGAGGTTCTCCACCTGCTCCAGCCCCGAGGCGAGGGTTTCGACCTGCCAGCCCGTGCACCCGATCGGTGGCGAACCGGATGCCGGCCCCGCGGAAGCCGACGCCACCATGACCGCGACTGCCGCGAAGAGCACCCGGATCCTTCCAGGTGTCCCCATCGGCCGAGCCTATGTCAGCCGCCGGCTCCGCGCGGCGATGCGGAAAATCTCGAGGCGGGCGTGGACGCGTACGCCGGGCGCTCCGGTGCGCGGCCGATCCCGGTCGAACAGGTCTCGGCGCTGGTATGCCGTCCTGTGTACGTTGGCGGTATGACGCTGATCGACGAACTCCCCGCGGCGACCACCGATGTGCTGCGGCGGCGGGCCGAAGCGGCCGCGGTGTCGATGTGGACGCAGATTCGCCGGGAGTTGATCGCGCTGGCGCGGCGGCGGGCGCCGATCGATGACGTGGTGGATTTCCTGCGTGAGCAGCGTCCGGGATGGGCAGGTTCCGGAGACCCGTCGGCGGTCGGGGAATACGAGTTGCCAGTGGATGTGCGGGATGTGCTGACCGATCGGGCCCTCGCGGCCGGTCTACCGGCGGATGAGTACGTGCGCAACGAACTGGCCGGATACCTCCGCCGCGGATCCGTGCGGGATTCGATTCTCGAATTCCGTGAAGTGCTCGGCGGTGACGAGACCCGAGCCGGTGAGTTGGCGGAGATCACCGCGTCGATCAGGTACGCGCGCCGGGAGTAGCTGTCGCGGAATTCTCCGATCGGTTCGGCATGAAACGGAAAGTAGATACAACCATCGCGTTGCGGCGGCCTCGTGGCGGGATGACGTTTCGTGAATACAGTTGGCGCACTGGCGAGTTGGAAGCGAAGCGCACGCTCGTTCTCGAAGTCGACGAGGATTTCCCCGACTGTTGCGCTCGGCACGGTCGGAGAGCTGTGGAATACCGCGACTCCGAGTTGCGGCTGCATCAGGGTGCGCGTGGACAGGTGGAGACCACCTGGTGGTCGTCGTTCCGCTGGGGATTGGTGCGCTACCGCGTGGTGCCGTCGACAACAGTGGAGGTCAGCGGCCGATGGCCGATGTGCCGGACGTGCATCCGGCACCGCCGGACTCTAGAATTCATCGCCTATTGCCTCGGGCTTGCGGGCCCCGCGGCCCTGGCAGTGTTGTTCATGGCGGCCCAAGCCGGTGTGGTTCGGTCGGTAACGCTGCCCATGGTGCTGGGGTTCTTTCCCGGTTGGATGCCCTGCGCACTGGCCTTGGCACTGACCCTGTACGCGCGCGGCAACCGTCCCGCCCGAGTCAGGCCCCTGGCGAGTGCGGCGGCGATGACTGTCCGCGCTCACCCGGATTTCGCAGCCGCGCTCGTCCGATAATCGTGCACCGTTATGCGCAGTGCTACTGGTGAACTGAGGCGAAATACCGCTGCAGGATCTCATCCGGGGTGCCGCTGTCCGAATACCGCAGCGGCGGTGTGCCCGCGCAATACGACTCCGCTCCGAATCCGGGTGGAGTGGCGGGTCGTGAGTCGCGACGAGCCGCCCCTGTCTGAGCCTGCCTCGGCAGGTAAGGATCGAGGTCAGTGGGCGAATCGGGCGACCGCGTCGAAGACGGCGGTGCGCATGGCCGGACTGCCGGTGTGACCGGAGTCGTCGATGATCTGGAGTTCGGCGTCCGGCCACGCGCGTGCGAGTTCCCAGGCTGTGCGCAGTGGTGCGGAGAGGTCGAGGCGGCCGTGTATGAGGATGCCCGGTATTCCGGCGAGCCGGTGCGCGTCGCGTAGTAACTGGTCGTCGTCGAGCCATGCTGTGTGTGCGAAGTAATGGGTGCAGATCCGGACGAACGCCAGCAGTGCGGCATCCGGTTGCGCGGTGTACTGGCCGGGCGCGCCAAGGGTTTCGTGGGCAATGACCGCGTCCTCCCAGGCGCACCAGTTGCGGGCGGCCGTCTCCCGGACTGTCGGATCGTGGTGTTCCATCAGCTGCCGGTACGCCTCGACCAGGTTTCCGTCCCGGTCCTCGGCGGCGACGCCGTCGCGAAACCGCTCCCATTCGACCGGTAGCAGTAATCGGAGGCCGTGGTAGAGCCAGTCGACTTCCTGCGGGCGGGTCATCGTCACGCCGACCAGCACGATCCCGCTGACCCGCTCCGGGTGACGCTGGGCGTAGGCGAGGATCAGCGTGGAACCCCACGAACCGCCGTAGAGCAGCCAGCGTTCGATACCGAGATGTTCCCGCAGCCGCTCCATATCGGCGATCAGATGGCCGGTGGTGTTGTGCGCCATATCGGTCGACGGGAGCGAGGCGTGCGGCCGGCTCTCACCGCAGCCGCGCTGGTCGAACAGCACTATCCGGAACATGGCCGGGTCGAATGTCCGGCGCGCTCCGCGGCTGCCGCCGGCGCCGGGGCCGCCGTGCACAACGAGAGCGGGTCGCCCGTGCGGGTGCCCGCCCGTTTCCCAGTACATCTGGTTGTCGTCGCCGACGTCGAGCAGCCCGAACGCATAGGGAACGCTATCGGGGAACGGTAGTTTCGGCTGCGTGGTCGACACAACCGCCAACGGTACCGAAGCTCCCATTTGCTCTGTACTACTTCGTGGCGGGTATAGGGCCGGTCCTGCCCGCTGCGGAGCGATGGCGAGTACTGCACAGGAGTTCGTTACGGCAGTGCGGGGCGCGCTGGGGCCAACCGGTGGGGCTTCGCGTCGGCCTGTCGCGTCCGGGCCGAGGATGTACCGCCCGATCCCCAGCTGCGTGTGATCCGACAACTGCCGCCGGATACTATCCTTGATGATAGTATCATTGAAGATAGTCTCATCGGAGGGCGTATGGACGGATTTATCGGTCGTCGCACCGAGCTCGCGCTGCTCGGCGAACTACTCGAGCCGCTGACCAGAGGTAGCCGGACGGGCCGCCCCGGTCGAGCCGTACTGATCCGGGGCCGTCGGCGTGTGGGAAAGTCGCGGCTCGTGGAGGAGTTCCTGGAGCGCGCGCGGGTGCCGCACATATTCTTCACGGCGGTGGGTGGCTCGCGGGACGAGGATCTCGCGGGATTTGTTTCGGAAATCTCGTGCTCGGATCTCCCCGGCGCCGAACGCGTCGCCGAGTTCGCGGAACCGAAGACGTGGCGGGCCGCATTCGACCTGCTCGCGAGTGTGTTGCCAACGGATGGGCCGAGTGTTGTCGTCCTGGACGAAATGCCCTATCTGGTGCGGGAGGATCGCGCGTTCGAGGGCACACTGCAGAAGGTGTTCGATCGGACACTGTCGAAGCTTCCGGTTCTGCTGGTGCTCATCGGATCCGATATCGCGATGATGGAGAAGCTCAACACCTACGGTCGGCCGTTCTATCAGCGCGGTACCGAAATGGTTGTGCCGCCGATGAATCCGCGCGATGTCGCGGCAATGTTGGGCCTGGCGCCGGCCGATGCGGTCGACGCATACCTCGTCAGCGGCGGCCTACCCCTCATTCTCGAGGAATGGCCGCGCGGTGCGGGACTGTGGGACTACCTCGAATATGCGCTACGCCGCCCCACCTCGGCCCTGCTGGTGAGCGCCGAGCGGGCACTGGCTGCGGAGTTTCCGACCGAGGCGCAGGCGCGGATCGTTCTCGGCGCCATCGGTCACGGCGAGCGCACCTTCAGCCTCATCGGCCGGGCGGCCGGAGAGCTACCTCCGACCTCGCTCACCCGCTCACTGGGGCTCCTGACGGAGCGGCGCATGGTCGCGGCCGAGCGACCGCTGTCGGTGCGGGCGAGCCGGGAAACCCGATATCGGATCGAAGATCCGTACCTGCGGTTCTGGCTGTTCTTCCTCGGACCCGGTATGCCCGCCATCGAACGCGGACGCGGGGACCGGGTACTCGAAACGATTCGGGCAGGCTGGACATCGTGGCGTGGGCGGGCTGTGGAGCCAGTGATCCGGGAGGCGCTGTGGCGCGCGGCGGACAGGTATTTTCCCGAGGGGACCGGGGCGGTCGGCGGCTACTGGACGCGGACGAACAACCCCGAAATCGATATCGTCGCCGCGGATCGGGGACCTGTAGCCAAGCGGATCGCCTGTGTCGGATCCGTGAAGTGGCTCGAGCGGAAGCCTTTCGACCAGCGCGATCTCGCAGCCCTCATCGCCCATAGATCGCAATTGCCGGGCGCGGATATCGATACCCCGATGCTGGCGGTCGCCCGCTCTGGGGGTTCGGCGGAAGGCGTGCAGGTACTGACGCCGGCCGAACTGCTCGATGCCTGGGCCTGATTCGCGATATCCGAGGCGCGACGGTCCGGTGGGTGCACATGCCGGAAGTCGAAGCGGTTGCCGGCACGTGCGCCCCGTGATCGGAGCATCGCGTTCACGGCTGCCGAGTATGCGGTGGAACTCGTGCCCCGTTCTTCTTCGCCGCCCAGGCATTGAATTTGTTCAGCAGCGGGGTGAATCTCACGAGAACGAAGTTCGGGCCGAAACCGCCGATCAGGAGCAGTAGTCCGGGAAATCCCAGTACGAGGACGCCGAATATCGATGCCGACCCGGGCAGTACCGAGGCATGGCCGGTGTAGGCGTATCGCATTTCCGTGGCGCCCAGGTCGAGAAGCCGTGGCCGGGCGGTCACCACATCGCCGACCGAAGTCTCGAACACGCCGACGGTTCGGTCTTCGCCGAGCACACGGGCCTGCCCTGGTTCGGCTCCGCGGCCGAGGGAGGAGTCGCCGGTGCTGGCGTCGATGACCTCGACCTGCATCTCCTTGCCGTAGCCCAGGTAGTAGGCGACGACGTTGATCGGGTGGGTGAGGAAGAACAACGCGCCGAGTGTCAGCGCGAGCCCCACACACCCCATGACTCCGCGGATCAGTACGGTAACCAGCATCGCCCGCCACACCGGGCGTCCCCCTTGTTCGTCCACGCCGCAATCGAACCACACCGGACCAGCTGTGGCATCGGGATGAAGTGAGTTCTCGCGGATGCGGTTTCCGTTACCGAGCTCGGTACGGGTCCGGCGCCGCTCTCTGCAGGGAGATGAGAGCGGCGCCGGAGTTCGGTGTGACGGCACCGCGTGAACCCTCATCGATCACGCGGTGCCATCCGAGCCGGTATGCGATGGACACACCGGATGTGGGTTATTTCGCGGGGGCGAGCTCACCGTCCGAGTCGGTGTCGAGAGGTGTGCGCTCCGGCTCCTTGGTGAAGAAGAGCATCGCCGCCGCACCGATCAGGCACAGAGCCGTCATGACGATGAATCCGCCGTTGTAGGTTCCGGTGCTGCCGACGATGAAGCCCATCACCGCGGGGGCGATGATGCCGGAGAGGGCGAAGCAGGCGTCCGCGAAACCGGCGGCCGTGCCGGGCTGCGAGGGTGCCGCGTCGATCGAGGCGACCCACCAGATGCCGCCGGTGACGAATCCGAAGCCGACACCGGCCGAGATGCAGATCAGGGCGATGGTGAGGTTGCTGCCGAAGAACAGGATCGGCACGATCGAGATACCGGCGAGCAGCAGCGCCACACCGATGATCACGAACCGCGAGCGGATGCTCTGGGTGCGTTTGTAGACGCGGTCGACGAGGATGCCGCCGAGCAGTGCGCCGACCACACCGGCCGCCCACGGCGCCACCGAGAACGCGCCGACTTCCTTGATGGACAGCCCGAATTCGTGTTCCAGGTATTGCGGAAGCCAGTACATGAACGCCCAGAACATGAATCCCCAGGCGAAGTAGCCGAGACCGACCAGCCACAGATTGCGGTTGCGCAGGATCTCGCCCCAGTCGGTGCTGGATTCGTGCCCGCTGTCCTCGCCGTCGGCCTGCCCGGACCGGATGTAGTCCAGTTCTTCCTTCGAGACGAACGACGCCTCGCTGGGCGAGTTCTTCAGGAACGGGTAGGCGACGACAACCCACACGATGCCGGCGACCGCGAGCACCCAGAACATGCCCTTCCAGCCGGTGAGCGCGATCAGTTGGGTGAGGATCGGGCCGCCGATGAGCAGGCTGCCGGAGACGGCGACACCGCCGATGAGGGCGAGTGCTTTACCCCGTTCGTGGGCGGGCAGCCAGCGGCTGGCCAGCCGGGTCGCCGCCGGGAAGCAGGGGGCTTCACCGGCACCGAGGAGGATGCGCAGCAGGATGAGGCCGATGAAGCCACCGGCGAACGGGGTCAGTGCCGTGGCCGCGGCCCAGATGAACATGCCCACCATGAGCACTTTCCGGGACCCGAACCGGTCGACCAGCGGCCCGGAGAGCAGGGCGAACAGCATATAGCCGATCGAGAATGCGGAACTGATCACGCCGTACTGGCCGGACGTGATCCCGAATTCGTCACGCAGATCGGTGGCTGCGAACGAGATGGCGCTGCGATCGACGTAATTCACCACCACCAGGCCCAGAATGATGGCTATTGTCCACCAACGCGATTTCATAGCGAACTCCTCGGATGAAGCAGTCGCGGGGTCAGATGACCCCGCGGGCCCGCAGGTCGTCGATGTCCTCGGGGGTGCGCCCGAGGTGGGTGAGGACCTTGTCGGTATCGGCACCGGCGGGTCGGCCGGTGTGACGGATCGCACCGGGGGATCGGGTCATGCGCCACATGACGTTCTGCATGCGCATGGGGCCGAGTTCGTCGTCGTCGACAGTGGTGACCATGTCGGTGGCGACGACCTGGGGATCTTTCAGCAGATCGCTCGGCCGGTAGACCGGCGCCACGGCGGCGCCGGCTTCTTCGAAAATGCTGGTGACCTCGTCGCGGGTGCGTTCGGCGATCCAGCCACCGACGTATTCGTCGAGGAGGTCGGCGTGTTCGGCGCGGGTGCGGCCGGTGGCGAACCATTCCTCGTCGATCACTTCGGGATGCCCGACCAGCCGCATCACCCGTTCGGCGATGGCCTGTGCGCTGGTGGAGATCGCCAGCCAGTGGTCGTCGGCGGTGCGGTACAGGTTGCGTGGGGCGTTGTTCTGCGACCGGTTACCGGTGCGCTGCTGGTCGATTCCGAGCTGGTCGGCGTAGATGATCCCGGGCCCGACGGCGGTCATGATCGGCCTGAGCAGGTCGAGGTCGACCTCCTGGCCGGTGCCACCGTTGCGTTCGCGTTCGAACAGTGCCATCGAGACTGCCGACGAACCGGCCACGCCGGCAATGGAATCGGCGAGCCCGAAGGCGGGCAGGGTGGGTGGTCCGTCGGGCTGGCCGGTGAGATGGGCGAAACCGCTCATCGATTCCACCAGTGTGCCGAACGCGGGACGTTTCGCGTACGGGCCGTGCTGGCCGAATCCGGTGACCCGCAACATGATCAGGCCCGGATTACGTTCGGACAGCTCCGCGTAGGAAAGACCCCAGCGTTCGAACGTGCCCGGCCGGAAGTTCTCGACCACCACATCGGCTTCGGCGGCCAGGTCCCGGAAGATCGCCTGCCCGTCGGGTGTGCTGAGGTTGAGGGTGACGGTCTGCTTGTTGCGGCTGACCATCTTCCACCACAGCGGAATCCCGTCCTTGTCGAGGCCGTGCCCGCGCATCCCGTCGGGTTTCTGCGGATGTTCGATCTTGATGACTTCGGCACCGAAATCGCCCAGGATCTGCGCGGTGAGTGGTCCCGCCAGGATGGTGGAGGCATCCAGGACCTTGATCCCGTGCAGCGGGCCGGTCGGCTGTTTCTCGGAGGTCAACTGCACACCTCTCAGTACGGCCGCGAGATGTAGCGGCCGCTGGGTTCGCCGGTGACCACACCGTCGGCCAGGACCCGGTTTCCGCGCACGAAGGTGTCGGTGACGGCGGCGCCGAGCTCGAAACCTTCGAACGGCGTGTATTCCTGGGTGGATTCGGAGTCCGCGGCGCGCACGGTCCAGGTGCGGTGGGGGTCGACGATCGCGATATCGGCGTCGACGCCTTCGGTGAGCCGGCCCTTACCGGGCAGGCCGTAGCGGTCGGCCGGGTTCGAGGCGGTGAGCTGGGCGATACGGCGCAGCGAAAGACCGCGCTTGCGACCCTCGGTGATCAGGCCGGGCAGCAGGTATTCGGTACCGCCGAACCCGGACTTCGCGGCGAACACGTCGTCGCGGTCCTCGCCGAATTTCACCTCGTCCTTGCAGCAGGCGTGATCGGAGACGACCCAGTCGATGTTCCCGGCGAGCAGATGCTCCCACAGCGCCTCGACGTCCTCGCGCGGGCGGATCGGCGGGTTCACCTTGGCGCCCAGGCCGTTCGCGTTGTCGATATCGGTGAGCAGGTGGCCGATGGTGACCTCGCGGCGGAAGTTCACGTGCGGGAAGGCTTCGGCCATCTTCATGGCGGCCTTCAGCGCCTTGGCCGAACTCAGGTGCAGCAGGTTGATATTCGGCAGGCCGGTCTCGTCGGCGAGGAAGGACGCGATGGTTACCGCGAGGCCCTCGGAATGCTGCGGGCGGGAGGCGCTGTAGGCGGCGAGCCCGGTCAGTTTGCCTTCTTCTTCGACGAGCTTGGTATAGGCGCTCATGATCTCGGCGGTCTCACAGTGCAGCGACAGCGAGATATGCGGGGCGAGTTCGGGGAACTGCTCGCGGGCCTTCTGCACGCCGCGCATCACGAACTCGAAATGCGCGATGTCGTAGCGCTCGTCCTCGGGAATCATCAGGAAATCGCTCTGCGAGGCGGAACGGCCGTGCAGGCCGTGGCTGCCGTAGAACATGAAGATCTTGAACGAGGTGACGCCCTGGCCCGAGGCCAGCTCGGGGATCTCGCCGATATGCTGTTTCGACATCGGCGCCAGGTGGAATGCGTAGTCGATATAGCTGCGGCCCGCGGAGGCGTCCAGTACCTCGGGGAAGAAGTCGGCGTAGGCGCCGCCCTTGTTGAGGTAGTACTGGCCGGTGCGCATATAGGTGAGTGCGGTGGTCACGCCGCCCTGCGCGCTGGCGCGCGATTCGGTCTGCGTGTCCTCGGACAGCGGGTTGTAGATACCCCAGTGCTGGTGTGCGTCGACAACGCCGGGAAAGACCAGTTTGCCTGTCGCGTCGACGATCTCGGCGCCTTCGGCATCAAGATCGGGGCCGATGGCCGCGATCTTGCCGTCGACGACGAGGATATCCGCGGTCTCGCCCTCGGCGGGAGCGGTGTCCTCGGTGCGTACGACGGTGCCGTTCTTGATCAGGTAGGTGGTCATTTCTTCTCCTGGCGAATATCTGGACAGTTGTTCTGTTGTGTGGGCGGCGTGGTCAGACGGCGACGGCGCTGCTCACGTGCTCGGCGGCGAGGAAGGCCAGACCGAGTGCGGTGATGAGGCCGTTGCCCGCGAGGTAACCGCCGGCGCCGTGGCCGGAGATACCGATGGCGGCGCCGCCGGAGGCATACAGGCCGGGTATCGGGGCGCCGCCGGCGAGTACTCGTGCGTGTTCGTCGACGACGAGACCGCCCTGGGTGTGGAAGAGGGCGGGGGTGATGGCGATCGCGATATAGGGCGCGGTCAGCGGATGGCGGGTGTCGGTGCGACCCTGCCGGTCGGGTTCTTCTCCGGCGGCGGCGCGGTGGGCCGCGGCGAGTTCGTCGCCGAGTGCCGCTGCGGGCACTCCGATACTCTCGGCCAGCCCGGTCGCGGTGGCGGATCGGATCAGTGACCCGCTCTCGGCTACGGTGCGGAAATCGTCGAATGCCGAGCACAGTTCCTCGATGTGCTCGTCGATGACGATCCAGCCGGTACCGCCGGGCCGACCGGCGAGAATGGCGGCGAACTCGGAGTAGCCGGTGGTTTCCGGCGCGAAGCGGCGGCCGGTGCAGTCGACGATGATGCCGCCGTGCACGACGGTCGCCCAGCCGATGAGCGTCTGGCTGCGCGACGACAGCGCGGCATGGCCCTGATAGGCGTCGAGGAAGGCGCTGTCGGCACCCAGTTCGCCGCCGATGCGCAGCGCGTCGCCGCGGCTGAACTGGCCGCCGTGGTAGTGGGCGCCGGCGATTTCGGGCAGGTGGTGGCGCACGAGGTCGCGATCGGCGCCGAACCCGTTCGTCGCCAGCAGGACGGCTCGTGCGGTCAGGTTTTCGGTGTTGCCGTCGGGGGTGGCGATCTCGACCCCCGTGACCCGCCCGCCGCTGGTGTGCACGTTACGCAGGCTCATGGGGGCGATGAGCTCGATCCGGGGATGTGCCTGTGCGCGCTGCACCAGGTGCCGTAGCAGCCGGGAGCCGTGCCGTCCGGGGATGCTGTGGCAGCGGTCGGCGGTGTGGCCGGGGTAGCGGAAATCGGTGACCAGTTCGAGTTCGAGTTCCTGGTTGTCGGCCAGCCAGGTGACCAGTTGTGCGCTGGTCTCGGCGAGCGCGCGGGCCACGCGGCGGTCGGCCGTGCCCTCGGTCTTACGGGCGATATCGTCGAGGAAACGGGCCGGGCTGTCCTGTACTCCGGCCGCATCCTGCCAGCGGGTTCCGGCGGCCGGGATCATCGCGGTGCACATCGAGGTGTTGTTGCCGCGCTGGAAATGCTCGTCGGCGTCGATCACCAGGACATTCGCGCCGAGTTCGGCGGCGCGCAGCGCAGCGACCAGCCCGCCGCCCGCACCGGCGACGACGAGATCGAAATCCGGACCGTCCACGCTTCCTCCTATCATGTTCCGGCTAGCGGAACGCAAGAATGTGGTCCCCTGCACTATGCACGTTCGGCAATCCGTGCACAAGTGCCTGTTGGAAGGATTTACTCGGCGGAAACTCGGTGCGCGGTTGCAGAAGGCGGCTAGACAATCGTTTCGCTAAGCGGTACAACTTGTTCAGCGCTTGGTCGGTCTCGTCCCATGCGGCGGAGCCGGCGGAACACGAATCCACCCCGGAGAACGGAGCCACGATGGAGCCCTCGAGTGGCGGCACCACATCCGCCGCACGGGCAGCGGAAGTACTGCTCGAGTTCGGCCGGCGATCCAGCGCGCTCGGCGTCTCGGAGATCGCCCGCTCGACCGGTATCTCCAAGGCCGTCGCGCACCGCATCCTCACGACATTCGTAGAATGCGGCCTGCTGCTCTACGAGCCCGACACCCGTCGCTACCTGCTGGGCCCGGCCGCCGCGACCCTGGGTGCGCGGGCCCTGGACGTCTCCCCGCTACGGCGGATGGCCCGGGATGCGCTCGTCGAGCTCCAGCGCGCCACCGGCGAGACCGCCACCGTGACCGGACGCCTGCCGGGCGGGCGGGTATACCTCGACCAGGTCGAGAGCACGCAGGAAATCAAGATGACCGTGGAACTCGGCCGCCGCTTCGAACTGCACAGCGGCTCGTCGGGGCGGATCATCCTGGCCCATCTCTCGGAGGAGGAGCAGGAAGACCTGCTGTCCCGGCCGCTGCCGCGACTCACCGCCACCACCATCACCGACCCCGGCGCTCTGCGTGCGGCCCTGCGCGAAGCCCGGGAACAGGGGGTGTGCCGGTCGACCGGTGAACGGCAGGAAGGCGCCGGCTCGATCGCGGCACCGGTATTCGGCGCCGACGGCGCGGTGATCGGCTCCGTTTCTGTCTGCGGACCGAGCTACCGGATGACCGAGGAAGCCTGCGACCGGCACGAAGACGCGCTGCGCGAAGCGGCCCAGCGGGTATCCCGCGCCCTCGGCCACCGGCCGGCGGTGACGGCGAAATGACCCCGCGCAGCTGGCTCTACGTGCCGGGACACCGCGCGGAGCGGATCGGCAAGGCCATCGACAGCGCCGCCGATGCCGTGGTGATCGACCTCGAGGACGCGGTTCCGGTCGGGGCGAAGGACCAGGCGCTCACCAACGCACTCGAAGCCCTGCGGGCAGTTCCGCCGGAACGGCAGGTCTGGTTGCGGCTCAACGCGATCGGATCGGAGTGGCTCGACCGCGAGCTGGCCGCACTCGCCGATGGCCCCGAGCCCGCCGGGGTCAGGTTGCCGAAATCCGACGACCCCGAATCGGTCGCCGCGACCGCGGAACGCCTCCGCTGCCCCGTACACGCCAGCATCGAATCCGCCGCCGGCCTGCTCGCGGCCCCGCAGATCGCCCGCTGCCACCCGCGGGTCACCGGAATCGCCTTGGGCGAAGCGGATCTCGCCGCCGATATGCGCGCCGAGCCCGAAGGCCTGGCCTGGGCGCGCGGCTGGATCGTCACCGCCGCGCGGGCCGCCGGACTGTCGTCGCCGGTCCAGAGCGTGTGGACGGCTGTGGATGATCCGGCAGGCCTGGCCGAAACGTCGCGGGTGGGTCGCGCCCAAGGATTCTTCGGCCGATCCGTTATCCATCCCAACCAGATCGACATCGTCAATACCGCCTATACGCCGACCGCGGAGGAACAGGACCGGGCCCGCCGCATCGTCGACCGCGCGGCCGAATCCATGGCGGCGGGCGAATCCGCGGTTCTCGACGAGAACGGCCGATTCATCGACCCTGCCGTGGTCGCGAACGCCCGCGTGGTCCTCGACCGAGCACAGGCCACCGCAGCACGAGGAGTGAGAGTATGACCGGACAAGCCGTTACCGCCGACGCACTGTTGAGTGCCGTGGTGGACAGCGAACTCGACGTGGTCGAGCTCGGGCATCCCTACACAACGGGTATGCCGTGTTCCCCCAACCATCCCGGTTTCCGGATGACCCTGATCCGCCGGCACGGCGATATGGTCCGTCCCGACGGCGGTTCGGCCTCCAACGAGATCATCGTGACCGGCGGCCACGTCGGCACCCATGTGGACGCTCTCTCACACGTCAGCCACTGCGGCAAACTGCACGGCGATATCGACGCCGAGGAAGCGCAGCGCGGCGGTCGCCACTCGAAGCACGGCGCGGAGAACATCCCGTTCATGCTCCGCCGCGGTGTGCTGCTCGATATTCCGCGGGTACGCGGCGTCGATGCCCTCGAAGCCGGCCAGGCCGTCACGGAACAGGACCTGCGCGATGCCGCCGACGCTGCCGGCGTGACCCCGCGCCGCGGCGATGTCGTGCTCATCCGCACCGGCTGGGCCCGCCACTTCGACGACGCCCAGCGCTATCTCGGCCAGCAGGACGGTGTGCCGGGCGCCGAGGTCGGCGCCGCACAGTGGCTGGCGGACGCGGGAATCGTGGCGGCGGGCGCGGATACCACCGCATTCGAACACATTCCGCCGGGTAAGGGGCACAGCGTACTGCCGGTGCACCGGATCCTGCTGGTGGAGAACGGTATCCACATCATCGAACACCTCGACCTCGAGGCCGCGAGCGCCCGCGGGCTCACCGAGTTCACTTTTGTCATGGCGCCGCTGCGGATCACCGGCGGCACCGGATCGCCCGTACGTCCGGTCGCGGTGGTGTCCCGATGAGCACAACCGCTCGCCACGACCTCGAGGGCACGGTAGTCGGCCGCTTGGCAGCGTTGGCCGACCGGACCCGCACCGACGGGCTGTCCGCGGAACTGCGCAAAGATGTCGCGCGCCGCGTTCTCGACGTTCTCGGTAACTCTCTCGCCGCGCAGGACCAGCCGTCGGCCCGTGCTGTAACTGCGGTGGCCCGCGACTGGGCCGGCGCACCCCGCGCCACCGGTATCGGCACCGGGGAACAATTCCCGGCCGCCACCGCAGCTCTGATCAACGGCACCCTCGCCCATTCGATGGATTCCGACGACACCCACCTGCCGTCGGTTCTGCACCCGTCGGCGTCGGTGGTTCCCGCCGCGCTCGCGGTCGGCGAAGCGACCGGGGCCGCGGGCCCCGCCGTACTCGACGCGGCGGGCGTGGGTATCGAAATCGCGGTCCGTCTCGGAATGGGCGGCTACGACGAGGAACTCGGCAACTCGGAGTTCTTCGAACGCGGTCAGCACGCGACTTCTATCTGCGGCGCTGTCGGCTCGGCCGCCGCCGCGGCCATACTGTACGGCCTGGACGTCGAAGGTATCGCGGACGCGATGGGTATCGCCGCCAGTTTCGGTGCCGGGCTGCTGGAAGCCAACCGCACCGGCGGCACGGTCAAACGCGCGCACTGCGGCTGGGCGGCCCATTCCGGCGTAACGGCCGCGGAATTCGCCCGGCACGGCCTCACCGGCCCGCCCACCGTGATCGAGGGCCGTTTCGGTTTCCTGCACGCTTTCTGTGGCGACCGGGCGGATACCGCGAAGGTTCTCGACCGGCTCGGCGAGCATTGGGAATTACCCGGCATCTTCTTCAAGCCGTACCCCTGCAACCATTTCACCCACGCCGGTATCGATGCGGCCCGCATTCTGCGCCGCGATGTCGACCCCGCCGATATCGTGGAAATAGAACTCGGCGTCCCGAAGCCGGTACTGCGCACCATCGCCGAACCGCCCGCGGCAAAGGCCGCGCCCGAATCCGGTTATCATGCGGCCTTCTCGGGCCCGTTCACTGTGGCTCGCGCACTACTCGGCGGATCGGGTCTCGGTGTGGGTCACGCCGATTTCACCGATGCGGCGGCGCAGGATCCGCGCACGCTCGAACTGGCGCGGCTGGTCACCAGTTTCGGCGATGACCGCTGCGACGAGATCTACCCGCACCAGTTCCCGGCAGTGCTACGAGTACGCACCCGGGACGGTTCATGGCACCAGGCGCGCGTGGAGCACAATCGCGGCGGTCCGGCGAACCCGCTCTCCGATGATGAACTCACGCTGAAGTTCGATCTCAATGTCGAAGAACGGTTGGCGCCGGACGCCGCTCGTGTGGTCGCCGGGTATGCGCTCGCGCTCACCACGGCCGAATCGCTCGATACGCTGATGGCTGCGGTACGCGGTTGATCCCAGCGCGACCGGTCACGCCGCGGTTCGGGTTCAGATACCGCCCTTCGGCAGTTCACCGCCGGGGCACCATCCCTCTTCGCCGGAATTTGCCGACCCGGTGGTGAGGCATTCCAGCAGAAATGCCCAACCGCCCGTCGGGTCGAGATCGGAGACGGCATGCGGCGACGAGGTTCCGGACCGATTATGAGCCGGAGCGTCCGGTATCGGTGGGAGCGCAATTCGGTCGATATGCCCGATTTGTCGAATGTGTCAGGGAATTCGAGACAATATCGAATTGCATGGTTTCGGAAAGTAATGCCGGAACACGGTCGCTCGGCAGTATGCACTACTGCCGGCCGCTCCTCGCCGAGTCGGCTCTCAGGCGGGCGGCGGTCGGCATCGCTGCGCCCACGGCGAACAAACCGTCCCCCTAGAGTCTGTTTCATAAGCTGCGGCCGGATAACCACAGGTTGATCGCGGCGACGCGGACGGTTGCCAGGTAGCGGACAGCGAGTTTGTCATACC